>CAWFJG010000006.1:0-28315 GCA_963816065.1 uncultured Alphaproteobacteria bacterium | reverse complement strand
CCGGGATCCTGATGACGAAATCGCGCGGCGGACTGGTCATGTTGATCGTCAGCGGGAGCTTTTTTGCCTCCGCCTGGGTCGTCCGGAGCTACCTGGCGGACCGTACGCGGATCATGCCGGCGCTTCTCGGCGTGTTGGCGTCAGCGGGTTCGTGGCAGTGGTTTTCGCGCTCCTGTTCGTGCCGGCCGTGTATATCCGAGTCCTCGGCGGCGGCGCCGAGCAGTACAGCAACGACGGACGACACATTGAATGGCAAATTGGGATACCCAAGATCGAACATAGCCCTGTCACCGGCCACGGCTTTGGAATGGCCGCCGACATCATTCAATATAGCTCCCCTGGATCGGATTTTTACTCCGTCGATAGCGGACTGTTGGCAGTGCTGGTCGAGACCGGCGTGACTGGCGCGGTCGCCTTTTTCGGCGCGATCCTGTTTACGATTTGGGTCGCCATCAGGCGTTACATGACCGACTTTTCGTGGCGAGGTACGCTGATGGGGGGCCTTGCAAGCGCACTGACCGCCTTTCTCACTTATCGCATGACGCTGGCGACAAAAGAGAATTTCCAATTGATGTATTACCTCACGGCCTGCGTCATGGCGCTCAATGCGCTTTATGTAAACCCACGAGACGCGAAAGCGGTCGTCGGACCAGGACCAAGGCGACGCGGGGCCGGGAACCGCAAATCGTCCGGGCGCGAGCCTCATGGGCAGCGGGCGGTCCGTTGATGTTTCGTTCTGCGCCACCGGCCGCCCGATGTCCGGTAGCAACCGCGGACAGGGGCGAGGACCGGCGCGCCGGTTCCGGTTAGCTGATGTAACGAACGAGTTTTGGAAATCGGCCGGACCGAACCAGAAGCTCGCGAATGGCAATCGGAACGAGCAACCCCAACGGCAGCAAGATGATATAGAAGATAATCATTTGCTCGGACACGTCGAAAAAACTCTTCAGCACCGGGAACGCGGCAGCTATTATCATTGAATTCAGCAAATATATGATCAACGTATTGCGAGAAATGATGTTGTAAAATGATTCCCCCTGACGGCCTCCGATTTGGGCATATCCATGAGAAACAGCCCTATACTTAAGGTCCCTATAATCAGATATCCCATTCCCCCCACAGAACCGGTAGATACTGGCTGAAGTATTGAACGACGACGAACCCGATCCCGGCGACCCACCACCAATCGCGGAGCAATTTTTGGAGGATTCCCCAGTGCAGAGCGGCCAGGCATCCCATCATAAAGAAAATATAGAACCAACAGATCCTACCAGATAAAAAATCATTGGTAATCAGACACTCTTTCGCCGCATAAGCGAAATAACAATATAGCATTAGTCCGAGACCGGTTAGCGTACACAAGCGACCGCCTAATTTTCAGTATGTCCATACGTGAATGATAGAGAATATAAAAAGAGTTGCAAGGTACCATAAGTCCAATGCCGGACTTCTCTCCGTATGGAATATAATATACCGATATCCATCCAAATAACCGAATTCCGTCGCTATGCATTGGCGCAATGTACGAAATAATATTTTATGTTAACGATGATCGACGGCCATGACGATAAATGGGACCAGGAGACGATTTGTCTCGTTCTAGCGAGCGTACGCGTAACCATGGAGTCTGCTCTTCCGAGAGAAATAGTAGAAAAAATGCAAACCCACTTAGATACATGAAAAGAGGCATATGAAAATTATAGATAAAAAACTTCATCTTATCAGACCAGCCGGTTCCGTTCGGATCCCAGATATGCCCAAGCACGACTAATATTATCGCGATCGCCTTCACATGATCAATGTCAATACGGCGACCAGGAAGCAATTTCGGGGGCACGTTCTCCCTCCGATTTATCGCATCCGTCTCTGCATTCATCTGCGGGCGGCTCCGGAGCAAGGACCCTCGCGATCCCCCTAGCACGGTGCGATGGCTCCTCCTACCGAGGAGACGCCGTGTGTCTCACAGGACCCAAATTTCGGATTGGGCGCGGCGCTACCCCCGCCTCCGCCACGGGTTGACTTCGCTGCCGATCATCGCCCATATCGGGTCGAAGCGACGCGGGGGTCGATTGCCCTGTCGAGCCTGCTCCCGCCGCCAACCAAGTCCCGAACAATGGAGGCGGCAAACTGGCAACGGCAGAAGACGACGCTTTGCCCACTCCTCGCGTGAGCCCGGATCAACGAAGTGCGCGCATCGAGTGGCTCGACGGCGTTCGCGCTTGCGCCGCGACCTACGTGATGCTCCATCACATCTATCTTGGCCTCTTTCCGGGATTTCCGGAAAATCCCGGGCCCTTCGGCCTCGGCTGGCTGATGTACGGCCAGCTTTCCGTCGTCGTCTTCATCGTGGTGTCGGGTTTCTCCCTCGGGCTTCAGCCAGCGCACCGCGGCAATCGCCTCAAGGACGGCGCCTCGGGATTTTTCCGGCGCCGCGCATGGCGCATTCTTCCACCCTATTGGGTCGCGCTCCTGTTCTCGCTGGCGGTCGACCACTTCCTGCTGGTCGAGGCGCCGGGTCACGAGGTGAACGTGCGGTCCCTCGTCGTGCACGGCCTGCTTGTGCACGACATCATCCAGAGCAACACGCCGAATTCGGCGTTCTGGTCGATCGCGGTCGAAGCGCAAATCTACTTGTTCTTCCCGCTCATGTTGATGCTCACCCGCGCGCGCTCGCCGGTCGTTACGGCTTTGTCTGTGCTCGCAATTGTCGTGGCCGCCCACCTGCTCGCCCAGAACGTGGCGGCCCTGAGCCGGCTCGACCATCTCAGTCTCCAGCTTTACGCCTGCTTCGCATTCGGGGTTTGGGCGGTGGAGGCGGCGTCGTCGCCGGACCGCCGGTTTCGCGGTTGGCCGCTCGCCTGGGCCGCCGGCGCAATCGTCGCTGGTCTGATCGGACTTGTCCTCCTGTTCGGCTTTCCCTGGGTGGCTGCCCGCTACTTCTGGGTCGACATCGCCGTCGGCTTTGCCGTGGCGCTGTTTTTCGTCGGGCTCGCGGAAACTCCGTCGATCGCCGCCCGGGCTCTCAGTTCCCGCCCGTTGGACTTCCTCGGCCGGTTCTCCTACAGCCTCTATCTGGTGCACGTGCCGCTCGTCACGCTCCTGATGTTCTCTCCTCCGATCGAGAATCCTTTTCTGCGATATGCAGTCGTCGCATCCGTGATTGTTCCGGTCACGATCGGCTTCGCTTTTGTTTTCTTCCTGGCGTTCGAACGCCCGTTTCTGACGGTCCGATCGTGGTCCGCCCTGCGATTCTGGCTTTTCGGCGGGCTTTCGATCTCGAGATCGAAGAACAACGCAGCCTGAAGATTGTCGTCGCCTTCTCGGTTCGATTGGCGCGCCAGCCGGGCGAACGTGGTCGACTTAGCCCTTGTGAGCGCAGTCGTTGGGTCGACCAATCCTCAACTCTCGGTACCGCGAGCGTGATCTCTCAAAGTCGGGCTCGCTCCCCAGAACTGAAAACGTGTCGAATTGTCAATCTTGGACTTCAGAACCAAGCCCGCGGACGCGCGTTGCGCCGAGCGGGCAAGGGCCGGTGCGACAAATCGACCGAGGCGCTGGCGTGGGCGCGCCATGATGCCGTTACCGGCCGCGTCTTCTGTGGGCCGGCTGACCAGACTCAATCGTCGTCGGCTGAAAGTCCTTTCAGCATTCCGGGCGCCGCGCCACAGCCCGCCCGGCAACCTGAGGTTGTTGACGGGAGGATCGGTTGTGTGTTCGTCAACACAACTGACCCGAGACGCCGGCTGTTCTGACCAAACCAGGATCCAGCCGGCAGCCATTCGGTATCGATACGTGGCAATAAATCCTCTATAGTTTAGAGAGCCCAGACCGAAAAGTGTATGTTTACACTGTACGCTCGTCCCGCATAAACTGATTATTCCTTGGCCCTTGCAAAACTCTTGTTTGACTGTAGGCGCAAAACGGTCTCTAACCTCGAACCGTTCGCTGGACGACTTACCGTTAGCTCAGCCGGAAACGATCACGCCCATATAGCGAAGCCGCTTCGTTGATATGTCGAAAGGCCTGTTATGTACACGAGCGCCGAACTTCAGCTGCTTCGCAACGCCGATCCGGGCGTGCGACTCCCTGGCATCGACACGCCGGCAGGCAATCCGCTTGCAGCCGCCTCGCTCAAGCCGCTGTCCTCTCTTCCCAGCTCCGGCGGCCCTGTGAGTTATAACGCCAAGACCAATGTGGTCTACATCACCCAGGCCGGCGCGACCATCAGCGGCTATGACTTCGGCAACGCGACCGTCTATGTCTGCGCCAGCAATGTCACGATCGAGAATTGCAGCTTCACCGCCACGACAGGGTACGACGCCATCCAGGTCAACAGCGGAACCAACACCACCATAACCAACTGCACGTTCGACAGTCAGGGCATCCCCGCCAAGCTCGGCGCCTGGATAACGTCGAAGACCCCGATCACTGTCACCAACAATCGCTTCATCGATACGCCGGCCGACGGCGTCGACGTGACGGGCGGAGGCGTCATCTCCGGCAACTACTTCTCCGGCGCGGGCTATTCGAGCGGCGGGCTCCATCCGGACGCGATCTGGATCACCAACAGCACGACGCCGATGACCATCTCAAACAATTTCATCGACTGGACGACCAATCCGAACTCGGTCAATTACGCCAACGATTGCATTCGCATCACCTCCGAACTGGGCAACGTCGCCAACGTGACGGTCACCGGCAATTACCTGATCGGCGGCACGTCCGTCATCGACGCCGGCAACGCCGGATCCGGCACGTCCAGCAATATCGCCATCGCCGACAACTACCTCGGCTTCAGCGTATATGGGCGATCCTTCTATCCCGGCCCGATGTCCGGCGTGACCACGAGCGGAAACGTCATCTTCGACTACACCAACCCGGCCTACTCCACCGACGCATGGGCGGCCGATAAGGCGGCCGGGCTGTCGACGCCGTATCTCCTCGTCTCGACCGCCGGATCCACCATCAACGCCCAAACGCAGACCGGCCCGACGACCCTGTACGGCAGCCCGTGCGCCCACCTGATAGGCGGCTCACACGAAAACATCTTCGTCGGCGGCTTCGGCCGGCAATACATTTTCGGAGGCGCGGGGGCCAATATCTACACTTACCTCTCGCCCGCCGACTCCACGCCTTTCGCGGCGGACTGGATCAACCTCGATTTCAGCGTCGCCAAGGACGTCATCGATCTCAGCCACATCGACGCCAACCTGACGGCCGCCGGCGTGCAGGCCTTCACCTTCATCGGCACGAACGCCTTCACCAGCGCCGGCGCCCAGGTGCGCTACCAACTGGACCCGATCCACAACATGACCGTCGTCCAGGTGGCGCTCGCCGGAGATACGTCGCCCGACATGACCATCGACATCAGCGGCCAATTCAATCTCAGCGCGGCCAATTTCGCCCTCAGCCCCACTCAGTCCGCGACGGACGTCGCCAACGGCGCCGCGCTTTCCGTTTCGACCGTCCGGTCCGGTTCGGCGTTCGAATATCTCTACACCAACGTCAAGGGCCAGGCCTATTCCTCCTATCATTCGGTATATTACGCCAACAACGTCGCCGCGGACGATTTGAACCTGAGCGCGACGGCGAACGAAATCGACCTCTATCGAACGCAACGTCACGCTCACCCGCGCCGGGCAGGCCGAAACCTTGGCGATCGGCAACGGCTCCTTCAAGCTCGCCTATCACGCCAACGAGACGATCCAGGCGGGCAACGCCAACGCCGGCGCGGAGACCTTCGTCTTCAGCAAAGGGTACGGCCAGGAAACGATCAACGGCTTTGCGGCCTCGGGGGCGAACGCCGACACGCTGGTCCTGTCGACCTCCGACTTCTCCTATCTCACCGGCGCCATGACCCAGGCCCAGGACCTCGCAGCGGTCCTCAGCCATGTTTCCTCGAGTTCGAACGCCTCCTTCGCGATCGCCGACAAGTGGGGCGACAGCCTTACTTTCACCGGCGTCAGCGCCGCCACGCTCACCGCCAACCCGAGCGCGGTCAAATTCGTCTGAGCTCATACGCCTGGCCGAGCGGCGCAGACGAGACGCGCCGCTCGATGTCGGCGATCACGGAACCGCCAGTCCGGCCGAAAGCGGCGTCGGAGGCAAATGGACCGAAGTCGGCTTTAGTTTCGAGGCGCCGGATAAGGTCCGGCCCCGCGCCCGATCACGCCGTTGCTGGTGAGCACGTACCACTCGCCGCCCCGCCTTTCGATGCGCAGCACTCGGCCCGCCCCCGGAATGAAATCTCCGGGCCCGACCTCCTGTGTGCCGTAGCGGCTTTCAACGACCGCAAAGCCATCCTGAACGTCCGCGACGCTGTAGTTCCGCAACACAGGTTTGGCCCCCGGGCGCGCGTCGCCGTTCGGGACGGGCGGCTCCGCCTTCGCCGCCGCGCTTGCGCGTTTGGCCGCCACGCCCGCGTCGGGCTTTGTCGGACCGTCGAGCGCCGGGGCGGATCTTTTCTCGAGGTTTTCCACCCGCATGGCAAGGTCGGACATCTCCTTGGCGGAAGGCGTCGCCGTTGCGACCTTCTTTTCCAGCTTCTCGAGCTTCGTACCGAGTTCGCCGAGCTCGCTGGAATTCGGCGCCGGCGCCGCCGCCTTCTTTTCCAACCCGTCGAGCCGGGCCGAGAGAGCGACCAGGCGGGCGGAGGCGTTCGGGTCGGAGCGCTGCCCGAGTTGATCGAGCCGCGCGCCGTAATTGCTCTCGATACGATCGAGCCGGCTTGTCAACTGCGCGAGCGCGGCCGTGAAATCGTGCGCTTCGGAGCGCCCGTCGTCGCCTGCAGCGGAGCCGACGTCGGGCTTCGACGACGCCTTGACGGGACCGCCGCTCGAGTCGAGCGCCGTAGCCGCCTCGCCTCCCGCTGAGGCGACGGTTCCGCCGTGCCTGCCATAAAGCGCCCACGCGCCGAGGAGGGCGAGAATTGCCAGCCCGGCCGCAACCACGAGAGGCTTCCGTCCGCGCCGCGTCGCGGGCGCCGCGAGGACCGACGGCCGGCGATCGTCCGGTTCGACAACCGGGACGACCTCGACCGACGGCGGTGACGCCGGTTTCTCCTGATCGGATTTGGGCGCCTCGCTTCCCTCCGCCGGGGCCAAGGATTTGCGCGGCCCGAGCGCCTCGAGCAGGCGCCCTGCGATCGCGTAGTCCTTGCGATCGAGCGCCGCCAGGGCGTCTTCGATCGCCTTGGCGGCGTCGGTCCGTCCGATCGTCTGGAACAAAAGTCTGGCCGTCGCGTAGTCCCGGCGCTCGAGCGCCGCCTCGGCGTCGCCGAGCGAGCCGCCGGGGCGCGCCGGCGTCAGGTCGAAGGATGCAAGCGCCGCCGGCGTCAAGGCGACGCCCTGCCCGGCGGCGGCGTCCCTTCCGGGCTCTTCGGCGACGCTGTCCGTCCTCGCTTCGCCGGGAAGCGCAGCGTCCGACATCGACGCCGCCTTCGCCGGGCTCTCGGCTTCGACAGTGGCGGAAACGGCTTGGGCGGACGGGGCCGCGGCCTCGGTCTTGACCTCCGTCTCCGCCGGCGGCGGCGACGGAGCTTTGATAACCTCGTCCTGTTTCTCGCGTCCCTCCAACTGGGAAATCGTTTCGGGAATCAAACCTGCGTCCGACGTCATGACTCTACTCTTCGGCGTGTGCCCAGCGGCCCCTGTAGCGACGCCATAAGGATTTTTTGCGGCGTGGAGCGCCGCACGCGGAGGGGGCGCGCCGCGGCTCAGCGCGCGAGCGACGCGGCGACGCCGTCCTCGGCCGGCGCGGCGCGGAACGCGGGAAGCGCCTCGGCTCGCGCCGAGAAGGCGGCGAGCTTGCGATAGGCGCCGACATCGACCACGTCGCCGACCGTGCCCGCGGCGAAGCCGTAGGCGCAGGCGGCGGCGATATCGGCGAGGCCGAGGTCGCCGGCAATCCAGCCGGTTTCCGGCAGCTCGCGATCGAGCGCCCCGAGCCCCGCGTGGAGCTGGCCCATGACGCGGTCGACCCACGGCTGATGGCGCTTGTCTTCGGGACGTAACGCCCGCTCGTAATGCCGCTGCACCGCCTTCTCCATTGCGACCAGCGCAAGGCCGGTCAGCCGCAGCGCCCGAGCCCGATCTCGCCGGCGCCTCGGGAGTCAGCGCGGCGACCGCCGGATAAAGTGCGGCGAGATGGTCGAGGATCAGCGTCGAATTCAACCAGCACGGTCCCGTCGTCGGCGACCAGGGTTGGCGCTTTCAGAAGCGGATTGATCGCCGAGAACGCATCGATATGGCGAAAGAGCGAGATCGGCCTGTGCTCGAACGGAACCTTCGCCGTGATCAGCGCGAGCGCCACCCGCCGGACATAGGGCGAATTGAGCATGCCGATCAGTTGCATCGCACAGACTCCCGGACGACCGAATGAGCGCCAGTCTGCCTGCGCCCGAGGCCGGCGGCAACCTCCAGACCGAGTTGCGGGCTATGCAGTCGCGCAATTGCGGACGGAGTTGCGGCGACAGTCCGGTACGGCGACGGCTCTCAGGGCGGGCGGCGCCCGCGCCATCTCGGATCGCTCGGCCCGGTGGGTCCGCTATCCGGGTCCGGGCGCGGCGGGCGCGAGTCCTCGAGGAGCTTCAGAAAGGCCCTCGCCAAAGGGGAAAGGCGCTTGTCGGCGAGATAGACGACGTACCAGCGCCGCCAGATCGGGAAACCCTGCACGTCAAGTTCGCGCAACGGGCCCTCGGCGGCGTCGAGCGTCAGGGCGTGGCGCGAGAGCACGGCAAGTCCGAGACCGGCCGCGACGGCCTGCTTGATGGTTTCGTCGCTGCCGAGCGTCATGCGGGTCGCTGGACGAATGGCGTGCTCCGCGAAATACCGCTCCGTCGCCTGCCGCGTTCCCGACCCGGGCTCGCGCAGGATGAAGGACTTGCGTTCCAGGCGCGCCGGGGCGATCGCGGCGTCATCGCAGAGGGGGTGATCCGCCGGCGCGAGGACGACCAGGGGATTGTCGGCGAACGGCGTCGCCACGATGTCGAGTTCGTCCGGCGCCTGACCCATGATGTAGAGATCGTCGAGGTTCAGCCGCATCCGCTCCAGGATCTGCTCGCGATTGACGACTTCGAGGGCGAATTCGACCTCCGGGTGGGCGCGGCAGAAGTCGCCGATCAGTCGGGTGGCGAAATATTTGGCGGTGGTGATCATCGCGACCCGCACCCGGCCGCGCTTCAGCCCCTGCATTTCCGCCAGTTCCATGCCGAGCAGGTCGAGCCGCTCGAGCACGTCCCGGCTCGCCGCGGCGACGACCCGGCCCGCGTCGGTCAGAAAAAGCCGCTTGCCGACCTGCTCATGCAGAGGCAGGTCGAGCGCCGCAGACAGTTGCTTGATCTGAATGGAGAAGGCCGAGGGCGTCACATGCGCCTCCTCGGCCGCCCGGGTCATGTTCATGTGGCGCTCAAGACCAGCGAATAGGCGCAACTGATGCAGGGTGACAGGGCGAAGCATTGTTTTAGTCCACTAAAACGTACCTGTTTAAACAATGAACTTAAATCAAACCTTCCTGGGCCGTAAACCGTCTCCAAGACCAGTTTGCCGCCGCGCCGGTCAGGGAGGATGAAACCCCATGAACATACAGTCGCCTGAGACCGTCAAGGGAAAGGACCGTTACAAGTCCGGCGTCATGCAATACCGCAAGATGGGCTATTGGGAGCCCGACTACACGCCGAGCGACACCGACGTCATCGCCTGCTTCCGCGTCACGCCGCAGGAGGGGGTCGACCCGATCGAAGCCTCCGCCGCGGTCGCCGGCGAATCCTCGACCGCGACCTGGACGGTGGTGTGGACGGATCGGCTGACGGCTTGCGAGAAATATCGCGGCAAATGCTACCGGGTCGATCCCGTTCCAGGGGCGGAAGGCCAGTACTTCGCCTACGTCGCCTACGATCTCGATCTGTTCGAGCCCGGCTCGATCGCCAACCTCACAGCCTCGATCATCGGCAATGTGTTCGGCTTCAAGCCGCTCAAGGCGCTCAGACTCGAGGATATGCGGCTGCCGATCGCCTACGTGAAGACCTTCCAGGGGCCAGCGACCGGCATCGTCGTGGAGCGCGAGCGGCTCGACAAATTCGGTCGTCCACTGCTCGGCGCGACGGTCAAGCCGAAGCTCGGGCTCTCGGGACGCAACTACGGCCGCGTGGTCTACGAGGCGCTGAAGGGCGGGCTGGACTTCACCAAGGACGACGAGAACATCAACTCCCAGCCGTTCATGCATTGGCGCGACCGGTTCCTCTATTGCATGGAAGCGGTCAACAAGGCGGAAGCGGCGACCGGCGAGGTCAAGGGCTCCTATCTCAACGTCACGGCCGCCACGATGGAGGACATGTACGAGCGCGCCGAATTCGCCAGGGACCTCGGCTCGTGCATCGTGATGATCGATCTCGTGATCGGCTATACGGCGATCCAGTCGATGGCGAAATGGGCGCGCCGGAACGACATGATCCTGCACCTGCATCGGGCCGGACACTCGACCTACACCCGGCAGAAGACGCACGGCGTGTCGTTCCGGGTGATCGCCAAGTGGATGCGGCTCGCCGGCGTCGACCACATCCACGCCGGCACCGTAGTCGGCAAGCTCGAAGGCGATCCGGCGACGACGCGGGGCTACTACGACATCTGCCGCGAGGACTTCAATCCGATGCGGCTCGAGCATGGCGTCTTCTTCGATCAGCCCTGGGCGTCGCTCGGCAAGCTGATGCCGGTCGCCTCGGGCGGCATCCACGCCGGGCAGATGCACCAGCTCCTCGACCTGCTCGGCGAGGACGTCGTGCTGCAGTTCGGCGGCGGCACGATCGGACACCCGATGGGCATCGCCGCCGGCGCGACCGCCAATCGCGTCGCGCTCGAAGCCATGATCTTCGCGCGCAACATCGGGCGCGACTACGTCCATGAAGGCCCGACGATCCTCGCCGAGGCCGCCAAGAGCTGCACGCCGCTGCGCCAGGCGCTCGACGTCTGGGGCGACGTCAGCTTCAACTACGCCTCGACCGACCAGCTCGATTTCGCCCCGACGCCGCAGGCGTCCGTCTGATGTCCGAGCGCGAGCGCCGGCGAACCGCTCCGGCCGCGTGGAGCGACGACTCGTGCGACGGCTTCGTCGCGGCGCTCCTATCTCTGGCGGGAAACCGCCGTCCCGCCAATGAATTCAGGAGTTGGATCCATGCGCATCACCCAGGGCTGCTTCTCGTTCCTCCCCGACCTGACCGACGACGACATCCTCGCGCAAGTCCAGTATTGCCTCGATAACGGCTGGGCGGTGAACCTCGAGTTCACCGACGACCCGCATCCGCGCAACACCTACTGGGAGATGTGGGGCCTGCCGATGTTCGACCTCCGCGACGCCAAGGGCGCGCTGATGGAGCTCGAGGCTTGCCGCAAGATCCACGGCGACAAGTACATCCGTCTCTCCGCCTTCGACTCGAGCCACGGCCGGGAATTGGTGCGCCTGTCGTTCATCGTCAACCGGCCGAAGGAGGAGGACGGTTTTCGGCTCGAACGCACCGCGGGCCCCGGCCGCACGCAACGCTATTCAGTGCGCGGCTACGGCCTCGATCGGCCGGAAGGGAAGCGCTACGGATGAACGCGGAGGCGCAACCGTCGCCGGCGCCGGCAAGGATCAGCCTCGCCGAGGAGTTCGCGGCGTCCGGGGTCGGTCCGGTGCTGCAGCAACTCGATGACGAGCTCGTCGGCCTCGCCCCGGTCAAGAGCCGCATCCGCGAGATCGCGGCGCTGCTGCTCGTCGACCGGGTGCGGGCGAAGTTCGGGCTGAACGCGCAGGCGCCGACGCTGCATATGAGCTTCACCGGCAATCCGGGCACCGGCAAGACGACCGTCGCCACCCGCATGGCCGAGATCCTGCACAGGCTCGGCTACGTCCGCCGCGGCCATCTGATCGCGGTGACGCGCGACGACCTGGTCGGCCAATACATCGGCCACACCGCGCCGAAGACCAAGGAGGTGTTGAAGAAGGCGATGGGCGGCGTCCTGTTCATCGACGAGGCCTATTACCTCTACCGGCAGGAGAACGAGCGCGACTACGGGCAGGAGGCGATCGAGATTTTGCTGCAGGTGATGGAGAACAACCGCGACGACCTTGTCGTCATCCTCGCCGGCTACGCCGACAAGATGGACCGCTTCTTCCGTTCCAATCCGGGCTTCCGCTCGCGCGTCGCCCACCACATCGACTTCCCCGACCATTCGGACGACGACCTCCTCGCCATCGGCGAGAAGATGCTCGCCGGGCTGAATTACCAGCTCAGCGACGACGCCAGGCAGGCGCTCATGGAGTACATCCCGCTCAGACGCACGCAACCGCTGTTCGCCAACGCCCGCTCGATGCGGAATGCGCTCGACCGGGCGAGGCTCAGACAGGCCAATCGCCTGTTCGCCGACGGCGATCGGGATTTGACCCTCGAGCGCCTCACCACGATCTCCGCAGAGGACATCCGCGCGAGCCGCGTGTTCCAGCGGGGAGAGGCGGGGAGCTGATGGCTCCAGGCGCCGGGGGAAGCCACCGGGCCAAAGCGAAAAGAGCGGCGCCATCGCTGGCGACCCCCGGGTCAAAGAGCCCAGGGAGTGGCGATCCAGAAAGGCCGGGCGTCCACGTTCTTCCGGATCGCCCGTCCCTTCGGGGCTTGCGATACGGGCCTAAGCGGGACTTTGTCTATATTCGGAAGCTCGTGCAGTTCATCGCCGTGTGAGATCCGAATGCCAAAGTCCCACTACCCGGTCATCATTGAACCTTTGCCCGACGACGAAGACGGAGGAATTCTGGCGACGGCGCCTGACTTGCCCGGCTGCATGTCCGACGGCGCCACCCGCGAGGAGGCGGCGCGCGACATCGACGACGCGATCGCCTGCTGGATCGAAGAGGCCCGGGCGCTCGGCCGCGCCATTCCCGAGCCGAGGCCGACGCTTCGCATCGCCTGAAGTTTTTTCAAAGAAGAGCAAAGACGCGCCCGGCGCCGGTATTCCTGGTGCGAGAACACCACCATTCCCTTACGGCCGCCCTCCGAGTCCGATCGGGCTTGTGCCGGCCATCCGCGCCGTTCGGTTTCGGGGACACCGTATCCAATCCGCAGTTCAGTCGAGAGCCTGAGTCGCGGCCAGATGATCATGAGATGGGCTCGAATCGCCAGTTCTCGCCGTCAGAATTCAGATCCGAGTCGGGACCGGGTCCCTTCCCTGTTCGGGCGAGGGAATGCCCTGTTCGCGCAATTGAATGGCCCTGTTCCGTCGATCGAAACGCCCTGTTCCTCAAACGCAACTCCCTGTTCTCTCTTCCGTTCGTGCGGGTTCGCGCGTCCGTCGGCGCAACCCCTGTCGGGCCCCCGTTGCGCGTCGTCGCCTCGTTGGCGCCGCGAGCGCTTTGGCGGCGGAAGACGAAGCGCATCGAGCCGGGACTCGGTTTTTGGCATGCCGTTAACTTCGGACAGAACGATCGGAACAAACCATGTACATAGCCCGGGCTTGAGAATAGGCTGGTCTTGAGCGTCGAAAGGGCGCCGTCGGGTTCGTCTCGCGTCCCGCGAGCACGGGGTCGCGCCGCCTGTGGCGCGCGGCGCTTCGACAGCGGATCGCGTGACGACGAGAGGACGAGCGGGGATGGCAAGGTCTTGCGAAAATGGCCCCTTGCGCCATCGCAAGTCCTTGAAAAAGCTGAAAACGGCAATGGGCTGCTCTTGCTAAAACTTGGCGTAGACTTGCAAAAAGTTGGCATGGACTCGGCGCCGGCGCAGGGCCCGCTTGGCGCCTGCTTGCTCGAGGAAGGCCGCCCAGCGGGCCGCAAGAGTGAGGACCTCCCCTTCCGGGGTGTTCGGACGACGCGACACATGGAGCCCGTTTCGGAGTGAATTTTGCGCAGGCTTCCTTGACGAGCCCCCGTCGGCACGGGAAAACGGAGCGCGTCCCTGCGCCGAATCCGGTCAGGGTCGCACAAACGCAAACGGCCGGCCTCGGCGACTCCATCAATCAGACTGAGGCGCATGCAGACGAGGAGGTACGGGTGAGGGTTTATCTCGTGACCATTATGTCCGCTTTGGCCCTCGCCGCATCGGCAGCGGCGGCTTCAGCGGACGGCGACCCCGCGGCCGGGGAAAAGTCCTTCAAAATCTGCAAGACCTGCCACCAGATAGGCGAGAACGCGAAGAATTTCGTCGGTCCCGTCCTCAATGGCGTCGTTGGCCGCAAGGCCGGAACCTATCCGGGCTACAATTATTCCGAGCCGAACAAGAGCTCCGGCTTGACCTGGGATGAGGCGACGCTGACGAAATACCTTCATAACCCGCGCGAGGTCGTGCCGGGCACCAAGATGGCGTTCCCTGGCCTGCCGAACGACCAAGACGTCGCCAACGTGATCGCCTATCTCAAGCAGTTCGGACCGGACGGCAAGAAGATCTGACAAGGCTCGCGCGCCACGCCCGCCGCAAGCGGATAGCCCGGCTAACGCCCGACGGTTCCGGATCGTGCGCGTGGGCGCGGCTCGCGAGCCGACGCCAAGATGAGCGGACTCCGCGCGAAGGGCGACGCCATGGTGTTACCGGATGGCTTCTGTCGTGGGCGCTACGGTGACGCCCGCACGCGTTTGCGGCGCGATCTTGATCGCGTCCGCGTCGGCCGTGCAGGCAATCGCCAGGGCCGAGCCGCCGCCCGCGTCGAATTCGCTTCGCTCGCCCGCTCGTACGACGAGATCGATCCGGCGCGGCAGTGTGGCAAGAGACTCGTCGTTCGCCGCCGCCTCGAACACTGTCACCTGGCACGCATCCAAAGACGGCAGGAAATAGCCGACAAAGCGAGTCGCCCCGACGACGTGGTTGAATCCGGCCATCGGCTTGTAGGTCGCGACCGACGCCAGATAACGGGCATGTGTCCCTTCTGCAGCGAAAGCCGAGTGAACCTGGCTAGCCAGGACCACGGACGCCGCCAAAACGGAGGCCAATGACATTATCGTATCCCCTTCATACTTTACATGAGGCGCCCGCTCTCCGGACGCCTGAAAGCTTTTAGGCTGGCGCCGAGGCTCGCACAGTGACCAAGGTCACAACGCAATTCATGTGTGCGCAGCGGGGTTGAACTATGACCAACGCAAACGACGCCCGATGGACTATTTGGCGATCCAGGTCAATTCGAGTAGGGGAGGGCGACGCAGCTCAATTATCCAAAAAGCTCCTGAGCTTCCTGCTTCTGCTCGGGTGCTTCAGCTTGCGCAGGGCCTTGGCCTCGATCTGGCGGATGCGCTCGCGGGTGACCGAGAATTGCTGGCCGACCTCTTCGAGCGTATGGTCGGTGTTCATGCCGATGCCGAAGCGCATGCGTAGCACCCGTTCTTCGCGCGGGGTGAGGGAGGCCAGCACCCTCGTGGTGGTCTCGCGCAGGTTCGACTGGATTGCCGCGTCGATCGGCAGAACCGCGTTCTTGTCCTCGATGAAGTCGCCGAGGTGCGAATCCTCCTCGTCGCCGATCGGCGTCTCGAGGCTGATCGGCTCTTTGGCGATCTTCAGGACCTTGCGCACCTTCTCGAGCGGCATCGCCAGCTTTTCGGAAAGCTCCTCCGGCGTCGGCTCGCGGCCGATCTCATGCAGCATCTGGCGCGAGGTGCGCACGATCTTGTTGATCGTCTCGATCATGTGCACGGGAATGCGGATCGTTCTTGCCTGATCGGCGATCGAGCGGGTGATCGCCTGCCGAATCCACCAGGTCGCATAGGTCGAGAACTTGTAGCCGCGCCTGTACTCGAACTTGTCGACCGCCTTCATCAGGCCGATGTTGCCTTCCTGGATCAGGTCGAGGAACTGCAGGCCGCGGTTGGTGTATTTCTTGGCGATCGAGATGACGAGCCGCAGGTTCGCCTCGACCATCTCCTTCTTGGCCTGGCGCGCCTCGCGCTCGCCCTTCTGCACCATGTGGACGAGCTTGCGGAACTCCTGGATCTCGAGGCCGGTCTCTGGTGCGAGCGCCTGGATTTCGGCGCGGATGTCCTTGATCGTAATCTTGTCCTGGGCGATGAATTCCTTCCAGCCGCGGGTCGTCAGCTTGGAGACGCGCAGCAGCCACTTCGGATCGAGCTCCGAATTCTGGTAGTTGCGCAGGAAGTCCTCGCGCCCGATGCGGTGCCCCTCCGCCATGCGCATCAGGCGAATGTCGAGGCCGATCAGGCGCTTGTTGATATCGTAGAGCTGCTCGACCAGCGCGTCGATGCGGTTCTGGTTGAGCGACAGCGACTTGACGTCGGTGACGATCTCCTTCTTCAGCGCCTTGTACTTGCGCTCCTGCGCCGGCGACAGCGTCTCGCTTCTTGAGCTTGTTCTCGACGTTCTGGTCCTGCAGGCGGCGCAGCTTCTTGTAGGCGTCGGCGATGCGGTCGAAGGTCGTCGAGCACGCGCGGCTTGAGGTCGGCCTCCATCGCCGACAGCGACACGGAATTCTCGAGATCGTCCTCGTCCTCGAAACTGTCCGGCAGCGGCGCGCCGTCGCCGCTCGAAGCCGTCGGGCGGCGCAGCCGGCGCGGTGGCGGGCGCGAGCCGGTCGCGCACCGGGTTGCGGCGCCGCGGCGGCGCGCCGGGCGCGGTCTTGTCGATCTTCGGCGGCTTCTTGCCGTCGGGCCCGGCGTAGGTACGCCTCGAGGTCGATGATGTCGCGCAGCAGAATCTTGGCGTCGTTGAGCTCGTCGCGCCAGATGATGATCGCCTGGAAGGTCAGCGGGCTCTCGCACAGACCGGCGATCATCGCCTCGCGGCCCGCCTCGATGCGCTTGGCGATGGCGATTTCGCCCTCGCGCGACAGCAGCTCGACCGAGCCCATTTCGCGCAGATACATGCGCACCGGATCGTCGGTGCGTTCGGCCGGCTCCGAAGTGCGGGTCGCGACCGCGGTCGAGCGGCGTCGTCTCGACGAGCTCGCCGCCCTCGGCTCTCCTCCTCGTCGGCGGAGGCGTCGGCGGTCTCCTTCTCGGCCTCTTCGGCGTCCTCGCTGTCGACGACGTTGATGCCCATCTCGCTGAGCATCGCGTTCATGTCCTCGATCTGATCGGAGGAAATCTCCTCCGACGGCAGCACGGCGTTCAATTCGTCCTGGGTCACCCAGCCGCGCTTCTTGGCGAGCTTGAGCATCCGCTTGACGGCGGCGTCGGTCAGATCGAGAAACGGGCTGTCCGTCGTCTCCACGGCCGCGGCTTCGCCTTCGCCCTTCGCCTCGTCCTTCTTCGCCATCGTATTCTCCGTCGTCCCGCGCCGACGCGCGGGTCATTCACGCCACGTCTCGCTGGCCGGCGCGCGAAAGCCGCGAGCCCGGTCTCGACACGTCAGATCGCCGCCGGCTCGCGGGCGACCGGCGCCGACGGCGCTCGTTCATGTCGCTCGCCTGTCAAAGCTCGCCCCTCAACCCTCGATCCGCCGCGCCTCGCGATCAGATCGACGACGTTGGCCGCCCCGACAGCGTCGCCGAAACCCTCTATGGCCGCCTCGGCGTTCGCGAGATCGGCCATATTCGCCTTGATGTCCAGCAATCTGGCGAAATTCTGCTCGTTTGGCTCGTCGGCCAGCGACCGCTCCGCCAATTTCAGCTCCCTATTTAGCGCGCCCGCCCGCCGATGCAAGGCCAGGCTCTGCCGTAGGACGTGCTCGGCGTCCGTCGGGGCCGCCTCGGGCCGCAGGCACCACCAGGTCGGGGTCCTGGCGGCCTGGCCAAGAATGCGCTCCCGCTCGGCGCCACGGCCCGGCCGCGATCAGTGCCCCGGCCAGGGCCTCGGTCGAATCGAGCGCATCGGCCGGCTGGGCGAGCGAGCGCGTCGCGGAAGGCGGCGAGCCTGGGCGCGGCGAAGTCGAGCGCCGCGAGTTCCTCCCAGTGCGCTTCGAGCAGCGCCGGGATGACCGAGCGCGATCGCCAGGATCACGATCTCTCGCGCCGGCTCGCGCGCCCTGCGGGCGAGCCTGCTCCTGGGGCGGCAGGGGCGTCTCGGCTACGCCGATGCGCGGCCCGCGTGGCTGAAACGCCTTCCCGCCGCCGCTCGCCGCCGGCCGGTCGCGGCAGCGCCGCGCTCGCCGATGCGCGGAGCGCTCGTCGCCGAAGAAGCGCCGAAGCCGTCGCCTCATGTCCGCCTAGTAATGTCGCCGCAGCGTCTCGTCGACGATCGCTGACGGCCGCTTCGTCGAGCCGGCGCTCCAGCGCCGCGCGGCTTTCGGGCGTGTCGAAGCGGCCTGCCGTTCGCTCTCGCGCAGAAACAGCATGTCGGCGAACGGCCGCGCCGCCTCGAGCGCTCCGCCATCGCCGCCGGCGCCGCCCGAGCGGACGAGATCGTCCGGGTCCTGCCCCTCGGGCAGAAGGGCGAAGCGCAGGCTCTTGCCCGGCGCCGATCAGCGGCAGCGCCGTATCGATCGCGCGAAACGCCGCCTTGCGTCCCGGCGCTGTCGCCGTCGAAGCACAGGATCGGCTCGCTCGGCCATCGCCCACAGCAGCGCGCATTGGTCGGCGGTCAGCGCCGTGCCGAGCGGCGCGACGACGTTCGGGAAAGCCGGCCTCGCTCATCGCGATCACGTCGACATAGCCCTCGACGACGACGATCCGCGCCGCTTGTCGTGCGCGGCCTTGCGCGCGCGATGGTGATTGAACAGCAACGAACCCTTGTGGAAGAGCGTCGTCTCCGGCGAATTGAGGTACTTGGCCTTGGCGCCCGGCTCCATCGCCCGGCCGCCGAAGGCGATGACTCGCCCGCGCGGTCGTGGATCGGGAACATCACCCGGTCGCGGAAACGGTCGTAAGGCACGGCGATGTCCTTCGCCGTGGACGAGCAGCCCCGCCTCGATCATCTGCTCGGCGCCGACGCCCCTGTGCCGCCAGCGCGTCGCGCAAGCGCGAAACGCTCGGGCGCCGCGTAGCCGAGCGAGAACCGCTGCTGCGCCGCGGGGCCCAGACCTCGGTCGGACGAGATAGCCGCGCGCCCTCGCGCCGACCGGCTCATGCAGCATTGGCGTCGAATAGGCGCGCGGCCAGCGCCAGCACCTCCAGCAGGCGTCGCGCGCTTTGTCTCCTCGCGCGGCCGCTCCGGCTGCATCTGCCGGCATCGGCAGGCCCGCCATGCCGGCGAGGCGCTCGACCGCGTCGGGAAAGCTCAGGCCCTCCGTCTCCATGAGGAAGTCGAAAGATGTCGCCGTGCTTGCCCGAAGAAAAGTCGTGATAGAAGCCCTTTTGGTCGTTGACGAAGAACGACGGCGTCTTCTCGGCGTTGAAGGGCGACAGGCCCGCCCATTCGCGCCCCTGCTTGCGCAGCTTCACGCGCTTGCGCCACGACCTCCGAAACCGGCAGCCGGGCGCGGATCTCGTCGAGGAAGGTCGGCGGGAATTTCATCAGCGTCAGATTGGCCGCGGCGAGGCGCTTGGCAAGGACCGTAGGCGGTTGTCCCCGCCTTTCACATGGCGGGGGAGGGAGCGCCAATGTCCCCGCATCTCGTCGCTGAAGCGCCCCGGGTCGAAGTCCGGGTCTCGGAGGCGGAGGGCTCGCGCAATGTTGATCGCCGCGTGGAGATCATTGGACAAGGACGGCTCCTGTTTGATCGGTTCCGGCATGCACTTGCGCGCCTGCCTCACCGCTTCGGTCAGCGCAAGCGCTTACCGTCAGCCCGGCTCAGCGCCCATGAGCTTGCGCGCCGCGGCCGCGCTCATCGGCTGGCCGAACGCCGATCCTTGCGCGAACTGGCAGCCGATCTGGGAGAGTTCGACGGCGTCCGATCTCGGTCTCCGCGCCTTCGGAGATGACGTCCATGCCGATCTCGTGCGCCATGGCGACGACGGAACGCAGAATCGGCGAGCGTTGCGCCGAACGCGTTTGGCCGCACGAGCGAGGCGTCGATCCGCATGCGCGTCGAAACGGTAGCTGCGGCAAATGGCCGAGCGAGGTGTAGCCGGCGCCGAACCGTCGAGCATCAACGCGGCGCCGATCTCGCGCACGCGCTCAGAACGGCTGCGGCGTATTCCGGGTTTTCCATCACCAGGCTTTCGGCGACCGCATTTTCAGCGAGCCGCGCAGCACGAAGTGGCGGCTGAGCGCGGCTCGGACGTCGGTCAGGAGATCATGGCCCAGCATTTGCCGCGAGGAAGCGTCGACGCGTGGCGAAGATCGGCGGATTCACCTCCAGCGCCTTCTGCCAGGCGGCGAGTTCGCGCGCTGCGTTCTCGAGGGCGAAGACGCCGATATCGATCGACCGCGCCGGTCGCTTCGGCGCCGCGACCGAAATCGCTCGTCCTCGAGGACGCCGAGTCTCGGATGACGCCAACGCGGTCAAGGCCTCGAAGCCGGCGACCGTGCGATCCTCGAGCCGCACGATCGGCCGGAACAGCACGTGATCTCGCCGCGTTCGAGCGCGTGGCGGATGTCGTTTTCGAGCGACTGACGGTCCGAGCGATACGAGCGCATGATCCGGGTGAACAGCTCGGCCCGGTCGCCGCCGGCCTTCTTGGCGTTGGCCAGCGCGAGCTCGGCGTCGGCGACGAGTTCGCCGCCTTTGGCGTGCAGTTTCGCGTCGTATATCGCTGCACCGATCGATACGGTGAGCGCGATCTCCCGCTCGCCGAAGCTGATTGGGGCGGCGAGGGAGGCGCGCAGCGCATCGAGCCGCTCGCCGAACTCGGCCGGCCGCGGATCGGCGAAAACGATCACGCCGAACTGGTCGCCGGCCAGCCGGGCGAGCGTGTCGCCCGGCTTGAGGTCGCGCGCCAGCCGACGAGCGATCGCAAGCAGAGTCGCGTCGCCGATCGACAGGCCGATACGACTCGTTGATGCGCTTGAAATCGATCGATGTCGACGACCATGGCGATCGGCGCGGCCGCGCCAGGTTTCCCGCGCTTGGTTAACGGCGATGTCGAGACGGTCCTGAAACAGTTCGCGATTGGGCAGGCCGGTCAGGTTGTCGTGAATGGCGTCGTGGAGCATGCGCTCCTCGGCGGACTTGATCTCGGTGACGTCCGCCAGCGAGCCGATGACCCGCACCACCTCGCCGTCGGCGCTGACGACCGGCCGGGCCTTCAGGATGTACCAGAAATAATGGCCGTCGGCGCCGCGCAGCCTGAGGTCGTGGTTGATCCGCCCGGAGCGCTGGTGCAACAGGCCGTCGAGGGCGAGGGAATAGCGGTCCCGGTCGAGCGGATGCAGAACGTCGAGCCAGTTGGCCGCAGACCCCTCCAGCGCGCCGCGCTTGAGACCGAGCTGACTTTCGAGTGCGTCGCCGCCGCTGATCTCGTCGTTGACGACGTTCCAGTCGAAGATCGCTTCGCCTGAGCCGGCCATCGCCAGCGAACGCCGCTCCGCGTCGCCCACCCTGTCGCCGGCGCCTCGAGCGCCGGAGAAGGCGAACTGCATCACTGTGAAGCCGATCAGCATGACGATCAGCACCAGGCCGCCGACAAGACCCGGGGCCGCGAGGTCGTTGGTCAGGTAGCCGAGCGCCGCGGCGCCGGCAGCCACCACCCAGACGGCGAGCAGATACCAGGTCGGAATCAGCATTACCGCGCGATCGGACCCGCGCGCCGCGAGGCTCGAGAATGAGGAGCAGGCCAACGCCCGCCACGGTCGCAATCGAGATGCGCGCTACGCCTGCGGCGATCGGCGCATTGAACACCGAGAGCGCGACGACCGCCGCCATCAACAGCGAGCCAGGCGAGCGCGAAATGGGTGTAGCGGACATGCCACCGGCGCAGATTGAGGTAGGCGAACAGAAAAACGATCAGGGTTGCGGCGATGGTCGCCTCGACTCCGGCGCGCCAGATCCGCTCCGATGCGTCCTCGAGCCGAAACATCTTCCGCCAGAAACCGAAGTCGACGCAGACATAAACGAACACCGCCCAGGCGAGGGCCGCGGCCGCGGGAAAGATCATCGCTCCGCGCACGACGAACACGATCGTCAGAAAGAGCGCGAGCAGGCCGGCGATGCCGATGAGGATACCCTCGTAGAGGGTGAGGCTGGTGGACTTGTCCTTGAAGGCGTCCGGCTCCCACAGATAGAGCTGAGGCAGCGAGGCGGTGCGCAGTTCGGCGACATACGTCACCGTCGTGCCGGGATCCAGCGTCAGGCGGAAAACGTCGGCCTGATTGTTGTCTTCCCGCTCGGGGGCCTGCCCTTGGCTCGCGGTGATCGTGGTGATGCGCGAAGAACCGAGATCCGGCCAGACCACTCCCGAGCCGACGAAGCGGAAAGTGCGGGGCGACGATCAGGCGGGTCAGTTGCTCGTCGGAATCATTGGTCAGCGCGAACACGATCCACGACGGCTCGGCGCCAGCCTCGAGCGCGCTGACCTCGATGCGACGGACGATGCCGTCGGCGCCCGGCGCGGTGGAGACCTGAATGCGGTCGCCTTGAGCGCTATAGTGCTCGACGGCGCGGGTGAGATCGATCGCGTCGGAATCGGCGGACACGCGCACCGACTGGACGGCCAGCGCCGGCCGGCAGGCGCGAAAGGACGAGGGCGGCGAACAGCGAACAGGCGAAACGCGGCGCCGACAAAGCGGGCGATGCGCAGTGCGCCCGAACTCGTGGTCGGGCGGCGTTCCCGCGCCGGGAACGGAGTCGAGCGGCGCGCGAATCGATAACCGACAAGTCAGGCCGCCGTCGATCGCGTCGCGCGCGTCGCCTTCGAGGAGCGCGAACAGGACATGATCGCGCCAGGCGCCGTTGATCTTGAGATAGCCGCGGGCAAATCCCTCGCGCTGGAAGCCGTTGCGCTCCAGCAGCGCCGATCGAGGGCGCATTGTCCGGGATGCATGCCGCCTCGACCCGGTGCAGCCGCAGATTTGCCAAAGGCGAATTCGACCGTCGCCGCGACCGCCCGCGTCATTCGGCCCTTGCCGGCGTGAGGCGCGCCCATCCAGTAACCGAGCGTTCCGTTCTGCGATACGCCGCGGCGGACGCCGCCGAGCGTGACGCCGCCGAGCAACTGTTCGGACGTCTGGTCGAAGATCAGGAAGGCGTACGCCTCGTCGCGGGCCATGTCCTCTTCCTGGCGCTTGAGCCGGCGCCGGAAGGCCGGCATGGGTCAGATCGTCGTCGGGCCAGGTCGGCTCCCACGGCTCGAGAAAGGCGCGGCTCGCCGCCCTGCAGCTGTGACCAGGCGCGCAAAATCCGCCGGCGTCGCCGGGCGCAGATAGAGCCCGTCGCCACGCAGCAGGGGCTCGGGATTGACCGATCGGGTCAAGCCGAAAAGCGCCATCGAGACTCCCCTCAGCGCCTCGGCGACCTGGGCCCGGCCGGGAACCTTGGCGACAGCGCCGATCGTAGCGACGGTGGGCGGCGATTTAAGCATGGCCGCGCCGGATTTGCGAACGGCTCGGCGGAGATGGCGTCCACGCGGGCGATCATCTCGTCGAGCGAAAGCGGCCGGCCGTAAACCTGCATCTGCCGGGCGAGCTGCTGAGCGCGGGCGGCGGGCGACTCGAGCGCGGCCAGGAGCGAGACCTTCATCTGCGCCTTGGCGCGCCGGATTTCGATCTCTCCGAGCGTGTGGACCGCTTCAGCCAGGCAATCGAGCGAGGCGGCGACCACTTCGGCGGCGTCGCGATCGGCCGAGCCGGCGTAGACGCCGAACAGCCCGGTGTCGGCGTAGTCCCAGTGAAACGAATAGATCGCATAGGCGAGGCCACGCTTTTCCCGCACCTCCTGGAACAGGCGCGACGACATGCCGCCGCCCGGTCGCGGCGGCGAACACCTGCGCGGCGTCATGGTCCGGCGCGCCGACCGAACGGCCCTCGAAGGCGACGACGACATGCGTCTGTTCCGAGTTTGCGCTTGAGGCGCGCCTCCCCGCCGCGATAGTCGGCCGGCTCGAGGGGGCCGGCTGCGCGCTCGGCAGGCCGGCCAGGCGCGAACTCCGCCAGTTCGACGATTTCCTCGTGATCGACCGCGCCGGCAGCGGCGACCACCGTCGCGGACGCGCCGTAGTGCCGTCGCAGGTAACGGTCGATCGCCTCGCGGTCGAACGCTCCGACCCCCTCGCGCGTACCGAGAATCGGTCGGCCGATCGCCTGGTCCGGCCATGCGCCGCGGTCAGAAGATCGAACACATGGTCGTCCGGCGTGTCCTCGACCGCGCCGATCTCCTGGACGATGACGTTCTTCTCGCGCTCGAGTTCGGTCGGCGTCGAACAGCGCTGTCGGTCAGAATGTCGCCGAAAATGTCGAGCGCAAGGCCGACGTCGCTCGCCGATCACCCGGGCGAAATAGCCGGTCCGCTCGACGCCGGTCTCCGCGTTGAGGTCGCCGCCGACGTCCTCGATCGCCTCGGCGATGTCGCGGGCGCTTCGCCGCCGCGTGCCCTTGAACGCCATGTGTTCGAGAAGATGCGACAGGCCATGCTCGGCGAAGCTCTCGTGACGCGAGCCCGCGGCGACGAACACGCCGACGCGGCGGTCCGCACATGCGGCGCTCGCGTCGGTGACGACGGCGAGGCCCGAGGGCAGGGTGGTGACTTCGACGCTCACGCCGCTGCTCTCGCGGTCTCACGGAGATATCGCGCCACGCCGTCTGGTCGTTCGGCAGCACGACTGATCGTCTCGCGCCGGTCCATGAGATCTGGCAAGATGGGCGGGCAGCGGCGGGCGCACGCCGGTCGCCCGCTTCGACCGCGTCAGGGAATTTGGCCGGGTGCGCGGTGCCGAGCGCGACCATCGGCGTCGCCGGCGTCGCGGCGAGCTCGCGCCGCGCGGCGCCGATCGCCGACCGCGCTATGCGGATCGACGACAAGCCGCATTCGCGATAGAGCGCGGGTCATTTCGGCGACGCACTGGCGCCTCGTCGACGCGCTCGGCGCCGAAATCGGCGCGAATTCGCATCGAGCGTCGGCGCGGGCATTGCAAACGCCCCGTCGGCGGCGAATTCGGTCATCAGCGCCGCGCATCGACTGCCGCATCCTGACCGGAAGCTTCGAACAGCAGGCGCTCGAAATTCGACGACACCTGGATGTCCATCGACGGCGATTGCGTCGCCTTGACCCCGCGCGGCTCGTAACGGCCGCTCGCCAGCGCGCGCGCCAGAATGTCGTTCTCGTTGGTCGCGATGACCAGCCGCTCGATCGGCAGGCCCATGCGCTTGGCGTAGTAGCCGGCAAGGATGTCGCCGAAATTGCCGGTCGGCACGGCGAAGGAGACCGCGCCGGTCCGGCGCGCCGAGGGCCACCGCGGCGACGAAGTAATAGACGATCTGCGCCAGGATGCGGGCCCAGTTGATCGAGTTGACGCCCGACAGGCGCATCGTGTCTCGAAAGCCGGGTCGCCGAACAGATCCTTGACGATGCGCTGGCAGTCGTCGAACGTGCCCTCGATCGCGAGCGCATGGACGTTCGCCTTGCCGACCGTCGTCATCTGCCGGCGCTGAACGTCCGACACGCGTCCATGCGGGTAAAGAATGTAGACGTCGGTCCGCGCCAGTCCGCCGAACGCCTCGATCGCCGCCGCGCCAGTGTCGCCCGAGGTCGCGCCGAGGATGGTCGCGCGCTCGTCGCGCTTGCGCAGCACGCGGTCCATCGCGCGGCCGAGCCATTGCATGGCGAAATCCTTGAACGCCAGCGTCGGGCCGTGGAACAGTTCGAGCGCAAAAAGGTTCGGCTCGATCTGCACCAGCGGCGCGGTGGCGGCATGTCGAAAGCCAGCATAGGCGTCGGCTGTTATCGCTTCGAGTTCGGCGTCCGAGAAATCGCCGGCAACGAATTCGGACATCACCCGAACCGCGGTTCGGTCATATGGAAGCCCCCGCAGCGCCCGGATGTCGTCCGCTCGCCACTTCGGGCAGCGTCAGCGGCGCATAGAGACCGCCGTCCCGGGCGAGGCCGGCGAGAAGCGCGTCGGCAAAGCCGAGCATCGGCGCCGTCCCGCGCGTCGAAACATACTGCACGAACTGGAAATCCTCAGCCGATCTGACCCGGTCTATCGCAAAAACCGCGAAAGGAAAACGGCGGCGGACATACCCTGACGAATAGGGCCAAACCAAGACGCGTCTCAATTTCGCGTGAGCCGAGCGGGAGTCTCGGGTTCGGCCTTGAAATGCTCGGCCAACTCTCCATAACATAAGCGTTCGGTGTGACGCGGCGGTAGGGAGGTCCGCTGCGAAAGAGGGGTGTCAGAGCATGGTCGGTTCTTTTGCAACGCTGCTCGGCAAGCTGGTGCAGACGGGCAATCTGGAATTGGAGACGGCGGACGGCGTCCGACACCGGTTCGGAGACGGCGCGGGACCGAGCTTGCCGCGCGCCTCGTCGATCGGGCGGCTGAACGCGAGCTGCTTGATCGACCCGTCCTTCTATCTTGGTGAACTCTACATGGACGGACGGTTCGTCGTAACCAAGGGGTCGCTGTACCAAATTCTGGAACTCGGTGCACGAAATCTAGCCAAAATCGAAGTGCTGCCCTGGGTCAAGGCGATCGAGAAGGCCCGCGTCGCTTTCCGTGGCTTCCATCAGATCAACGATCGCAAACGAGCGAAAGCCAATATCGCCCGCCACTATGATCACGACCGGCGGATCTACGACCTTTTTCTCGACGCCGACAAGCAATATTCCTGTGCCTATTTCGAGCATCCCGGGCAATCGCTCGACGACGCCCAGAGGGCGAAGAAGCGCCATGTCGCCGCGAAGCTCCTCGTGGAGGAGGGCGCGACCGTGCTCGACATCGGCTGCGGATTCGGCGGCATGGCGCTCTATCTCGCCGGCGTCGCGGGCGCGGGAAGGGCGACCGGGGTCACGCTCTCCGAAGAGCAGCTTTCGGTGGCGCAAGAGCGGGCGCAGTCTTCGGATTTCGCGGAGCGGCTCGATTTCCGCCTGCAAGACTATCGCGACGTGAAGGAGACGTTCGATCGCATAGTATCGGTCGGAATGTTCGAGCATGTCGGCGTCGCCCGCTATGACGAGTTTTTCCAGAACGTCGGCCGCCTGCTCAAGGACGAGGGGGTAATGCTGCTGCACGCGATCGGACGCAATTCCGTGCCCGGGGCGACCAACGCCTGGATCCGCAAGTACATTTTCCCGGGCGGCTACATTCCGAGCCTTTCGGAGGTATTGCCCGCGATCGAACGAGCGGGGCTCTACGTCACGGATATCGAGATCCTCAGGCTGCACTATGCCGAGACGCTGCGCGCTTGGCGCGAGCGGTTCATGGCGAACTGGGACAAGGCGGCGGCGATCGCCGGCGACCGGTTCTGCCGGATGTGGGAATTCTATCTCGCGGGGTCCGAGACCGCGTTCCGAGTCGACGGCCACATGGTGTTCCAGATCCATCTCGCCAAGCGCCAAGACGCCGTCCCGGTGACGCGCGACTACATCCTCGAACGCGAGGATGCGCTGCGCCGCAAGGAAGCGGAGCAGCCGATACTGCGACAGGCCGCCGAATAGCTCGGCGCGCGGGAAACAGTTCCAGCGGGGATGTTCAGGCCGCGGCGGCTTTTGCAAAGCGGACGGCAAGTCCGCTCACGGTGACGCGCTGAAGCGCGACGCCCTCGATGTCGACGCCTTTGACCCCGTCCACCTCGAACCGGACGTCGACGATGGCGTCGGCGTCGTATTCCGCGGCTTCACGGACGAGGGAGCCGATCGCCGCCTTCCGCTCCTCTTCGGTTCCCGGTTGCGCGGCCGCCCGCCAGCGCGTGGTCGCGGTAACGCGGCCGATCGGAGTCAAGTCGCGGCCGTCATCCAGACCAGCGGAAAAACTGACTTTCATGTCATCCCCACTTCTACGCCCCCGCGGCGACTTCGATAGCGCCAGCCGTTACCAGGCCGTTAAACGCCTTGCTGTGACGGAGGCCACTGTCCGCGCGCCCGGGCTTACAATAAAAAACGGCGCCCCGACGGCGCCGCTTCACAACTCGCGTTCTGGCTTCAGTCGGCGGCGACGTTCGCCTGCTCGGCGGCCTGAGTCTGTCAATATCCGCTCCGGTTTGCTGGTCGACGACACGCATCGACAGTTTCACCTTGCCGCGGTCGTCGTGGCCGAGCACCTTGACCTTCACCTTGTCGCCTTCCTTGACGACGTCGGTGGTCTTCGCGACTTCGGCCCTTGGCGAGCTGGGAAATGTGAACGAGACCGTCCTTGGAGCCGAAGAAATTGACGAAGGCCCCGAATTCGACCGTCTTGACCACTGTGCCGTCGTAAATCGCGCCCACCTCCGGCTCGGAGGCGATCGACTTGATCCAGTTGATGGCGGCCTTGATCTTGTCGCCGTCGCTGGAGGCGATCTTGACGGTGCCGTCGTCCTCGATATTCACCTTGGCGCCGGTCTTCTCGACGATTTCGCGGATCACCTTGCCGCCAGTGCCAATGACCTCGCGGATCTTGTCGGTCGGGATTTT
>CAWFJG010000005.1:0-124889 GCA_963816065.1 uncultured Alphaproteobacteria bacterium | reverse complement strand
GACGGGCCCGATTAAGGCATCCGGCTCCCACTTTGGATGTCTGACGGCGAAGCGGACGTTCGGCCAGGGATGAACGATGCGCGGGCGCGGCAGCCATTGGTCGGCGATCGTGCGCATTCGCGCCCAGAGTGTGCGGTCTTTCTGGCTCCGTCGCCGCAGCGCGCGCAGCCAGAGTTCCGTCACCCGGTCGCGGAAAGCGGAGAGCGCAGGCCCGTTGGTCGGCACGGCGTGGTAGTTGTACCAGCCGGCGACGACCTGTTTCAGCCACCGCCCCTGCGCCGGAATTGGCTCGTGCCAACGCCGTCTCAAGGCATCCTTGATCTCGCACAGCTTGGCCTGCATCCGGTCGCGCCGGGACTTCCGCCGAAGCTGAAAGCGGCCCTTGCGCGATCGTCCGCAGATGTGCGTGAACCCGAGGAAGTCGAAAGTCTCCGGTTTGCCCGCCCCCCGTCGCTTTCGGTTGGCCGCCCCATGGCGGCCGAACTCGATGAGGCGCGTCTTGTCCGGATGCAACGTGAGCGCGAACCTCGCCAGCCGCTCGCGGAGGTCGGTCCAGAACCGCTCGGCGTCGGCCTTGTGCTCGAAGCCGGCGAAGATGTCGTCGGCAAGGCGCACGAGGATGACCTCTCCCCGGGCGTGGCGTCGCCGCCATTGATGCGCCCAGAGATCGAAGACGTAGTGGAGATAGATGTTCGCCAACTGCGGCGAGATCACCGCGCCTTGCGGCGTGCCCGCCTCGCTCGGCGTCGCCACGCCGTCCTCCATCACCCCGGCCTTCAGCCATTTGCGGATCAGGCGGACCACCCGCCGGTCACCGATGCGATGTTCGACGAAGCGGATCAGCCAATCGTGGCTGATCGTGTCGAAGAACCCCGCGATGTCGGCGTCCACTATCCAGTTCACCTTGCCGCGCTCTATCCCGACCGCAAGCGCGTCCAGCGCATCGTGCTGGCTGCGCCCGGTCGGAAGCCGTACGAGAACCCGAGGAAGTCCTCCTCGTAGATCGCGTTCAGCACGCCGGCCAACGCCCGCTGGACGATCTTGTCCTCCAGCACGGCGACGCCGAGCGGGCGCTGTCGGCCGTCCGGCTTCGGGATGAACCTCCGCCGCGACGGCTGCGCCCGGTACGCTCCCCGGTGAATGCGGCCGTGCAGATCCTCGAGCCGCAGTTCGAGAGCCTCGCCGTATCCGCGCCATGTCATCCCGTCCACCCCCGGCGCCGCCTCCCGCTTCAGGGCGAAATAGGCGATCCGCAGCAGGTCGGCGTCGACATGGTGCAGGAGCGCGGTAAACTGCTCCTTCTTCAGTCCTTTCGCTCCTTGCCGTACGCGCTCCAGGCCGGATGACGCGCCTTCCCGGCTCGGTGTCCGGAGCGCGCCGTCCTGGCTCGCGTTCTCCTTGGCCCCCGCCCTTGGCTCCGCCAGCTCCGCTTCCGCTCGCGCGGGCGCGTTCGCCGACTTCGTCGCTACTGTGGCGGGGTCTGACTTCTCCCGTTCGTGCATCGCCGGCTTCGGCTCATCGCCTTCCCGGCGCGGACCAGACGGCCTGAGGCCTGCGGTCGAGCGAGAGATCTCCCGGTTCCCGCGCAAGGAGCGTCCCTACATGCCAGGGTCTGTGGCCACGCGGAGCCGACCGCATGCTTGCGCTGACCCATGCGGCCGCATCGTCTTCCGCCTGACAGACGGCGTCGGCGCTCCGATTGTACCTTTCGCGGCTCAATGGCTGGCCTATACGATCCCCTGCCGACGCTTCGCCCCTGGCCTCGCGGCCGACGACGCGCGGCTCGGGGCCGATGCGGGTCGCTAATCCTTCATCGCAGCGGACTTCCACCGCCTACTCCTTGCCAGTCTCCCGGCGCACCTGTCAGTGTAACTCACCAAAACTCCCCGGTCGTCGAATGGCACAAATCGACGTAAAGCGAACGTCGCAAGCCGCGGCCTTGGGCGCCTCGTCTGCGCGGAAAGAGTGTGTTCCGGGGGGCAGGCGCCCCGCCGGATCACCCCTCCGAAAAGACATTGGAAAGCACAAGAACGCCGCCCTAACGGACGGCGTTCTGCATAAGCTCGAGACAGGCTAAACGTTACGCGAGCGCGGCGTTCTTCCGCGCGGAGCGACTGGCGGCGAAACCCAATCCGGCAAAGCCGACCAGCATCATCGCCCAAGTCGATGGTTCGGGGACGGTGTTTCCGCCACGGTTCGCTTCGCTGCCAATCAAGTTCCAGTTAATTGACTTGTTGCCGTCCGGGCTGTTGTTGACAAAGTCGTAGTTGCCCGTGTCGAGGATATGACCTTTGTCGTTGAAGCTGTTGGCCGCGGCTCCGTCCACCGAGAACGAAACAATCGGCTGGCGGCTGTCGCACAAGGACGTAATTCCCGCGGCCGCTTGGGCCGCGGCGGTGCTGCTACACCCTCCAATCCCGTTTCCGCCCGGGTCCAGCGGAAGTATCCCGCCCGGAGGAGATCCAAACGAATTGTCGCTTGAGTTGAAATTATAGGCAAACGTCTGCGTGAAGATGCCGTCTTGCCCCGCACCGATGGTCAGCGGGATCCAGAAGTTGTAAACCGTACTGCCGCCGCCATTCATTTGTACTGTCATGCCAGAGATCGTGACCGCGGTTGCTCCAGTGTTATCGATGCGAATCGCGCCACTATCAAATCCACCCGATTGCGACCCGGACGACTCCGACACGATGTTCGGGGCGCCAAGCCACGGCGTCGGGAAAAACCCACTCGGTCGCAGGCTGTCTGCATATCCGACGAAGATATTCAAATCAGCGCGCGCCTCGGATATGCTCAGGCCCGCCGCGAGCGAAATCGCGACCGCCCCCGTTGATATATAATTGCGCAAGCTCATCAACGTTTCCCCTTCCTGGCTTGCAGTCCCCGCTGCAGACCGAATGTCCGAGCGTGAGACATTTTGCCGCAGACCCACGTTAGATCAACTGCGAAAGAAGTCAACAGGCGTAAAGTCGTCCCCGCACGACCGCTCCTTGCGCGAAGCCGTCGCTGAGGGCGGCGGCTTCGATCGCGATCCGTTCGTTGGGAGGTTCAGTCGGCGCCTTGGTCAAGGTCTCCTTTCCAAGCCGCAAACAGCTGCCACGGTTTCAGCGCTCGGCGCTGGTCAGTCCACATCTCCCGGGTGCGTTGCCGGCTAGCCACGGGTCCAACATGCGCGAAACGCTTTCATCGCAGCCGCCGTCTGCCCAGAGGGGTGGGATCGTCCGCACTCCGAAATGCCGAACTTGGCGAGCCCAAAGGCGAACAGCCGCTTGGTCGCAGCGGCGCAATCGTCCTTATGTCCAGGCGCGCGCTCTTCGATCGGCTTCCGGGACACGACGGCGACCGCGATCGAGATGGCGGCCGACGAAACCCTCATCGCCGCGAGCGTCATCACCGGAAAGAGCAGCGCCAGAGTTATCGCCAGCCGGTGAGGGACTTGACGATCGCAGATAACTCTGCGAAATAGAGTTATCTGCGAGGCCTTCGATGTCCTATCTCGTCAATTGCGTCGTGGCGGCCATGGCGCTCGTCGGCCTGGCCGCCGTTGCGCTCGCGCTCATGCTCGCCAATCCGCTCAAGCCGCCGCCCCCGCTCGCCTCGATCCAGGAAGGCGCGATGAAAATCGACGCGGCCGGCGCCCCGGAGCTCAGCCGCTTTCAGGCCCGGGACGGAACCTGGCTGGCCTACCGGCTCTATCCGACCCAAAGCGGCGCGCGCGACCGCATCGCCATCCTCGCGCACGGCTCCTCCGCCCAATCGATCGCGATGAACACGATCGCGGCGGCGGTCGCCGCGGCGGGGATTTCGGCCGTCGCGATCGATGTTCGCGGCCATGGCGCCTCGGGCACGCGCGGCGACATCGCCTATCTCGGTCAGCTCGACGACGATCTCGCCGATCTCGTTGCAGAGCTCAGGACGACGAACCCCGGCGTGAAATTCGCCCTGGTCGGGCATTCCGCGGGCGGCGGCTTCGCGCTCCGCGTGGCGGGCGAGCCCCTCGGCGAGACGTTCGACAAGTTCGTGCTGCTCGCGCCCTTTCTCGGCTATCGCGCGCCGACCAATCGGCCGGCGGAAGGCCCGGGCTTGTGGGCTTCGCCGGACATTCCGCGGATCATCGCCACGCTCGCCCTCGGCCGACTCGGCATGGATTGGCCGCAGGCGCTGCCGGCGATCGCTTTCGCCAGCGCTCCGGAGGCGAAGTTGGTCGTGACCCCCGTCTATACCTATCGCCTGTTGCAGACCTACACCGCGCCGGAGGACTGGAAGGGCGCCTGCGCCAAGGCCAGGGGCCGCGTATCGGTCATCGCCGGCGCCGACGACGAGTTGATGGACGCGCCGGCCTACCAGCGCGAGCTGCCGCCGCTCGGGGTGCCGGTGACGATCCTGCCCGGCGTCGACCATATAGGCGTGGTCTGGCGGCCGGAGGCGATCAAGGCGATCGTCGCCGCGCTGAACGGCTGAGCGATGGCGAAACGTCTCGCCGCCGGGCGCTGGGCGTTGGTGGAGTTCGGTCCGCTGATCGTATTCTGGGGGCTCGCGCTGACGCTCGGCGTCAAGCCGGCGATCGCGGGCTCCCTTGTCTTCATCCTCGCCGACGCCGCCTGGCGCTGGCGGACCGGCAAGGCCTTCACCCGACTCTATCTGCTGGTCAGCGCCCTGACCCTCGTCTTCGGCGGCGTCGACCTCGTCGGGACCTCGCCGTTCATGCTGAAATACGAGGCGGCGGTCACCAATGTCGCGACCGGTCTCGCCTTCGTCGCCGGCGCGATCGGCAGGAAGCCGATCATCCAGGAGGTCGCCGAGGCGCGCGGCGAAAGCGTGCCCGCCACCCGCGAGACCCGCGCCTTCTTCCGCCTGTTCACCCTCGTCTGGGCCGGCTATTTCTTCATCAAGGCGGCCTTCTACGTCTGGGCGGTCTGGACGATGCCGATGCTCGAGGCGATGGCGCTGCGTTCGTTGGTCGGATCGGTCAGCCTCGGCCTGATGATCCTCGTCAGCTCGACCCAGGGGCGGCGGCTGTTCTTCCTGTGCCGCCGCCTCGGCCTGCTGCCTCAGCCCGAAACGCCGCCGCCGACGAGCCCCGCATGACCATTCGCTCCGACGAAGCCGCAGCCACGCTGGCCGAGATCGACAGCGTCGTCGCCAGGGTCCGACAATCGCGGATCTATCGGACCGTGGCCGAGATCACGATCGTCTGGGGCGGCGTCAACTTCGCGCGCGGGCTTCTCGTCGCCTTGTGGCCCGCGACCTTCGGCCCGCGCTGGTTCCTGGTCGACCTTGTCGGCGTCGCGGCGACGATCGTCATCCTGCGGACGCGATCGACAGGCGCGGGGAAGTTTCCGTTCCGTATTCTCGCGGCTTTCGCGATCATCTACGCCTTCGGCTGGGTCTGGTCGACTCTGATCGGCCAGTTCGGCCCGCGCGAGTTGATGGCCTTCTGGCCGACCCTGTTCCTGCTCGGCTTCGCGATCGCCGGCCTCGTCTTCGGCCTTGTCCTCACCGCGATCGGGATCGGCCTCGCGGCGCTCGTCATCGCCGGCTACCTGTGGTCGGGCGGAGCGTTCCCCCTGTGGCAGGCGGCAGTGACAGGCCTCGGCTTCGTCGCCTGCGGCTTATGGATGCGGCGCTCGTGAGCGACGGACCCGACGATCTGATTCACCAGCCGGTGCGCCTGAAGAATCATGGCTGCGCTGACCGCGCTCGACCCGAACGAGGAGGGGCTGGACTTTGCCCGGCTGAAGAGCCTCACCGGCGCCACCGATGGAAACCTCGGCGCCCATCTCGATCAGCTGTCGCGAGCCGGCTACGTCGAAGCGACGAGGGCCTTCGTCGGCCGTCGGCCGCGCACCACCGTGACGGCGACGGCTGCCGGGCGGGCGGCGTTCTCGCGCCATGTCGCCTTTCTGAAGGCGATCATCGCCGGAACTTGAAGGCGTGCGTCGAGCCTTGGCGATGCCGCTTCCCGATTGACCGGCCCGGCCGTCAGCGACGACAACAGCGGTCATGATCCGCGGTTTCCTTCTCCTCCTTGCCTTTCAACTCGCCGGCGAAGTCCTCGCGCGCGGGCTTGCTCTGCCCGCGCCGGGGCCTGTGGTCGGGCTCGCCCTGCTGGCGGCGGCGATGGCGCTCTGGCGCGCCTGGCGCCCTTTCGATGACGAGGCGCTGCAGTCGAGCGATGTCGCCCGCGCGGCGACCGGACTTCTCGGCAATCTGTCGCTGCTGTTCGTCCCGGCCGGCGTCGGGGTCGTGCAATATCTTGGGCTTTTGCAGGCGCAGGGCCCGGCATTGGCGGCGGCGCTGATCGTCTCGACCCTGGCGACCCTCCTCGCCACCGTCGCGGTGTTCCTGTCCGTCAAGCGCCTGATCGGCCTCAGGAGCGAAACGTGACCCCGTTCCGGCTGTGGGTCTATCTCCAGACGACGCCGCTCGTCTGGCTGACCGCGACGCTCGCCGCCTATCTGATCGCCGACTGGATCGCCGAGGCCGCGGGCCGCCATCCCGTGGTCAACCCGGTCGCCATCGCCATCGCCCTCCTCGGAACGCTCCTGAAGCTGACCGGGACGGACTACCAGACCTATTTCAACGGCGCTCAGTTCGTCCATTTCCTGCTCGGCCCCGCGACGGTCGCACTCGCCGTGCCGCTCTACCGCAATCTCGAACTCGTCAAGCGCAACCTCCTGCCGATGGCGGCGGCGCTGATCGTCGGCGCTTTCGTCGCCATTGTTTCGGCCCTCCTGGTCGCCCGGGCGATGGGCGCGCCGCGAACCGTGCTGGTGTCGCTAGCGCCGAAGTCGGTGACGGCGGCCGTGGCGATGGCGGTGTCGGAGACGCTCGGCGGCGCTCCGTCGCTGACCGCCGTGCTCGTCATCGCCACCGGCGTCCTCGGGGCGATCATGGTCACGCCGCTGATGAATGCGCTCGGCGTTCGCGATTACGCGGCGCGCGGCTTCGCGGTCGGTCTCGCCTCGCACGGCATCGGCACGGCGCGGGCCTTCGCGGTCAACCCGATCGCGGGAGTGTTCGCCGGCATCGCCATGGGTCTGAACGCCGTGGTGACGCCGGCGATCGTGCCGGCGCTCCTGCCCTGGCTTGCGGGTCCATGAAGGGCGGCTGAAGCCGCCATCCGCGGGTGCGCTCTGAATTCTGCCGATCACGCCTTCCCGGGCTGCCGCAATCGTCGGCCGCCGCTCACCCTTCGGGCAAGCCCGCCTTGTGCATCCCCTCGATCACCCGCTCGCGCTGGGCGAGATAGACCGGATTGTCGCTTTCCGCCGTGGCGCGGAAGCCGGCGATCGTGAAATCCGGCGCAATCGCAAGGCCGGCTTTCACTTCCGCCTCCGCTTCGCTCCGCCGTCCGATCCGGGCGAGCGCGGCGGCGTTGTGGAAGTGATTGAGGGGAAAGTTGCGGCTGGCGTCGATCGACTCGCGGAAGAGCTCGACGGCCTCGGCGTCGGCGCCGAGATAGAGCTTCGCCAGTCCGTCGATGTACTTCCACAGGAAGGTGACGCCGTCGATCGGCGAAATGCGGAAGGCCTCGGCGATATGGGCTTCCGTCTCTTCCGCTCGTCCGAGCATGATCTTGGCGAGGCCGGTCCAGGCATGGGCGACGCCGATATTGCGATTGAGCGACAAGGCCCGCTCGAATTCGGCGATCCCACGCGCCGCGCGATTGGTCATGACCTGGACATATCCGAGCCACAGGTGCGCCCAGTGGCTGCGCGGATCGATCGAGAGCGCCTTGAGGAGTTCGGCCTCGGCCGCCTTGAGCCGCTCGGCCCGTTCGGCTTGGCGGTAGAGCGCGATGAGGACATCGACCCGCGCCGCCCCCACGATGGCGTCGACCTGCGCCGGATTGAGCTTGAGCGACTGTTCGAACAGGTCTTTCGCTAGCAGAATATTATTCAGTCTACCTTTGTTGAATGCGGCGACGCCGCGGAAATAATAGTCGAGCGAATCGGGATTCGGCTCGTGCTCAGCGCGCTCCGCCTCGGCGGCAATCAGTTCGCCGCGCAACTGATTGGCGAGGCGCGAGACGATTTCGTCCTGCACGTCGAACAAGTCGGCCATGGGTTTATCGAACCGGTCGGCCCAGATGTGGTTGCCGGTTGTGGCGTCGATGATCTGGGCATTGATACGCATGCGGCCGGCGCCGTACTGAATGCTGCCTTCGAGGATGTAGCGGACGTTGAGCTCGCGGCCGATCTGCTTGGCGTCGACCGGGTTGCCCTTGTAGGTGAACGCCGTATTGCGCGCGACGACGACGGTGTTGGCGAGACGCGAGAGATCGGTCGTGAGGCTCTCGGTCACGCCGTCCACGAATTGCTCGTGCTCCTGCCCGCCGCCGAGACTGGCGAAAGGCAGCACGACGATCGAGCACCGCGGCGGCCCGGATTTCTGCGGCGCCGACTCGAGGGGCGCCGGCCGACTCTCCGCGGGGGAGCCGATCTCGAGCGAATAGACGCGCAACGGCTCGGCGATGTTCTTGAGCTCCTTGAGGCCGAGATCGCTGACGGCGAACTCGATTCGCCCTCTCACCTGCCGGTAGGCGTCCTCGGAGAGCGCGATGGCGCCGGGCTTGGCGATGCCTTCGAGCCGCGCGGCGATGTTCACGCCGTCGCCCATCAGGTCGCCATCGGCCTCCTCGACCACGTCGCCGAGATGGACGCCGATGCGAAACTGGATTCGACGGTCCTCCGGAAGGCCGGCGTTGCGCTCGAGGAGGCCGTTCTGCATCTCGATTCCGCAGCGGACCGCATCGACGACGCTGCGAAACTCGACGAGCACCCCGTCGCCGGTCCGCTTCACCACGCGGCCGTTGTGGACTGAAATGCTCGGGTCGATCAGATCGCTGCGGAGCGTCCTGAGCCGGGCCAGGATACGGTCCTCGTCCGCGCCGGCAAGCCGCGAAAAGCCGACGATATCGGCAACCAGGATCGCCGCGAGCTTGCGCGTCACTATCATCAGCCGGGCTCCGCCATTGCCTCAATCATATAGGATAGGCGGCCGGACAATCCAGCACGGCGCCGTCGCGTCGACGCGACGGGGATTCGGCGCCGTTCGGCACGGGGCCAGGATCAGCCGCTCGGGCGCCCGCGGAGCGCGGCGGGGGAACGGTCGCTCGTCTTGTCGATCTCTCTCGGCCGCAGGAACGCCGACTATTGCCGGTACTGCTGGATTCGCGTCGTACGAAGGCCCGGCAGGCCGAACTGGTCGATCGACACCTGCCAGCTCAGAAATTCGTCGACGGTCAGGGTGTAGCGCGAGCAGGCTTCTTCGAGCGACAGGAGGCCGCCTCGTACAGCGGCGACGACTTCCGCCTTCCGGCGAATGACCCAGCGGCGGGTATTCGGCGGCGGGAGGTCCGCGACGGTCAAGGGACTTCCATCCGGACCAATTACGTATTTGACCCTCGGCCGCATGATATCGCTCATCGAACGCTCACCCGTACGCTTGACTCGTTCCCGCACTGTAGGAGCGGCGCTTTAAATTTACCTAAACGGCGCAAGCAAAAACCTCGCGGTCCCGGCGCGCCATAGTCCGGGACTCGCTCTTGGATCGTCGCCGACAGTGGCGTCCACGAAACTGGCGGACGGGGGCGTTTTCCGGTATGGGCTTAGCAGTCCGGGCGCGGGGGCCCAGTTCTACCGAGGAGCCGGTCTTGGCCGGCATGGCATCGAGATGCTCGCGACAGCCCTGGCGCAGACGGTGGACCGTCCGCTCAACAGTCTAGGACTCGGCAAGCCGCCGAACAATACCCGCGTGGTGGTGGCCATGTCGGGCGGAGTCGATTCGTCCGTCGTCGCGGCGCTGCTTGCCGACCAGGGCTACGACGTCGTCGGCGTCACGATGCAGCTTTACGACCACGGCGCGGCCACCCATCGCAAGGGCGCCTGCTGCGCCGGGCAGGACATTCACGACGCGCGCGACGTCGCCGACCGGATCGGGATTCCCCACTACGTGCTCGACTACGAGGCGCAGTTCCGCAAAAGGGTGATCGAACCCTTCGTCAAGGCCTACGTCGACGGCGAGACGCCGATTCCGTGCGTCGCTTGCAACCAGCAGATGAAATTCGCCGATCTGTTCGGCGCGGCTCGCGACCTCGGCGCCGATCTGCTCGCGACCGGCCATTATGTCGTCACCCGCGACGACGGGCGCGGCGGCCAGGCGCTCTACCGGGCGGCCGACGCCGAGCGCGATCAGAGCTATTTTCTGTTCGCCACCACCCGCGAGCAGCTCGGGCGCCTCCGCTTTCCCCTCGGCGGGCTGCCCAAACCCCAGGTGCGCGAGCTTGCGCGCCGATACGGCCTGATCAACGCCGAAAAATCGGACAGCCAGGACATCTGCTTTGTGCCGGCGGGCCACTATACCGACATCATCGAACGGCTGATGCCGGGAGCGGCGGCGCCCGGCGACATCGTCGACGTCGAGGGCCGGGTCCTCGGCCGGCACGCCGGCATCGTCCATTACACGATCGGTCAGCGGCGCGGTCTCGGTCTCGCGTCGAGCGAACCGCTTTACGTGGTCGCGCTCGACGCCGGGGGCGCGCGCGTCGTGGTGGGGCCGAGGACGGCGCTCGCCAGGTCGCGGCTGAAGTTGCGTTCCGTGAACTGGATCGGCGACGGCGATTTTTCCGACCTGCCGCAGGGGGGTCTCATGATCGGCGCCCGCGTGCGTTCGACGCGGCCGCCGGCGCTGGCTCGGCTGACGTCAGCCGGCGAGGTCGAATTCCTCGAGCCGGAGACTGGAATTTCGCCCGGACAGGCATGCGTCTTTTATGAGTCCCTCGACGACAGCGCCCGGGTTCTGGGCGGCGGCTTCATCGCGGCCTCGTAAGCGGCAGGACAATCAGTCATGGCTGACATCGACGAAGACTCCGTATTCGGGACGAAGCGCAAGGCGGCGACAACCCACGAGATCGGGCAGAACGTCGACGACCTTTCGGCGACCGAGTTGGCCGAGCGGATCGCGTTGCTCAGGTCCGAGATCGATCGACTGGAGCGGGCGATCGAAGCGCGTCAGGCCACGCGCGCCGTGGCCGCGGCTGCGTTCAAGCTGTAAAGCCGCCCGCGCCTTGCTTGCGCCTTCCGCCGCCGTTTGCGCGGGCCAAGGTTGGAAACACAAGCCCTCGCGCGCCCCGCGCTCTCGCCGGCGCAGACGGCGGCGGCGAGATTGGCGCTGCGAGGCGGCTTTCTCGGAGTTTCTGGATCGATTTGGGACATCAGCGAGGGCCATTGTCCTGGAGGCTCGAAGGATAGGGGCGACCTTGGCGACCCCAATTTCATGTCTGCGGGACGCGCTCGCCGCCCGAACGGGCGACGGGCCCCGATCAACCGGCCTTGAACGGGCTCGAGACGCTCTCATTGCGCGGTTGCGGAGACAAGGAGTTGCGCGTTAACGTTATTTCCGGGTTAACGCGCGCGTCCCGCGTGCAGGCTCTATATTTGCTTCGAGCCTTCCTGAGGACAACAGCTGTGCGATCCTGCCGGCGCAGCGCGGGGGTTATGCGTATGACTCGACACTACGACGGATGGAGGCGTCTTTCCGGGGCCTCGACCTTGCCGCCAGGCGCAATTCCCTTCATTCATCGCTTGACCGCCTCGCCGGCATTCCAGGAGTTGTTCCGCGAAGGGATGGCTCTGGTCGAGGAAGCGGCAGCTTATCTCGATGGGCTGGGACGCGAGGAATCGCGCGGGCTGTCGAGAACGGCCGCGCTCGCGTACGCGACCGAAAGCATGCGGCTGACGACCCGCTTGATGCAGGTGGCGTCCTGGCTGCTGCTGCAGCGCGCGGTCAACGAGGGTGAATTGACCCGCAACCAGGCGCTGACCGAGCGCCACCGTGTCAAGCTCGCCCGGCAGGACCTTGCCTGCGCGGCGGAGATCTTCGAGCAGTTGCCCCTGACGCTCCGCACGCTCAGTCTTCGCTCGCTCCGCATCCAGGAACGCGTCATTCATCTCGACCAAAGTCTCGTATTCGCCTGCTCGCCCGAGGTGCTCAAACCGGCCAGCGCCGTAGCCGACCAAGTGGAGCGATTGAGGGCGGCCTTCGCGCACTGACGCGAGCGGCGGCCTGGGCCGAGGTCGGGAGCGGACTTGCCTCGACCCCCATTTGGCCGCATTGGTCGGCCACAGAGGTCGTTTCCAGACTGACGCCCATGCCCGCCACTCCGCCTCAACCGCCTTCGTGCTCGATTTACCTCGTCACTCCGCCGCTCGAGGCGACGGGCGTCGCGATTTTCGCTGAGGTGATGGCGAAGGTTTTTGCGGCGGCGCCGATCGCCAGCCTTCGTGTTCGCTTTGGCCCCGGCGCCGAAGGCGATGCAAAGGCGATCGTCGCGCCGCTGCTCAAGCAGGCCGCGGCGGCGGATTGCGCCTTGGTTTTGGACGGCGATCCCCGGCTGGCGGCGCGATTGGGCGCTGACGGCGGACACGTCGAAGGCGTCGGCGAGGCGCTCGACGAAGCGCTCGACAGCCTGAAGCCGGAGCGGATTGTCGGCGTCGGCGCCCTCAGAACCCGGGACGACGCGATGACCGCAGGCGAGAAGGGGGCCGATTACGTGATGTTTGGCGAGCCTGGCGCCGCCGCGCCGGCGATGGCGCTCGAACTCCTCGCTGGAACGGGTCCGCTGGTGGGCGGAAATATTCGAAACGCCGTGCGTCGCATATGGAGAATCCGTCGAAGCCGCGCGCCGTCTCGCCAGCGCGGGGGCCGATTTCATCGCGGTTGACCGGGCGATCTGGGACGCTCCATCGCCAGAGGAGGCTATGCGGTCGCTGCACGCTGTGCTTGCTCGCGTCGCTGCCCATTCTCCATGACGCGGCCTATTGTGATCTTCGCCGCTGCGCTCATCTTCGCTTGCGGCGCGTCGGCCCAGGAGACCGTCCCGAAGGCGACAGCGCCGACGGATGCGCAGCCTCTCGTCAATTCGCTTCCGCCGCCGCTTCCGCCTCGCGCCGACAGCAAGACGCCCGACCTCGCCTTTGGCGCCTACCAGCGCGGCAACTTCCTTTTCGCGCTGCGAGAAGCCGAGCGCCGACTGGATCAAAATCACCAGGACGCGGCGGCGATGACCCTGATCGGCGTCATTTATCGCGATGGCGCAGCGGTTGGAAAGAGCGATCTCGAGGCGTCGCATTGGTTTCGCCTCGCCAGTAACCTCGGGGACCCGCAGGCGGCCTATGAACTCGGCGCGTTGCTGCTCGAAGGGGCAAACGGCGTGCCGAAGGATCCGGGACGCCGCGAAGGCGCAGTTCGAACGCGCCGCAGCGAAAAACAATGGCGTCGCTCTTTACAATCTCGGCGTCATGGCGCTCGATTCGATCGGACGGAAGGAAGCCGGATTTTTCCGCGGCGGCTCAGTATTTCCTCAGGTCGGCGAACGCCGGCGACGACGACGGCGCCTATTCCTATGGAGTCATGCTGCGCGAAGGCAAAGGCGTCCGGCAGGACATCGCCGAGGGCGCACGCTGGCTCAAGCGCGCCGCCGACGCGGGTATCATTGCTGGCCAGGTCGAGTACGCGATCATGTTGTTCAACGGCGAAGGCGTGCCGAAAGACCCGGCTGGCGCCGTCGCGATCCTGCGGGTGGCGGCGGCCAAAGGCAATCCGATCGCCCAAAACCGTCTTGCGCATCTTTACGTCGACGGCGTGGTGGTGGACCGCGATCTCGCGAAGGCCGCTGCGTGGAACGCGTTCGCCAAGGCCGGCGGGTTGCAGGATCAGAACCTCGATGTCGCGACCGCCAATTTGACGCCCGGTGAGCGCGGCCGCTTTACCCAAATCGTTCGCGGGACAATCGGACACTAACGGCTGGCTTTGCGGAGTTCTCTCTGCGGCGACGCTCGACGCCAATCGAGATGGAGGCGCGCATGACGAAATCTAAACGCCCGCGTCGGCGAGATCACCGACAAAATCGCCGCGCGTAGCCGACGCGTCGAGGCGCGCCTATCTCGACCGCATCGAAGCCGCAGTCGCCAACCGGCCAGCCCGCAAGCGCCTCGGCTGCGCCAATTTCGCTCATGGCTTCGCCGCCTGCGCCCCGGGCGACAAGGAGGCTCTGCGCAATGGCGACGGCCCCAACCTGGCGATCGTCACCGCCTACAACGACATGCTTTCCGCACACCAGCCGTTCGCCCGCTTTCCCGACCTCATCAAGCAGGCGGCGCGCGCGGTCGGCGGCTCGGCGCAAGTGGCCGGCGGAGTTCCTGCAATGTGCGACGGCGTCACCCAGGGCGAGGCCGGCATGGAGCTTTCGCTTTTCTCCCGCGATGTGATCGCGCTCTCGACGGCGGTCGCGCTCTCGCACGACATGTTCGACGCGGCGGTCTATCTCGGCGTCTGCGACAAGATCGTGCCGGGGCTCCTCATTGGCGCGCTGTCCTTCGGCCACCTTCCGGCCGTGTTTCTTCCCGCCGGGCCGATGCCCTCCGGCCTGCCCAACGACGAGAAGTCGAAGATCCGCCAGCTTTACGTCGAAGGCAAAGCCACGCGCGCCGAGCTCCTGGAAGCCGAAGCCAAAGCCTACCATGCGCCTGGCACCTGCACCTTCTACGGCACCGCCAACACCAACCAGATGCTGATGGAGATCATGGGACTTCATCTGCCCGGCGCCTCATTCGTCAATCCGGACACGCCGCTCCGGGATGCCCTGACCATGCTCGGCGTCAAGCGGGCGCTGGAGCTGACCGCGCTCGGCAATGCGTTCACGCCGATCGGCCATGTCATCGACGAGCGCGCCGTCGTCAACGGCGTGGTCGGCCTGCACGCAACCGGCGGCTCGACCAACCTCACGATCCATCTGATCGCCATGGCCGCCGCGGCGGGCATCGCGCTCGCCTGGGAGGATTTCGCCGACCTCGCCGAGGTGACGCCGCTCCTGACCCGCATCTATCCCAACGGCAAGGCCGACGTGAATCACTTTCAAGCCGCCGGCGGCATGGGTCTGCTCATCCGCGAGTTGGCGGAAGCCGGACTGCTTCACGCCGATGCGCGAACGGTTTGGGGCGAGCGGCTCGCCGACTACGCAGCGGAGCCTCACCTGGACGACGCGGGTGACGTTCGCTGGCGGCCGGCGCCGGACAATTCCGGCGACGCGAGCGTCCTGCGCGGCGTCTCCGATCCGTTCCAGGAGACCGGCGGCTTGCGCGTTCTCGAAGGGCCGCTCGGACGGGCGGTCATCAAGACCTCGGCCGTCGCCCCCGAGCGCCACGTGATTGAAGCGCCAGCGCGGGTGTTCCACAGCCAGGAGGAGCTGCACGCCGCTTTCCGCGCGGGCGAACTCAACCGCGACTTCGTCGCTGTCGTGCGCTTCCAGGGGCCGAAGGCGATCGGCATGCCGGAATTGCACAAGCTGATGCCGCCGCTCGGCGTCCTCCAGGATCGCGGCCACAAGGTGGCGCTGGTCACCGACGGACGGCTCTCCGGCGCCTCCGGCAAGGTGCCATCGGCCATCCATGTCACTCCCGAGGCGGCGGCCGGCGGCGCGATCGGCAAGATCCGCAACGGCGACGTGGTGCGGCTCGACGCGCCCCAGGGCCGGCTCGACGTTCTCGTCGAGCCCGAGGTTTGGGCTCGGCGCGGACATGCCGAAGTCGACTTGTCGCGCTCTCATGTGGGAATGGGGCGAGACCTGTTCGCAGCGTTCCGCGGTCAGGTCGGGGCCGCAGACGAGGGCGCCGCGATTTTCCCCGCCGCGTGACGGCGCGCCGGCGGCAAACATTGAGGCTTCGTTTACGACTGGGGGCGATAGTCGGATGGTCCCCTTCGGGGCGATCGGCTGAAGCCGAGTGCGACGCCATGCGGACGGACGACGACTCCCCCGCCAGAAGCGTTGGGAAGCGACGGACGGCTTTCGCCGCGGCCACGGGGCCACGCGCGATGGCGGAACGCGGGCGCGGCCGGCCTATCCCTTCCGCCCTGTCCGTGGCGACGAAGCGCCTGGTCGCTGAAGCACGCGGCTTCACGCCGGAAGCTATTGCTCGAGGTTCTCGATGCCGTCACGTCTCTGGCTCTTTATCGCCTTCGTCGTCGCCTTCGGCTCTGAGCCGCGCGCGCCGAGACAGCTGCGAAGATGCTTGCGGTCGTCCTCGACCAAGCGACGGTCGCGCAACTTCCGCCCCGCACCTCGACGCTGATCGTCGGAAATCCGATGATCGCCGACGTGACCATGCTCAAGACCGGCGCCGCGATGGTCGTCACGGCAAAGGGCTACGGGCAGACCAATATCATCGCCCTCGACGAAGAGGGATCCGTTCTTCTTGACGAACAGCTGCTCGTCCTCCCCGCGAAGACGGTTGTCGTGTTGCAGAACGGGACCTCGCACGTGTCCTATTCCTGCCATCCGATTGCATGCCAACCGCGCAGCTTGGCGACGATCCAAAAAGCTTCAACGACGCGGGGGGCGAAATTACCAGCCGCAACGGCTTCGCGCTCGGCGGTTCGGGCGGGGCCAAATAACTTCAGGCTGGCGCTGGCGCGGCGGCCGGCGGTCTCGCTCGAACGCCATCGTTGGTTGGCGTTGCGTTCACGGAGCGCGGCGTCGCCTTGGCGGGCGTCCCCGACACGCGATCCGGTCTAAGACGATTGGATGCGCCGATACCGCATTTCTCCCTGGGTGAGCTCGACGACACCAAGCCGCGCTCGCCGAGGTCCTCGAGATGGGCCAGGGTCGACAGTCCCGCGGCGCGGACGAGCTTCGGATCGAGGCCCATGTAAACTTTGCCGACGATCTCCGGAAGTGTGGCGACCGCCATCGAGCGCCGCGAGGATCGAGGCCTCCCGCTGGCGGCGGTGGTGCGCAAGCGCCCGGACATAGCGTTGCGGCTCGACGACCGGGCCGCCGTGCCCTGGCCAGTAGATGCGCTCGCCGCGCGCCCGCACCTTGTCGAGCGAGGCCATATAGGCGCTCATGGAGCCATCCGGCGGCGCGACGACCGAGGTCGACCAGGCCATGACGTGGTCGCCTGAGAACAGCGCCCCCTCATCCAGCAAGGCCAAGCAGAGATGGTTGGAGCAGTGGCCCGGAGTTGCGACGGCCTCGAGGGTAAACCCCCTCCCCTCGAAGCGCTCGCCATCCGACAGAACCGCGTCGGGCGCGTAGGCGAGATCGTGCGACGAGTCGAGCCCGCCGGCGCCGTCCGTCGTCGGTTCGAACGGCGTCGCGCCGATGACCGGGGCGCCCGTCGCCTCCTTAAGTCGGCCCGCAAGGAGGCTGTGGTCGCGGTGGGTGTGCGTGACGAGGATCGTCTCGATCGTCTCGCCCTCGACCGCCGCGAGGATCGCGGCGAGATGGCCTTCATCGCCGGGACCCGGGTCGAGGATAGCGACGGCCCCCTCCCCCAATATGTAGGTGCACGTGCCATTGAAGGTGAAGGGCGACGCGTTCGGCGCAATCAGCCGACGGACGAGCGGCGAAAGTCGAGTCGCCTCGCGCGGCGGCGCTGCCCGCGCGGCGGCGAAAAGCTCGGCTTCCTTGTCCTCGGCCATGGGGCCAGTTCCTTCCCGCACTGCGACGTACGATCGCCTTGTCATGATATCAGGCCACGGATAAGACGCGAAGGCGATCGCCCCCGTGAAGCTTTTGGAGACCTCATGACCGCCGTCCTCGACGCCACGCTTGTTGAGACTTTGTGGCCCGCGCGCCGAAGCGCCCGGCTTGTGCGTGACGGAGCCCTCGTATTCGCCGGGGCGCTGGCGCTCGCGATCTCGGCCAAGGTCCAGGTCCCCTTCTATCCCGTACCCATGACCCTGCAAACGCTCGTCGTGCTGGCGCTCGCGGCCGCGTACGGTGGGCGGCTGGGCGCCGCGGCCGTGGCGCTCTATCTCGTCGAGGGGCTGCTCGGCGCGCCTGTCTTCGCCGGCGCACTCGCCGGCCCGGCCTACATGGCCGGCCCGACGGGCGGCTACCTCGCCGGGTTCCTTGCCGCAGCGGCGCTGATCGGCTCCCTCGCAGAGCGCGGTTGGGACCGCTCCTGGTTGTGGCTTCTCGCAGCGATGGCGATCGGCCACGCGGTGATTTTCGTGTTCGGCTTCGCCTGGCTGGCCATCCTCATCGGACCGGACAAGGCCTTCGCCTTCGGAGTCGCGCCCTTCGCCCTGGCGACGGTGATCAAGACCCTGCTCGGCGTCGCACTGGTCAGTGCAGCCTGGGGCTGGATCGCTCGGCTGCGCGACGCTTGAGTCCACGCGTGACGCCCCAATCGGAACGCCAAGGACCGCCCGACAGGACGGCCTTTGCGCGCTTCGTGCCGCTTGCCACCCGGTGGAGCGACAACGACGCCTACGGCCATCTCAACAACGTCGTCTACTATTCGCTATTCGATACGGCGGTCAACGCGATTTTAATCGAGGCCGGGCTGCTCGATCCGGCGACGAGTCCGATCGTCGGCCTTGTCGTCGAGACGAACTGTCGCTATTTCTCCAGCTTGACCTATCCCGACCTTGCCGAGGTTGGCGTTGCGGTCGAGCGCCTCGGCCGAACTTCGGTCCGCTACAGTCTCGGTGTGTTCAAGGCCGGCGGCACGTCGGCTGCGGCGGCGGGGCGCTTTACCCACGTCTACGTCGATCGCGAGACCAAGCGCCCATTTCCGATCCCGAAAGGGCATCGCGCGCTGATGGAGACGCTCATCGTCGGCTGAAGGGCCGGGGTCGGGGGCCTGTCTGTGTCCGACTTATCGCAGTCTTCCGTCGGCTCTGGCGATGGACGTGACCCCGATGTTCTCGAGCGCGCGCGATCCGCATGTCTTCCCGGCGTCCGTCTCGCAATATAGCGTGACAATCCCGATGGACTCGGATCCGGCGCATGGCGCTGCGGGTCTCCTGCCAACGGCGCTCGAATGCGCCGTGCCGAAGCGAAAGATCCAGTTTCTCGCGGGCCGCTTTTGTGCGCGAGAGGCGATCAAAAAGCTCAGACCGACATTCAACAGCGGCGCCTTGCCGCAAGAACTCCGACGGCTGCCCGGTCTGGCCGCATGGGCTGGTCGGATCGATTTCCCATACGGACGCCTCAGCGACCGCCGCGGTCGCGTCGATTGTCGAGGCGAGCGAACTCGGCGTCGACATCGAACCTTTCATGAGCCGTGCAGCCGCCGGCGAGGTTGCGCGACTCGTCGCCTCGGAGGACGAGACGGAGCGCGTGGCCCGAGCCACGAGCCTGAACCAGCCGGAGACCCTGACCTTGCTCTTTTCCGCCAAGGAGAGTCTGTTCAAAGCGCTCTTTCCTTTGTCGCGCCGCCATTTCGACTATCTCGACTGCGAGGTCGTCCGTGTCGATCCCGGCGGTCGGCGCTTCGCAATCTCGATGCGGAAGCCTTTCGACGCCACGTTCGGGGCGCCCGAGTTCATCGGAAGCTACGAGTTGACCGGTGGCGACATCCGCACGGGCGTGCTGCTCGTTCCGGACAGCGAACGGGGAGGACGGCGGCTGGACTGACCAGTGGCTCCCGCGAACCGACCGAACCGACCCTCAGGACTTGATCCGCGCCGCGCTTTGAGGCATAGGACCGCCTCCGAATTCTCCGCCGTGGGTCTATCCCCGCGGAAAGAACTATTGGTGAACGCCGTGAAAGTTCGTAACTCGCTCAAGTCCCTGCGCAATCGTCACCGCGACAACCGCCTCGTGCGTCGCAAGGGGCGCGTCTACATCATCAACAAGACGCAGAAGCGCTTCAAGGCCCGGCAGGGCTAACAGCGGTCGGCACGCTTTTGACGGGATCCGTGGGGCGCGGTACTCTTCCCGCATGAAGCTCGTTTCCCTGGCGCACGCAGCCGTGCTGGCGGTCTCGGCCGCTGGCGGTGTGTGCGCTGCAGAGCCGGTGAAGCCCGCGGGCCAGCAGGCTGAGCAGGTTGCCCCGAAATCGACCGCGGATATGCGAGCGGAGCTCTACGCGCGGCTAACGGCTTCCACGGATTCCGACGAAACCGAGGCCCTCGTCGGTCTTCTGCTCGCCTCGTACGCGCAGACGGGCTCCGACAGCGGCGATCTCCTGCTGCAGCGGGCGCACAAGGCTATAACAGCCCAGAACTACGGCGCCGCCGGCCGAATCCTTGACGCCGCCGTGGCGTTCATGCCGGACCGGGCGGCAGCGTGGAACGCGCGCGCCACGCTTCGCTATCTCAACGACGACTACGATGGCTCCATGGCCGACATCGCCGAAACCCTGAAGCGAGAGCCGCGCCACCTCGGCGCACTCATGGGGATGGCGCGTATCCTCGAGGCCCGCGACAAGAGGAAGGACGCGCTCGAGGTCTGCCAGCGAGCGCTGTCGATCGCCCCGCACTGGAAGACCGTCCAGGAGGAGGTCGACAAGCTGAAGGCCCAGATCGCCGGTCAGGAGCTGTGACTCCCGCCCTCCTGGCGCTACGGCCGTCCATTTTTCGCGGCGCCCTTATGTAGCCGCAGATGTCCGGATGGCCTTTGAGGAATCGAGCAGGGCCCACCCAACCGTTCGCGTGGGCCGCGTGCCAATGCGCTGGGAACGAACTTCTGGCGGAGCCTTCGCCCGATCTTGCGGTCGCCTGTTCTCCCGGATCCGACCAGGCTACGCGCCTGATAGGCCTGTTCTGGTCCTGTTGAGTCCCCTGTTCCACCGCCGCTCAAGGTGGCGCCCCGCTGCGTTGCAACTCAGCTAACTTCTTGCTTCTGCGCGGTTTTATGGATCATCGCGTCGACTATGACTCAAGAAAACGCCCTGTTGAGCAGGTAAGCCGGGATCGGCCGGACGGGTCGGAGGCCGGGCTTGCCCGTCTATGGCTCCGCGCCGCCCGATTGGCGCCAGACGAGGATGGCCGCTGCGAGATCCTCGATCGCTGAGCCGACCGACTTGAACAGGGTGATTTCCTTCGCATTTCCGCGGCCGCGCGCGCCGCGGCAAAGCGCTGGGAGGTCGGCGATGACGGCCGAGCGATCGATCGCGCCGGCCAAAAGCCCGACCGCCACGTCGCCGCCCTCGACGAGCGCGGCTTCGGTGTCGACGTAAATGCGGCTGCGGCGCAGCGCCTCGTCGTCCGCCTCGCGCATCGACATATTGAACGCGCCGACGAGGTCGAGATGGTGTCCCGGCTTCAGCCACCGGCCGGCGATCAGAGGCCCGGTCGTCAGCGTTGCACAGGAGACGACGTCGGCCTCAACGACAGCGGCTACAAGATCCTCGGCCGGCTTAGCGGGAAGTCCGATGTTGGCGAGACTTCGCCGCGAGTTTCCGCGCGCCCTCCGGACGGTGGTTCCACACGGCGATCTGCTCGTATTCGCGCACGCTCGCATGCGCGCGCGCGAGGAACGGAGCGAGCGCGCCCGCGCCAACGATCAACAGGCGTTTCGCCTCCGCCCGCGCGAGATGGCGCGCGGCAAGCGCCGAGGCGGCTGCGGTGCGCCAGTGGGTCAGGCGCGTCCCGTCGATTGCCGCCAGCGCCGCGCCTGTGCGGCCGGACTGGAGGACATAGAGGCCGAGAACCGCCGGAACGCCGCGGGCCGAATTGCCCGGAAACACATTGACGATCTTAACGCCAAGATAGCTCCCGGCGCGCGAGTCGTCTTCGGTCCAGGCAGGCATCAAGAGGTGGGTCGCCTGTGGCTCGCCTGCGCGCTCTATCGGGTGGTGATGGCGATGCGGCGCGTAGAATCCCGCACGCATCGCCTCGGCCAACGCGTCAATGAGTGCGGGAAAATCAAGCGTCCTGTCGACGTCCCCGGCTGAGAAGACGCGCATCGCGAGGCTAGCCGCGAGGCAGCGCAGGCGCCGACCGAGCCGCCTTGAGTTGCTCCGTCTCGGCGCGCAGACGATCCGCCTCCACGCGGCTCCAGCGGGCCGCTCGACGATGCCGGCCCTGCGACACCCAGGTCGCGGCCGCGCCGGCGACAACCCCGAGCATTGCGGCGCCGATGACGACGACGAAGAGCGGAACCTCGAGCGCAAAGGCGGCGTTGTCGGCCGCGCTGAACGGGTCGAACGATATAGTGACCCACCGCCGGTTGGCGTATGCGAACGCCAACAGGATCAGAATAACGATCGCGGCAAAGAAGAGGCGAAAGAAACGGATCATCGCAGTCCTTCCCGCACCCTTGGCCGGCGCCATTCGGCGGGGAGCGCCGACCTAGTCAGGTTCGGCGGTGTGGTTGAGACGCTCGCGCATCTCCTTGCCGGTCTTGAAGAACGGCGCGAGCTTTTCCGTGACCGGCACCTTGTCGCCGGTGCGCGGGTTGCGGCCCGTTCGCGCCTGACGCTGCTTGGTCGAGAAGGCGCCGAAGCCTCGCAGTTCGACCCGCTCGCCACGCGCCAGCGCGTCGCCGATCTCACCCAGGATGGCATCGATAATGTTCTCGATGTCGCGCTGATACAGATGCGGATTGCGCGCGGCCATCCGCTGCACGAGTTCAGACTTGATCACTGAACGTCCCCAACTCAAACCTGCCCGAGGTAGCGCCCCGGAGCGTCGATGCCGCAACACGCCGCTCCCGATCGTCCGGAGCCAGCGTTACGCATTCGAGACGCCAATGTCTCCAGCGGCAATTGCGCAATCTCATGCTGAACGCTGCAACTCATATTGGCCGGTCTTACGGAAACGCACAAGATATGACGCGACAATCGCGTCCACCGCTTGCGGCGCGATACCGAGCCCGGCGAGAGTGCGTCCTTCCGCCTCCGCCGTCGACGAGACCACATTATCCACTGCAAGCAGGTCGATCTCGTCGCGATGAACCGTCAGAAGCTTGGGAAAGACGCCGAGGGAAGCTTTTCTCGCGATGGTCGTCGTTGTGGCGATGAAACGGGATGGCGTCAGCGGCAATCCGACGAGAAGGCGGCGACGTTCGGTCGCACGCAGCGCGAAGTCGGCGGCTTCGCGCAACGTCATCACCTGTGGGCCGCCCAGTTCGTAGATGACGCCCGACCCGGCCTCGCCGGCCAGCGCCGCGACGGCGGCGCGCGCGACATCGCCGACATAGACAGGCTGCAGGCGGGTCCGACCGCCCGCAAACAGCGGAATGACCCAAAAGAACCGAGCGAGCGCTCCGAAACGGTTGAAGAAGTCGTCCTCGGGGCCGAACACGACCGAGGGTCGAAGGATCGTCGCGCCGGGGAATTCTGACGCCGTCGCCTTCTCCCCCTCACCCTTGCTGGCGATGTAGGGCGAGCGGGAATTGGGGTCGGCGCCGATGCCGGAGACATGCGCGTAGGCAGCGACACCCGCCGCCCTGGCCGCGCGGGCGAGCGTAGCGGCTCCGTCGACATGGACGGCGCGATAGGTCTGAGCCCCGCTCTCAGCCTTGACGCCAGTGACGTTGATCGCCATTTCGGCGCCTTCGAGAGCGGCGGCGACGGAGCCTGGGTAACGCAAGTTCGCTTGGACCGCCTCGATCTGCCCGACGCCGCCAATCGGCTGCAGAAAAAAGGCTGAGGTCTGGGCGCCGCACAGCGACTCGCACGCGCCAGCCCCGGCGTACCAGGGCGCGCACGATATGACGTCCGAGGAAGCCGGAACCTCCGAACACGGTCGCCAATCGGCTACGTTCGAAGGTGGCGTCAGCCATCGTGGTCGTCTCCGGGAAAGGATGCGTGGGGACACGAATTCCCGTCACCCAATAAGCGATGGCCACGGGCCTGTACAGCCGACATCAGGGCGTTTCCAGCGCTGAGGACTTCATGATGTCGCGTTACGGCGCGTCTCAATGACGTGGTCCGCCGCTTTCCCAGTGAGTTCCGCGAGATGGTCGAACCGGGTCTCGAAGGCGCCCACGCCGGCGGTCGCCGATCTCAGCTCGATGATGAGATCGCCAATTTCCGCCTCGGGGATGAGCGCCCGCAGGGCTTCCCAGCCCTTCCAGCCCTCGCGCGCCTCGAAGCCGAGGATCTGGCCGCGGCGGGCGCTGACGAGCGCGCTCGCCCGCGCGAGCGCTTCGGACGGCACGTAGATCGTCACCGACAGGATAGGCTCCAAGAGCACCGGACGCGCCTTGACGAGCGCGTCGTCGAGCGCGATTTGGGCGGCAGCGCGGAACGCCATGTCTGATGAATTGACGGTGTGATAGGAACCGTCGGTCAGCGTGACCGAGACGTCCACGACCGGAAATCCGAGCGGTCCGCGCGCCATCGCATCCTTGGCGCCCGCCTCAACCGAAGAGAAGTATTGTCGTGGCACCGTCCCACCGTGCACGCGCTCGGCGAAGGCAAAGCCTTCGCCACGACCGCGTGGACCGACCTCGACCACGACGTCTCCAAACTGGCCGTGTCCGCCGGACTGCTTCTTGTGCCGGCCCCGCACCGTCACCGCGTCGCGGATGGTCTCCCGATAGGCGACAGTCGGCCTGTGAGTATGAATGGTTACGCCGAAACGGTCGGCGAGGCGTTCGGTTGTCACCCTTAGGTGCATCTCGCCTTGGCCGTAGAGCTTCATCTCGGACATTTCGGCGTCCTGCACGAAAGATAGCGCCGGATCCTCCTCGCACAGCTTGGCGAGCGCCGCCGCCAGCCGCACCTCGTCCTTGCGGTCTTTGACTTTGATCGCGAAGGCTTGGGTCTGCGGTGGAGGTGGCGGAAGCTCCGCCGCGGCTGGAGCGCCTTTGCCTTCGGAAAACCGGTCTCCGGTGGCGAGACTTTCGAGTCTGGCGAAGGCGATCGTGTCGCCCTCCTCGGCGCGACTGACCTTGGCCGACGAAGCGCCGGTCAGGCGGGCGAGCCCGCCGATGCGCTCTTCCACTCCACGCGAGTTGATGACCGTCGCGCCGTCGACGAAGGCGCCGCGTAGCACGCGCGACAGCGACAATTTGCCGCCGTGCGCGGTATGGACGGTGCGGAAAACCTGACCGAGCGCCGGGCCCGCATCGTCGATGCGGAGGCGCTTGCGGGTATGGCCAATGGCCGGCGCCTCGTGGCGCACCGCCTTGAGAAGGCGGGTCACGCCATGCCCCTCGGTCGCCGACCCCATCAGCACCGGAACCACGCGGCCTTCGCGCAATTCGCGTCTCAAATCGTCGAACACGAGATCCTTCGGCGGTTCGAGGTCGCTGAGCAGCTGCTCCATCAAAGCGTCGTCATAGTCTGCGAGCTTCTCCAGCATCGAATACCGGGCGTGCTTCTCCTCCTGGATGACGCCAGCAGGCATCTCGATGACGACCGACGGCGCGGACTCCCGGTATAGGAACGCGCGCTCGAGCGCGAGGTCGACAAAGCCGGTCGCCACTCCATCCTCCCATACCGGGATCTGTCGCAGAAGCAGAGGCGTGCGCGAGGCGGGTTGCAACAACTCGAGCGTCTCGCGGACGCCGATGCTGCCCTGGTCGATCTTGTTCAGAAACAGGATGCGCGGCAGGGCAAGTTCCTCAAGCTCGCGCAGGATTACTTGCAGCGCCGGAATCTTGCGCGGGTCCGCCTCGCAAACGACGATCGCCGCGTCGCAGACCGGCAGCGCGGGCCGCATGTCGTGGATGAACTCGATCGATCCCGGGCAGTCGAAAAAGGTGAGCCGATCTCCCATATAATCGACGCTGCCGATGTTCGGCTCGACGCTCATGGCGTGGCTGCGGGCCTCTGCGCTCGAATCGCCGATGCTCGTCCCCTCGCGGACGGTCCCTTGTCGCGCCAGCGCTCCGCCGCGCGCCAATATTCCCTCAAGAAGGCTGGTTTTCCCACTTTGGAACGGTCCGACAATGGCGACGAGACGAGGACCCGGGACGCGGTGCTCGTTATGGACAGCAGTCAAAATCCAGCTCCCTAAAAGCCGCGCCCAGTGCGGGTATCCCGTTCTCCTTGGGACGCGCAAGGCGCAAAAATTCGCGGCGCGGCTATACACGACTGTCGCGCTCTTGTCGTCATCCTGACATGCTCGCAAGAAGAGCCCTGCGATGCAAGACACTCCGAAGTGCGACAAAACCGCCGGATCGCCGTGTTCGATTGGTCGCGCTCCGGCTCGGTTTCCTGTAAGGGACCGCGCTCAAACGGTCATTTGCAGGGGCGAAGGATCATGATTCAGGGTCAGCCGGTCGACGCGCGCCGCGTGGCGGCTGCGCTTGGAGGCCGGTCGGTGGTGCTGGTCGGCATGATGGGAGCGGGCAAGACATCCGTCGGCAAGAGGTTGGCGGCGAAACTCGGGCTGCCGTTCGTCGACGCCGACGCGGAGATCGAGGCCGGCGCCCAACTGACGATTCCCGAGATTTTCGAGCGGTTTGGAGAGGTCTATTTCCGCGAAGGCGAGCGACGGGTGATTGCGCGATTGCTTGCTGGCGGACCGCAGGTGCTGGCGACCGGGGGCGGCGCGTTCATGAACGCCTCGACCCGTGAGGCGATTGCCGCACACGGCGTGTCCATCTGGCTCAGGCCCGACGTCGAGGTGCTGATCGCTCGCGTGCGCAAAAAATCCAACCGCCCGCTCCTTAAGACCCAGGACCCGGAGTCGACGCTGCGCCGCATCTTGGCTGAGCGCTCTCCGACCTATGCGCTTGCAGATCTCACCATCGAATCGCGCGACGGTCCGCACGATTTGGTCGTCGAAATGACCCTGCAACGACTGGCGGAAGCGCTGTGCGGGCGGACGGACGCGCCAGCCGACCGTCGCCAGGTGGAGGTTCCGCTCGGCGCACGCGCATATGTCATTCATGTGGGCGCGGGACTGATCGACGAGGCGGGGCCGGAAATCGCCCGAATCGCGCCTGGCGCGAAATGCGCCGTCGTGACGGACGCCAATGTCGCGCCTCTCTATCTGGAGCGCGTCACGGCGAGTCTGGCGCGCGCAGGTCTCGCCGCCACCGCGATCATCTGCCCGCCCGGAGAATCCACCAAGTCATATGTGGAATTCGCTCGCGTCTCCGACGCCCTGATCGAAGCACGCATCGAGCGGCGCGACGTCGTCGTCGCACTGGGCGGTGGGGTCATCGGCGATCTCGCCGGATTTTGCGCCGCCTCGCTTCGCCGGGGCGTCCGGCTTGTGCAAATTCCGACGACGCTTCTGTCGCAGGTCGATTCAAGCGTAGGCGGCAAGACAGGCGTGAACTCGCCGCACGGAAAGAACCTCGTCGGCGCGTTCCATCAACCGTCGCTCGTGCTGGCCGACTCCGGCGCGCTCGATACTTTGAGCGCGCGCGAGTTTCGCGCGGGCTACGCCGAGGTGGTCAAATACGGATTGATCGACGATCGGAAATTCTTTGAAGAGCTCGAGGCGCGCTGGCGCGAGGTGTTCTCGGGCGGTCTGGCGAGGGGCGAGGCGATCGCGACGAGTTGTGCGGCCAAGGCGCGGTTCGTGGTTGCTGACGAAATGGAGCAAGGCGACCGGGCCCTGCTCAATCTCGGCCACACCTTCGGCCACGCCTTCGAGAGCCTGACCTGTTACGATTCGGCTCGCCTTGTTCACGGCGAGGGCGTGGCGATCGGCATGGCGTGCGCATTCCGCTTTTCCCGTTGGCTCGGTCTGTGCGCGGGGCAGGATGTCGAACGGGTCGTCGCGCATCTGGCCGCAGTCGGCCTCCCGACGCGCATCCGCGACATACCCGGACTCGAGGCGGATGCGGACGCCATTCTCACCGCCATGCGCCAGGACAAGAAGGTCGAACGCGGTCGGTTGACCTTCGTTCTGGCGAGGGGGATCGGCGAGACTTTCATCGCTCGCGATGTTGACGAGGCCAGCGTTCGCGGCTTCCTCACCCAGGATCTGGAGCTACGATCGGCCTGACCGCGGGAGCGCTTGCCGCCCTCACCGCCAGCCGGTGTTTGTGTTAGAGCTTCGCGATGCCGATATCTCTCGACATCGCCATCATTGTCGTCAGTATCGCTTTTGCGGCCTTTTTTGCGGGCGCGGAGACGGCGCTGACTGCGGCATCGCGGGCCCGCATGCATGCCCTTGAAATGTCCGGGGATGCGCGCGCCGCGCTGGTGACACGGCTGATCGGCATGCGCGGACGACTGATCAGCGCCATGCTGCTCGGCGGCCAATTCGTCACCATCGGGTCGTCAGCGATTGCAACCAGCGTCATGCTGGACCTCTATGGCGAGAACGGCGTCGCAGTGGCGACAGTCGCAATGACGGCGCTGATCGTCATTTTCGGCGAGGTTATGCCGAAGACGATCGCCATCGCCTATCCGGACCGCGTGGCGCTGACAATTGCGCCGGTTGTGCTTTTCTTTGTCGTTGTGTTCGGCCCGGTCGTCAGGATGGTCGAGGCGCTGGTGCGGTTCGTCCTGCGCGTCTGCGGCCTGTCGCTGACCGAGACAGACGCCGGCGTCTCGGGCCACGAGGAGTTGATGGGCGCCGTCGACATCCTTCATCGCGAGGGCGAAGTCGAGCGAAACGAGCGTGATATGTTCGGCGGCCTTCTGGAACTCGCCGAGGTGCCTGTTTCCGATGTCATGGTGCACCGCACCAAGATACGGCTGATCGACGCCGACCTGCCGCCGGACGAAGTGGTGCGTGAAGCGATCAAATCGCCCTACACGCGTCTGCCGCTATGGCGAGGCGATCCGGACAACATCATCGGCGTGCTGCACGCCAAGGACTTGTTGCGCGCCTTAGTAGCCGCCGATGGCGATGCGAGCCGTCTCAAGATCGCTGATTTGGCGCTGGAGCCCTGGTTCGTGCCAGAATCGACCAGCCTCAGCGACCAACTCCAGGCCTTTCTGCGCCGCAAGACCCATTCGGCGCTGGTCGTCGACGAATATGGCGTCGTCCAGGGCCTGGTGACGCTGGAGGACATCATCGAGGAAATCGTCGGAGACATTCGGGACGAGCATGACGAGGCGGTCTTGGGTCTGCGCAAGCAGCGTGACGGCTCTGTCGTGGTCGACGGCGGAGTGACGATTCGCGACCTCAACCGGGCGCTGGACTGGAATTTGCCCGACGAGGAAGCTGCGACCATAGCCGGCCTCGTCATCCATGAGGCGCGCGCAATTCCCGAGCCGCGCCAGACCTTCTCCTTTTACGGCTTCCGCTTCGAGGTGTTGCGCAAGCAACGTAACCGCATCGCCGCTCTCAGGGTGACGCCCCTAACGCCGCGCGAGAAGGACGGCGAGGCGTTTGGAAAGCCTCGCGACCGGCAAGGCGAAATTGCGGCGCGGGAGTAAGCGCGCGTTCGGCGCGATGGAATGGCTCGTTGCCGCGTCACTGGGCTTGCCTATATAAGCCACTGCGGCAAGCGGCTGGGGGGAAGAGGATCGGATGTCCTGGAACAATCAAGGTGGCGGACCCTGGCGCCAGCCGGGGCGGGGTCCGTGGGGACAGGGGCCATCCGGTCCGCCGACAGGCGACCTCGAGGAGATCATTCGTCGCGTTCAGGCTGCCCTCGGCCGGATCGCGCCGGGCGGCAAGGGCCCGTCGGGACCGGGCGGGGGTCTCAGCGGCCGCACGATCGCCTTCGTGATCCTGGCGGCTATCCTCGTCTGGTTCGCCTGGGGCACGTTCTATACCGTCCAGCCCAACGAGGTCGGCATCAACCTCGTGTTCGGCCGCTATACCGGCAAGACCGCCGCAGGCCTCAACACCAACTGGCCGTGGCCGATCGGCTCGGTGATCAAGGTCCCCGTCTGGGATCAGCAGATCACCGAAGTCGGTTACCGGAGCGCGTCCAACCTGGACGTGCCAGAAGAGAGCCAGATGCTCACGGGCGACAAGAACATTGTCAACGTCCATTTCCGGGTGAACTGGCAGATCGATCCCGCCAGACCCGAGGACTATGTATTCAACATTCTGAGGCCTCGCGAGACGGTCAAGGCGGTGGCCGAAAGCATCATGCGTGAGGTCGTTGGCCTGAAGACGATCGACGGCATTTTGACCACCGACCGCGCCGCAGTTGAAGCCGACGTGCAGAAGCGGATGCAGACCTTGCTCAATGAGTATCGCGCGGGCGTGCTGGTCAAGCAGGTTCAACTCCAGTCGGTCGACGCGCCGACCCAGGTCCTCTCCGCCTACCGCGACGTCACTGCGGCGCAGCAGGACCAGCAGCGGCAAGTCAACGAGGCCGAAACCTACGCCAACAAGGTGGTTCCCGAAGCCGAAGGCGGCGCGTCACGGATAACCGCCGAGGCTAACGCCTATCGCGAGCAGACGATCCTGGAGGCCAAAGGCCAGACGGCCCGTTACAACCAGATCCACGAGCAATACAAGAAAGCGCCGGGGGTGACGCGCGAACGCATGTATCTTGAAACGATGGAGCGCGTGCTCGGGCCGATGGACAAAACGATCGTCGACACCAACGGGGTCAGTCCCCCCGTGCCTTACATTGCGCTCGACGCGCTACAGCCCAAGTCGGGGGCGGGCAAATGAACCGCCATCTCTCCGGTCTGGCGATGCTCGTGATCGCCGCCGTCGCTATTGTTATCGCATTGATGTCGATGTTCGTCGTCGATCCAACCGAGCAGGCGCTGGTGCTGCGCTTCGGTCAGCCAGTCCGGGACCTGATCGGCGCGCCCGGCCTCTACTTCAAGTGGCCCTTCGTCGACACGGTCGTCTATATCGACAAGCGCATCCTCGCGCTCGACAACGAGCGCCAGGAAGTGCTCGTGTCGGATAACCAGCGGCTCGAGGTCGACGCATTCGTCCGCTACAAGATCGACGATCCGCTGCTCTTCTATCAATCCGTTTTCAATACGCGCGGCGCGGACGCCCAACTCGGCGGCATGCTCAACTCGGCGCTCCGCAGGACGCTCTCGGGGGCGTCGATCACCGACATCGTGCGCGATAAGCGCGACGCGCTGATGGCGGACATCAAGCATCAGATGATCGGCGGAGCCAAGCGCTTCGGACTCGATGTCATCGACGTGCAAATCAAGCGAGCGGACCTGCCGGCGGAGAATTCCGAGGCCGTTTTCCACCGCATGCAGACAGAGCGGCAGCAACGCGCGGCCTCGTATCGCGCGCAGGGCTCGCAGCAGGCGCAGCAGATCCGGGCGGAAGCGGACCGCAAGGTCACGGTCATCACCGCCCAGGCGCAGCAGCAGGCCGAGCAGATCCGCGGCGAAGGCGACGGCGAGCGCAACCGCATCTTCGCCGAGACCTATGGCGCCGATCCGGAGTTCTTCGTGTTCTATCGCTCGATGCAGGCCTATCAGAACGCCTTCAAGGATGGGCAGACGCGCACGCTGCTCAGCCCGAAATCGGACTTCTTCCGCTATTTCAGCACGCCGACGCCGCCGCCCGAAGGGACGCCGTCTGCGGCGGTTCCTCCGCCGACGGCTAAGGCGGACTGAAATGCGCGACTTCGTCGCCGCAATCGGACTCGTTTTCGCCATAGAAGGAATGCTGATGGCGGGATTTACGGAGCAGATGCGCAAACGCATGGCCGTCGCCGCCCAAGAGGACCCAAACAAGCTCCGTGGCGTCGGCCTCGGGGCGGCGCTGCTCGGCGTCGCGATTGTTTGGGCCTCGCGCTCGCTCGTTTAGCTTATGTACTGGCGGCGGACTCTCGCCGCGTCTCGGTCTGCGGACGATTTCGAGGAGGATTCCGATGAACCATTCAGCGAGCAGCTCGGCGTCGCCCCGCCGGCACGTCCATTCCGCGGCGCTTGTGGCGACAACTGCCTTGGCGCTCGCAGGGAGCGCCCCGCTCGCGCTTGCGCCGTCCAGTCCCGCATTTGCGCAGGCGCGCCCGACCAACCTCGCCGATCTTGCCGAACAGGTTGACGACGCGGTGGTCAATATCTCGGCGACCCAGACGATCGAGGAAAAGGGCGGCAGCGCAATCCCGGAGCTTCCCAAGGGCACGCCCTTCGACGAGATGTTTGAGGAGTTCTTCAAGAATCACGGCGGCATCCCGCGCCCACGCGCGCAGAAAGCGCAGTCGCTGGGCTCCGGATTCGTCATTGATCCGAGCGGGATCGTCATCACCAACAACCACGTCATCGGCGACGCCAACGACATTGTCGTCATCTTCACCGACGGCCGCAAGCTGAAAGCCAAGGTGATCGGCAAGGATTCGAAGGTGGACGTGGCCGTGCTGAAGGTGGAGAGCGACAAGCCGCTGAAGTCGGTCAAGTTCGGCGATAGCGATAAGGCGCGCGTCGGCGACGGGGTGATGGCCGTCGGCAATCCGTTCGGGCTTGGGGAAACGGTGACCGCCGGCATCATTTCGGCCCGCAACCGCAACATCGACAGCGGCCCCTACGACGACTTCCTGCAAACCGACGCCTCGATCAACAAGGGGAATTCGGGCGGTCCGCTGTTCAATATGCAGGGGGAAGTGATCGGCATCAATACGGCGATCCTGTCGCCGTCCGGCGGCTCGATCGGGATCGGATTCGCCACGCCGTCCGCGACGGTAGAGCCGGTCATCGCTCAACTTCAGCAGTTCCACGAGACACGCCGCGGTTGGCTCGGGGTCCGCATCCAGCCGGTCGACGACACCATCGCAGAAAGTCTGGGACTCGGAACGGCGCGCGGCGCGCTGGTCGCGGGCGTGGAAGACAAAGGCCCGGCAAAACCCGCCGGGCTCAAGGCCGGCGACGTGATCGTCAAGTTCGACGGCAAGGACATCGAGGAATCGCGCGACCTGCCGCGTATGGTCGCTTCGACCCCGGTCGGCAAAACGGTGGACGTCGTCGTTGTCCGCAACGGCCAGGAGACGACCAAATCCGTGACGCTCGGCCGCTTGGAGGACGGCGAGAAAACCGCGGAGGCCACGAGCGAGGACAGCAGCGTGGCCTTGGAGAGCCCGGTTACAGAAGGCCCTCGGGATGGAATTCTCCGGCCATCACGGATGATGCGCGCAAGACCTTCAAGATCAAAGGCTCCATCAAGGGCGTTATCGTCACGTCGGTCGAACCGGGGTCCCCGGCGGCGGATCGCGGCTTGAGGCCGGGGGACGTGATCGAGGAGATCAATCACCAGGCGGTTGAGAAGCCGAGCGATCTCGCGAAGGCGATCGATGCGTCCAAGAAAGACAACGCAAAGAAACCAGCGCTGCTGCTGGTCGCCAACGGCGAAGGCGTAGCGCGCTTTGTCGCCGTCCCGCTCGATTGAGTTGGACAGGTGGATCAAAACTCGACTGCCCGTTCGACCCGAGGCAACGACAATGCGATGGCGGTGGCGCGTTCAATTTTGCAGCGCGCTCCTGTTTTTGACGGCCACAACGATCTGCCGTGGATCATCCGGATCGACAAGACGGCGCGCGGCGATGTCCTTGCCTACGAACTGAATCGGGTGCACGAAAAGGCCGACACGGACATCCCCCGTTTGCGCGAAGGCATGGTAGGAGCGCAATTCTGGGCCGCCTTCCAACCAACCGGCGCGCCTCATCCGGCGCGAACGACGCTCGAGCAGATCGACCTCATCCGCCGGATCGAGGCGGCGCACCCGGACGTTTTCCACCCGGCCCGGAGCGCGGCGGATTACGGCCGGGCCAAGGCGGTCGGAAAGATCGCTTCGTTCATTGCGGTCGAGGGCGGAGTCGGGCTGGAGAATTCGCTGAGCCCGCTCCGGATCTGGCACGCGGCCGGAGTCCGGCTGATGACGCTCTGCCACAACGAGACGCTCGACTGGGTCAATTCGGCGACCGACGCCCCGCGCAACGGCGGCCTCAACGCCTTCGGCCGCGCCGTGGTCGGCGAACTCAACCGGCTCGGGATCGTCATCGACCTCGCCCACGTGTCCCATGACGGGATGCGGCGCGTGCTCGACGCAACCGAGGCGCCCGTCGCGCTTTCGCATTCCAACGCCTATTCGCTGTGCGATCATCCGCGCAACGCGCCGGACGACGTCCTGAGGCGTCTGAAGGCGAACGGCGGCTTGGTCATGGCGACGTTCGTGCCCGGGTTCGTGTCGCAGCCGCTGCGGGACTGGCTCAGGCGTGGGCGCGACGCCTTCGGCAAGGCGCCGCTCGCCGCCGATCCGAAGGCGCAGTTGGCCGAACTCGAGTCCCGGCATGGAGCCGCGCCGAAAGCGACGCTGGAACAAGTCGCCGACCACGTCGAGCGGCTCGCCGCGACCGCCGGCGTCGATCATGTCGGGATCGGATCGGATTATTTCGGCGGCGCTTCGCCCGAAGGCCTCGAGGACGTCAGCCGCTTCCCGCATCTGTTCGCAGAGCTCGTGCGGCGCGGGTTTTCCGAGCGGGATCTGGCGAAAATGGCCTCTGCGAACGTGCTGCGCGTGCTGCGCCGGGTCGGGGCGGTCGGCAAGCGAATCCGGAAAACGCGGCCGCCGGCGATCGGCCGGATCGAGGACTATCCGGGCGCGTGAGGCGCGGCGCGCTGCTGACGGAATCTGACAGCGCCCCGCCTTAGATTTCGTCCTTTCAACGATGAAGAGGACGAGCCATGATCGAGACGGGATGCCGCTGCGGGGCCATCAGACTAAGAATCTCCGGCGAACCCACGGTGCAGCTCTACTGCCATTGCGACGACTGCCAGGCGGCGCACGGCGCGGCCTATATCCCCGCGGCGATCTATCCTCGGCAGGCGGTGGAGGTCGTGCGCGGCAAGCCCGTCGCGATGGCGGTGAAGACGACTGAGCGGATGCGCTGCCCGGATTGCGGCGCGTATCTCTACGCCGAGCTGCCGAGCGTCGGGATGCGGAGCGTCAGCGCCTACCTTCTCCCCAAAGGCGCATTCAAGCCCCAGTTCCACGTCCAATGCGCGAACGCCGTCCTGCCCGTCGCCGACGCCCTGCCCCATTACCAGGGCTTTCCCTTGTCGTTCGGCGGTGCGGAAACGTTCGTCGACTGGTAGGCCGGCGTCATCGCAACTTCCACGGCGACCGCCATTTTCATCAAGGCCCCCGCGCTGCGGACGGACGCCGCAGGCGGCGCGTTTCGACGAAAGCCGGACCCGACGCGGCGATTGCCGGCGCGCCGCTTCTGTCTGGCGCGGGGTCGGTCTCTTACGCGAAGGGCGCTCGAAGAAGAGTAGAGGCCGGGTCTCGTTGCCGCCGTTCGCGGAGAAGGTTCCAGAACGTTGGTTCGACCCATTGTCGTTTATTGGCGCCCGTCCAAAAATTCTCTCCTTCGGGGCGCGACCCGGCTCGACCCGCGCTCGGTCCCGCGCAAGAATGACTTCGGATCGCATGACGGGCCGTCCGTCGCGCTGGCCGCGAACGCGCTACGCTCCGCGCCGAAATGGCCGCGTCGGAGATGGCCGAGGGAGGAAACATGTGCCGCATTTTTGCCAGCCAGTCCCCGGACAGCTACGCCTTCGAGACGCGCTCGATTCGGCTCAACGGCCAGTGCACGAGCATCCGCCTGGAGAAGATGTTCTGGGGCATCCTCGAGCACATTGCTGCGGGCGAGGAAATGACCGTGCCCCGCTTCATCTCGACCCTGCATCGCGAGGTCCTGCTGATGTGGGGGGAGATCCCGAATTTCACCTCTCACTTGCGCTGTATCTGTCTCGTGGCGATCGAGACGCGGCGGGTCGAGAGCGGACAGGGGCGCGCCGAAGCGGCCTAGACCACGTAGTATGCCAATAACACCCGCGCCTTGGTGGAACCTCTAGGCTTGCGTCATCATGTCGCAGAAGCGGCGTCCTTCGGCGTGAGAGCGAATGGCGAAAATCATCCACATGATGGTGCGCGTCCTCGATGAGGCGCGGTCTCTGGCGTTCTACGAGAAGGCCTTCGGGCTCGAGCCGACGCATCGGCTCGATTTCCAGGATTTCACGCTCGTCTATCTCGCCAACGCCGAGTTGCCTTTCGAGGTCGAGCTGACGATCAACAAGGGCCGCGCGGAGCCATACGATCTCGGCGCAAGTTATGGCCACTTCGCTGTCGTGGTTGACGACCTCGACGCGGAGCACCGCCGTTTCGAGGCGGAGGGGCTTAACCCGCGCAAGATCGTCGAGTTCAATCGTGACGAGACCCTGATCGCGCGGTTCTTCTTCGTCGAGGACCCTGACGGCTATAAGATCGAAGTGCTGCAAAAGCACGGTCACTACCGGTAAACGGCGGGACAAGTCGAAAAAATACAAATTTGGAGGAGACAGCCATGACGATAGGAGAGTCGACAAGGGGCGCGTTGTCCCGCCGCGGGTTTCTGCAACGGTCGGCCGCGGCTGGCGGCTACGCCGCCGCCATCGCAATCACGACGACGGGAGCGCTGCTCAACGCCGGCGAAGCCTGGGGACTTGAGGTCAAGGGCCTGAGGCCGGAGACGATGAAGACCCTGATCCTGGTGGCGCGCGACATCTATCCGCACGACAGGGTGCCGGACCGCTATTACGCAATCGCGATGAAGTCCTATGACGAGAAGGCCGCGGCAGATCCGGCGACGAAGGCCGATCTCGAGGCGTTCGTGGCCGCGCTCGACGGCGCCGCTGGGCCAGGAGGCTATGTCGGGCAGGGCTGGGAGGCCGACCGTGTCGCCCTACTCAAGGGGCAGGCCCACAATCCAATGTTCGAGACGATCCGCTCCGGCCTCGTGGTGTCGCTCTACAATCAGCAGGAGATCTGGCCGATCTTCGGATACGAGGGCAAGTCCTTCTCGAAGGGCGGATATATCGATCGCGGCTTCAACGACATCACCTGGCTCTGACGTCGCCAGCAAAACCAGAATCAGGCGAGGAAACGGACATGGCAGCGAAATTCGATCTGAACGACGACAGCGTCGTCGTCATCGTGGGATCGGGCGCCGGCGGCGGGACGCTCTCCAACGAGTTAGCGCAGAAGGGCGTGAAGGTCGTCGTCCTTGAAGCGGGCAAGCGCTACGACTTCCCGGACTTCATCAACGACGAGTGGGCGAGCTTCGCCCAACTCGCGTGGACGGACATGCGCACGACTTCGGGCAGCTGGCGGGTGCACAAGAACTTCCCGAATTTGCCCGCCTGGATCGTCAAATCGGTCGGCGGAACGACGACCCACTGGGCGGGCGCTTCGCTCCGCTTACAGGATCACGAGTTCAAGACGACCTCGACCTACGGCAACGTTCCGGGCGCGAACCTGCTCGACTGGCCGCTGACGCTGGCGGAGCTCGAACCCTATTACGCCAGGGCGGAGGCCAAGATGCGGGTGACTCGCACCGGCGATCTGCCGGGCCTGCCGGGCAACAACAACTTCAAGGTCTTCAAAGCGGGGGCCGACAAGCTCGGGTACAAGGAGTGTCACACCGGGCGGATGGCGATCAATTCCGTCCCGGGCGACGATCGCGTCGCCTGTCACCAGACGGGTTTCTGCTTCCAGGGCTGCAAGTGGGGCGCCAAGTGGTCGACGCTCTACACCGAGATCCCGAAGGGCGAGGCCACAGGAAACATGGAGGTCCGCCCCGAGTCGCATGTCGCGCAGATCGAGCACGACGCGTCAGGGAAGGTGACGGGCGTGACCTATTTCGACGCCGAGGGCAAACTGCAGCGGCAGAAGGCGCGGATCGTGGCGGTCGCCGGCAACTCGCTCGAAAGCCCCCGGCTCCTGCTCAATTCCGCGTCTGCGAAATTCCCCGACGGCCTCGCCAATTCCTCGGGCCAGGTCGGCCGCAACTACATGCGCCATACGACCGGATCGGTTTATGCGATCTTCGACAATCCGGTTCACATGTACCGAGGGACGACGATGGCTGGCATCATCCGCGACGAGGCGCGAAACGATCCGGGCCGCGGATTCGTCGGCGGGTATGAACTCGAAACGCTCTCGCTCGGCATTCCCTTTATGGCGGCCTTCCTCGATCCGGGCGCCTGGGGGCGGGAATTCACCACCGCGCTCGACGGCTACTCCAATATGGCCGGAATGTGGATCGTCGGCGAGGACATGCCGCAGGAGACGAACCGGATCACGCTCAGCGACAAGAAGGACAAGTGGGGACTCCCCGTCGTCGACGTGCATTTCGACGACCACCCTAACGACACCGCCATGCGGAACCACGCCTTTGCTCAAGGGAAGGCGCTTTACGAGGCGGTCGGAGCTACGCGCACCTTCCCGACGCCGCCCTATCCCTCGACCCACAATCTCGGCACGAACCGGATGAGCGAGAACGCGCGCGACGGCGTGGTGAACAAGCATGGCCAGACCCACGACATCAAGAATTTGTTCGTCTCGGACGGCAGCCAGTTCACCACCGGCGGCGCCGAGAATCCCACGCTCACGATCGTGACGCTCGCGATACGGCAGGCGGACTATATCGCGGACCAGATGAAATCGAACAGCATCTGACCGTAGAGAATTGGACGAAGGCCGCCGTAGCGCCGGCGGTGGGCGGTCTTCGTCGTGCGGCGACGCACAACGTTGAAGCCCAGACGCCGGCGCGCATCCCCTCCGAGATGGGCGACCGGCCCGGTCTCAGGCGCGAAGGGCCAGAAGAGACCGGGCCCGGTTCAATTTATCGACGACCGAACGCAGCGTTGCGCGGCGGTCGCCTCCTCTCGCCGGCCAAACCTCTTCCGCCTGCATCGCCCTGCCATCCCGATCGATTTCGCCGCTCGGCGGCAATTGCCGCGGAATTGGGAGTCATGTGCGATGTTTGGTCTTGCCGGGTGGTCAGGGCCGAGCGAATGCGGGGGGCGACGACGGCGTGGATGAGGAGAGGCCGCTCGAGGCGGCGCGCGCACGTCGGGTGAGCGGACGCAGCGTGTTCCGGCGCGAACCGGGAGGGGCGCGGGCCTCGCGCAGCCCGCCGACGGCTCGCAGGGGCGCATCGGCCCTCGCGCGGTGCGGGGAGAGCCGGCCCGGCCAGCGGCTGGCCCGCAGCCCCTTATATTACATATCATTTTTGTTATTTATTGATCCTAAGAGATTGATATCATTGACGCATTTCCAAAAGCGGAGCGCGCTCCGGACCACCCCAGCGACCACCGGCTCGCCCGACGGGCGGCGACAGCCCGAAAGATCGCGAATTTGGGACAGTTTTGTGCGCTTAATGGCTTGATATCATTCAGTCGCTGCCAGGCGTGCAGGCGACCGGGCTTATCCTCTCCGCAAGCCGCTCGTGCAGGCGCCGATGAGCGTCATGCCGGCCGCTGTCCAGAGCGCGATGGACGTCGCGTGCTCGGGCGCGCGTCCAAAGGCGACGGCCATCATCGCGGCGCCGAGCGACTGGCCGAGGAGCCGGCCGGCCGATTGCAAGCCTGCGGCCCCGCCAGTGCGATCGGCGGGCGCGCTGCCGATGATCAGCCGGTTGTTCGGAGCCTGGAAGAAGCCGAAGCCGAGGCCGCAGATCGCAAGCCGCCAGACGAGCGCCGTCCCGTCCGCATTGCCGACGTCGAGCGCGACGAGCGTCAGGCCGAGGCCCATCATGAGAAGCCCGGCCGATCCGAGCGGGCCCTGCGCGTAGCGGTCCGCAAGCCGCCCGGAAATCGGGGCGATCAGCGCAGTCGCCATCGGCCAGGGCGTCATCAGGAGTCCGGTCGCCGCGTCCGAACGGCTCAGGACATCCTCGAAGTAGAACGGCAGCGCGACCAGGGCGAGGGTTTGCGCGGCGAACGAGGAGATCGAGGTCGCCAGCGACAGGGCGAAGATCGGCCGCTTCAGGAGGTCGACTGGCAGCAGCGGGGCGGCCTGTTTGAGCTGCCTGCGCACGAACAGCGCCCCGAAGGCGCCGGCCGCGATCAACTCGCCGACCGGGACCGCAACCTCCCGCTTCTGTCCGAGCCCGTCGACGCCCGCAATCATCAGGCCGAAAGTCAGAGCGTTGAGCGCGATGCTGGTCGGATCGAGCGTTCGCTTCGAGCGGGGCGTGTCGGGGAGCGTCCGTACCGCCAGGATGAGGGCGACGAAGCCAATCGGAACGTTGATGAGGAACAGCCATCGCCAGGACGCCACCGAAAGGATCGCGGCGGCCACGGTCGGACTGGCGGCCGAGCATAGTGCGACCACCACCGCAATGTTGCCGACGCCCTGTCCGAGCTTCGACGAAGGATAGATGAACCGGACGAGCGCAATATTGACGCTCATGATCCCCGCCGCGCCGAGGCCCTGCACGGCGCGGGCAACTGTAAGGAACGGAAGGGACGGCGCAAGCGCGCAGGCAAGCGAGGCCAGGGTGAACAGCGCCAGCCCCGGCGTATAGACCCGGCGATAGCCGATCGTGTCGCCGAGCGCCGACAGCGGCAGCAACGACACCGTGACCGCAAGCAGGAACGCGTTGACGATCCAGATCGAGGCCGCCGGGCGAATCGCGAGGTCGTGCGCCATGGTCGGCAGCGCGACGTTGACGATGGTTCCGTCGAGCACCGACATGGCGATCGCCATTGCGAGCGTCAGAAACGCGAGCAGACGCTCGAGATTGGGCAGGCCCGGGTGCTCGGGCGCGTCTTTGGCGGATGTCATCTGAAGGGGAGATTGGCTTTCGCTCCTGCGCATAGCCGAACTCGGACCGTTCCCACAATGGCGCGGGGTCAGCGCGCCCGGCGGCGGCGGCGAAAGTCCTTCACGATCTCGCGAGCCGCGTTGCGGCCCGGCAGCCCGCTGACCCCGCCGCCCGGATGGGTCGAGGAGCCGCACATATAGAGTCCGGAGATGGGTGACCGGTAATCGGCATGGCCGAGGGCGGGTCGGGCGGAATAGAGCTGATCGAGCGACAGGCTGCCGTGAAAAATATCGCCGCCGACGAGGCCGTAGTCGCGCTCGAGGTCGAGCGGCGACAGGATTTTTCGGGCGATGATGGATCCTTTGAAACCGGGCGCGTAGGCGTCGACCGTGTCAATCATCAGGTCGGCGACCTGTTCGCGGGCCTCGTCCCACGACCGCCCGTCGGGCAATCGCGGCGCGACGTGCTGGCAGAACAGGGAGGCCACATGCCGGCCCGGGGGGCTCAACGAATGGTCGAGAACCGACGGGAGCAGCATTTCGATGATCGGCGCCGCCGACCAGCCTGCCAGGCGCGCATCGAAAAAAGCGCGCTCCATATAGGCGAGGCTCGGCGCAATCACGATTCCGGCGCCGTGGTGCTCGGCCGGCGCCCGCCCGGGCAGGCATGCGAAGCTCGGTAGTTCGGCGAGCGCGACATTCATGCGGAAGACGCCGGAGGCGCTGCGCCACGAGGCGATACGCGCGCGAAAGTCCGTCGGCAGCGCCGCGGGATCGACGAGCTTTTCGAAGGTCAGTTTCGGATGGAGGCTCGAGGCGACCGCGCGCGCGTCGAGCCGTTCGCCCGTCTCGGTGACGACTCCGGTCGCCCGGCCGTTGCATATCGCGATTTCCGCGACGCCCGCGTTCGTGCGGATGTCGACCCCGCGCTCGGCCGCAGCGCGGGCCATGGCTTCGGTGATCGCGCCCATGCCGCCGACCGCATGGCCCCAGGCGCCCTTGCGGCCGTTCGCCTCGCCGAAGCAATGATGCAGGAGCACATAGGCCGTTCCGGCGGCGTAGGGACTCGCATAGGTCCCCACGATGCCGTCGAAGCCGAGTATCGCCTTGAGCGGATCGCTTTCGAACCATTGGTCGAGCATGTCGCCAGCCGAACGGGTGACGATCTCGAAAAGGTCGCGCTGTCCCTCGATCCTGAGCGGTCGCAGGCGGTTGGCGACACGGGCCGTCGCGAGAAGCGGCGCGAGGCTCGCTGCAAGGCCACGTCCGGTCGTCACGTTCGGCGGCGCTTCGAGAGCGACTACGCGCAGGGCGTCCGCCAGCCGCTCGATCCGCGCCTCGTAGGCGTCGAGCCGCTCGGCGTCGCGCGCCGAGAATTTCGCGACCTCGGTCTTCGTGCGTCCGGGCCCGACCTTCAGGTACGCGCCATCCGGCAACGGCAGAAAATTCGACAGCGGGCGTTCAACGATCCGGAGGCCATGACCCGTGAGGTCAAGGTCCCGGATCACCGTCGGATTGAGCAGCGACACGGCGTAGGCGGCCGCCGAATTGCGATAGCCCGGATGGAACTCCTCCGTCGCCGCCGCGCCGCCGACGCCCGCGCGGCGCTCCAGAAGCGTGACTTTGAGGCCCGCGGCAGCGCAGTAGGCCGCGGCCACCAATCCGTTGTGGCCGCCGCCGACCACGATGACGTCGCGCGTCGCCATCTCCGCCTTCAGAAGCTCCGCAAGCTCAGCAGCGCTCGAGACGCGCGACGTCCGGTCGCGTTGGCCGGGCCGACGTTTCGTGTTCTGGTTGTGGCCCGAAGGCGGGCGCCACGCTTGGCGGCCGAATGCCGAAACGAGGCGATGCGATGACCGGGCTGACGCTGACCAAAGACGTGCTCACGGACTTCGGATACACCATAACAACTGCCGTGATCGACCTATCGAACCAAAACATAGGCGACATCGATATCAACGCGTTCGAGGAATACGAAGAGCTGACGAAACTCAATCTCTCCTCCAATCAGCTCGAAATGGTGCAACTCGGATCGTTTGCGCAAAATTCGAAGCTGGCTGAACTCATACTCGCCAACAACAGGATCCGCTCTTTCAGCGCCGGGGCGCTCACCGGCGCGATAAGCCTCGAAAATCTCGATTTGTCCGGCAATCCGCTTGAGGCCTTCGATGTCTCAATCACGGACGCCCTTTGCCTGCAGAGCTTGAATTTGGAGAACACCGGCGTGGCGAACCGTGTCGAGCTCAAGCGGGTCGGGCGATGTCTCCGCGCGACTTGGGCATAGCGTTCGTCTTTTCTTCATCCGCGAACGGGCGGCGCCGCGTTGTCGGAAATGCGCCGCCGTAGCGAGGGCGACTTCAGACATCGAAGCGCACACCCTGCGCCAGCGGCAGCTTCGCCGAATAGTTGACCGTGCTGGTCTGCCGACGCATGTAGGCCTTCCAGGCGTCCGATCCGCTTTCCCGGCCCCCGCCCGTCTCCTTTTCGCCCCCAAACGCGCCGCCGATCTCGGCGCCCGAAGGGCCGATATTCACGTTGGCGATGCCGCAATCGGAGCCCGCCGCCGACAGGAACGTCTCCGCCTCACGGACATCGAGGGTGAAGATGCAGGACGACAGGCCCTGCGGAACATCGTTTTGTAGGGCGATCGCTTCGTCGAGGGTTTCATAGCCAAACGTGTAGAGGATGGGGGCGAAGGTTTCCTCGCGCGCAATCGGACTTTGGCCGGGCATCTCGACGATCGCCGGCTCGACATAGGCGCCGCCCTTTGGCGCGCCTGACCCGACGCTTCCGCCGCCATGAACGAGCCCACCCTCGTCTTTGGCGCGCTCGAGCGCCGCGGCCATCCGATCCCGCGCCGGATGATCGATGAGCGGGCCGACCAGGGTGCGGGCCTCGCGCGGATCGCCGATCGGCAGACTGGAGAAGGCCTTGACGAGCCGCCGCGTGAGATCGGCGCGGATCGAGCGATGGACGATGAGACGCCGAAGCGACGTGCAGCGCTGTCCGGCCGTCCCGACGGCCGAGAAGACAATGGCGCGCACAGCCATGTCGAGGTCGGCCGAGGGAGCCACGATCATGGCATTGTTGCCGCCGAGTTCGAGTATCGACCGGCCGAAGCGAGCGGCCACCATGGGCCCGACGATCGCACCCATGCGGGTCGAACCCGTCGCGGAGACGAGCGGCACGTCCTTCGAGGCGACCAGCGCCTCGCCGACCGCGGCCCCCCCGACAACGATCTGCGCCAGCCCGTCCGGCGCTTCGGCGCCGAAGCGCGCGATCGCCCGGTCGAAAATCTTCGTGGCCGCCAGCGCGCTGAGCGGTGTCTTCTCGGAGGGCTTCCAGATGACCGGGTTTCCGCAGACGAGCGCGAGCGCGGCGTTCCAGGCCCAGACCGCGACCGGGAAGTTGAAGGCCGAGACGACCGCGCAGGGCCCGAGCGGATGCCAAGTCTCCATCATGCGATGGCCCGGGCGCTCCGAGGCGATGGTCAGGCCGTAGATCTGGCGGGAGAGTCCAACAGCGAAGTCGCAGACATCGATCATTTCCTGCACTTCGCCAAGGCCCTCGGAAACGATCTTGCCCGCCTCCAAAGTCACCACCGCCCCCAGCGCCTCCTTGGCGGCGCGCAACTCCTCGCCGAACAGCCGCACAAGTTCGCCACGACGCGGCGCCGGGACCTCCCGCCAGGCCAGAAAGGCGTGGCGAGCGCGAGCGACGATGGTCGGCATTTCGGACAGAGGCGTCTCCGCAAGGCGGGCAATCTCAGCGCCGTCGATCGGCGAGCGGACGGTGAGCGATCCGGCCCAAAGCGCCTCGCGGCTCAAGCCCACGCGTGCGAGAGTTCTCATCGCTGGTCATAGCGTTCCCTTGCTCGGAAGGCGCGCGCCGCGCCCGGGCGAGATGCGACGTGGATCGCAAAATGCGCGCCGAGGGACAAGGCCTTTCCGGTTCAGCCGGACGCCCGTCCTAAGAGGAGCATGTCGACGCGCGCCGCAATTTGGCCCGTTGCACTCTGTACGCAACTTACGGCGTCGTCGACCGGGATGCTATAGGGGCGCCGCGGAACGTCAATTTACGGATTACACCCATGGCGCGCTCGTTGAATTTGACACTGGCCTGCGTGGCGATGCTCGCGGCCGCGGCGCTCGCCTATGTGATGACGCCGCACCGTCTGATGGCGCGGACGCATGATGGGTTCAATATCGATGCCCATGTGCCCCGGTCATTTGGCGATTGGGCCGAATTGCCGGGCCTGCAGGCAATCAAACCGCCTGCGGATGGGCTGGAGGCGGAGATCTACAATCAGGAAGTGGCCCGGGCTTATATCGACAAGGACGGTCATGCCGTGATGCTGATGATCGCCTACGGCGAGAGCCAGAGCGATCGACTACAGATGCACCACCCCGAGGTCTGCTACACCGCGCAGGGGTTCCGTGTCACGAGGCCGGTGACGACGAAGTTCAGTTGGTCGCCGTCCTCCACGCCCATTCCGTTGACCAGCCTCGTCGCGACCCGGGAGGGCCGTGTCGAGCCGATCAGCTACTGGATGCGGATCGGCTACGACGTCACGAACAGCAACTTGGCGCGCAACGCCTTGAAGCTCCAATACGGCCTGCGGGGGTGGATTCCGGACGGCGCATTGTTTCGTGTGTCTACCTTGGGCGTGCCTGTTGACCAGAGCATGCAGGTTCGCGAGAAGTTCATCCGCGATCTCTTGAACGCCGTGCCGCCGGACACTCGCGCCTTCATGATCGGCGACCCCCAGAAGGCGCTTATGTAGCCCTCTTTCAAGGCTCCAATTGGTCCTCCGGATGTCGCATCCGGTTCTCCTTTGGGAATTCAGCCGGCCACGACCCAATTGCAGGCCCAGGCCGAGGAACGAACCCGCTTCGCAAGAGGGGGCGCGTAGTGAGTGTTAGGCGACTTCGCAACAGTTTGCGTCAGTTGAGCGCAGTCGGGCGCGGGCGGAGCAGCGCGGCTCCTTTCACCTGAGGAGCCGCCATGGACGATCCACTTCCCTCCACCCCATCAGCCCGCCGCGCCAACGACGGATCGACGACATGAACATGCCCGGTTCTCGTACGAGACCCAACGCAACGACATCCGCGTCGACCGACCGTATTTCTCCTTAATCGATCGACGAGCCCTCGTCGGCGCGGTTGCGTTGGAACCGGCCTCGGTAGGCGCTGGCGGTTTCGCCATGCTGTCGACGGAACGCCCGGCTGAAGTGGGCCATGTCGTTGAACCCCCATCGGAACGCGATCTCGGTGATGCTGGCGCGCGGTTCGATGACGAGATCCCTGCGACAGCGCTCCAGCCGGCGTTCAAGGATGTGTCGCGACACCGTGGCGCCGCGGTGGGAGTAGAGCAGATGCAGCGAACGCACCGATATGCCGAGTTCCGCGGCGATCGACTGCGGCCCTAGATCGACGTCGTCGAGCTGGGCCTCTACGTGTGCGTCGGCTCGTGCAAGGAGTTGCGCTTGTGCCGATGAGAGCGGCGCGGCGCCGGGCTGGTCAAGGTCGCCGGAGATGAGGTGCAGCAGAATCTCGGCGGCGGCTGGCCCTCGGTCGGCGTCGATGTGGGCGGCCTCGGCCGAGAGCGCGCGGACGTAGGCGCCGGCCACAGCGCCCACGCCGTGACGCCAGTCGAGAGTCACGCCTAGGCGGTCGAGCGCATTTGGAGCCGCGCAGAGCAGCCGACCCTGTCCAAGGAAGACGGTGAGCTTGCGGATCGGCGACAGCAGGCGGAACCGAATCGGGGCCGTGGAGTCCCAGAGCAGCCCCATGCCCGGTTCGATGGAGAATGTCTTTGCGTCGACCGTGACTTCCTCGCAGCCGTCCTGGACGAGGAGCAGGCCAAAGAAGGCCTCGCGATCGGCGCCGATCTCACTGCCGCCGCGGCGGCCGCGGCAGGGGTCGCATGCGCATTGGACGATCTTGAGATCACCGAGGGTCGTCGACGCGATGGCGGCTCTGAAGTCCGCCGGCGCCCGGTCGTCGAGGCGCCAGGCATGGTGTGACGCGTCGAGCGCCTCTTGCCAATTCGCGTAGCGGGCCGCCGGCTGCGCCTCCCTCGTGCTCCAGGTCACCGAGGGGAGCTTGCCGCCGCCACTCGTAACGATCGGCCGCCCTTGCACTGTCCGACAAACCTTCTTTCGCTCCGGGACAAGAAGCCCGGAGCCCAGGCGCCTACGATCTCAGCTAAGCCATTTCCGGTGGGCGATCAATGCGACCTTCCGAAGCGCCTCCGGCACGGCCCGAAAGGAGACACCCGTGTCAAAGCGATTCAAAGAATCCGTCCACATTCTGGGGGTCGGCTGCACGCGCTTCGGCAACCTCATGGAGACGCCTGAGCTGAAGGGGCTGACGCTGCAGGAACTCGCGGCCAAGGCCGCACAGGAGGCGCTCGACGACGCAGGGCTCAGCGCGCAGGACGTCGACGCCGTCTATGTCGGCAACGTGACCATGCAGACGAGCCAGATGCCCGCCACCTACAGCCAGCTCGCCAACTGGCTCGGCACGAAGATGAAGGGCGGCGTCCACTTTGACGCCGCCTGCTCGACCACGAACGTCGGCGCGACCTTGGCGGCAATGAGCGTCGCCTCGGGCGCCTACGACCGCGTTCTGGTGGTCGGCCTCGAATGCACCCAGAGCCAACCGAAAAACATGAGCCCATATGAGCGAACCACTATCCCCAGCGAGGAGATGTGGCTGTGGACCGACCAGTGCGTGAACCAGGCCTACAGCGTTCCCCAGGGTTATGACATCTTCCCGACCTACAATGGCTTCGTCGCCGAGGCCTACTGCCGCAAATACCACCTTTCCATCGAAGACCTCGACCGTGGCCTGTTTGAGCTTTGCCGTACCCGCCGCCTGCATGGTTCCTTGAACCCCAAGGCGAGTCGGCAACAGACCCTCGAGGACGAAGCTGCGGCGCTCGGCTTTAACGACCCATGGGCCTTTTGGACGTCGCGCTACAATCCGCATGTCGCATGGCCGAGCCGTCTCTATAGCGTGGTGACGGCGGCCGATGGCGCGTCGGCGATGGTGATCGGGCGCGCCAAGGAGGCCGTCGCCGGCGCCTCGCCGCCGGTGGAACTGAAGGGCTTCGGCATCTCGGTTATGGATTTGCCGTGGTATGGCGACGACCCGACCGTGATGCCGATCGACGAGGCCTCGTTCGCCAAGGCCTATGCGATGGCGGCCATCGCGCCATCGGACGTCGACTACCTGCACACCCACGACTGCTCCCACATCATGAGCCTTTGCTCGGCCGAAGCGTCCGGCTACCTGCCGAAGGGCGAAGGGCTTGCCTATGCGCGGGAGGGGCGGCTGCGGTTTGATGGCGACCGCCCGATGAGCACGCACGGCGGACGCCACGCCTTCGGTCATGCCTGGGCGGCCAGCGCCGGCGCCGACACTTACGAAGCGGTCAAGCAGATTCGGGGCGACGCCGGGCCGCGGCAGATGCCGAAGGCGCCGCACACTGCCGTGGTTCACACCCACGGCTACGCGATGATCAGCACGGTTCTTGTGCTGCAGGGAGGCAACTGAGATGCCCGATTCATTGATCAAGACCTACTACGATAGCCTCGCGCAGGGAAAACTGATCGGCCGCAAATGTGAAAAGTGCGGCGCGATCGCCTGCCCGCCGACAGCCGCCTGCCCGAACTGCGGCGATTTTCACCAGACGCCGGTGGAACTCTCCGGCCGCGGCGAAGCACTCTTCGTCTCCCACAGCATGGCGCCGCCGCCGAACCCGCGCTTCAACGCCATCGCGCCTTACGCCTACGGCCATGTGAAGCTCGAGGAAGGCGTCTTCGTGCAGGGCGTCATCACCGGGATCGACATCGATCCGGACAGCTTGAGGAGACGCTTCGAGGCCGGGCCGGCCCCGGTCGAGGCCAACATTCTGAGCCTCGGTGGGTTGCCGGTCCTCGCCTTCAAGCTCGCCTGAGGAGAAACCCATGATCGATACCGCAACGAGCCTGTTGGCTCTCGTGGCGAAGGTCGCCAAGCGCGACCCGGAAGGGATGTCGCTGAGCCTCCGCCTCGCCGAGGATCTCGGTGTGAAGTCGATCGGCCGCGTCGAGCTCGCCGCCCTTATCGAGGACCAGCTCGGCGTCTCCATAGGCAACTTCGAGATCCGGCGTCCGAGGACGATCGGCGACATCGTCGCCCTTGTCGACGGCAAGCGCTGATCGCCCGAGAACGGAAGAGGTGCCGCGCAGCCCCTCTCACGGCTTTCCGAATCCCACCCCGCTTGCCTCTCGGGCAGGCGGAGCGCTCGCGCCGGGCGGGGGGTCCCATGAAAACCTTGAACAATCTCATGAACCGGGCGCGCGGTCGCGTCCGCGCGATTGTCTTCGCCGAAGGGGACGAGCCAGTGATCCGCGCGGCCGCGATCCAACTCGCCGAGGGCGGCCTCGCGCGTCCGATCCTGATCGGCGCCGCGGAGGACGCAGACCTTCTTTCCTTCGGCATCGATGTTGTCACGCCGGCCGGTTCCGCCCGCCTCGCGTCTTACACCGAGAACCTCGCTCGCGCCCGCGACATGCCGGCCGGCGCAGCCAGACGCCTAATCGCGCCGCCGCTCGGCTTCGCCGCCGCCATGGTCGCGGCAGGTGACGCTGACGGCATGGTTGCGGGTCTTTCCTACCCGACCGAGGAGGTGCTTCTCACCGCGGAAATGGTGATTGGCCTTGTCCCGGGAGTCACCGCGCCGTCGAGCTTTTTCCTGATGGAAATCCCGGGCTTTGCCGGCGGCGAAGCAGGCGTCCTGGTGTTTGCGGATCCCGCCGTCAATCCGGAACCTGACGCCGAGGCCCTCGCCGCCCTCGCCGTCGTCACCGCGCGCAGCGCCGCGGCGATCCTCGGCTGGCAGCCGCGGGTCGCTCTGCTGTCATTCTCGACAAAGGGCAGCGCCGACCATCCGCGCGTCGCGAAGGTCGTGGAGGCGACTGCGCGCGCACGGGCGATGGCGCCGGATCTCGCCGTCGATGGCGAGCTCCAGGCCGACACGGCGCTGGTGGAGGCGGTCGCCCGGCGCAAGATGGATGACCTCGGCGAGGTCGCCGGCCGCGCCAACATCCTCATCTTCCCCGATCTCGATAGCGCCAACATCGGCTCGAAGCTCGTTCAGCGTCTTGCCGGCGCGGCGAGCTATGGCCCGGTCTTACAGGGATTTGCCAAGCCCGTCAGCGACCTGTCGCGCGGCGCCGCCGTTGAGGATGTCGTTGGCGCCGCCCTGATGGTCGCTATTCGGTCCGGCGATTGAGGTCAGACGCAAAAGGCCGGAGGGCGCCATGATCGGCATCGACGTCGTCGAACTCAGTCGGATGCGGGCAATCCTGGACGGCGCCGGCGAGGCTTTTCTCCGCCGCGTTTTCACGCCGGCGGAACGGGCGAGCGCTGTGGCGGGCGATCCCGTGCGGTTCCTGGCGTCGGCCTTCGCCGCCAAGGAGGCGGTGTTCAAGGCGCTCACGATCGACGATTGGTCGGACGGCTTCGACTTGCCACAGATCGAAATCGGCCGCGATGCTGCCGGACGCCCGAACGCCCGCCTCCTTGGCGCCGCCTCCTCGACCGCCGCGGGCGAGGGCATCGGCCACATCCATCTCTCAATCTCCTACGAAACCGATCTCGCGGTCGCCGTGGCGCTCGTCTGGCCGAAGCAGGCCGCGAACGGTTCCTTTCTCGCCCTGCAGCCAAATATGACGACGTGAAGGACAGATCTCTGATCCTGACCGGCGGATCTCGCAGCACCGACACTCGTCATGGCAAAAGGTCCATTTCGGAGAGCCAGTCAGGGCGGTTGGATGACCGAAATTCACGCGACCCCACATCTCATAGCCTTGAGTAGTCTTCCCGCATGTTGCGGAGGAGTTTCTCCGACATCCCGCGCAGCGCGCGAGGGGCAAAAGTCTCCGCTCGTGTCGGGGGTCGGCGATGACATCTGGAGTCTGGGGCTTGAGGGAGACTTCGCTGCGAGGTTGGGCGATAGCTTTACGCCGATCGGAGCAGGGACCGGCGATCGCCCTTTCACGCGTCGACTGCCTTTCTCGCGCTCGTGGACGAAGGTAGCTGGCGCTTTCTTGACCAGAGTCTCGACCGCTAACGTTCCGCCCATCGCACCGGAAGGACGGAGCATGAAACTCGAAGGCGGCTGCTGTTGCGGCAAGGTCCGCCACATCGCCGAGGGCGAGCCGCGGCTCGAGGCGTTCTGTTAATGCCGTGAGCGCGAAACGGTCAGCGGCGGGCCGGAACCTGTTAATATGGCGAGCGCCGGCAGCAACGCGGGCGCTTGCGGCGATGCATTCGGGATGTCCCCCGTTTGACTTTCCGCCCGACCCTATGATCTGATGAACGATCATATGTGAACGATCACGCTGACCTTGTCTGCGGACGCGATCGGGAGGAAGCGACTGTATGCCGACGATCGCGTCGAACGTCATCGTCGAAAGCGAGGCGTTTCGCGCCAATCGCGTGGCCCACCTCGAACTCATCGCCCAATTCCGGGATCTTGAACGTAGAGTTCGCGACGCCTCCGCCCGCGCCGACGACAAGTTCCGGTCGCGCGGACAATTGCCGCCCCGGGAGCGGATCAACTGGTTTCTCGACCGCGATTTCGGCCTTTCTCGAGCTCTCGACGCTGTGCGGCCTGGGCATGCACGAGGATGACGGAGCTCTGAACGTCTATGGCGGCGGTCTCATTGCCGGCATCGGCTTCGTTGCGGGCGTCCGCTGCATGGTCGCGGCCAACGATTTCGGGATCAAGGGCGGCGCCGCGCACCCGATGGGAGTGGAGAAAGCGATCCGCGCGCAGGAGATCGCGCTGCGCGAGAAGCTGCCTTACGTCCAGCTGGTTGAAAGCGCCGGCGCCAATCTTCTTCTGCAGGCAGAGATGTTCGTGCGCGGCGGGGCGACCTTCGCCAACATGGCGCGCATGTCGGCGGCGGGAATTCCGGTCATCTCGATCGTCCATGGCTCGTCGACCGCGGGCGGCGCCTATCAGACCGGCCTCGCCGACTATGTCGTGATGGTGCGCGGTCGTTCCAAGGTCTTTCTCGCCGGGCCGCCGCTGCTCAAAGCCGCAACCGGCGAGATCGCCAGGGACGAGGCGCTGGGCGGCGCGGAGTTGCACTGCGTCGCCACGGGCCTTGGCGAATATCTCGCCGAGGACGACGCCGACGCCTTGCGCATCGGCCGGGAGATCCTCGCCCATCTCGGTTGGGGCGCTCCGCCGCCGAGGCCGCGCGCTCCGCCGCCGCTCTACGATCCGGAAGACCTGCTCGGCATCGTGCCGGTCGACTACCGAAAACCCTACGACGTGCGCGAGGTGATCGCGCGGCTCGTCGACGGTTCGGACTTTCTCGACTTCAAGCCCGGCTACGGTCCCGAAACCGTCTGCGGCCACGCCGCCATCGAAGGCCGCGAGGTCGGTCTCCTCGGCAACAATGGGCCGATCGATTCGTCGGGCGCGAGCAAGGCCGGCCAGTTCATCCAGCTCTGCTGCCAGGCGGGACTTCCGATCGTCTTCCTGCAGAACACCACCGGCTATCTGGTGGGCGTCGCGGCGGAGAGCTCCGGCATCGTCAAGCACGGCTCGAAGATGATCCAGGCGGTCACCAACGCGAGCGTCCCGAAGCTGACGCTGCAGATCGGCGGATCCTTCGGGGCCGGCCATTACGGCATGTGCGGCAGGAGTTTCGATCCACGATTCCTGTTTTCCTGGCCGAACGCCCGAGTCGCCGTGATGGGAGGAGAGCAGGCGGCGAAAGTGATGACGATCGTCGCCGAGGATGCTGCGCGTGCGAAGGGACTCTCGTTCGACGCCGAAGCGATGACGAAACAGGCCGCGAAGATCGTGGCGGGCTACGACCGCCAGTCGACCGCGCTCTTCGCCACCGCGCGCCTCTGGGACGACGGGCTGATCGATCCGCGCGACAGCAGGGCGACGCTCGCCTTCTGCCTCGAGACCTGCGCCGAGAGCGAGGCGCGGGTCCTGCGCCGCAATAGCTTCGGCGTGGCGAGGTTCTGAGATGGCCCTCGTCCGCACGCGCCGGACCTGGCGCAGCATGATCCTCACCCTCGCCCAGCCGCAGCGCCAGAACGCGCTTTCGGCGGAGATGGTCGCCGAGATCGAGCGCGCGCTGGACGCTGCGCCGCAGGATCTCGCCGCGCTGGTGGTCGAAGGCGAAGGCGGCGTATTCAGCGCCGGCGCCGATCTCAAGGCGCTCTCGGCGGCGCTGGCGATAGAGCCCGCGCCGGGCGAGACCGATCCGCTTCACGCCCTCAACGTTGCGGGCGGGCGTTTCTTCGCCCGTTTCGCTGCAGCTGCCGTTCGTCACCATTGCGGTCGTCGACGGCGCCGCGGTCGGCGGCGGCATGGGGCTCGCCGCCGCGGCCGACATCGTGATCGCCACCCAGCGCGCCCGCTTCGCCCTGACCGAGACCAGCCTTGGCCTTCCCCCGGCGCAGATCGCCCCCTATCTCGTCGGCCGCCTTGGCGAGCGCACGGCGCGCCGGCTTGCGCTGACCGGCGCGCGGCTGGACGGCCGGGAAGCCGCGGCAGTCGGGCTCGCCGATGTCTATTGCGACAGCGTCGAGGCGAGCGATGTCGAGCTCGCGGCGCTGCTCGAGGCGATCGAGCGCTGCGCGCCGGGCGCCAACGCCGAGACGAAGCGGCTGTTGCGCGCGTGTCGCGCCGAACCGCCGGACGTCTATATCGAGACGGCGGCGCGGAGCTTCGCCGCCGCCCTGCGCGGCCCGGAGGGACGAGAGGGGCTCGCCGCCTTCGCCGGCAAGCGCGCGCCTTCGTGGGCGAGGGAGAGGCCGTGAGCGCGCGATTTTCGTCCGTCCTCGTCGCCAACCGCGGCGAGATCGCCTGCCGGATCATCCGCGCCGCGCGCGAGGAAGGTCTGGACGCGATCGCTGTCTATAGCGACGCCGACGCTGCGGCGCCGCATGTTCGCCTCGCCGACAAGGCCATTCGCATCGGTCCGTCGGCGCCAGGGCAATCTTATCTCTCGATCGGCGCCCTGATCGACGCGGCGAAGGCGACCGGCGCCGAAGCGCTTCACCCGGGTTACGGCTTTCTCGCCGAGAACGCCGATCTCGCCGAGGCGTGCGCCGCAGCCGGGCTTGTGTTCGTCGGGCCGTCTTCATCCGCTATCCGCGCCATGGGCGACAAGAGCGCGGCCAAGGCGCGGATGGCCGCAGCCGGTGTGGCTTGCGTTCCGGGCTATCATGGCGACGACCAATCGCCGACGCGCTTCACCGAAGAGGCGGCGCGCATCGGCTTTCCGCTCATGGTGAAGGCCGCGGCCGGCGGCGGCGGGCGCGGCATGCGCGTCGTGCGCGAGCCCGAGGCTCTGGACGGCGCGCTGCAGGCCGCCCACGCCGAGGCGGAGCACGCCTTCGGCGACGGCCGCCTGCTGATCGAGCGGGCGCTGCTGGCGGCGCGCCATGTCGAAGTGCAGGTATTCGGCGACGAACAGGGCGCGATCGTCCATCTCGGCGAGCGCGACTGCTCGATCCAACGGCGTCATCAGAAGGTCATCGAGGAGGCGCCCTCGCCGGCGGTCCCACCCTCGCTGCGCGAAGCCATGGGCGCGGCCGCCGTCACGGTCGCCCGCGCAGTCGGCTATGTCGGAGCGGGCACGGTCGAATTCCTGCTCGACGACGCTCCAGCGGGGGACCGACGGTTCTACTTCCTCGAGATGAACACGCGCATCCAGGTCGAGCATCCGGTGACGGAATGTGTGACCGGCCTCGACCTCGTCCGGCTGCAGTTCCGCGTCGCTCAGGGGCTGCCGTTGCCTTTCGGACAGGCCGAACTCGCGTTTGGCGGCCATGCGATCGAGGCGCGGCTTTATGCGGAGGATCCAGCGAACGATTTCCTGCCGTCGATCGGAACGCTCGCTATCTGGCGGCCGCCGGCCGGCGAAGGCGTGCGGGTCGACGCCGGCGTCGAACAGGGCTCGCCGGTGACGCCCTTCTACGATTCGATGCTCGCCAAGGTGATCGCGCATGGCGCGACGCGCGAAGAGGCGCGGCTCAGGCTCTTGCGCGCGCTCGAGCGGACGTTCGTCGCCGGGGTCGTCACCAATCGCGATTTCCTGATCGAGACTCTCACTCGGCCGAAATTCGTCGAGGGCCGTGCGACCACCGCTTTTGTTGGCGAGGCGGCTTTCGCCGCGGCGGCGCCGAGCCGCAAGGCGATCGCGCTCGCAGCCATCCTTTTCGTCGGGCGCGAACCTCCGCCGACGCCGACAGCGGGGTGGCGCGCCGCGCCGTTGAGGCTAGCTCTCGATGGCGTCGAGCGCCGCGTTTCCGTGCGCCGGCAGCGCGAGGAAATCTTCGTTGCGGTCGACGGCGAGGAGGAGGCCTTTCAAAGCGTCGCGTTTGGCGACGGCGAGGCGCGCTACAGGATCGACGGGGTTGACTCCCGCGCGTCCTACGCGCGCGACCGCGACGATCTGTGGCTGGACCTGGACGGCGTCTGTCGACGCTTTACCGATCGCACCTATGCGCCGCCGCAGCTCAAGGAGGCCGACGCCGATGGCGCCGTGCGCTCGCCGGTCAGCGGCGTCGTTATCTCGATCGAGGCCACGGCCGGCGACAAGGTCAAGCGCGGCCAGGCGCTTGCGACCGTCGAGGCGATGAAAATGCAATATGCGATCCTGGCGCCGATCGACGGGGTGGTCGCCGAGGCGCACGCTGTCGCTGGCCGGCAGGCCGAGGCGCGCGCGCTGCTGTTCGCCATCGCACCCGAGGGAGACTGACCGTGAGCGAGCCCAATCTCGACAAAGCCGTCGTCACCTGCGCGCTGACCGGCGTCCTCACCGACCCTTCGGTCTATCCTGCCCCGGTCACGCCCGAAGAGATGGCGCGCGAGGCGCGGCGCGCGTTCGACGAGGGCGCGAGCGTGGTCCACGTCCACTTCCGCCGTCTCGAACCCGGCAAGGGCCATCTTCCGTCGTGGCAGCCGGAGGTGGCCGTCGCGGTCATCGCCGCGATCCGCGACGCCTGCCCGGACATTGTCATCAACCAGACCACCGGCGTCGTCGGCGCCGATATTTCCGGCCCGGTCGCCTGCCTGCGCGCGGTCAAGCCCGAGATCGCGGCGCTCAATGCAGGCTCGCTCAACTATCTGAAAACGCGGGCCGACGGGGCCTGGGCCTGGCCGCCGATGCTGTTCGACAACCCGGTCGAGAAGGTCGCGGCTTTCCTCGCCGTGATGGGCGAATGCGGCATCGCGCCGGAGTTCGAGTGCTTCGACACCGGCATCGTGCGCACGGCTGCGGCGATCGCGCGCAACAGCGGCCTTCCGCGACCGCCGAAATATAATTTCGTCATGGGCGTCGAGTTCGGCATGCCGGCCGATCCGGAGTTGCTGCCGATCCTGACGCGGCTCATCGTCCCGGGCGCGCGCTGGAGCGTGACCGCGATCGGACGCAAGGAAATCTGGCCGTTGCACCGGCGCGCCGCCGAACTCGGCGGAGACCTGCGCACCGGACTCGAGGACACGATCTATTTGCCGGACGGTTCGCGCGCGGCTTCCAACGGCGAGCTCGTCGCGGCGCTGGTCGCCTCGGCGCGCTCAAGCCGGACGCCAGATCGCGTCGCCGGCCGAGGCGCGCGCGGCGCTCGGACTGAGACCCCCTGTCGCCACGCTCGCTCAGCGCCGCGACGCGGTCAACGACCCCATCTACAAAAACAAGGAGGCGCGGCCATGACCGCCCACGCGTTCGATACGGTCCGTCGAAGCCCATTTTACACGCCGGAGCACGAAGCGTTCCGGCAATCCCTGCGCAAGTTCGTTCAGCGCGAGATCGAGCCCTATTGCAACGCCTGGGACGAAGCCGGCGAGTTCCCGCGCGAGCTCTACAAGAAGGCCGCCGCTGTCGGCTATATGGGCCTTGGCTTCCCCGAAGCCTACGGCGGGACCGAGGGCGACCGCTTCATGCGCATCATCGCCATGCAGGAGATCGGGCGCGCAGGCTGCGGCGGCGTGGCGGCGGGGCTGTTTTCCCACACGATCGGCGCGCCGCCGATCTTTCATCGCGGCTCGGAGGCGATGAAGGCGCGCGTGCTGCCGCAGATCCTGTCGGGCGAGAAGATCTCGGCGCTCGCCATCACCGAGCCTTCCGGCGGCTCCGACGTCGCCAACCTGCGCACGACCGCCAGGCGCGACGGCGATCATTACGTGGTCAACGGCTCGAAGACCTTCATCACCTCGGGCATGCGGGCCGACTTCATCACCCTCGCGGCGCGCACCGGCGGCCCCGGCGCGAGCGGCGTCAGCCTCATTCTCGTCGAGGGGCAGCCGGAGGGCCTGCAGCGCACCTCGCTCAAGAAAATGGGCTGGTGGTGCTCGGACACCGCAACGCTCTATTTCGAGAACATGCGGGTCCCGGCCGAGAACCTGATCGGCAAGGAGGGCGAGGGGTTCCGGGCCATCATGCTCAATTTCAACGACGAGCGGCTGCACGGGGCGGCGGGAGCGATTGCGGCGGCGCGGGTCTGCCTCGAGGAGGCGATCGGCTACGCCAAGCAGCGCGTGACCTTCGGGAAGCCGATCATCGAGCACCAGGTCATCCGCCACAAGCTGGTCGACATGGCGATGCGGATCGAGGCCTCGCAGGCGATGCTGGAGCTGCTCACCTGGCGGGTCGAGCAGGGCGAGAATCCGGTCGCCGAGATCTGCATGCTGAAGAACCAGGCGACCACGACGCTCGCCTTCTGCGCCTCCGAGGGCGTGCAGATCTTCGGCGGCGCAGGCTTCATGCGCGGCGTCAAGGTCGAGCGCATCTATCGCGAGGTGAAGGTCAACGCCATCGGCGCCGGCACGGAGGAGATCATGAAGGACCTCGCCAGCCGCCAGATGGGCCTGTGACGCGGCCACCCATGATCACGCTCTACCATTGCGTCGACGCCCGTTCGTTCCGCGCCCTCTGGGCGCTCGAGGAGGTGGGCGTTCCCTATGACCTGAAGATGCTGCCGTTCCCGCCGCGTTATCTCGCGCGCGAGTATCTCGAGGTCAACCCGCTCGGCACCATCCCGCTGATGATCGACGGCGAGACGCGAATGACGGAGTTGGCTGCGATCTGCCAATACCTGGCCGAGCGCTACGCCGGTCCGCCGCTCGCCGTCCGGCCGGACGAGCCGGGCTACGGCGCCTATCTCAATGCGCTCCATTGCGGCGAGGCGACGCTGACCTTTCCGCAGACGCTTGTCCTTCGCTACTCGCTGCTCGAGCCGCCCGAACGGCGCCTGCCGCAGGCGGTCGTGGACTATTCGCGCTGGACGCTCGGCCGTCTCGCCGGCTTCGAGAGCTTGATGGACGGGGCCGGATACGCCGCGGCCGGCCGCTTCACGGTCGCGGACATCTCTGTCGGCTACGCGCTGATGATGCTGAGGTTCGTCGGCCTCTTCGACCAGGCGCCGGCGTCGCTCAAAGCCTACTACGAACGGCTGAGAGAGCGGCCCGCCTTCCAAAGAGCCAAGGCCGCGCAGAAGACGGCGGCCGTCGAACAGGGCGTCGCGCCGCCGCCGGTGACCGAGGCGAAAGACGGGAGCTGAGCGCTCATCCCTCCGAGGAGCGTGAGCGACAATCGCGATCCATGCGCTGGCGCCGCCTTTCAATCATGGATTCCTTTGCATTCCGATCGCATATGACGGGGAGGTCAAAGGGGACCAAGGATCTGCCAAGCGTGAACCGCGCATTTGACGTCTTCGTAGCAGGCGTTCATTTTCGGGTGTGAAGAACGCAGCGCACGGGGAGGAACGGATGACGCCCGACATCGGTCTCGCCAACTGGTTCCGCGAGCGCGCGCTGCGCACGCCCGAGCGCCGGGCGCTCCATTTCGAAGGCCGCGACTGGACCTACGGCGAGATGCAGGGCGAGATCGAGGACTGCGCCGACCGGCTCGCCGCGCTCGGAATCGCGAAGGGCGATCGCGTCGCCTTTCTCGGACATAACCAGCCGATGTTCCTGTTCGCCCTATTCGCCACCGCGCGGCTCGGCGCGATCTTCGTGCCGCTCAACTTCCGCCTGACCGGGCCCGGAGCTCGCCTTCATGATCGAGGACTGCGCGGCGAGCGCCCTCATCGTCGACGCCGCCCATCGCGCGGTCGATCGAGCCGCAGCTATCCGCGGCTGACCTCGCTCAAGGCGACGCTCGCCGCCGAGGACGAGGCGCACTGGACCGGTGGAACGCCGCCGGCGACGGTTCCCGTCCGCGCGCAGGAGGACGATGTCGCGCTGATCATGTACACCTCGGGGACCACCGGCCGCCCCAAGGGCGCGATGCTGACCCATGGCAACATCTGGTGGAATAACACGAGTTCGATGCTGACGATCGAGACGAGCTCGGACGACGTGACCCTGGTGCCGGCGCCGATTGTTCCACATCGGCGGCCTCAACGTGACGACGCTGGTGACGTTCCAGAAGGGCGCGCTGGTGGTGCTGCGCCGCGGCTTCGACCCTGGGCAGGCGCTCGCCGACATCGCTGCGCACAAGATCACGACCATGTTCGGCGTCCCGGCGATGTTCCTGTTCATGGCTCACCATCCGAGCTTTGGCGAAACGGATCTTTCGTCCGTCCGCCTGCTCATCGTCGGCGGCGCGCCCTGCCCCTTGCCGGTGCTCAAGACCTATCTCGCGCGCGGCGTCTCGATGCAGCAGGGCTACGGCCTGACCGAGACCTCGCCGATGGTGAGCTTCCTCGCGCCGGAATACGCGCTGGCCAAGGTCGGCTCGTCGGGACGGACGCCGATGTTCGTCGAGGTGAAAATCGTCGATTCCGATGGTCGTGTCGTCGAGACAGCCGGCGGCCAGGGTGAGATCCTGGTGCGCGGTCCGAACGTGACCAGGGGCTATTGGGGCCTCCCCGAGGCGACCGCCAAGGCGATCGATCCGGACGGCTGGTTTCACACCGGCGATGTCGGGTTCTTCGACGCGGAGGGCTTTCTCACCGTCAGCGATCGGATCAAGGACATGATCATCACCGGCGGCGAAAACGTCTATCCAGCCGAGATCGAGAGCCAGCTCATGCGCCATCCGGCGATTGCCGAGGTCGGCGTGATCGGCGAGCCGGATCCGCAATGGGGAGAGCAGGTCGTGGCGATCGTGGCGCTGAAAGCCGGGGCGTCGCTGACGCTCGAAGAGCTGCGGGAGTTCGCGCAACAGAGCCTCGCGCACTACAAGCTGCCGAAGCGGCTCGAGTTCGTGGCGGCGCTGCCGCGCAACGCCACGGGGAAGATCCTCAAGTACCAGCTGAGGCAGACGTTCGCGAAGGCGGGACGCTGATCTCGCACGCCCGTTGCGGCGGCCACTGCTGTCGGACCAATCGCCGCCGCAAGAAAGAACGTGTCATGGAACAATCGATCCACGGCTTTGGCCCTTGTCGTTGACCTCGGCCTCTGAAGTAAACGTCGTTCTTGGCGCCCGGTACGTGGGGAACAAGATTCGATGCTTAAATGGCCAGATTTCTCTTGGCAAGGCTTGGGAAAACGACTTTCTGGCGATCAGGTTTCTGCGACCCCGGGGATTTCGCGCTTCAAGACCAGGAAGTCGTTGAGATTTGCTTTCGAAGCGTTCCGCGCTTTTCGGCGAATCCATGGGACATGCATTTCGGTTTCGTCCCGACGGTATGGCTGATAAGTCCCAAAATAATCACGAGATTGGACTTTCTGCGTCGGGATGGAGTTGGAAGCCAAACAATGTCGAGTGCTGCTCGGCACTTGTGAATTTGCAGAGGGTTGGGGCAATGCCCGCAAAGTGCAGTTTTTGAGCGATAATCCTTGATTTCGGCAGCGTCCGATAGATCGCGGCGCTTGCCCCGTAACAGGCCGTCAGATGAGCTGCGGCAGCAGCCGCCGGCTGACCTTGCCGTTCGGCGTATGGGGAATGGCGTCCACGAGCACGATCTTGCGCGGACGCTTGTAGACCGCGAGATGCGCGGCGCAGTGCTGAAAGAGCGCCGCCTCCTCGGGCGCGCTCCCCGGCTTCGGGACGACAAAGGCGGCGATCACCGAGACGTCCTCGGAAACCTTGCGTTCCGCGACCGCGACGTCGGCGACGGCGGGATGGGTCGCCAGAACCTTCTCGACCTCGAGCGGCGACACCCGGTAGCCGAAGGCGTTCATGATGTCGTTGTTGCGGCCCCGGTGCCAGACCCAGCCGTCGGCGTCGAACTCGCCCAGGTCGCCGCCGAGGAACCAATCGCCGCGATAGGCGGCCGCTTCCTCCTCCGGCCGGTTCCAGTAGCCGAGCATCAGGCCGGGATCGCTGCGGTGGACGGCGAGCAGGCCAACCTCGCCCGGCGGCAGCGGATCGGTCCCGCCCTCGACGGGCAGGATGGCGACGCGTCGTCCCCGTTGCGGCCGCCCTGGCGAGCCCGGACGGATCGGCTCGCCCGGCCGGCTCGACACATAGGTTGAGATCTCGCTCATGCCCAAGGCCTCGTAGAGCCAGGTCCCGGTCGCCTCGCGCCAGTGGGCGAGCAGATCGGGCGCGAGCGCCTCGCCCGCCGTCACCCCGCGCCGCAGGCGCCCCAGGCGGCCCGGCGACGGGTCGCCGTACTTCAGCATCTGCCGGGTGACGCTCGGCACGGCGGCGAAGATCGTGGCGCCGGTCGCCTCGATCAGGCGCGGCCAGACCGCCGGATCGCGCGGGCCGGCGTAGAGCGCTCCGGTCGCGCCGCGCGCAAACGGGTCGAGCACCCCGACGCCGAGCGTGTAGGTCCAGTTGATGTTGCCGGCGTGGAGGACGACATCGTCCTCGGCGAGGCCGAGCCAGTCGTCGGCCATCGGCCGGCGGCCGATCACCACGCGATGGCCGTGCAGCACGCCCTTGGGCTCGGCGGTCGAGCCGGAGGTGAACACCAGATAGGCGGGATCGTCGGGCGCGGTCGGCGCGTAGTCGGCAGGCGCGCCTTCGGCCGCGAGCCGAACGACGTCGTCCCGGTCGAAGACGCGCAGGGAGGCGAACAAAGCCCGCTCCTCGGATCGGCGTCGCCAAGCACGATCGCCGCGGCGCCGGAGTCGGCGGCCAGCGCCAGCGCCTCCTCCGCCGTCAGCATCAGCGAAGCCGGCTGGGCGACGCAGCCGATCGCGGCGGCGGCGAAGATGGCGATCACCGCCTCGATGTCGTTGGCGGCCCGGATCATCACCCGGTCGCCCTTCTTGAGCCCGCTGGCGAGAAAGCCGCCGGCGAGGCGGCGGACCATGGCGTCGAGCTCGGCGTAGGTCCACGAGCGCAGAACGCGTCGGGGCCGTCGGCGATGATCAGCGCGGTCTTGCCACCGCGCTCGACCGCCTGCCGGCCGAGGCAATGCCAGGCGAAGTTGAAGATCTGGGGTCGCGATGGCATGGAAAGTCCCGAGGATCAGCCGAAACTCTTGACCCTGCGGCCGGCGCTGCTCAAGTCCTTTCGTCGGTCAGCGCCGCAAGGGCGCCTCAGGCCGGCGTCGCAGCGCCTCGTCGTCGCCGGCGAGCAACGCCCGGGAGATCGCCCGCTCCGCTGCTGACGACGATGGCGACGAACTCGCTGGCCCCGCCCCGCATCGCGCCGAAGGCGGAGATAGCCGCGCTCGAGAAACGCCTGCAGCTCGGCGAGGCCGGCGAGATCGGCGGGCCCGCGCATCATCTTCAGCGTCACGCCGATGAAGTGGATATGGGTCAGCCTGTCGAGCGCGTTGCCGAGGCAGTTCGATGAGATCGATCTGGCGCGCGCGGTCCCCGGCGCGGTCGATTGTCGCGATAGGCGTCGCGTAAGCCGCCTCATCGATCGTCGCGGCGCGTCGCCGAGCGCCTCGACCATCGCGCCGTCGAGGCTTTCCGACAAAGCGTTGAGTTCGACCGCATGCGCGACGGTCGCGAGGCCCGAATCCGGCAGGACGCGCGTCATGACCGGCACGATCCGACGCACTTCCTCGATGTGACGGCCGATGTCCTCCGGACCGTAGAGGTCGTCCAGGAAGAACTGCGCCGCCGCATGGAAGCGCCGGCTTTCCAGCAGGTCCGCATGCGTCCGCGCGAGCCGCGCCGCCTGCCAGTCGCGCAACCAACCTCGCTTTTCGCTGAACGCGGCGTCTTCCGCCGTTCGCGCGCGCAACGCCTCCGAGCGCTCGAGTTCCGCAAGCAGCAGGTCGCGAAAGCTCTCCTTCGTCATCGCGGCGTCTATAGCGGATCGGCGTAGGCGGGTCGCCCTAAACATGTCCAGGCCGGCCTTTCTGCACCGCGTCAAACACGCTAGAAGGATAGCGGAAAACGGGAGCAAACGATGAGCCATCGGGAGCGCATGTCGTCGGTCGACACGACTTGGCTGCGCATGGACCGGCCGACCAATCTGATGATGATTGTCGGCGTCTGGATGCTCGAGGGTCCGGTGGATCTCGAGCGCGTCGAGGCCCAAATCGTCGAAGGCTTACTGAGTTACCGCCGCTACCGTCAGTTGGTCGAGCGCACGCCCGCTGCGATCTATTGGCGCGATGACCCCAATTTCGATCTCAGCCCATCATATCAGACATATCGCGCCTGCCCGGGCGCGGCGGCAAGCACGCGCTCGAACGTCTCGCCGGCGAGCTCGCCTCCGAGCCGCTCGATCCCAACCACCCGCTCTGGACGGTTCACTTCATCGACAGATACGAGGGCGGCGCCGCGGTGATCTTCCGCATGCACCACGCCATCGCCGACGGCATGGCGTTGATGGACGTCACGATGACGCTCGTTGACGGGCCCCAGCGGCGATCGGCCGCAGCATCGGCCGAGCACGAGGAGGAGGGCTGGCTGCAGAGCGTGATGGCGCCCGTCGTCGCTGCGATCAATTCGGCGCCGCGGTGTCGAGCTCGACCGCGAAGGCGGCGTTGGGCCTCGCCCGCAATCCGCTGCGTGCGGCGGGCCTCCTGCGGGACGGCGCGGGCGTCGCGAGCGAACTCGCCTACCTGCTTCTTCATGTCGAGCGATAGCGCGACGCGCTTCAAGGGCAAACCGAAAGGGACGAAGCGCGTCGCATGGTGCGAGCCGATCGAGCTGCCGGAGGTCAAGGCGGTCAGCCGGGCGCTCGGATGTTCGATCAACGACCTTCTGCTCTCCTGCGTCGCCGGCTCGATGCGGCGCTACCTCGCCGACTGCGGCGACAAGACCGAGGGAGTGGAATGCCGCGCCCTGGTGCCGATCGACCTGCGCGAGCCCGGCGACGTCGAGCTCGGCAACCGCTTCGGCATCATCGCCGTCGAGCTGCCGGTCGGAATCGAACAGCCGCTCGAGCGGGTGATGACGGTCCGCCAACGGATGTTGGCGCTCAAGACGTCGTATGAGCCGAGGACCACGCTCGGGCTCTTCGCCGCTCTCGGCTACCTGCCGAAACTCGTGCAGGACCAGCTCTTCGACCTTCTCATCAGCCGCTCGACTGCAGTGATGACCAACGTACCGGGTCCGTCCGAACCGCTTACGGTCGCGGGCAGCGTCCTGAAGCAGTCGCTGTTCTGGGTGCCCCAGACGGCCGACACCGGCATGGGCGTGTCGATCTTGTCCTACGCCGGCAAGGTGCAGTTCGGCTTGATCACCGACGTTGCGCTGACGCCGAACCCCGAGGCGGTGGTGCGCCATTTCCCCGAGGAATTCGAGAAATACCTCTACTATGTGCTGCTCGATCCGCCGCCGGCGGAGGAGGTGACCGATAAGCCGGCGTCCGCCGGCCGACCGCGGAGACCGGCGGACGCCGGGAGCGTTGAGGCCTGAACGGCCGACACGCGCCGGCATCGGTCGACGTGCGCGCGGCGCGCCCGCCGGGGAGAGCGCGGCTCGTCATCCGATCGTCATCAGGCTCGCGTTGCCGCCGGCTGCAGCGGTGTTGATGGCGGTCGCCCGCTCCTCGAAGAGAGCCGTAAGGTCGTAATCCTCGCCCTCGCCAAGCCGGTCGGGCGCCAGCGCCTGAAGCCGCACGATCGGGCCGGGCCGCGCCGCCAGCCGACGCAGCGCGTCGGCAACCCCTTCTGCATCGCACGCGACGAGCGCGCCGGCGAGCGCGGGCGCGTCGAGGGGCGACGGGACCGCTTCTATGCGGCGGTCAAGCTCCAGCGGCAGACCCTTCAGCGTCGCGACGACGCCAGCGTCGACGATCGCGTCGTTGCCGGTCGCCAAAATCGTCCCGATCTGCACCAGCGTCGCGCTCTGGTTGGTCGCGATCGCCGCGATGCGGCCGCGCCGCCGCAAGGCGTAGATGTTCCGCTCGCCGACCGGTCCCGGCAGTTCGAGGCGCGCGCCCAGCGGCGAGCGGGCCATCAGCCCGACGCAGCGTTCGGCTTCCGCGGGATGGCCCGCGGCGCGCAGCCAGCCCGTGAACGCGCGAACCGCGTTGAGCGCGGCGCCGTCGCCCTCGAGCCCATCCAGGGCGCCTTGCGGAGGCTCGGCGAGGAGTCGCGCCAGGTAGAGCGGGCCGCCGGCTTTGGGACCCGTTCCCGAGAGCCGCGAACCGCCGAACGGCTGGACCCCGACCGTGGCGCCGATCACATTGCGGTTGATGTAGATGTTGCCAGCTTCGATCCGCTCGGTGACGCGCGCGATCGTCTCGTCGATCCGCGTGTGCAGGCCGAAGGTGAGGCCGTAACCGGCCGCATTGATCGCGTCGATCAGCGCGTCGAGCCCTTCCCGCCGGTAGCGCAGGACATGGAGCACGGGACCGAACACCTCGCGCTCGACGTCCGCGACCCGCGCCACTTCAATGATCGCCGGCGCGACGAAGGACCCGCGCCGACCGGCATCGGGCGCTTTTGCCTGTGTGACGGGGAATCCGCGCGCGCGCATCGCCTCGACATAACCCTGGATCGCCTCGGCCGCCTCGGCCGTGATGATCGGGCCGACGTCAGTCGACAGACGCCTCGGATCGCCCACTTCAAGCTCCGCCATCGCTCCTTTCAGCATCGCCAGCATGGAACCGGCTGCGTCCTCCTGAAGGCACAGGATGCGCAGGGCCGAGCACCGCTGGCCGGCCGAATCGAAGGCCGACGCCATCACGTCGGCCGCCACCTGTTCCGGCAAGGCCGAGGAATCGACGACCATCGCATTGATTCCACCCGTCTCGGCGATCAGCGGCACAGCCGCGCCGCTCTGGCTAAGCCGGCTGGCGAGCTGCCCCTCGATCAGCCGCGCGACCGCTGTCGAGCCGGTGAACACGACGCCCTGAATACGGGGGTCCGCGACGATCGCGGCGCCGACGTCCCCCGCGCCCGGAACCAGCGCCAGCGCCGCGGGCGGGACGCCCGCCTCGTGCAGGATCCGGACCGCCTCGGCGGCGATCAGGGGCGTCTCCTCTGCCGGCTTGGCGACGACCGCGCTGCCGGCGGCGAGCGACGCCGCGACCTGGCCGGTGAAGATCGCCAGCGGAAAGTTCCACGGACTGATACAGGCGACGACGCCGAGAGCGGGCGCGCCGGGGGTCAGGATGCGAAGCGCTTCAGCCGCATAGTAGCGCAGGAAGTCCACAGCCTCGCGCACCTCGGACATGGCGTTGGCAAAGGTCTTCCCCGCCTCGCGCACGATGAGTCCGATGAGATCGTCGGTCCGACCCTCGAGCGCGTCGGCGGCGCGGCGCAGGATCGCCGCGCGCTCGTTCGGCGGGGTCGCGGCCCAGCCGGATGCAGCCTCCGCGGCCGCTCCGATTGCTGCGGCGACCCCGTCCGCGCCCGCGGAGCGTGTCAAGCCCACGACATCGAACTGGTCGGCGGGATTGCGCACGGGATCACCCGCCCCATCCGCCGCCGCGCCAGTCGGGAATGCCTCGCGCAGAGCTCCTCCGCTGGCTTCGAGCCCGTCCGCCAGCGCCGCGAGACGGCGTTCGTTGGTGAGGTCGAGGCCGCGCGAGTTGATCCGCTCCGCGCCGTAAAGGCCTCGGGGCGAACGGATCTTGTCGTGCGGCGCGCCGAGCGGCTGAATGCGGCCGGCGACGGCGACCGGATTGGCGACGAGGTCATCGATCGGCACGCTTGCATCGGCAATCCGGTTGACGAACGACGTGTTGGCGCCGTTTTCCAGCAGCCGGCGCACGAGGTAGGCGAGCAAGGTTTCGTGCGAGCCGACGGGAGCGTAGACGCGACAGGGCCGGCCGACTTTGTCGCGACCGACCACCTCCTCATAGAGCGGCTCGCCCATCCCGTGCAGACACTGAAACTCGTACTGCCCGCGATAGAAGTTCGGCCCCGCCATGGTCACGATCGAAGCAAGCGTCTGGGCGTTGTGGGTGGCGAACTGCGGGTAGATCGCATCCGGCGCGGCGAGAAGCCTGCGTGCGCAAGCCAGAAAGCTCACGTCGGTATGGACCTTACGGGTGAAGACGGGAAACTCGTCCAGGCCGTCGATCTGGGCGCGCTTGATCTCCGAGTCCCAGTAGGCGCCCTTGACGAGCCGGACCATCAGCCGTCGGCGCGCGCGGCGCGCGAGGTCGACCAGCCAGTCGACCACGAAAATGCAGCGCTTGCCATAGGCCTGGATGACGAGACCCAGACCGTTCCAGCCCGCCAGATTCGGATCGAGGCTCAGCGCCTCGAGGATATCGAGCGACAGGTCGAGCCGGTCGGCCTCCTCGGCGTCGATGTTGAGCCCGATATCGTAGGATCGGGCCAGGCCGGCGAGATGCCGGATGCGCGGCAGAAGCTCCCCCATGACGCGGGCGCGCTTGATGCGCTGATAGCGAGGATGCAGGGCGGAAAGCTTGATCGAGACGCCCGGCCCCTCGTAGATGCCGCGCTTGTTGGCGGCGCGGCCGATGGCGTGGACCGCGCGCTCGTATTCGGCAAGATAGCGCGCCGCGTCTTCGGCGGTGGTCGCCGCCTCGCCGAGCATGTCGTAGGAGAAAGTGAAGCCTCGCGCCTCGCGCTCGCGGCTGGCGTTCAGCGCCTCCTCGATGGTTCGGCCGGTGACGAACTGCTCTCCCATCAGCCGCATCGAGACATCGACGCCCGCGCGGATCAGCGGCTCGCCGCCGCGCGCGATCAGTCGCGTGAGCGCCGCGCCAAGCGTCTGCTCGCTCGATGTGCCGACGAGCTTGCCGGTCAGCACGAGGCCCCAGGTCGCGGCGTTGACGAACAGCGACGGGCTGGCGCCGACATGGGCGCGCCAGTCGCCGGGCGCGAGCTTGTCGCGAATGAGCGCGTCGCGCGTGGCGGCGTCGGGAATCCGCAGGAGCGCCTCAGCGAGGCACATCAGCGCCACGCCTTCCTGGCTCGACAGCGAGTATTCGTGAATGAGTCCTTCGACGCCGCTCGAGCGCGACTTCGCGCGCAACCGCGTCGTCAGGCTGCGCGCCATCGCCTCGACCCGCTCGTCCTCGTCGGGCGTGAGCGCGGCGAGCACGAGCAGCGGCGGCACGCATTCCGGTTCCGGCCGCCGGTACGCCTCCGTGATCGCCGCCCGCAACGGGCTTTGAGCGACGAGCTCGTGACGAAACGCGGCGAAGGGATTGGCGGACATGACGTTCAACTCGGCGCAGACCTATGCGGTTTGGGACGCGGATCGTACGCCCACTCGCCCCTCGCGCTCAACTCGCTGGCGATTTTTCGAACGCCGATGCCGTTGACCTATGACCCGGCCCCTCGAGCTTGCCGTCGAATGAGGAACCTCAGCACGCCCGCATCGGAACTCTGGCTCTCGAGCGCGTCGCCACATTCGAAAACACAATGTGGGACGTCGATGGCCGACAGCGGATCCGTGCACTCGACCAGGAGCCGGCCGCCGGACGGCATCGCCCTGAGCGCCTTGCGCGTGCGCAACGCGGGAAGAGGACAGGTCAACCCTTTGAGATCGAGGACGACCTGTTCGTCCGAGTTCATCGGCGGCGCGTCGCTCATGCTTCGCGGTCGCCGGTTCAACCTGTCTGTCTGCCCAGGAACGCCAGCGTTTTCTCATTGAATTCCGCGACGCTCTCATAGATTGGCGCATGCGCGCAGGTCTCGAAGACAACGAGTTCGCTGCCGCCGATGCCCGTCTTCATCGGATCGACGAAGCGGGTCGAGGTGACCAGGTCATGGCGGCCGAAAGTGATCTGGGTCGGAGCGGAGATCTTGCCGAGCTGGTCGAGGGCGTCGTGCCCGATCACCGCGTTCGACTGGCGGACGAAGGCGTCGAGCGGCTGTTGCGGACGGCTGCGCACGAAGGCCGCGAGCTGCTCGATATAATCGAACTTGGACGCGTACAGCTCAGGGGTGAAGCACCAGGGGAAAATTCCTTGGATGATCATCTCCTGAACGCTGCCGAGCCCTTTCGCCACGGCCTGCCAACCCTGCACCACCGTCTTGAGGAAGGGGTCGGTCTTAGTCCAGCCGCTATGCAACGACAGGGACTTGACCCTCTCCGGATATTTGCTGGCGAGCCAGAGTCCGGCGGCCGCGCCGAGCGACAGGCCGCTCACATGCGCCCGCTCCAGCCCAAGAACGTGCATGAACGCCGCAATATCATCGGCGAAAAGTTCGGTCGAATAGGCGCCGTCCGGCTTGTCGCTTTCCCCGGCGCCGCGCGGATCGACCGAGATGCAGGTGAAGTGTTTGGCGTAGTCGGCGACCTGAAATGCGTAGCAAGCATTGTCCGCCGCCAGATACGGAATGAGGATGAGCGGCTCCCCAACCCCCTGTTGTTCATAATTTATCGTGATGTCGTTGGCTGTCACCTTGGGCATCGCGCCCTCCCTTCCTGACGGGGGCCGCGCTCGTTGGCGCGCTCCGGCGGAAGGCTAGGTCCGAGGGTCGGACGGGGCAAGGAGAATCGCTGTGCGAGAATCGCTGCGCGCATGCCTCGGTTCGGCGGCGCTCGTCCTCGACGCTGGAGACCATGCAATGGCGCGAATGGGCGGAAGCGGCCGATGGCCGAACGCGGGAACGCTCCGGATGGCCGGCGTATCAGGACCACAGGGAAGGTTGGCGCCCATCGAGTGGGGATATGGCGCGGCGGCGTAAGCTGGGCACGGAGTTTATCAGCGGAGCGCGGTATGCTTCTGGTTCAGAGCGGCTCAATCAGCAGCGGCAGACCGCCCTTGGGCCGCGTCGTGAAGCTCATATCTAGCTCCATGCGATGGCCCGGCGCTGTCTTAAAGCGAAAGTCGCGTATGAACGAGGCTAGGATCGCCGTCATTTCAAGCATCGCGAACCCCATGCCGATGCAAATTCGCGGCCCCGCGCCGAACGGAAGATAGGCGCAGCGATGCCGTGCCTTGACCTTCTCGGGCGCGAAACGGTCCGGGTCGAAGGCGTTTGGCTCCTCCCAGAGTTTCTCATGGCGATGCAGGCACCAGATCGCGACATAAATCAGGTCGCGCTTTGACACTCTGTACGGCCCAAGCGTCGTGTCCTCGCGCGGTTGCCGTCCGATCATCGCCGCCGGTGGGAACAGGCGCATCGATTCCTGAATGACTTGCCGCGTGAAAGCGAGCTGTTCGACCTCCCCGGGCCCGATCTCGCGACCGCCGGCAGTCTGGGCCACCTCCTCGCGCAAGCGGTCCTGCGAGGCCTGATCCTTGGCAAGCAGCCATAGACTCCAACCGAGCGCTACGGCCGAAGTCTCATGGCCGGCGATCAGGAAGAAATAAAGATTGGCGGTCAGTTCAGAATCGCTCATCGCCCGGCCGGCTTCTGGATCGCGCGCCGCCATCAGCAGACCCAGAATATCGCGTTGACTCGAGCCGGTTGCGCGGCGCGCGGCGACGGCCTTCATTGTTTCATCGTAGAGATAGGCTGTCGCGGCGTGCGCCTTGAAGTAGCCGGGATGCGGCGTCCAGTCCGGAAGGTTGAAAAGAGCGATGGTGCGGCGCCAGGGTACGCTTGCGAGCGCCAGCCGGAGCTGTCTGAGAAACTTTTCGCGATCGACCGAGGCGGCCTCTCCGAGCGCGGTGCGTTGGATCACCGCGAAAGTGGTGCGCGACATCGCGTCTATCGCGTCGATTGGCGCGGCGTCGGGAGCGTTGCGCCACGTCGCGGCTTGCGCGCTTGCGCATTGCGAGAAAGTGGGAACCATCGCCAAGAGATTATCGTGGCGGAAGGCCGGCGCTACGGCGCGTCTTTGCCACTTCCAGTTTGCGTCCTCCGCGAAGAACAGGCTCTCTCGACTGACCGGCGCGGATAACGAGCGGACCGTCATTGTGTCCCGCGAGAAAAATTCCGCGCGTGCGACGAGCATTTCCTCGATGTATTCGGGATCCATCAGGAATATCGATTTCGGGACCAGCGGCCATAGTCCCGGCAGGGCCGATAATCCCTCGCGATAAGCCGCGGGAGGCAAGTTTTCGAGGAAGTTGCGCAGATTGGCCGGAACGGAAGGTTTGCTGCGAGGCCGAAAGGGAGTGAAATCCGGATCGTGAAACATGCGCGAACCTCCTATTGACGAGGGAGAAATAGGAATTCAACGGCGCGGCGCCGGCGCGAAAACAGTGAAGCAAAAAAAAAGTCTCGGGTTTGTGGATTGACGCCCCTTGCTCAAAAAAGGGTAGTTTCCACCATGAAAGTCGCCTCGTGACGCCTTGCCTTCTTGCACGTGCGCCCATGGCGGCTTTCTGACGCTCTCACCCGGACCTTGGGTTACCTCGAAGGTCTGCAACGGGTCGACTCTCGCTGTCCAGCGGAGCCAAGCGCCAGCACGCGCGAACCGCACAATGCTCTCACGTTCCGCCCCGATCTTCATCGCCGAACGCCGCGTTGATGACCGTCGCCTGAGCCGGATCGAGCGCCAGCTTGGCGACGAAGCCGGAGCGGCGGCCGGCGTCGGCCTCCGCGTGGAGGGCCACGGCGTCGGGATCGCCGGCGAAAGCGGTGTCAATTGCGCCGATGCGGGCCGCGGCGGCGGTGAGCAGGATGAGGCCCCTTGCAGTCTGCAGCGGGGCGACGAGCGCGCCGGAGCGGTCGCGACTTGCCTCTGCGCCGACTTCGGCCGCGAGGGCCTCGGCGTTCCAGGCGAGGCCGATCAGCCGTGCGCTCAATTCGCGAAGGCTGGCCGCGGTAAGCAGGCCTTCGGCGGTGTCGATCGACGCGACGATTGCGGTTGCGCCGTCCTCGAGCGCGTTCAGCGCCTCGCGCAACGCGAGCTTCGAAGAGAGCTGCTGGACATTGGCCGCCCCGCGCGTCCTCGGCAGCATCACGGCGAACGGCGCTGCGGCCATCACAGCGTCGAGGTCACGGTCCGTTTCGCCCGAAATCGAGCGGGCTCAGCCGAACGATCAAGGCCGGCCCGTCGGAGCGCTTCGTCTCCTCGTCGACGGCGTGCGCTGCGGTCTCCCGCGCCGTTTCGCGCCGGTTGGCCGCTACGTCGAGATCGATCACGACGGCGTGCGCTTGGCTGGCGAGCGCCGCCATGAGCCTCGCTGGGTCGTCGCCGGGCGTCAGGATGAGCGAGCGCATGGACTCATACGGAAACGATCTCCGGTCCGCGCCGGCGCATGAAGGCCGTCCGTCGGCATTCGGCGACCAGTGTCCCGTCCTGCTTGAACGCGCGGTGGCGGAACTCGACGAGGCCCGCCTCGGGCCGCGACTTCGAACCTCGGGTCGACAACACTTCCGTCTCCGCGCGCACGGTGTCGCCCTCGAACAGGGGCGCCGGGAAGATGATGTCGGTCATGCCGAGATTGGCGATGGTGGTGCCCACAGTGGTGTCGTTGACGGAAATTCCGATCAAGAGGCCAAGCGTGAACAGGGAATTCATCAACGGCCGCCCCCATTCGGTTTCGGTCGCGCAGAAATGCGCGTCGATATGCAGCGGCTGAGGGTTAAGCGTCATATTGGAGAACAGCATGTTGTCCGTCTGGGTGACGGTGCGCGTCAGTCGATGGCGGAAAATCTGGCCGGCGAAGAAGTCCTCGAAATAAAGGCCGCCGCGCGGATGAGGGTGGGGGGTCGTCATGGCGTTCCTCGAGAGTGCGCCCGTCTTAAGTCGATCTTTACCATGTTCGGTCAGTCTTGATCGATGATGCCGCGACCATGCAACCTCAAAATGTTCCAGCCGCGTCCGGGCCGCCAATGACGACAGATACGGCGCCCCAATTCTTGCCCTCGGCGCAACCGGCCAACCCGGCCGATCGGGCGGCCGCGGCGAGCGCGCTCGCCCGCGCTTATCTTTATGCGAACTTGACCTCGGCCCAGCGTCACCAATGCGCGGCGGCGATGGCGGCGCTGCTCGACGACCGGCATGTCGAGGTTCGCCGCGCCATGGCCGAAGCCTTCGCCGCTTCGCGCCGGGCGCCGCGCGCGCTGGTCGTCGCGCTCGCCAACGATCGGTCCGAAATCGCCGCTCCGTTGCTCGCTCGTTCGCCGCTGCTGACCGACGCCGAACTTGTCGACGCGGTCGCGGCCGGTGACGCCCTTGCGCAATGCGCCCTCGCCAGGCGCCCGTTCCTTGGTCCGGGTCCGGTCGGCGCCCTCGCCGAGGTGGGGCGGCGCGACGCCGGGCTGGCGCTGATCGACAATCCGGACGCAGCCCTGAGCCACCGTACGCTACGCAGGCTGTTCGAGCGATTTGGCGACGACGCCGATATCCGACGAGCGCTTGTTTCTCGTGCGGATCTGCCGGCCGCCCTCAAGGCCGAGATCGCGATCTTGGACGCGGGCGGACCGGAGCGCCTCTCCGGGGGAGCCGCGCAAGCAAGGGCCTGGCGCGACGCCGCTCTGGCCACGATCGCAGCCGACTGTCCCGAGACCCAGTTGTCTGACCTCGTCCGAGCGCTGCGGATGCGCAGCGCGCTTACTATGGCGCTGCTCCTGCGGTCGCTGGCCGGCGGAGACCGCGCATTCTTCGCTGCCGCGCTGGCGGGGCTCTCGGGCGTGTCTCATGCACGCGCCACCGGTTTCGTCCGGGAATCGGGCGGGTCTGGCTTCGCCGCCGCGGCGCTCAAGGCGGGGCTTCCGAGGCATAGCCTACCGGTCTTTCGGGCGGCGCTGGCGGCGATCAGCGGCCTCGGGCAGACAGTGCGTCATGGGCTCAAAGCTGACGTCGTCGGCGCGATCATCAGGTCTTGCGAAACCTCGGGGGATCCTTCGCTGGCCCCGTTCCTCGCCTTGCTCTGGCGTTTCGCCGCGGAAGCGGCGCGGACGGACGCGCGCGACGGCATGGGAGTTCCGATCGCCCTGCCCGCGCTGCCGACTAAACTCGATTTTTCGCCAGCCAACGACGACACTGTCACAAACGATGTCCTCACCCCGGTCGCTGATGATGGTCGAGTCCGTCTGGTCGAACTTCCCGCCGATCTCATTCGGGCGCTCGACGCCGTCTCCTACGATCAACTGGCGGCCTGAGCCGACGTCGCCGCGCGCGCTTGTGCGATCGCACGCCGCAGCACCGAAGCGTCCTGAGCGCCCGGCACGCCGAGACGACCGGCAAAAATGAAAAAGGGCACGCCCGTCACGCCAATCGCCTGCGCCTGAGCGATTTCACCCTGCACCGCGTCGACGTCCGCCCCCTGTTCGAGCAGGCGCCGGACCAGGTCCGCATCGAGACCGCTATCTGCGGCGATGTCGATCAGCGTCGTACGATCGCCGATGTCGCGGCCCTCGACAAAATAGGCGTGAAACAGCCGGTCGACCACCGCGCCCTGGACGCCGGCGGAAGCCGACCACCGAATCAGACGATGCGCGTCGAGCGTGTTCGGCGCCCGAGTGATGCGGTCGAAGGCGAAGGGCAGGTTGAGCTCGGCCCCGAGTTGAACGAGGCGGTCGTGAACGGCTTTCAGCTTGTCGCCGTTTCCAAACTTCCGCGCCATATACGCCTCGCGGTCGAGTCCGCCTTCCGGGATCGTTGGGTCGAGCTGGTAGGGGCGCCAGCGAACGACGACCGGCTCGGATTCCTCGGCCAGCGCGGTGGCGAGACGCTTTTCGCCGAGATAGCACCAGGGACAAACGACGTCGCTCACGACGTCGATGGTCAGCGGGTCGTCGGCGTCGCTCATGGAACGGGCTCCTCTTTCTGCTCGGGCGTCGCCGACGATTGCTGACGCTGGCGCGGTTGTCGCGTCGACGCAAGCGCCCGGCCAAAATTCGACTTCGCCGTTCGGAGCCGTGGTCGGATCCCGCCTTGCGGGCTTCCCCTTCGAGAGAGCTTCGCAAGCCGACGATGGTTGCGGAGGCGGGCGCAATCAACCCACGCCAGGGCCCTATCCCGCCCAAACGAGGCCCAATACCATCGCCTACGCCCCGACCGCATATCCCCGCCGTGTCGTATTCCGAGCCATTTCGATCATCCGCAACAGATCGGACACCAAATCCTTTGATCAAATCAAAGTCCGTGTTATGTTCGTTTCGTTGAGCGGAACAGAGCGAGCGCTGAGCGAGGACGGGATGGCCGAGGTGAGACCATGGAAGCCGGCGAATGCAGTCCAGCTTGAGGCGGCTCGAACGTGGCCCCGCGTTGCAGGGCGCGGCCAACGACCGCGCCGGCCAGGTCATCGACCCGGCCCTACAGCGCGCCGCGGGCGAGCGGCGGCAGGCGCGAAAGTTTTCCGCTGCGATCGTGCGATCGGTAACCGGGGCAGATTACCGGGCGGAAAGGGATTGTTAACGGAGGCTTGATTCAAGCCTTGGATGTCGCCTTGCTCCGTTGATTCGCTTGAGACTTTGAGCCTGCCCGAACTCATCGGAGTGGTTCGCGGGGTGCTCGGCGAGGTCGAGCGGCTTCGGAAGGAGAACGAGAAGCTGACGGCGGCGCTCGCTTCGGCCAAACGCGAAGGCGAGGAGTTGAAGGACGAGATCCGGCGTCTGAAGGGCTTGCCGCGGCGACCGCCGATCAAGCCGTCGGGCATGGAGAAGGCGAGCGATCGTCCAGCGCCGGAGACGCCGAACACGGCGAAAGCCTGGCCGCGCCGGCGCGGCCCGGGCGTTTCGAAGATGAGCATCGACCGCACGGTGACCCTGACGGCGCCAGCGCCGTCAGGGTCGCGCCACAAGGGTTACGAAGAGATCATCGTTCAGGACCTGGTGTTGAAACCAGAGGTTACGCTCTACCGGCGCGAGCGCTGGGCGACGCCGGATGGGCGGACGGTGACGGCCGATCTGCCCGCGGGCGTCGTGGGCGGCTGCGGCCCCAATCTGCATCGCCTGGTTCTGGGGCTGCATTTTCAGGGCCAGATGACCTGCGATCGGATCGTGACCGTACTGACCGCGGCAGGCGTTTCCCCCCGGATCAAGTCCGGGGGTCGAAGCGCCAGGTGGTGCGGCTTTTGACGGCCAAGCTGGACCTGTTCCGCGCCGAGGAGGAGGCCGTCTTCACCGCCGGCCTTCGCGCCTCCGGCTTTGTCAGCGTCGACGACACCGGCGCGCGCCACGCCGGCAAGGCCTGCTATACGACGCAATTCGGCTCCGACCGGTTCACCGCGTTCCGCACAGGACCGAGTAAGTCGCGCCTCGCCTTCTTGCGTAATCTGCTCGGCGGAACGGCGCGCTACGCGATCAACGCGGCCGCGGAAGCCTATATGCGCGCGGCCAACGTGGCGCATGGCGTCATCGACGCGCTCACCGGCGCTGACGTCCGCGAATTCGGTTCCCAGGCCGAGTGGACGGCCCATCTCGCCGCGCTCGGACTGACCGATCTGCGGGTCACGCCCGATCCCGTCCGTGTCGCCAGCGAAGGCGCGCTGTGGGGCGCGATCGCCGCCGAGGATCGGCTCGCCGGCGCCGTCATTCTCTCCGACGACGCGCGGCAGTTCAACGTCGGCGACCACGCGCTCTGCTGGGTCCATGGCCCAAGCGCCTCGTCCATAAGCTCGTTCCCGCCAACGACCGGCAGCGCAGCGCCGTCGAGATAGCCCGCCAATTGATCTGGTGGTTCTATCGGCAGCTCAAAGACTATAAGCGCGACCCGAGCCCGGAGCGCGCAGCCGAACTCAAAGCCCGCTTCGACCGCATCTTCAAACGCCGAACCGGCTATGCCACGCTCGACAGGCTCCTCAAGCGCCTGCTCGTCAATAAGGACGAACTCCTGCGCGTGCTCGAGAGGCCCGAGATTCCCCTCAACACCAATGGTTCCGAAAGCGACATCCGCGCCGTCGTCACCAAGCGCAAAGTCTCCGGCGGAACCGTCAGCGAAAAAGGACGCACTGCCCGCGACGTCATGCTCGGCCTCGCCAAGACCTGCGCCAAACTCAAAATCTCGTTCTTCGACTACCTCGGCGCCCGCCGGAATGCCTGTCTTCTGGCGCGCCCAATCTCAGGCAGCGCCGAACGACCCTAGGGTTCGCGTCGCCACCAGGCCGCGAGATCGACGCCGAACAGCGGGGTCGTCTCCGGCCGGCCGAGCTTGGCGGAATAGGCGATCCACACATCGGGGGCATAATAGAGCGGGACAATGTAGACGCCGGAGATCAGCAGCCGGTCGAGGGCCCGGACCGCGGCGACAAAATCCTCCTTGCTGTCCGCCGACAGGATCGCGGCGATCATCGCGTCGATCGCCGGCGATGCGGCGCCGGCGATGTTGTACGCCCCGTCGGCCTTCGCGGCCGCCGAGCTCCAGCGTCCGCGTTGCTCGTTTCCGGGCGACGGCGAGGCGGTCCAGGTTCCGGGCATCATGTCGAAATCGAAACGCGTCCGCCGGCGCTGGAACTGGACCTCATCCACGAGCCGAACGTTGGCGTTGGCGCCGATGCGGGCCAGATTGCGGGCGTAGGCGAGCGCCAGCCGCTCCTCCTCCCGGGTCTTCACCGTGATCTCGAAGGCGAGCGGCGTTCCCGTGCGATCGACGAGACGGCCGTCTTTCAGGGTGTAGCCGGAGCGTTCCAATTGTTCGATGGCGCGGCGCGCGGTTGTTCGGTCGCGCCCGGAACCGTCGGAGACCGGCGCGCGCCACGTCCCGTCCATGACATCGGGCTGGACGGCGCCGGGAAACGGGGCGAGCAACGCCTTCTCGCGCTCGGAGGCGGGGCGGCCGATCGACGACAGGTCGCTATCGTCAAAGAACCCCTCGGAGCGTCGATAGGCGCCGGCGTAAAGGTTGGCGTTGATCCATTCAAAATCGAACATCGAGGCCAACGCCTCACGCACGCCTGGGTCTGCAAACATTGCGCGGCGGGTGTTGAAGGCGAACCCTGACACCCCCTTCGGAAGACGATTGGGAACCGAGGCCGTGAGGACCCGCCCGTCCCTGACGGCGGGAAAATCATACTCCGAACGCCAGCGGGCGACGTCATCCTCTACCCGATAATCGATCACCCCCGACTTGAAGGCCTCGAACATCGCAGTCGCGTCGCGGAAGTAATCGATGCGAATCTCGGTCGAAATTGTACAAGCCCTTTGACACGGGCAGGTCGCGCGCCCAGTAGTTGGGATTGCGCTTCAAGACGAGCCGCTCGCCCGGAACGACCTCGGCAATGCGATAGGGACCCGACGCCACGGGGATCTGCAGCGTCTGGTCTTCGAAATGCTCGGCGTCCGTGTGAGCGCCGGACAGCACCGGCATGATGGCCAGGGTCAGCGGCAGCTCGCGGTCGTTTGCCCCGGCAAGGTCGAACCGGACGGTATGGGCGTCGAGAGCCTCGGCACTCTTTACCAGATTATAGGCGGCCCTCGTCTGCGGTCTGCCCTTCGCCTTGAGGAGGTTGAACGTGAACAGCACATCGGCCGACGTGATCGGCGTTCCGTCCGAGAACCGGGCGGCCGGATTGAGATGAAAGACGATCAGGTCGCGCGCCGGATTGGTCTCCAAACTCTCTGCGATCAAACCGTAGAGGGTGAATGGCTCATCGTCCGAGCGGATCATCAGCGGCTGGTAGACGTTGCCGATCAGTCCCTGCGCGGTCGATAGCGCCTTGACGTTGTATGGATTTAAACTGTCGAAGGCGCCGAGAAAGGCGAGGTTCAGCCGACCGCCTTTCGGCGCATCAGGATTGACGTAAGGAAAGTGGGCGAAGCCTGGGCCCAAGGCCGGCTGGCCATGCATGGCGATGGCTGAAACGGGCGCGGCGATTTCCGCGCGCGCAGGCGCTGCGAGGGCCAGGACCACAAGAAGGAGGCGACGAATTGCAGGGGCGAACATTGGGAAAGCTTAGCACCGGAAATTGCGCCGTTTCTCGGTCGCAACCTCGTTTTCGAGGCCAGCCGGACTTCGGAGGGGATCGTAGGCGCGAAATTGTTATTGGATTGTCGCGTTGGATATGGAAAGAGAGCGCGCCGGAAAGACGCCCTGCCGTGGCGCCGCCGTGTCATACTGTCGCCAGATCGCTGGTGGAAGGCCTCCCGCCGAACGGACCGGCGTCGGGCGAGTGGGCGCCGAGTTCAAGGATTTAGGGCTTGAAAGGACGATTGATGAATTTCCCGATCACGCGCTTGGGCGCTGCGGCGCTCGCAATGAGCTTGGGGCTCGGCGCTGGGGCGGCGCTGGCGCAGAGCCCAACGGCGAAGCCAGCGGCTCCGGCGGCTCCCGCCGCGCCGGCTGGAGCGGCTCAGCCCGCGCCCGCCGGACAGCCTCAAATCCCCTCCAAGGTCGATCTCGTTTCTCCGGAGCCGCAGTGGGTCAAACTGTGCGGCAAGGAGCAGACGTCCGGTCGCGAAGCCTGCCAAACCATGCGTGATTTCGCGCCATCGGCCGATCAGGCTCCGATGGTCAGCGTGCAGGTCTTCGAGCTTCAGGGCCAGGACAAGAAGAAGCTGCGCTTCATGATTTTGCCGATCGGCATGCTGCTCAAGCCAGGCTTTCGCGTCATCGTCGACAAGGCCGAGCCCCTGGAAGGCAAGTATGACATGTGCTTCCAGAACGCCTGCACCGCCGAGATCGAAATGGGCGCGAGCGCGTTCACCGAGATGAAGAAAGGCCAGAACCTCGCGGTCGTCCTGCGCGTTCCAGGCGGGGATGCGTCGGGCCGCGAGCTGACCTTCAATATCCCGCTGAAGGATTTTGGACCGACGTTCGACGGCAAGCCGACCGATCCCAAAGTTCTCGAAGAACAGCGCCAGGCGCTGCAGCAGCAGTTGCAGAAGAAGGCCGAGGAACAGCGCAAGCAGCTCGAGCAGCAGCAGCAAAGCGGCGCTACGCCGGCGGCTCCTGCTTCCCCTGCCCCGGCCGCGCCTGTCGCGCCGAAACAATAGGCATGTCCCGCCGCCTCCGTCTCATCGCTCGAAGCGAGAGACGGTGGCGCAACAGCCAACGGCGGGCGCTTTCAGTTTAGACGCCCGTCAACTCGCCATCGTGCCCAAGCGGAACCGGTAGCGTCCGTCTGCGGTGCGCTCAAAGGTCTCGTTGACCTGAGGATGGCGCACAGGCTCGCTCGAGTTGTCCACAAGGAGGTTCTGCTCCGAGACGTAGGCGATATACTGGCTATCTTCGTTTTCGGCATAGAGATGGTAGAACGGCTGATCTTTGGCCGGGCGGATTTCCGCCGGAATCGAGCGCCACCATTCCTCCGTATTGTTGAACACCGGGTCGACGTCGAAAATTACGCCTCGGAACGGATAAATCCGGTGTTTGACCACCTCTCCGATGGCGAATTTTGCGATGCGCGGGGTCATGCGGACGACTTAAACTCTGCGGGGATTCTCGTCAAATCAATCGTCACGCTTCCAACGCGCCTCCTAGAGCTTGTAAAGCGCTGCGTATTCCGGGTCTTTCGCCGCCACCTGCTTGGCGAGTTCGACAATCACCCGCGCCTGTTTCCAAGTCGCGTCGTCCTGCATCTTCCCGTCGATCATGACGGCGCCCGAGCCATCGGGCATGGCGGTCAGGATCTTTTGGGCGAAGGCGACCTCGACGGGTTCGGGCGAGAAGACCCGCTTGGCGATGGCGATCTGGCTGGGATGAAGCGTCCAAGCGCCGGCGCAGCCGAGCAGGAAAGCGTTGCGGAACTGGGCTTCGCAAGCCTCCGGATCGGAGAAGTCGCCGAACGGTCCGTAGAAGGCCTTGAGGCCGTGGGCCGCGCAGGCGTCCACCATCCGGGCGATCGTGTAGTGCCAGGGATCCTGCTGATAGAAGGCGCGAGCCGCGCCCGGCTCCACGACGTCGGCAAGAACTTTGTAACCCGGATGGCCACCGCCGACGCGGGTCGTCTTCATGGCGCGGGAGGCGGCGAGATCGGCTGGCCCCAGGCTCATGCCATGCATGCGCGGCGAGGCGGCGGCGATCGCTTCGACGTTATTGACGCCCTGAGCCGTCTCCAGAATCGCATGGACAAGGATCGGCGTCTTCAGGCCGTGGCGCGCCTCGAGCAGCGCAAGGTACTGGTCGACGAAATGGATATCCCAGTCGCCCTCGACTTTCGGGATCATCACGACGTCGAGCTTGTCGCCGATCTCTCCGACGAGCTTGGTCATGTCGTCGAGAAACCAGGGCGAGTTCAGCGCGTTGACCCGCGCCCATAAGCCCGCGGAGCCAAAGTCGGTCGCTTTGGCCATGGCGATGAAGCCGTCGCGCGCGGCGACCTTGGACTCGATCGGGATCGCGTCTTCGAGATTGCCGAGGACAACGTCCACCTGAGAAGCAAGCTCGCCGGCCTTCAACCGCACCTTCTCGATATGCGGCGGGACGAAATGAATCATCCGCTCGAGTTTCGACGGCAGGTCCAGAAGCGGGCGCGGGGCGCCGATCGCGAGGGGCTCGAATATCTTGCGCGGAGACTTCATGATCTGCCTACGATTGCGGTGCGACATGAGCCTTAGTTCGATTTCGCAAATGCGGCAATTAGCCGAGGGACCTATCGGCGCTTGCGGCAACTCACCTGGGACTCCGCCCTACGACCCCCCGCCAGCGTCCTTCGGGCGGTCCCCTTTCTCGCGCTGTCGCGCAGGGGAAGGAAGGCGCCGGCGCACTCGCGCCCCGAGTAGCGTAGCGAAACGAGATAGGGGACCACCAGAAGAGGGGTGGAAGGGGCGCCGCGACGCCACCCTTCACCAAATTCGGCGCGCGCCGTAGGCGTCGAAAGCGTGCGCGTTGGATATGAGGCCAAGATCCTCGATCCGGGCCTTACATTCGTCTTGGCGTCCGTCTTGGCGTCGTGAATCGCCACAATGACCATGGCGGCGGCCCTATCATGAGTCCGCGCCTTGCGAACAAAGCGCGAAACGTGGTTGCGTCAAGCATGTCGCTCGCCCTGATTCGCGCCCATCCCGCCTTCGAGCTCAATCCCGAGCAGCGACTTGCCGTTGACCATGCGATCGGTTCGGCGGACGGCTTCCCGCCGCTGCTTGTCATCGCCGGCGCCGGCTCGGGCAAGACCGCGATGCTCGCCCACCGAGTTGCGGCGCTGGTCCTCGCGGGCGCCGATCCGAAGCGGATCATGCTGGCGACCTTCTCGCGTCGCGCCGCTGCTGAGCTTCGTCCGTCGGGTCGAGCGATTGCTCGAGCGGAAACTTCCGCCGGAGGCGGCGGCCGCCGCCACACCTGACTATGCCGGAACGTTTCACGCCATCGGCGCGCGGCTATTGCGCGAATACGCGCCGCGGGTCGGGCTCGGTCCTCAATTCACCATCCACGACCGCGAGGATTCGGCGGACCTGATGAACTGGGCGCGCCACGAGGCGGGCTTAAGCGAGACGAACGAGCGCTTTCCGACCAAGGCGACTTGCCTTTCCATCTATTCGCGCGTGGTCAACGCCCAGGCCGACCTCGGCGCGACCATCGGCAAATGGTTTCCCTGGGTCGCCGCGCACGAAGCGGCGCTGCGCGCCCTGTTCGCCGCCTATGTCGAGGCCAAGCAGCGCCAGAACGTGCTCGATTACGACGACCTGTCTGCTCTGGTTTGCGCAGATGCTGGCGGAGCCCGATATCGCCGCCGAGATCGCGGGCCGCTTCGATCATCTGCTGGTCGACGAATACCAGGACACCAACGCGCTTCAGGCCGAGATCGTGCTGGCGCTGCGCCCGCGCGGGCGGGGCTTGGCGGTCGTCGGCGACGACGCCCAATCGATCTATTCCTTCCGCGCCGCGACGGTGCGCAACATCCTCGACTTCCCCGGACATTTCGACCCGCCGGCCCGGGTCGTCACGCTCGATCGCAACTACCGTTCCACCCAGGCGATTCTGGCTGCCGCCAACGCGGTGATCGCGCTGGCGCCCGAGCGTTTCGTCAAGGACCTTTGGACGGATCGGAAGGAGGGCGCCCTTCCGGCGCTCGTCACCGTGGCCGAGGAGGCCGACCAGGCGCGCTATGTGGCGAGCGCCGTCCTCGCCAATCGGGAAATGGGCGCAACGCTGAAGTCGCAGGCGGTGCTGTTTCGCGCGTCGCACCACAGCGCCGCGCTCGAGCTGGAGCTGACGCGCCGCAATATTCCGTTCGTGAAGTTCGGCGGGCTGAAGTTCTTGGACGCCGCCCATGTCAAGGACGCGCTGGCGCTGCTGCGGTTCGCCGAGAACCCGCGCGACCGGGTGGCGGGATTCCGCATTGCGCAACTCCTGCCGGGCGTGGGGCCGAAGATCGCCGAGACGATCGTGGCCGCCGCCGCCGAAGATGACGGATTTGCAGCGATGGCGGCGCTGACCTTGCCGGCCCGCGCGCGCGGGGGCTTCTCCGAGTTCGCCGATCTCATGCGCCGCCTGGCCACGCGCGCCGCCCCCTGGCCGGGCGAGCTTGCCGACGCGGTCGCCTGGCTTAAGCCCCAGATCGAGACGCGCTACGACGACGCGGCAATGCGGATCGGCGACCTCGAGGCGCTGGAGCGTATCGCCGGCAGCTTCGCCACGCGCGAGCGTTTCTTGAGCGAACTGACGCTCGATCCGCCGGACGCGACCAGCGACGAGGCCGGGCCGCCTCTGCGCGACGAGGACTATCTAATTCTCTCGACCATCCACTCGGCCAAGGGGCAGGAATGGCGGTCGGTGTTCGTGCTCAATTGCGTCGACGGCTGCATCCCGTCTGATCTCGCCACGGGCTCCTCGGAGGAGATCGAGGAGGAGCGCCGGCTTCTCTACGTCGCGATGACCCGGGCGAAGGACGCGTTGACTCTGGTCGCGCCGCAGCGTTTCTATGTCCACGGCCAACCGAAGAACGGCGATCGCAGCGTTTTCGCGGCCCGCACCCGCTTCATTCCTGCGCCGCTTTTGAAGTATTTCGACCGCCGCACATGGCTGTGCGCCGCAGCGGCCACGGCTACCCGGGCGGCGTCCGAGGGACCGCGGGTGGACCTGGCGGCGCGGATGCGGGCGATGTGGCGGTGAGCGCTGCGGATCTTTAGGGTAGCCAGCCCTTCAGCTCACCCCGATCAGCACGCCGGCCGCGAACACCAGCGCGCCCCCGATCATCACCTTGCCTGCGGCCGACAAGGGCGGGGTGTCCATGAAGCGCCACTGTACCCACGAGATCGCCAGGAGTTCGAGCACCACGACCCCGATGGCGATCGCGGTCGCCGTGGTGAAGTTCGGAATGAGGAAGGGCAGCGTGTGGCCGATGCCGCCGGCCGTAGTCATCAAGCCGCAGACAAGGCCCCGCAAGAGCGGCGCGCCGCGGCCCGACAATTTGCCGTCGTCCGCCAGCGCTTCGGCAAAGCCCATCGAGATGCCGGCCCCGACCGAGGCGGCCAGGCCGACCACGAAAGCGTTCCACGGATTATGGGTCGCGAAAGCCGCAGCGAACACCGGCGCCAGCGTCGAGACCGACCCGTCCATCAGCCCTACGAGCCCCGGCTGGATGATCTGCAGAATGAAGCGCCGACGCTGGTGCTCGTCCTCGTCGTGGCGGACGTTGTCGGTCAGGAGTTCGCGCTCGAGCACGGCGACGCGGTTGTCATGCTTGTCCTCGACCTCGGCCAGATCGCCGAGGAGCTTGCGGATAGATGCGTCGGTCGCCCGCGTGATCGCCTGGCGATAGAACCGGGCCGCGGCCTTTTCCATGTCGTGGGCGCAGGCGCGCACCGCCTCGAGGTTCAGCGGGCGGATCTGCCAGATCGGTCGCTGCGGGATGTAGCCGCGAATGTCCTGGCGCCGGATCAGCGGGATATGCTCGCCGAACTTGGACACGAAGAGGTCGATGAGCTGGCGACGGTGGCCGTTTTCCTCGGCCGCCATTTCGGTGAAAACCTCCGCGCTTGCGGGGTACTGCTCGACCAGGCCCTCGGCGAAGTCGGCATAGATGCGGCTGTCTTCCTCCTCGTTGGCGATGGCGAGCGCCAGCATCTCACGCTCGGACAGGTCATCGAAATTTCGCATCGAGGCGTCCTTCGGAATTCTGCTATGGCGTCGGATGATTTGAAGCGGGCGCCGGGAAGGCGGCGCGCCGCTCACGATTCTGCGAGCTGACATTTCAGCCTTTCGGGTTCTTTAGGAGCGCGCCTTCCCCGGGTCAACGTCATTGCCGAACGCGTGATTTTGTCGTCCACCTCCTTCGACGCTGTTGGGCGCGCGTCTTGCCACGCTCCTCGGCCTGCACTAGAGGGGGCCGTCCCGTTCCTTTCACGATTCTCTCGTCCGTTCGGGCGCAATCCTTTTTTTGCAGCGGGCGGCCTTGGCTTTGGTTCCCTCCCTCGATCGGTTCCAGCACATTGTCGTCAAGGTCGGCTCGTCGCTTCTAGTCGATTCGGCGCGAGGCGCCGTAAAGCAGGCCTGGCTCGACGCCCTGGCGGAAGATATCGCCGCGCTGCATCGACGCGGCGCGAGCGTGACGGTCGTGTCGTCGGGGGCGATCGCGCTCGGCCGCATGGTGGCCGGCCTGCCGAAGGGAAAGCTCAAGCTCGAGGACAGCCAGGCGTCCGCCGCCATCGGACAGATTGCGCTGTCGAGCGCCTGGTCCCAGGCGCTGCTCGCGCACGAGATTGTCGCGGGGCAGGTGCTGCTGACGCTCAGGGACACTGAGGTGCGGCGCCGCTATCTCAACGCGCGCGCCACCCTCGGCCGGCTGCTGGCCATGCGGGCGGTGCCGATCATCAACGAGAACGACACGGTCGCCACCAGCGAGATCCGCTACGGCGACAACGACCGACTGGCCGCCCGCGTGGCCACCATGGCGAGCGCCGATCTGCTGATTCTGCTCTCCGACGTCGCCGGCCTCTACGACGCGCCGCCGTCGGGCAACGCCCAGGCCAGGCTCCTGCCGGTGGTGGAGAGGGTCACTCCCGAAATCGAGGCGATGGCCGGCGGCGCAGCGTCGGAACTGTCGCGCGGCGGCATGCGCACCAAGATCGAGGCGGCCCGGATCGCAACTCGGCAGGGACCCACATGGTCATCGCCGACGGGCGTCTCGCCCACCCGATCGCGCGGGTCGCCGCGGGCGGCCGGTGCACCTGGTTCCTCACCCCCTCGAACCCGATCGCGGCGCGCAAGATCTGGATCGGCGGGTCGCTGGAGTTGAAGGGCGCGGTGTTCGTCGACGAGGGCGCGGCCGCCGCGCTCGCAGCGCGGCAAGAGCCTGCTGCCGGCCGGGGTGACACGGGTCGAAGGCGTGTTCTCGCGCGGCGATTGCGTCGCGATCTGCAACGAGCGCGGGGCGGAGATCGGGCGCGGGCTGATCGCCTTCGACGCGCTGCACGCCGAGCGGATCCGCGGACGCAATTCGCGCGACATCGCGCACCTGCTCGGCGCGCGCGGCCGCGCCGAAATGATCCACCGCGACGACATGACTCTCATTGGCCGCTGATGCGGTCGGCCTTGGCTTTGCCGGGCCCGCCGCGCATAAAACCGGCCATGCCGCCAAGCGCCTCAGAATCGTCTCCGGGGTCGGAATGAAAATCCCTCGCCCGGCGCTCGTGGCCCTCGCCAGGCTCCGCGCGAAAGCGCGGGCGAGCGAACTCGGACCTCGTCCTTTTGGCGATCGTCGTCGGCGCCCTGGCCGGGCTCGCCGTCAGCGCGATGACGCTGATCGCCAACACCGCCCACATGGTCATCTACGGCATCCCTTTCGACGTGCGGCTCAGTGCGGCCGAGCGCGTTCCTCCCATCGCCGCCTTCGCCGCGCCGATGCTCGCCGGGCTCGCCCTCGGCGCGATCGACGCGTGGCGGGCGCGAAGAAAGCTGCCGCCCGCCGTCGACCCGGTCGAGGCCAACGCTTTGCGGGGCGGGCGCATGTCGCTCAGCGAGAGCCTGCTCGTCTCCGCCCAGACCGTGGTGTCGAATGGCTGCGGCGCCTCCGTCGGCCTCGAGGCGGGTTACGCGCAGATCGGCGGCGGCGTTGCTTCGCGCATGGGAATCGACAGCCGCCTTCGGCGCCAGGACCTGCGCATGCTGGTCGGCTGCGGCGCGGGCGGGGCGATCGCCGCCGCCTTCGGAGCGCCGCTGACCGGCGCCTTCTACGCCTTCGAGCTGATCATCGGCGCCTATTCGCTGGCGATCGCCGGGCCGGTGTTCGCCGCTTCGCTCGTCGCCGCGCTGACCACCAAGGCGATCGTCGGTTCGCCCTACGTGATCAGCGTCCCCGACGTGCCGCCGCTCGGCTTCCCGCATTACGGCGTCCTGATCGGCCTCGGCCTCGTCGCGGCGGCGCTCGGCGTCGGCGCGATGCGGGCGGCCGCGGTGATCGAGCGCATGTTCCGTCTGGCGATACCGTCGCGCCTCTTGCGGCCGGTCGCCGGCGGCGTCCTGCTCGGCGCCATGGCGCTCTATACGCCGCAGATCCTCGGCGCAGGCCATGGCGCGCTCGGGCTCGACTTCTATGCGCCGATGAGCGCCCGCGCGCTGGCTGTGCTGATCGCCCTGAAGCTGTTCGCCAGCCTGACTTCGCTCGCTTCGGGGTTCCGCGGCGGCCTGTTCTTCGCGTCGCTGTTCGTCGGCTCGCTGCTCGGCAAGCTCTATGCAATCGCGGTCCAGGCGGCCTTTCCGGGCCTCGGGCTCGATGCGGTCGCCTGCGTGCTGGTCGGCATGGGGGCGCTTAGCACCGCGATCGTCGGCGGGCCGCTGACCATGACGTTCCTCGTGCTCGAGAGCACCGGCAATCTCGGCATCGCCGGCGGGGTGCTGGCGGCCTCGATCGCCACCTCGCTCGCGGTGCGGGCGACGTTCGGCTATTCGTTCACCACATGGCGGCTGCATCTGCGCGGCGAGACGATCCGCGGCGGCCAGGACGTTGGCTGGCTGCGTGAACTCAAGGTCGGCAAGATGATGATCGCCTCGCCGCCGCTGTTCCTGGCCGACAAGAGCTTGCAGGCGTTCCGCGAAGCCTTTCCGCTCGGCAGCGCCAATGTCGTGGTCGCGGTCGGCGAGGACGGACGCTACCATGGTCTCATCCACGTCGCCGAGGCCCATGCGCAGGCGCTCGCCGAGAACGACGACGGCGGCCCGGTCGGGCTTCTCGTTCACCTGCCCGCCACCACCCTCCATCCGGACGACGACATCCAGACCGCGCTCGACGTCTTCCGCGCCGCCGAGACCGACACGCTCGCCGTCACCGAGCGCGACGCCGGCCACGTGCTCGGCACGCTCGGCGAAGCCTTCGCCGCGCGGCGCTACGCGCAGGAGACGAACGGCGCGATGAAGGGAGTGCTGGGCGGGGGTTAGGCGCTCTGGCCGGGCCCGGTCGGCGCGGGCTTCGTCCGGTCAGTAACCGCCGCCTCCATGCACACAAGCGAAGTCGATCCCAGCCTGGACCTCGGCCATCGCGCGTTCGGTGAGATGCATGGCCTGCTCGCTGTCCGCTTGCCGCCGTTCGCCGCCGGCGGCACAGTGGCAAGCCGCGTGGCTTCATCGCGGGGCAATGGGAGGGCCAAAAATTCTAGGGTTTCTTCGTCTCTGGCTTCGCCGCACCGGCGCCGGGCTGCTCGGCGCCTTCGCCATCTGGCTGATTGCCTTCGTCTTTCGGCTCACCGATCAGCGGCTGCCGACCGTCCTCGCGCTCGCGGCGACTTACGCTGTCGCGGCCTATGTCGTCCTGCCGCGGATCGTCCGGATGAGCCTCAAGGTGTTGAGTTGCCGCAGCGTGCCGACCTTCACCGTCACCGGCGACGGGTTTCCCGGCGACCCGGTCAATCTCGCCCTCATTGGGACGTTGGCCGAGCTCAAGGCAGCCTTCGCCCGCGCCGGCTGGATCGAGGCCGACGCGCTTGGACTCAAAAGCTCCTGGGGCATGGCGGTCTCGTTCGTCCTCAACCGCCCCTACCCGTCCGCGCCGTTCAGCACGCTCTATCTCTTTGGCCGCAAGCAGGACGTCGGCTTCCAGAAGCCGATTGACATGAGCCCCCGCAAGCGCCACCACATCCGCTTCTGGGCGTTGAGCCCCGAGCGCGCCTCCGAGGTGAGCACCCCGGAATTCTGGCTGAACGCCGACCGGCCCCCCTTCGATGAGCTCGTGCTCTGGGTGGGGGCCGGCACGCGCGACATAGGGCTTTCGTTCACTCGATTCACCTTCCAGTTCACCCACGCCACCGCCGACGACACCAACGCGGAACGCGACTTGATCCTGGGCGAGCTGAGGACGGCTGGAGTCATCTGCGAGCCGGTCTGGCATCGGGAGGGTGATCGGCTCACGCTCGGCAAGGTCAACCATTACGTCGCTGACGGCGAGATCGCGGTGGCGCAACTCGCGTGACGCGGCGCGTGCGAGAACAATGTTCATCAAAGTGTGAACTGAGAGTGCCGGCGCCGAGCTTTCGCTGACGTGCGTCCCTGAGGCGTCGACCTGGGCCATGATGCTCGCGGGGTTCGTAGCGTTCGGCGTGGCCGGCCACGGCGGTCGCCGCCAGCGCGCGTCGATCGTGAATTGAGTGGTCACACGATCGCTTCGGAGACAGAGCCGCCCCGATGGGACGGCTTTTTTCGTTCGAGCGCCGCGCCAGCCCTGTGCGTTCTCCCCGACGCCGACGGTCGACGGTCTGCGCCGAGCCGTACGTCAGGCTTGACTGCCGGCATCCGGCCGCAAGCCGCCGAACGGCGGGCGGCGTAACCGCCAAGGACTGTCCATGGATCTTCAGCTCAAGGGCAAACGCGCGCTCGTCTCCGGCAGCACTGCGGGCATCGGCTACGCCATCGCGGCCGCTCTCGCGCGGGAAGGCGCTTACGTCATCGTCAATGGACGGACGGAGGAGGGCGTCGCCAAGGCCGTTGCAACGGTCAAGGCCGAGACCGGCGGCGACGTCGTCGGCTTCGCCGGCGATCTCGGCGCCGCCGCAGCGACCGAAGCGCTGGCGCGCGCGCACCCCGAAGTCGACATTCTCGTCAACAACCTCGGCATCTTCGAACCCAAGCCCTTCGAGAAGATCCCGGATTCCGACTGGCTCCGATTCTTCGAGGTCAACGTGCTCGGCGGGGCGCGGCTCGCACGTCTTTATCTGCCGGGCATGAGGCAGGCGAACTGGGGCCGGATCATCTTCATCTCGAGCGAAAGCGGCCTGCAGATTCCGGCCGAGATGATCCATTACGGGGTCACCAAGTCGGCGCAGATTTCGCTTGCCCGGGGTCTTGCCGAGACCGTGGCCGGAACCGGAATCACGGTCAACAGCGTATTGCCCGGCCCGACGAAGTCGCGCGGCGTCGTCGATTTCGTCGCGGCGCTGTCGAAAGATTCGGGCAAGGGGTTCGAAGCGTTCCAGACCGAGTTCTTCGACAAGGTCAGGCCGACGTCGCTGATCAAGCGCTTCGCGTCGCCCGAAGAGGTCGCCTCGCTCGTCGCCTATGTCGCGAGCCCGCTCGCCTCGGCCACGACCGGCGCTGCGCTCAGGGTCGACGGCGGCGTGGTCAAGAGCGCGTTCTGAGGCGGGACCCGCCAGCACGAGAAGAGGCATCGTCCGTATGAAAGCCGCGCGCACGCCCGAGGATGTCGAACGCGCCATTGCGCAGGTGCTTGCCGCCGCGCCTCACCGCGCCTTCGGGCTCACGTTCGTGCGTTCGAGCCCTGGCGAGGCGGTGCTCGCCTTCGAGGCCGGCGACGCCGCGCTGGTCCCGGCTGGCCAGGTGCACGGCGGCGTGCTTTCGATGCAGTGCGAGCCGGCGGCGGTGCTTGCGCTCTTGCCGCTGCTGCCGGCGGACCACTACGCGGTGACCGCCGATTTTCACGCTCAGTTCCTGCGCTCAGCCACGCCGCGCGCTCGCGTCGAACTCGCGGGAAGGGTCTTGAAGTCCGGAGGGCGGCTGGCTTTCTGCGAGGTCGAGGCGCGCGCGGAGGGGCAGGTCTGCGTGGTCGCCCGGGTCACTAAGGCGATCGTGCCGGTTTAGAGAGAGATGACACTGGGTCGCGCCGCCTTTCCCTTACCCGCCGCCATAGCCCGTCGAAAGACGAGCGTCCTGCGGAACGCCCTATGGCGGCTTCCCTCTCCCGGCACGGCTGTCCGGGGAATTTTTCACGGATAGGGGAAGTCCAACTGGTTGGGATTGAGGCGGTCGCGTTTTCTGCTTGGATTGGTCGGTGGGGGCGTTTCGATGGCTGCGAGGCGGCGGCGGGCGAAGAGGAAGACGCCGACGAGTTCGGTGAAGCGCAGGATATCGAATTTGGTTTTGGCGGCCTTGGCCGCCAGTCTCAGCAGGATGTAGGCGATTATCGCCGCGTAGATCTGCAGTTTGACGGCGTTTGCGCTGGTTCCGAGGAAGGAGCGCAGCTTCAGGTGCTGCTTGAGCCAGCGGAACAGCAGCTCGATTTGCCAGCGGAACTTGTAGGCCTGGGCGATTTCGACGGCGGATCGCTTCATGTCGTTGGTGATCACGACGATCGTCTTTGCGTCCTCGTCGCGCAGGATTACGATGCGGCGCAGCGGGATCGGCAGCTTGGAATCGCCTTTGCTCGAGAGCTCGACCTCCTCATCGGCGATCACGGTGAAGCCGTCTCCGCGCGAGGGCCCGTATTGGCGCTCGGCCTTGACGGTCAGGCCCATGTTGGTCTTGGGCCTGGTGACGAAGAAGGCCTCGGCCGCATGAATGGCTCTCCACCAGCCGTAATGGCAGTAGCCCTTGTCGAACACATAGGTGAGGCCGGCCTCGATCTCGATCTGTCGGCCGATCTGGGCGTCGTTGACGTTGGCGTCGGTGATGTCGAGGATCTGCGGCAGATCGCGGCCGGGATCGTAGACGACATGGGCCTTCATGCCGCGGATGCGGCCGTTGGACTTGGCCCAATCGAACAGTTTTCCCAATGGGATGGGCGTCGAGTTGATCAGGCGCAGCAGTTTCTTGGCCTCGGCCCGGGTCGAGCGGTCGGCGAGACCCGCGACCATCCCCAGGACTTCGGCGAAGGCTTCGACTGGCCGGCGGGCATTGGCGTCGGCAAGCGTCGAGCGGGCGATCGCCTCGCAGCGCAGATGATAATGGGCGTTGGCGTTGGCGTTCCAGCCGGATGCGAGCGCGCGCAGCGACGTCGCGCCGGTGAGCTGGGCGTGGATCAACACCATCAGGTGCTCCCAGCTGCGGAACGATTTGTCATAGGCGTCGGCGTTTCGGCGCTTGACGATCGCCTCGAACCGCCGCCGGTCGAGGGGTTCGACAAGTTGGCTGAAAATGGTCGGAGTAAAGCGCATGCCCCGCTCTCTTTTCTGAGTCTCTACAACCAGAAAATACCAAGGAATCTCATCAAGTTCCCTGGTTTTGCGGGGCATGCGCTGCGACACGTTGAATCAGCCCTTACACTTCCCCGGACAACCGTGCTCTCCCGGGGAGAGGGCGTTCCCTTCCCCCTCAGGGGGAAGTTGGCTGCGCAGCGGCCGGATAAGGGTTTGCCGCGGGCTTCGATAACAACTTATCGCGCTCTCGCCGCGACCGCCGCTCCGACTCCGAAGCCAAAGCTACACCTTCATCGCGACGGCCTTGAAGAACGTGTAACAGAAGACCCCGTCCGGCGCGGCGGTGCGGGCGAGGTCGGCCACGCCGCGGTCGAAAGTCTCGGGGGTTGAGAGATCGGCCGAAAGCGCCCGTTCGCGCACGCCCTCGATCATCGCGGTGAAAGTCTTGAGCGTGAATCCGTCGATCAGGTCCGGCCGGCTCCCGTCGACGTAGACCTGCCGCGGCGAGACGCACGGGTGCGCAAATCCTGCCTCGACGAGCAGCGGATAGAGCCGGCGGCCGATCGTCGCATCGCCGCCCGCCTCGGCCTGCAGCGCGACCTGGCAGGCGATGGCCGCCCGGGCGAACGCGCTGTCGGGATGAAAATAGGCCGAGCCGTGGTCGCCCTCGATCACCGTCAGCGATCCGCCGGGTCGGATCACCCTGCGCAACGCGCGCAACGCCTTCACTGGGTCGACGAGGTGTTCCAGCACGAAGCAGACGAAGGCGTGGTCGAATGTCGCCTCGGGATAGGGCAAGGCGAAGATGTCGGCGACCAGGAACTCGACGGCGCCGGTTCCAAGGGCTTGCGCCGCGCGCCGCGCCTGTTCGAGCGACTCTTGCGACAGGTCGATTGCCGTGAAACGCGCCTCGGGACTGTTGCGCAGCAGCGTGACGGTCTGCGCGCCGACGCCGCAGCCGGCCTCGAGGACGGCGGCCCCGGGCGGATAACGCGTGTCGCCGTGCAGGAGGGCGGTCAGCGACTGCGCCTGATCGCCCAGGCGCTGCGCCTCGGTATCCTCGTAGCCATGAACGTAGTCGGTCCTCATGGGCGCTCCTGGTCCAGGCGAGTGTTGCGGAAAGAGCCACGCAAGTCTTGACCGAAATTGCAGCGATTCTGCGCCTGGCAGGCTGCGGCGATCGTCGCCCGGTACCGCGCCGGCGTGACGCCATAGCAGCGCGCGAAAGTGCGCGTCACATGGCTCTGATCCGAGAATCCGGCTTCCGCGGTCGCCTCCGCCGGCGTTCGCCCGACCCGCAAGAGTTCGCGTGCGAGCCGAACGCGGCGCTGGACGAGATAGGCGTGCGGCGTCACGCCGAGACGTCGGGAAAAGGCCCGCAGCAACTGGAATTGGCTCGTCCCAGCAATTGCGGCAAGTTCGGCGAGCGTGATGTTCGCCGACGGCTCGTCGTCGAGGCGCTTAAGCGCCCTCGCGACTGGCTGCGGCGTCGCCCGCCGCCGGCGCGCGCGCCATGCTCGCCGATAAGCCGGTCGATGAGGATAGCCAGCCGCTCGTCGACCGCGAATCTATCGGCGGGTTCGGCGGTCAGCACGGCGAATAGCCGGACGAACATCCGCGTGACGGTCTCGTCCAGGAACGACGAATGCGCGAATTCGAATGGGTGCGCCTCGTCCTCCCCGGCCATGCGGGCGAGGATCGCCGGCCGCAGATAGATCATTCGCCAGCCGCGCGGCTCGCCGCGCATTGGTTCGCCGTGGTGGATCTCGCCTAAATTGACCGTGATCATGGACCCTGGGAGGGCCTCGACATAGCCGAGTCCGCTCCACGAACGATGGCCGCCGAACGCCAGCAGGCCAACGCCGTAATCCTCATGCGAGTGGCGCGGAACCGGCGTGCGGTAGCGAGCGGCATCGCCTCGACGCCAGAATATCCGGTGCGATGCGCAGCGATTTCTCGCGTTCCGCACCTGACTCAGCTCTTCCCTGCGGCGAGACTGCGCTCCCGCTTCGCAACTGCGCTCAAATGGAAGCGCCCTTAGGGCGAAACCGTGGGCCGGTCACGCTCACTCCCACTGCCCCGGTCCGGTCTGCCGCATCGTGACGACGTCGATCCGGCCGTTGTTTCGTCGCCCGCCGCCGATCCAGCCGGACATGACCCAGCTCGTCAGGCTCACTACGATCGCGGCGAAGAAGGCCGGCCAGAAGCCGGTCACGATGAAGTCCTTGAGAAACCAGGACACGAGCTCGATCATTAAGCCGTTGATCACCAGAAGGAACAGGCCCAACGTCAGCAGCGTGATCGGAAGGGTAAGAATGATCAGGATCGGCCGCACGACCGCATTGATCACGCCGAGCAGCAGCGCCGCGGCAATCAGCGCCTCGGTCGACCGAAACTCAACGCCGGGCAGGATCTGGGAGGCGAGCCAGAGCCCGATCCCAACGACTACGGCCCGTATGAGAAAACCTTCCATGACGATACCCCAGTTTGACGCGAATGTGGGGTACGTTGCGCCATTCCGCCAGAGCGGCCGACTCCTCGGCGTCTCCGCGTCAGAGGCACTTCAACGCGTCGGGGTCGCTCCGAGCCCGCATCATGATGATCTCGGCCCGCCGGCGCTGGAATGCAGTCGGACGCGCCGGATCGCGCTTCGTGGGATTGGGCAAGGCGGTCGCGAGCAGCGCGCCCTCGCGCGCGTCGAGGGTCCTGGCGCTCTTATGGAAATAGCGCCGCGCCGCGGCCTCGAGCCCGAACGTCCCGTCGCCCCATTCGGCGATGTTGAGATAGACTTCGAGCACCCGCCGCTTCGGCCAGAGCTTGTCGAGGACGAGCGCCATCGGGATTTCCAGTCCCTTGCGCAGGGGCGACCGGCCCGGCCACAAGAACAGGTTCTTGACCGTCTGCATGGTCAGCGTCGAAGCGCCGCGGGACGGGCCCCGGTCGCCCGCCGAGGCGAGCACCTCGTGCAGCGCCCCCCAGTCGACGCCGTCATTCGTGCAGAAGGTCGCGTCTTCGGAGTCGACGATGGCGGCGAGCGCCGCCGGCGCAACGGCGTCGAGAGGAACCGCGATCCGTTCGTACGGCCTGCCTGTGACCGTATGCGCCAGCATCAGCGTCGAAACGGGATCGACGACGGCATAGAGCGCGGCGAGGCCGAGGAAGAGCGCGATCAGCGCGAGGCCGGTCCAGAGCGCGGCGCGCGCCGAGGCGGCGACAAGAGAGGATCGGCCCGCCATGGCGAAAGTCTTGGCCGAAATCGCCGGCCCGGGCAAGCCGGCCGGGTCGCCCCGGTCGCAGCCGGCTTCCGGCGCCCCTCGCCGTCGAGACCGGCGCTAGACCGGTGCCCGATCGCGTCGAATTGACTTCGCCATCTGGGTCATATCCGCAGGCGCGGAAAATAGCTTTCGCATTCGGCTGGTCTGAAGATCTCGGCGCATGCGTCGAGGGCGGCCAAGAGGCCGGCGACGAGACTGAGATTGCTGCAGCAGATGGCATTTTCCGAGACGAAGGCGCGCCGTGCGGATGCCCCGGAAAGGACCGAGAACTCACCGTCGCGGCGGTGATTTTCTTGATGCGCCTCCAACTTTCAAGCTGTCGATCTGACGGGCGGCTGTCGCAAGTCCGAGATTCGCGACTTGATTGCCCGAGGGCTGGAGCCCTAAGCTGCGCGGAACGACGCCCACTCCTGACCGGTGAGGATATGAGACACCGGATCCTCACCGCACGGAGGCGTGAGGCGGACGCCATCGGTTGCGAATATGTTTGTGGCCTCCAGGGGCGGGAGAGAGTGAGCGCACGATCGGCGACTTCATCTAGGCTGTTCGGTGGTATCGGCATCGTCTGCATCGGAATCATTGCAGCGTTCGCGACCAATCTCGCGCTGACCAGCCTTACGCCTGCGAAATTCGCCTTTGTACTGGGCGGCTTCGCCTTGCTAATCCCGACGATGGTGCTTAGGGATCCGAAGGCCTATTGGCTGTTCCTATTGGTCATTTCGATTCCTTTCGATATCACCAAATCGTTGTCGATCGGCATACTCGATACCCAGACTGTGGTCAAAACGTACGGCATACCGGCGTCGGCGACTATGGGTCTCGACGTCTATCTGACAGACATCATTCTGGCGACAATGCTGCTACCGTGGCTCGCCGACGTATCCTTGAGAAGAACAACCATATTTTTTCCGAGAGTCGGATATTTGTTCCTATTTTATCTTGCCTGGGCTTTTCTTGTTTCGTTGATCAATGCGCGACTTTTTCCCTTGGCGGTATTTGAGTTATTCCGCGAGGGTTTGTACTTCACGTTTTTCGTGTACTTGATTAACAACGTTTCCACTCGCCTGCACTTTCGAAACATTGTTTGGGCATTAATTCTGGGATTGATCATTGGCGCCGGGAGCGTAATCCTGTTCTTCGAACGGGGCATTGGAACCGACACAGTGACCTTCGCCAGCCTGCACGATCAGCCTGGCCCGAGCGGACCAACAAACTCGAACCGGAAAAACCCAATGGGATCGGACGTGCTTACGGTCGGCAGCAGCGAAGGTGGTCTTGGATCAGCAGGTAGTGACAAGGAAACGCAGTTGAAGCGCAGCCAGGGTATGTTCCTCCATCCGGCAATACCTGCCGGCTTGTGTGGGCTCCTCTCGCCGATCGTGCTCGCCTATCTTCTGTCGGCGAAAAGAACTCGCGACCGAATTATATTGTTCCTTGTATATGTCTGGACCTTTGTCGCGTTGTTGCTAACTTTCTCGCGGGCCGGGTTCATCGGATTTGTGGCGAGCATTCTCATATTCTTTGTTATCGGAGGTAGGACGGGATTCATCTCTCGCAGGTTAGCGACGCTGAGTAGTTTCTTTGTGACTTCGCTAGTGGTTCTCAGCATGCCGGTCCTGCTGGTGTACTTGGAGACACGACCGGACACCTTTTTCATGCGGTTCAATATGTTTGGAGCTGCGCTAACGGCGTACTCGCAGCACCCCTTCCTAGGCGTAGGCCTCAATAATGACACGGCCGCAATGAAGGAAAGTAAACAGGAATTGAGAGAAGTCGGGATACCGATCCCGGCCGCAGAGCCGGCTGACAGCTATTATCTTGCGATTCTGATGGGGGTTGGACCCGTCGGGTCGATCTTGTTCTTTGGTTTCTTCGGAACAATTGTGATGATCGCTCTTCGCGCCTCGAGAGAGGTTGCGGTCGCCATGAGGCCGTTGCTCCTCGGGATGATTGCGGGCTTGGCGGCCCTGGCTACTCAGAGTATTGCCGATGGGCCGCTCGCCGGCCACTCCGTCAGCGGCACGTTGTGGCTTTTTGCCGCGCTCATCATCGCTATTCGTCGCTATGACCTAGCTGAAAGACGATTGTCCCAAGCTGGTGGACGAGCTTGCCTGTCCGCGGGCCTGTGAAATCGGCTTCGGACGAGTTGACCTAAGCTGCTGACTGGTTTGACTCCGGCCAAACGTAGTATTGTCATTTTTCGATTAGCTCTTTCCCTTGTAAGAATTTCGCGTATGCGGCGAGGGCATCTTCGCCGAAGGCGCCGTTGCTTAAATACGCCATGAGCGACGCATCCGAGGTCCCGTTGTTGATCCCCACCAATTTGGCGCCGTGATTGTAATGCCAGGCGAGGTACGTTTCCCAGTCTGGCTTGGTGGATGCTTCTGGGTTGACGAGAATCGCATTGGCCTCGACACCTCCCCAGTCCGGATCGCCATGCTTGGCGAGTTCATCGTAGAGCGGCTGGAATCCTTTCGCGAGCGTATCGATCGGATAAGTCGTCCAGCCCGGCCGAGCGTACGGATTGAAAGCAGTCGGTATCGGTGTCACGTTCTTGCGATCCTGGGGCAGCGGGGCCGGAACATGGGTATAAATCCGGGAGCAGGGAATGCCTGCGTCAACAAACTGTTGGTCCCAAAATTCGGTAAAGGTCTGGATCACGTCCGCAAGCGCTTTCGTGACGTCGGGCGGCGGATGGTTCCGGCTGTAGCCGGCGTTTGTCAGCGAGCAATAGCCAAGTCGAACATGGGGCGCGTGATCTTCGTCCATCAACGTTGCAGCTGCTAGGAGTGTCATTCTTGCTTGCGTTTGCAAAGGATTGTGATCGGATGGGAGCGGCGACATCTTGGGCAATGTGGGCACTGACGAATAATCGTCGAAGTCAAGTTCTTGGCCGACAGTGATGCCGGCAAAGAGGTATTCCCTATTCTCTTGCCTCAGTCTGCCGACCTCCTCCTGTAGGGCGGGACCTACCACATGAGAAATGATTCTAATTATTTCTTTCCTTACGGTCGGGCTATTGTAGCACATATGAGGCGATTGTGACGGAGATCCAACCGGGGTCAAATATCTTCGTTTGTTGGGAGTTCCTTCCCAGTCATACCATTCTACGTTATTCTTATTGCTTGGGTTGTAACCCGGTCTTGCAGGGTCGTACCAGTTCCAAAGGTCGGGGCGCTGCTCCCAGGCAATGTGATCATCAACATTGAAATGGACCGCAACATCCGTTTGCTTCGCGAGGTAGAAAGCCTCCCGTATCAACTGAACGATGTCTTGCTCGTTTTTCAACCAGATTGGGATAAGGGCGCCGAACGCAAGCTGCCGCATCCTGCCGTCCCCCTTTGTTCCGAGCTTAGCCACAAACCGATCGATGCCCCGCACGGGGTCAGGCTGACTGGCGGGAACCAGTCCCCAGAGAACGAGATATCTTATGTCGTTCGGCTCTTTGACGCTGCATGTCCCGCGTCGTGGCGCGCCGTCTGCGGCCGCTGCGGCAAAAATGAAACTCCCCAGCGCGAGGGCTTTGATGACACGAGAGGTCCCTAAGCGAACATGTTCCAGAAGCATTGGCGCTGGCCGTACCCGGCATACGAACCTGGAAAGCCGAGTTGTCTGTCGACCCCAGGGGCTGAGTATCGACACTCCATATATCCCGATATCCCGTCAAGCCGTTCTTGGCGCGGCTCAAACAGGCAGACAAGTGTTCGGACGCGCTTTCGACACTCTCGACTATTGAATTACGGAAAGCAACTTACGAAATATTGCGTAATGCCAATACGGTCCAGGATGCTCGTTAAAATACAAAATCCGGTCTTCCATAAAATAACCAAAATCTTCCTGCAATGCAGAGACAAGTTCAATGTTTTTGTCCATAGTGTTGAAAATAGGATTGGATTTCGACGCGAGGGTTGGATGGGCGGCATCAATATGTAACAGAATCGTCTGACCTGCGAAACTGTGGCCCATTTCATTGATTAGACGAGCAGATACGGCCCTCAAATAAGAGGGCGACGGATCTTCCTGCTTGCAATAATCACCTAATATCTTACAATCCTGCTCAACCAGCTTTATCGTAAGACGGTCACCATCTGTCAGTGCCGCCTCAGGCGTAAATTCGTCCTGTCGTGGAGGTAAATCTTTTGAAAACCGAGATTTATAACGATCCTCAGTTTCACGTATGTGCGAAGGAACCGCAACATTTCTTACGTCATAATATTCCGCATAAGCAATAATCACAATATCGTTAGGGTGTATGTCTTTTTTCAACTGCAAGAATCGCACATAGTTGTGCACTAGACCGTAGCCGGGAACTGCCATCAATTTCACGTTATAATTGGGTCGTGCCATCTGAAGATAATATGCAAAAGTCTGTTCGTCATTGACACCGGTTCCAAAGACGGCGCTATCGCCAAAGATATAAATGTTTGGATTTAGCAGATCTGGCGTGGCGCCGGTCCAACGGCTTCGATCGTCATTGATTGTCACTTTCGTCGGCAAAAGTTCCCAGTCACTGAATGGATTAACCCGATGCTTGAGAGTCCACGTGTATTTTCCGGGTCGGAGAGTCCAACCCAAGCTGTTGTCGGACACAACCATTCCATGAGGAAGCCACTCGTCTAAGTCGCGGGGAGGAAATAATCCAAGATCGACCAAAGCCTTGTTTACCAGCGACACCGAAGAGAGGACGCTGACGTCATCCTCCTGTAATTTTCCGTTCAACCTGTAGTGATAAATCAATACAAGCGACGAAAATATTTCCACCGTTACAAACATCAATACAGCAACAACCAGAAGTGACGCCAACTTAATTGAGAGACGTGGCTTTGCATTCTCGTTTCGCATAAAGCGAGACCCTTTTCTTCGACGGCGGTAGAGCGTTTGGGACTCGTAGAGATGGCCAAGAATTACGTTCAAACCGCGGCCCAGTCCGAGGCGCGCCGAGTTAAGCAAGGCCCGATGAAAAGGTACATTCGTGCTCCTTGCGACGCCGCCTTTCGCCGGACTACCGCAACCCGAAAGTCTAGGGCTAGCACTAGCACAAGCGGGAGGCTCCCGGGGGCGGTAACGGCTTCCGCCAGGGAGGCAGTAGCGGTGTAGCGTATCCGGCGGCCCCCGGCGATGTTTCGACGCGAGCAACCCCTCTCGGCCTCATCTCCGTGCCGCTCGGCCTTCTGGCGGGACGAAGCTCTCACGATTCAATTCGCTCGGAGACCGCGCTAATTGAGCGTTCGCTTCATGTGTGGGCTGTCGAGCGAGAAGGCGGGAATGGCGACGTCGAACGGCTCGCCGTCCTCGCCGATCATCCGGTATTGCCCGACCATGACGCCGCTCGACGTTGTCAGCGGGCAGCCGGAGGCGTAGCAGAAGGATTCCCCCGGCAGGATCGTGGGCTGCTCGCCGACCACGCCGGGTCCGCTCACTTCCTGATGACGGCCCTCGCCGTCGGTGATGCTCCAGCGCCGCTCGATCAGCGTCACCGGTCTGTCGCCGAGATTGGCGATCTCGACATCGTAGCGCCAGAAGTACCGGCTCTCGTCCGGATCGGAGCGCTCCGGCTCAAAGGTCGGCTCGACCGTGACTTTGACCTGATGTGTGACCGCAATGTACATGGGAAGCGCATTCTAGCGGCGCGAGTTGGCGCGTCTACTGGCGCGCCTGTCATTTTTTCGTCTCTCGCGTGGGCGAGACCGGACGGGGAAGCTTGCGATGAGCGAAGACCGACTCGCCAGGGTCAAGGCGCTGCTTGCGCAGCTGATCGCGTTCGAGAGCGTCAGCGACCGCTCGAACCTGCCGCTGATCGCCTTCGTCGAGGATATTCTCGCCCAGCACGGCGTCGCCAGTCGCCGCGCGCCGAACGGCTCGAAGGAGAAGACGGCTCTGCTCGCGACCGTCGGCCCGCGGGTTGACGGCGGGGTGGTTCTTTCGGGCCACACCGACGTCGTGCCGGTCACCGGGCAGGCGTGGACGAGCCCGCCGTTCGTCATGCGCGAGGCGGATGGCCGCCTCTACGGCCGCGGCGCCTGCGACATGAAGGGCTTCGTCGCCTGCGTGCTGGCGATGGTCCCGGATTTTCAGGCGGCGCCCTTGAAACGTCCGGTCCATATCGTGCTCAGCTACGACGAGGAGACGACCTGCCTCGGCTCGACGGACGTGATCACCTGGTTCGGCGGGGACGAGCCCCGTCCGGCCGCCGCCATCGTCGGGGAGCCGACGATGATGGAGGTCGCCGACGCCCACAAGGGCGTGGCGACGATCCACACTGTTGTCAGCGGTCACGAGGCGCATTCGGCCCTTCCCGCGCTCGGCGCCAACGCCGTCGCGGCCGCGGCCGACATCGTCAGCGAGATCGGCCGCCTCGCCCGCGAATACGAAAAGGGACCGCTCTACCCGCGCTTCACGCCGCCCTATGCGACGCTCCATGTCGGGATGATCCATGGAGGGACGGCGCGCAACATTCTGGCGCGCGAATGCGTTTTCGACTGGGAGTTCCGCGGCCTGCCGGGCGGCGTCCCGGCGGCCGCGGCGGTCGCTCGGGTACAGGCGTTCACCGACACGGTCGCGCTGCCGCGCTTGACGCGCTACGTCAGCTGGCCTTCCATCGTCACGGAGATCGAGGCTGACGCGCCGCCGCTCGCGGCCGAGCCCGGATCCGTCGCCGAAACGCTGGCACTGCGCCTGACTCGCTCCAACCGGACGATCGCGGTGTCCTTCGCCACAGAATTGGGGCATTTCCAAGCGGCCGGCCTGCCTACCGTCGTTTGCGGGCCGGGCTCGATTGATCAGGCGCACAAGCCCGACGAATATGTCGAGGAGTCGCAGCTTGCGGCCTGCCTGGCTTTTCTCGGCGATCTCGCGGGCGAATTGTGCCGCTAGACCAGTTCGCGTTTTGGTCGAAGCGCAGCGCTGTAGCCGCGCCCGGCTCGGGCGCGGGACCGCGTTGTCGCCGCGCTCGCTGAGCGCGGGACGCGGTCGCCGACACGCCGATGGCGTGAGCCGATGCGAGCCTCCTCCAGGTTTCCCGGGATCGGAAGGAGTGCGACAATAAATTGCGAAAATGCGCATCTCGGTGTAGTCTGGGTTCAATGGCCGAAGACCTCACGACGCCGCTAGCCCGATCTGGAAAGGCTCTCCACCGACCCATCCGGGTGCCCGGAAACGACAGCCCGATTTTGTTTCGCGAACTCGATTCCAACCTTTTGAAATCGCTAAAAAGACGGGTGAATAAAGCCCCGCTTTCCGGCGCCGATCGCATGGCGAACGGCGTTGAATGCATGTCGAACGGCAGGACAGCAAACAGACACCGAACCGAGGCCGAAGGCTACTTCGCGAGTCCCTACGCCATCCACTCGCCGCCGTCGTAGCGCCGCGACGGCCTGCGCATCGTCACCAGCTCCTCGGCCGCCGTTGGGTGGACGGCCATGGTCGCGTCGAAATCGGCCTTTGTGGCGCCCATGGTCATCGCCACCGCGACGAGCTGGATCATCTCGCCGGCGTCCGTGGCGAGGATGTGCGCGCCGACGATTTTTTGGCTCTCGCAATCGACGATCAACTTCATGATCGCCCGCTCGCCGCTGCCCGACAGCGTCGCCTTCATCGGGCGGAAATTGGCCTCGTAGATCTCAACTCTCTTGAAGGCCTCGGCCGCCTCGACCTCCGTCAGTCCGACCGCGCCCAGTTCAGGCGTACCGAACACGACGCTAGCGACCGTGTCGTAGCGGATCGGCCGTGAACCCTCGCCGAACAACCGATCGGCCAGCGCATGGCCCTCGCGGATGGCGACGGGGGTGAGGTTGATATGGTCGGTCACGTCGCCGACCGCGTGCAGCCAGGGGACGCTGCTCGTGAGATTGCCGTCGATCGCGATCCCGCCGTTCGGCGTGAGTTCGACGCCCACAGCTTCGAGGCCCAGCCCGTCGGTGTAGGGATGGCGGCCGGTGGCCATGAGCACCTGGTCGACCTCGAGCGTCGTCCCGTCGCCGAGGCCGACGCGGCGCGTCCCGTCGCCAAGCGCCTCGATTCGCGTGGGCATGGAGCCGAACCGGAAGGCGACGCCGGCGCGCGCCATGGCGTCCCGGAATCCCTCGCGCATGTCCTCGTCGAACCCGCGCAGCACATTCGATCCGCGCAAGGCCACCGTCACCTGCGCACCGAGGCGCTGGAAGAGCGAGGCGAACTCGACGGCGATGAAACCGGCGCCGACCACCATCAGCCGCCTCGGGAAGACCGGCAAATCGAAGATCTCGTTCGAGGTGATCGCGTGCTCGAGGCCCATGACGCCCGGCGGGAAAGTCGGGCGCGAGCCCGTCGCAATGAGGACATGGCGCGCAGTCACTTCGCGGCCGCCCGCGAGACGGACCCGATGCGGCCCGACGACCGTCGCCCGCTCTTCGATCAGCTTCGCGCCGGAGGCCTCGAGATTGGCGCGATAGACCGCCGACAGGCGGGTAATCTCCTTCTCCTTGACCGCGACCAGGCTCGTCCAGTCGAAAGCCGCTTCGCCCACACGCCAGCCGAATCCCGCTGCGGCGGCGAAGTCGTCGGCGAAGCGGCTGGCGTAGACGTAAAGCTTCTTCGGAACGCAGCCGCGAGTGACGCAGGTGCCGCCGATCCGGCTCTCTTCCGCCACAATCGCTTTGGCGCCGTAACCGGCTGCGATTCGGGCGGCCCGGACCCCGCCAGACCCCGCGCCTATGACGAAGAAGTCGACGTCGAACGCCATCCGCCGGCTCCCTAGAAGTCGACACCCTTCTTTTTCATCTCCTCGCGCGCTTTCGCAACGATGTCGGTCGACAAGCCCTGCCGCCAAGGCTCAAGCACGTCTTGAAGGCGCTGGAGGAAGATCGGCTGGATCGCAAGAAACTTCTTGCCTGTGGGGCTGGTGAAAAACATTGCGACGTCCTGGAGCTCTTTCTCGGACATGGCGAGCGCGAGGAGGGCCTCGGCCTTTTCGTAGGTCAGCTTCGCTGAATTGTCGAACCCGGGTTTGATTTCCAACAAGGTCTGCCTAAGGCTGTCGCGAATTCTCTGGGCGCGTTGTCGTGATGTTGCGCTCGAATTCGGTCATCATTGTCGGCACGGTCTTGGCGATGGATTCCTTAACCCCCATGGCCGTGAGGAGTTCGTCCGCGGCCTTGATTGCCGCCGGCGACGGCGGAGCGGGAACTTCAGGCGTCACAGCTTGCGCCGGCGGCGCGGGGGTCGTTTCTGCGGCGTAGGCCGCTGGTACCCCTACCGCAGCGCCAGCGAGAATGAGTGCGACAAAGGTTCGCCCAGCAAACATGCAAATGGTCCTTTTACGAGTTCAGAGTTGGCCGTGCGTTTCGACGGCCGTTTCCGTAGCGACGAATACGAGTTGGGCGTAGCCGATGAACAAGCCATGTTCGACCACCCCGGGAATCCCCGAAAGCGCCGAGGCCAGTCTTTCCGGGTCGGGAATGGCGCCGAATCCACAGTCGAGGATGAAGTGGCCGCCGTCGGTCACGAAAGGCGAGGCGGCGCCGCGCAAGACCAGCGCCCCGGAAAGACCAAGGCTATTGACCGCTTTCTCGATGTGGCGGCGGGTCGCCGCGAGGCCGAACGGAACAACCTCGACCGGCAGCGGAAACGCGCCGAGCCGCGACACGAGCTTGGAGACGTCGGCGATCACCGTCATGCGGCGCGAGGCGGCCGCGACGATCTTCTCGCGCAAGAGTGCGCCGCCGCCGCCCTTGATCAGCCTGAGTTCGGGATCGATCTCGTCCGCGCCATCGACTGTCAGGTCAAGTTCGGGCATCTCGTCGAGAGTCGTCATCGGAATGCCGAGACCGTTCGCCTGATTGAGCGTAGTCTCTGACGTGGCGACGCAACGAACCTTCAGTCCGCTCGCGACCCGCTCGCCCAGGAGATCGACGAAATGGCGGGCGGTCGTACCGGTGCCGAGACCGAGCCGCATGCCCGGCTCGACCAACTCTAGCGCCCTGCGGGCCGCCTCCCGTTTCATGCCCTCGGTGTCGTCGTTCCCGGCCATGCGTTCGCGTCCGTCCTTCAGAGCTTTGTGACCGTTCAGTCGCGGGCGGCCGTCGTTGGCGCAGAGGGCGGGATCGGACAAAGCCGCGCGTCCATCGAGGATGCGCGAAACGCCGCTTTACCGGCTCGCAATGACGATGGCAATCGGCGTGCGGCCGCGGTCGCTCGAGCTCTCGGGTCAGGCCTTCCGGCCGGCTTCGAGCACGTCCTCCAAGCTGCGCAAGCCGGTGGTCGGAGCTGAGACAAGTACCGCCATGTTGCCGGGAGCGTGCAGGTTCTTCCACATCTTGGTGTGGGCGAGCGGAATTTCGGTCCATGGGAACACCTCGGACAGGCACGGATCGATGCGGCGGTCGATCACGAACCTGTTGGCCGCCGAGGCCTGTTTGAGATGGGCGAAATGCGAGCCTTGGATGCGCTTCTGGCGCATCCAGACGAAGCGAGCATCGAAAGTGATGTTGAAACCGCTTGTGCCGGCGCAGAACACAACCATGCCGCCGCGCTTAACGACGAAGCAGGAGGTCGGGAAGGTCGCCTCGCCGGGATGTTCGAACACCAAGTCGACGTCCTTCTTGCCGGTGATCTCCCAAATCGCCTTCCCGAACTTGCGCGCTTCGGCCATGTAGGCGCTGTATTCGGGCGTGTTGACCTTGGGTAGCTGGCCCCAACACTTGAAGTTCTTGCGGTTGATGACGCCCTTGGCGCCGAGGCTCATCACGTATTCACGTTTGGTCTCATCGGATATGACGCCGATCGCATTGGCGCCCGCCGCCGCGCAAAGCTGCACGCCGAAAACGCCCAGACCGCCCGAGGCGCCCCAGACGAGCACGTTGTCACCGGGCCGCAGGCGGTGCGGCTCGTGGCCGAACAGCATGCGGTAGGCGGTGGCGAGCGTCAGGGTGTAGGACGCGGACTCTTCCCAAGTCAGGTGCTTGGGACGGTCCATCAGTTGCCGGTCCTGCACCCGGCAGAACTGGGCGAAGGAACCGTCCGGAGTTTCGTACCCCCAGATGCGCTGCGAGGGCGAAAACATCGGGTCGCCGCCGTTGCATTCCTCGTCGTCGCCGTCGTCCTGGTTGCAGTGGACGACCACCTCGTCGCCGACCTTCCAGCGCTTGACCTTGGAGCCGACCGCCCACACGATCCCCGAGGCGTCGGAGCCGGCGATGTGATAGGGATTCTTGTGTACGTCGAGCGTCGAGACGGGCTCGCCCAGCGCCGCCCAGACGCCATTGTAGTTGACGCCCGCCGCCATCACCAAAACTAGGACGTCGTGGCTGTCGAGCTCCCAGGTCGGGACGACCTCGATCTTCATCGCCTCTTCCGGCGGCCCATGCCGCTCCTTGCGGATGGCCCAGGCGTACATCGACTTCGGCACATGGCCCAGCGGGGGAACTTCGCCTATCTCGTAGAGATCCTTGACCGGGGCGTCGGTCGCCAGGTCCTTCTCGGCGGGGCGAGTGTTCATGGGCTTCCTCAAAGCGGCCTCTTGGCGACCGAAAGCAGACCGGCCGCCCACGAATATTGCGCCGCACAACCCAGCATCGCCTCTTGACCGAAGAAAATCAATCCTCCTTTGGGCAAGTGTAGGCGCAACCCCTCAGGATGACCGGCCGGAGGCTGCGACCAATTGCCAAGGCACGGCGAGAGGCCTCGGGCGGCGAAGATTGTGGCGTCCGGCGACTTTTTCTGCAATTGTGCCGTGCACAAAATTGGGTTCGGCGCGTGGCGCTTTGCCGATGCGATGCTGCGGGCGCGCCGCGGAAAAGCATGCGCGGCGCAAACCGTCGCTATAGGTGAGCCGATGGCGGAGACGGACGGGCAAGCGCCGACGAAGCGGGACAAACCCTGGATCTTCCGCACCTATGCCGGGCACTCGACGGCGCGCGAGTCGAACCGGCTTTACCGCCAGAACCTCGCCAAGGGCCAGACGGGCCTCTCCATCGCGTTCGATCTGCCGACCCAGACGGGCTATGACAGCGACCACGTTCTGGCGCGCGGCGAGGTCGGCAAGGTCGGCGTCGCGATCTCCCACATCGGCGATATGAGGGCGCTGTTCGAGGACATCCCGCTCGCCTCGATGAACACGTCGATGACCATCAACGCCACCGCGCCGTGGCTGATGGCGCTCTATATCGCCGTCGCCGACGAGCAGGGCGCGAGGCGCGCCGAGCTCCAGGGGACCACCCAGAACGACATCATCAAGGAATATCTGGCGCGCGGGTCCTACGTCTTTCCGCCGGACGCCTCGCTCAGGTTGACCAAGGACCTGATCTTGTTCTGCGCCCGCGAGGCGCCGAAGTGGAACCCAATGAACGTCTGCTCCTACCATCTGCAGGAGGCCGGGGCGACGCCGGTGCAGGAGCTTTCCTATGCGCTCGCCACCGCCATCGCCGTGCTCGAGCGCGTTCGCCAGTCGGGCGAGGTCGACGACAAAGGCTTCGCCAACGTGGTCGGCGGCATGTCATTCTTCGTCAACGCCGGCATGCGGTTTGTCACCGAGCTCGCCAAGATGCGCGCGTTCGTCGAGCTGTGGGACGAGATCACCCGAGACCGGTTCGGCGTGGGAGACGCGTCCAAACGTCGCTTCCGCTTCGGGGTGCAGGTCAACTCGCTCGGCCTCACCGAACAGCAGCCGGAGAACAACGCCTATCGCATTCTGATCGAGATGCTGTCGGTGGTGCTTTCGAAGGGCGCACGCGCCCGCGCTGTCCAGCTTCCGGCCTGGAACGAGGCGCTCGGCCTGCCGCGTCCGTTCGACCAGCAATGGTCGCTGCGTCTCCAGCAGATCATGGCCTACGAGACAGACCTTTTGGAGTTCGGCGACATCTTCGAGGGCAGTCAAGAACTCGCGGCGCTGGTGGCGAGACTCAAGACGGAAGCGCTGGCCGAGATCGACGCCATCGACGCGATTGGCGGCGCGGTCAAGGCGATCGAGGCCGGAGCGATGAAGGCGAGGCTTGTCGAGTCCAACACCCGCCGTCTCGAGGCGATCGAGCGCGGCGAGCAGATCGTCGTCGGCGTGAACGCCTTCACCAATTCCGAGCCGTCTCCGCTGACTGCGGGAGAGACCTCGATCATGGTTCCCTCCGCCGAAGCCGAGGCCGAACAGGTCGCCCGCCTGAAAGCCTGGCGCGCCCATCGCGACGACGGGCGGGTGCGCGAGGCGCTCAAGGCGCTGCGTGTCGCCGCTTCCACCGGCGCCAACATCATGCCGGCCTCGATCGAGGCCGCGAAGTCCGGCGCGACGACAGGCGAGTGGGGCGATGCGCTGCGCGCGGATTTCGGCCAGTATCGCGCACCGACCGGCGTCTCGCCGAAGGCGCGACAGGCTGCGGCCGGCCTCGACCCGCTGCGCGGAGAGGTCGAGCGCGTCTCGCTGAAACTCGGCCGGCGGATCAAGTTCCTGGTCGGCAAGCCTGGTCTCGACGGCCATTCGAACGGCGCGGAACAGATCGCCGCGCGCGCCACGGACGCCGGAATGGATGTGGTCTACGACGGCATTCGGCTCACCCCAGAGGAAATTGTCGAGGCCGCCAGGACGGGGGTCCACTGCGTTGGCCTGTCGATTTTGTCCGGCTCGCACGTCGCGTTGACCGAAGAGGTGCTCAGACTCATGCGCGCGGCCGGCCTCGAACGGGTACCGCTGATTGTCGGCGGCATCATTCCGCCGGCCGACGCCGAGCGGCTGCGCGCGGCTGGCGTGGCCGCCGTCTACACGCCTAAGGATTTCGAAATCAACGCCATGCTCGGCGCGATCGTGGCGGAAATCGAGAGGCGCTTCGATCCGGATCGGCCCGCGCGCGCGGACTGACTCACCGCGGGGCTTGCCGTGACCCGCTCAGTTGTGGGCGATGAACAGGAGGATGCCCGCCGCGACCAGACAGACCATAGAGGCTATGTAAGCCATCTGCAGCGTCATGTTCTTCCACCACAGGATGCGTGAGAACATCGCACATTGCTGAGGAAGCGCGTCGCGATCTTGTTCCCGATCGAGCAGGTAGTCGAAATCCTCCGGTTCCATCCTCCGCCGGATCGGGAAACGTTTGCGCCCCGGCCGTGGAAAGCGAGGATAGACCGAAATCAGCAGGTTGAGAAAAATGAACATGAACGGCGCGAGCAGGATCGGCAGCCCCAAATAATGCGGATAGGAGTCTTTGTACTGGACCACCGTCCCCATCATGATGGCCACGAACAGCACGCCGATGTTCGCCTTCGCGTCGCTCAGGCGGATCGAGTCGCTGTAGCCGGCGAGGAGATTGCGAAGCTTGGCGTTTCGATCGTCAGCCATGCGTTGGCGCGCCTCTCCGGTTCACCTGTACCAGACGTAGAAGAGCAGAACGATCGTGATCAATATGCACACGATCGACAACATGAAGCTGATGTTGATGTAGAGCGATTTCCACCACAGCAGCTCGGACAGGACGGCGCATCGCAGCCTCAATTGTTCGAGCTCGTCTTCCGTCTGGACGTCGACGATGAAGTCCTCGGGGGCCGCGGTGCGCGAGACGATGAAATGCTTGGATCCGCGCTTCGGGTAGCGCGGAATAAGAACCATGAAGAGGCAGAAGTAGACAACCAGGAATGGCAAAAGGACGAACGGAATCGGGAGGTAGGTCGGAAATTTCGGATAATTGTAGAGGATGGGCCCCATCATGAAGGCGACGAACAGAATTGCGATGTTGGCCTTGAAGTCCTGAGCGCGGATCGCGTCGGTGTATCCGGAGATAAGGCGGCGATAGGGCTGCGCGGGATCGGCGGCTGGCGTGGGCATGAGAGCGCAGAACGATCCCTGGTTGAGACGCGCGAACGCTCGGAACGTTTTGAACCTCGAAAGGGCTGTCCCCGCGCCTTTGCGCAATCCATTCGCGTGATCGGGGAGGCCCTGTCAAGTGTCCGACGGGGCTCAAACTTCGCTGTCGACCGGCGGCGGCCACGCTTGGGGCTCGTAGTCCACATTGCGGATCGCCAGCACCGCAATCAGCATCACGACGCTAGCGGCCATGACGTAATAGGTCGAGGCGAGCGGGTCGCCAGTCGCCCCGACCAGCCAGGTGACGATATAGGTCGCCGTGCCGCCGAAGATCGCCACGCCGAGCGAATAGCAGATGGCCATCCCAGTCGAGCGAACCCCTGGCGGAAAGATTAGCGGGATCAGCATGATGCCGACGGCGGCGCTCCCCGCATGCAGGAGGCTGAGCACCGTGATGGCGACAATCAGCGTGGCTCCGCTCGGATTGTCGACGAGAAGCTTCATCACCGGAAAGAGCAGGAGCATGAGAAGTAGCCGGGGGACGATTGTGACCAGGCGGACGCCGAACCGGTCAGCCAGCATTCCGCCGACGAGCGAGCCGACGCCGCCGGTGACGCCGAGCGTCACCGTGCCAAGCATCGCCGTCGAGGCCGGAAGATGGAGCGTACGAACGGCGTAGGGCGTCATGGTGATGAGGAAATACTGGGTGATCGTGCCTCCGCTGATCAAGGCAAGACCGAGCAGAAGACCCGTCCAGTTTTCCTGCAGGACCCTAGCCACGATCGCGCCTGCGCCCGCGCGCCGGTTATGCTCCGGGCTGTCAAGCGTTTCGACAAGCTGGCTACGGATAAAGATGCCGACCGGCGCGACGAGGACGCCGAGGGCGAAAGGCACGCGCCAACCCCAATCGTTGTAGCTCGACTTGGTCAGGAGCACGGCGAGTATCACGCCAATGGAGCCGCTCGCGAGGGCCCCGAGGTTCTGGCTGGCGAGTTGCCAACTGGCGAAGAACATTCGTCGATTTGGCGGCGCGGCCTCGAGCATGAACATGGTCGCCGGTCCGACCTCGCCGCCGACGGCGAAGCCCTGCAACAGGCGGGCGAGGATCAATAGGACGGGCGCCCAGAGACCGATCGTGGCGTATCCGGGCGTCGCCGCGATCAGAGCGCTGCCGACCGCCATCAGCCCGATCGACAGGGTCATCGCCGGTTTGCGGCCGGCGCGATCGCCATAGGCGCCGATCATCGCGCCGCCGAGGGGGCGGGAGATGAAGCCGACCCCGAAGGTCGCAGCCGCCGCGAGATCGCTGACGAAGGCGTTGTCGGAGGGAAAGAACGCCTGACCGATCAGGCCGAGAAAGGTGGCGTAGACGGTGAAGTCGAAGAACTCGAAGCCATTGCCGAGAACCGCGGCGAACACGCCTTGCGCGCCGAGCTTTGGACGTGCGACCGCGGGCGCGCTCACTGACTGAGCCAATCGCAACACTCCCATATGGATTTCCGTCGCCCCCAGCGTTTCAAGCGCTGGGCGGTCTGTCAACACTGGCTTTTCTCGCCGACGCTATTTGCAGTCGCCGCCTCGCCAGCGCAGGCGCGCCTTCGCAGCGGCCGCTGCGACAAGGGTCGCCGCAGTGTCGACGACGCTCGCGTACTCGCCATTGAGATGCGCCAGCGAAAGCGCGTGCACGTCTTCTGCCGGCCAGCGCCGCCCTCTGAGATCGACCTTGTCGACGGTCCAGCAGGCGCCGGCGACGACAACGGTCTGGTAACCCAGTTTGCCGGCGTGACGCGCAGTCGCTTCGACCGAGTTCGCGGTCAGGACGCCACAGATGACAAGCGCGGTCGCGCCGATTTCGTCGAGCGCCTCCTCGAGGTCCGGGCGGATGAAGGCGCTGTTGGCGGACTTGCCCACGATCCGCTGGGCGTCTAACGGCGTCGCGCAGACCTTGAACCGATGTCCGGGCGCGCCGAGCGCATAGGGCGAGCCACGTCCGACCGAGTCGTGCCGAACATGGATCAGTGGTAGCCCTTCCGCCCGCCAACGCGCGAGCAGCTGCGCGATGTTCTCCTTGGCGTCGGGACCCCAGCGCGGATCATCGATCGCGTCCTGCACGTCGATGACGATAAGCGCTGCGTCGGCGGGCAGGCGCATATCACGTCCGACGCGGCGCGAGGGCCCAGTAGTCGAGATCGAGAATGACGTTCGGTTCGTAACCCTCGCCATCGCGCAAAGGAAAGTCTGCGCAGGGCCGGTTTTTGGTTGCGACCGTGCGGATACGCAAGGCGCCGACATCGTCGCGATTCGGCAGCGCAGACGCCTCGAGTACCTCGCTCCAGGCGAACACCGTGTCGCCGGCAAACAGCGGCGCGACATGTCGGCCGCCGTTGATCGCGGCGATGTGGAAGGCGTTGGCGAGGCCGTTGAAGCTCAACGCGCGGGCGAGCGAGATCACGTGGCCTCCATAGATCAGGCGCCGGCCGAACCGGCCCTGCCCTTCGCTATGCTGGTTGAAATGGACCTTGGCGGTGTTCTGGTAGAGGCGGGTGGCGACCATGTGTTCGGCTTCTTCGACGGTAATTCCGTCGACATGGTCGATCCGCTCGCCGGCGTCATAGTCCTCGAACAGGTGCGGCGAGCCGCTGAGCACAACGTCGAAGCCCGACCGGACAATCATGGGGCAGGCAGAGCCGAGATCGGCTACGCCGACGGCCGCGGGCAAGTCGGGCACGGTCGCCCCGGGAGCCGGTGCCTGGTGATCGCGCTTGCGCACCATCACCCAGCGCACATAGTCGATCACAGTCTCGCCGCGCTGGTTTACCCCTCTTGAACGCACATAGACGACGCCGCTTTGCCGGTTTGAGTTTTCCTTGAGACCGATCACCTCGGACGTCGAGGCGAGCGTATCGCCGGAATAGACCGCCGCGAGGAACCGGCAATCGGCATAGCCGAGATTAGCGACGGCGTTCAGCGACACGTCCGGCACCGTCTTGCCGAACACGACATGGAAGGCCAGTAGATCGTCGATCGGACTTCGCGGATAGCCAATCGCCTGAGCGAAGGTATCCGCGCTTTGCGGCGCGAAGCGCGTGCCGTAGAGCGCGGAATAGAGTGAGGCGTCGCCGTCGCGGATCGTGCGCGGGGTGGCGTGCCGGATGACGTCGCCAACGCGGAAGTCCTCGAAGAACCGCCCGGCGGCCGTCTTGGACGCGGAATCCTGGGTCATGACGCTCAGAACACGTAGGGGTAAATATAATAGATGATGATTCGCTCGAGCAGCATGATTGCGAGCAAAAGGACGATCGGCGACAAGTCGAGTCCGCCCGTGCTGGGCAGGACGTTGCGGATCGGCCGCAGGAACGGCTCGGTCAGGGCGAGGAACAGGTTCCAGGCTGTGCGCACCAGATCGTTGCGCATATTGACGACGCCGAAGGCGATCAGCCACGACAGGACGGCGCCGATGATGACGACCCATGTATAGAGGTTCAGGACCACGAGAACGATGTCGAGAATGGCGCGCATGGAATTCCCCAAAATCTTCGAAACCCCGCCGCTCGACGCCGAACGCCGGTCTTGCCCGATCCCGTTGACACGACGGAGGCGCGCACGTAAAGAGCCGCGCGTTGGGGCTGTAGCTCAGTTGGGAGAGCGCTGCAATCGCACTGCAGAGGTCAGGGGTTCGAATCCCCTCAGCTCCACCAAGCCACTTTGCTTATCAGTTTTGTCAGGAAAAACATAGGGTTAGGCAGGCCATGGGAGCGCCTGCGTACCCAGTTCGGCGACATGAGGAACTGGACCCCCTCTGATTGAGAGGAGGTCAGGAGATGGACGATTTGGATGCAGGTTCTCCGCGGATTGACGATCTGCGGAGGGATTTGATGCGGGCGCCGGACGAGGCGGCTGCGATGGTGCGGCTGAAGGGGCTTGGCTGGGGCGTCCGCCGGATCGCGGCGGAGTTCGGGTGCAGCCGGGAGACGGTGCGGCGCTACGTGAAGGCGGGCGGGTTGCGTCGAATACCGGGCGCCGCGGCGGGCGAAGGCGCTGGACGGGCGCGAGGACATTCCTGGTCGAGCGGTTCCGGCGCCATCGCGGCAACGCCGACGTGGTGCGGCAGGACCTGGCGCGCGAGCTCGGCGTCGCCGTGTCGCTGCGCACGGTCGAGCGCGCGGTGGCGGGTCTTCGCCAGGCGCTGCGGGCGGAGGCGCGGGCCTGCGTGCGGTTCGAGACGCCGCCGGGGCGGCAGCTTCAGATCGACTTCGGCGAGACGCGGGTCGCGATCGGCGGCGAGACCGTGCGGGTCTACCTGTTCGTGGCGACGCTCGGCTATTCGCGGCGGATCTTCGTGCAGGCGTTCCGGCACGAGCGGCAGTCGGCCTGGTTCGACGGGCTCGAGGGCGGCGTTCGCGCACTTCGGCGGGGCTGCCGCAGGAGGTGCTGCATCGACAACGCGCGGGCGCTGGTCGACGAGCACGACGCGGCGACCCGCGAGGTGCGGTTCAACGCGCGGCTCCTCGCGTTCGCCCGCTACTGGGGTTTTCGGCCGCGGGCCTGCGCGCCGTATCGGGCGCGCACCAAGGGCAAGGACGAGCGCGGCGTCGGCTACGTGAAGCGCAACGCGATCGCCGGCCACCGCTTCGAGAGCTGGGCGGCGCTCGAGGCGCACCTTTCGTGGTGGATGCGCGAGATCGCCGACCCGCGCGATCACGGCACGACCGGAAGAGCCGCCGATCGAGCGGTTCCGGCGCGACGAAGCGGCGGCGCTGCGCCCGCTCGACGGCCGCCCGCCGTTCCGGCAGGTTCGCGAGCTCATGCGCCGGGTCGCAGGCCGACTGCGCGATCGAGCTCGACACCAACCGCTATTCCGCGCCCGTGGCGGCTGATCGGCGAGACGCGTCGAGCGTCGTGGTCGCCGGCGGCCGCGTCAGCATCCGCCACGCCGGGCCGCGAGGTCGCCGTCCACGCCGAGACGACCGGCCGGCGCCAGCGGGTGACCGACCCAGCGCATTTTGCCGGCGTCGTCGGCGGGCCGAGGCCCGCGCCGCCGCAGCCATCGACCCGGGGGTCGCGTCGCCGAGCCGCCCGATCTCCTGCGGCCGCTGGCCGAATACGAGCGGCTCGTCGGGGGAGGCTGGCGATGACGGTCGACCACGACATGCTGATCGCCCGGCTGACGCGGCTCCAGCTGACCGCGATCCGCGACCAGCTCGACACCCTGCTCGACGAGGCGGCGCGACGCGAGCTGACCCTTCGCGAGACGCTCGCCTTCCTCGTCGAGCGCGAGGTCGCGCGCAAGGACGAGCGGCGAATCGAGATGGCGATCAAGATCGCCCACTTCCCGACCGTGCGCGAACTCGACGGCTTCGACTTCGCCGCCCAGCCCTCGCTCGACAAGGCCCAGATCCGCGAGCTCTCCGCGTGCCGCTGGGTCGCCCACGGCGCGGCGCTTTTGCTGCTGGGCCCGCCCGGCGTCGGCAAGACCCATCTCGCCATCGCGCTCGGCCGCGAGGCGATCCGCCAGGGATATTCCGTGCTGTTCGTCAACGCGCCGGCGCTGGTCGCCTCCCTGGCCAAGGCGCACGCCGACGGTCGGCTGGAGGAGCGGCTCGGCTTCTACGCCAAGCCCAAGCTCCTGATCGTCGATGAACTCGGCTATCTGCCGTTCGAGCCCAACGCCGCGCATCTCTTCTTCCAGCTCGTCTCGCGCCGCTACGAGCGCGGCAGCATGCTGTCACCTCCAACCGCTCGGTCGGCGAGTGGGGCACCGTGTTCGGCGACCCGGTCGTGGCCACCGCCATCCTCGACCGGCTCCTGCACCACAGCCAGGTCGTCACCATCCGCGGCGACAGCTACCGCCTGCGCGAGAAACGCCGCGCCGGCCTCGATCGGCGCCGCATCCCTCGGACAGGGCGAACGCCAATGAGCCGGGCTTGCCCACGTGGGTCCACAGGAACCTCCCGCGCGCGCCGCTCCGCAGCTGTTGATGGCGCTGCGCAGCGCGCGCGGGTCCCCCCTGTGGACTACGTGGACAAGCCCTCACGTCCGCGCGCTACGACCAACAGGGGGTCCAGTTCTTCGTGTCGCCAGGGGTCCAGTTCCGGATGTCGTTTGACAGTGGGCCTGAAACGCTGTCGCGACAGCCGTAAGCAGTGGCAATCGCAGGCGCCGCCCGCTCCGTGGGTGAGGACCATGCCGTCAACGGCGCAATCGGCGCTATGCAGGTGTCCCTGCACGCCTTCCGCCTCGAACCGGACCGATGTGACCATAGGCGTCCGCCTTCCGCCGCGGGCATTCTTTGCCAAGCCGAGGCCTAAGCTACGGCTCGCATGGATTTCGGTGAACCTAACCAAAAACAGCGTCTGTTCGAGTGGAGGATCGAGATTGCGAGATTGCTCCGTCGACCTCGAAACGTTTTGCGCCGGCGCCACGCCAGGCGAAGGGGCATTCAAGGGTGAATACAGGCGCACATCGGCGAGCTTTGCGGAGGCGGCTCGGCGAGGCTGCCGAAGGGCGCATGGGTGTTCTGGAATGCCTTGCGGACGTTCAGCACTTCTGCTCCCGACGCCAAATACGGCGGCATCGCCGACTGCATGTGGCCGCATCTTGAGGTCAGCGGCCCGTGCAAGGCGGAGATGGCCTACATTGCCTCCCCCGCCGGCGACTCGTGGCCGAGTCACTCGAACTGAGGGTACAGCCTAGCGAGTTTGATGCGGGCGTCGGCGGTTGTGAATCGCCAGTTGGCTTTGGTTTGTTTGCGGCGCTGTTGCCAGGCGGCGACTTCCTCGGTCAGTTCCTCCTTGTCGGGGATGCGGCGATCGAGGCACTGGGTCGAGAGGACGGCGAGCTCGGACTTGGCCATGTCGAGCCAGCTTCCGTGCTTGGGCGTGTAATGCCACTCGAACCGTTCGACGAGGCGGCGCGCTTCGGCGGCGGGGAAGGCTTCGTAGAGCGACGCAGTGGTATGCGTGCTGAGATTGTCCTGAACGAGCGTGATTTTGTCCGCATCGGGAAAAAGCGTGTCGGACAGATCCTTGAGCGCATGGGCGTAATCGACGGCCGCCCGGCGGTCGGTGACTTTCACGTGACGCCAGCCTTCCAGCGGCGCGAACATCATGAACAGATTGGCCACGCCATTGCGTTCGTATTCGTAGTCGTGACGCGCCGGTTGTCCCGGTCTTGCGGCGATCGGCGTGCGCGTCTCTTTGATGAGTTGCTTGTGCGCCGGGAAAGCTGGCGCTGTCTAGCCGGTGGAAGTCCGGTCCGGGTAAGCCGTAGCGGGCGCCCGGTAGTGAGTGTTGCGGGGTCGTCGGCGACGGCGGCCGCGAAGCGTACACAACAATCGCGTGGGGTGGGCTATTGAGCCACGAAAGCCATGAAATCGCGGGGGCCGAGACGGTAAGCAACGTCGAAGGCGACCTGTGCGGCGTCGCTATGCGAGACGCTGACGCCCCGCCGGGGTCGCAGACCCCATCACGCGCGAACAGACAGCGTCGGAAACCGGGAGATCTCCGGTCCGGCCGGGCGGCCTCTCGCCGCGCCGGTCCGCGTCGGGAAGGCGAGGAGCCGTAGCCGACGATGAACAGGCCGGAGAAGTCAGACCCCGCCATAGTAGCGTCGAAGCCGACGAACGCAGCGGAGCGATCCGGGGCGGAGCCGGGGGAGCCAAGGGCGGGGACCGAGGGGAACGCGAGACAGGACGGCACGCTCCGGACGCCGAGCCGGGAAGGCGCGTCACACGGGCTGGATCGCGTACGGACAACGGCAAGGGAAAGGAAGAAGGAGACGTTCACCGCGCTCCTGCACCACGTCGACGTCGCAGCGCTCGAAGAGGCGTTCCTCGACCTGAAGAGGACGGCCGCGCCGGGCGTGGACGGATTGACGTGGAAGACCTACGAGGCGGACCTCGGGCTCCGGCTCGAAGACCTGCATTCGCGGGTTCACAGAGGGGCGTATCGGGCGTTGCCGAGCCGGCGGGTCTTCATACCCAAGCCGGACGGCGCAGCGTCCGCTGGCGGTCGCCGCGCTGCAGGACAAGATCGTCCAACGGGCGACGGCGACGGTGCTGAACGCGATCTACGAGGAGGATTTCCTCGGCTTCAGCTACGGGTTCCGACCAGGACGCGGCGCGCATGACGCGCTGGACGCGCTCATGGTGGGGATCACGACCAGAAGGGTGAACTGGATACTCGACGCCGACATTGCGAGGTTCTTCGAGACGGTGAGCCAGGACTGGCTCGTCCGGTTCGTCGAGCACCGCGTCGGCGACAAGCGCTTCGTCCGCCTGCTCCAGAAATGGCTGAAGGCGGGTGTTCTCGAAGACGGAGCGCTGAAGACGAGCGACAGGGGAACGGGGCAGGGCTCGGTGATCTCGCCGCTGCTCGCCAACATCTACCTGCACTATGTCTTCGACCGCTGGGCCGAGCGCTGGCGACGGCGCGAGGCCAAGGCGACATGATCATCGTGAGGTACGCCGACGACATCGTCGCCGGCTTTGAGCACGAGAGCGACGCCCGGCGCTTCTGGGACGCGATGCGCGAAAGGCTGAGGGCGTTTGCGCTGTCGTTGCATCCGGACAAGACCCGGCTCATCGAGTTCGGCCGCCATGCGGCGGCGAACCGGGAGCGACGCGGGCTTGGCAAGCCGGAGACCTTCGCCTTCCTCGGCTTCACGCTCATCTGCGGCAAAACCCGCAAGGGCGGCTTCCAGATCAAGCGGAAGACCCGGGCGGACCGCATGCGGGCGAAGCTGAAGCAGGTCAAGGAAGGTCTGCGCCAGCGCATGCACCGAACCGTCGCCGAGCAAGGGCGATGGCTCGGGCAGGTCGTGGCGGGGTACTTTCGCTACTTCGCCGTGCCGACGAACACCGCCGCGCTCAGCGCCTTTCGGTTCCATGTCGTCGACCTCTGGCGACGGACGCTCAAGCGCCGCAGCCAGCAGGACCGCACGAGATGGGATCGGATGAGCGGCCTGGCGCGCGAACTTCTCCCCGCGCCGCAAGTCCTTCATCCCTGGCCCGAACGCCAATTCGCCGTCAGACACCCGAGGTGGGAGCCGTATGCGGGAAAGCCGCACGTACGGTTCTGTGCGGGGGGCGCACAGTGATGTGCGTCCCTACCGCGATCGACGTTTCGTCGAGGCAGACCAGGGGGCGCTTGGCGTCATGCGGCCTTTGGTAGACTTCCAGCACGTCTTCCATGTTGGCGACGAAGGCCGCGCTGGCCTCGGGCGCGATCACCCATTGCTGCTTGAGATGGGGCTTGAGGATGTTTTTTTGAGCGTCCGCCCGATCGTGTTGTCGCTCGCCCTCTCGACAATCTGCAGTTCGATGACCTTCTCCTCCAGAAGACGCAGGGTCCATTTGGCGCAGCCAGCCGGGGCCGGCCCGCAAGCCAAAGCGATCAGCTTGGCTTCCGCGGCCCCGTCAAAATCCGGCGCGGGGCGGAGTTGGGATTGTACTTGCGCGTCAGGACCGCTTCAAACCCTTCCTCGACGAGTTGCCGCCGCGTGCGCTCGACCGTCGGGACGCTGGTGTCCAGCGCCTCGGCGATCCGGCTGTCGCTCCATCCGTCGCCGACCTCCGACACGTCCGCTTTCAATAGGATGCGGGCTTTCGTCAGCAAATGCGCGGCTCGCTTGCCCTTGCGGATGAAATCGTCGAGCCGAGCGCGCTCCTCCTCGCTCAGCCTGACCACGTACTTCTTGACGGCAACCTCTTTGCTGGCCACAAATCACCTCCGTCGCTTCGATCGCGACGGCATAAATTCAGTCAACGCCATCAAACGCAATGACATGATCTGCTAGTGGCGCGCGTCGGTCAAAACGACGGTGCAAGCTCTCGCACGGCGCATAGCTCTCAATGAAAACTTAGGGCGAGATGGAGCTTGCCGCCTCGCCCTACGGAAACACTCAGGAAAACCGCGAGTTTCTTTTAGCCCCTTCCGTCAATGCGCGACTGGTTTCACGCTAGGCAAGTGGGCGCCCGTCGAGACCCATTGCTTGTAGCTCTCGAACGGCAATCCGAGCAGATCGTAGGAGACCCGCATATAGCCGTCGGCGCCGAGGGTCACGGCTCCCGGCATGACCGTTTGCACCTCCTGCGCCATCACGCCGACATAGGCGGTGTGGCCGCCGTTGTACACAAATCGATAGTAACCGAGGCCGTCGCTGAGCCGTCCGAGCAGCACGATGTCGTGCTTCAGGCGCGTATCGGAGCGGCGACCGCCGCCCCCGCGACCGCCGCCTCCGCGCCCACCCCCACGGCCGCCGCCGTGATGGCGCATCCCGCCGCCCCCGCGGCCTCCGCCATGGAAGCCGCCCGGACGGGCGCCGCCGAAACCGCCGGGCCGAGCGCCTCCTGGATAGCCGCCAGGCCTTCCGCCTCCGGGATAGCCGCCCGGACGCGGACCGCCGGGGCGGTGCGCGGGCCGGGTCGCATGGCCAGGTCGCGAAGCGGGCCGGGTCGCCGGCCGTGCGTTGCCGGGACGGCCTGCGCCTGGACGTCCAACTCCGCCGGGCTTTCCGGCTCCGCCGACGCCGCCGGGACGGCCCGCGCCCCCAATTCCGCCCGGACGTCCGGCGCCTCCAATTCCGCCTGGCTTGCCAACTCCGCCAATGCCGCCGGGGCCCCCGACCCCGCCGGGCCCGCCGGGCCCACCGATGCCGCCCGGTCTACCTGGACCTCCGACACCGCCGGGACGACCGGCTCCTCCGATGCCAGGCTTGCTGCCGAGGCCCGGACGATAATCGGCTCCCGGCCGCCATCGGTTGCCGGCGTTGATGTTGCCGGTGTTGATGATATTGCCTCCTCCTCCGACGACCGGGCTTCCAGGGCGCCAGCCCGCATAGGGCGGCCGCCAGCCGCCGTATCCGGGCCAGACCGGCGGGCGGACCCAGCCCGTTCCCCAGTTCCAGTAGTTGTTGGCCAGCACGGCCCCGACCGCCACGGCCGCGCCGTAGCCCCAAAGGGGATTGATCCCGGTGTAGGGCTGATAGACCGCCACCGAATCATAGGTCGGCACGTACACCATCGAGGGGTCCGTGGGCGCAATGGCTATGACGTTCTCGCCGTTCTGAACGCTGCTCGACACCGTCTGTTGCGGCGTCGACTTGAGATTGCCCGCCTGTTCCGCTTTGGCGCGCAAGGTCCTGGATGACGTCTGCGACATCCTTCGGCTGATTGACGAAGGCGTCGCCGAGATCCGTCGTCCAGTCGATCTTCGCGCTCATCTTTTTGATGACATCGGGAAAGCGCGTCAGCGCCTTCACCGCCGGATCCCAGCTCGTGCTGTCGACGCCAGAATAGTCGTTCTTCGCGATCGCTTCGGCATTCTGGTCGAGCCAGCGTTGAGCCTGGACGATCTGGATCGGGTAGGCGCTGGCAGGCAGAATCTGCGCCAGCAGGCTATCGGGAAAGAGCGCGATCGGCGCGAGAAGCTTTTCGAGCTCGGCGCGGCTGAAGCTGGTCGACGCCGGAGCCGGAGGCTGGCCCCCCGGCTCCGGCATCGAGGCTGCCTGAGGCGCAGCCGGGTTGTCCTGGGCGTCCGCGAGGCCTGGAGCCGCCGCGAGAAGCGTGGCGAGCGATAAATTCATCACAAGCATAAGACGCCTGAATCGGCTTTCCACACAGAACATTGTTTCCTCCCGACGACGGTTTTGCTCGCGTCTGCCTTCTGTGGTCGTTGCGCTCTCCGGCTTTGCGTTCGCCCCTCAGGCTAACGAAAGCTTCTCGCCACCATTGGCGGCAGAGTCTAAATCTCCTATAGCTTGGACACAATGCCGTTTGTTCGAGGGAGGAAAGGCTGTGCTGAAAATGATCGCATGCGTGAGCGTCGTCGCGACGATCGGCTTGACGCCCCTCTGCGCGCTCGCGCAAACCTCGCCAGCGGCGCCGGCGACGCACCAACCCGTCAAACATACTCCAACGCGCTCGCACCGAAGCGAGATGCGGGCCCGACACAATTCCAGCAAGGAGCGGGCAAGAGCCGGCGCCGAACACATGCGCACGATGCGCCAACGCCAGCGGCGGCACTAGGATTTGGCACGTCCGGGGCGGGCGCGCGCTTTTCGTCGCTCCGAAAAACGATCCGACATGCGACCGAGGTCCAAGGACGTACCGAAGGCGTTGTCAGTCGTTTGCCTTGGCGTTTTCGCTATGGAGGCCCTCGTGTCGCGTCCTTTACAACCTTGTTGGGCTCGCATAGGGAATCGCTGGAGCTGAACGATTGAGGCGGAGCTGGGGCCTCGGCTCGACCGAAGGCTGCGCTGGCGACCTTTGCGCAGGAGACGCATCATGAAACATGTTCGGCGGTCCGCCTCGATCGCGGCCCTGATTGGCGCTGTCGCGTTGGCTCTCGGCCTGAACGTCGGTCCAGACAGCGCCCTGTCGCCGGTCTCCTTGGCGCATGCCCAGGGCCCGATCAGGAATCTGATCGCGCGGCTGCGCGGCGCGACGCTGCCCGCCGGCATCGTCAAGTCCAACGGACGCATCGAGGCGACCCAGGTCGACGTGTCCTCGAAATACGCCCGGCCGCCTCGCCGAGGTCACCGTCGAGGAGGGCTCGAGCGTCGCCCAGGGGCAGGTCATCGCGAAGATTTCGTCGCCCGAATACGAGGCTCAGCTGCGCGCCGCCGAGGCGAGCGTGCAGAGCTCGAAGGACGCCCTCATCGCCGCCGAAGCGGAGATCGCCTCGCGCCAGAGCGCGCTCGACTTCGCCAAGTCCGACTTCGAGCGCGCCAGGAGCTGATGAAGACCGGGTTCATCACCAAGCAGGTATTCGAGCAGCGCAAGCGCAATTTGGATTCGGCGGTCGCGGGGGTGGCGAGCTTTACGTCGCAGAGGGATCAGGCCCAGTCCAAGATCAAGAACTCGGAAGCGGAGGTCGAACGGATCGAATCGATCATCCACGACCTGACGCTGGTCTCGCCGCGCAACGGACGCGTGCAGTACCGCTCGCCCGCGCCGGCGAAGTCGTCGCCGCCGGCGCGCCGATCGTCACCATTCTCGATCTCACCGACGTCTACATGACGATCTTCTTGCCCGCAGCCGACGCGGGCCGGGTCACCCTCGGCGACGAGGCGCGCATCGTCCTCGATCCGGTCCCCGATCGCATCATCCCGGCCAAGGTCAGCTTCGTCGCGGCCGGCGCGCAGTTCACCCCGAAGACCGTCGAGACCAAGGACGAGCGCGCCAAGCTGATGTTCCGCTTGAAGCTCAAGATCGATCCCGACGTTCTTCAGGCGTTCTACACCAGGGTCAAGACGGGCATTCGCGGTATGGGCTTCGTGCGGACCAAAGCCGATGTCGCCTGGCCCTCCGATCTGCAACCCAACCTTCCAATGCCGCCGCCGCCAAAGGCGGACAACGCGGCGCCCGCCGCCACGCCGCAGGCCGTCGCACCCGCCGCCGAAACTCCGGACGCCAAGACCCAAGAGGCGAAATGATCGGCGAGCCCATCGCGCGCGCCAAGGGCGTCTCGCACAAGTATGGGGCGACGGTCGCGCTCGACGACGTCTCGATCGACATCCCCCTCGCGCATTATGGTCGGCGTCATCGGTCCCGACGGCGTCGGCAAGTCGACGCTTGCTGGCTCTCGTCGCCGGCGTCCGGACGATCCAGGCCGGCGAGGTCGTGGTGTTCGACGGCTCGCTCGCTGACCGCCAGCATCTGCGCAACATCCGCGGCCGCATCGCCTACATGCCGCAGGGGCTCGGCCAGAACCTCTATCCGACGCTCGCGTCGTCGAGAACATCGACTTCTTCGGCCGCCTGTTCGGGCAGGACGAGAAGAGCGGCGCAGGCCGGATCGACCGAGCTTCTGACAGCGACCGGCATGGAGAATTTCGAGGAACGGCCGGCCGGCAAGCTGTCGGGCGGCATGAAGCAGAAGCTCAGCCTCTGCTGCGCCCTGATCAACGATCCCGACCTTCTGATCCTCGACGAGCCGACCACCGGCGTCGATCCGCTTGCGCGCGGCCAGTTCTGGGACCTCATCGACACGATCCGCGCGCGCCGCCCGCAGATGAGCGTGATCGTCGCCACCGCCTATATGGACGAGGCGGAGCGCTTCGACTGGCTCGTGGCCATGGACGCCGGCCACGTCATCGCGACCGGGAGCCTGAGGGAGCTGCTCGCCGAGACCGGCAAGCCCAATCTGGATAACGCCTTCATCGCGCTCATGCCCGAAGCAGAACGCGCCGGCCATCCAGAGCCGTCGTCGTCCGCCCGCGCTCGCCTCGAGCGGACGAGCACGCCGGCGATCGAGGCCGAGGGTCTGACCCAGCGGTTCGGCGGCTTCGTTGCGGTCGATCACGTGAACTTCCGCATCGAGCGCGGCGAAATCTTCGGCTTCCTCGGCTCGAACGGCTGCGGCAAGTCGACGACGATGAAGATGCTGGTCGGTCTTCTGCCGGCGTCGGAGCGGAACCTGCGAGCTGTTCGGCGAGCCGGTAAGGCTCGAACGACATCAGGCGCGGCGCAACGTCGGCTTCATGACGCAGGCGTTCTCGCTCTACGCGCGAGCTGACGGTCCGGCAGAACCTCGATGCTGCATGCTCGCCTTTCCATCTGCCGGAAGGAGAAAATGCTCCGCGGATCCCGAGCTGCTCGATGACTACGACCTGAAGGCCTTCGCCGACGCGCGGCGGACCGCCTGCCGCTCGGCATCAGCCAGCGGCTGCAGCTTGCGGTCGCCGTGCTGCACGAGCCGTCGATTCTCATCCTCGACGAGCCGACGTCGGGCGTCGATCCCGTCGCGCGCGACGCCTTTTGGCGCACGCTGATCGACCTCTCCCGCGACGACGGCGTCACCATCTTCGTCACCACGCATTTCATGAACGAGGCGGATCGCTGCGACCGCATCTCCCTGATGCACGCCGGCCGAGTGCTGGCCGTCGGCGCGCCGCGAGAGCTGGTCAATGAGCGCGGCAGCGCGTCGCTCGAGGAGTGTTTCGTCGGCTATCTCGCGGAAGCCGCGGGCATTACGGTTGGAAAGGCGGTCGCTGCGCCCGATGCGGACGCCGTCGCCGAGGAGGCCGAGCCGCTGCCGCCGCCCAAACGGTTTAATCCCGCGCGGCTCTGGGCCTATGCGCGGCGCGAATCGGTCGAACTTCGCCGTGATCCGATCCGGCTGGCCTTCGCGGTGCTCGGGCCGATCATCCTCATGCTCGCCTTCGGCTTCGGCATTTCGTTCGACATCGAAAACCTCGAGATGGCCTATTTCGACCAGGACCAGAGCCCGCAGAGCCGCGAACTACTGCAAGGCTTCGAGGGCTCGCGGATGCTTTTTTCCGTGCAGCCGCCGATTGTCACGGCCCAGGAAGCGGAGCGAAACTCAGGAGCGGGAACACGCAGATCGTGGTCGAGATCCCGCCCGGCTTCGGGCGCGACCTCCTTGCGGGCCGCAAGCCCGAGGTCGACGTGACGGTCGACGGCGCGATGACCTTC
>CAWFJG010000004.1:0-4811 GCA_963816065.1 uncultured Alphaproteobacteria bacterium | reverse complement strand
CTGCCTTATGGGCACTTCCAGTAATGGGGAGTTGGCGTGCTGGCGTCGCGGTTTTTTCTGTGAATTGCAGCCATCTTTCTCCCCATAACAGGTCGGTCCTGCGCCTCCGTCGGTTCGGCCACCAATGGCCGGTTACGAACGGGGACGAATATGTTGGAGACCTACTTCTCGGCGCCGAAGATGCGGTCGCATCTGCGGAGCGGGCCGAGCGGACAATACCTTGACGGTTTCGCAGCCGCGCTCGAGCGGCTGGGGTATAGCGCCGACACGGCGATCCGATATTTGCGGGCGGCGGCGCACCTTGGCCATGTCGTGGCTCGCCAGGGCGCAATGCCGAGCGAGATTGATCTCGCGGCGTTCAGCGAGCACCTGCGCACTTGCCGGTGTCCACGCGCCACGGGAGGGCGCGGCAACCATCACACAATTTTCGGCGTCAGGCTCTTTCGCGGGCATCTCGTCGACATCGGCGTTTGCCGTCCCGCCGCCGCGCCCCTGCAGCGAGCCGAGCCGGGCCTCGTGACGCACTTCAAAGAGTGGCTGCGCAAGCACCGCGGCGCGTCCGACGCCACGATCAGACTCTACGCCCGCGACGCCGCGCACTTGATGGCGGCGCTCGGCGACGATCCGGGAGGATGGGAGCCAGCCGCCGTTCGCAGCTTCTTCCTGAACTGCGCGAGCCGTTGCGGCGAGGGAACGATCGAGAAGCTGACGACCAGCCTGCGTGCATTCTTGCGCTATCTCGCTGTCGAAGGCCGCTGCCGGGCGTGTCTCGCCGATGTCGTTCCCGGCTATGCCCACTGGCGGCTCGCCGACTTGCCGCGATATCTGGCGGCGGAGCAGGTGAACCGGCTGATCGCGGCATGCGATGGCGAACCGTCGAGCGCCGGCGGGATCGCGCGATCCTGCTGCTCCTGGCGCGCCTCGGGCTGCGCGCCGGAGACGTAGCGCAACTCCGCCTCGGCGATATCGAGTGGGAGACAGGCTCGCTGCGGGTCTCGGGCAAGTCCCGCTACGAGGTGCGTCTGCCGCTTCCGCAGGATGTCGGGGATGCGATCGCCGACTACCTCGTGGACCGTCCCTCGACCTCCCCGAGCGATCACGTGTTCCTGCGCAATATCGCGCCGTTTCGGCCGTTCCGGAACGGTGACGGCGTCTCGTCGATGGTGAGACGCCTCATGCAGCGGGCCGGCGTCGTGGCGCCGGTCAAGGGCGCGCACGTCCTGCGGCACACAGCGGCGACCGAGATGCTGCGTCATGGCGTCCCGCTCGAGAAGATCGGGCTGGTCCTGCGCCACCGAGGCGTCGACACGACGGCCCATTACGCCAAGGTCGACGTCGCGCTCCTGAAGCAAATCGCGCTGCCCTGGCCGGAGGTCTTCTGATGTTGAAGGCCATCGAGGCTTATCTGGCGCTCCGCCGCGCCACCGGATTTGCGATGCTGAACGCGGAATGGCTGCTCAAAAGCTTTGCCGCCTTCGCGACCGAGCGCGGGCAGACGCATGTCCATGCGCAAACCGCGATTGAATGGGCGGCGCGCGGGCCGTCCACTGCACAGCGCGACACTCGGCTGAGGGCCGTTTGTCGCTTCGCGCGTCACGTCCGGGTCGAGGACGCTCGCCACGAGCTGCCGCCGATCAATCACTTCGGCGCCCGCAAGACGCGGCGCCCGCCGCACATCTACTCGGCCGCGGAGATCGATCGGCTGATCGAAGCCGCGCTTCGGCTTGGTCCCAAAGGCAGCCTGCGCCCTTGGACCTATGCGACCCTGATCGCGCTGCTCTCGGTCGCCGGATTGAGGATCTCCGAAGCGCTGAAGCTGACCGTCGCCGATCACACGCGCGACGGCCTGCTGATCCGCGAGACCAAGTTCCGGAAAACCCGCCTGACGCCGCTGCACGACACGGCTGTCGCGGGCCTCGAGCGTTATCTGGCGCGTCGCCGGCCCTCTTCCGAAGCCGATCCGGTGTTCGTCGACGCAGGGGGTCTGCCGCTCAGCTACATTGCGGTCAAAGAGACCTTCGGCAGGCTGGTCGGCAGGACGGGTATTGCGCCGGCGACGCGGCGCCGCCCACGTCTGCACGACCTGCGGCACACGTTCGCGGTGCGCGTGCTGCAAGGCGGCGCCGAAGATCGAAGCCGACGCCATGCGACTATGGCCGCACTCGCGACCTACATGGGTCACGTCAACATCTATGCGACCTACTGGTACCTGGAAGCCACCGCTGACCTCATGCGCGACGTCGCCGCGGCCGGCGAGGCGTTCTTCGCCGAAGGGAGGCAATCATGACGCCGATTGCTCCCCTCATTGAAGCGTTTCTCGGCGAGACGCTCGCGCGCCAGCGGGCCGTCAGCCGGCATACGCGCAATTCCTATGCCGTCAGCTTCCAGTTGCTCTTCGTGTTCGCTGCGAAAAGGCTGAAGGTCTCGCCATCGGCGCTGACGCTGGAGCAACTCGACGCCGGTCTCGTCAGCGCCTTCCTCGAGCATCTCGAGGATGACCGGAAAAACGCGCCGGTCACGCGAAACGTCCGGCTGGCGGCCATAAAGTCCTTCTTCCGCTTCCTCGAGTACAGGCAGCCGGCAGCCCTGGAGCATATCCGCCGCGTGCTGGCGATCCCGTTCAAGAAGACGGACCAGCGTCTGGTCCCGTATCTCCAACGCGAGGAGTTGCAGGCGGTGCTCGACGCCCCGGATCCAGCCACGCGCGACGGCGTCCGCGACCGCGCCATGCTGCATCTGGCGATTTGTGCAGGCCTGCGCGTGTCCGAGCTGACGGGGTTGAAGGTCGACGACATCGACCTGTCGTCGATGAGCATTCGCGTTCTCGGCAAGGGGCGGCGGGAACGGACGCTTCCCCTGTGGAAAAGTACCGCCGCGGCCCTGCGCGCCTGGCTCGCCGTTCGCGGCCGGATCGCAGCCCCCGAGGTGTTCGTCAACGCCCGGGAGGAGCCGCTGAGCCGATGGGGCTTCGCCTATCTGCTCAAGCAGCACGCAACGACCGCCGCTCGGACGCAGCCCGGCCTCGGCAAGAAGCGCATCTCGCCCCACGTGCTCCGGCACACCTGCGCGATGATCGTCCTGCAAGCGACGCAGGACATCCGGAAGGTGTCGCTGTGGTTGGGTCACGCAACCCTGACGACGACGGAGATCTACACGCGCGGCGATCCGACAGAGAAGCTCGACGCCATGGAATCGATCGTTCCGCCGCATCTGCGACGCGGCGCTTTCCAGCCGTCCGACAAGCTGATCAAGCTCCTCAGGCGCTCTTCGTAATGGAGAGCCGAATTGGCGGCGGCGGACCCAAAAGCGCGATCAGGCCGCCGCCAACTCCCCATTACTGGAAGTGCCCATAAGGCAGGTAATGGGCGACGCCCATTACCTGCCGGAACCGGCATTGCCCGAAGTGCCAGGGAGTCGCGCGTGCCGCAATGGCTCGCCGACTCGTCGAGGCGGAGCTGCTGCCAGCACCCGTATTTCCATGTTGTCTTCACCGTGCCGCCGGCGGCGGCCGAGTATCGCCTTCCAGAACAAGCGGTCGGTCTACGACCTGTTGTTGCGCGCCGCGGCCGAGACGCTCATGCGCATCGCCGCCGACCCGCCTCGGCGCCAGGATCGGCCTCATCGCCGTGCTGCATACCTGGGGCCAGACGCTACCCATCATCCCCATGTCCATTGTCTTGTCCCCGGCGGCGGCGTCGCGCTCGACGGCGAGCGATGGATCGCCTGCAAACCCAACTTCCTGCTCTCCGTCCGCGCCCTGTCGAAGACCTTCCGCCGTCTGTTCCTCGACGGCCTGGAAGCCGCTTTCCGTCGCGGCGAACTCGGCTTCTTCGGCGACCTGGTCCCGCTCGCCGAGGCCGCCGCGTTCGCCGAACGCGTTCGCGCGTTGCGGCAAAGCGGTTCGTCGTCTACGCCAAGCCGCCGTTCGGCGGCCCCGAGCGAGTGCTTGCCTATCTCGCCCGCTACACGCATCGCACGGCGATCGCTAATTCGAGGCTCGTCGCCGTCGACAAAGATGAAGTGGCGTTCTCCTACAAGAATTATCGCCGCGGAGGCGGTAGCCGCGTCATGCGGCTTGCCCCGCACGAGTTCATTCGTCGCTTTCTCCTCCACGTCCTGCCCGACGGCTTCCACCGCATCCGCCACTACCTTTCTCGCCAAGGGCGACCGAGGCGAGAGCCTCGCGCGCGTGCGCGGCCTGCTTCAGGCCCAGCAGACCGGCAAGGCCGCCGCCCCCAGCGATCCACAGGCAGACGAACATGCCCGCGAGCCGTTCGCCCGTTGCCCGGATTGCGGCGGTCTCATGCGCCGCATCGGCCTCGTCGACCGGTCGCTGGCCGGCGCGTTCCGCTGCGACACATCATGACCTCGACTCTCGCCCCGACCTCGATCGCCCGTCCTCGCCCACACCGCGGAACCGCTCGAGCCGCCGGCGATGAGGCTTCTTGCCGTCGCCGCTCCGCTTCGATCGAAATCGACGCCCTGCCGATCTCCAACGCGCGCCCGAATCCCCGCCGCCGCGCCTCCAAACCGCTCGACGGTCTCCCCCCGCCTAACGCCCAGCGCAAAGACGCGGCGTCAAACCCGAAAGCCCTCCCGCGCTTTCCCCATAGCGCCTGACCGGCCCGCGGCTTCGTTCAATCCGGCTTATATGAGGTCGACTTCCATCACGCACGAACCTACGCGTCGGCGACCTCACATAACCCTCCAGATTCCTACGAGCATGTGCACGTGGTTACAGTTCATCGACCCGGCATAGATGAGCATCTCATGAGCCCGCGCGATCTCACGTAGCAGCTCTCGCGCCCTTT
>CAWFJG010000003.1:0-37734 GCA_963816065.1 uncultured Alphaproteobacteria bacterium | reverse complement strand
GAGGACGGTTTCTGCTTTGACCAACAGCTAGCGCTATAAGAGCGTTCATTTTCCTCCCAAAGGCTTCAATTTCCTTCCAAGCAGGCCTCCAATCGTTTCCATGCGTTTCCAAAAGTTGCAAAAAATTCCCGCGAAACGGGACTTATCAATGGGTTACGGGCGTCCACGGCCGGAAAAAAGTGTCGCCCCCCGCGACCTCGCGGAAGCAGCCCAAAAAGTGAGCGCCCGAGACGGAGAGCAGAAGAAATGCATAGTCACGACGCTCATGACGCCTCTCGCCGTCATCGCCCTCGCCTCGTCCCCGCCATCCTCGCCCCGCCGCCCATCGCGCAGCGCAACTTTTGCGAACAAAACAAGAACATAAATCCCCAACCAAGTCAAGGGTTTGTCGCTATCGACAGGAATTGTCGCAATAACTTCGGCTGAAGTTCGCGACGGCGCGCCGGCGGAATGGCGCCCGGCGCCGGCTCGGAGGGACCGTGACCGCCCGGGGACCGCGAGCGGCCCAGGGTTCCGGGCGGAACGCGAAGGAAAGGACGCAATGGGACACCGCGTCGCCGCGATCGGCGATCGCGGCGACAGACTCGGCGCGTCACGTTCTCGCCAGCCCCTCGATCAGCGCCTTGAGCGTCGCGACGGTGGAGGCATCCGCCTCGCCGTCGACTTGCTCCGGACGGAAGTGGCGCTGGAACGCCGTCACGACCGCGCGCGTGCGGCGGTCATAGACGCCCGTGAGTTCGAGCCCATAGCCGTAGAGCGCCAGCATCGCCTGCAGCGCCCGGACCGGCGGCCCGTCTTCCTCGTGGCGAAACAGCGGGCCGCCGGAAATAGGCGTGGGCGGGACCCAATGGCCGACGCCGTCTGCGTGCAGCCGGCCCCACGGAAAGGCTTCGCCCGGATCGCGCTTGCGATGCGGGGCGACGTCGGAATGGGCGAGCACCCGTTCGGGCAATATGGTTCTGCGTTCGCAGATGTCGCGCGCCAGCGCGATGGTCGCGGCGATCTGGGGAGCGGGAAAGGGCGGCGCGCCGCCGTCGTGTCCGGGATTGACGATCTCGACGCCGATCGAGGCCGAGTTGAGGTCGTGTTCGCCTTTCCAATGGCCCGAGCCGGCGTGCCAGGCGCGGTCACGCTCGGCGACGAGCTGATCGATCCGCCCGTCCTCCCACACGAGGTAATGCGACGAGACCTCGGCGGCCGGATCGACCAGCAGCGCCAGCGCATCCTGGCCGGTCGGCGTGCCTGTGTAATGAAGGATGAGCGCGTTCGGCGCGCGCACGCCGCGCCGCTCGCCGAAATTCGGCGAGGCCAGGAACGCGGCGGCGAGCGGACTGTCGCAGGTCGGACCGGACATCAATCCCCGTCTTTACCAGGCGACCCCCGGCCCTGCCCGCTCGGCTCAGACGCGACCTCAGTTGTACCAGGCGACGCAGACGCGGTTGCCGTATGCGTCGTAGCCATGCCGCGCGCAATGGCGCGGACGCGTCACGGCGTTGCCGACCAGGGCGCCGCCGACGCCGCCAATCACGCCGCCGGCGATGGCGCCGCCCGCGCTGCCGCCGGAGACGGCCGAACCGATCAGCGCGCCGGTGCCGGCGCCGAGCGCGCCGCCGACGAGCGTGCCCGTCTGCTGCTGCTGGGTCTGGCAGGCCGACAGCGAGATTGCGCCGGCGAAGGCCAGCGCGAGAACGATCGTCTTGTTTCTCATGTTTGGGATTCCTTTGCGCGAAGCCTCAGGAAGGCCCGCTCGAGGCCCGCCGGTTGGCGGACCGTCGCGGTAATTCGGCCGGTCAATAATAGGCCACGCAGACGCGGTTGCCATTGTAGTCGTAGCCCCAGCGCGCGCAGTTGCCCATCGGCTGCGGGGTGGCGGCGGCGCCGATCATCGCGCCCGAAGCTGCGCCGATCGCGGCGCCCGCTAGCGTCCCGCCTGCGCTTCCGCCCGAAACTGCGGAACCGACGAGCGCTCCCGCGCCGCCGCCGAGCGCGCCCCCCACCAGGGCGTTCTGCTGCTGCGGCGTCTGGCAGGCCGACAGCGAAACGGCGCCGGCGAGCGCCAGCGAAAGAGCCAACATTCTCTTCATGGAATGATCTCCCGATCGACGAAATCGAAACGTCAGGGTTCCCCCCACCGCGGGACCACGCCCGCGCTGCGGGCCAGCCGCCCGCAACCCCACATTCCCATAAACGGAGTGAAGCTGCAACGAAGGGACGAACAATCGAAAAGCGAGCGCCGCGAGGTTCAGCGCGTCCGGCCGGCGTCGAGAAGCCGCAAAACGATCCAGATCGGCACAACCACCATGGCGCCGGTGAGGAGAATGCGACCGAACTGGCGCAGATCGGAAAAACCGAATTCGATGATGTGGCGAACCGTGCGGACGCCATCCGCGACCAGCGTTGTCGGGTCGAGGCCGAAGGCGTCGAGCAGGAAGCCGACTACGAAGGAAACGACGACAAGCCTCACCACGACCGCCAAAGGCGAGCCGCCGAGGAAGCGGCCGACGACAGGATTGCTCATTGGGCGGCGCTCGTCTCGGTCATAGCCGCCATATATTCCTTGCGCCCGCAAAGCGCACGACCGCCATTGAAACGGCGCCAGGCTTTTCACGCTAGAACGTCGGCGGCGTGCAGGCCGACACTACGACGAGGTCGTCGCCGCCCATGTTGCGAAAGGCGTGCGGCTTGCGGCTGTCGAACACGTAGGCGTCGCCGGCCTTGAGCTCGTAGCGGCGCCCGTCCACTTCGAGGCCGAGCAGGCCCTTGATGACGAGGCCAGCCTCCTCGCCCTGATGCGAGAGCATCTTCGCCCCCGACTGCGCGCCGGGCCGGTAGCGCTCGTGGATCATCTGCAACGCCCGGCCGTGCAGGTTCGATCCGACCTGCCGGTAGGAGACCGCGCCGCCGGCAATCTCGGTGAGCTCGTCGGCGCGGTAGACCACCCGCTCGGCCTGCGCCTCGGCGTCGGCGAAGAAATCGGCGACCCCGACGTCGAGCGCCGACAGAACCTGCCGCAAGGCCGACACCGAAGGGCTGACCCGGTCGGCCTCGATCATCGAGATCGTGGCGTTGGACACCCCGGCGCGCCGGGCGAGCTCGCGCTGCGACAGGCCGCGGCCGGTCCTGAGCCGCCTGAGCCTCGGCCCGATCAGGAAATCGTCGGCGGCCTTGTTCATGCGTTCAGAATTTAGAACAGAGCGAACAGCGCGACAACTGGACAAAATCAATGAAGGCCGCCAATGTTCAGGAAACTGGACGGTTCGCGCCGCCCTGATCCGGCCCTTCGAGCCACCTTCTCCCGCGGAGCGGACGAAGGGGCGCGCGCTGGCCGACAATGCCGCCAGGAGTCGCCATGACCATCCCCGTCGACCCGACCGCCGCCGCCCGCGCCGACATCCCCAACGATCTCGAGGCGTTCTGGCTGCCGTTCACCCCGAACCGCGCCTTCAAGAAGCGGCCGCGGCTGATCGCGCGCTCCAAGGACATGCACTATTACACGCCGGAAGGCCGCGAGATCCTCGATGGCTGCGCGGCGCTCTGGTGCTGCAACGCCGGCCATAACCGGAAGCCCATCGTCGAGGCGATCCAGCGCCAGGCAGGCGAACTCGACTTCTCGCCGACCTTCCAGTTCGCCCATCCGCAGGCGTTCCAGCTCTCGTCGCGGCTCGCCGAGCTTGCGCCAGCCGACCTCGATCATGTCTTCTTCTGCAATTCGGGCTCGGAGGCCTGCGACACGGCGCTGAAGATTGCGCTCGCCTATCACAATGTGCGCGGCCAAGGGTCGCGGCAGCGTCTGGTCGGGCGCGAGCGCGCCTATCATGGCGTCGGCTTCGGCGGCATTTCGGTCGGCGGCATGGTCAACAACCGCAAGTTCTTCGGCTCGCTGCTCGCCGGCGTCGATCACCTTCCGGCGACCTACAACCGCGAGCGTCAGGCCTTCACCAAGGGCGAGCCGGAATGGGGCGGCCATCTCGCCGATTCGCTCGAAGGGATTGTCGCCCTGCACGACGCCTCGACCATCGCCGCGGTGATCGTCGAGCCGATGGCGGGCTCGACCGGCGTGTTGCCCGCGCCCAAGGGCTATCTCCAGCGCCTGCGCGAGATCTGCGACAAATACGGCATTCTGCTCATTTTCGACGAGGTCATCACCGGCTTCGGCCGTCTCGGCGCCGCCTTCGCCTCCGAACGCTACGGCGTCGTGCCCGACGTGATCACCTTCGCCAAGGGCGTCACCTCGGGGACGGTGCCGATGGGCGGCGTGATCGTGCGCAAGCATGTCTACGACGCTTTCATGGAGGGGCCGGAGCACGCGATCGAGCTCTTCCACGGCTACACGTATTCGGGCCATCCGCTCGCCTGCGCAGCGGCGCTCGCGGCCCTCGACGTCTATCGCGACGAGCGCCTGTTCGAGCGCGCCAAGGCGCTCGAACCCAAGTGGTGCGACGCGATCATGAACCTCAGGGGCCTGCCGAACGTGGTCGACATCCGTTGCGTCGGCCTCACCGGCGCGATCGACCTCGCGCCCATCCCCGGCAGCCCGTCCGTGCGCGGCCTGAAGGTTCTGGACCATTCGTTCCACGAGACCGGGCTCATGGTGCGCATCTCCGGCGACACGATCGAATTGACCCCGCCGCTGATCGTCAGCGAGGCTCAGATCGACGAGATCATGGAGAAGACGGCGGCGGCGATCAAAGCGGCGGCGTAAACGCTCGACGCCGCGGAGAAGACAGACGACCGACTTTCGGCGGTCTTCCAACGTTTCAGGGCGGGCCGGCGTTCAGGCCGTCACGAATCCGGCTCTCCTCGCGCGGAGACTGGCGACGGCGCCGACCCCTGCAAAGCCAAGCGCGAACATCGCCCACGTCGAGGGCTCGGGCACTGTAGTGATGACCCAGCTAAACTCGCCGTTCATAGAGGCGGCGTAGTTGCCGAAGGCGCCGTCGCTGATATTGGGGTTTCCGTTCAGACCAATCGTGTATGTCTGGCCGGCCTGCAAAATGCCGATGAACGATCCAGATTGGGTCGGATCGCCACTCGAAAGGACCGGATAGCCCGAGCCGGACCCGCTGAAGTCCACCCCCCAACCCCAAAGGCCGAAGCCGTCGCCGCCGGCCAGACTGGAGTTGTAGTTCAAAACGATCTTGCCGTTCGTGGTCGCGGTAAAGGTGTAGCTCCAGTCATCTCCACCGCGGCCCGCAGTCAGGTTGGCAGCCGACTCCGACGCGTCGAACACCGAAAAATTCCAGCCGTAGTTCGAGAAGTTCACGGACCCGGAGTCGGCCGAGTCCCAAGTGGCGGTCGCGGCGCCGGAGACGGTGAGCGTATCCGATCCCTCCGTCTGCGTCGCCGAGATGGAGATCGAAAGCGGGCCCGGAGTTGCGACCCAGGACTGGCTTTGATTGTCCGTCGCCGTCACATTGTCAATGGTCGCATTCGCGACGCCGTTCAAGGCGCCGCTAACCGCAGTGGTCGCCAGCGCAGGCGCGCTCACTAACATCGTTATCGAAATCGCGGCAAGCGCCCCCGCGACCGGAATGACCTTTCGCGTCATGGTTTCCCCCTGATCAGGTCGCAGCCGCGAGAGCGGAGACTCCCCTACCCCGCTGCGATCGCACAGCGATCATAGAGCGCCGAGCAGACCGCCGTCAACATCGCCGTCGGAAACCGGCCCGACCCGCGGCGATCGGAATCCGGAAAGCCAACCCCTGCGGCGGCCGCGGCGCAAAATATGGGCGCGACTCCGCATTCCCAACCCTGTTCACCGCATGTAAGACTACGCTCCGGAGCTAAACTGGGTCGGCGCATCCGCTGGGGCGCGCCATCCAGGACGATAATGGGAGAGGGTTGATGGGCTCGACATTCTGCAAATCGGTCAGGCTCGGCGCCTCGGTCGCCGTGGCCCTGGCGCTCGCCCCGACGGCGTTCGCCAAGGACTGGAAGACCGTGGTGATCGGCATGGAGGGCGGATATCCCCCCTGGAACCTGACCGATTCGAGCGGCAAGATCGTCGGCTTCGAGGTCGACCTCGCCAACGATCTCTGCAAGCGCATGGGAGTCGAGTGCAAGATCATCGCCCAGGACTGGGACGGCATGATTCCCGGGCTCAAGGCCGGCAAGTTCGACGTCATCATGGACGGCATGTCGATCACCGACGAACGCAAGAAGGAGATCGACTTCACCAAGCCCTACGCCGCTCCGCCCGCCGCCTTCATGGCGGCCAAGGACAGCGACGTCGCCAAGGCGCTCGGAGCCGGCAAGGTCGTCAACACCACCAAGGACCCGAGCGCCGGCGACGCCGCGATCAAGGCCGTGCAGGCCGCGCTCAAGGGCAAGACGATCGGCGTCCAGGTATCGACCACGCACGCCAACTTCGCCAACAAGTACCTGAAGGACGTCGCGACCGTCAAAGAGTACAAGACCACCGACGACCGCGATCTCGACCTCAAGAACGGCCGCATCGACGTCGGCCTCGACGATTATCCGACGGTCGCGGCGACGCTCGAAACGCCCGACGCCAAGGACCTGATGATCGTCGGTCCCGAGTTCATCGGCGACGTGTTCGGCGTGGGCGAGGGCATGGGCCTGCGCAAGAGCGACGCCGATCTGACCGCCAAGTTCGACAAGGCGCTCGACGCCGCCTTCGCCGACGGATCGGTCAAGAATTACTCGATGAAGTGGTTCAAGATCGACACCACGCCGTGAGACTCTGACATGGGCGCGCCGCCTGCCGGACAAGCGGGCGGCGCATTTTTTGCGTCGGCGGCCGGTGTGAACGTGCTCGGCATTTTCGGCTTCGGACAGGGCGGGTGGGGGCTTTCGCTTCTTAGCGGCGCCGCGATGACGCTGCTTGTTTCGGCCTGCGGGCTCCTGATCGGCGCTGTGATCGGGTCGCTGGTGGCATGGTCGCGGCTTTCAGGCCACCGGATCGCCGGCGCCGCCGGCGAGGCTTACGCCGCCCTGTTTCGGGGCCTGCCGGAGCTGCTGGTCGTCTATTTCGTCTATTTCGGCTCATCGACCTTGCTGACGTCGGGGGCCGCGCTGGTCGGCTATCACGGATTTGTCGGCGTCCCGTCCTTCGTGGCCGGCGCGCTTGCGGTCGGGGTGATCTCCGGCTCGTATCAGGCGGAAGTGTTCCGCGCCGCCTATCTCGCCATCGCCAGAGGCGAACTCGAGGCCGCGGTCAGCGTCGGCATGGACCGCTGGCTGATGTTTCGCCGCATCATCGCGCCGCAAGTGCTGCGGTTCGCCCTGCCCGGCCTCGGCAATCTGTGGCAGGTGGCGCTGAAGGACTTCGTCGCTGATCTCCGTCACCGGCCTCACCGAACTCATGCGGGTGAGCCAGGTCGGCGCCGCCTCGACCCACCAGCCCTTCGCCTTCTATCTCGGCGGCCTCGTCCTCTATCTGCTCATGACCCTGGTCACGACCCGGATTTTCGACCTGGCCGAGGCGCGCGCGACCCGCGGCATGCGCCGGATTGCGGGGTAAGGGATGGACTGGGGCTTCACCGCGACGACCTTCTGGCGGCTGATGGCGGCCCTGCCGCTGACGCTCGAGGTCTGGCTCCTGTCGGTGATCTTCGGCGGGCTCGTGGCGGCGGGCGTCACGTGGATGCGAATCAGCGGCTCGAAGCCGCTCGAGATCCTCGCCCGCGCTTATGTCGCGGTCTTCCGCGGCACCCCGCTGCTGATCCAGCTGTTCATCGTCTACTACGGCCTGGCGTCGCTCCCGGCGGTGCGCCACAGCCTCTTCTGGCCGATCCTGCGCGACCCGTTCAATTGCGGCGTGCTGGCGCTCGGGCTTTGCACGGCCGGATACCAGTCCGAGATCTTCCGCGGCGCGCTGCTTGCCGTGCCGCACGGGGCGGTCGAAGCCGCGCGCGCCTGCGGCATGTCGGGAGCGCTCCTGTTCCGGCGGATCATCTTTCCGATCGCGCTCCGGCACGCGCTGCCCGCCTACTCGACCGAGATGATCTCGATGGTCAAAACGACCGCGCTCGTCTCGCTGATCACGCTGTGGGACGTGTTGAGCGTGGCGCTCAAGATCCGCAACGACACGCTGGTCACCTACCTGCCGCTGATCCTTGCCGGCGCCGATCTATTTCACCGTCAATTACATCCTCGGCGCCGCCTTCCTGAGCCTCGAACGGCGGCTGTCGCCGCATTTGCGCGCGCGGCCGAGCTGAAGGGGACCCCGACATGCCCGCCGAAGCGACCCCCGCCCTGACCGTCAAGGACATGCACAAGCGATTTGGTTCGCTGGAGGTGCTCAAGGGCATTTCTCTCACCGCTGAGGACGGCGACGTCATCTCGATCCTCGGCTCGTCCGGCTCCGGCAAGAGCACGTTCCTGCGCTGCATCAACCTGCTCGAGACGCCCGACTCGGGCGAGGTGACGGTCGCCGGAGAGGTGATCAAGATGCGGCTGAAGTCCGACGGAACCGCGGAAGCCGCCGACCGTCGCCAGGTCGACCGCATCCGCTCCGAGCTCGGCATGGTGTTCCAGAACTTCAATCTCTGGTCGCATCTGACGGTGCTCGAGAATCTGATCGAGGCGCCCTGCCACGTGCAGAAGCGCCCGCGCGCCGAATGTGTCGAGGAGGCGCGCGCCCTGCTCGCCAAGGTCGGCATCGCCGACCGGTGGAACTACTATCCAGCCCATCTCTCCGGCGGACAGCAGCAGCGCGCCGCCATCGCCCGGGCGCTCGCCATGCGCCCCAAGGTGATGCTGTTCGACGAACCGACCTCGGCGCTCGACCCGGAGCTGGTCGGCGAAGTGCTGCGCGTCATGCGCGCGCTCGCCGACGAGGGCCGCACCATGCTGGTCGTGACCCACGAGATGGGGTTCGCCCGCGACGTGTCGACCCGGGTGATGTTTTTGCATCAGGGGCTGGTGGAGGCCGAGGGCGAGCCCGAGGCGCTGTTCTCGGGATCGACGTCGGAGCGTTTCAGGCAGTTCATCAGCAAGGAGCGGGGGTAGGCCCGCCAAAATTCCCCCGGGGCCCAGGTCCGCCGGTTTATCGGCGACCGGAGGCGACCCGTTCCTGTGCTTCTCAGGTTGGCCCATGTCCGGAGGCAATGGCGCCAGGAGCGGCAATCCAAGTTGCTCGAGAAGGGATCGTTTTCGATCAAGTACGAGCCATTGCGATTGGGGCGGAACGCGCCTGGTGGCGGATTGTTCGCGAGACCCTTGGCGCTCGTGCTTGATTTACGTGAGCGAGACCAACCGTTCAACGATGACGGTGAAAGAGTTGCGCCACGAATACTGAGAAGACATTCGGTTAATTCGTCGCGTGACGCTTGGCGCGCCGGTGACCATAATGCGCTCGCTCAAACAACTTTCCGACCGCATTCTCGGATGGCCTTGGCGGCGGCGGCGCGCTCGCCGCGACCGCAACAGGCGCAACCGCCGGGATCGGCGGCGACGCCGGCTCCTTCTCGACCATCGCCGGCGGCGGCGCGGGCGCTGGAGACTGCGACGCCGCAGGAGACGGCGGATCGGCCGGCGGCGGCGCTGTCGGCCCCTCGGCCGGAGGAGGTGGAACGGATCTCTGATCCGCGCTCGCGATCTCGTCCAGACTGCGATGCGGCAATTCCGCGGGACCGTGGAATTGTCCGAGACTGCGCTCCCCATCCGTGCCGCCAACGGCCGCCGCGACCTTCGCGCTGGCGGCAAGGCGATCCTGCATGGCTCCGAGGTCCTCAAACTGGGTTGGCGACGCGAAGGCTTCGAGGCTCGCGACGCGATCGAAGAGCGTCGTCACCCGTTCGGCCGATCCGCTGGCGTCGGCCTCCACGGGTCCGCCAACCAACGGTTCGATGGCGGCAGCGCTTTGTCCGGGGTCGAGGCTTGCCGGGCGCCGCGAGGATGTCTGCAACACATTCCCCTCGAGCGACAGCCCCGGCGGAGCAGGGCCTCCGGGAGAGGCGGGGAGAGTGAGATAGCCGGCTGCGAGGCAGCCTGTCGCCGCGACCGCGGCCGATGAGAAAATCGCCCGCCGCCCACGCCCACGATCCGGCGGCGAAGTCGCGATCGGACCGGCCATTCCAGCGTCCGCCCGTTCTGTCGCGGGCCGTTTCTCCGGCTCGCCTTGCGGACCGGGGTAGGCGTCGTTCGCCTTAATTCGCCCAACGGCGCACGAGTCTCGAATTCCGGCCGGCAAAGCCGACCTCGAAGCCGCTCGAATTCTGGTTGGGCGAGCGTCTCGAGCAGGACCGGATCGGCCGCCAGCACGATCTGCAAAACAGTCGCGTCCGGGGCCAGCAATTCGGTCACCTCCATCAAGTAAGAAAGCGAGCGATGCGAAAGCGTGTGCGCATCGTCGATCGCAAGGATGAGGGTCTGCCTGGCATCCGAGAACAGCAGCCGCGCCGCCATCGCGATCGGCTCCATTTCAGGGCCGCCCGCAATCCCAACGGCTGCGCCGATCATCCTCTGCAGCCCGGCCAACTCCGGCAGCGGCGGTCCAATGTGGAGCGCCCGGACCGGGCCGCCGACGCACCCGGCTATCGCAGCTTCGGGCACCCGCGTCGAATATCGGTCGCGGCCGGTGATGAGAATTGCCCGCTGTCCCGAGCGCAGAGCTTCATGAATAAACGAAACGACTTGGAGCTCAGCGAGGCGATGGACAGGGCTCTGCTCTGTTAGCTGATCGGTCATCTCTCTGCACGCGGGCCGCCCCCGATAACCATACTGAAAATTGCGGAGAAATGCAGGCAGGTCCGGCGCTTCGGAGCGGTGAACGCGCTCCGCGCTCTGTTGCGTCAGGGGCTGGCGGAGGCCGAGGGCGAGCCCGAGGCGCTGTTTTCGGGCGCGATGTCCGAGCGCTTCAGGCAGTTCATCGGCGAGGAGCGGAGATAGGCCGGCCTAAACCCGCCGATTGGTTCGCACGCCGAAGGACCCGGGAGCCGACGTCGAGCGGCCGACGCAGACGGCGAACGCGAACGGCGGAGATGGGCGCTTGCGCCTCCGAGAGGACAAAGTTCTCCCCCCAAGCCGGCGAGCGTTCATCGCGACCGCCCGCACCGCGACGGCCAGCCTGCAGACATCCGATGGGCGCATGCCAAGCGCGTCCCGACGCCAATCGATTCCCGTTGGGCCGACGACACGTCGCCAAGGCGCATAGCCTGACGCCGCAGACCGTACTTCATCGTCCGTCAGGCGCCGCGACGCTTTGGCTGCGCTCGACGCCATGGTATCGCTCCCGTCGTCCATGACAATTTTGCGACGTTCGGGATGGCGCGCAGGTGACGACTTTCGTTTGGGCGGCCGTGCTGGGCGCGGCGTTGCTGCACGCGCTTTGGAACTCGGTGGTCAAGAGCGCGCGCGACACGTTCATGAGCTCGGCGCGCGTGGCCCTTTGGACCGGCGTCGTGGCCGTGTTTGTCGGTGTGGTCACGCCGGCGCCGCTCGCGGCGTCACTCCCGTATGTGGTCGCGTCAGCGCTCGTCCACGTCCTCTACTTCCTGCTGGTCGGACGCCTCTATCGCACCGCCGATTTGTCCGTCGCCTATCCGATGATGCGCGGTCTGGCGCCGCTGGTCGCGACGGCCATAGCTGCCATGACGCTGCGCGAGGTTCCCGCCGCGGGCGCGCTTGTCGGCGTGCTGGCGCTGGTTGCTGGTGTCGTCGCGATGGGTTTGTCGGGCCTCGCCCATCGGCGGATCGATCGTGCGGCGATCATCGTAGCGCTCTGCAATTCGATGATTATCGCAACCTATTCGGTCGTGGACGGCGCAGGCGCCCGGCTCGCCGGACCCAGCGCGGCGCACGCCTTCGCCTACAACGCCTGGTCGGACGGCTTGACGGCCGCGCTCTATCTCCCGGTCACGCTGGCGCTGCGGGGCAAATCCGCCGGCCCCGAATTGGCGCGTGATGCCCTTCGAAGCGCGTTTGCCGGCCTCGCCGCCTTCGGAGGATACGCGATCGTCGTCTGGGCGATGACGCAGGCGCCGATAGGCGCGGTGGCGGCGCTGCGAGAATCCTCGGTTGTCTTCGCCGCGATCATCGGCGTCGCGGTGCTCGGCGAACCGTTTCGAGGGGCGCGCGCCTGCGCGGCGTTGCTGATTCTCGGCGGCGTGATCGCGTTGCGGCTCGCGTAAGGTCGAGCAGTCCCCTTTTCGTCGCAACGCCTGTCAGACGGAAGGCAAAGTCGTCCGTCCGCATTCCCTATGGAGCCTTGCCCTACCGGTTCTCGGGGAGGACGCCACGCTAGAGATTCTACTTGTGGCCCCGCGCCAGTCCAGGCGCTGGATCGTTCCGAAGGGATGGCCGATCAAGGGACTGGGACCGGCGAAGCCGGCTGCCAGGGAAGCTTTCGCAGAAGCGGGAGTCTGCGGAAAAATTGGCGCAAAGCCCTTGGCGAGTTCACCGACGACAAGCTGCTCGACGAGGCGGGCGTCAAGGACGCAATCGCGAATGCTTGCCTCGTTTCTTAGCCGAACAACCGAATCGGCGCATAGGCCGCCGCAGCAATGAGCGCCGCGGCAGGCAGGGTCAGCACCCACGCGACCACGATGCTTTGGGCAACGTTCCACCGCACGGCCGAAGTACGCCGCGCCGCGCCCACGCCGACGATCGCGCCGGTAATCGTGTGCGTCGTCGACACGGGAACGCCAAGCGCCGTCGCCATAAACAACGTGATTGCGCCGCCCGTTTCCGCGCAGAAACCTCGCATGGGCGACAGCCTCGTGATTTTCGAGCCCATGGTGTGGACGATGCGCCAGCCGCCGAACAGCGTGCCGAGGGCCATGGCCGTCTGGCATGACAGCACGACCCACAGCGGGACGTGGAAACCGTTCGGCATATAGCCCTGCGAATAAAGCAGCACAGCGATGATGCCCATTGTCTTCTGGGCGTCGTTGCCGCCGTGTCCGAGAGAGTAGAGCGCCGCCGAGCCGAATTGCAGCGTCCTGAACGCCTTGTCGACGGCGAACGGCGTCGATCGAAGGAAAATCCACGACACGGCCGCGACGAGGCCGAGGGCCAGGACAAATCCAAGCAGCGGCGAAAGGACAATGGCGGCCGAGGTCTTGAAGAAACCGGACCAGACGATCGACTGAAGTCCGGATCGCGCTATCCCTGCGCCCGACCAGTCCGCCGATCAGGGCATGCGAACTGCTCGAGGGGATACCGAGCAGCCAGGTGACGACGTTCCAGACAACGGCGCCGAACAAAGCCGCGAGGATCACGGCTGCCGTGACGGTATCGGGCTGGACGATACCCTTGCCGACCGTTTCGGCGACCGTCAGGCCAAACACGAGGAAGGCGATGAAGTTGAAGAACGCCGCCCAGAATACGGCGAGGGACGGACGCAGAACCCGGGTTGAAACGATGGTCGCGATGGAGTTGGCTGCGTCGTGGAGGCCGTTGAGGAAGTCGAACAGGAGCGCCGTTACGATCAGGCCGACCAGCAGGGGCGCGCCGAGAGAACCAGTCATCGGGCCGCCGCTCACACGTGCTCGATCACGATACCGTTCACCTGCTCGGCGACGTCTTCGAACCGGTCGAGCACTTTCTCGAGGTGCTCGTAGATTTGCGATCCGACAATAAAGGCCATCGGATCGGTACCCTTGTAGCGATTGTAGAGATCCCGCAAGCCTGCGTCATACAGGTGGTCCGATTTTCCCTCCAGATGCGTGACGGCTTCGGCGTAGGCGTTGATGGCGCCGGCGTTTGTGACGATTTCCCGCAGCAAGGGCACCGCTTTGAGCGTCAGGTAGGCCGCGTCGACGGAAAGGGAGGATATATCCACCATGAGCGGATCGAACTCGCGAACCTCGAACCGCATAATCGTCTTGACGGTCTGATGCATCTGATCGATCGCATCGTCCATTGACTGGATGAGGTCCTGGATGTCGCTGCGGTCAAATGGGGTGATGAAGGTGCGCCGCACCGACTGCATGACCTTTTGCGCGAGGCGGTCGGCCTCGTGCTCCTTGTCGATGATGATCTGGCAATTCCGAGCCACATCATCGCCGCCTTGGAACAATCTCTGGAGAGCTTCCGCGCCAGCGACCAGGGTCTCCGAATGGCGCTCGAATAGATCGAAAAACTTGTCCTCCCGAGGAAGAATCCTTTGAAACCAACGCATTGACACTTCATCTCCCCAGAGATGGGTTCGCTTCCTATGCCTTTCCCGGCGAGCACGCCACGGAAATATTCATCGAGGCCACCTCACCCGGAATGCCAGTCCAAACGTCGAGAAGCGCGGTTCGCGAGCGGAAAGCCCAGTCCTCACCGGCCGCGAACCTCACTTGGAGAGCGGCCGTGATCGTCTTGGCCAGTTTCTTCATCGGCCCGATGTCGCTCGCCTGAACCCAGGCGTTCCAGCGGTCGAGGAAGCGCCGGGCCGTTGGGCGCTCATCGCGAACGGCTGTTGCAGGTTCAAGCGGATCTGCATCGCCTGGATCGTGTCCAGGTTCTGCGCCTCCAACCGAGACAGCGCCTCCTTCTCCTCCTGCGTCAGATGATCGACGTTCTTGAGCAAGAAGTAGCGCCGGCCCTTGATCTGAAAGTTGTTCCTGGATTCCTCGCGCCGCACCTGATCGACCGCCTCGTTGGCGAGCTTGATGACGTGGAACTTGTCGAACGTGATCTCCGCGTTCGGGACGTTCTCCTTGATCCCCGCCTCGAACGCCGCCCCCATGTCGACGCTGGCGTCGGTCACCGCCTCGCGCTTGCCGCCGCGCGACGGCTTAACGCTCGACGGGTGCGAGCAAGACCTCGGCGCAACGCCTTTTAGCGGGAATGCGCCTTCGCCGCGCGGCGGGCCTCTGTCTGAGAGAGGACGACGGGCGCCGCGCGCCAGTCAGGCTGGTTTCCTCCATAGCCGCCACCCACACGATCTCGTTGCCTGCCCCGAGGCATCGCTCCGGCGCTTCATCGCCAACAGGGCGGCGGCGGCGAGCCCGAACAGCAGCCAGGTCGACGGTTCGGGCACTGCCGGAATGGGTTGCGTCGGATCGAGCGGGGGAAACGATCCCGATGGTGGGTTCGTAGGATCGAACGGGCCGACGCCGCCGGGACCGACCGGGCCCAAAGCGATTGGCGGCAACCAGGAACCGGGAACGGATCCCGACCCCGAGCCTCCCGCGGCTGCTCCCGAAGTGGCGGCGAACGAGGCGGCCCCGCCGAAGGCGGTTGAGGAACCGGACGAAGAGCCCAGGATGGAGAACGCTGACGCGCCATACGATTCCGGCGCGCCGGACAGACCGCCAGGCGCCCCGCCTCCCAAATCGTCCTCCGAGGCAAACTCTTCGGCAGCCCCGTCCTTGCAGTCGCAGACGAAATGGATGCGAACGCGGTGTCGGCGTCCAGCGAAATGGCGGGCGTTCTGCGGGTGTGGATGCGCCTTGCGGTCGGCCAGCAGCGCCAGCCGGGCATGCCACTGAGCGCAGTCGAGATGAACGATCCTGACCAGGGCGGCCTTCGCCGGCGCCATCAGGCCGCTCACTATGGTCAAGGCCACCAGCGATCGAAGGACGATCGAAGCCTTTCTGTTCATCCAAATCGCTTTCGGAAGAGGATCGGGAGCACGTAAGACACTGCGGCAGCCCCAATCCCGCATAAAATCAACATCCGGGGCGGTCGCTCTTTCACCTCACGCGCCAGACGGAAGCCAATGGAAAGAGAACATGCGTTCTCTACTTGCGGAAATTGCGGACGACAAGCGGAGCCTTAAAACATATTTAACGACTATTTATCATGCTGAACATGTGCAATGATCCTGGACTGACAGCGACCGAAGGAACGAAGTTCCAGCTCAAGGGGCTGGACGGGTTTTTCGGATCTCGCACTCGAGGCGTCTGCGCCCTTGCGATTGCGTTTCGGCGGCGAAACCCCCTCGCTCAGGAGCCCTTCGTGCAGAACTCAGAGAATGACCACGACCGTTCGAGGGTCGTGCGGCGCCGACGGACTCTCCATGAAGGGAGCGCGGACGGTTCACCTGAGGGTGAAGCCCTTGTTGCGAAACAGGTTGATGCAGGCCTCCACGGCAGCTGAGTCATAGAGGAGGCCCTTGTTCCGTTCGACTTCGATCAACGCCGGCTCGATCCCCAGCCCCGCGCGATACGGCCGGTGCGACATCATCGCCTCGAATACGTCGGCGACGATGAGAATCTTGGCCTCCGGGAGGATGGCGTCCCCCTCGAGTCCGTTCGGATAGCCCGAACCGTCCAGCCGCTCGTGATGCTGCAGGACCATTTGCGCAATGGGCCAAGGGAAGTCGATGCCTTTGATGATGTCGTAGCCGGCCCGGACGTGCTCCCGCACCAACTGCATCTGTAATTGCGAAAGCTTTCCCGGCTTGTTTAGAATATCAAAAGGGATCTCGATCTTGCCGACGTCGTGAACGATGGCTGCAAGATGAAGCCCCTCGATCTGGCGCTCCGGCAGGGCCAGTTCGCGGGCGATCGCGACGGCCAGTTTGGCGACGCGCTGCTGGTGACCGGCGGTGTAGGGGTCTCGTGTCTCGACGGTGCTGGCGATGGCTGCGACGGTCGCCTCGAAGCCTGTCCGCCAGCGCCGATCCAGGGCTTCATGGGCCTCGCGGTCGCGCAGAGACTGGACACCGAACGCGAGATTGTGGGCCAACTCCTGCAAGAGCTTCAATTCGTCGCTGGTCAAAAGCGGCCGGTTCCATTGAATAGATCATCAAAGCGGCGAAGACGCCCGAGCCGATCTTGAGCGGCAGGGCGAGCACCGAGGCAAACCCGCATTTGCTTGCCTCGTCGATCCAGGGAAGCATGTTGGGATCTCGGCGCAGATCCATCGAGACCTGCGGTTCGCCGCTGCGGATCGCACGGCCGATCGGACCGCGGCCGTGAGGCTCGTTCGCCCAGGAAAACCGGTTGGTTATCAAGTAGTGACCGGCTTCGCCGGCCCAGGCGACTGGCGTCACGGACTTTTCCGGGTCGCGCTCGGCGACGCCGACCCAGGCCATGCGATAGCCGCCATCTGCGACGATCACCCGGCACATTTCCTGGAGGAGTTCCGGCTCGCTCCCGCAGCGCACCAGCGCATGGTTGCCATGGCTCTGCGTTCTCAACGCGCGGTTGAGGCGGAGAAGGCCCTGTTCGGCTGCCTTCTGATCGGTGATGTCGACGAAGCTGCACCGCAGCAGGCGAATGTTGGAGGGAAGCCGGACAACAGTGACCCGGCACAGCCGCTCTTCCCCGGAGGACCGGCGGATTCGTCGCTCGTAGGAGAGTTCCTCGCCCCCGACAGCGCGCTCGTTGTGCTCTGAAAAGACCTGCTCTGTAAAAGGCGCATCGGGTTGTTGCGACGCGTAGAAGTCAAACGGCAAGCGCTTGAGAATCTCGTCTCTCGGGACGCCGAACAGGCGCTCGGCCGCCTTGTTGGCGGCAATCAGCCGGTTCTGGTCCATGTCGTACAGCATGATCGCGTCGGGAGCCTCGTCGACCAGCATGCGGAAGCACTCTTCTCCAGCCCGCAGCGCCCCCTCCGCTCTCCGGCGCTCGGTGGTGTCGCGAAAAAACCAGATCCTGCCCAGGTATTCGCCGTCGGCGGATTTGAACGGCGCGGAGAATCGATCGACGACGGATCCGTCCTTGAGAAGCAACTCGTCGTGACTGGACTCATCGGGACGGTCATAGATGGATTGCACCCGGCGCATGAATGCGTCGGAGTCCGCCACCTTATCCGAGCACAACATGAGAACGCGCAGGTCGTCGCCAGCCGCCAGCAGTTCAGTCGGAACTCCGAAAATCTGGCCGAAGCGCCGGTTGGTGGAGACGATTCGCGCCTGCCGATCGACGACCAGGATTCCGTCGGGCGAGGCTTCATGCTCGGCGGCGAGGATCGCTGTGGTGGACGCAAGTCCGCGCTGCGCCGCGTCGCGCTCGGTCATGTCCACAACGACGACGATCGACGCGGAACGGCCCTCGTATACAGATTTCGAGGCGTCGGCGAGCACCGAAACAATTCGGCCGTCTCGCGCGCGGACCGCCGAGGCGACCCGCATCGAGGCGCCAGCTTCGACGAGTTGCGAACGCACGCTTTGAATGATGGATCGTTGGGCGTCAGGGACGAACTCGAGCGCGCTGCGGCCGACGATCTCCTCCGGCGCATAGCCGATCATGTGCGCGAAGCAGGCATTGCAATAGGCGACCGTCGAATCGTCGCGCAAAATCACAATGCCGGCGACGTTCTGTTCGACCAGGCTGCGGAACCCTTCCTTTTCCTCGCAAATCCGCCCATCCGTCCGCATGCGCTCGTCGATATCGAGCAGCACCCCAAGCGTCGCTCTTTGGCCGTTGAACCTCCCGACAGCGGTGTCGACCAGTACGTCGACCGGCGCGCCGTCCTTGCGTACTAGCATCGAACGATACCGAGCAACCTCCTCTTTCCCGAGCATCTGCGATACGAAGCGTTCGTTCGCAGCCGCGCGCTTCGAATTCGGCAACGAATTCTCAGAATCGACCGACCTATCACCTCGTCGGGCTCGTAACCGAACTTGCGCGCGAAGCGCGGGTTTACGTAGGTCAAAATGCCGTCGGCCGCGACGATGTAGACGCCGGCGTTCAACTGCTCCACCAGCCGGCGGAACGTGTCCTCGTCCTTGACTCCGGCCGGCTCCGCATGGTTCCGCTTGGGGTTGTCGGCGCCCTTCGGGCTCCAGCTGCTACGAAGTTCCCGCCGGGCAAGGTCTGGGAGATCTTCCTGGACTTTCAGGATCTTGTGCGCCACAGCGTCCCGCCAACCGATCGCGCCCATCCGACGACTCCGTCCCGCTTGAGCGGCGCTTGCTGCGGGTATGATTCCGGCCGGCCGTGAGGGCCAGCCCGTCGACGATACCTAAAAGCGGTAAAGCAATAGGTACTTCGGCGACCGCCTCGATCCACAGCGGATAAATCATGAAGGAGAATACAATTTCGGTTGCCGTTTTCAGCGCGCCCGGAAGCTCATCGGGCCCCGTTCCTCAAACTCGACGTCTTCAGCTTCGTGGACAGGTCCGCAGCCGTCGACAGGGCGTTTCGACGGGACGCGCTGCGCTCACCGCGCCGCCCACAGCATCCCGCGGCGGAAGATCTCCCGCATCTGGGGCACGTCGAACTCGGCCGCGACATGACCGAGCGAACTGTAGAAGACGCGGCCCTGCCCGTGCCGGCGCTTCCAGACGACCGGCATCGTCACCCCTTCGATCCAGGGCGCGTGCTCGCCGGTAAAGGTCGTCGTCGCCAGCACCTCGTTCGAGGGATCGACATGCATGTAATATTGCTCGGAGCGGTAGGGGAAGCTCGAGATGCCCTCCATGATCGGGTCGTCCGGCTTCGTCACGTCGACGCGATAGTCGATAATGTTGCCGGGATGAGCGACCCATTGGCCGCCGCACATGAACTGGTAGTCGACGCTGTCGCGAAAAGCGTCGCCCATGCCGCCGTGAAACCCGGCGAGCCCGACGCCCCCGCGCACCGCCGCGGCCAGGTTTTCGACCTCCTCCTTCTCGATCTTCGACATGGTGACGATCGGAACGATCAGGCTCATGTCGGCGATCGCCGGGTCGGCGAAGGCTTCGGTGGTGTTCTCGACATAGGCCTTGAAGCCCTGCTCCTCGAGCATTTGTGCGACGATCTTCGCGCCCTTCTCGGGCTCGTGCCCGCTCCAGCCGCCCCAGACGATCAACGCTTCCCGCATGGTTCGTTTCCTTTCCTATCCGAATAGGTCATCGAAGGAGGCGCTGTAGGGCGCGCTGGTCGAGCGCGCTGGCGGCGGCCTCGGCGAGGCCGCCCTACAAGTTCAGTCCAACTCTCCTGTCCGCAGCGAATCCGGCATCGGCGCCGGTCGCTCGGGGCGCGACGCGATGGCGACCGCGGCGCCGGCGTCCGACGATTTCTGGAACGCCTCCATCACCTCGAGCACATGGAAGGCGAGGTCGCCGCTCGCCCTGTGAGGGCGGCCGGTGCGGATCGCCTGCGCCATGTCGGCAAGGCCGAGAACCGCGATAATTGCCGTCCGCGTAAGCGTGCCGGGTCGGGACCTCGCGCCAATCGTCGGCCGCGGTCGCGACCTCGACCGCGCCGCCGAAATAATTTGGGTCGGGGACGATCAACGAGCCCTTTTCGCCGTAGATCTCGATCGGAGCGTGCCTGTGGCGCGGCGACGTCGAAGCTCATCGTCATCGACACGGCGGCGCCGCTCGACAAACGTGAGGACGCCGGTCACATGGGTCGCGACCTCGACGGGAATGCGCGGTCCCGGCGAGCGGCTCGCTGCTGACGACGCGCTCGGCGCGCGTGCGCGTGGCGACGCCCGAGACGCTTGCCACCGGCCCGAGCAGGTTGACGAGATCGGTGACGTAATAGGGGCCCATGTCGAGCATCGGGCCGCCGCCGCCGAGATAGTAGAAGGCAGGGCTCGGGTGCCAGCGTTCATGGCCCGGGCACATGAAGAAGGCGGTTCCGCCGACTCGGCCGCCCGATCGTCCCCTCGTCGAGGCATTGGCGCGCGGTCTGGTGCGCGCCGCCGAGAAACGTGTCCGGCGCCGAGCCGAGCCGCACGCCTCGCGGCCCTGGCGGCATCGACCAGCGTCGCCGCTTCCGCGACCGTGACGCCGAGCGGCTTTTCGGAATGGACGTGCTTGCCGGCGGCAATCGCCCTGAGGCCCACCTCGACATGAGCCTTCGGCACGGTGAGATTCAAGACCACCTCGATCGCGGGATCGGCTGAGCACCGCTTCGACCGGTTGGGCGGGAATTGCGAACTCGGCCGACTTGCGCGGCGGCGGCTTCGCGGATTTCATGTCGGAGAGCGCCACGATATCGAGAACCGGAAAGAGTTTCGCGGCCTTCAGGTAGGCGGCGCTGATGTTGCCGCAGCCGATCACGCCGACGCGCACCCGTTGTCATGGAGATCCTCCCGCCGGCGCTGCGGCCGCTTCGCGTATGGGCGCTGGCCCGGTCGTACCCCAGGGCGCGCCATAGAGATCGCGCAGCGTCATGGCCGCTGCGCCTCGCACCCAGATGCCGCTCGCCCCATTCGCGCACGACGATGTCGGACACGTCCGCAAGGCTCGGCGGCAGCAGCGCCGCGACTGTCGCCCGCAACGGCGCGATGAAATGCTCGCTCATGGCCATCGCACGGCCCGAAATGATGACCTTGGGCGGGGCGAACAGGGTGATGAGATTGGCGATGGCGAATCCGAGCGCCTCGCCGGCCCTGGCGAGCACGCGGGCGCAACCGGCGTCGCCGGCTGCCGCGCGCCGGATCAGCGCGGCCAGGATCCGGTCCGGCTGGGTCGGCGCGTCGCGGTCGCGGGACCGTAACAGCGCCTCGGCTTCGCCGATGACTGAGGTCTCGGACGCCGCATCCGCGAGCCGTCCGCCGCCGTCGCTCGGGGCGCGCAACATGAAGTCGCCGAAGTCGGGGCTGAGGCCGTTCGCGCCGCGAAAAAGCTCGCCGTTGTGAAGAATGGCCAGTCCGAGGCTACGCTCGACATTGACGACGAGGAAGTCGTTGAGATCGCGCGCCTGCCCGAACCAGTGCTCGGCGAGCGCCGCGAGATTGACGTCGCTGTCGATCGAAACCGGCGCGCCGAGCCGGCGGCCGAGATCGGCGCCGAACGGCACGTCGCGCTCCTGCAGGATCGGGCTCTGCCGGCAGACCCCTGCCGCCCGCTCGACCACCCCCGGCAGCCCGACGCAGATCGCCGGAGATCGCCGACATCTCGAGGCCCGCATCGCTGACGCAGCGACGCACGCCGTCTTCGACCAGATCGGCGATCACCGACGCGGTCTGGCGGTCGATCCGGACCGGCAGGGCGAGCGAGCGCAGCGATATCGGCGCAGAAGTTGGTGACCGCGACCGTGATCTGGTCGCGGCGCGAGCCTCACGCCGACGACGTAAGCCGCTTCCGGATTGAGCCGGAGCATGACCCGGGGCCGTCCGCGCCCTGGATCGCGCACCGCGCCCATATGCAGGGGAATGATCAGGCCGTCGTCGATGCAGCGCTGCGGTGATGGCGGAGACGGTCGTCGCGCTGAGTTCGGTGAGTTCGCAGATCTCGACCCGGGAGACCGGCCCGAACCGCCGGATCGCGTCCATGACATGGAAGCGATTGATGGCGCGCATTAATTCGGGATCGGCGGTCTTCATCGCGGGGAGGGACGCTTCCGCTTCAACATTATTCGGTGATCCGAATTAATTCATCGCGCCTTCGTCTGTCAACGGCCGACGGATCACGACCGCGACAGGATCCAGTCCGAGATATGCGTCTGGCGTCGCCATCTCGCTTGACAGCGCTACTCGCACGAGACAGATTTAGTCCGCATCTCGGATAAATAAATCGCCGAGATCAACGTTCTCTGGGAGGAGTTTGATGAGCCTTTCGACAGTCCCTGCTCTTGCGCGGCCTCGCCTCGTCGCCTTCTCGCGTCCCCGCCTCGGCCGACACGACCGTCACCATGCTCCATGTGGCCGACAACGCCGCGGCATGGTCGCCCTATGGAACAAGATCGCCAAGGACTATGAAGCCGCACATCCCGGCGTGAAGGTCGAGGTCAAATATCTCGAGAACGAGGCCTTCAAGGCCAAGCTGCCGACCATGCTGCAGTCAGACGACTCGCGCCCGAGCCTGTTCTACAGCTGGGGCGGCGGCGTCATGGACGCGCAGGCCAAGGCTGGCTTCCTCAAAGACATCACCGCCGACGTGGCCTCGTCGAGCCAACCTGGCAGCCGACCGCGGTCGAACGCGTTCAAGGTCGACGGCAAGGCGGTCGGCGTGCCCTTCGATACGGGCGAAGTCGTCTTCTATCTACAACAAGAAGCTGTTCGAGAAGGCCGGCGTTAAGGCCGAGGACATCAAGACCTGGGACGACTTCCTCGGCGCGGTGAAAAAGCTCAAGGCGGCCGGCATCACGCCGATCTCGGTCGGCGCCGGCGAGAAATGGCCGATGCACTTCTACTATTCCTATCTCGTCATGCGCATCGGCGGCGAGCATGCGCTCGCCGACGCCAAGGCGGGCAAGGACGGCGGCTTCAAGAGCCCGACCTTCGTCGAGGCGGGCAAGCGCCTGCGCGAGCTTGCGGCGCTCGAGCCGTTCCAGCCGGGCTACCTCTCGACCAAGCACGCCGAATCGACCGGCATCTTCGGCGACGGCAAGGCCGCCATGGAGCTGATGGGCGAGTGGCTCATCGGCATGCAGGCGCCAACCTCCGCCAGCGGCAAGGGCCTGCCGGAGGAAGACATCGGCATCCTGTCCTTCCCGACCGTTGCGGGCGGCAAAGGCAAGGCGACCGACACGCTCGGCGGCGTCCACGGCTTCCTAGTCACCAAGACCGCGCCGCCCGAGGCGGTCGACTTCCTCAAGTTCTTCAGCCAGGAGAAATACGCCAAGGAGGCCGCGGAGACCGGCGCCTATATCCCGGTCTACAAGGGCAGCGAGGCCGACATCAAGGACCCGCTGGTCAAGCAGATCGCCGACAACCTCGCCAAGACCACCTATCACCAGAACTTCTTCGACCAGGATCTCGGGCCTTCGGTCGGTCGCGTCATCAACGACGTCTCGGTCGCGGTCGCGGCCGGGCAGATGACGCCCGAGGCGGCGGCGGCGGCGATCCAGGACGCGGCCGACCAGCAGTAGTCGGCGACTTGGCGACGGATCGGACGCGGTCGCTTTCGCCTCGTCCGACGCGGCGGAGCCCGGCTTTGCCGCATCGGACGCCGGCAATCGCGAACGCACCAGCGGCCTATGTCGAGCCGCGCCGGCGCATGTCGCTCAACGGCTGGGCGACGGTCGCCGTCTTCCTGCCGCCGCGCTGCTGCTGTTCACGATCTTCGTCGCCCTGCCGATGGGCGAGGCCGCGCTGGTACAGCTTCTTCAACTGGAACGGCTACGGCCGACCGGAAAAGTTCATCGGCCTCAAGAACTACGACTGGCTGCTCGAGAACCCGGCCTTCCTGCCGGGCGCTGATCAACAACGGCCTGATCATCGTCGACTCGCTCCTGGTCCAGCTGCCGCTGGCGCTTTTCGTCGCCATGCTGGTCGCCGGCCGCCTGTCGGGCGCGGTCTGGTTCCGGATGATCTTCTTCCTGCCCTATATCCTCGCCGATGTCGTGGCGGGGCTCATCTGGCGCTTCATGCTCGACCGGCGACCTCGGCTTCCCGTCGCTCTTCACCAACCTATTCGGGCTTCCGCCCTTCTATCTGCTTGGCGAGCAAGGACTGGGCCTTCGCCGGCGTGCTGATCGTGATCGTGTGGAAGTACTTCGGCTTCCACATGATGCTCTATATCGCCGGCCTTCAGGGCATCGACAAGGACATGCTCGAGGCGGCCGAGATGGACGGCGCCACGCCGTTGCAGCGCTTCTGGCACATCACGCTGCCGCTGCTCGGACCGATGATCCGCCTGTCGATCTTCTTCTCGGTGATCGGCGCGCTGCAGCTCTTCGACATCATCGTGCCGCTGACCGGCGGAGGGCCGTTCGACACGACGAACACGATGGTGTCGTTCCTCTACTATTTCGGCATCACTCGCATGCGGGTCGGCTTCGGCTCGGCGGTCGGCGTGGTGCTGTTCATCATCTGCGTGACCTTCGCCTTCGGCTATCAGCGGGTATTCATGCGCGATGACTGAGACCGCATCCGCCCGCCGAAGCCTCGGGCCGCCCGATGCGCGGCCTGCCGGCGATCGCCGCCTTCGCCACGCTGATCGTGCTCTCGGTCATCGTCCTGTCGCCGCTCGCGGCGACGGCGCTGAACGGATTCAAGGAACTCGGCGAACTGCGAGGCCAATCCGTTCGGCTTGCCGCGCGTCTGGATCTGGCGGAACTACTGGGAAATCCTGGCGAGCGTGCGCTACTGGCAGGTGCTCGGCAATTCGCTGTTGATCGCGGCCCTGACGGTCGTCCTGACGCTCATCGTCTCCTCGATGGCGGCGTTCACCTTCGCTCATCTGCGCTTTTTCGGCGACGCGGTTCCTGCTCAGCTACATCATGCTCGGGCTCCTTTTTCCGCTCGCGACCGCGATCCTGCCGATCTTCATCAAGGTGCGCGATCTGGGGCTGCTCAACTCCTACTGGGGCGTCGTGCTGCCGCAGGTCGCCTTCTCGCTGGCGATGAGCGTGCTGCTCCTGCGCACAGCGTTCAAACAGCTGCCGGCCGAACTGCTCGATGCGGCGATGATGGATGGCTGTGGCTACTTTCGCTATTTTCTCTTCATCACGCTGCCGTTGTCGGGGCCGATCCTGTCGACGGTCGCGATCATTTCCTTCGTCGGCAGCTGGAACGGCTACCTGCTGCCGCTGATCGTCTTCAACAGCGAATCCCACTACCCGTGGACCCTCGGTTTGATGGCTTATCAGGGCCAGTATTCGACGTCGTGGCAGCTCGTCCTCGCCTTCATTACGCTGACCATTCTGCCAGCGATCCTGATGTTCCTGCTCGCGCAGCGCTATATCGTGGCTGGCCTCACAGCCGGGGCGGTGAAGGCGTAATTCCGCCGGGTTCTCCTGGCAGTCTTAAACGGGTTTTCCGCCGCCGCTCGGCTCGGCAACCAGAGCGATCATCGCTGAAGACGCGGACCTCGAGCGTCGACACAACCTGCACAGCGGCACGGCGTGCGTGGGCGGTGCGTACGCAAAACCCATCCCAGCTCACGAGCGGTTCTAGGGAGAGCGGGATCGCCGAAGGACAGGCCATGCGAATCGTTCTCCAAGCCGCCCTGGCGCTGATCATTCTTGTCGCCGCCTACTGGAGCTGGGCGCTGATCGGCGCGGCGGAACTTGCCTCTGCGGCCTCGCACGCCGACGTCGCCGCGCTGATGCAGCGCATCGATCTGCCCGCGCTCAGAAGGTCTCTCGCAGGTCAGATCACCCATGCCTATCTCGCGCAGAACCCGCAATTCAAGAAGATGGCGTGGTTCGAGCAAAACTTTCTGGGCAGCGTGAGCGCCGGGGCGGCCAACGAACTGCTGAGCGGGATGTTGACGCCCGACGCTATCGCCGCGATCCTGGCCGAAGGTCGGATCGGGCTGCCGGCCGGCGCCTCTGGGCCGGCGCCCGGCTGGCGCTTGCCGCCGCTCGGCGACGCGTTCCGCGCCCACCCGCTGCAGGTCTTGACGAACTCCCGTTTCGACGGGCCCATGAGCTTCGTGGTCGGCCTCGACAGCCCCGACGGGCGCTATAGCGTCCATCTGCATCTTTCCGGGACGACTTGGCGTCTGTCGGGTCTCGATGTTCCGGAGAAGGTCAGCGACGAACTGGCGCACGCCATTGCGCAGAAGGTTGGAAGAATGAACGCGGCCCGCTGACCCGGCGCCATCCGGAACGCAATGACGCAAGGGGAGGCTCTTGAAGGCGCAGGCTCCGGCCGGCTACCGCGCCCCGGCGAAAGCGGCGACGATGGCCGGCGCGGTCGGCTTCGGCTTGCATTCGGCGTCGAACGGCAGAGCCGCGCCGTAGCCGGCGAAGAACGAGGGCACCCAGGAGTGGCCATCGGTGACACCCCAGGTCGTGACCCCGACGCAGCCCGGCGTCCCGCGGCAGGCCGCGCGACCGATGCGTAATCCTTGGCCTGCCGCGCGAGCGCCGCATCGTCGGCGGGGAGGGAAGCGCACGTCGAGTTCCGTGATCGCGACCTCGACGCCGAGGGCTGCGAACTTCGCCATCACGTACTGGAGGTCGGCCGGCACGCGGCCGAGCACGAAATGCGACTGCAGGCCGACGCCGTCGAGCGGCACGCCGCGCACTTGAGCTAGGCGACCAGGTCGTAGAGCGCCCGCATCTTCGGACCATCGGACTCGACGTTGTAGTCGTTGAGGTAGAGTTTGGCGCCGGGGTCGGCCTCGCGCGCCGCTTTGAGGGCGATCGCGACATAGTCCGGCCCCATCGCTTCGTACCAGATCGACTGGCGCCACTCGCCGTCGTCCGCGAACGCCTCGTTGACGACGTCCCAGGCGTAATAGAGCCGCGGTAGCGCCCGGCTTCGGCGGCGATGTGCGCGACCATGAGTTCCTTCATTTCGGCCGGCGTGAACGAACCGTTGGCGAGCCACGCCGGGAATTGCTCATGCCAGACGAGCGTGTGGCCGCGGACCTTTTGGCCGTTGGCTTTGGCGAAGGCGACCACCGCGTCCGCGCCCCGCCAATCGAAATTTCCGCGCTGCAGGCTCGACCGGCCCCCATTTCATCGCGTTCTCCGGCGTCACGCTGGTGAGTTGCGCCTCCGCGAGTTTCCGATAAGCCGTTTCGTCGAAAAAGCCGGGATCGAGCGCGGCGCCGAAATAGCGGCCGCTCGGCGCCGCGGCCGAGCCGAGCGTCGGGGTTCCCGCGAAGCTCTCCTCGGCTCCGAGCCAGGCCAGGATCGTCGCCGCGAACATTGCGACTGCGCTTCTGCGGCTCGATCGGGCCGCGCGGCGGCGGCTCACTTCGCCGCCTTCGCCATCGCCTCCTCTTCCGTCGGCGAGGGAGAGCCGTAGAAGGCGGGGGAATTGTCCTTGCCGCCGAGCGCTCCATAGGCGTGCGCGCCGCCGGAGTTGAACAGCACGACGAACCGGTGGCCCTCGCAATCGGTCGGCTTGCACACAAACGACAGTTCATAGGGCTTGCCGTCGATGTCGACCGGTTTGATCTGCCCGGCGACTCCGTCGAAATTCCTGTTGAATTCGACGAGCCAGTCGGGGGTCGGCTGCACGAGTTTCATCAGCCGCTCCCAGGCGGCGTGATAGGCAGTGCGGCCATGAAGCGCCTCGAACAGGAACGGCCGCTCGTCCGCCTGGGCGGAGCCCGCCAGAGCGGCGAAGACGAGAAAAAGGGTCAATCGCATGGGTCGGTCGCTCGCCTGACTAGGGACGGAAAAAGCGGTCCGGCGTCGGGGTCAGAACGCCTTGAAGGTGATGATGGTGCGGGTGTCGACGATGCCGGGAATGGTCTGGACCTTCTGGCCGACGAAATGGCCGATGTCGACGTCGCGTTCGACATAGAACTTGGCGAGGATGTCGTGATCGCCGGCGATCGAATAGATCTCCGATGCGATCTCCGCCTCGGCCAGGGCGCTCGCCACCTCATAGGTCCGCCCGAGCGCGCATTTGATTTCGACGAAGAACGTCTGCATGCGATGAAGGCCCTTTCCCCGGCACGGTGCGCGGCGGCCGCGTCCGCGGCGCCCGAGCGCTCTTGTGCAACGACTTCCACATCGCGGTCCATACCCGATTGGACCTGGAAGGTGGTCTGATAGGTCTTCGCGTCGTGGCGGGCGATGACGATGTATTCGCCTTCGGCGAGCACCAGCGAGGGAAACGCGCCCACCAGTTCGCGAATGAGGTCGCCGCCCGGCGTCAGCACCGTGAAACTGGTGTTCGCCATCGCGTCGCCGCCCGGCGCGCTGACCAGCTTGAGCGTCAGGGTCGCATACCGGTGCCGCAGCGTCAGGTCGATGACCTTGCCCGACGGCACCTTGATGTCGGCGGAGACGATCGAATTGCGGTGGCGTCGCGCGGCGCCGGGCGCCGCCGATTTACCGGGCTTTTACGACGGCGCTGGCCGAGACCTGCCGCCGATGGTGTCGAGATAGGTCGAAACGATATGATAGGAGCCTTCGGGCAGGCCGATGATGTCGCCGGCCTTCGCCCTGGAGTAGACCAGCTTGGCTTCGCGGATTGTTGCGCTCGGAACATAGATGGCGAGCGCCAGCTTGGCGTCGATCGGCGCGTCGCCCCCCGTGCCGCTCGATCCGCAGGGCGCCCGCCGCGATCGCCAGCTCTTCCGTGCACCTCGGGCCGAGGTTGATCCGCTTCGTGGCGCTCGCGAGACCGAACGCGTCGTGCACGACATAATCGCCGGGCGGCAGGGTGAGGGTCGGCTGCGGCGAGGTTCATTCGACGACCAGCGCGTGCGTGCCGTCCGCCTCGGCTTGGCGGAAAACATCCGCCAGTGCACGCCGCCGCGTCGAGCGGGCCGACTGCGCCGCTGAGGATCGCCGAGAGTCGCAGGGTCGCCTGGCCGTCCGCGGCGGGCGGCTCGGCGCGGGCCGCGGCGAAACCGCCAGCAGCGAAGGCCAGCAGCGCTGCAAAAATATCGTTCGATCGCTCTCATCGCCTTCGTCTCGCCGCCTTCGGCCGCCCGGGTCATTCCGCCTCTTGCCGGCGCACCCCGGCGATGGGGCCTCGTGCCGCGCAATGAGGCGGTTCGAAGGCGGTTCACAGTTGCCGCGGATGGGGCGTAGCACGCGTCGACTCACGAAGGACATCCGATGAACGAAACGATCGCCCTGCTCAAGCGCCGCCGCTCCGCCCCGCCAGCCGTCATGAGCGGGCCGGGGCCAACGCCCGAGGAACTCGAGACGATTCTTTCCGTCGCCTCGCGGGTCCCCGATCACGGCAAGCTCGCGCCTTGGCGCTTCATCGTCTTCGAGGGCGCGGCGCGGCGAACGGGCGGGCGGATCGCCGCGAGGATCCGAACTCGAGGACGAGCGGCTCTCGACGACAAGGCCAAGGCCGAGGAACTCGGCGCGCTTTGCCCGCGCGCCGCTGGTGATCGCGGTCGTTTCGCGCGCCGCGCCGCATGTGAAGATCCCGGAATGGGAGCAGGTGCTGTCGGCGGGCGCCGCCTGCATGAACCAGATTGTCGCGGCCAATGCGCTCGGCTTCACGCGCGACCTGGATCACCGAATGGCCGCGCCTACGACGCGCGCTTCCGCGCCGCGATCGGCTTGCCGAGCATGAAAACATCGCCGGCTTCCTGCACGTCGGCCGGCCGAACGCCGATCGAGGACCGGCTCCGCCCGGCGCTCGCCGACATCGTCACGACCTTTCCCGGGTGAGAGCGCCGTTGTTCTACGAGACCGGCGGGCGCGACAAGAACGTAGCTGCCGCACGATCCGTTCAAGGCGATCGTCGCGCCGCGGCCGATCGGCTGGATCTCGACCCGCGCCCTGACGGGCGGATCAATCTGGCCCCCTATAGCTTTTTCAACGGCTTCGGCAGCCCTCCGCCGATCGTCGGCTTCTCGAGCGACGGCGGATACAAGGATTCGGCGACCTTCGCCAGCGAGAGCGGCGAGTTCGTCGCCAACCTGGCGACGTCCGCGCTCAGGGACGCCATGAACGCCACCTCGGCGCCGCTGCCGCGCGGCGAGAACGAATTCATCCATGCCGGCCTGACGATGGCCGAATGCCGTCTCGTCGCCGCGCCGCGGGTCAAGGAAAGCCCCGCCTCGCTGGAATGCAAAGTCGTGGAGGTCGTCGAGATCCGCAACCGGGCGGGCAGCACGAGCGGCAACGTCCTATCCTCGGCGAGGTCGTCGGCGTCCATATTGACGAGGCCTTCATTCGCGACGGCCGGTTCGACATCACGCGGGCGCAGCCGCTCGCCCGCTGCGGCTATCAGGATTATGCGGTGGTCGAATCCGTCTTCGTCCTCGCGCGGCCGACGGGCGGCGGGGACCGGTGATGCCATGCTTGCCATTAGCGCCTTCTGTAAAGCCTTTGGAGGCGACGCGAGCAACCCGGGAAAGGACTCGAATTCAACTCCGCAGCGTCTCAGGCTTCGCGATGCGAGAAATGGCCCGAGATGGTTTTCCTTTAGCCAGCCCAACGTAGCGTCCGAGTTGGAGTCCGACTCACCCTGCAAAGGGCGCCAGGGATGAAAGAACGACAGGCGCTGGCGCGTCTTCGTCGTTCTTCATTGTCTTTAGTGGTGAATTTGTCTCGCTTTCCGTTGGCCAAATGCCGCCGCAGCTCCTGATACGAAGTCTTGCAGCGACATTTCAGGATGAAGACAACATGATATTTGCAGTCCCAAGTCGTGTGGCTTAGGCTTTCGTACTCGTCCATCGGCGGAGTTCCTTTCGTGTGAGTGGCTGCTCACGTTGGAACTTCGCTGATGGACTGCAGGAAACGTCAAACTGCTACTGCCACCCCGGCATAGCCGGGGGGTCTCCCGCTTACCTAGCATGGCCACCTTACAACCCGAGCGCGCCCCGCTCCTCGCCCCGTTCCACCCGCCTGTTTTCTGCCTGTTCCGTGCCTGATAAGTGCCTGTTAACGACCTGTTCGGCGCCTGTTAATGGGCCTGTTCCGCGCCGCTCCGGCGACGCAACTGTAGGATTGCAATCGACACAAGTGTCTGATATGTCAAGTTTTCTCCATTGGAACGCCAAACGCGACAAAAAGAGGCGCCTGCTACCCTGGAATAGCGTGAGCGCAAAGAGGGGCCAATCGCTGGCGCGTGAACCGGAGCCCCTCCTCTTTCCTCTTTTTTGTAAGTCGTTGATCTAACCCACTGCAAGCCGATTTCTCGACCAGTTTGAGAGGGTCCGAGCGACCGGAATGTCCGGTGGGCCGACGCAATATGCGAGGCGAGCGCGCAGGAGTTCGGGGCGTAAAACAGCGTCAGCATGATGATCGTCGCCGGGAAGGAGGAAGGGCCGTTCGGGCCGCCCCTCACAGTTTCGCGATCGTGCCGCGTTTTTCCAGATCCGCAATCACCTGCTCGGCGAGAACCTCGGCGCTCGCTTCGGTCGAGCGCAGGACAAGCTCGGGAGCCTCCGGGGGTTCGTAGGGCTGGTCGATACCGGTGAAGTTCTTGATCTGGCCGGCAAGCGCCCTCTTATAGAGGCCCTTCGGGTCTCGTGCGATCGCCGTCTCGAGCGGCGTGTCGACGAAGATCTCGAGGAACTCGCCCTCCGCCGCCGTATCGCGCACCAGCCGCCGCTCGGCGCGGAACGGCGAAATGAACGAGCACAGCACGATGAGCCCGGCGTCGGTCATCAGCTTGGCGACCTCGCCGACGCGCCGGATGTTCTCGACCCGGTCGGCCGGGGTGAAGCCGAGATCCTTGTTGAGGCCGTGACGAACGTTGTCGCCGTCGAGCAGCGCAGTGTGGACTCCGCGGGCGTGCAGCCCGATCTCGACCAGATTGGCAATGGTCGATTTGCCCGCGCCCGACAGGCCTGTGAACCACAGGATCGCCGGCTTCTGGTGCTTCAACTGCGCGTGAGCGGCGCGCGTCACCGTCAGGCCCTGGCGATGGACATTGGTCGCGCGCCTGAGCCCGTGGACGATCATGCCGGCGCCGGCGGTCTCGTTGGTAACGCGGTCAATCAGGATAAACGAGCCGGTCTCGCGATTGTCGGCATAGGCGTCGTAGGCGACCGGCATGGTGGTCGCGAGATTGCAGAAGCCGACCTCGTTGAGGTCGAGGCGCTTGGCGGCGAGCTTGTCGAAATTGTTGACGTCGAGCCGGTGTTTGAGTTCGGTGACCGAGGCGGGGACCGTGCGCGTTCCGATCTTCATCAGGTAGGACCGACCGGGTAGCATCGGCTCGGCGCTCATCCAGATGACGTTGGCGGTAAACTGGTCGGCGACCTCCGGCCGGTCCTCGGTGTGCGACAGCAGATCGCCGCGAGCGATGTCGAGCTCCTCAGCGAGCGTCAGCGTGACCGCGTCGCCCGCTTCGGCGCGCTCCGTCGCCTCGTCGGCGACGAAGATCCCGGCGACCGTCGCCTGCCGGCCGGACCCCGCCACGACCACGGACTGGCCCCTCTCGATTCGGCCGCTTGCGACCGTGCCCGCGACCCCGCGAAAGTCGAGGTGGGGACGGTTCACCCACTGGACGGGCAAGCGGAAGGGCGCGGAGCGGCGGTCGTCCTCGACTTCGACGCGCTCGAGATACTCCATGAGATGGGCGCCCTCGAACCACCGCGTCCGCGCGCTTCGTGTGCTCACATTGTCGCCGAAGCGGGCCGAAAGCGGAATCGCGAACAGCGAGCGGAAACCGAGCGGTTCGGCGAAACTCCGGTAGGCGATGGCGATGTCGCGGAATGTCTTCTCGTCATAGCCGACGAGGTCGATCTTGTTCACCGCCAGAACGACGTGACGAACGCCGAGCAGCGAGGCGATGATCGAATGGCGGTGCGTTTGGGTGAGCAGACCCTTGCGCGCGTCGATCAGCACGATGGCCAGATCGGCGTTAGAAGCGCCGGTCGCCATGTTGCGCGTATATTGTTCGTGGCCGGGCGTGTCCGCGACAATGAAGGAGCGGTGCTCGGTGGCGAAATAGCGATAGGCGACGTCGATCGTGATGCCCTGCTCGCGCTCCGCCTCGAGCCCGTCGACAAGGAGCGCGAAGTCGATGGCGTCCTCAGTGGTGCCGAACTTCTTCGAATCGCGCTCGAGCGCCGAAAGCTGATCGTCGAAGATCAGCTTCTTCTCGTAGAGCAGGCGGCCGATCAGGGTCGACTTGCCGTCGTCGACGGAGCCGCAGGTGAGCAGACGCAGCGTCGGCAGCGCCGAGGGTCTGAGCGGCTCGTTCATCAGAAATAGCCCTCCCGCTTCTTCTTCTCCATCGATCCGGCCTCGTCGGCGTCGATCAGACGGCCCTGCCGTTCGGAGGTGGTCGATGCGCGCATCTCCGCGATGATGTCCTCGAGCGTCTCGGCGTCGGATTCGATCGCCCCGGTCAGCGGGTAGCAGCCGAGCGTGCGGAAACGGACGCGCAGATGGCGCGGCCTCTCGCCGGGATCGAGCGGCAATCTTTCGTCGTCGACCATGATCAGCGCTCCCGAGCGCTCGACCACGGGTCGCGGCTTGGCGAAATAGAGCGGCACGACCGGGATGGATTCGGCGAGCACATATTCCCAAATGTCGAGCTCGGTCCAGTTCGACAAAGGGAAAACGCGCATCGACTCCCCGTCGCGAAGGCGGGTGTTGAACAGCCGCCACAGCTCGGGGCGTTGGTTTCGCGGATCCCAGGCGTGGGCGGCCGAGCGATGCGAGAAGATGCGTTCCTTGGCCCGGCTCTTCTCCTCGTCGCGCCGCGCGCCGCCGAAGGCCGCGTCGAAGCCGCCCTTGTCGAGCGCCTGCCGCAAGGCCTCGGTCTTCATCACATGGGTATGCACCTGTGAGCCGGATGAAATCGGCGATATGCCCCGCCGAACGCCGTCCTCATTGACGTGGACGATGAGGTCGAGGCCGAGCCGGCGCGCCGTGGCGTCGCGAAAAGCGATCATCTCGCGAAACTTCCAGGTCGTGTCGACGTGCAGCAGAGGGAAAGGAGGTTTGGCCGGATGGAAGGCCTTCATCGCCACATGAAGCATCACGCTCGAAGTCTTTGCCGATCGAATACAGCATAACAGGATTGTGCATCTCTGCGACGACCTCACGCATTATGTGAATTGATTCGGCTTCAAGGCGTTTCAGATGCGCAGGTAAGGCTTTTGTCATAGGGGTTTCCGCAACGGAAAGGCGTTCCTATGTGTTTTCGGGGGCTGGCGCAACCAGGCGAAACCCGATCAGGCGAGCCGCGGTGGCGACAATCGCAGAGACCCTGCGCCGCCGGGAGGACAGCGGTCGAGAGCCTTCCTGTAGCGTAGCGCTGTCGCCCCGTCTGAGTAATAATCCTCATGCTCGCCGAAAAGCCGGTAGCCGCACTTTTCGTAAAGCGCTATTGCGGGGGCGTTGTCGTAGCGAACCTCGAGTGTGACGGCGCGGCGGTAGTGTGCGCGCGCGAATTTCTCTGCCGCCGCAAGTAGCGCCGTGCCGGCCCCCCGGCGTGCGAAGCGAGGATCGACAGCGATCGTATAGATCCGCATCGAGCGACCGCCCTTGCGCAGGGCGTTCAAGACATAGCCGGCAAGCGCCCCCTCGACCGTCACGACGATCACCGGCCGCTCGGGTGCGCGCAAGTGATAGGCGAACGATCGCCGCGAGACCCGGTCATCCGGAAACGAGTTGTTTTCGAGCGTGACGATGGCGTCGAGATCGTCGATGGCCGCATTGCGGACGACAAGGCCGCCCAGTCGCCACTGATCCATATCGACCCCCTGACGCTCCGGCTTTTTGCCCCGATCGGCTGCGCCTGTCCACCTCGCTAGGCTGCGGAATCGTGTATGAGCCTCCCTGGGCCTCATTGCGCCGACGGAAGGAAGGACGGAGATGACCCGCGCCGAATCGCGCCTCGCCTCGCTGAAGCGGTTGCTTGCCGAGATTCACCGGCGGCTGGAATTGGGCTTCGGTTTCCGTCTCTGGGACGGGTCGACGGTTCCCGAGCGGTGCCCGGAAGGCGGGCTCCTCCTAGTCATTGCCGACGAAGGCGCAGTGGCGGCGCTGCTCAAGGGGCCCAATATCACGACGTTCGCCAATCTCTGGGCGGCCCGACGCATCGACCTGGTCAACGGCACGATCTTCGACCTCGTCGCCCGCCGGCCGAAAGGCCGCACGCGCGAACTGCGCAAGTCGCTCGCAAGCCTGTCGACCCTGCGCGCGCTCGCCCCGTTTCTGTTGGTTCCGCGCGGCGGCCCCTGGCCGCTCGAAGGGGTCGAACCGGACCGCGAAAGCGACGGCTCCGAGAGCGAAAACAGCCGCAACATCGCCTATCACTACGACGTCTCCAACGCGTTCTATGCGTTGTGGCTCGACCGGGACATGGTCTATACCTGCGCATATTTTCACGACTGGAGCGACGATCTCGACACGGCGCAGCGGCAGAAGCTCGATATGACCTGTCGCAAGCTGCGCCTCGCGCCGGGTGAGACCTTGCTCGACATCGGCAGCGGCTGGGGCTCGCTCGCCTGCCATGCGGCGCAGCATTACGGCGTGACGGCGGTCGGGGTCACGCTGTCTGAGGAGCAGATTGCGTTCGCCCGCGAGAGCGCGGCGCGGCGCGGCCTTTCCGACCGGGTGACGTTCGAAAAGCGCGACTACGCGCTGCTCGAGGGCGACGGCCGGTTCGACAAGGTCGTTTCGGTCGGCATGTTCGAGCATGTCGGCCTCGCCAATTTCGAGGGCTATTTCAGGGCTGTGCAGCGCCTCCTGAAGCCGGGCGGCCTCTATCTGCATCACGCCATCACCCGCCCGGGCGGGAGTCATGCGGCGCGCACCGGCAAGAAGCGGCCGGAGTTCCAGGCGTTGACGCGTTACATCTTTCCCGGCGGCGAACTCGACTACATCGGCCGTACGCTCACCAATCTCGAGCTCGCCGGCTTCGAGGTGCGGGACGTCGAATGCTGGCGCGAGCATTACCAGCGCACGACGCGGTTCTGGCATGACCGGCTGAGGAGCCGGTGGGACGAGGCGGCGGCCGAGGTCGGCGAGACCACGGCGAGGGTCTGGCTCGCCTATCTCGCCGCCTGCTCGATCACCTTCGAGCGCAACAACGCCGGCGTTTACCAGACGCTGGCGATGAAGCGGACGCGGGGTCCGAGCGGCCTGCCGCCGACCCGCGCCGGCCTGTACCGGTGATCGACTTTTGAGAAATGGCGCCGGGGCGGCTACAGTCGCCGGCGCGAAGGGAAGGCATGGATGACCCATAAGCTCGAAGTCGGCGGCGGTGGAATCAGCGATCCGCAGGTCGAAGAGGCGTTCCGCACGATGCTCAAATGGATTGGCGAGGACCCGGATCGCGACGGCCTGCGCGAGACGCCCAACCGACTTAGGCGCGCGTTCCGCGAATACTTCGCCGGCTACGACGAGGACCCGGCGCAGGTTCTGCGCAAGACCTTCTCCGAGGTCGACGGTTACGACGAGATGATCGTGCTGCGTGGCGTGACCTTCGAGAGCCACTGCGAGCATCACGTGGCGCCGATCATCGGGCGCGCTTGGGTCGGCTACATCCCCGACAAGAGGGTGGTCGGCATCTCGAAGCTCGCCCGGGTGGTCGAAATCTTCTCCAAGCGCCTGCAGATCCAGGAGCGTCTGACCGCCCAGATCGCCAACACCATCGAAGAGGTGCTCAATCCGCACGGGGTCGCGGTGGTGGTGAAGGCCGCCCACCATTGCATGATCAGCCGCGGCATACACAAGCGCGGCGCCGACCTCGTGACCAGCCGCATGCTCGGCGTCTTCCGCGATAACCCCCTGACCCGCGGCGAGTTTCTCGCGCTGGTCAACGCCGACAAGACCGAGTAGCGGCACGCGCATGATCGGTCCCTACCGAATCGAGGGTTACTCCATCGCCTCGAGCGACGGCATGATCGCGGATGCTGCCGGCGTCATGCCGCTCGCGCTCCAGCTCGACTCCGACAAGCTCTATTTCGAGGCCGAGCTCGAGCGCATCGAGGCGGTGATCCATGGCCGCCACTCGCAGGAGATCCAGCCGAAGTCCGGCGACCGCCGCCGGCTGATCCTGACCCGCGCGGTCGCCGGCGTCGCGCTCGATCCCGCGAACCCGCTGGCGCGGCTGTGGAATCCGGCCGGCGCGTCGCTTGCGGAGGCCCTCGATGCGCTCGGCGTCGCGCACGGCGCCGTCGCCGCCATCGGCGGTCCGCTGGTCTACAGCCTGTTCCTCGACCTCGGCTACGACGTTTTCCACCTCTGCCGCGCCGTCGACGTGCGGGTTCCCGGAGGACTGCCCTTGTTCGTCCACAATCGCTTTGGCGGCGAGCCGGACGCGTGCCTTCGCAGCGCGGGCCTGAGCCAGGGGCCGACGATCGGGCTCGGCGGCGGCGTGACCCTGACGGACTGGACGCGAGGCTGAGGCGGGCCGACGGGGGTTCGCGGACTGTGCAGGCTTGGCGCCGGGCCCGCCTTTTCAAGGCGTTAAGTGGACAAATCTGTCACAAATGACAATGCGCTCCTTTTATACTTATTGTTAACGTTATTTGTATGCGCCAGTGCATCGTCGTCGCGCCCTTGATTTCCACTCCCGCCGGGAATCAACTGCGCCCAGTCGGGTTCGGCGGAGGATGGGGTGGCTTCGGAGAATGGGGATGTCGAGCGGCGGCTGTGGGCCGTCGCCGATCAATTGCGCGCCAATTCCGGGCTGAAGCCATCGGAATATTCCCGGCCA
>CAWFJG010000002.1:0-445507 GCA_963816065.1 uncultured Alphaproteobacteria bacterium | reverse complement strand
GCGACAAATTGACCGAGACGGCGCGAGAAGCTCAGCTGGCGACCGCGTTCCGCTTCAGCCGTTCCATTCCCTCGCCTCTCGTCTTCCTGCGTTCGCCCTCGAATTGACGGCGCCCGTCTCACGGCCGGCCGTGGGTGTCGCCAATCAGGGCGTAGGTGAATTCCTCCACGCCGACGTCGACCAGCACCTCGCCCTTAACCCGCGCGTTGACCGCGCGCGTCAGCGCCTTCGTCATTTTGCCGAAGTCGACCCGGTCGAGATGGTCGAAGTCGATTGTATCGTCGCCGTAGACATAGCGGAACGCCTCGTCGACCAGAATCGCGTCGGGCGGCATTTGGGCGGCCTTCAGCGCGGCCATGTCGACAGTGTAGCTGAGCATCAGGACGGCGTAGCCCTTGACCGAACCATCCTTGATGCGGGGCACGTTGATTTCGTGGGTCTTTGCGCGACTTCGGTGCGTTCGGACGACTGCGGCCGCGGCTCGATGCTCGCTGAAGACGACGGCCTGACGCGCCCCGATTCGACCCGGCGAGCGAGGCAGCGAGCACGACGACGGCGACAAGGAGCGAGCGGATCATTCCTCGCCGCGCCGCCAAGCCCGTGCGGTATAGGTGCCGTCCGACTGCCCCTCGCGGATGGCGCGAGCGATGATGTCGGAGACGGCGATCGCGGCCTTGAGCTGCATGCCAAGCGCCCGCTTGTTGGCTGCAAGCGCCGCATTGAGCGCCGTGAGCGCAGCGCCAAGGCCGCTCGCCGCCGGCGCGCCTTTGCGAAGACCGGCAGAAGGCGGTTGAGCTCGAGCAGGCCCTGGTTCTTGCGCTGGCCGTAGAGCGCGTAAGGGGCCGGCCGACCAGCGACGATGTCCTCCGTTTCCGCCGCCACCGTGCGAGTCAGGCGTTCGACGACAGGCAGCGCAGCATCGGCGTGCGGGTGGGAGCGGGGTGTACGATGGCTCATGTGCGCCTCCTGGCGGCGGTGAGGATCGCGCCGCCGGCGATGTCGGAGGCGCGTCGGCGCCGACAGGGCGTTGCCGCTTGCCGCGGCCGCGGCCGCGGCGTGGCCGTCCGCTCGGCCGTCGCAACCCCGTGCGTGGCGAAAAGCCTCCGGCTCAGTCCCAACTCGCCCGATTTGGCGATCTGCCTCGAAATTGCTCCGAAAGCATCGAGCGCCAGATCTCGCCCGCGGTTCCCTGTCCGAACAGGGCGGATGAGTCCTTCGGCAGCATCTGGCCGACGAATGAGTTCAGCGTCATGGCCTCGAGATCGACCTTCGCCTTCGCCTCCGGGTTGGATGCAAGCGTCGCGTCCGCAAAGACCTGGCGGGCGTTGGCGAGGCCAGGCGGCAACGGGGGCTTGGTCGCGGCGGTGGTGGCCGCGGCTGCGGCCTTGTCGAGGTCGAGCGCGAAATTGCTCGCCGGCGCGCCGGAAGCGAGGGCCTGCAGCCGCTCGGCCGCCAGGCTCGCACGCGCCGGATCGGCCGCGTTCAGAACATCGAGAACGACGTCGGTGGTCGGATTGAACCCCATGGCCTTAAAGTCCCGCGGCGAGTCTGCGCCTTGTTCCCGCGCGGGAACAAGGGCGCGCACGCTCCTCGCCGTCGTGGCGAAGAGGAGTCTCCTGATCCTCGCACGCTACGCTTACCTCTGGCTTGCGTTGCGGCGGACGATCGCGCGCTCGGCGATGTCGGCGAGTTCCTTGCGAGCCTCCCGATCGCGATAGACCTTGCCCGCGGCCTCGGCCGCCTGTCCGGCGAGCTTGGCCCTTATCCCGTGCTGCCTGGAGGCATGGCTCAGCCGCTCCGATTCTCGCGCGCGAGCATGTCGAGCCGCTTTTGCAGAGCGCGGATGTGGCGGACGCTCAGCTTGGAGTGCGCGCCGTCGGCGAGGTCGCTGCTTTCGAGCGCCACGAAGATCGCTCGCAGGTCGTCGCTGAGGCTCGCCTGCTCCTGCTCGATCGCCGACAGTCGCCAACGGCCGAGGTCATGCATCTGCGAAGCCAGCTTTCCGACACGCGCAAGCGAATCCACACGCTTCTTCATCGCCGATCCCGATCTACCCGTTGGAGAGCCACGCGCCAAAGCCGATAAGGAAGACCTCGAGCGCTGGTTTGATTGTGGCGTAGAGCAGCGCCAGCGCGCCCGCCACGACGAACGGCGCCGCGACGAACACGATCTGGATCTGCGGCGTCAGCCGGTTGATGAGCGCCAGCGCGAGATTAACGATGAGCGCGTAGATTACGTAGGGCGAGGCGATGCGCAGCGTCAGCCGGAAGGACTCGCCGAACGCCTCGACAATGTGTCTCAGGGCAAAGCCCGAGTTGAAATTCGCCCCGACCGGAATGACGTCGTAGGAGTCGGCGAGCCCGCGCAGGAGCTCCCAGTGCAGGTCGACGACGAACATCAGGGTGATCGCCGCGAGCGAGATGAGGGTCGCGAGCGGGGCAAGGGTCTCGCCGGCTTCGATCTGCATTCCGAACGGATTGTAAAAGCCGAGCATCTGCGCTGCGCCCGAGCCCAGCGTCTCGAGGGCGGCGACGAAGATGCGGGCGAGGAAGCCGATCATTCCGCCGACCAGCGTCTCGATCGCGATCATCCGAAAAACCACGACCGGCTCGGCGGCGAGTACGGCGGCGGGAATCTTGTCGACAAGCGCGGGCGTCAGCGCCAGGGTCACCCCGAGCGCGACAAACAACCGGATCTGGATCGGGATCTCGCTCGCCGAAAACCCCGGCGCGAGCATCAGACAGCCACCGATGCGACAGAAGAGCAGAAACGCCCCGATTGTCAGGTTCGGCGCGAGCGGGGACGGCGCGAGCGCCAGGCTCTCGGCGGCGAGCGGGATCATGCGGACGCCATGACGGCGGCGCGGCGGTCTGCGACCTTTTGGCCAAGACGGGGGGCTCGCCAGACGTCCCTTGTTCGTTGCGACCCCGATTCTTCTGGGCCCTGTCGACGCCGAGGAGTCATCACGAGATCGTTCCCAGCGACCTGATCTCGAAGCCGCGCGCGATCTCGAGCTGCGACAGCACCGGCAGCGTCGGGAACATGCGCTCGATGATCATCCGGACATAGGGCCGCGTTTCCGGCGCGGTGACCAGCACGAAGAGGCGGCTCGCATCCATGCGCTTGCGGATGGCGTCGGAGGCCTCGGCGGCGAACTGCTCCATCAGCCGCGGATCGATGTCGAATTCGATCGACCTCGCCCTTGGCGTCGCGCTTCAGGCTCTGGTGGAAGACAAGATCCCAGCGGTTGCCGAGGCGCAGCACGCTGAGCGCGCCGCCGTCGACGAGATCGCCGCAGATCTGCTGGGCGATGCGGATGCGCACATGCTCGGCGATCTGCTCCGGCCGCCGCGCGTGCGGCGCGATCTCGGCGATCGCCTCGAGGATGAGGTGGAGGTTGCGGATCGACACGCGCTCGGCGAGCAGCAGCTTCAGCACCGCCTGCAGCGCCGGACTAGGAGATCTGCGACGGGCAGATGTCGTCGAGCAGTCGCTTGTATTCCGGCTCGAGCCGGTCGAGCAGCGCGCGCATATCCTTGTAGGACAGGAGCTGCGCCAGATTGTTGCGGATGACCTCGCTGAGGTGGGTCAGCAGCACCGAGACCGGGTCGATCGGCTTGAAGCCCTCGCGCCGCGCCTCGTTGACGAAGGCCTCGGGAATCGCGACCGCCCGGATGCCGAAGGCCGGCTCGCGCACCTCTCGCCGGGCACGTCCGGCTTCGGCCCGTCGCCGACGATGACGAGCAACTCGCCCACGCTGCAGCTCCTGCGTCGCCACCGGGCGCGCCGTGAATTCTTGATCTGGTAGCCCTTGGCGGCGCCTTGATGTCGTCGGCTGAGCGTGATCTCCGGGACGACGAAGCCGTATTGCCGGGCGAACTTGCGCCGCATCTTGGCGACGCGCGAGGCCATCTCCTCGCGCGAGAGGATGAGCGCGGCGTTCAGCTCCTTGCGACAGCAGAGCTCGATCTCGAAGGCCTTGAGCTGCTCCTTGATCGAGGCGCGCTGGCTCGGCCTTCGTCTGCGCCTCCTTCGCCGCCTGTCGCGCCGCTCTGCTCGGCCGCGCTCGCGTGGCGAGGCGCCGCGGGATCGCGACGCCGACGAACGCCATCACGCCGCCGAGCATCGCGAACGGCAGGAACGGCAGGCCCGGCACGAGCGCCGAGCACGAACATCAGCAGCGCCGCGACGAAGAGCGCGCTCGGATAGCCCCAGAGCTGGTCGAGCACCGCCTTGTCGGCCGAGCCGCGGGTGCCGCCCTTGGCGACGAGCAGGCCGGCGGCCAGCGAGATGATCAGCGCCGGGATCTGCGAGACGAGGCCGTCGCCGACCGACAGGTTGGTGAAGACGTCGGCCGCGGAGGCGAGCGACAGGCCGTGGCGGGTGACGCCGATGATGATGCCGCCGAAAATGTTGACGGCCAGGATGATGAGGCCGGCGATCGCGTCGCCGCGCACGAATTTCGAGGCGCCGTCCATCGAGCCGAAGAAGGCGCTTTCCTCCTCGAGTTCGCGCCGGCGCGCTTGGGCGTCCTTGTCGTCGATCAGGCCCGCCGAAAGGTCGGCGTCGATCGCCATCTGCTTGCCGGGGATGGCGTCGAGGGTGAAGCGCGCGCCGACCTCCGCGATGCGGGTCGCGCCCTTGGTGATGACGAGAAAGTTGATCGTGACCAGGATCAGGAAGACGATGATGCCGATGACGAAGTCGCCGCCCATGACGAGTCGGGCGAAGCCGCCGATGATGTAGCCGGCCGCGGTCGGCCCCTCGGCGCCGTGCGACAGGATGAGCCGCGTGGTCGCGATATTGAGCGCGAGCCGCAGGATCGTCGCGACCAGCAGCACGGTCGGGAAGGCCGAGAACTCGAGCGGCTTCTGGATCCACAGCGCGACCATCAGGATCAGGACGGAGAGCGCGATCGACAACGCCAGGCCGAAGTCGATCATCATCGCCGGGACGGGCAGGAAGAACAGGCACAAGATCAGTACGATGCCGACCGCGAAGGCGATATCCTTGCCGCCGCGGCTGGCGACCTCGTCCCTCGTAAAGGAGGTCGGGGGGAGGGCGCCACCGTCACGGACATGTCTAGGCTCAAATCCCCTCGCGCCTCGGTTCATGCGGCGCCCAGGCGAAGGGTGAGCGGCGAAGCTTGCGCGAAGTGGGACGCGAGCGCTGAAGGGCGCGCTCGCTTTGAGAGCGCCGAGACCGACCCAACGGCAATCCGTTGCGGTTTCCTCCGTTGGGGGACGCGGCTGCGGAAGGCGCGCGCGAAACGCGACTACGAAGGTTCCTTGACCAAGGGTTGTGAGCGCCGGACTTGCATTGGCCGGACTTGACGCTCCCGACTGCGCGGAGCACCTTCATCGCCGGTCGAGCGAGGTCGCATGGAGCGACACGGGTCCGCGTTTGACATAGATCAATGCCGCCGAGGAAACGGCGGGCGACTGAAGTGACAGCGTCAGACGAAGGGTTCGTTTGTCGCACGGAGCGAGGGAGGAAGACATGCGGAAATTGTTGGCGACGACCGCCGCCGTGACTGTTCTTTTGAGTGTGGCCGCCGCGGGCGTCGCCGTGGCCGACAAGCTCGTACAACATCCCCACGATCGTCAAGATTGCCGGAATCCAGTGGTTCAACCGGATGGACACCGGCGTGAAGAAGTTCGCGGCCGACACCGGAAACAACAGCTACGAAGTCGGGCCGGCCAAGGCGGACGCACAGCTTCAGGTCCAGCTGGTCGAGGACATGATCGCCAAGAAGGCGGATGCGATCACGGTCGTGCCCTTCTCGCCGGAGGCGCTCGAGCCGGTGCTCGAAAAGGCGCGCGCCGCCGGCATCAAGGTCGTCACCCACGAGGCTTCGAACATCAAGAACGCCGACTGGGATCTGGAAGCCTTCCAGAACGTCGACTACGGCAAGCACCAGATGGATCTGCTCGCCGAGTGCATGAAGGGCGAAGGCCAATACGCCGTGTTCGTCGGCAGCCTGACCTCGAAGACTCATAACGAATGGGTCGACGGCGCCATCGCCAGGCAGAAGGAGAAGTACCCGAAGATGGAGCTGGTCGGCGACCGCAACGAGACTTACGACGACCAGCAGAAGGCCTACGCAAAGACGCAGGAGCTGCTGCGCAAATACCCGAACCTCAAGGGCTTCAAGGGTAGCGCGTCGACCGACGTCGCCGGCATCGGCCTCGCCATCGAGGAGCGCAGTCTTCAGGACAAGACCTGCGTGGTCGGCACCAGCCTGCCGTCGATCGCGGGCCAGTATCTGGAGAGCGGCGCGGTCAAGGCGATCAACTTCTGGGATCCCGCGGACGCCGGCTACCTGATGCAGAAGATCGCCGTGATGCTGCTCAAGGGCGAGCCGATCACCGACGGCATGGACCTCGGCATTCCACGGCTACAACAACGTCAAGCTGGACGGGAAGGTGATCTATGGTCAGGCTTGGGTCGACGTGACCAAGGACAACGCCGCCAAGTATCCGTTCTGAGCGATATCTGAGGGCGGCGCAGCGGGCCGAAGGCCGCTGCGCCGCCGTTGCGGGCGGGAGAAGCCATGTCGGCGCAGCAGTCTGCTCCGTGTGGAGGGCGTGAGCAAGTCGTTCGCCGGCGTTCATGCGCTGCATGAGGTCAGTCTCGCCATCGACGCGGGCGAGATCGTCTGTCTCGCCGGCGAGAACGGCAGCGGCAAGTCGACGCTGGTCAAGATCCTCGCCGGCGTGGTGACGCCGGACGCGGGAGCCATCGAAGTCGACGGGCGGACGCGACCGGTCTGGCAGCCGATCGACGCGGTGCGCGCCGGCTTCGAGGTGATCTATCAGGATTTTTCCTTGTTTCCCAACCTGACGGTCGCCGAGAACATCGCCTTCAACGGCCAGCTGTCGGAGGGCCGGCGACTGGTTTCCTGGCGGGCGGTGCAGGCGGATCGCCGAGCAGGGGCTGCGCATGGTCGGCGTCGACGTGCCGCTGAATGCGCTGGTCGAGGAGTTGAGCGTCGCCGACAAGCAGGTCGTGGCGATCGCCCGCGCCCTCGTTCAGGGCGCCCGGTTGATCGCCATGGACGAGCCGACCACGGCGCTGACCGAACGCGAAGTCAAGTCGCTGTTCGATATCGTGCGTCGCCTCAAGGCGGACGGCGTCGCGGTGATTTTCATCAGCCACAAGCTGTCCGAGATCTTCGCCATCTGCGAGCGCATCATCGTCCTTCGCAACGGCGTCAAGGTCGCCGATGGGCCGGCGTCGAGCTTCGACATGGCTTCCCTTTCGCAACATATGCTCGGCCGGCGGCTCGATCAGCACGCGAGCGCCCGCGCCCACGAACCGGGCGCCGAGCTGCTGCGGGTCGAGGCGTTCGGGCGCGACGGGCAGTTTCAGGACGTCTCTTTCACATTGCACGCCGGCGAGGTGCTCGGCGTCACCGGCCTTCTCGGCTCTGGCCGGACCGCCTTGGCCAAGGCGCTGTTCGGCCTCGCTCCGGCCGATCAGGGTCGGATCTTCGTCGGCGGACGCCCCGCGCGCGTCGCCTCGCCGCTCGACGCGATCCGGCTCGGCATCGGCTACGTTCCCGCCGACCGGCTGACCGAGGGCCTGTTCCTGCCGCAGTCGATCGCGCGCAACGTTGTCGGTCAGCAGCCTCGATCGGATGACCGACGCTGCGGGGCTCCTTTCGCGCGCGCGCATGCGCGGCGCTGGTCGACGACTGGGTGCGGCGGCTGCATGTCGTGACGCCGGACGCCGACCTGCCGGTCAGCAGCCTCTCGGGCGGGAATCAGCAGCGCGTCATGCTGGCGCGCTGGCTGGCCCGGTCGCCGCGGATTCTGCTCCTGAACGGACCAACCGTCGGCGTCGATGTCGGATCGAAGGCCGACATCCACGCCATCATCGCCCAGCTCGCGGCGGAGGGCATGGGCGTGATCGTGATCTCCGACGACATCCCCGAACTGCTTGCCGCGTGCGATCGCATCCTCGTCATGCAATCGGGCCGCGTGACGGAGGACATCGCCCGCGCGGCCGCGGAAGAGAACGCCCTCGCGGCGCGGCTCGCAGGCTGAGTTCGACGAGATGCGCCGCCTCCTCGCACGCAACGAGACATTGGTGGGCCTGGTGCTGGCTGCGGTCTGCCTGGGCAGTCGCCTGGGCGGAGCCGAGCTTCCTCTCGCTCTCCACGCTGTTCGATCTGCTGCGCAACGGCATCGTCACCGCGCTGTTTGCGGTGGGCGTCCTCCTGGTTCTCGCCTCCGGCGGCATCGACGTGTCGTTCACCGCGATCGCCGCCTTCGCGATGTACGTCGGCACCAAGGCGATGGTCGCGTTCGGCATGGGCGACTCGATCCTCGTCGCCTTCGTGGTCGCCGGCGCGATCGGTCTCGCGCTGGGCCTGATCAATGGATTCTTCATCGCCACCCTGAAGCTGCCGACGCTGATCGTCACGCTCGGAACGCTCAACGTGTTCCGCGGCTTCCTGCTCACCTTCGTCGGAACGCAGCTGATCACGGCGGTGCCGATGGGCATGCGCACGTTCTCTCGCACCATGCTCATCCGGCTGACGGACGCCGACGGCGCGATCGTCTCGCTGCCGATCGCCTTTCTGCTGGTCGTGGCGGTCGCGGCGCTGACCTCGCTCATCCTCAATCGCACGATGCTCGGGCGGAGCATCTATGCGCTCGGCGGCGCGCCGGAGTCGGCGCTTCGCGTCGGCGTCAACGTCGCGCGGGTGCAGTATTTCGTCTACGCCTATGTCGGGGTGCTCTCCGGCGTCGCGGGCATCGTCCATGCGTCGTTGGCGCGGGTGGCGAACCCGTTCGACCTGGTCGGCCTCGAATTGTCGGTGATCGCTGCGGTCGTTCTCGGCGGCGCGCGGCTGAGCGGCGGACACGGCACGATCACGGGCACCCTGCTCGGCGTCGCCCTGATCGTCGTGATCAACAACAGCCTGATCGTGCTCGGAATCCCGACCACCTGGCAGAACGTCGTCACGGGGAGCCTGATCCTGCTCGGCACGGGCGCGCCCGCGTTGCGCGCCCGCATCGCTTCGATGCAAGCGGACTAGGGGGCGCGCCCATGACCGAGCAATGCCGCAACCGCTCCGCGCCTCCGCCGCGCAGTTGGCCGCGTCGCCTGCTCGACACCAATCTCGGGCGGCTCGCGCTGATCACCGTCCTCGTGTTTGTCGGCATGAGCGCCGCGGAGCCGCAACCTCTTCTTCACGCAGGCGAATTTTTCGTCGATGGCGTTCCAGTTCCCGGAATTCGCCATTCTCGGCCTCGCGGTGATGGTGTCGATGCTCACCGGCGGCATCGATCTCTCGGTGATTGGCCTGGCGAACCTTTCCTCCATGCTCGCGGTGCTGGTGATGCGCAGCTTGGCGCCGGATCCGCACGCCGCGCAAGCGGCGCCGGCGATCGCGCTTGGCCTGGCGGCGTTGCTCGGCGTTGGCGCGGTCGGCGGACTGCTCAACGGATTCGCGATCGCCGCGATCGGCATCCCGCCGATCCTGGCGACGCTCGGGACCGGCCTTATCTTCACCGGGATCGCGGTGGTGCTGAGCGGCGGCGCCGCGGTGCTCGGCTTTCCCGACGCCATCAGTGTCCTCGGCAACGGCACGCTTTTGGGCGTTCCGGCGCCGGTGCTCCTGTTCGCCGCGCTGGCGGCCGCGGTCGCCTTCGGCCTCAACTGGACGGGTTTCGGACTGCGCGTCTATCTCATCGGCACGAACCCTCTGGCCGCGCGCTTCGCCGGCATCGACAATTTCCGCGTGACGCTCGGCGCCTATCTGATCAGTGGGTTGCTGTCGTCGCTCGCCGGGCTGGTCATCGCGGTGCGAGCGAACTCCGCAAAGGCGGATTACGGCTCGTCCTACCTGCTGCTGTCGATTCTGATCGCCGTGCTCGGCGGGGTCGACCCCTATGGCGGTTTCGGCAAGGTCAGCGGTCTTGTGCTCGCGGTCTTGTCGCTGCAGTTCCTGTCGAGCGGACTGAACCTCCTGCAGGTCAGCAACTTCGCCGTCGACATGACCTGGGGCGCGCTGTTGTTGCTGGTGATGGTCGTCAATACCGGGGGCTTGAGGCGTCTGTTCGCGCCGCGCCCGCGAAGACAGGTCTAGAGGAGGAACCCATGAAGAAGTTGATCAACCGACCCGAGAACTTCGTCGCCGAGATGCTCGACGGGCTGGTCAAGGCGCATCCGGACCAGCTGGCGTTCGCCGGCGAACCGGTCGGCGATCGTTCGCGCCGATGCGCCGGTGCAAGGCAAGGTGGCGCTCGCAACCGGGCGGCGGCTCCGGCCACTTGCCGGTGTTCCTCGGCTACGTCGGCCGCGGCCTTCTCGACGGCTGCGCCGTCGGCGACGTGTTCAATTCGCCGAGCAGCGAAACCATGCTCGACGTGACCAGGCGAATCCATGGCGGCAAGGGGGTGGTTTATATCTACGGCAACTACGGCGGCGACGTCATGAACTTCGACATGGCCTCCGAGATGGCGGCGATGGAGGATATCGAGGTTCGCACCGTCCTGGTGCGCGACGACGTCGCCTCGGCGCCGCCGGCGGAGGCGGCGCGCAGGCGCGGGGTGGCGGGAATGGTTTTCGCCTTCAAGGTCGCCGGCGCGAAGGCCGATCTCGGCGGCAGCCTCGAGGAGGTCGCCGGCGCGGCCGAGCATGCGCTCGCCAATCTGCGCACCATGGGCGTGGCGCTCTCGCCCTGCACGGTGCCGCGCGTCGGCAAGCCGACATTCACCATCGGCGACGGCGAGATGGAGATCGGCATGGGCATCCACGGCGAGCCGGGCGCGAAGCGCGAAGCGCTGGCGACCGCCGACGAAGTCGCCGGGCGGATGGCCGAAGCCATCCTCGCCGATCTCGGCGCGGCCGGAGGCGACCGCGTGGCGGTGATGGTCAACGGGCTCGGCGCAACGCCGGCCGAGGAGCTCTACATCCTCTACCGAAGGGTGCATGATCTGCTCGCCGGACGTCGATCAGCGTGCATCGCGCCTATGTCGGCGAGTACGCGACCTCGATGGAGATGGCCGGCGCCTCGTTGACGATCTTCCGGCTCGACGACGAGCTCACGCGTCTTCTCGATGCGCCGGCCCGCTCCCCGTTCTTCTGTCAGGTGTGAGTCCGTGATGGAGCCCGAGTTCAAGATCGTCGACGTCGCGGCGGCGGCGCGCCGGGCGGCGGCCGCGCTCAAGGCGGACCAGGCCATGCTGACGGAACTCGACCAGGCGGTCGGCGACGGCGATCTCGGCGTGACCGCCATCAAGCTTGCCGAAGCGCTGGAGACCGCTGCGGACCAGGCCGGAGGCGATCTCGGCAAGTTCCTTGCGCAGACCGGCATGGCGCTGAACCGCGCCGCGCCCTCGACCATGGGCACGCTGATGGCGACGGCGCTGATGCAGGCGGGCAAGAGAGTCCTCGGCAAGGAGTCGCTCGCCGCGGCCGATCTGCCTCTGCTCCTCAGCGCGGCGACGGAAGGGATCCGGACGCGCGGCAAAGCGAATCTGGGCGACAAGACGCTGCTCGACGCCTTGCAGCCGGCCTCGGACGCCTTTGCCGCGGCGCTTTCCGAGGGAAAGTCGTTGCCCGCCGCAACCGACGCCATGGTCGCCGCAGCGCGCGAGGGCCGTGATCGCGTCACGCCGCTGCGCAACCGGATCGGCCGTGCGAGCTGGCTCGGCGAACGCACGGAAGGCAAGGTCGATCCCGGGCTGCGCCTTTGCGGTGATCGTCCTGACGGCGTTGGCGAGCGGCTGATTCAGAGGGTAATTCGAAAGGGAAGACAATGAGCGAAGTCGCCTTTATTGGCCTCGGCACGATGGGTCGAGGCATGGCGCGGAACCTCCTGCGGGCTGGGCACGCCGTGACCGCCTGGAACCGCACTCGACGCGAATTGCCGGCCGAACTGGGCGCCGTCGAAACAGGCCGATAGCGTCGCCGCTGCAATTCGCGGAAAACGCGTTGTTTTGGTCTGCGTCACAGGGCCGGACGCTCAGCGCGTGATTTTCGACGAGGCGCTGAAGATCTCGGCCCGGCGTCCTGGTGATCGACTCGACGACGACGATCCGGCCTTCTGCGGTTGCGCAGGCTGCGGCGCGGGGAAGCCGATACCTCGATGCTCCGGTATTCGGCAGCAAGTCGGAAGCCTGGGAGGCCGGCTCGACTTCGTCTGTGGCGGGACGACGTTCCGAGACGCCTCTGCTACGCAGCCTGGCGGCGACCGTGCATCACATCGGCCCGAGCGGCGCCGGAGCGACGATGAAGCTTATCGGAAACCTGCTGGTGGCGGCGCAATTGGCTTCGCTCGGCGAGGCTCGGGCGCTGGCGCGCCGCGCCGGCTTGAACGACGAAGCCGTGGTGGGCGTGTTCGACGTGACCGACTACAGCTCCGGCTTGATCCGCGGCGTGAGCCGCGCCACCTTGCGCAACGATTTCGCCCCGAGCCTCTATCTGCGGCACATGCTCAAGGATGTGCGGCTGATCGAGGATCTGGCGCGCCGTCTCGCGGTACCGCTGCCGGCGACGGCGGGCATCGGCCCGCTCTATCAGGCCGCGGTGAATGAAGGGCTCGGCGACCTCAATGCCTCCGGCCTTCACAAGCTGTTGTTCTCGATGTCTGGACTGGAGTCCTCGCAAAAGCCGAGCTAAGTCGATTTTGTGAACAGCGCCGCCTTTTTCTGCTCCGGCGCTGGCCAAGCGCGCCAAGCCCACCGGGAGCGGCGGCAATGGCTCGGATGGGTTGGGTCATGGGTGGCGGCGACCGGCGCCGAACCGGCCGCGCACCAAGTGGTCGATCGACGCGTGCCGGCGCCCGGCGGGTCGACAGCGCGACACAAACGCAGTTGCCGGAGCACCGCACCGCCGTCACCGCCCCTCGCCCTCCCTGCGCACGCCGATCCAGATCACGTGCCGCGGGCCTCCGTGCACGCCGCCGGCGCGTACCCGTTTGTCCTCGACCGCAAAGCCAGCTTTCGCGAACCGCTTGGCGAAGTCGGCGTCGGGGCCCTGCGACCAGACGGCGAGCACCCCGCCGGGAGAGAGGACGGCGCGCGCCGCCGCCAGGCCCCGCATCGAATAGAGCTGGTCGTTCGCCGCCTGCGTCATGCCTTCCGGGCCGTTGTCGACGTCGAGCAGGATCGCGTCGTAGCGCGGCCTAGCGGCGCGGATCAGAGTGGCGACGTCGGCCTCGAGGATGGTCACGCCCGGGCGGTCGAGCGAGCCGGCGAACAAGTCGGCCATCGGCCCTCTCGCCCAGCGCACGACGGCGGGAACGAGTTCGGCGACCACGATCTCGGCGCCGTCGCCGAACGCGCTTTGCGCCGCGCGCAGCGTGAAACCCATGCCGAGCCCGCCGATCAGGATTTTGGGCTTCGTCCGGCCTCCGAGCGCCTCAGCCGCCAGCGTCGCCAGCGCCGCCTCCGAGGCGCTGAGGCGGGAGGTCATCAGTTCGGCGACGCCGACCTTGATGACGAACTCGTGTCCCCGGCGCATCAGGCGCAACGCGCCCCCCAAGGGCAGAGCGGCCCGGTCGAGTTCTATCCAAGGGATCATGCAGGGGTCCGGGGCGGGCGGCGGCGCAGGCGGTCGGCCGAAAGCGGAGGTGATGGGGCGGAGGCGCGGAAAAAGCAATTCGGGACGTTGAAGCGCATTGGCAGGGGGGCCGCCGGCCGCGCCGGCGGGATCGGCGACCCGGCCTCGCAAGCAGCGCTCGCCTCGATTTATTGCAGGGCGCGGCTCCGTGAACGCTCATCTTAGCGCGCTTTATCGACCGGCCTTCGAGAGATCAGTGGGTTGCAAGCCGCATTAACGACCAGCTGGATCGCCCTATTTAACATATATTTAATGTTTATATCTCGTCCGCCGATCAGACGGTTGCGTCCGTAGCCTAATATCCCCGCTCGATGCGGGCGTAGAGCTGCTCGGTGAAGATCAGGAACTTGCCGCCGACGAAGCTGGCCGAGAGGCTCGCGGCGACGAAGACCGCGATCATCTTCGGCACGAAGGTCAGCGTCATCTCCTGAATCTGGGTCAGCGCCTGAACGAGCGCGATGACGATTCCGATCGCCATCGCCGCTCCGACCGCCGGTCCGGCGCCGATCACGGTCATCCAGATCGCCTGCTGGACCAGATCGACCGCGTCCCCCTGGGTCACTGCACCGTCGCCCCGCTCCCGAGCGCAACGGTCTGGCCGTTGGTGAGCGTCGCGGTCGCCCCCGAGCTCGTGACGTTGACCGAGGCGACTGTGCCGGACGTCGAGCCGTCGGTCGACGTGATGTTCGTTCCGATCAAAACCTCGGCCTGCGTCAGCGAGTTGGCGGTGAGGAGGGAGGACAGCGTCGTGTTGGTCTGCACGGACTGCCCGACCTCGGAGACGGTCGCGAGCTGCGACACCATGGTCGACGGGTCCATCGGCTGGGTCGGGTCCTGATTCTTCATTTCCGACATCAGCAGGGTGAGAAAGTCGTTGTAGTTCAACGACTGCGTCGCGGGGGTCGCGGTCGAGGACGATACGGTCGAGGACTGGGCCGGGCTAGCGACCGGCGGAGTTGAAGATACGGACATGGCAAGTCTCCTGTTTCAGGCTGCGTTTGCGGCCGGCTCGCGCCTGAGCTCTGCGTCCTCGAGCGGGAAAAGCGCGCGCAGCGCCTTCAGCGCCTCGAAGTTCCGGGCCTTGGCGAGCGCTTGGGCGGCGCCGCGCAGACCCGAGGTGAGCTCCGGTGTCTGATAGGCGGATAATGCGGTCTCGATCAGCGAGCGCGCCAGGGGCGTCGCTGTCGCTGCGGCGCTGGGGTCCATCAGCATGATCTGCACGGCGAAGTAGATCTGGCGGGTCAGCGTCGTCGCGTCTTTGGCCTGCATCACATGGTTCTCAAGCAGGAAGGTCACGTCGTTGAGCAACTCGATCGTCGCCTTGCGATCGATGCGGATGACCGCGCCGTTGATGAAGAAGCGCTCGCCCGCCCTCAGCGTTATGTTCATCGCTACCCCCGCCCTATTTGAGACCGTCGCGAATGATCTCGTTGATCTCGATCATCGGGGCGAGGTCGTCGGTGACGCGGGAATTCACGCGGTCGATCTCCTTCATCATCCAGATGCCGATCGAGATGAGCCCTGCGCGCAGCTGCTGGGGCAGTTCATTGTTGGGAGTCCTTGAGGTCGTCGAGGAAGATCATCCAGAGACGGCGCAGGTAGAAGAGCGCGTCGATCCGCTCGCGCGATAGAGGGCCCTTCTCCTGGCTCGCCTGCAGCATGCCGATTACGCGATCCATGGCGTCGCGTTCGCGGGCGCGCATCGTCTGGCGCGAGTCTTCGACCACTTCGTTGTAGGCGAATTCGTACATTTGACTCTCGGCGTTGATCGTTAAGCGGGAAGATACTGGGCCAGGGTGAGGTTCTGCAGCCGCGACGTGAGCTCGTAGGCCATCTGGATCTGGTTGGTCAGCGCCATGATCTTCGAGGCCGTCGCCGTCTGATCGACGTTGTCGAGATTGCCGATCTGGGTCTGGATCAGGGTCAGCTGCGAGCTCATCGCGCTGTTGGCGTCGGTGACCTGGGACTGAGTTGCGCCGAGCGTGGCTTGTGTGACGGTGAGCGCGTTCTGCCCTTGGGAAACGAGCGTCGTCGCAGCGGACGCGACCGCCTGCTGCGCTGCGGCGCTGAGCGATGATCCGCCGAACGCCGCGACCATGGTATAGGCCTCGGCGAGGTTCTGAAAGGTGGGCGTGTTGACGTTTGTCGAGGTTGTCACCGGGTCCCGCCCCGGCGCGATCTGCGCTTGCGTGTTTGTGGTCGACGACGAGGGGGACCAATCGGCTGTCCACTGGCTGCCGGAAAACAAGCTGGTGAATGTCGTTCCCGACAGAAAGGTCTGCATCTGCGACGCCGTGATGCTCGCCGCCGCCGGGTCGGTCGGCAAACAATTGAAAGCCGCCTTGAACGCGGCGTCGACGGCGACGCTCGCCGCCGAGCCCGCGGAGAAATAATCGTTCAGCGGCGCCGCAGCGCTATTGATCCCTCCGAAGATATATCCGCCGTTGCTCGAGGACGCGTTGGCCGAGGACGTAAGGCCTTCCAGGGCGGTCTGGCCGATGGCCTGTAACTGCGCGCCCGAACTGGCGCCGGCAGTCCATGTTGCGAGATTCTTCAGGGCGGTTTCGGCGGCGGTCGCCATCGAGGTCAACGCGTTCTGTGCGGTCGAAAGATTGGTTGCGACCACGCTGTTGCCTGAAGTCAGCGTCTGCATTTGCTGGACCTGTTCCTTCAGCGATAGCTCGTACCCGGACTGGTCGCCGAGCTGAAGCCCGAGATCGGCGTATTGGCCGGTCGATTCTTCCGTGATCGCCGTGGTGAGCTGGCCCTGCGCCTGCTGCACCGGCAGGACGAGGCTGTTGGCGAGATATTGGGTCGAGACGTAAGTCGGGCTCATGGTCATACGGCCTGCAGCAGAGCGGAGAACATGGCGTTGATCGTGGTCAGAAGCTTCGCCGTCGATTTCATAGGTGTTTTCGAGGCTGAGCATATTGGTCATCTCCGCGTCGAGATTGACCCCAGTCGCGTTGGACAGCGCGGAAGTGGCCTGGGTTGCGAGCGCGTTCTGGTAGGCGGAGGCGTCGCTTGCCTGCTGGTTCTGGCCCTGGAGCCAGCTCACCGAGGCGTTGGCAAAGTCGGTCAGGGTCTCGGTCATGGTTGTGGGCGGCGTTGTCGATGACCCGCCGAGCCCGGTAGCGGTCGTGTCGAAAACTTGCTTCGATCCGATCTCGCCGATCAGCGCCTGCAGACGGGTCGTATAGCTCGTGGCGTTCGGATCGGAATTGTAGACATAGTCGGGGCCCGCGATGCCGCCGTCGCGCAGCAGGGTCGCGTTTCCGCCCTGCGACGGGTCGACGCTCTGGTTGACGGCAATGGCGCCGGCAAGCCCGGTCGTATCCGACGGCAGGCTCGCAGCTTGCTGACCGTTCGCCCCGACGACGTAAGTGAAGAGGCCTGGCAGCGGATTGGGGGGCGTGGGATTCGCCTGGTCGGTCTCCTCAAAGGCGCTGATCAGGCCTCCGGCGATTTGGTCGAGCTGCGCCTGATATTGCGGCGCGACCGTGTCGCGCAGGTCGGCGTAGCCTGCGAGCGCACCCGATTGGATCGGACTGGGCGACGTGGGGCCGGTGATCGGAATGCTTTCGATCTTGGCGCCGGAACTGCTGTAAGTGTCGACCGTGACCGCACTTCCGCTGACGCCGTCCGCGTAGCTCTGGGTTGGCGTGAACGAGACCGTGCGCGCCGTGTCCTGAAAGAGCAGCACGCCGCTGTCGGTGTAAATCAACATCGAGCCGTTCTTGTTGGTCGATGTCGTCACGCCGCCAATCTGCTGCGCGAGCTGGGTGAGGACGAAGTCGCGCGTGTCCTGGCCGCTCGAGACATTGGCGCCGGAGGCGAGCCCGCTGACGACGGCGTCGTTGGCGGTCTGAAACTGGCCCAGAAGGGTATTGATGGTCGAGACCGATGAGGCCATGTGCTGGTCCGCTTGTTCGCGCACCTGGTTGACCGCCGCATCGCCGGCGTTGAGCGATTGGACAAGGTTCTGCGCCGCTGTCACCGCGGCGTTCGCGGCCGAAGTCGAGGTCGGCGAAGTCTACGTACGTCGTCAACGCGCTCTGAAGATTGGCGAGCATCGCCGACGGCGAGGCGCCGGTCTGGTTCGCGCCGGACGTCGACGATGTCGTCGAACTGTCGTTGACCGTAGCCGCGAGCGTCGACAGGCCGTCGGACACGGCCTGCTGGTACGCCGCCTGGGCGGTCGCGTTCGTCACCTGCTCGGTCAGCGCGGCGTTGGCGAGCCGGGTCACCGAGGCGACATCGACGCCGCCGTAAGGATTGCCGACGAGGTTGGCGACCTCCTTGGAATAGCCGCGCGTGTTGACGTTGGCGATGTTGTTCGAGACGACCGCCGTCTGCGCCGCATTCGCTGCGAACGAAGAGCTGATGATGCTGAACGCGGTCGAGAGGCCCATGGCGAAAATCCGTGCTTCTTACTCACGATTTCAGATTGTTCAGGATGTCGAGCAGGTTGGCGCCCGTCTGAAACACCTTCGAGTTGGCCTGGTAAGCGCTCTGGGCCTCGATCATATTGGTGAGCTCGGTAGCGAGGTCGACCGTCGAGCTTTCGAGCGAACTCGAGCGGATCGTGCCCAAGGTCAACCCGGCGGTTCCGAGGAAGATCGGACCCGACGCCTCGCTCGTCGTGTAGGCGCCGCCGTTGACGGCGCTGAGGTTGTCTGGGCTCGCCACATTGGCGAGCGGGATGTCGTAGGCGTCGAGCGACGCGCCGTTCGTATAGGCGTACGACAAAGTCCCGTTGGTAGCGATCGAGACGCCTGAAAGGCTGGCCGGCGCGCTGCCGTCGGCGGTCGCGGAAGTCACCGTGAAACCGGTGGCGAGCGCCGTGACGTTGCTGAGATCGAGGGTCGTTGGCACGCCGCCCCCGACGGTGAATTGGATCGTGTTGGGGCTGGTGCTCAAGAGCTTGCCGTCACTGCCGAATGTCAGGGTCTGGGTGTTCATCGCGGTCGCGCTTGCGCCGTCGTAGGCGGCGATCCGCCAAGCCGGCGCGGCTGCGGTGCCAGTCGACGTGAAGACGAGGTTGACGGTGTGTGCGGCCCCGAGACTATCGTAGACGACGAGCGACGTCTGGTGGGTGGGGGTCGGGACGATGGTCCCATCGTCCTCCGTCGAAGGCAGATTGACCGCAAGCGAACCCTTTGTCGTGGCAGCCGCCGTCAGGCCGGAGCTTTCCACGTTGACCTTCGACAGGCTGCTCAGCGAATTGGCGGAAACGGTCTGGCCATTCCGGATGTCGTCCGCCATCAGATAAAGGCCGGAGCTGTTGACCAGATTGCCGGAGGAATCGGGGACGAACGATCCGTTGCGGGTCAGAAGAAGGTTCCCCGCCCCGTCCGAGACGACAAAGAATCCCGCGCCCTGGACCGCGAGATTGGTCGCCGTCGTGGAGGAGACGACGCCGCCCTGGAGGGCGTTGTAGGAAATTGTGGTCGTTTGCACGCCTTCGCCGACGTAGGGCCCGCCGGGCGCCTGGTCGACCATGGTCGTAAATTCCGTCTCGATGCCCTTGTACCCGGTCGTCGTGGCGTTCGCGACATTTTGAGAGATCGACGACAGCCAGTTCTGGTTGGCGGACATGCCGGATGCGCTGGTGTTGAGAATCGACATGGAGACTCCTCGACGTGTGGGTCCATTTGAGACGAAGGGGCTTGCGCGAAACTGAGGCCTCAGGTCGTGGAGCGCACGAGGCTGCCGACCAGCAGGCTCCAACCGTCCACCAGGACGAAAAACAGGATCTTGACCGGCAACGAGATGACCGAGGGCGGCAGCATCATCATGCCCATCGACATCGTGAGCGTCGCCACGATCATGTCGATGACCAAGAAGGGCAGCACGACCAGGAAGCCGATTTCGAATCCACGCCGCAATTCGGAGATCATGTAGGCGGGGACCAGGAGCCGGAAATCGACCTTCGCACGCTCGCCGCCGTCGAAGCGCCCCTTCGACAGGCTCTCGAAAAGGGCGATGTCCTTCTCCCGGACCTGCGACAGCATGAACTCGCGGAACGGCTGCGCGACGGCGCCAAGCGCCTCCTGCTGGCTGATCTGATTGTCGAGCATCGGCTTGAGGCCGGTTTCCCAGGCCCGATCGAAGGTCGGGGCCATGACAAAGAACGTCATGAACAGCGCGAGGCTGATCAGCACCAGGTTGGCCGGCGCGCCCTGAACGCCCAATCCGGAGCGCAGAAAGGACAGCGCGATGATGAAGCGCGTGAAGCTCGTGACCATGATGAGCAGCCCAGGGGCCACTGACAGGACGGACAGCAGCGCAACCATCTCGATTATGCGGCCGCTCGCCGAAGCGCTGCCGGACGGGACGAGGGCGCCGAGGTCGATGGTCTGCGCGGCGGCGGGATGCGTCATGAGTGCGGCGGCGAGCGCGACAAGAGCAAGGCGTTTCATTGCACGACCAGCGTTCGGATCACGAATTCGTGGATCTTTCCGTCCGAGCGGGTCGCCGCGCGTTCGTTCAGGTCGTCGCGGATGGCCTCGAGTCCAATTGGCCCCTCGAGCTGCTTCAGCGTCACGGTCCGGAGATAGGCGAGCGCATCCCCGCTGATCCTGGCCGCGACAGCCTCGGGATGGGGCAGGACTTTGGGGTCGAACACGATCGAGCCCTCCATTCGGATCCACGTGTCCTGCGGCGCGCCGAGGTTGGTCACGATCGGCGACAGGTCGAAGATCGTCGACGTTTCAGTCCGGACGGCCGCTGGCGTCGTCTTGTCGGGGCCATTCGCAGCCGGACGCAAAAGCTCGAAGCCGGCGCCCGCGCCGGCGCCGATCAGCGCGACGACAAGGAACTCGATCAGCGCGCTCTTGAAGCCCCTTCCGGGCGGAGGGGCTATGGCTGCGACGTCAGTCATCGCGGCGCGCTAGAAGGGCCTGGCGGCGTCATAGACCTGTTGCCCCCACGATGGCTGCTGGAAGTCGCTCTGCCGACCGCGGCCGCCGTAAGAGATGCGCGCTTCGGCGATCTTCTGGTAGGCGATCGTATTGTTGAGCGAGATGTCGAGCGGATTGACGATGCCGGCGACTGTCAGTTGCCGCATCTCGTAATTGACGCGCACCTCCTGCGAGCCCGAGATGACGAGGTTGCCGTTCGGCAGCACGCGAGTGACGACAGCGGCGACCGACACCTGGATCTGCTCGGAGCGGTTGATGTCGCCCTGGCCCTGGGTCGAGGACGTCGAGGTGAGGTCGCCGAGAATCTTCGCCGGCATGCTCGCGGCCGACGCCGGGGATCCGTTGTTAAAGCCGTAGTCGATGGTCAAGCCATCCTTGGTCGTCATCGACCGGTCCGAGCCGTTGCCGAGTTGCGCCTTGTCGTTCATCAAGATGATGACCGTGACGATGTCGCCGACCCTGCTGATGCGAGGCTCCGTGTAGAGCGACGGCGGCGGGGTTAGCGAATTGCTCGGAGCGAGCGCTTGCGCGCTTTGTATTGCGACGGTCTCATTGGAGATGAACCCCGCGCCGACAGGCGAGAAGGTTGGCGGCTGCATGAACTCGGAAGGGCTTTGCCAGCAACCCCCGAGCACGAGCGCGGCGAGCAGAGGGGCCAACGACTCTGGGCGCATCACGACTTCTTCTCCTCTGGGGTCATCCCGGAGATGAGTCCTGCGAGCCGGCTGGCGCGATCTGCGTCCATCTCGCCAAGGATGGCGGCGGCCGTGTTCGGCTTCAGCTTGGCGAGGATCGCAGCCGCCATCCGGTCCTCAAGCGCGGCGATCTCCTTCGCCGCGCTTTCGGCATCCATCTTGGCGTAAATGGCGACAACGTCGTCTCGAGCCGTCTTCATCAGCGCGTCGCGCTTGTCGATCCATTCGCGCGCCGCCGCTTCGGCCTTCTCCAGATCGGCGATGCGCTGACGGACCTGCGCGTCGAGCTCGGCCAGGCGCTTGGTCTGCCAGGCGATGCGCGCCTCCGCGATCGAGGAGGCGACGCTGGCGCAATAATGAGTTGCATCGGTGTCCAAAGGTTTCTCGGCGACCGGTCTTTCCGCCGTCGGTTTCGGCTTGGAAGGCTCCGGCTGCTTGCCGGCCTGGGCCGAGACTGGGAAAGTCAGGGCAGTCGCGACGGCGGCGACGAAGGCGACGCTCGGTAAGCAGTGGACAATCGACATCATGTCGGCCTCGATCTCAGGCTGCATCGTCGTCTCTGCGGCTTGCGCTGGGCTTGCGCGCTATTGGACGACGAGGTCGGCCTGAAGCGCGCCGGCAGTCTTGATCGCCTGCAGGATTGCGATGATTCCGGCGGCTTGACCCCGATGCGATTGAGGCCGGCGACCAGCACACGAAGACTCGAGCCGCCGACGATGGCGATCGGGCCGCCGGTCTGCTGGGCGTTGATCGTCGTATTCGGGGTCACCACCGTGCGGCCATTGGCGAACGGATTGGGCTGCGACACCTGGGGTTGTTCGTTGACCCGGACGGTCAGCGTTCCGTATGTGACGGCAACTGTCGAGATCTGCACATCCTGGCCGACGACGACGGTTCCGGTGCGCGAATCCAGCACGACGCGAGCGGACATGTCCGGCTGGACCTGCAACTCCCCGATCTCGGCCATGAAGCGCGCCATAGAGACGTTGCGCGGACGATAGAGCGCGACCGCCCTGGAGTCGACCTCGAAGGCGGCGCGCGCGCCAAAGCGACCGCGGGAATAAGAGTTGATCGCATCGACGATGCGAACCGCTGTCGCATAGTCGGGGTTCTTGAGCTCGAGCGCCGTCCGCATCTCCTCCCGCGCCCCGGCGACTTCGCGCTGGATGATCGCGCCATTGGGAATGCGGCCCGCGGTCGGGACGCCCTGCGACAGGGTCTCGCCCTGGCCCTGCGACTGGAATCCGGTGACCGACACGGCGCCTTGCGCGGTGGCGTACAGCGCGCCGTCGGAACCGAGCATCTGGGTCAGCAGCAATGTTCCGCCCATCAGCGAAGGCGCGTCGCCGAGCGCGGAGACAGTGACGTCGAGTTGGGAGCCGGTCTCGACGCCGGCCGAGAGATCGGCGGTGACGATGACCGCGGCGACGTTCTGGTTGTTGAGCGTGACGCCGTGCATTTCCACGCCGAGGTTCTGCAGCATGCCCTGCACCGCCTGCTGCGTGAACGGCGCGTTGCGGAACGTGTCGCCGGTGTTGCTTAGCCCAACGACGAGGCCGTAGCCGACCAGCTGGCTGTCGCGCGAGCTGCGGAGCACCGCAATGTCCTTGATGCGCGCCGCTGCTGCAGGCGCTACGGCAAGGCACAGCGCCAAAAGCGCGAGGACGATACGTCTCATCCGCCGCCGACCATGACGGAGCCGTCCGGTTGCACGGCGCCGGAAACGGTGACGCCGCTGTCGGTGTTGCGCACCCGCACCAGGTCGCCGATCGATCCGTCCTGCAGAGCGGCGCCGGAAGTCACAATGAGCAGGTCGCCCTCGGCGTAGACGAGTTTCACCTCGGCTCCGTTGGCGACCAGCTTGCGGTTGGAGACGCCCGCGAATGGAATCGCGTGGCCGGGCAGCAGTGTCGTGCGCGCCGCCTTGCCAACGACGAAAGAACGATCTTCCACGTAGGGACCGCCGCCGTCGCGCGTCCCGCCCCCCGGAAGGTCGGTCAACATCTGGTCGCGGATGATGTCGCCCGGATAGATGACCGCCTTGGGCGAGGGCGCGAGCGCCTCCTGGGCGACCGCGGGACCGAAAGCCGCAACCAGGGAAGCCATCGCTATAAGAGCGGAGGACCGAAATCGCATGGGCATCCGCCCGCCCCTAACTGCGCATGTTGGAGATCGTGCCAGACATCTGGTCGGCCGCCTGGATGACCTTGGAATTCATTTCGTAGGCGCGCTGGGCCGCGATCAGGTTGGTGATCTCGGTGACCGGATCGACATTGGACGCCTCGATGTAACCCTGCTGAAGGATGCCGAACGCCGTGTCTCCGGGCACGCCGACATTCGGCGGCCCCGAGGCCAGGGTCTGCTGGAAGTAGTTGCCGCCGAGCGCCTGCATCCCGGCGTCGTTGACGAAGTTGGCGATCGTGAGCTGGCCGAGCTGCTGGGGATTCGGCTGGCCGGGCACGGTAGCGGTGACGACGCCGGTTTGGCTCACGGTCAGGCTCGTCACGGTCGGCGGTACGGTGATCGGAGGCGACACCAGGTAGCCGTCCATGGTGACAAGCTGTCCGTTCTGGTTGGTGTTGAACGCGCCGTCGCGGGTGTAGACGGTCTCGCCGTTGGCGTTCGTCACCTGGAACCAGCCACGGCCGTTGATCGCGAGATCGAGCATGTTGCCGGTGTTGGTCAGGGCGCCCTGGATATTGACCGTTCGGATCGCCGCCGTGCGAACGCCGAGACCGATCTGCGCGCCCTCCGGAATCGTGGCGTCGCGGCCGCGGCTGGCCACGCCCATCAGCCGCTCGGTCTGATAGATGAGATCGGTGAATTCCGCCCGTGAGCGTTTGAAACCGGTTGTGTTGATGTTCGCGATGTTGTTGGCGATGACCTCAAGATTTTGCTCTTGGGCGCTCATGCCCGTCGCTGCGATCGTCAACGCTCTCATCGCGTCATCCTTCCTGTCTATCCCAGTGTCTTGCGGCCGCGTTCAGATCGACATTCGCGAGATGTCCTGCCAGGCGGAGACGAGCTTGTCGCGGATCGCCAGCACCGACTGCAGGGACCGCTGAGCGTCCATGACCGACTCGACCACCCGCATCGGCGGCGACGCCCCTTCGACCCCCTGAATCGCCACCGCCTCGCCGGCCTTCAGCGTATCGATGGCCGAGCCGACAGCGTGGCCAAGCGCCTCCTCGAAGGTGACCCCGCCCGAGGGCGACGTCGCCTGCGGCGCCGACGGCGCAGCAGTTTGGCCGAGCCCGGCGATGGCTGAGATCCCTTCGATCATCGGTTCATTCCTTGCTGCATGGGACTTAGACGTCCTTCATCATGCCCACGGTCACGTTGAGCATGTCGGCTGTCTGTTTGGCGACCTGAAGGTTCGCTTCGTAGCTGCGGTTGGCCTCGCGCATGTCGGCGAGCTCGACGAGCACGTCCACGTTCGGCATCTTGACCATGCCCTGAGGGTCGGCGGCCGGATTGCCAGGGTCGCGCACGACCTTGAACGGCGCCTGGTCGACGCCGACCGACCTGACCTCGACGAGGTCCGCGCCGCTGGCGCGGTCGAGCGTGCTGTCGAATGACACCGTCCGGCGCCTGTAGGGGTCAGCGCCGGCCAGGGGGCCGGTCGACTGGGCATTGGCGATGTTCTCGGACACGATGCGCAGGCGCGTCGATTGGGCCTGCAGGCCCGAGGCGGCGATGCGGAGGGAGGCCTGCAACGGATCGAATGTCATTTGAGCGCCGCGAGCATGAGCTGGTTGAAGGCCCGGCGGATGCCGGAGGTCATCGAGTATTCGCGACCGACGTCGCCGAGCTTGATCATCTGTTGTTCGAGATTGACGGTGTTGCCGGACAGCGACTGCTCGCTCGAATTCGTCTCGACCTGCTTGATCGAGTTGAGCGAGGAGGCGTCGGGCGCAACGTCGGCGGCGTTGGTCAACGCCATCGTGATCGGCGAGGAGTCGAGCAGCGCCGCAAACGGCTCGACATCGACGGCGCGGTACCCTGGCGTGCTGGCGTTCGCGACGTTGCTCGCCACCGCTGTCTGGCGCGCCGACAGCCAGTGGCTCCTTTGCGAGGCGACCTGGAAGAGATAAATGTCGGACAAGAATTGAATTCCCGCTTGAGCACGATGCGATGATCGATCGCTCGGCTTGCTTGGAGCTTGCCGCGCCCGGAGAGGATCCGGCTCGCCTTGCGGAAATGCGAGCGGCGCGCGGCAAGGCGGCTCGCCGCGTCAAAGAAAAAGCTGGCGGAAACCCGATCTCCGCCATCCGGGCGGGGCCGCCCACGGGCGTGAACGATCCCTCCTCCTCGTCATCGTCATGGCGGTACGGGCGCGTGTCGCGAGGCGAGGCGCGCCGCATCACGATCGAAGGGGCTCCGCCGGTCATGCGCCCGCGGGCCCGGGATCGGGAACGGCTCGCCGCCGTCGTCTCGGCGAAGCCGTTCGCGAGGAGTCCGGCTAAGCGGACTCCTTCGGCCTGCGGGCGGCCGCGAACGCGGCGACCAGGCGCTCCGCCTTGGCCCCCTCGTCCAGTCCCTTCTCGTCGAACAGAACGTCCATGATCTCGATCCCCGCGCAGCCGTTCGACCGATCGTCAGGCGGAAGAACGCGGCAGTCCTGGCATGGCGGAACTCCAGGTCGAAGGCGACCACGCGGCGTCCCGTCCCACGGCGCCGCGACGCTCGCCGACAGCGCGTAGCGCAGGGTCCCGCTCCTGAAGAACAGCTCGCTCGAGGAATTGACGAGATCGGCGATATTGGCTGCGTGGTCGTTGCGGATCAACGCGACCAGCTCGGCCGCGTCGGTCAGGCGCAATTCGCTCGCCACGTCCACGAGTGCGTCGGCGATGATCTGCTCGCGGTCGAGCCGTCGGCGGGCTCGCCGCTCGGATGCGGCGACTAATGCCTTCGATAGGCCCATCCGGCTTTCCTCTGCTGGATCAGGTGCACGATCTCCGCGACCGCGCGATAGAACTCCGCCGGGATCGGCCGCTCCACCTCCACCGCCGCATAGAGCGACCGGGCGAGCGGCTTGTCCTCGATGACGGGGATGTCATGCGCCGCGGCGATTGCGCGAATCTTGAGCGCGATGAGGTCGGCGCCCTTGGCGAGGACGATCGGGGCGCGGCCTTCGCTCCGCACGTAGCGCATCGCCACCGCGTAATGGGTCGGATTGGTCACCACCATGGTCGCGCGCGGCACCGCCGACAGCATGCGCTTGCGCGAACGATCGAGGCGCAGCGAGCGCAGGCGCGCCTTGATCATGCGGTCGCCCTCGGCCAGCCTGAGCTCCTCCTTGACCTCGTGTTTGCTCATGCGGTTGTCGCGGCGCCACAGGATTCGCGACCAGACCAGGTCGGCGCAGGCGATGGCGAGCGTCGCCACCAGCACGGCGGCGATCGTTTTGGCGGCGAGCGCCAGAATGCGCTCCGGCAGCACCGCCGGATCGACGTCCATCGCGGTCAGAAGAACCGCTTTCTGGCCGATCAGCATCATGGCGGCGACGACGATCACCGCACCGAGCTTGATGACGCTCTTGGCGAATTCCACCGCTCCCGCGCGCGCCGAACACGCGGCGAAAGCCGCTATGCGGCGAGATGCGCGAGAAGTCGGGGATGATGCGGCCGGGCGCGATGCGCGGCGTCGCCTGGGCGAAGGACGCAATGAGCCCGGCCGCCATCAGCAGGGCCACGACCGGCCAGAGGAATTCGCGCGGCGGCGCGCAACGGCGGACCCGCGAGCGCAGGAACGTCGCCGCCGCGCTCGATCCGCCATCCGCCCGGATCGTCGATGACGCCGATGAGGCCGACGAGCAGCGCCGCGGCGCGCTCGGGGATCGACGAACACGAGGGCGATCAGCGCCGCCGACAGCGCGGCGAACAGCGGCGCTTCGCGCGAGAAGGCGACCTGGCCCCGCTCGACCGCGTCATGCAGCCGTTTCTCGGTCGGCTCCTCGGTCTTGTCCTCGTGATCGACTTCGGCGCTCATTCAACGCGTCCGTTGCGACTGTCACGCCGCCTCGTCGACCGGCGGGATGAAGCTCGATCTCGTTGCGCGCCGCCATTCCAAGCACGATCTCCGTGATCGCCTTGCGAGCTTTGGCGATTTCGCGCGCGGCCGCAAGGCCGCCTGAAGCGAGTTCGCCCTCAACCAGACGGCGTCCCCGCGACGGCATCGAAGAGAGCACGGTGTTGCGGAACTCCGGATCGCGTGCCGCGCAGCGCCATGACGACGATGTCGATCGAGGCGCGATCGAACAGCAGCGCCCGGGCGCGCTCGGTGAGCTTCGGCAGATCGTTGAAGGAAAACAGCATCGGCCTGAGGATGGCTGCGTCTTTAGGTCGCGCTTCTCCGATCACGCGCATGACGTCTTCCGCCGCGTCGGGGTCGAGGTTGTTGATAATGCCGGCGATGCGCGAGCGCCCGTCGACCGCGCCGCTTGGGGCCGCGTCCAACTTTTTCAGCGACTTGCGCAGCGCCTCTTCGATGAGCGTCGCAGCGCGAGGCGTGACTTCATGCGGCGCGATGAGGCCGCAAACGGCGGCATTGCGGCGGTCTCGCGGCAGAGCACTGACGATTCTTGCCGCCAGCGGTGGGTCGAGCCGGGAGAGAATGTAGGTCGCCGTCGCCGGCCTTTCGGCAGTCAGGAAGGCGACGATCGCATCTCTCGGGGGCGTTGGCGAGCCCCCGCCAGACGTCGATCGCCGGGCCGTCGCCCGTAGCGCGAGCCCAGCAAAACCTCGACCTCCTCGGGCGGCAGAGCCTCGGCGAGAAGGTTGCGCGCCTCGGCGGCGCCGCCGAGCAGATTGGAGCCGGCGGAAAAGTCAGCCGTGAACGCCTCGACAAGGCGCTCGAGCGCCGCGGGCGAGACGGCGTCGAGGCCGGCCGCCGCCCGTGCAAGGACTTCGAGGTCAGGCTGGTCGAAGTGCTTCAGAAGCCGCCCCGCCGCCGGCGCGCCCAGCATCAGAAGCAGGGCGGCGGCCTTTTCCGGGCCGCTGAAAAACCGCTCCTTCCGTTGCTGATGGGCTCGGCCATGGTCGCTTCCCGTCCTCAGGCCGCCCGATCGAGATTGCGCGGCAGGCGACGATCTCGAGCAGGGAAACGCCGAAGCGTTGGCTCGACTTCGTCCACGACAACGATCTCGCCGCGCGCCACGACTTGCCGTTGACGACGATGTCGACCGGATCGCCAACCCGCTGATCGAGCGAGATGACCGCGCCGCGGGCCAGCTTCATCAGGCTCGCGACCGGCAGCGTCGTCGAACCCAGCACCACCTGCACGGTGACGGGGATCGAAAGGATCGCATTCAGGTTCGGGGCGGCGTTCGGGCCTCGCGAGCGCGAGGCCGGCGCGGAGCCCGGCGGCTCGGGCGCCTTCGGAGGATCTTGCGAAAGGGAGTGCTTCGTCTCCATCATCGGCATTCTTTCGTCGGGGTTGTGCGGACACGGCGACTGCTCTAACGGCATGGCCGGCTCCGGGCCGGTGCGGATCGCGCTCTCAATTTCGAGACGGTATCGCCCGTCGCCCTGGCCGAGTTTGCAGACGGAACATGCCCGCGTCCGGCGCATTCGAGCCGGACCGAGTTGAAGTCACCGCGCAGCGGCAGAATCGCCCCGGGGCGAAGTCCGGCGATATCGCCGAGGCGTCATCAGGCAGCTCCTCCAGGATCGCAGTCACCGGCAGCCGCGTCTGCTTGAGGCCGCTTTCCATCGACCGCGACCAGCGGCGGTCGACGGGCGCGGTCTCGGCCGCCGTTCCCGCTCGAGCTCCTTGCGGAAGGGCAGCAGAAACGTCTGGGGCAGGAGGACAAGGCCCTCGCACGCCCCGCCCTTCATGCGGCAGCGAAAATCGCGCTGCGGCCACCGCCATTTCCCGTGGTCCGAGCGCGATAACGTCGTTCAATGTCACTAGGCGCTCGAAGGCGAGCGAAAGCGGCGCAGACGGAGCGAAGCCCGCCTCGAGCGCTCGGCCGAGCGCGCGCGCGAATTCCTCGACGAGCGCGGTCTCGATCGCCGTGCGGGAGTCGGCGTTTCCGGTCCCGATCGCCGCTCGACGCCCTCAGCCGCGACCTTTGACCGAAAATCGACGCAACGATCAGATCGTCAATTCGCTCGTCGAGGGCGAGCAGAAGGCGGGTCTCCGGCTCGGCGCTGGCGTAGATCGCTGCGGTCAGGCCGGCGCAGTCGCCGATCGCCTGAAAGAGCGTCGTCGCCTGGACCGTTTCGATCGTCGCCGACGCCGGGCGGGTCGGCTGACGAGCGGCGCGAGGCTCGTTCGGCGCCTCGGCGACGAATCTTTCGAGCGCCGCGGCCAGGCCCGGCATCCGCTCGACCGCGAGGCCCGAATGTTCGAGCATCGCGCCCTTGAGCTCGGCGCGCGCCCTGATCGCGCCTCGACGGGTATTCGTCGTCGCTCATGCGGCCTCTCGGACTCGCGTTGTCGCCGCCGGCCGCCGCGCCGGAGATCGTCTCGTTCTCGACCACGTCGATGGTCGGCCGCTCCTGGGCGGGGATCGTCTTGCGGCCGAACTCGACCGCGACCTGCGGCATCGCCCCGTTCATGAAGGCGAGCAGGGTCTGCTTGACGAGGGTGAACATGCGCAAGCTGCTTCTGCCGCACGACGCTTTGATCTTCTGCGCGATCGGCGCGACCACCGCGTAGGACAGAAAGATCCCGCCGAACGTGCCGACCAGCGCCGCGCCGATGAGGCCGCCGAGCACCTCAGGCGACTGGTCGAGCGCACCCATCGCGTGGATGATGCCGAGCACCGCCGCGACGATGCCGAGCGCCGGCAAGCCGTCGGCCGATCGCTTGGAAGGCATGCGAGGGTTTGTAGCGGTCATGCGCCAGGGTCTCGATCTCCTCGTCCATCAGCGCCTCGATCTCGTGCGTGCGGGCGTTGCCGATGATGATCAGGCGGCCGTAGTCGCAGATGAAGGTCACGAGGTCCTTGTTCGGCCAGCAGCTTGGGAAAGGCCTTGAAGATCTCGGATTCGCTCGGGTTGTCGAAATGGCCCTCGACCTCGCTGCGCGATTTTGCCCGCAGTTCGCGCATCAGCGCGTGCAGCACGCTCATCACGTCGAGATAGTCGCGTGGCTTCGGGGACCTTGTCGAGGATCGCCTCGAGCCATCGCTTTGCCGCAGTCCTTGATGGTCGAGGTCGTGTTGGCGATGATGAAGATGCCGAGCGCCGCGCCGGCGATGATGACGAACTCGTAGGGCTGCATCAGCACTTCGAGATGTCCGCCGAGCGCCGCGTAGCCGCCGAGGATGCAGCCGACGGCGATGAGACGGCCGATGGCGAAATTCAAGGTGCGCTCCTGGTCTCTAGCCGCTGCATGTTTGCGGCGCGAGACTTACCCCAGGCTTTCGCCGGCCAGGTCAGCCCGGGACAAGCTCCGGACGGATCGTCTCACCCGTTCGGCGGTCGTGGCGACCGTGCGAGCCCAGGAGCGTGTCATGCAGAATGGACTTTATGTCGCGATATCGGCCCAGGTGGCGCTCGAGCGCCGGATGGAGACGATCGCTGACAATATCGCCAACATGAATACCGTCGGCTACCGCGCGACCGGCGTGTCGTTCGAATCCGAGATGGCGCGGACCGGCGAGACGACGCTCAGCTACGTTTCTTCCGGCGCCAACTACGTGTCGCGGCGGCCGGCGGACTCGTCAAGACCGACAATCCGCTGGATTTCGCGGTCCAGGGCGATGGCTGGTTCGGAATTCAGACGCCGGCGGGCACGGCCTATACTCGCGACGGCCGGGCCCGGATCGACGAGTCGGGCATGCTCAGGTACGCTGAACGGCGATCCGTTCCTCGACGCCGGCGAGCGCGCCGATCATGGTCGACAGCGCCGCCGGTCCTCTGAACGTCTCTGCCGACGGCATGATCAGCCAGAACGGCCAGCAGGTTGGCGCGATCGGACTCTTCGCCATCGATCCCGGCCGCGCACTTGAAGCGGACGGAAAACTCGGGCGTCATACCCGACAAGCCGGCCCGGCCGATCCTCGACTTCACTCGCAACGGTGTGGTCCAAGGGGCTGTCGAGAGCTCGAATGTCGATCCGGTGCGCGAGATGACACGGCTCATTGATGTCTCGCGGGCTTTTGACGGCGTCGCAGCCGGAGTCGTCCCAGTCCGAAATCCTCGCTTCAGGACGCCATCAAGACGCTGGGTTCCTCGTCGTGAGCGACGCGCCGGCCGAAGGCTCAGCTCTCACCCGTCTCGAGCGCAGCGTCGCCTGGGGTCTGCGCAATCTGCAGGCCGCGCGAGTCAGCGGGCTCGTGACCGAGGTCTCGATGTCCCACTACCGCGTCGCGGGACCTCTCGCGCTTCCTCAAGCTCGGAGAATGCGTCGGTGTCGACGTCGGAGGGCCGCGTCCAGATCGGCGAGGTCGTCAGGATCGACGATGGTTCGGCGACGCTGAAGCCGTTCGACGCGCGCTGCGATGCGGCCATCGGCGCCCGCGCCTATCGCACCGAAAACCTGTCGCTGTCCCCGGACCCGGCGTGGAAGGGCCGCGTGATCGACGCGCTGGGGCGGCCGCTCGACGGCGGCGGCGAACTCGCTTTTGGGGACCGGCCTGCGCCACTCGACGCGGATCCGCCGCCGGCGCTGAGTCGCGCGCGCGTCTCCACCCCGATCCGCACCGGCGTACGTGTGGTCGATCTTTTCACGCCTCTCTGCCTCGGCCAGCGCATCGGCGTGTTCGCCGGCTCGGGCGTCGGCAAGTCGTCGCTTCTGGCGATGCTCGCCCGCGCGCCGCAGTTCGACACGGTCGTCATCGGTCTGGTCGGTGAGCGCGGCCGGGAAGTTCGCGAATTCCTCGACGACACGCTCGGCGACGATCGCGCCCAGGCTATTGCAGTGGTCTCGACTGGCGACGAGAGCCCAATGATGCGACGTCTGGCGCCGAAGACGGCGATGGCGGTCGCCGAATATTTCCGCGACAGGGGCGAGCAGGTTCTGCTCATCCTCGATTCGGTGACACGCTTCGCCCACGCCGCTCGGGACGTCGCGCTCGCCGCGGGAGAACCAGCGGTCGCGCGCGGCTATGCGCCAAGCGTATTCAGCGACCTTCCCCGCCTTCTCGAACGCGCGGGGCCCGGGCCGGAGGGGGCGGGATCCATCACCGGAATCTTTTCGGTGCTTGTCGACGGCGACGATCACAACGATCCGATCGCCGACGCAGTGCGGGGCACCCTCGACGGTCATATCGTGCTGGACCGCGCGATTGCCGATGACGGCCGTTATCCGGCGGTTAATATCCTGTCGTCGGTGTCGCGACTCGCCCACCCGGTGTGGACGCCCGAACAGCGCAAGCTGGTTTCAAATCTCAGATCGCTCGTCGCGCGTTACGAGGAGACGCGCGAGCTGCGGCTTATGGGCGGCTACACGCCCGGCGTCGATCCCCTCCTTGATAAGGCGATCAAGTCGGTGCCACGAATTTACGATGCGATGATTCAGGCGCCCGATGCGCCGCTCTGCGAGGACCCCTTCATCGACCTCGCGGCGGCGCTGCGCAACGACATCAAGACTGGCGATTTGTGAGGCGCAGATGATACCGAACGAACCGGACGTTGCGCTCAAAGCGATTGGGACAAGCTTAGCCAGCGCTTCGATTGTGTTCGCCGGCTACATGTTCGCCTTCGGCGGCGGCGAGGTCCGGGTCATGGGCATGGACTATCTGGCGCTATTCGCTCAGCCGCGCGGGTCGGCGACGGCTGTGGTCGTCCCGGCGGCTCTGCTTCCGGCTACAGCCGCGACGGCGATAGACACGTCTCCGACCGGCTCCGTCGCCGATCCCCAGCCCAACCCGCTGCCTCCCCCGCGGCCTCAGATCGTCGCCGCGCGCCCCGGCCGCGTCTGGCTCAGCACCGAGGGAAAGATCGTCGCTGCGGGCCCCGGCGAGGAGGTTGCGGGCCTCGGACGGATCGGCGCAATCGTCCGGCGCGACGGCGGTTGGGTGGTTCTCGACGACCACGGTCGGACGCTTACCACGCTCGCGGGCCCGGCCAACGGCGCGGTGCTGTTCTCCCGAAATTTGATCTTCGACTGAATGGCCTCCCTTTAGGCGCCGCGTAGCTCCCGGCAGGCCCGGTCGCGTAGAGCATTGGCGATGGCGACGCGGGCGTTGGCCCGTTCGCGCGCATATGCTGGTTGGCGGTCGGGATGATTACGCAAGACGAACGCGCGCCAGCGCTTTGTCAACGCATCCGCGGTCAGTCCAGTCCCGATGCCGAGCTCGCGCGCGACCGCCGCTGCGATTTCGGCCGCGGCAGCAAAGTCTGGCGGACCGGCGCGCGTCGGGCGCGCCTCCGGCCTCGGCGGTTCGTCCGTCCAATTCGTCGCCAGCCGCCAGCGCGCCTCTCCTCCGCCCCCTTGCGCCGGACCCAGAGATCGACGGGCGCGCCGAAGACTGCGTGAAGCGGCCGCACTGCATCCTCGGTCACCGGCGGCGGGCGGCGGCGGATTTCGTCAAGCGCGCGCCGAAAGGCGTCGCCCGCGCGGTCGGGAGCTGCCATGGAGGTCCCCAATGTCAGCCGTTCGAGACCCGCTTCGAGCGCGTGGCGCGCACCGTGGTCCGCGGCAAGTCCGACGGGTCGGCCACGACACAATTGCGGCCTTGGCTTTTGGCTTGATAGAGCCGGTCATCGGCGCGTTTGATGAGGTCCTGGCAGGTCTCGCCGGCGCGCAGACCCGCAACGCCGAACGAGGCGGTGATTGGACCGACCGGTCCGCCCGTCGGTCCGATCGCCCACCGCTTCGTGTCCAGGGCCCGGCGGATCCGCTCCGCCGCGGCGGTCGCGTTCTCGAGACTGGCGCCCGGCATCATGAGGGCAAATTCCTCGCCGCCGAAACGCGCCACACGATCCTGCCCGCGCACGTTCTGCACCAGGATTTCGGCAAAGAGCCGCAGGAAGCGATCGCCCACGAGATGTCCAAAGCGATCGTTGACCAGCTTGAAGCGGTCTATGTCGGCGAGCGCCAGGCAAAAGCTATCGCCGGTCCGCCGCGCACGCTCCAGTTCCTGAGCGATCGTCTCATCGAAATAGCGTCGGTTGCCGATCAGCGTCACCACGTCGCGCATGCCGGCCTCCTCGGACCGCTCGAGGACGCTTTGCAGCTGCAACACCTGCAGCTTGGATTCCTCGAGCTGGTCACGAACGTTGGACAACTTGTCACGCATCTCGCGATTGTCTTCGATCAGCGCCAGGACGATGTCGCGCACGGACGTTGCGTCCGTCTGCTGCGCGAGCCGCTTGTTGGCGCCTTGGAGGCGCTCGGAGAAGGCGTCGCTGTCGCTCGCCTGGGCCTGGACGAGCTTTGCAATCGCCCGGACGATCGCGTCAAGCCGGTCGGATTTCGAGTCTTCTTCCGGCTTCGGCCCCGCGGCAGGTTCGGGTTCCGGCTTTGGCGGCGCGACCGGCTCAGTCTCAGCAGCGACCGCCAGGCGCCCGAGCGCGACGCCAAGCCAGCCGAACACCAGCAGCTCGGCTCCCGGAATGACGTTCGGAATATTTAAGTTCAAAGCTGACAGCGCGACCGCAACGAGAAATACGATGCCGAGCGCGTAAATCGTCCCCATGTAGGAGCGGATGACGAGTAGCGCGTTCATCGTGGCCGCCTCTGTGACTGGCGAGCCCCGGGCGCGAGGCTGGAGGCGCCGGGCGAGAGAAACGTCGCTGGTCCTGTCGGATGATGCATGGACTACCGGCCTTCGAACGCTTTGCGCCGGCGCCGGCATGGCGGCTGCGGACGGCCGGAGAAGGGGCCGCCCATACGCAACAAGATCATCCAACTCATTCGGACACTAGCGTTGTAATATCGGGACGTTACTGTTTTGTAACCGGCGTCGCCTGGGCAGGCAGGTTTACAGCTCCGCTAGCCTCGGATAAGAGCCGGGGCGCTCCTTCTTCGGTTCGCCGATGCCCATGCTTACGCTCGTCGACGTCCTCGCCACCTCTTCGCCCGAGCGCGAGCGGCTGGTTGAGGTCGACGACGCGATTCGGGATCTGGCGCGCGCGCTCGAGGACGCGGCGGAGCAAGACGGGTTGGACCGTCAGACCCTTTCTCGCGCCTTGGTCGGTCTGTTCACGGCTGCCGCCGCCCGTCAGGCGATGAAGGCCTATCCCTTGCTGTCGCGAGCGGAGCTGAGCGCAGCGCTGGCCGATCTCGCCGTGGAGGCCGCCGAATGGACGGCGCGGCGCATGCCGGCGCGAACCGGCCGCCGCGACGAAGCCTCGTGAACGCGGCTTTCCTGCCGTTGAGATCCCTTAGACCTTAGGTCCGTGGCGCGTTCGGATTATTGTTGGCTCCTCGCTGTTTCGTGTGGGCAAGAGTGGAGCCGCGGTTATCCACAGGTCCGTATCGGAACAGCGTAGGGCGAACGCCTTGCGGTTTGCCGCCAAGTCGGTTTCGGTGAGGCGAGCAGTGCCTCGCAAGTCCTCGCTGTTAGCGGCGCCATTGGAATGTAGGCGGAAAGCGCCCGCTGTTCCCCTGGTTCTAAGCCATCGACCTCCGAGGCGGCTATCCGACGCTTGCCGGCAAACGCCATCGGTTGGGATCACGTTGACGAATTTTCATTCTCAAGCTGTCATTCGAACTCCGCGACTTTACCCACTCGGAATAGCGAGGAGCCTTATTGTTCATGCGATGGGAACACTTGCGCGAGGCTCTGTTGCATGGCGGCATGAGCGCGCAGCGCATGGGCAAGTCCATTGTGTCACCCATACCGAGGATCCGCGGCGCTACCGGTGTCGCGCCACGCCGATCGCGCCCTTCCTTCTCAGGGCCGATCTCGATGTCCCCGACCTCGTTGGCGCAATCGCCGCGTTCGCCCAGGCCGCCTGACCCTTCGAAGCGGGCGATAGGAAGGTTGGCAGGACCGCCACGGCCGACGGGCAGGCGTTCGTTGCGCTGAAGCCGGAAAGGGAAGCGAAAGGGCTTCGCGACTTCGGAGGAAGCGCCGTTCGTCGGCTCGACGGGCTGCGCGCCCCTCTGACGGAAGCCGAGTTGCAAAAGCGTACGGCTGAATATCCTTGAGCCTGTGCTACGGGCACTGAGCGAATTCTTGCAACTCCAGCGCGGTTCGTCCGCCAACGAGAACCCGGGTTGTCTATACTTGAGCGCGGATCGCTTCTCCGAAATGATGCTCGGAGGGCGGCCGAGGATGATTAGCGGAAACTGGTGCGGGCGGCCGGACTTGAACCGGCACAGGCCTTACGACCCTACGGATTTTCTTACCACGACGGCTTTCGCCGCCTCGCATCGCGCCTTCGCGGTCAGCTGTGTTCGTGGCCTGGACTATACCTTCGCCATGGCGTTCGCCCCGATGAAGGCGTCCGCTTTAGGCGCTGCCCGTCTAGTCTCTACACCTCCCCTCCGGACCTTCGTCCATCGGGTTTGGCTCGGGATTGCCATGCCACAGGTTCCCCCGACTTTGAGCAGTTCTACGCCTCCGGTTTCCCGGCGGGCACTCAAATTCCGTTTAAGTCCGTTGCGTCTACCAATTTCGCCACGCCCGCGTCGCGTTGATCATATAGGCTTTGCGCAGGATTCGACCAAGACAATTTTCGCCCGACCTGTTGGCTAAGGCGCTGTGCTCCCGCCCTTTTCGGGTTTGCTTCGGCTTCGGCCGGTCCTTCACGGCGCCCCGCGCATGGACGGCGCTGCGGTGAGAGCTAGAAACTCATGGAGAAAGCGCGAGGAACCAATCCTCCGCATAGCCGGTCCGATAACCGAGCGCGCGGCCGACCCGGTTGGCCTTTTCCGCTCATGTGCGCGTCATCCGCCGCCATTGGGCGACGACGAGGAGTCCGGCGAACAGCGCCTGCAGGAAGCCGTGCGGCAGTTCGATCACAGCGCTTCCCTCCGCGCCCGCGCCCAGCCCCAGGCGAGATAGGCGCAAGTGGCGAAGGCGCTGATCGCGCCGTAGGACACAAGGACCGGCCCAACCATCGTCATCCCTCTATCGGCCGAAAGCTGACATTGGCTCCGCCATCGGCTGCAACGCGAAGGACGATGCCCCCACCCCGATAAGCACAGTCTTAAAGGAAACGGTCGCAATTCTCGGTATTGACGTTGGCGTAGCGTCGCTCGTCCGGAGAAGCGCCGGACCGCTTAACCGCAAGTGAAGCCAACGATAGATCTTTCTGCTGGTTTTTAGCGAAAGCCGCGCCTTGCCGACCCGGTCGACGTTCCGGTCGCCGCCGCCGCTTGCGGCGCTGACCGGCGAAGGCGCCGGATCGCCGTCCGGCTGAGCGACCTGTCGGTCGGCGCATCGATATCAAGCCGACCGCCTTGAACGGGCGCGCGTGAACGACTAGCGGAGGATGCCATGGGTTCCAGCCGTCTTCCCATTCCCCCGCGAGGGGCGTCGCTTTCCCGCGGGGAGAGCCTATCCCCGCGGAAGCGGGCGGATGAGGGCTTTCGGCGCGATCGCGTCGAGTCCTCGTGCTCCAGGACACTCGCTCCGTGACGATCTTGAAGACATCGCGGCCGCCTGACCCGGCGGGCGACGCGGGTCCGGAGACCGGCGGCGAGGCCGCGCGCCGCCCATTGTCACGCCTTACAACTCCCGAGGGGCTGGTCGAGGCCGGTCTCGCCGGGCACGAGCGGATCGCGGATCTCGAGGCCGTCGCGGAACGTTACGCCATCGGACTGACGCCCGCGCTCGTTCGGTTGATCGACCGGGATGACCCCGCGGACCCGATCGCGCGCCAGTTCATTCCCGACGCCCGCGAGCTTCGGCGCGATCCAGCCGAGATCGACGACCCGATCGGCGACGATGCGAGGAGCCCGGTCGAGGGGCTCGTCCATCGCTATCCCGACCGGGTGCTGATCAAGCTCGTTTCGGTCTGCGCCGTCTATTGCCGCTTCTGCTTCCGTCGCGAACGCGTGGGGCCGGGCTCCGGCCGGCTCGGCGCCGACGCCCTCGGCGCGGCGCTCGACTACATTCGGGCGCGGCCCGCGGTCTGGGAGACGATCCTGACCGGCGGCGATCCCCTGACCCTTTCGCCGCGCCGCATCGCTGAGACGACGGCGGCCCTTGCCGCGATCGACCACGTCCGGACCCTGCGCTGGCACACTCGCCTGCCGATCGCCGCGCCCGAGCGGGTGACCGCCGCTATGGCGCGCGCGCTGGCCGCCCGGGAGAAGACGGTCGTCGTCGCCGTCCACGCCAACCACCCGCGCGAGCTGACCGCCGAGGCGCGCGCCGCCTGCCGGCGCCTCGCCGACCAGGGGATCCTGCTTGTCAGCCAGACCGTGCTCCTGAAGGGGGTCAACGACGACGTCGAGGTGCTCGACAGGCTGATGCGCAGCTTCGTCGAAGCGCGGGTCAAGCCCTACTACCTGCACCACGGCGATCTCGCGCCGGGGACGGCGCACTGGCGAACCTCAATCGCGGACGGCCAGGCGCTGGTGCGGGCGCTACGCGCCCGCCTGTCCGGTTTCGCCATGCCGAGCTACGTCCTCGACATTCCCGGCGGCCACGGCAAGGTCCCGATCGGGCCGCCGTCGATCCGTCCGGACGGCGAGGGCGGCTACACGGTGGCAGATCCCGCCGGAATCCACCGCCCCTACCGCGACCGGCTCGCTGACGCCTGAGCGTCCAATTCCAGGTCGGCGCGCTCAGGAGCGCATGTGCGCCGAGAGCGAAGCCGCGCCATGCGCGGCCCCCGTCCGTTCAGGGGCCAGCACCGCGTAGCTCAGCACGTAGGCGGTCATCGCCACCATCATCGTCGCAACGATCAGAGTCGTCACAAAACGGAACGTCTGCTCCCTGGCTTCGCCGTCGTCCGCTCGCTGATCGGTTCTCGTCATCGCCAACTCCCCCTTGCGGCCGGAGCAACCCGGCGCCACGGGAGTCAACCGTAGCGCCGCCCCCGGAGGTTCCGCCGTGATGGACGTCACAATCGTCGCGTGAGCCGCCTCACATGGGGTTTCCCGAATTCTGACCGGGGAGCGACCGTGAGGACTCAGCCGAAACCAACCCCCGCGCCGCCCGGCTCGAGGCGGATCAGGCGCAAGTCCTCGACCGCCGCCTGGCGGTGCTTGACCGCCTCGCGATAGGCGGGATCCCGGATCATCGCGACGAAGGCGGCGACGCTCGGATATTCGGCGATAAAGCACAGATCCCAGCGCTCGGCCTCGGGACCGATCAGCATCAGCTCGAACCGGCCGCGCCAGACGATCCTGCCGCCAAGCGCGGCGAACACGGGCGCGCTTTCCTCGCCATAGGCGGCGTAGGCCTCTCTCCCGGTCGCCTGCCGCCCATCCGGATAAACCGCCTGCGCGCGCAGGCGCACGAGATTGAGCATATGGATCGGGCCTGGCCGGTCGTCTGCGCGAAAGGCGGCGAAGGTCTCCTTGGTCGGATCGACATGGCCGATCATGCGCGTTGCTCCCGGAATCTTGGCGTCAGCTTGGCGCGGTCCAGCCCGAAACGAAGCCCGAATGCCGGGGGCCCGCCACACTTTCTGCAGTTTGAAAGAGCCGAAAACGCAACCAAAAAGGGGCGCGAAAAGGCGCTTTGGGGCGTCCGGTTTGCGCGTTTTGCAGCCGAAATGGAGCCTTCGGCCGCCTTTAACGCGCCGCCGGAGGAGGCAAGGCAGCGCGATTCGAGCAGAGGATCAAGCAAAATCAAAGGCTTGAGCGCAAGATTTTCGATTCCCGATCGCCGCCGAGCTGCTGTTTGACACATTTAAGACACATTTCCACTCGTTTGGAAATGGGTTCACGCACGCGGGGGCGCGTTCAGACCGCCGGCCAGTGAGTTGTGAAAACGATCGTCGCCGCCGGTCGCCGGCCAGAAATGACCGGCGACTGTCGGGAAGGCATGCGGGCGGCATCGGAGGTCGCACTGGCGGCATGGAAATTAGCTTGCCCCATAATTCTGTTTAGCGCAAGCATTTGTCGCGATATTTTCTATTATTCTGACAAGAAAGCGGCTTGCCTCCGTGACTGGGCGCAAATGGGCTCGGCGGCCCGACGGCGCCTCGACCCGCATCGGTTATGTACAGTTCACCAGTATGATCGGCTCGTCTCGCTTAAGATCCGCCATGTTGGCTGCGACGAATTCCTCGCAATAGCCCTCAAGGACGACCCTCCGTCTCACGCTGTACTCGCGCAGCCTGCGTAAGCGGAGTCATCCGTGTATTCCGGCTTGACGCGGACGAGCAAGCGGACGTGCAGGGTCCGTCTCCGCGTGGACGTCCGCCTCTCGCGCTGTCCTGCGGATTCCGTCGGCCCTCGGGGTCGTCGTCGACCGCAAGACTCTGCACTGAAGCGAGCAAGGGGATATCCTCAGGGCAATCGCGCGGGCAACTGGCGCAGTCGCTCCTTCAGGAAATCAAAGTCGACCGGTTTTGTGATGAAGTCGATCGCCCCGTATTCGGCCGCGCGCCGGCGCCGGTCCTCGTCGCCATAGGCGGTCAGCAGGATCACCGGCAAGTCCGGCCGGCGGGTCTTGATCTCGCGCAGGAGCGCCAGCCCGTCCATGCCCGGCATGTTGATGTCCGACAAAATCACGATCAATTGCGGCTCGATGTCGATTGCGAGCCGCTCGAGGGCCTCCGCGGCCGAGAGAGCAAAGTGCAGGACGTACGCCCCCTCCCGCGCCTCGCGCCGGAATTGCTGGCGAAACAGCATGGCGACGTCGGGCTCGTCGTCGACGATGAGGATGCTGACGGTCATGAGACTCCGCTCGCCGCCGAAGGCCGCGCCGCCCCTTTGCCTCTGACCCGGCGCGGCAGATTGACGATGAATTCGGTGAAGGCGCCAGCTTCGCTGGCGACCCTGATTGTCCCGTCGTGCTCTTTGGTGACGATCTCGTAGCTGATCGACAGCCCGAGCCCGGTGCCCTCGCCCGGCGGCTTCGTCGTGAAGAACGGCTGAAAGAGCTTGTCCCTGATGTTGTCGGGAATGCCGACGCCATTGTCGCGCACCGTCACTTCGACGGTCTTGCCCAGATCGCGCGTGGTCACGCTCAGCACGGGTCTGAACGCTGCATCGTTGGCTGTCCGCCGGCGCTTGTCGGCAGCGTAAAATCCGTTGCCGATGAGGTTGAGAAACACGCGCGTCATGTCTTGCGGCACGAGTTCGACCGATCCAATGTCCGCGCCGTATTCGCGCTCCAGGGCGACGTTGAAATCCTGATCCTGGGCTCGGGCGCCGTGATACGCGAGCGTGAGCGACTCTTCGACCAGGGCGTTGATGTCGACGCTTTGCCAGTCGCCGCCGCCGCTGCGGGAATGCGCCAGCATGCTCCGGACGATATTGTCGGCGCGTTTGCCGTGTTCGACGATCCGTTCCAGGTTGCCGGTCAGCATCTCCATCACCTCGTCGACTTCGCCGCGTTGATCCGGGGCGAGCGCTTCGAAGGCGGATGCGGCCGCAGCCTTCAGTTCGCCCAGCAGTCCAATCGAGAGGCTGGCGAAATTGTTGACGAAATTGAGCGGGTTCTTGATCTCGTGCGCGATGCCCGCGGTCAGTTGGCCGAGCGACGCCATCTTTTCAGCCTGGATCAGGTTCGCTTGGGCCGCCTTCAGGTCGTGCAGAGCCCCCTCGGCGGCGTCGCGCGCGGCTCGGATCTCCAATTCCGCGCGCTGACGCTCGCGCTCCAGGCGGTCCCGCTCCATGAGGCTGTCGCGCAACATCCCGAGCGTCCTGGTCATCGCCACGATCTCGTGAGCGCCGGTGGACGGCATCGCGACGTCGAGTTCGCCACGGGTGATCGAAGCCATGCCTCGCTCCACCTGCATCAGGGGGACGGTGACCGAGCGCACGGTCAGGGCGGTGAAGAGCAACGCGAACATCAGCGCGCCAATTCCGCCGACGATCGCCAGTCTGACCGCGAGTTCGGCCCGGCGCGTCGAGGCGTCGCGCCGGGCTACGGCCTGCTGTTCGACCCGGTCCACGATTCTGTCGACCGCGCTATCGATATCAACAACGTGGCTCTTGGCCTGTTCGAGCAAGGCGTTGCCGACGGCGCTATCGTCGCTCGAGTAGGCGACGCCGGCCTTCCTGGCCAGATCGGCCATGGTGTCGACCTCGCGTTCGATGGCGGTGACGACCGCCGGATCGACCGCGGAGATCGCCTTGAGATCGGAGTTCGAGCCCGGCTTTCGCCGCCTCCGCCGCTTGCCGGGAGCGGACAAGCTGGGTGACCGCCGAGTCGATCTCCCAGTACTTCAGATCGCCAAAGTGCTTGCTGGCCGAATTGGCGCTCTTGACGACGGAGACGAGCGCAGCCTCCTCGGCGAGGCTTTGCGAGTCCCGCGCAAGCTCCCGGATCAAAAGGGCGGAGGAGGCGGCCAGGATCGCAAGCAGCAGGACCGAAAGGAAGATCAGCCGCGCACGGATCGACACGTTCGGCATCACCTTAAATTCGCCTTTCTCCCGCCCCTCTCGGCTTTCCGGCGCGCCGCCGCCGGCAAAGGCGCGCAACGGCGCGCCCTTGCCAGCGCGGTCGAACCCCACGCGTCTCCCTTTCCCGCCCGGTCGCATCATCACATACTCGTCCAGCCAGTAAAGGGCTGTCGATTCCAGACCAAATCGTGCGATCATGACGTCGCTCAACCTGCAAGGGCCCAAAGCGATCGCTTGCGATCCGCGCGTGAAGGAGGAGAACATGAACGCCAGAAGCTTTCCGCGAGCCGTCATTCCTTTTGCAATCGTTCTCGGCATTGGCGGGACGTCGGTTATCCAGGCGGCGCCCGTTTCGTTCCAGGTTCCGCTCTCGGGGGCGCAATGCGTGCCGCCCGTCGAAACCGAGGGCAAGGGAACGGCGGACCTGTCCTACGATCCGGCAACCCGGGTGGTCACGTGGAAGATCCCCTATAGCGGACTGTCGAGCGCGCCCACGATGGCCCATTTTCATGGTCCGGCCAAGCAGGGGGAAAACGGGCCGGCCTTGATCTGGCTGTCCGTGCAAGGGAGTCCCCCCGCCAACCCGCTCACCGGCAGCGCCACCCTCACGCCGGAACAGGCCCAGCAGTTCTCCGCAGGCGAATGGTATGTAAACGTTCACACCAAGTCCCACCCGGCGGGCGAAATCCGCGGCCAGGTCATCCCTCCCAAGGGCTGATCGAAGCTACATCAAATTGGCGAGAAGAGCCGCAACGGCGGCGCTGCCGGCAAACAGGACGACGGCCCTCGCCGCACTCGCGGCGCGCGGGGCGGGTACGCTTTCCGGCAGCGCTTTCGTCCCGGCGATCATCGGCAGCACCAGGTTTTGTCCTTTGACCGCCGCATAGCCGAAGATCGCCAGCACGTGCAAAGTGATCGCGGCGAACAAGGCCTCCCAGACGAACGCGTGCGAGGCTTCGATCGCGTTGGCGAGCCAAGCCGGGACAATCGCGGTGAGCGGCCCGACATCGGCGATATCGTTGGCGACGTAGAGTCCGGACAGCGTCTCCGCGAGCAGCAGCGCGAGCAGAAGCAGCACCATCCAGCCGCCGGCCGGGTTATGCCCCACCTGGTGGTCGGGTTCTCGGAGAAGCGCGTACTTCAGATGCTGAACGACTGCCTTCGGCGACGCCAAAAAGCGGGAAAAGCGCGCCGTCTCGCCGCCAAAGAAGCCCCACAGCAGCCGGAACAGCAGCAAAGCCAGCAGGGCGTAGCCGATCCGACCGTGCCAAACCATCCAGTTCAGCCGCCACGTTGCGTAGGCTGCCGCGACGAGCATCGCAACCAACCAGTGGCCGAGGCGGACGGGAACGTCCCAGACAAGTACGACACGCGCCGCATCACTCATGGGCTGCGCCCCGCTGCAGCGTTCGCAAGCGCAGTGGGACGCGGTTCCCGGCGATCCGTCTGACGTTTGTACGGGGTCAACCACACGTTCAAGCTCGTTTCACAAGCAGTCCCGCTCCCTTGCGTCCATCGCGAAGGCCAGTCTCTCGCGGATCAAACGATCCGCGCCTCAGCCGTATTCGTTCACGACCTCGTCGCCCTTCGGCGGCTTGGCGTAGTAGGTGTTGAGGATCGTCATGCGCGGTTTGGAATTGTCGATCGAGATCGTGTCGCGACCGTGCCAGCTCGTGTGCAAAAGGTTGTGCGCCGGATGGATGACGACGAAGGCGAAGCCGGTGTTGCGGATGAAGGGGGCGGTCTTCACCTTGACCAGGCCGTAGGACTTCCAGTGGAAGACGCCCATCGGCGACACCTTGTAAATCGCCGTGCCGAGCTCCGGATGGCTGTCGTCCTCGGGCATGTAGATGAGAACGGTCAAAACCTTGCGCCGTGTGTCGGGGTGCGGCTTGATCGCATAGCCGTCGAAGTCGGCGTAGAGCACCGGCTGCGGATACATCGGCGCCGGCCACGCCTCGCCGCTGCCCTTCACGCGGATGCGCAGGCCGCTCTCGAGCTTCCGCCGCAGCGCATCCTGGACCTCCTGTGCGGAAAGGGCGTCGGAGACCGCGCGCCACAGGGCGGTGCGCTCGGGGTCGCCGGCCTCAACGCGCCGGTCCCACAGCGTATATTGCTTTCGGGTGCGCGCCCCATTGAGGTCGACATAGCGGTCGATGTCCGGCCAGCTCGCGAGCAGCCTTTGGTAGAGGGCTTCTGAAAAGAACCCCGGAAACACCAGGTGAGGAAAGGGTTTTTCGTCGACCGTCCCGTCGAGGATCGAGCGGACGCCGTGCCGGACGATCTCGTCGTAAAGCGTTTCTGAAGCGACAGCGTCGACAATCATATTGGGCGCCTCGAAGAAAACCAGAACCGAAGACCCCGCCCGCCGCCGGTTCCGACCGGAAAACTATACGTTTCCCGGCCCCGGTCCAAGCCTCCCCTGCGCCCCGCGGGGGTTGGTCCCAATTTCAGGCGCCCCGACACGGCGCAGGCCCCGAGGGGGCGGCGCCCGGCTCGCGAGCGGGCGGCGGCTTCAGCAGGCGACGAGCCAGGAACCGCCATGGCTCGATTCGTATTGGGGCAAATGCGACGAAGCGCGTATGATTCGGTCGGGCGAAGCCGGCGATCGTCATAGCCCGAGCCGCGCAAACGGCTGGCGGCTCCCGCCAGAAAATAGTCGCGGAGGGCGAGGGCGACGATTATCGGCCTCGGCGAAGACGCCGTCAGGAGGAAAGCCGATGAGCCAAAGCGTACAGCAGGGCGCAGATCCGCTCCGCGGCCGGGCGGACGCCCAGCCTTATATGGATACGACCGCCTACGGCTCGGGGCCGGACGATTCGATCACCGACGTCGCCGAGGCGGCGGCGATCACGCATCACGTCGCCACGGTCGGGGGCGTCTCGATCGCCTATACCGCAACCGCTGGCCATCTGGTCGCGGTCGACCCCGTCAGCTCGAAGCCGTCGGCCAAGGTCTTCTACGTCGCCTTCACCAGAGACGGCGCCGAAGCCGATACGCGGCCGGTGACGTTCTTCTATAACGGCGGGCCGGGCTCGTCCTCGGTGTTCTTGCTGCTCGGCTCGTACGCGCCGCGCCGCATCAAGACCAGCATGCCGAGCTTCACCCCGCCGCCGCCCTATACGATGGAGGACAATCCCGACAGCCTGATCGACCGCAGCGACCTCGTCTATATCAATCCGGTCGGAACCGGTTATTCCTCGGCGGTCGCGCCGTTCAAGAACCGGGATTTCTGGGGGGTCGACCAGGACGCCCGCTCGATCAAGCAGGTCATCAAGCGCTATCTGACCGCCAACGGCCGCTGGAATTCGCCCAAGTTCCTGTACGGCGAATCCTATGGCACGGCGCGCACCTGCGTGCTCGCCTGGATGCTGCACGAGGACGGGATCGACCTCAACGGCCTGACGCTGCAATCGAGCGTGCTCGACTATCCGGCGAATTTCACCAACGCCGCGGGCCTCATGCCGACCTACGCCGCGGACGCCTGGTATCATCAAAAGACCGGCCTCAACCCTCCGCCGTCGAGCCTGCCGGCGTTCATGGACACGGTGACCGCGTTCGCCTCGGGACCTTACGCGAAAGCGCTCGCCGCCTATCCCGACCAGGATCCGGCGACCGTGCAGACGCTGTCCCAATATCTCGGCGTTCCGGCGAATGTCCTGATCGCCTGGCAGCTCAACGTCGAGGCGTCGGACCGGCTCGGCCATTCCCTGTTCCTGACGACCCTGATGCAGGACCAGGGGCTCGCGCTCGGCGCCTACGACGGCCGGGTGACTGGCGTCGACACGGGAATCTCGGCGGTCGTATCGCCCGACGGCGGCATGAACGACCCGACGATGGCGGCGGTCGGCGGCGTCTACACCGCGATGTGGAACACCTACCTCAACACCGAACTGCTGTTTACTTCGACGTCGAATTTCGTCGACCTCAACGACCAGGCGTTCCAGTTCTGGGATTTCCGCCACACCGATCCGGCCGGCGTTGTCCAGAACCCCGACGCCCAGGGCAATCCGACGCTCTATACGGCCGGCGACCTGGCGGCGACCATGGCCGCCAACCCGTACCTCCTCGTCCTGTCGGCGAACGGGCGCTTCGACGCCGTCACGCCGTTTTATCAGACGAAGCTGACGCTGGACGCGATGCCGCTTGAGAACGCGTCTGCGCGCGCGAACCTGACGTTCCGCTGCTACCCGTCCGGACACATGATCTATCTCGACGGCGATTCGCGCACCGCGCTGAAGGCCGACCTCGCAACGCTCTACGACCGAGCGACTCACGCCGTGGCGGCGCGGCTTTTCCGGATGGCTGCGGTCCTGCGATCGGTCGGAAGGCCGATCCATCCCTATTTCAAAGTGAGGAGGCCTGGCGGCGCGATACGGCCGGCCGCAGCCGGCTCGCGAGCCTGGGAAGTGCCGGAACTCTGCGCCGCCTATTCCTGGCCCGCCGGCCTCGCGGGCGGCGGCGTGATCGCCGTCCTCGAGTTCGGCGGCGGGTGGGTCCAGTCCGACATCGACGCCTATTTCAGCAAGGTCAATCTTCCCGCGCCGACGGTCGTGGACGTGTCGCTCGGCGCCGGCGGAAATTCGCCGAACCCGGGCGGCGATCCGTTCGCCAACCCCGACGGCGAGGTCGCCCTCGACATTCAGGTCGCCGCGGCGGCCTATAGCGTCGCGACCGGAAAGCCGGCGACGATCCGCGTCTACTGGGCCGATGCGAGCAACTGGGGATCGATGGCGACGGCGATCGCTGCGGCGGCGGCGGACGGGTGCGACGTCTGCTCCATCTCCTGGGGAACCGACGAAGCGAACTGGAAGGCCGCCGGACGGGCGGCGGGCGTGGACCTTGCCGGCCAGCTCAACGCCGCCGCCAAGGCCGCCGCGCGCGCCGGCATGACCGTCTTTGCCGCGTCCGGCGACAACGATTCGAGCGACGGCGGCCCGACGCCGGCCAACGTCGACCTGCCCTCGTCATCGCCGTTCATCGTGGGTTGCGGCGGCACGTCGAAGCCACGCGGCGGGGGCGAGGAAACGGTCTGGAACAACGATCCGGGCAACCCCAGCGGCTCGGGCACCGGCGGCGGATTTTCGACCCTCTTCGCGCCGATGCCCCCCTGGCAGGCGGGAGCGCCGCACGGCCCGGGCCGAATGGTCCCCGACGTCGCCGCCAACGCCGATGTCGACTTCGGCTACGCCATCGTGGTCCATGGCCAGTCCCTCGCCTTCGGCGGGACCAGCGCGGTGGCGCCGCTCTACGCCGGGCTGTTCGCCGCCTTCGGCCGCAAGCTCGGCCTGGCGACGCCGCAGACGCTGATCACGCCGCGGCTGTGGCTTAACCAGACCTGCTTTACCGACATCGTCACCGGCGACAACGGCTTCTATCGCGCCAAAGTCGGCCCCGACCCGTGCACCGGGCTCGGTTCGCCGATCGGCCAGAAGCTCGCGGCGCTGTTTGGCGCGCAACCGGCGGCGGCCGCTGTCCCTGCCGCCGAAGTCGCGGTTTTCGATCGGGAAGGGCGTCACGCGCCCGACAGGGCGCCGCGAAGCCGCCGCCGTCGCGGGGCGCCGCTGTAGACGGGGTTGTCGAGGGTCGTTGACCGCGTCGCCGCGCTCGCCGCCCGGCGTCTGCTTACAATCGCCGGGCGACGAACCGCACGATCTGGCTCATGACGTCGGCGGACGCCTGGTCGAGCGCGGCGACGACCGCAGCGGCGTTGCTCGAGGGCGCCGGCTGCCGGGCCGATATCATGGCGACGTCGACGATCCGGCCGCTCGACAGCGACACGATCTTGGCGGCGACCTCGACATGGGCCTCGGACGTCGTCGCATCGAGCTCGAACGAGCGGATGTCGAGCGCGAGCTCGTACTCGGCGGTCGCGGCGCCGCCATCGATCGAGCGGGCGAGGCCGGCGTTCTGGAACGTCTCGATCAGCCGGGCGCGAAACAACGACGTCAGTTGCTGCGGCCAGCGGCCGCCCGGCAGGAGCGCCAGCGTCATGCCGTCGCGCACGAGGATGCGGTCGCTGTCCAGATCGAGCGTCGCGACGGGCGCGGCGACGCGGAATTGCGCATGCAGCGGACGCGCCGCCGGCGGCTGCGCGGCGGTGAGGTCGTACACCGTCAGCGGCGCCCCCGAGCACGCGGCGAGCGCCAGCGCCAACGCCACTCCTCCGACCCGGCCCGAAATCCGGAACCCCGCCCCCGCCGCCATCGTCACTCCGGGTTCCGATATTCCGGCAGCGAAGGCTTTGCGCCGAAGATGAGCTGACTGGGATTGCGTTCGAACGAGCGCGCCAGCCGGTCGATGTCGTCGAGCACCCGTTGCCCCTGAACGGCGAGCGCCTCGTACTGCCTCAAGCCCGAGCCGCTGAAACGCGTTAGCCCGACCGAGATCTCCTTGATCCGGACATCGAGATCGTCGGCGAGCTTCCTGACGGACTGCGCGGCGTCGCCAATACTCCCGAGCGCGCTCTTGGTTCCCGGCGAGCCGAGGAAGGTCTGCGCGCTCGTGATCAGTCCGTCGAGCTTGTCCGCCGATTCGTTGAGCTTGGCCGAAATCTCGGCCGCGTTCTTCAGCGTCGCGTCGATGTTGACGCGGTTTTGCCGCACCGTGTTGGCGACTTCGGTCGCGGAATTGACGATCTCGGCCACCTTGTCGGGATCGACCGCCTTGGCGATGGCGTCGATGTCGGTGATCGCCGAGTTGAGCTTGGCCGACGACTGGTTGAGCTTCTTGATGAAGTCCGCGCCGTCCCGCAGCACCGCCTCGGTGTTGGCCGAACTGTTGGCGAGCGCCTTTGAGAAGGTCTGGGCGTTGCCGATGACCTCGTTCACTTTTGCGCTGTCGATCGACTTGATCAGCGTATCCGCGTCCTCGGCCAAGGTCTGCGCCTTGCTGGCGAGCGGCCCGATGGTCTTGCCGAGGTCGGCGATGCTGGCCAGCGCCTCGTCGACCCGGCCGGCGTTATGGGCGAGCGCCATCGAGAACTGCTGCACGTTGTCGACCGTCTCATGGATACCCGCGGCGTTGTCGACCAGGAGCTTGTTGGCGAGATCGAGCACGTAGCCGGCCTTGGTCTGCAGGTCGGCGAGCGTCGCGGTCGGCAACGACGGGATGATTGGCGGATTGCCGGTGAGGTCCGCCGCGCCCTTCACTTCGCCGCCTTTCAGCGCGACCACGCCCGTGCCCGTGAGCCCCTGCGTCTCGAGCTGCGCCTTGGTGTTGGCGTTGATCGGCGCGCTCTCATTGGTGACGTCGATATCGGCGATCACCTGGCTGGGGTTGTCCTTCACGAACCGGAGATTGGTGACCTCGCCGACCTTGAGGCCGTTGAACAGCACGTTGGAGCCAACCGACAGACCGGAGACCGAGCCGTTGAAGATGACCTCGTAATGCCGGTGCGCACCGCTCGCGCCGTAGCCGGCGATCCACATGATGAAGGCGAACGCGCCAAGGACAGCCGCGAGCGTGAAGGCGCCGATCAGGACGAAGTTGGCTCGGGTCTCCATCTCTGATCTCGCGCCTTACGCAGGGTGAGGCGCGGGAGACGGCGCAGCCCTCGCCCCGGCCCGCACCACGCCCCTTTTGCCGTGGAAATAGGCTTTGATCCATGGATCGTTGGATTGCAAGAGTTCTTCGATTTTTCCGACTGCCGACACCTTGCCGTGACCGAGCACCGCAACGCGGTTGCAGATGGCGAACAGGCTGTCGAGATCGTGCGTCACCATGAACACCGTGAGTCCGAGGGTCTTCTGCAATGTGGCGATGAGATCGTCGAAATCGCCGGCCGAAATCGGATCGAGTCCCGAGGTCGGCTCGTCGAGGAACACGATCGCCGGATCGAGAGCGAGAGCCCGCGCCAGCGCGACGCGCTTGGTCATCCCGCCCGAAAGCTCGGAAGGAAACTTGTCGGCGGCGTCCTGCGGCAGTCCGACGAGCCGCAATTTTTGCGCCGCCAGGCCGTCCATCATCTCCTGCGACAACTTGAGATGCTCGCGCATCGGCATCTCGATGTTCTGCCGGACGGTGAGACTGGAAAACAGCGCGCCTTCCTGGAACAGGACTCCCCAGCTCTCGCCCACGAGCAGCCTTTCGTGGTGCGTCAGGTGATCGAGGTCCTGCCCGAACACTTCGATCGTCCCGGCCTGCTTGGGGATCAACCCGAGAATGGTGCGAGTCAGCACGGACTTGCCGGCGCCGGACGCGCCGACGAAGCCGAGCACCTCGCCGCGATAGAGGTCGAGGTCGAGGCCGTCCATGACCAGCCGGTCGCCGAAACCGACCTCGAGCCCGCGGACGCGGATGACGACTTCGGGCGTGGACGGGGGCGGGTCTTCGGCCTCGCTCAATAGTTCACCGCGGAAAAGAACATTGCAAACAGTCCGTCCATGACGATGACCATGAAGATCGACTTGACCACCGAGGCGGTCACGTTTTGGCCGAGCGACTCGGCTGACCCGTGCACGTCCATGCCCTCGACTGAGGCGATGACCCCAATGGTGGCGGCCATGAACGGCGCCTTGATCAGGCCGACGACGAAGGTTTCCGTGGCGATGGCGTTGTGAAGACGGGTGACGAACACGATGGGGGTCATGCCGGCGTAGAGCCAGCTCACCATCAGGCCGCCGGCCAGTTCCGCGAGGTCGGCGAGGAAGGTCAGAACCGGCAGGGCGATCACCAGCGCGATCAGCCGCGGCATGATCAGCACTTCGAGCGGGTCGAGCGCCATCACCCTGAGGGCGTCGATCTCCTCCCGCATCGCCATGGAGCCGATTTCGGCGGTGATCGCAGAACCCGTGCGGCCCGCGACCATGATCGCGGTCATCAGCACCGCAAGCTCGCGCAAGCCGAGCACACCGACCAGATTGACGGCGTAGGGCGAGGCGCCGAACTGGGCGAGCTGGAAGATGCCCTGCTGCATGACGATCGCGCCGACCAGAAAGTTGATCAGCATGATGATCGGCACGCTGCGCAGCGAGTACATCTCGAGCTGGTAGGTCATCGAGGTCCACCGCCAGCGGTGCGGCGCAGGCAACAGGCGGATCGTCATCGCCACGAGTTCGCCGAAGAAGCTGACGCCCTCGGCCAGATCGTAACCGGCGGTGTAGACCGACTCGCCCACCGCGCTGAGCAGCGAAACCGCCGTCGGCGTATGGGTCGGCTTCGGCGGCTCGATCGGCTGGTAACCCGCATCCTTCAGGAGCAACGCATATTCCGGCCGTGCGCCACGATAGGTGGCCGTGACCCCGGCGTCGGCCAGCTCGGCGCGCGCCCGGTCGATCGCCCAGGCGCCGGCGGTGTCCATGCGCTTGACGGCGGAGAGATCGAGGATCGCGCCGGCCGCCTGGCGCGCCGGCTCGGCCAGCGAAGCGGCCCGTTCTTCGAGCGCCGCGCTGTTGGCGACCGTCCAGTCGCCGGCCAAGGACAAGATCAGCCCATCGCCGCCGACCTGGCGGGTGACGGTAGGCGCAACGGCCACCAGGAACTCCGAACAACGCTTGCCTGCGCTTTATAGCGGACGCCCCGCCGCTGTCGAGGCGCGCCCGCCGGACGTGTGAGGCTTTGAACTCGTGCGATCAGGATGCAAACAAAGCGGGTACGAATCGGCGACACCGGCCGGGGACTCCAAATCGCAGGCAAAGCGAGTCGAATTCTGTGGCCGAACGGCGGACTCGTGATCGCGGCAATATGGCGTCCTCCCGGTCCGCGCCAAGACGAGGCGCCAGAGACCGAGCGGGGGACAGCAGGGGAAGGAATTGGGCGCTTCCCCCGGCTGGCGGCTCCCCCGGCAATGACAAGAGGCGATCGACCGCCGACGGGCTCGATCCCGTTTCAGGGTTATCGGAACCTTCCGCTGCCGCAGCGGCTGGCGTTCCGTTACAGGACCGCGTCGAAGGAAGGGGGGACAAAGGCTGACGGAATCGGCGACGGACGAGTCGGGCGCGGACGCCCTTCGGTTTGCAAGCGTTGCGGGGCAGGCGAAGGCTGCGACTCTGTGGGAATGGTCAACCGACGGTTCCGCTCGGGGCGCGCGGCGGCGCCGGATCGGGACGCGGAAGAGAAAGCAGGTACAAACAGCGCCGGAATCGGCGACACCGCCGGCCGACAGATTCCCTTCGTTAAGGCAAGCCTGAAACCGCTTTGGCGAAATGTCGCGGCGAAATAGTTAATCGCGTTTGAAGCAGGACGCGTCGACGTCGGGCGATGCGGCCTTGCCGAGATCGTCGAGCAGCCGCATGGGCGGAGGCCCCAGCGAGAGTTCGCGGGTGCGAGACAGGCTCGCTCCCGCTGGCCGGCGTCAGGCGTGGACGGTGAGGACGGGATTCATGACGAGGCCGTGGCTCTTCAGCACGCCCAGCAGGTCGCGATGCCCGAAAGCCTGGCAGGCCGAAGCGAACCCGGTCTTGCGCGGCGGCGCCTGAAGAAGAGAGGCCGCGGCGAAGGCCTGCAGGAGGCCGGTCTGCTTGTAGTTGCAATTGCCGTGGATGACGCAATGGGCGCGGCCGAGCGGCCCCGAGGCGTAGACCGAAGTCGAGCGAGATGTTGACGCGCGGATTTTCGCGCGGCGGCATGCCCGCCTGGATCGAGGCTGCGATATTGGCGAGCGCGGCCTGCTGCTGGTCGGGGGGCAGAGGCTTGATCTGCTCCTCGAACATCTTCTGCGTCGCGACGAAGCCTTCCATGACCTCGCGCGCAAACACGCCGCCGAGCGCCTTGCAATTGGCGACGCGCGGGTCGTCCTTGAACCAGACGGGATGGGAGGTGCCCGCCCACGGCGTCACCAGCGCATGCGCGTGCTGCCCTGGCACGTTCACCTCATAGTGGGTGTTCTGCGCCCATTCGACGAACGCGTTGCGCTCGAGATAGTACCATTTCGCCTGCAGGATCGAGAAGATGGTCTGGGTCGAGGCGTAGGTCGGAAAGCCTTTCCACAAGACCAGAATATCGAGCGTATCGAGCCCGGGCGTCTCGAGGCAGATGTTGGCGGCGATTTCGCCGGTCGTGTACATCTGCGCGACGCCCGGCGCGATCAGGAGACCGCGCTCCGCGAACTTGGCGCCGAAGCGCGTCTTGGCGTCGAGAACCCAGTCCTGCTCGCCGGTGGTGTCGGTGTAGTGGCACCCGGCGGCGAGGCAGGCTTCGGCGACCTCGGGCCCGTATTTGCTGAACGGCCCGACCATGTTGCTGACGATTTTCGAGCCGCGAAAGAACTCCGTCAGGGCGCCGACCTCATGGGGGACTTCGGCCACCTCATAGTCGGCCGTTTCGATCCCCGGAACCTTGTCCAGCACCGCCTGAACGCGGGCCTTGTCGCGGCCGGCGGCGACGAACGGCAATCCCAGTTCGCGAAGATATTCGCAGACGAGGCGGCCGGTGTAGCCCGAGGCGCCGTAAACGATGACAGGTTTCTTGGCCATGATGCAGGTCCTCCCTTGTTGGTCTCGGTTTTCTAATCCGTCGGCGCCCGGGGGGAAAGAACGCCGGGGAGAGGGACAGCCGGAAGGCGGAGGGGGTCGCTGGCGCAATCAATTTTACCGTGCATCGCCCCGCTTTAAGTCCCCATGCCGCCGTCGACCGGCAGGCCGGCGCCGGTGATGAAGCGCGCCGCGTCCGAGCACAGGAAGACGACGGCGTCGGCCATGTCCGCGACCTCGCCGAGCCGGCCGAGCGGGGTCTGCTCGATCACCGCGCCGACGGCGGCCTCGCCGCTCGGGAAGAGGCCGGCGGTCACGACGTCGGCTGCGAGCTGCATCCCCATGTCGGTCGGCACGAGGCCGGGATAGATGCAATTGACCCGGACGCCGTAGCCAAGCTTGCCCGCTTCCGTGGCGGCGACGCGGGTCATCCGGTCGACGGCCGACTTGGTGGCGGAATAGCCCGCGATTCCGGGGAAGGCGATGGTCGCCGCGACCGAGGAGACGCTGACGATGGCGCCGCCCCTGCCGGCCGGACCGCCCGGCTTCATCGCGCGGAAGGCGTGCTTCATGCCGAGCCCGACGCCCACGACGTTGACCTCGCACATCCGTCGAAGATCGGCCGGCTTGACGTCGACCACCAGCGAGGTGATCTCGACCCCGGCATTGTTGACGAGAATATCGTAGCCGCCCAACTCGTCGATCGTTCGCGAAACCGCATTTTCCCAGCTTCCCTCGTCGGTAACGTCCAGCGTGACGAAGGCGGCCTTCGCGCCTTTGCCGGCAATGGCTTTCGCGGTCGCCGCGCCGGCCTCGACGAGAATGTCGCCGATCATCACCGAGGCGCCCGCCTCGGCCAACGCCTCGGCCATGCCGGCGCCGAGGCCGCGCGCGCCGCCGGTGACGAGCGCCTTGCGGCCGGTGAGGTCAAATTTGCTCATGGGGACGTCCTCCATTGTCGCCCGGTCGAAGCCGAGGCGTTGGGGAGGAGGCATACAGGCGCAAACAGGCCGAACAGCTCGGCATGGGTCTCCTCCCTGGCGAAAGCCCTGTTTGGGCCGCTGGAAGAGAAGGATAAGTTTTGACACCTGTCAAGTTTTCTTTATACGACTGTCAAATAAAATCGCGGTGGCGCGGAGACGGGGTCGGGGCTTGTGTGCGCGAGTCCGCGTGCTATCCGTCGTCTCGACGGGAAGGGCGAATGGCGGAAGCGGATGGCGTCTCGGAATGTGACGAAACTGGATCGGGTTCCGCGACGGCCGATCGACAAGTTCGCCGAGCGGCGGGCTGAGCTTGCGGAGGCGGCGCTGCAGACGCTGTCGGAACTCGGCTACGCCCGCACCAGCGTCCGCGAAATCGCCGAGAACTCGGCGTTCAGTCACGGAGTCCTGCACTACTATTTCGCCGACAAGGTCGATCTCATCCTGTGCAGCGTGCGCCAGTACAAGGCGCGCTGCGTGACGCGCTATGACGAGGTCACGGCCGCGGCGCGATCCAGCGAGGAGCTCGTACATGGTTTCGTCCACGCCCTTGGACAGACCGTCAGGGAGGACGGGCGCCTGCATCGTCTCTGGTACGACATCCGGGCGGAGGCCATGTACGAGCCGGCCTTCCAGTCCGACATCGCCGAGATCGACAAGAGCCTCGAGGACATGATCTGGCGCATCATGACGCGCCTTTCGGAGCTCAGCGGCGTGCCGCAGGCGATGTCGCCCTCGGCAGCATACGCCATCATGGACGGCCTCTTCCAGCGCGGTCTCCTGCGGCATCTCTCCGGAGACGACGCCGCCATCGCCGCCATGCAGGCCGACGTCCGCAGCGTTCTGGCGCGCCTCGCGGCGGTTTGAGCGCACAACGAACTCTGATGGGATCGCGCCAAACCCTCGTCCCATTCTTCGGGTCTCCTTCCCCGAGGAGGACGGGCGCGCCCGCTTTCCTGCCGGGCCAAAACATGCGCGCATCTCCTACGGCTGCCTGATCCGTGCTCTGCGTCAACCCCGGACTTGCATCCGGGGCCGCAAGGACATGCCAATCTCATGGCCCACAGGGACAGGGAAGCCGCCGTAGGGCGTCCGGGAGGAGGACGCCCGTCTTGCGACGGGCTACCGCGGCGGGGCAAGGGTCCGCTGGCGCAACCCCGTTTTCATTCTGCTTAGGGCGATGGCCCCGCCTTCGCGCGAGCGTCTGGCCGCGGAAAAAGCGACAATCTCTTGCCAAATCGGCGAAAATGTGTTCTTCTTTTGTTCTGATGATCCCGACAAAGGAGAACGCCGCCGTGTCCGCCCGTCTCGAACCTACGCCGACCGTCGCGCCCTCACATCTGTCAACCGCGGCGCGCGCCGCGCGGCTGGCGAAGTTCAAGCGCGAACAGCTGATCGTCGACTATCTCAACCGCGGCGTTTCGGTGGTCGAGATCGCGGCCCGGGTCGGGTTAAGCGAAAAGCGGATGCGCGCGATCATCCGGGAGATCCTTGCGCGCCGGATGCCGCACCCGCCCGAGGAATTCGTGGCGATCCAGTTCAGCCGTCTCAACGAGGCGCTGCTCGTCGCCTTCAGCGCCATGTCGCCGACCAACCTCAAGGCGGTCGACCAGGTGGTCAAGATCGTGCGCGAGCTCGACCGCTACGGCGGCGCCTTCGCCGCCGAATGGGCGCGGCCAAAGGCCTCCCACGCCGAGCCCGGCGAAAGGTCCCCTGCGTTCGGCGGGGCTCTTTTCTGCAGCGCGGAACTTGGGCTGCAGGATCATGAGGCTGTCCCTGCCGAGTCCGGACGCGACGAGCGCCCGGAAAATCCGGCGCAACATCTTGAAAAGATTGATTCCGCGCCCGGAGACGCGACCCTTGCAGCCGCGCTCTCCCCGGGTCAGGGCCCGGGGGTCGACGACACGGTCGACGACCGCGTCCACGAGCCCCTCGGCGCTGACGCTTGCCCGCAAAATCCGGCGCAAAGCCTTGAAAAGGTTGAATCCGCGCCCGGGATTGGGTCGAGCTTCCAGGCCGCCGAGGCCGCTCCAGCCGGCCCGGTCTCGACTCCCGACCTCGTCCTGAGCCTGTTAAGCAGCGCACCCGGTCGCCAGATCCTGCGCTCCCGCTGGAGCACGTTGCGAGCCGGGACGTATGGCGTCGTTCCCCAGCTTGGCCGAGACGTTCCGTTCGACCGCCCCGGCAGGACGCGACGGCCGGGAAAATCTTCTGCAAAACCTTGAAATCGTTAAATCCGCGCCCGGGACGGACTGGCTCGATGAAGGAGGGTCCGGCTCGCTCCCGAGCCCACGGATCCCTTCCCCGATCCGTCCCGAACGCTTTCCCGCGACGCTCGAGGGCGCGAGGGCGTGCGAGTGGCGCGCTTAAGGGAGGCGACATTCCCTCCCCCGTTTGTGGGTCCCGCCGGGAGAGGGAAGCGGCCGAAGGCCTCAGGGCGAGGGTGAGATGGCGCGACCCGATGTCAGGGGCAGCCCCGCCTCACCACCGCTGGTGGACGTGCGGCCGAATGTCCTCGTCGTAGATCGTCTTCACCGCCGCCATGTCGGCGGCCGAGAGCGGCGGCAGGTCGGCGGCCTCAGCATTGCCGCGCGCCTGCGCCGCGGTCTTCGCGCCCGGGATGACGACCGTCACCGCATCGAACATCAGGATCCAGCGCAGCGCGAGCTGCGCCATGGTCGCATTGCCCCTGACCAGCGGCCGGATGCGCTCGACCGCCTTCAGGCCCACCTCGTAGGGCACGCCCGAAAACGTCTCGCCGACGTCGAACGCCTCGCCGTGACGGTTGAACTTGCGATGGTCGTCGTCCGCGAAGGTCGACTCCGCCTTGAGCTTGCCGGTCAGCAGGCCGCTCGCCAAGCGGCACCCGCGGGATGATCGCGACGTTGCGCGCCTTCGCCGTGTCGAAGAACAGCCCGGCCGGCCGCTGCCGGAAGATATTGAAGATGATCTGGACGCTGACGACGCCGGGAAATTCGATCGCCTTCAAGGCCTCCTCGATCCGCTCGACGCTGACCCCGTAGTCGCGGATCTTGCCGGCCGTCTTGATCCGGTCGAGCGCGTCGAACGCCTCCGGATGGTAATAGAGGTCGGTCGGCGGGCAGTGAAGCTGGACGAGGTCGAGCGTCTCGACCTCGAGATTTTTGAGGCTGCGGTCGATCCAGCCGTTCAAGTTCTGATATGTGTAGCCGGCGACGGTCTGCTGCGGCAGGCGGCGGCCGGCCTTGGTCGCGACGAACACGCCGGCGCCCGGCCGCGCCTTCAAGGCCTTGGCGACCAGCCGTTCCGAGCGGCCGTCGCCATAGACGTCCGCGGTGTCGATGAAGGTCACGCCAGCGTCGAGCGCGGCGTTCAGCGCGGCGAGCGCCTCGCTTTCCTCGACCTCGCCCCAGCTTCCGCCGATCGCCCAGGCGCCGAAGCCGACCTCGCCGACGCTGCGGCCGGTGCGTCCGAAAATTCGCTTTTGCATTACGGCTTCACCCATTTTGCGTTGGCCTTCGACGACTTGACCGCCGCCTCGATGAAGGCGAGGCCCTTGACGCCGTCGTCGATGGTCGGGAACTGGACGCCCTTGGGCGGCTTCTTGCCCGACCGCGCGGCTTTGATCGCCGCCGCGACTTCGGCATAGATGTTGGCGAAGCCCTCGAGATAGCCCTCCGGATGGCCGGGCGGGATACGGGTCACGCGCCCCGCCGCCTCGCCCGAACCCGGGCCGCCGCGGGTAAGGATCTGGGTCGGCTTCTCGTACGGCGACCAGAACAGCTGGTTCGGATTCTCCTGCCGCCAGACGAGGCCGCCCTTGGTCCCGTAGACGCGCAGCATCACGCCGTTCTCGTTGCCGACGGCGACCTGGCTCGCCCACAGCGCCCCGCGCGCGCCGTTGGCGTAGCGCAGCATGATCTGGACGTTGTCGTCGAGCGTCCGGCCCTTCGCCGAACGAGGTGAGGTCGGCCGAAAGCTCGGAGAGGTCGAGCCCGGTCACGTAATCGGCGAGGTTGATAGGCGTGGGTGCCGATGTCGCCGAGCGCCCCGCCGGCGCCCGAGCGCTTCGGATCGGTGCGCCACTCGGCCTGCTTGTTGCCGCTCTTCTCGGTCGGTCCGGTCAGCCAGTCCTGCGGATATTCGACCTGCACGAGCCGGAGGACGCCAAGATCGCCGCCCTGGGCCATCTCGCGCATCCGGCGCACCAGCGGGTAGCCGGTGTAATTGTGGGTGAGGGCGAAGATGCGGCCGGACTTCTCGACCGCCGCCTTCATCCTCTTGGCTTCCGCCAGCGACACCGTCAGCGGCTTGTCGCAGATGACGTGAATGCCCGCCTTCAAGGAAGGCGATGGCCGGCCCGGCGTGCATGTGGTTGGGGGTCACGATCGAGACCGCCTCGATCCCGTCCGGCCGCTTGGCCTCGGCCTTCGCCATGCTCTCGTAGTCGTCGTAGATGCGGTCGGCGGCAAGGCCAAGCGCTTCGCCGGATTTGCGCGCCTTCTCCGGCGTCGACGACAGTGCGCCGGCGACCAGCTCGTACTGGTCGTCGATGCGCGAGGCGATGCGGTGCACCGCGCCGATGAAGGCGCCCTCGCCGCCGCCCACCATGCCCAGCCTGATGCGTCCGCCGGCCTTGGCGTCGCTGCGTCCCTCGATGGCCATGTTCTCCCTCCCGTTACTTGAGCCCGAGCGCGCGCTTGATCTGCTTCTTGTCGACCGCGCCGCCGGCGAAATCGTCGAACGCTTTCTCGGTCACCCGAATCATGTGCTGCTTGATGAACTCGGCGCCTTCGCGCGCGCCGTCCTCAGGGTGCTTGAGACAGCACTCCCACTCCAGCACCGCCCACGACGAGTAGCCGTACTGCGCCATCTTCGAGAAGATGCCGGAAAAGTCGACCTGCCCGTCGCCGAGCGAACGGAACCGGCCGGCGCGCTCGACCCAGGGCGCATAGCCCGAATAGACGCCCTGGCGGCCGGTCGGGTTGAACTCGGCGTCCTTGACGTGAAACGCCTTGATCCGCTCGTGGTAGATGTCGATGTAGTCGAGATAGTCGAGCTGCTGCAGCACGAAGTGCGACGGATCGTAGAGGATGTTGCAGCGCTTGTGACCTTTCAGGGCCTCCAGAAAGCGCTCGAAGGTGGCGCCGTCGAAAATGTCTTCGCCGGGATGAATCTCGTAGGCGAGGTCACACCCTGCGTCGTCGAAGGCGTCGAGGATCGGTTTCCACCGCTTCGCCAGTTCCTCGAACGCCGTCTCGATCAGCCCGGGCGCGCGTTGCGGCCAGGGATAGACGTAGGGCCACGCGAGCGCGCCTGAGAAGGTCGCATGCGCCTTGAGGCCGAGGCGCTTCGAGGCCTTCGCGGCCAGCATCATCTGCTCGACCGCCCATTTCTGCCGCTCGGCCGGTTTCCCGTGAAGGTCTTTCGGCGCGAAGGCGTCGAAGGCGTCGTCGTAAGCCGGGTTCACCGCGACGAGCTGGCCCTGCAGATGGGTCGAAAGCTCGGTGATCGCGAGCCCGTGGCTTGCGGCGATCCCGGTCAGCTCGTCGCAATAGATCCTTCGACGAGGCCGCCTTGGCGAGATCGAACAGGCGCTCGTCCCAGCTTGGAATCTGCACGCCCTTGTAGCCGAGCCCCGCCGCCCATTCGCAAATCGAAGCAAACGAATTGAACGGCGCCGCGTCGCCGGCGAACTGCGCCAGGAAAATCGCCGGGCCCTTGACCATGCCAGCCATGTTTCATGTCTCCTATGCGCTCAAACCCGAGCGCGCGTCATTGCGTGGAATTGAAGAGAGGAGCGGGACAGCCGCGCTCCTCCTGTCGCCGTGTCGTCGCAGCTGCGACAATTTTGAACGTGTCGCGCCGCAAACCCTCATCCGGCCGCTTGCGCGGCCGCTTTCCCCGAGAGAGAAGGGATGCCCGTCTCCCACCGGGAGAGGGAAGCGGCATAAGGCCGAAGGGCGATGGCAAGTCGTCGCTACCGACTCGAACCGCCTCCGTGTCGCCCTAGAACGGCGAATTCGGGAAGTAGAAGTCCTTCGCATTGGCCTTGTCGATCAGCGACGCCTTGAGGATGTAATCGCCGCGCACCGGGATCTTGTCCTCGAGTCCGAGCGCGGTCAGGTCCATCGCCACGGCGACCATGGTCGGCGAGTAGAGGACATCGACCGGCATCATCGGGTCGCCGTCCATCACGCGCTTGATCATGTCCTTGCTGCCGGCGCCGGCGACCACGAACTTGACGTCGGTGCGCTTGGCCTGAGCGATCGCCTCGAACACGCCGACCGCCATGTCGTCGTCCTGGCACCACACGGCGTCGATCTTGGGATGCTTGGTCAAGAAGTCTTGCATAACCTTGAAGGCGTCGTCGCGGCTCCAGTTGCCGAACTGGCTGTCGATGACGTTGATCTTGGTTCCCTTGATCCCTTCGTCAAAGGCGTCGACGCGCATCTTATCGATCGGGATCGGCAGGCCGCGGATCACCACGACGTCGCCGCCGTTCGGCATCGCCTTCTTGAAATAGTCCGCCGCCCGCGCGCCGATGCCGGGGTTGTCGCCGCCGACATAGAGATCGTAGATCGACCGGTCATTGGCGATGCGATCGACGACGGTGACGAAAGTCCCCTTGCTCTTGACCTTGCGGATCGGGTCGGTCAGGACGTTCGGGTCGTGCGGCAGGACGACCAGCGCGTCGATGCCCTGAGTTTCGAGATCTTCAAGGGCGTTCGCCTGCGCGGCCGGGTCCGGCGAGGTCTTCACGATCACCTTGAGGCCCGGATACCTCTTCTCGAGCGCCTTGGCCTCCTCCATCGCGTGATAAACCACGCCTCCGGTCCAGCCGTGATCGGCGGTCGGAACCGAGACCGCGATGGTTCTTGTCTGCTGCGCCTGAGCGGCGCCGGCGAGAAGGCCCGCGACCGCAAGGCCAATCAGAAAACGCTTCATACTTTCCTCTCCCGCTCATTTGAGAGGTCATCCCGACCTCTCGGTTCATCCTCAGCGACTGCGCGCCAGTCCCCGTTGCGCCAGCATCGCGATGATGATGATCGCGCCCTGGACCGCGCCGATGAGGTATTCGCTGACCACGTTCGACAACAGCATGATATTGCCGATGACTTCGAGAAGGAGCGCGCCGGCGATCGTCCCCCACACGCGGCCGACGCCGCCCTTGAGCCGCGTGCCGCCGACGACCACGGCGGTAATCGCCATCAGCTCCCAGCCGAGGCCGGTCGAAGCGCTGGCGGAGCTCAGCCGCGGAACGTAGACGATGACGGCGATGGCGACGCAGAGACCTTGCAGCACATAAGTGATGGTGCGCACGCGGGCGACGTTGATGCCGGAATAGCGCGCGACGTCCTCGTTCGAACCGACCGCGCGCACGTGCCGGCCGTAGGCGGTGCTGTAGAGGATGAACGCGCCGACGATCGCGACGCCGACGATGACGAGAACCGGATAGGGAACGTCGAACAGGTCGCCGAAATAGACCTGACGATAGGCGGCGCGGACGCTGCTGTTGCTGATCGTGATCGAGCCGCCCTGAGCAAGCCAGGTCAGCAGCGAGCGGAAGATGCCCATGGTTCCGAGCGTGACGATGAACGGCTCGATCTTGCCGAGCGTGGTCGTGACGCCATTGAACAGACCGCATAGGGCGCCGACGGCAAGCGACAGCGCCATCGCCGCGACGATCAGGAGAGTCGCATTCTCGATCAGCCCGGAATTCAGGAACAGGATTTCCAGGCCCGCCACGAAGGCCGCCATCGCCCCGACCGACAGGTCGAGCCCACCGCCGGTGATGACCAGGGTCTGTCCGACGGCGATGGTGGCGATGAAGGTGCTGCGCGCCAGCACGTTGGTCAGATTGTCGAGGCTGAGGAAGCGCGAATTGGCGAAGGCGCCGAGAACGCAAACCAGGCCGAGCGCCAGGAAAGGCGCGACCGCGCCGAGGTTGATCCTGCGGCGCGTCGCCGCGGCAGGCGCCTCGCGAACCGCCTCGGTCATACCCGCCCTTCCCCCGACATCGTATCTACGCCCGTCGCCAGACCCACGATCTCATGCTCCGTCATCGCCTCGCCAGCCACCTCCCCGGTGATCCGGCCGTTGCGCATGACCAAGATCCTGTGACAGATGCCGATCAACTCGGTCATCTCGGACGAAATCACGATTACCGAGCGGCCCTCCCCGGCCATGGCGGCGATGAAGCGATAAATCTGCTGCTTGGCGCCGATGTCGATGCCGCGCGTAGGTTCGTCGATCACCACGACGCGCGGATTGAGCTGCATCATTTTGGCCAGCAAGAGTTTCTGCTGATTGCCGCCCGACATCTGCCCCGCCAGCAGGCTCTTGTCGCCGATTCGGATGTCGAAGCGCTGGATCGCCTCGTCGAGCGCCTTGCTCTCGCGAGCGCGGTCGACGAGCGGGCCGCGCTGGAACTTGTCGAGCGCGGCGAGCGTCAGGTTAATCGAGAGCGTCTCCTCGAGCAGCAGCCCTTTGCTCTTGCGGTCCTCGGTCAGATAGACGGCCCCGGCGCGCATGCCGGCGCGCGCGTCCGGCCAATGCTGCGGGCGCCCGTCGAGCCGGATCTCGCCGCCGCCCGGGCGCAGACCGAACAGGGCTTCGAACAGTTCCGTGCGTCCCGCGCCAACCAGCCCGGAGAAGCCTAGAATTTCGCCCGGCCGAACGCTGAAGCTCGCGTCTTCGGCGAAGCCTTCCGCTGCGAAATGCTCGACTTCGAGCGTCGGCGCCCCGGCCGGGATAGGGGGGCGCGGAGGATAGAGCGCGAGGAGGTCGCGCCCAACCATCAGGCGGGCCATGTCGACCGGTTCCAGATCGGCCCCAGGCCGCGTCGTCACCTTCTTGCCGTCGCGCAAAATCGTAACGATGTCAGCGACCGCCTTCACCTCCTCGAGGCGATGGGAAATGTAAAGGACCGCGACGCCCTTGGCCTTCAACTCGCGCACGAGTTTGAGAAGCGCGGTTGTCTCGACCGGGGTCAGCGAGGCGGTCGGCTCGTCGAAGATCACGACCCGGTGCGGGACCGTGAGCGCCCGGGCGATCTGCGCCAATTGCCGCTGAGCGAGCGACAGGCGCTCAACCGGAAGGGTGACGGGCGCGTCGACGCCGAAGACCCGCATCGCCTCCGTCGCGCGGCGGTTCATCTCTCGGTCGTCGACCCTAAAGCCCCGCCGCGCCTCCCGGCCGAGAAACATGTTCTCGGCGATCGTCAGGTCGGGCGCGAGCATGATCTCCTGGTGCACGAGCACGACTCCGCGGCGCTCGGCGTCGACCGGCCCTTTCAGTTCGACCGGCGCGCCGTCGAGCTTCAGGACGCCGCGCGTCTGCGGGAGATGGCCGCTGACGATCTTCATCAGCGTCGACTTTCCTGCGCCGTTCTCGCCGATGACCGCATGGACCTCTCCGGCGCGGATATCGAGCGAAATGTCGCTCAGCACCTCGATCGGCCCGAACGAACGCGACAGGCCCGCCGCTTCGAGAACGGAATGGGACGTTGCCAAGGGGACGCCCGGTCGGTCGGACTTGGACTGCGGCTGCGTTGGCTCGCTAGGCTCGGGCATCCCCTCCCCTCCGGCGACTTGCCGAGGCTGACATCCCAGCATGACCTAGCACTGCCGCGGCCAATCCGTAAAGCATCGCCCCGCGCGGCGCAGCGCCGCACGCGAGCAGACGCTGGAATGAGCGTCGAGCGCCGCCCTCCCGCGCGCCGTCAGCCTATGAAAAGCTCGGCAGCGGCGCATAGATAAGCAAGTGTAACCGCTGCCGCCGGCCGGCGGACCCGCCGTCCGCACCCGAGGTTTCAGGACTTGTCTCCGCGGCCTTTGCGCCGGGCGTTCAGGCTCCGTCCTTGGCGATCGGCGGCTGAAAGGCGAGGCCCATGTCCCACGGGAAATAGATCCAGGTGTCCTGCGACACTTCGGTGATGAACGTGTCGACCAGCGGCCGGCCAAGCGGTTTTGCGTAGACGGTGGCGACATGGGCCCTGGGCAGCATCTCGCGGACGACCTTCATGGTCGCCCCGGTGTCGACGAGGTCGTCTACCACCAGGATCCGCGCGCCTTCGTCGAGCTTGACGACCTCCGGGGCGATCGGCTTCAAAACCTTAAGACCGCCCTGGTTCTTGTAGTCATGGTAGGAGGCCACGCAGACCGTTTCGATCAGCCGCAGGTCGAGCTCGCGCGCCACGATTGCCGCCGGCACGAGACCGCCGCGCGTGATCGCGACCAGCGCGTCGAACGGCCCGGACCCGGCGAGCCGCCAGGCGAGCGCGCGGGCGTCACGGTGAAACTGGTCCCAAGAGACCGGAAAGGCCTTTTCACGGGGGGCGGACATGGGGCTCCTTGGCACGAATGGAGCGAACTCTTAGCAAGCGTTTGGGACGGCCGCGAGCGGGGCGGCCGGTCGTCAACAGTTTTCAGAGCGGCTTGCGGTCCCCCCGCATCCCGGCGAGCATCGTCTCGACCGCGGCCGAGGCGGCCGCGACGGCCGCTCCGTCCTTGCCACGCACGACGATCTGGTTGTTGAACCGCCCGTCCTTAAACGACGGATAGGAGCCGATGGACACGGCCGGGTGAGCCTCGGCGATCCGGCCGAGCGCGTCGCCGTACCGTCCCTCCGGCAGGCCGCCGGCCTCGATCGACGCGACCTGCACGATCGCGCCGGTCTGCATCGTCTTGACGGCGCCGTCGAGCATCGCCTGCATCACCGAGGGCACGCCGGCCAGCACGAATACGTTGCCGATTCGGAAGCCGGGCGCGCGCGAGATCGGATTGTCAATCAGTTCCGAGCCTTCGGGCATACGCGCCATGCGTCGCCGCGCCGGCGTGAGGTCGTCCGGGACGTACCGCTCCAGCATGATCGCGATTGCTCGCGGGTCCTCGATGACTGGGACGCCGAAGGCGCGCCCGACAGCATCGGCGGTGATGTCGTCGTGAGTTGGGCCGATGCCGCCGGTGGTGATCACATAGTCGTAACGGGCGCGCAACGCATTCAGCGCGGCCACGATCTCCTCCTCGACGTCCGGGACGACGCGCGCCTCGCCCAGGTCGACGCCGATCCTGGCGAGATATTCCGCGATGTAGCCGATGTTCTGGTCCTTGGTCCGGCCAGAGAGGATTTCGTCGCCGATCACAAGAACGGCGGCGGTCACGGTCTGTGCGGACATCGTTCGCGTCTCCATCGCACCCGGCAATTGTCTCCCAGCCTGTTCAAGCCGGGAAAGCGCCCTCAGCGCCTTGTCTGAAACGCGTCGGGGAGCATATGTTTAAAGGCGAAGAGGACAAACGGCAAAAGGAAGCCTGGTGACGACGTCGACGATATTTGTGCCGGCCGTGGACGGGATCGCCCGTCGGAGCGGGCAGATCCGGTTGCACGGAGCGCAAGGCTTTGCGGGCATGCGCAAAGCGGGCGCGCTGACCGCGGAGGCGCTCGACCTCGTGGGGCCGCTGGTCAAGCCCGGCGTCACGACCGCCGCCCTCGACAAGTTCGTGTTCGAGTTCGCCCGCGACCACGGCGCCTATCCGGCTCCGCTCAACTACCGCGGCTATCGCAAGTCCATCTGCACCTCGATCAACCATGTCGTCTGCCACGGCGCGCCCGACGACAAGCCGCTGCGCGACGGGGACATCCTCAATATCGACGTCACCCTGATCGTCGAGGGCTGGCATGGCGACGCGAGCCGCATGTTCGCCGCCGGCGAGCCGCCCCGGCGGGCGCAGCGGCTGATGGACGTCACCTACGAGGCGCTGATGCGCGGCATTGCCGCGATCAGGCCGGGCGCGAGCACCGGCGACATCGGGCACGCCATCCAGACCTACGCCGAACGCGAGCGCTGCTCGGTCGTGCGCGACTTCTGCGGCCATGGTCTCGGCCGGCTGTTCCACGACGAGCCCAACATCCTCCACATCGGGCGCAAGGGGGAGGGCGTTCCGCTCAGGGCCGGCATGTTCTTCACCGTCGAGCCGATGATCAACCTCGGCGGCTACGGCGTGAAGATCCTGTCTGACGGCTGGACGGCGGTGACGCGCGACCGGTCGCTGTCGGCCCAATACGAGCACACCGTCGGCGTGACCGAGACCGGGTGCGAGATCTTCACGCTGTCGCCGACTGGCGCCGACCGCGCGCCGATCGCATGACCGGGGTCGCCGGCGCGCGCCACGCCGGGTCGGATCCGGGGCGCCCGCGACGGCGTCGTCTCGACGAGGGCGGCGGCCGGCTGGCGGCGCCGGGGGCGCCGGGGGCGGCCGCCGGCGAGTCGGAGACGCCGCATTTTCATGGGCATCGCGAGCGCCTGAGGAAACGGTTCCTCGAGGCCGGGGCCGCCGCGCTGGCGGACTACGAGCTCGTCGAGCTCATTCTCTTCAACGCCATTCCCCAGCGCGACGTGAAGCCTCTGGCCAAGGCGCTGGTCGAGAAGTTCGGCTCGTTCGCCGAGACGATCGCGGCCTCGCCCGAGCGGCTGGCCGAGGTCAAGGGGGTCAAGGACCGGGCGATCGCGGAATTCAAGATCGTCGAGGCCGCCGCGGAACGCTTCGCCAGGGGCAAGATGCGCAAGCGCCTGCCGATGGGCTCGTGGAACGAGGTGCTGGACTATTGCCGCACCGCCATGGCGTTCGAGAGCCGCGAGATCTTCCGCATCCTGTTCCTCGACCGGAAGAACGGGCTGATCGCCGACGAGGTCCAGGGCGCCGGCACCGTCGACCACACCCCGGTCTATCCACGCGAGGTGATCCGGCGCGCGCTCGAACTGTCGGCGACGGCGATCGTGCTCGTCCACAACCACCCGTCCGGCGATCCGACCCCGTCCAGCCAGGACGTGAAGATGACCCTGGACATCATCGCGATCGCCAAACCGCTCGGCCTCGCCGTGCACGACCACATCATCGTCGGACGCGACGGCCACGCCTCGCTCAAGGGCATGCGGCTGATCTGACCCGCGCCGCACAGTCGGCGCGGCCCCAGCCCATGGTCCGCCACATTTCCAGATGGACGGACATGGGTGAAACCGTATCCGGAGACGTCGCTTCGGCGGCAAATTCGGCCGATTGCGCGCCCTTTTCGGGCTTTTCCATTGAGAATGTCGCGGCCTCTTGGGGACTTCGAAGCGTCATTTTTTCAGCCAAACGAGCGATTTCAAAGGCTTAGACGCAAGATTCGTATCCGGGGCAGATTACCGGGCGGAAAGGGATTGTTAACGGAGGCTTGATTCAAGCCTTGGATGTCGCCTTGCTCCGTTGATTTGCTTGAGACTTTGAGCCTGCCCGAACTCATCGGAGTGGTTCGCGGGGTGCTCGGCGAGGTCGAGCGGCTTCGGAAGGAGAACGAGAAGCTGACGGCGGCGCTCGCTTCGGCCAAACGCGAAGGCGAGGAGTTGAAGGACGAGATCCGGCGTCTGAAGGGCTTGCCGCGGCGACCGCCGATCAAGCCGTCGGGCATGGAGAAGGCGAGCGATCGTCCAGCGCCGGAGACGCCGAACACGGCGAAAGCCTGGCCGCGCCGGCGCGGCCCGGGCGTTTCGAAGATGAGCATCGACCGCACGGTGACCCTGACGGCGCCAGCGCCGTCAGGGTCGCGCCACAAGGGTTACGAAGAGATCATCGTTCAGGACCTGGTGTTGAAACCAGAGGTTACGCTCTACCGGCGCGAGCGCTGGGCGACGCCGGATGGGCGGACGGTGACGGCCGATCTGCCCGCGGGCGTCGTGGGCGGCTGCGGCCCCAATCTGCATCGCCTGGTTCTGGGGCTGCATTTTCAGGGCCAGATGACCTGCGATCGGATCGTGACCGTACTGACCGCGGCAGGCGTTTCCCCCCGGATCAAGTCCGGGGGTCGAAGCGCCAGGTGGTGCGGCTTTTGACCGCCAAGCTGGACCTGTTCCGCGCCGAGGAGGAGGCCGTCTTCACCGCCGGCCTTCGCGCCTCCGGCTTTGTCAGCGTCGACGACACCGGCGCGCGCCACGCCGGCAAGGCCTGCCATACGACGCAATTCGGCTCCGACCGGTTCACCGCGTTCCGCACAGGACCGAGTAAGTCGCGCCTCGCCTTCTTGCGTAATCTGCTCGGCGGAACGGCGCGCTACGCGATCAACGCGGCCGCGGAAGCCTATATGCGCGCGGCCAACGTGGCGCATGGCGTCATCGACGCGCTCACCGGCGCTGACGTCCGCGAATTCGGTTCCCAGGCCGAGTGGACGGCCCATCTCGCCGCGCTCGGACTGACCGATCTGCGGGTCACGCCCGATCCCGTCCGTGTCGCCAGCGAAGGCGCGCTGTGGGGCGCGATCGCCGCCGAGGATCGGCTCGCCGGCGCCGTCATTCTCTCCGACGACGCGCGGCAGTTCAACGTCGGCGACCACGCGCTCTGCTGGGTCCATGGCCCAAGCGCCTCGTCCATAAGCTCGTTCCCGCCAACGACCGGCAGCGCAGCGCCGTCGAGATAGCCCGCCAATTGATCTGGTGGTTCTATCGGCAGCTCAAAGACTATAAACGCGACCCGAGCCCGGAGCGCGCAGCCGAACTCAAAGCCCGCTTCGACCGCATCTTCAAACGCCGAACCGGCTATGCCACGCTCGACAGGCTCCTCAAGCGCCTGCTCGTCAATAAGGACGAACTCCTGCGCGTGCTCGAGAGGCCCGAGATTCCCCTCAACACCAATGGTTCCGAAAGCGACATCCGCGCCGTCGTCACCAAGCGCAAAGTCTTCGGCGGAACCGTCAGCGAAAAAGGACGCACTGCCCGCGACGTCATGCTCGGCCTCGCCAAGACCTGCGCCAAACTCAAAATCTCGTTCTTCGACTACCTCGGCGCCCGTCTCGGCATCGCGGGACCTCACGTCCCGCCCCTCGCCAGCCTCATCGCCCCCGCTCCAAGCTGACCCCCGGCCCCGAAATCTGCCCCGGTTACAGTAATCAGAACTTGACGCTTAACGTTCTGATTTCGTTGGCTCGCCCGCCAAATGAGCGCCGTCCTCAGGCCTGCAAAAAGCCTTTTCGCGAACTCCCGTTTTCGGCCAAAAAAATGGCGAGACAGGCCGCCAGTCGCCACGCTTACGCAACACGTTTGGCGCGTTTCAGCCTCCATCAAACGCGAGGAAATGTGGCGAAAGGGCCCGATCCGCGCGCTCTTCGCCACGCCGCGGGGTCGTCGCTTCGCTCGGCGAAGGGCGCCGATCAACCCCATGCGCAAAGCTAACGGAGCGCGCCGGATGACCGGCTTCGTCAATCTGACCAAGGAGACCTTTGCCGCGCACCGCGCCAATGACGGCGCCGGCTCGATCCCTATGCTCAACCCTGGTGCGCCTCCCGCGAACGGACGGCCTATCCGGACGAGCGGCAGGCGACCGGGGCGTTCGGAGCGCACGGCGGCAAAATCGTCTGGCGCAGCCGGCCCCGGCTCATGCCGATCGGCCCGCAAGCGGAGGCTCGGGATCCCTTGCTGATCGTCGAAACTCGTGCAATGGCGGCGTTCGTCACCTGGGCCTTCTAGCTACCCGTCCGCCTCCTCGCGCGCGTGTTCCGCGTCGAGCTTCTGCATCGCGTCGAGCGCGCGGCGCAGTTCGCGGCCTTCCTGTAGAGCTCCTCCGCCTCGGCGAGCTTCGACTTGCCGAACAGCATGACGAGGCCGTTCGCCTCCTCGATCCGGGCGATCGGCGGATTCGGGCAGGAGCTTGCGGGCGAGCGCGATATGCTTGACCGCCTCGTCCTTGCTCGCGCCATAGGTGAGGCTTCGCCAGCATGCCGCCGACCTTGCTGACGATCTCGGCGTGATAGGCGCCGAGCGCGATGTGCGCCTCGGCGTGCTTGGGCTCGAGGCGCGATCGCCTTGTCGAGGCTCGCCTTCACCTTGCCGCCGATTCCCTCCGCCAGCGCCTTGACGATCGAGACTTCCTGGGCGTAGCGGCCGAGCGCCTGGGCGTGGAAATAGAAGGCGTTGGGAAAGTCGGGCGCGACGGCCTGCAGCGCCTCGGCGCGCTGCGGCCGAGGCGAGCAGATCTCGCGCTTGCGCCTCGCTCGTCGCGTCTCGAGATAGGTCGCGTAGATGTTGGCCGCCTTGTTGGCGGGGTTGGCGCCGATCGGCCCGAGCGCCGAACCCTGCTGCGACCGCGGCGCCGAAATCGCCGCGATGGTAGGCTCGCCAGGCCGATTGCAAAGCCTCGGCGGTGGTCTCGGCGTCGTGCGAGCTCTTGAGTTGCGGACGCCGGGCGAAGCATCGCCTCGACGAACGCCGCATCGGGAAACGGCTCGCAGTCGCCCCGGTGCAGCTCCGGGCCAGGCCGCCTTCAGCGCCGCGCCCTCGTAGGCGTAGCGTGCGGGGTCATAGGGAAAGTTCTTCCATGCTGACGGCGGCCATGGCGTCCTCCTCAGGCGATGTAGCGTTTGGCCAGTTGATCGAACAGTTCGCGCTCGCGCGGCTCGAGATAGGGCGCGGCGAGCGCGATGACGTGAAAGGCCGCCGCGGCGCGAGCGTTCTGTCCGTCCTGCGCCGGCTTGCGGATCGCGGGCGAATCTCGAACGACATCCAGTAGCTCGCGACCAGCACGATGTTCTGCGCCAGCGTGGCGATCTCCGCCGGCTCGGCGCGCATCTGTCCCGCCCTTGACCAGGCCGGCGAGAATCTGCTCGGCGACCCGGATCTTGTGGGCGAGGATGCGGCGGAACTGCACTTCGATCCCATGATAGCGGGCGACGAGGTCGTTGATGTCCCGATAGATGAAACGGTATTTCCAGATCGCCTCGAACACGAGGTGCAGAAAGAGCCAACAGTCCTCGGCGTTGGGCAGCCGCTTTTCGGGCGCGGCGAGCGTCGTCTCGATCTCGCGCCGGAACTCGGCGAAGAGATCCGCGACGATCTCCTCCTTGGAATGATAGTGATAATAGAGATTGCCGGGGCTGATGCCCATTTCGAAGGCGATCGACGTCGTCGCCACCGACGGTTCGCCGAACTCGTTGAACATCGCGAGCGCGGTCTCCAGGATGCGTTCACGCGTCCGACGGGGCGGCTTTGGCGGCATCGCGTTTCATCCCCTCGCGACGTCCGGGTTTGTCCCGGCTCAGCGCCTTCTCGAGCTCGCCGAGCGCCTTCTCGAGCGGCCGCACGCTATCCCACAACTTCGCCGGTCTGACTAGGCTTCGACGCGGCCCGGCGCCGCGCTTCAGAACGCGTCCCGGTCGAGTTCGACGCCGTGGCGGGCGAGGATCGGTCCGAGTTCGTCCGCGCGGCGCTTCGAGTTCCGCCAGCGTGTGGCGGTAGGCGTGCTCGGCGAGCCGTGCGCCGGTCGGCGTAGCTGAACATGTTGGCGAAGAAGATGACTTCGTCGTCCTGCGCCGGCTCGAACAGCACGACGTCGGCGTCCGGGAATTCCTTGGCGTAGCGCTCCATGCCGACCCGCATGCGCGAATGGATGAGGGCGCGGAAGGTCTGCGACAGCACGGTCACGAGGCCGCGCTCCGCGAGGCGGACCGGCTTCGCGCCCGACCTGCGCCGCGAGCTCGGCGTCATAAGGCACGAGCGGATTGATGCAGATGAGGAGCTTCGCGCCCTCCTTCAGCGCCACCGACGCGTGCAGCGTCTTCTTCATCGCGCCGTCGACATAGTCGCGGCCGCCGATGCGCGCCGGCGGATAGAGCCCCGGCAGCGCCGCGCTCGCCTTCACCGCCTCGGAGATCGGCACATGGTCGAAGCCCGGCGCGCCGAACGGCGTCGCCTTGCCGCTGTCGAGGTCGGCCGCGACGATGAAGAGCTTGTGCGGCGAGCTTGCGGAAGTCGTCGGTGCGGCCCGGCTGGCTGAACAGGCGCGCCAGGTAGGCTGCGATCGCGCCGTTGTCGAACAGGCCGTTCGGCAGTCCGCGCGTGAGCCGCATGAACGACTCGACGAAGCCGCGCGCCGGCGCCGCGCCGAAATAGGCGAAGGCGCGCCGCTGCATCAGCTCCGGCATCATGCATCAGCCGCCGCACGAACTCGCCGAACGCCGGACGCAACAGCAGATCCGGCTCGAACGGGTCGCGGTGCGACCGGTCGAGAATGAACATCGCATGCATTTCGCGCGGGCTGACGCCGTTGGCCAGGCCCGCTGCGACGAAGGCGCCGGAGCTCACGCCGACATAGAGATCGCAGATCGGTCAGCGCGACGCCCCGCAACGCCTCTTCCAGCGCCACCAGCGCGCCGATCTCGTAGATGCCGCCGAGGGGACCGCCCCCTGCGAGGGCGATCCCCACTTTGCCGTTGCGGCGGCGCTTGCTCATGACACCGCTCCCATCGGACCGCTCCTCTGGCGCGAGCCCGGCGCGTCAACCTAGCAAGCGCGTCGCTGCGGCTTCACTCGGCTTTCGCCTTGTGCGTCCGCGCGCGGCCGTGCGGCTCCTCGCTTCGGCCGACAGCTTCTTGGCGATCTCGGTCAGTTCGGCGACGCGCTTCGACAGCGACGTCGATATCCTTGCCGGCTCGGCACGCTCAGGCTGTGCAGCGCGCGCGCGACCCGGTCTTCGAACACCTGTTCGAGCTTGTCCCAGGTTCCCGTCGCCTTCGCCCTCACCTCGGCGAGCCGCTCGTCGGCGGCGGTCTTGGTCCGCTCCTGGACCTTCTCGCCTTCCTCGACGAGCGCCTCGAACATCTTCACGCCTTCCTGCTGGGCCTTGGCGAACGCTCCGAGGCCCGCAAGCCAAATCTGGCTGGCGGATTCTCTGACTTTCACAGCCAGCTGGTTTTCCGTCGCCTCGTTGGCGAGTTCTTTCAGTTTCTTTGGCATGACCATCCTCGTTTCGTCTCGGCGGCCAATCCGCCTTTTTACGACTCGCCATATCAGCACAGATATTTAGAATTCGCCGCCCAAAGTTCTAGGCGGCTTATTCTAGAGTTATCCGCTAGATGAGCGGTTGAGGGGAGAGGAGAGCTCATGAGCGCGTTCGTCACTGGCGGAACCGGATTCATCGGCAGGCGTCTGGTCCGGCGTCTGCTGGAACAGACGCGACGAGACCGGTCTATGTGCTGGTCGTATCAGCCGACGCCCGAACTCATCGCGGGTCTGAAAGCGTTCTGGGGCGCAGGACGCGCGAGCGGGTCACGCTCGATCGAAGGCGACATCTCGACAGCCCGATCTCGGCGTCTCGGCCAAGGACGCGCGAAAGCTCAAGGGCAAGGTCGACCATTTCTTCCATCTCGCCGCCGTCTACGATCTCACGGCCGAACCGTCCGCAGGTCGTCACCGCCAATGTCGCTGGCGTCGCCAACGCGCTCGCCTTCGCCAAGAGCGTCAAGGCGGGCTGCTTCCATCATGTGAGTTCGATCGCGGCGGCCGGTCTCTACGACGGCGTGTTCCGCGAAGACATGTTCGAGGAGGCGCGCGGCCTCGACCATCCCGTACTATTCCTCCAAGCACAAGGGCGAGGGCCTGGTGCGGGCGGAGACGGAGATTCGCGTGGCGGATCTATCGGCCGGGCATCGTCGTCGGCGATTCGAAGACCGGCGAGATCGACAAGATCGACGGCCCCTATTACTTCTTCAAGCTCATCCAGAAGCTGCGCGACGCCGTGCCCTCCTGGGTCCCGATGATCGGCATCGAGGGCGGGCGGATCAATGTCGTGCCGGTCGACTTCGTCGTCGCGGCGATGGACCATCTCGCCCATCTCGACGGGCTCGACGGCCGCACCTTCCACCTGACCGACCCCAATCCGCTGCGCGTCGGCGACATGCTGAACGCGCTCGCCAAGCGCCGCGCATGCGCCGGCATTCACGATCCAGCGTCAACGCCGGCCTGTTCGGCCTCGCGCCGCCGGCGCTGATGCGCGGCATGATGGCGCTGACGCCCTTCCGCCGCATGCGCAAGATGATGATGAAGGAGCTCGGCCTGCCGGACGACATCTTCATGTTCGTCAACTACCCGACCCGCTTCGACAGCCGCGAGACGCAGAAGCTTCTGCGGCCGGCCGGCATCGCGGTTCCCGCACTTCGAGGACTACGCCTGGCGCCTCTGGGACTATTGGGAGCGCCATCTCGATCCGGCCCTGTTCGTCGATCGTTCGCTGCGCGGCGCGGTCGCGGGCAAGCGGGTCCTGGTGACCGGCGGATCGGCCGGCATCGGCAAGGCGATCGCCCTCAGGCTCGCCAAGGCCGGCGCGAAGACGCTGATCGTCGCGCGCGACGCGGAGAAGCTCGATCTGACGCGCGAGGAATTCTCCGTCCAGGGCCTCGAGGTCGAGACCTACAGCGCCGACATTTCCGACCCGACGCAATGCGCGGCGTTCATCCAGCGGATCATGGACGAGCACGGCGGGATCGACATTCTCGTCAACAACGCCGGGCGCTCGATCCGCCGCGCGGTCGAGAATTCCTACGATCGCCTGCACGACCTCGAACGGCTGATGCGGCTGAACTATTTCGCGCGCCGTTCAGCTCGCGATGGGCTTCCTGCCCGGCATGGCGGAGCGCCGCTCCGGGCACATCGTCAACATCTCCTCGATCGGCGCGCTGACGACCGCGCCGCGCTTTTCGGCCTATGTCGCCTCGAAGTCGGCGCTGGAGGCCTGGTCGGATTGCGCGGCGAGCGAGTTTCTCGATCGCGGCGTCGCCTTCACCAACGTCAACATGCCGCTCGTGCGCACCGAGATGATCGCGCCGACGAAGTTCTACGAACATGTTCCGACGCTCGACCCGGACGAGGCGGCCGACCTTGCCGTCGAGGCGCTCATCCATCGCCCGGCGCGGGTGGCGACGCGGCTTGGACGGTTCGGCCAGGCGGTGCAGCGCGCTCGCGCCGAACATGGGCCGGATCGTGCTCAACACGGCGTTCCGCATGTTCCCGGAGAGCGCCGCCGCGCGCGGCGAGAAGGAAGGCGAAATCGCGCCGACCGCCGATCAGATCGCGTTCACGCAATTGCTGAAGGGCCTGCACATCTGAGGGCGAGCAGAGGACGAGCATGGAACGGATCTGGCTGAAGTCCTATCCCGAGGGCGTTCCGGCCGACATCAATCCGACGGCTTACGGCTCGCTCGGCGACTTCTTTGCCGCCAGCGTCGAGCGCTACCGCGACCGCATCGCCTATATCTGCATGGGCCGGACGATGTCCTACGGCGAGCTCGACCGCCTGTCGCGCGCCTTCGCCGAGCTATCTGCGCAACGTCGCCGGTCTGCAAGCGCGGCGCGCGCGTCGCGCTGATGATGCCGAACCTGCTGCAATATCCGGTCGCGCTGTTCGGCGCGCTGCGCGCCGGGCTACGTCGTCGTCAACTGCAATCCGCTCTATTCGCCGCGCGAGCTGCATCATCAGCTTGCCGACTCCGGCGCCGAAGCGATCGTGGTGCTGGAGAATTTCGCCCAGACGCTCGAGAAGGCGATCGGCGGGCACGAACGTCGCGCGCGTCGTCGTGACCGGCGTCGGCGACCTCCTCGGGGGCCCGCGCGGGCTCGTCGCCAATTTCGTCGTGCGCCATATTCGCCGCGCCGTTCCCGCGTGGCGCCTGCCGCAAGCCGTGCGCTTCAACCGCGCGCTCTCGCTCGGGACGCGCTGCAGACGGTCGAGTTTCCGACGGTCGAGCCGGACGACCTCGCGTTCCTGCAATACACCGGCGGCACGACCGGCGTGCCCGAAGGGCGCGATGCTCACCCATCGCAACATGATCGCCAACCTGCAGCAGGTGCACGCCTGGGTCGCGCCGTCGCTCGGACTCGGCCGACGAGGTCTTCGTGACGGCGCTGCCGCTCTATCACGTGTTCGCGCTGACGGTGAACTGCTTCGTGCCGCTGATGGTCGGCGCGAACAATCTGCTCATCCCCAATCCGCGCGACATCAAGGGCTTTCGTCAAGGCGCTGCGGCGCACGCCGTTCACGGTCGATCAGCGGCGTCAACACCCTGTTCAACGCGCTGCTCGAACGACCCGGACTTCCTGCGGCTCGACTTCTCGCGCCTTCATCTCGCGGTCGCCGGCGGCATGGCGGTTCAGAGGGCGGTCGCCGAGCGCTGGAAGCAGGTGACCGGCAAGCCGCTGATCGAAGGCTATGGCCTGACCGAGACCTCGCCGATCGCGACGACCAATCCGCTGACGATCGAGGACTACACTGGCGCGATCGGCCTGCCGGTGCCCTCGACCGACATCGCCATCCGCGACACGGACGGGCGCGATGTTCCGCTCGGCGAGGCCGGGCGAGCTCTGCATCAAGGGTCCGCAGGTGATGGCCGGCTACTGGAACAGGCCCGACGAGACGGCCAAGGTGATGACCGAGGACGGCTATCTGCGCACCGGCGACATCGCCCGCGTCGACGAGCGCGGCTATCGTCTACCATCGTCGACCGGCAGAAGGACATGATCATCGTCTCCGGCTTCAACGTCTATCCGAACGAGATCGAAGACGTGGTGATGACCCATCCCGGCGTGCACGAGGTCGGCGCGGTCGGCGTGCCCGACTCGAAGTCGGGCGAAGCGGTCAAGATCGTGGTCGTGCGCAAGGACGACGCCGCTGACCGACGCCGAGACTCATCGCCCACTGCCGCCAGTATCTGACCGGCTACAAGACGCCGCGCCATGTGGAGTTCCGCGACACGCTGCCGCGCACGCCGATCGGCAAGATCCTGCGCCGCGAACTGCGCGAGAAGGTCGAACCCAAGGACACGAGATCGAAACAGCGACAGGCCGAGAGAGAGGCCGCTGAGGCCAGCGCGAACAGGCGACGGCGCGCGACAACGGGGCACGCGGCGACCGCGCCCCTCGGCGCCGGAAGGCGCTCGACCGCAGACGGGCGAGGACAAGCCATGACGACAGATCCAGACCTCCGACCGGGCCGCGAACGGCCGACGGTCGACTTCATCGTCGTCGGCGCAGGGCCGGCGGGCTGCGCCGTCGCCGCGCGTCTCGCGCAATCCTCGAGCGCGACGAGCGTCGCGCCTGATCGAGGCGGGGCCGGCCAAGGCCTCGCTGCTCTCCGACGTTCCGCTCGGCATCGCCGCGCTGGTGCCGTTCCGCTCGCGGCGCAACTACGCCTACGAGACCACGCCTCAGGCGGGCTCTCGGCGGGCGCAAGGGCTATCAGCCGCGCGGACGCGGGCCTCGGCGGTCAGAGCCTCATCAACGCGATGATCTACATGCGCGGCCAGCCGCAGGACTACGACTCCTGGGCGGCGCTCGGCTGCAAGGGCTGGGGCTGGTCGGACGTGCTGCCCTATTTCAAGCGCTCCGAAGACAATGCGCGCGGGCCGACGCGTTGCACGGCGTCGGCGGGCCCGCTCCATGTCAGCGACCTCAGCTACCGCAATCCCGCGGTCGAGGCCTTCGTCGCGGCCGCGCTCGAGGCCGGCTTTCGCGCGCAACGACGATTTCAACGGCGCGACCCAGGAGGGCGTCGGCGCCTATCAGGTGTTCCAGAAGAACGGCCGGCGCTACAACGCCGCCCGCGCCTATCTGCAGTCGTCGCCCGCGCCCAATCTCGCGATCCATCGCCGACGCCCAGGCGCGGCGGATCCTGTTCGAGGGCAGGCGGGCGGTCGGCGTCGTCTGTCCGTCGCGGCGGCGCCGAGCAGCGGCTTTATGCGCGGCGCGAGATCATCCTGTCGGCCGGCGCCTTTGGTTCGCCGCAGCTCCTGATGGTCTCGGGCGTCGGCCCGGCCGAGCAGCTGCAGCGGCTTCGGCATCGAGGTCGTGCAGGACGCGCCCGAGGTCGGCGCCAACCTTCAGGATCATTGCGACTACGTCGCCAACCTGCGTCGCCAAGGGACCGGGCCTGTTCGGCCTACGCCTTGCCGATGCTGCTGCGCGGCGCCGGGAGCTCGTCGAGTTTCCTCGCCACGGGCGCGGCCTCCTGACCTCCAACGCGGCCGAGGCGGGCGGCTTCATCAAGAGCAGGCCCGACCTCGACCGGCCGGACCTGCAGCTCCACTTCTGCATCGGCATCGTCGACGATCACAACCGCAAGCTCCACTTCACCACCGGCATGTCGCTGCATGTCTGCGGCCTGAGGCCGAAGAGCCGCGGCTCGGTCCGCTCGCCGGCCCGGACGTCGCGACGGCGCCGCTCATCGACCCGAACTTCCTGGCCGACCCGGACGATCTCGAGACGCTGGTGCGCGGGGTCGAGATCGTGCAGACGATCCTGGCCAAGCCGCGCGCTCGCGCCGCTACGGCGGCCAGTACATCTACGGAACGGGCCGCGACGACCCGGCGACGCTTGCGCGAGCTCATCCGCGAGCGCGCCGACACGATCTATCATCCGGTCGGGACCTGCCGCATGGGCGCGGACGAGCGCTCGGTCGTCGATCCGACGCTGCGCGTGCGCGGGGTCGAGGGCCTGCGCGTCGCCGACGCCTCGATCATGCCGCTCCTCGTCAGCGGCAACACCCAGGCGCCCTCGGCGATGATCGGCGAGAAGGCGGCGGACATGATCTTGGGCCGTATGGCGGCGTAAGGCCGCCTCGGCGACCCTGCAGCCTCCGGCGGTTCTCGCGGGGCGAGGCTGTCGGGGGCCGCCGATACGGGGGCGCGCGAGGATTTTGCCCGATCGCGGCGTGGGCGGCGCTTCAGATGGCCAGGCGCCATTGAGAGTCATCTTAACCGTGGGGAATGGGAAGCTGGCCGGGTTCAGGACCGGCGGGCTGACGATTGCGCCCTCGGGCGTCGACACGGCCCGGGTGGTCCGCCGCACTCGGGCGCGGGATCGATGTTTTCAAGGGGTTGCGTCGGGCTTTCGTAACCGGGGATTCCGCGCCACGGCTACGCCGACCCTCGCCATCGCGAGACCGAAGCGGTGTGGCGGTGACCCGAGCCGAGGAGCGGCCGGCCCGAATCGAGCGATTTCAGTCGCTTGCAGCGCCATTTTCGATTTCCCGGCGACTGCCGGGCCGACCCTCCTCGTCATCGCGAGCCCCCGGAGGGGCGTGGCGATGACTGAGCGGAGGGACGCCCGGCCCGAATCGGACATTTTCAATCGCTTGCTGCGCCATTATCGATTCCCTCGAACTCGGGCGCGGGCGCCGGGTCCGCACGCGACGCGGCTGCAGGAGCTGGCGCAGGCGGGCGCTTTCGCTGCAGACCGGCGAGCCCGTGATAGCGGCGAGTGCGCGCACGATCCTCACCACCTGGCCGATCGCTTGGAAGTTGGCGCCCGTCTGCGGGTTATACATTGCATTGAAGGATATATTCATCGCCTCGTTAAGGCGGCTGACCTGCAGCGCGACAAACTCCGGCGGCGCCGGCGGCAGGCGCCGGCGCAGCACCGCCCGCACCTGATTGCGCATGTGATTGACCGTAACGCCCTCGCATTCGGCGATTTCGGCGACCGAGGCGCCTGCCCGCGGCCAGCGCCAGGATCCGCCAGTCCCGCTCCGCCTTTCGCGCCCGCGCCGCCCGCCGCGCCTCGAGCGACCGATCGCGCCTGAGGACAGGCGGAATGGGAATATCAGTGGCGTCGGACATGCAGGCCCTCCTGGTCGGCTTTTCAAAGTCAGATATAGTGGAAATCCAGGAAACTGGCAAGCTAATGATTCCGTAAAATAGAACTAGTCGAGCTTCGAACGTCTGCCGAGCCGCGGGCGGGACGACCACCGCGCCCGTCCTTTCGATGGGTCTGCATCAACGCTTGGCGTCCGACCGCCGATGGCGCAGCCGAGCGGGAAGCGGGCTTTGGGCGAACAGCGGCTTCCGAGCGAATCGGTCTCGTTCGTCGCGCCGATTGGTCGGAAGGTGACCGCCCGAAGCGGGAGTTCGAGCTCAAAGGCAGACCGGATCCAGTGAGCCGCCGTGAGCATGATGGCCGGAAGAACCGCGTCGGACGGGCCTCAGCGTAGTTGCGTCTTTCATCATTGGTCGTAAACGCTGTATGCTCACAGCACAGGGACACAGGATCTCCCAATCTTGGCGGGCGCGAACAAAAACCCGGAACAAATCGCCCGCGACGCTATCGACGAGCGGTTCGAGGCTTCCGGCTGGGCCGTTCAGGACAAAAAGAGCATCGACCACGCCGCGGCCTCCGGCATTGCGATCAGGGAATACACGACGAGCATCGGGCCGGCCGACTACGTCCTGTTTTCCGACCGGAAGGCGCTGGGCGTCGTCGAGGCCAAGCCCGACTCCTGGGGCGCCGAAGATCACGACTGTCGAGGCGCAGTCGTCCGGCTACGCGGCGGCGGAGCTCAAATGGGTCAAGAACACCGAGCCGCTGAACTTCATTTACGAAGCGACCGGCGTCCTCACCCGGTTCACGGACGCGCGCGACCCGAAGCCGCGCTCGCGCGAGGTGTTCAGCTTTCACCGCCCGGAGACGCTGCGCGAATGGGCGGCGCAGCCGAAATCCTTCCGCGCACGCTTGCAGGACTTGCCCGCCCTCGAACGAGGCCGGCCTGCGGGACTGCCAGATCACCGCGATCAACAACCTCGAAGCCTCGCTGAAGGAGGACAAGCCGCGCGCCCTCGTCCAGATGGCGACGGGATCGGGCAAGACCTACACCGCGATCACCGAGGTTTACCGGCTGCTGAAATTCGCGGGCGCGAAGCGCGTCCTCTTCCTCGTCGACACGCGAAATCTCGGCGAGCAGGCGGAACAGGAGTTCATGGCCTACGTGCCGAACGACGACAACCGCAAGTTCACCGAGCTTTACACCGTCCAGCGCCTGAACTCGTCGTTCATCTCGACCGACGCCCAGGTCTGCATTTCGACCATCCAGCGCATCTATTCGATCCTGAAAGACGAGCCGATGGCGGAGGGCGCGGACGAGGAAAACCAGGCCGAGCGACGCGAGATCGGCAAGAAGCCCATGCCTGTCGTCTACAACGAGAAGCTGCCGCCAGAATTCTTCGACGTCGTCATCATCGACGAGTGCCACCGCTCGATTTACAATCTGTGGCGACAGGTGGTCGAATATTTCGACTCCTTCCTCGTCGGCCTCACCGCGACGCCCGACAACCGCACCTACGGCTTCTTCCGCAAGAACGTCGTCAGCGAGTACACGCACGAAATGGCGGTCGCCGACGGGGTCAACGTCGGCAACGAAGTCTACCTCATCGACACGCAGGTGACGGGCGCCGGCGGCAAGCTCGCAGGCGCAACGATGGTTTGAAAAGCGCGAGCGGCAGACGCGCGCCAAGCGCTGGGAGCAACAGGACGCGGACGAAGACTACGGCGCCAGCGCAGCTCGACCGCTCCGTGGTCAACCCGGATCAGATCCGCACCGTGATCCGCGCCTTCCGCGACAATCTTCCGGTTATTTTCCCCGACCGCAAGGAAGTCCCCAAGACGCTGATTTTCGCCAAGACCGACAGCCACGCCGACGACATCATCCAGATCGTCCGCGAGGAGTTCGGCGAAGGCAACGACTTCTGCAAGAAGGTGACCTACAAGGCGGAGGAAGACCCGAAGACGACGCTGTCCGACTTCCGCAACGCCTACAATCCGCGCATCGCCGTCACGGTCGACATGATCGCGACCGGGCACCGACGTGCGGCCGCTCGAATGTCTGCATGTTCATGCGCGACGTGCGCTCCGTCCAACTATTTCGAGCAGATGAAGGGGCGCGGCACCCGGACGATCGACGCGGACGATCTCAAGAAGGTCACGCCGTCGGCCAAGGCCAAGACCCATTACGTGATCGTCGACGCGGTCGGCGTGATGAAGACGGTGAAGACGGCGAGCCGTCCGCTCGACACGAAACCTTCGATTCCGTTCCGCGACCTCGCCATGGGCGTCGTCATGGGCGTGCGCGACGACGATACCCTTTCTTCGCTCGCCGCGCGTCTCGCGCGCCTCGACAAGCAGTTGCGACCCGGAGGAGCGCCAGCAGATCGAGGAGAAGGCCGGGCGCGCCGCTCGAAAACCATCGTGCGCGACCTGTTCGACGCCATCGACGGCGACAAGATCGCGGCGGCGGCGACTGCGGCGACGGGCGAGGCGGAGCCGGACGAAGCCGCGCTGGCCGCGGCGCGGGAAAAGCTCGTCAACGCGGCGACGAAGATGTTCAACGGGCCGCTCGTCGATCTGCTTCGAAACCATTCGGCGCGACCACGAACAGACCATCGACCACGAAACGCTCGACACGCTGCTAAGCGCCGAGTGGGCGGGCGACAAGACGGAAAATGCGAAGGCAGATCGTCGAGGATTTCGCCGACTGGCTGAATGCGAACCGCGACGAGATCGAGGCGCTGACGATCTACTTCACTGCAGCCCGCCCGGCGCGCGGACGTCACCTACGCAATGATCGCTTCGCTGCTGAAGACCCTGAAGGCCGACCGGCCGCGCCTCGCGCCCGCCTATGTCTGGCGCGCCTACGCGCATCTTGACGATTACAAGGGCGAGAACCCGATCTCCGAACTCACCCAACTTGTGGCGCTCGATCCGCCGCGTCGTCGGCCTCGACGAAAAGCTGACCGCCAACGAAGACCGGGTGCGGCGCAATTTCCAGACGTGGATTTTGAAGCGCCATTCCGGGCGCGGGGCAAAAGTTCAACGAGGAGCAGATGGACTGGCTGCGGATGATCCGCGACCACATCGCGGGGTCGATGCGGATCGAGCGCGACGATCTTGACCTGACGCCCTTCGATGCGAAAGGAGGGCTCGGGCGGATGTACGCGCTGTTCGGGCCGGGGATGGATGCGGTGATGGACGAGATGAACGAGGCGCTGGCGGGATGAGTGGCTGTTGCCTGCGACATGGGCTTGACGCTGCGATGATTGTCGACGTCCTGGTGAATTGCCAGGCGTAAGCGGAGACCCTTTCAACAGCTGAACGAGCCCGCGAGTGCGTATGAACTTCGCAGTGCCCGAAGGCCACGAAGCGACGATTGAAGACACGGCGATTCAACTTGGCGAGTTCTGGGTGCACGAAAACAAGTCGTTGCCGCCTCAATGCGATCCGAGGCCCACATCGAAGTGACGGCGGTGCGACGTTCTAATGACGTGCGCGGCCAGCGAAACCGATGCGGCGTCGCATGTCTTGTCGAACGCACGCCACCTCGTCTGATGATGTCGGGCAAGATGTATCGGTTTCGGCCGCTACGCTGAGGGCTGTTCCGATACCTCGCCTATCGTCATTCAACGCCGGGAAAGCCAGTCTGGCGATTGACGGACGGACCGGCATCAGCGACAGCGGTCTGAACGCACACCGATGTTTTGCTGGAACTACGCTTGCCGATTGCGCCTCTCCAACGAGCAGCGCCGCATCGTCGCGAAGATCGAAGAACTGTTTTCGGAACTCGACGCGAGCGCCGAAAGCCTGACGCGCGCGCGGGCGCAGTTGAAGACCTACCGTCAGGCCCTCCTCAAAGCCGCCTTCGAAGGCAAACTCACCGCCGATTGGCGCGGCCAACGCGGAGAAGTTGGCGGCGCTCTGGCGAGTTGCGAAGGCCATCAGTCAGCCCGCGTAGACAGCAATCCGAGGCGATCGCGAAATGTAACGAAGGATGCCACCTAGGACAAGGCTGACGCGCCCCAAGCCATGATCAGCCGACGTTGTGCCCTTGGCCGACGCGAATCCAGTATGAGGAGCTGCCTCAGTTCCGATCGGATGGTAGCCCTTTGATGCACGGCTACTCGAATTCGAGCTGTCGCAGAAGCCGGCGACTGGCTCGTTCAGAATGGCCGTACGGCCAATGCAATTGACTTCCGACTCCGGTTAATCGGAGACCGAGCGAATTTCTCATCAACGTCAGGGACGATCATTGTTCACGGTTGTGATCGACAAGTTTCGATGGCGTTGCGCCATATACCGCGAGATGGAAGCCAATAACCCGACAAGTATCGATGCGACAGCGATTGCTGGTACGATCAGGCATCTTGGGCAGCATTGTGCGTCGGTCCCTTGAGATTTGGAACACGGCCGTCATGCTCGGACATTTCAGCGCTGTATATGAAGGTTCTCTTATGCCCTGAGTTCGTTCGACCGGACTGCTGAGTCGCCAACGACAGCCGTAGGCTCATGGTCAAGCGCGGCTCAGTGTCGAACAAGGCCGCGACGTCAACGGTTGCATATCCTCGATTGCCGCTGTCCAGAACACTGTTGTGCTCGCAAATCCGAGCATCGTAGATCGTATCGCAGTTGACATGCTGCAATCTGAGTCAATCGATAGTTGCAGCTCTCCGCCAATCGATCCTGAAGAGAGCTTTCTCCGGCCACCTCGTCCCGCAAGACCCGTCCGACGAACCTGCGGCCGCCCTTCTCAGCCTGCGCGCTGCCGCGGACAACCCGTCCGATAGAGCGCCGCCCGTCCGCGAAACGCCCGCCGAAAGCAAGCTATCCGCATGACCACCGCGCCCATCGTCCAAAAGGTCTGGAACTTCTGCACCACGCTGCGCGACGACGGCGTCGGCTACGGCGACTATCTGGAGCAGATCACCTACCTCATCTTCCTCAAGATGGCGGACGAATATTCCCGTCCGCCCTACAGCCGCGACGTCGGCGTTCCCGCCGAATACGCCTGGCCGAAGCTGCGGGCGCTCAACGGCGCGGCGCTCGAAGGCCATTACATCGAGACCCTGCGCGCGCTCGGGAACAAGCCCGGCTTGCTCGGCCAGATCTTCACCAAGTCGCAGAACAAGATTCAGGACCCGGCGAAACTCGCCCGCCTCGTCGGCATGATCGACGAAGACGACTGGGTGATGCTCGGCGCCGACGTGAAAGGCGACATCTACGAAGGGCTCCTGGAGCGCAACGCCGAGGACACGAAATCGGGCGCCGGGCAATATTTCACCCCGCGCGCGCTCATCCGCGCCATGGTCGAATGCGTCGCTCCCGAACCCGGCAAGACCATCGCCGACCCCGCCTGCGGCACGGGCGGCTTTTTTCTCGCGGCCTATGACTACCTGTCGCGCCAGAATCTCGACCGGGCGCAGAAGCAGTTCCTCAAACAGGCGACCTTTTCCGGCAACGAGATCGTCGCCAACACGCGCCGCCTGTGCCTGATGAACATGGTTCTGCACAGCATCGGCGAGATGGACGGCCAAAGCATGGTCTCGCCCGCCGACGCGCTGGTCGGACCCGCTCCGACCACATTCGATTACGTCCTCGCCAATCCGCCCTTCGGCAAGAAGTCCTCGATGACCTTCACGACCGACGAGGGCGAGGCGGAAGGCGACCTCACCTACAACCGGCAGGATTTTTGGGCCTCGACCTCGAACAAGCAGTTGAACTTCGTCCAGCACATCCGCACGATGCTGAAGACCACCGGCCGCGCCGCCGTCGTCGTGCCGGACAACGTGCTGTTCGAGGGCGGCGCGGGCGAAACGATCCGCCGCAAGCTCCTCGACATGACCGACCTGCACACGATCCTGCGCCTGCCGACCGGCGTCTTCTACGCGCAGGGCGTCAAGGCGAACGTGATCTTCTTCGACAACCGCGCCGCCTCGAAAGAGCCGCAGACCCGCGACGTGTGGTATCTACGACTACCGCACCAACATCCATCACACGCTGAAGAAGAAGCCGCTGCGCTTCGAAGACCTCGCGGACTTCGTCGCCTGCTACAATCCTGCCAACCGCCACGCGCGCAAGCCGACCTGGAGCGAGGCGAACCCCGAAGGCCGCTGGCGCAAATACACGCGCGAAGAACTCCTCGCCCGCGACAAGGCGAGCCTCGACGTGTTCTGGCTCAAGGACAAGAGCCTCACCGACCTCGACAACCTCCCCGAGCCGGAGGACTTGGCCGAGGAGATCATCGAGAACATCGAGGCGGGCCTCGCGAGCCTCAAGGCCGTGCTGGCGGGGCTGAACGCGAACGGGTGACGTGCGGCTCCGCCGATTAACACCTCGCGTTCCCGGCCGACGGCCAATGGCGACTCAGGGGTCGACACCGCCCCCTACGCCCGGTGCGCCGTCACCGCTTGCGCAGGCCGTCTACAAAAATGTCGACGAGGCGCAGCGCGGTCTTTCGCCAATCGGGGGTGTCATAGACGTTGTAGGACATGCCGACGAGCGCGCGCAAAAGGTCTTCCGGTGCGACATCGGTACGGATCTCGCCGGCCCTGGCGGCGCGGTCGAGCAGCGAACCGGCGGCCTTCGTCAGGCGGTCCGAGGAATAGGCGTGAAGCTGCGATGGGCGGTGCGCCGCCAGGGCGAGCGCCGCCACCATGCCCTTCTTGGTCGCCACCAGCCGCACATTGGCGTGCAGCCAGCGCCGCAAGGCCTCGACGGGCTCGGCTTCGACGGGCTCAGTTTCGTTGGCGAGCCGCTCGGCGAGCTCGGCGAGCTGATCGACCTCGCGCCGATAGACCGCCTCGAACAGGGCTTCGCGGGTCGGAAAGTGGCGGTAGAGCGTTCCGATGCCGACGCCGGCGCGCTTCGCCACGGCTTCGAGGCTGGCGTCGGGGCCGCCGGCGCTGAAGACGTCGGAAGCCGCCTCGAGCAGGCGCTCGCGATTGCGGGCCGCGTCGGAGCGGGGCTTGCGCGCGAGGTTCGTTGCACCACCTGACATGACGTCCAGTTACGCCTCTTGCAAAACGGAGGCACCCTCCGTATACTGTCTCCATCGGATCGCCGGCGCCTCGAAACGAGGCAGCCGAGCCGGTTTATCGCGAACCTGCCGTCACCGCCGCGCGGCGGTCTTCTCCTAGCCGGCCCTTGGCCTCGACGTCACCATCCGCCGGAACGAACGCACGGGAGTCTTCATGACCTTCTCCATGAGCCTTGTCGTCAATGGCGAGCGGCGGAGCGTTGCGCTCGACGATCCGCGCGTCACCCTTCTCGATCTCCTGCGCGAGCGCCTCGTCCTGACCGGGACCAAGAAGGGCTGCGACCGCGGCCAATGCGGCGCCTGCACCGTGCTCGTGAACGGGAAGCGGGTCAATTCCTGTCTTTCTCTCGCGCTGAGCCTCGACGGGGCGGAAGTCGTCACCATCGAAGGCCTCGCTGAGGGCGACAACCTTCATCCGGTGCAGGCCGCCTTCATCGCGCATGACGGCTTCCAGTGCGGCTTCTGCACGCCGGGCCAGATCATGAGCGCGATCGGCCTGATCGAGGAGGGTCAGGCGGGCGACGACCCCGAGCGGGTGCGCGAGGGAATGAGCGGCAACATCTGCCGTTGCGGCGCCTATCGGGGCGTCACCGAGGCGGTGCTCGAAGCGCAGAAGCGGTTTGCGGAACAAGACCGGAGGACTGCGGCATGAAGATCTTCGACTATGTGAGGCCCGCGTCCATTGCGGAAGCGGTGGCCGCCGCGGCGGAACCCGGCTCGACCTATCTCGCCGCCGGCACGAATTTGCTCGACCTGATGAAGGGCGGCGCCATGCGGCCCGACCGTCTGATCGACATCACCCGCCTGCCGGACCTCGACCGCGTCGAGCGCCTGGCCGACGGCGGCGTGCGGATCGGCGCGCTCGTGCGCAACGCCGACCTCGCGCACGACCCGGACTTCGCCCGCGCCTATCCGGCCGTCGCCGAAGCGCTGCTGTCCGGCGCCTCGGCGCAGGTGCGCAACGCCGCGACCGTCGGCGGCAACCTGATGCAGCGGACGCGCTGCAGCTACTTCTACGACGTCGCGAGCGCCTGCAATCGCCGTCAGCCGGGCGCCGGCTGCGACGCCCTGCACGGCGAGAACCGCCTGCACGCGGTCCACGGCTGGAGCGAGCGCTGCATCGCGACCCATCCGTCGGATGTCTGCGTGCCGCTGGTCGCGCTCGACGCAATTGTCGAGATCGAAGGCAAAGGGGGCCGGCGCGAGCTTGCGCTCGAGGATCTTCACCGTCTGCCCGGCGACACGCCGGAGCGCGAAAGCGCGCTCGAGCCGGGCGACCTGATCGTCGCGGTTCGACTTCCGGGCGAAGCGGCGCGCTTTTCGGCGCATGCGCGCTATCTCAAGCTGCGCGAGCGCACGTCCTTCGCCTTCGCGGTCGTCTCGGCCGCCGCAGCGCTCGACCTCGAGGGCGGCGGAATCCGCGGCGCCCGGCTCGCGCTCGGCGGCGTGGCGGCGAAGCCGTGGCGCGCGCATGCGGCCGAGACCGCGCTCGCGGGCGCGAGAGCGAATGCGGCGGCGTTCTGCGAAGCGGCCGAAGTCGCGCTCGCCGGCGCGAAGCCCTCCGGCGACAACGCGTTCAAGATCGACCTCGCCAAGGGAATCGTCGTGCGCGCGCTGGCGCTCGCGGCGGCGGGAACGCCCGAACGCCTTCCCGCCCTGCCGGCCTCCCCCTTCTCCTCGGTTCCGAGAGCCCTTCAGCATGCCTGAAACGCACCCTGTCCAAAGCTCGCCGAGCCTGCGCTACGGCTCCAACTCGGGCCAACCGCTCACTCGCCGCGATGGAATCCTCAAGGTGACCGGGCGGGCGACCTACGCCGCGGACAACCATCCCGAAGGGATGCTCTATGCGGTCTGCGCCATCAGCACGATCGCGCGCGGTCGCGTCGCCCATCTCGACGTCGAGGCCGCCAAGGCGCATGCGCGTGTCGTGGAGGTGATGACCCCCGCCAACCGGCCGCCGCTGGCCGGCGATCCGGACGGCAAGCACGGTCTGTTCGCGTTCCGCCTGGAGGCGCTGCAAAACGACCGCGTGCGCTACGCGGGCCAGCCGATCGCGCTCGTCGTCGCGGAGACGCTGGAGGCGGCGACCGAAGGCGCCGCGCTGCTCGCGCCCCGTTACGAGATCGAGCCGCCGCGCCTCGGGCTCGACGGCGAGCGTTTCGTCCCCGAGGCCGTCGGCGTCGGCTCGCCCCCGGGCGGCGCGCATGGCGACGTCGAGGCGGCGCTGGCGGCGGCGCCGCTCCGCATCGATGCGACCTACGAGACGCCGTCGCAGTATCACAATGCGATGGAGCCGCACGCCATCGTCGCCTCGTGGGACGGCGACCGCCTGACGCTCGACACTCCGAATCAGGCGCCGCACATGGCCCGGACCGCCTACGCCGGCTTCTTCGGCGTCCCGCCCGAAAACGTGCTCATTCGCACGCCGTTCATCGGCGGCGGCTTTGGTTCGAAAGCGATTCTCGCGGGGGCGCATATCCTGTGCGGCCTTGCGGCCCGCATGACGGGGCGGCCGGTGAAACTGGCGCTGACGCGCGCCCAGATGTTCGGGCCGGTCGGCCATCGCGGCGAGACGCGGCAGCGGATTCAACTCGGCATGGAGCGGGACGGCCGGCTGACCGCCATATCCCATCACGTGATCGCGGCCACCAGCAGCTTCGACGAGTTCATCGAGCCGGCGGGCGGCGTCTCGCGCATGCTCTACGCGAGCCCCACGATCGCCATCGCCCACGAGGCCGCCCGCAACGACATCGGCACGCCCGGGCCGGTGCGCGCTCCGGGCCTCGCGTCCGGATCGGCGGCGCTCGAGGCCGCCGTCGACGAAGCGGCGGAGGCCTGCGGCCTGGACCCGCTCGACTTCCGGCTGGTCAATTATGCGGAGGTCGAGCCGATCACCGGCAAGCCCTATTCGTCGAAGGCGTTACGCGAATGCTACGCCCAGGGCGCGAAGGCGTTCGGCTGGTCGAGCCGGCCGCGGGCGCCCGGCAGATGCGCGACGGCGATGGTTTTCTCGTCGGCTGGGGCATGGGAACCGCCGTGTTCCATTGCCCGATGTTCGCCGCCGAGGCGCGCGCCATCATCCATCGGGACGGCGCGGCCACCATCGAGACGAGCGCGATCGACATGGGCCAGGGCGCGTTGACGGCGCTCGCCCAGATCGCCGCCGACGGCCTCGGGCTCGACATCGATCAGGTCAGCCTGCGTTTCGGCGGCTCCGACTTGCCGGACGGCGGGGTCGCGGGCGGCTCCGGCCACACGGCGACCGCCGGCTCGGCCGTCGACGCGGCCGGTCGAAGCGCCGTCACCCGGCTGGCCGAACTGGCCACGGCCGACCGTGAGTTCCCGCTCTTTGGCGCCGGCAATGTCGGGGTGGTCGCGCGCGCCGGACGGCTCTGCCGCAAGGACGACGAGAGCCGCAGCGAGACTTATGCCGACATCCTCGCCCGCGCCGGACTGACGGAGATCGACGGCTGGGGCAAGGGCGCGCGCGATCCGGCGGCGGTCGGCGACCACGCGCTGCAGGCGCACGGAGCGGTGTTCGCCGAGGTCAAGATCGACCCCGATCTCGGCCAGATCCGCGCGACCCGCCTCGTCGGCGCCTTTGCCGCCGGGCGGATCATCAACCCGAGGCTGGTGCGGAGCCAGCTCTATGGCGGCATGATCTGGGGCGTTTCCTTTGCGCTGCACGAGGAAGCGAACGTGGACCGGCCGAGCGGCCGCATCATGAACGCCGATCTCGGCGAGTACCGGGTGCCGGTGAACGCCGACGCGCCGTCGCTCGAGGCGCTGCTGGTTCCCGAGGACGACGCCTTCGTCAACGGGCTCGGCGTCAAGGGCGTCGGCGAGATCGGAATTACCGGGACGGTGGGCGCGGTCGCCAACGCCGTGTGGCATGCGACAGGGATAAGAGTGCGCAAATTTCCCATAAGGATCGAGCGCATCACGGCGCCGGAAGCCGCCGCCTAGAGGCAGACGATTTTCGGGCGACTCACGGGCGCCCATATCCGATGGGCTGACATGTGCCGCCCCCGGGTCTTCTCCCGGAGGGATCCCCCTCCGATCCGGCTCGGAATCGTCTCGTTTTCGGTTCGCCGCGACGGTCCGGGCGCTGTTAGCGGGGGTTTCTTGTCGCCGCGGTCCGCGCTCCGTTCCAAAACGAGCCGCAATGTCAAGGCGTTATTAGATTTACAACCCGTAGGTTGTGTCTTCGTAGAGGCCCCGGAACAGGCGCCGTAACAGGCCCGGAACAGGCGCCGAACAGGCATTTATCAGGCATGGAACAGGCGGGCGAAACGAGGGGCGTGACCGGGCGCGGCTAGGTTGCAAGGCGCATGGGGCCAGACCGCTTTGATATCTACTGGATGCGGCACACGGGCAAATGGTGGCGACTCCATGTCGGCGTGACGCTTGCCGAGGCGCTTCGAATCCTCGAAACAGACGGGGTTCTGCATCCCGTCTGACCCCGACACGGCGGCCGCGTCCATGAGCGAATACCAGTATTACGAATTCCAGGCCATCGACCGCCCACTCGGTCAAGCGGATCGGGAAGCTCTGCGGGCTTTGTCGACCCGGGCGAGGATCACGGCGACCAGCTTTACGAACTCTTATGAATGGGGCGACTTCAAGGGCGATCCGAGCAAATTGATGGAGAACGGGTTCGACCTGCACCTTTATCTGGCCAATTGGGGCTCGCGTCGACTGATGATCCGGTGGCCGGCGCGTATGGTTGACCGCCAGCTGTGCAGCGCCTTCCTCGGCGAGGTCGATGGCGCGAAGTTGCGGGATGCCGGCCAGAACCTGATCCTGGACATCGCGTTTGACGAAGTGGAATCCGAGGACTGGGACGATGGCTCGGGCTGGCTCGCGGCGCTCGCGCCTCTGCGCGCCGATGTGCTCGGGGGCGACCTCCGACTGTTCTATCTCCTCTGGCTGACCGCGGTCGAGGCGGCCGTGTTCGAGCCGGACGAACCGGAGCCCATGCCGGGTATCGGCCCGGTGACCGGCGCCCTCGAAGCCTTTGCCACCTTCTTCAACGTCGATCCCGACCTCGTCGCGGCCGCCGCCGAGCGCTCCCCCGACCCGCTCGCCGGAAAGCAGGCGTCATCAGAGGCCGTCAGGCCGATCATCGCCGCGATGACCGATCAGGATAAGATCAACCTTCTCGCACGGCTGTTCGACGGCGATGCGCACGTCGGGGGCGAGTTGCGAGCGCTCGTCCGCCGTCGCTTGACGTCCGAAGCCGATACCCCGGTCGTCGCCGCGCGCACGGTCGGCGAATTGCGTGCTCGGGCCAACGCGATTCGGCACGCGCGCGAGCGCGCCGAGGCCGAAAAGGCAACCGCCGAGCGCAAGAGGCTGGAAGCGGAGGTTGAACGATCCCGCCGCGTTCGACTCGACGCCATCGCCCGGCGGGGCGAAAGCGTCTGGCGGGAGATCGAGGCCGAGATCGAGCGCCGCAATGCGGCCGGCTACGACAAAGCCGCCGGTCTGCTGCACGATCTGAGGGGGATCGCCGAGGACAAGGGCACGACGGACGACTTCGTCCGCCGCCTGGGGACGATCCGCAGGCGCCACGCCCGGAAGGAGCGGTTCATCGAACGACTGGCGAAATTGGGATAGCGCAATGCGCCCTGGCGCAGGATTGGCGGGCCATGACCGATAGCGATGATCACTACGTTTTCGTCGTGGCGCTATAAGATTGTCGTCACTGCGACGGGCTGATCCCTGCCGTCGTATCGGTTGCCGCGGCCTACATTGCAATGCGCGCAGAGGGTTCGCAGATTTTCTTCTACTGTTCTCCCGCCTCTCGACCACGGGGTCACATGGTCAACACGCAGAACACACTGGGGATTTCGAGCGGGATGGTCGCCACATAGCACGCATTTGAAGTGATCGCGATTCAGGACGCGGAATCGAAGCCCGAGTTTAATGTCGCGACTTTCTTCTTGCGAACGCGCTGGTGTCGAAGGTGCGCCGACCTGCGCAGACGCCTCTGATGCGTTTGAACTGATTTCTGGACTCGCCTCAAATTCTGTATCGCTATCGCTGTTCACACGCTCGGCAAAGGCAGCGAGGGCTTTATTCCAAGTTCCAAAGCGGCGGATGTAGGCCTTGCCACCAACGGTCGATGGTGGCTCTGACATCTCCTTGTGCATAGGAGGGCGGCCGAGAAATGTCCAAACTCTAAGCAAATTGTCGAAACATTCTTCATCCGTATATCGACGGCCCAGGTTCGTGGACTGCAATCCCGCCGCCTCAAATGCGGCTCGTAACGTCCCCCACCGGCTTCGTAATATTTGCTCTGAAAAAGGAAGATGCTCAGCCACATCCGATTGAGTGAGCGCACTCCTGCCGAGCTTGTCGGCTAGCGCCTTCAGCGCCGATAGGATTTCGTCGTCAGACATTTTGCTTGATGCATGTCCGCCGCGGGTCTTGATCTGGTCCGTAGATCGATGTGTAAGCCCCGCAGCATCAAGTGCTTTGAACCATGATCCAAAGCGCCGTCTGATCGTGTTTCTGCCGACTCGGCCGAGCCGATCAAAGTCAGATTCGAGGAACGCACCATCCGGAACCAACGCGGCGACGCGACGCAGTTCCGCGAGGATCGCCTCGTTGCTGTATTCAGCGAGCCGTCGGAGTTCAAAAACGGGCCGATCGGGTTTCTCAGTCATCGCCGTCGAAAATACCGAGTTTGTGACGACGGAGGAAGCCAGTTCCAAGCTGTCCGAGAGGGCTAGATAAAAGGCTGCACATTGCGGCTCGGTCGGTCGATTGATTTTGCTTCGATTTTTCGCCTATCCAGCAATGTGCGGCCTTGGGGCGCAATGTGCGCTGTACCGTCAACATATTGCGCGATAACCACTTTTTGCACATCTCTCAGTCGGCGGTAGCCGATCAGCCGGATCGAATCCACTTTCCATACCGAGCGCTGCATGATAGGTTACATGTAACCTATTCGGAGGATGAAGTCATGGCGCAGGCGAGAGGCATCAAGTCCACCAAGATTAAGGTGCAAGAACACCGCGACAGGCTGCGCGCCCAGGGCCTGCGGCCGATCCAGATTTGGGTGCCGGATGTGCGCGCATCGTCCTTCCGGGCGGAGGCGCACCGGCAATCGCTGGAAGTGGCGGATAGCGCCCATGCAGCCGACGATCAGGCGTTCATCGACGCTGTGTCCGATTGGGACGATGAATGAGGCGAGGCGAGGTCTGGACCGTCTCTGGCGGCAAAGACGATGCGGGCAAGCCGCGTCCCGTCGTCATCGTGCAAGACGACAGCTTCGACGCGACGGACTCGATCACCATCTGCGCCTTCACCACCGACCCGACCGAAGCGCCCCTATTCCGGCTACCGGTCGAGCCGAGTGAGCGCAATGGTTTGCGTTCGTCCTCCCGGGTGATGGTGGACAAGATCACCACCGTCCCGAAATCCAAGGTCGGCGAACGGATCGGAAGATTGGACGACGAGGATGTGGTCCGGCTCAACCAGGCGGTGATGGTGTTCCTCGGCTTGGCGGTGTCGCCGAGAACGGGCCGGAAAGGGGAATGATGAGAATCGCCGCGACCGAGGTGTATCGGGGCGTGACGTGGCGCAATCATGGGCCATTCTGCTTGCCGCCCGCCGGCGCGATACTGCCGACATGCCCCGGCCTGTCCTCAAACCTGCCCCCACGGTCTCCGAGCAGCTTGAAGCGCTGCTCGGATATCCTTGGCCGTTTCCGGGGCGGCCGCCAAAGCATGAACTTTCGACCTGGACCGTCACCGACGACTGGCCGGGCCATGTGCCCGTCACAGACGCCGAGATCGAGGTATTCGAGCGATGGTTCACAGACCTGTTCGATGAACTGTTCGGGCCGACCCTATGATCTGACACGGAGAGATGCGCCATGACCGTGCCGCTGCGCGCCGCCCTTTACCTGCGCGTCTCGACGGCGCGGCAGGCTGAGCACGATGTCTCCATCCCCGACCAGAAGCGCCAGGGTGAAGCATATTGTGAGGCGCGGCGCTATCAGCTCGTCGAGACCTATGTGGAGCCGGGCGCGTCGGCGACCAACGACCGTCGCCCCGAGTTCCAGCGCATGATCGAGGCCGGCACGTCCAAGCCCGCGCCGTTTGACGTGGTGATCGTCCATTCGTTCAGCCGCTTCTTCCGCGACGCCTTCGATATGGAATTCTACGTCCGCAAGCTGGCGAAGAACGGCGTCAAGCTGCTGTCGATCACCCAGGAGATCGGCGACGATCCGGTGCATCAGATGATGCGGCAGATCATGGCGCTGTTCGACGAATACCAGTCGAAGGAAAACGCCAAGCACGTCATGCGGGCATTGAAGGAGAACGCCCGGCAAGGCTTCTGGAACGGCTCGCTGCCGCCCATCGGCGACCGTGTCGTCGCGGCCGAGCAGCGCGGCGCGAAGACCAAGAAAAAGCTGGAGATCGACCCGCTCCATACCGAGACGGTGCGGCTGATCTACCGGCTTGCGCTCCACGGCGATGGCGCCAAGGGCCAGATGGGCGTCAAGAACATCGTCAGCTATCTCAACCGCAACCGCATCTTCACCCGCGACGGTGGGCGGTGGGGCATCGGCCAGGTCCACCGCATCCTCACGCGGCGCACCTACATGGGCGAGCATGAGTTCAACAAGCGGTCCAAGTCCAAGGCGTTGAAGCCTGTCAGCGAGATCGTGGTCGTGCCGGTGCCGCCGATCATCGACCGCGAGACCTTCGACGCGGTGCAGGCGCTGCTCAAGGCCCGCCATCCCACAGTGACGCCATCCGCCGTCATCAGCGGTCCCACCCTTCTTACCGGCCTGATCCATTGCGCCAAGTGCGGCGGCGCCATGACCATCCGCACCGGCAAAGGTGGGCGCTACCGTTACTATGCCTGCTCGACCAAAGCCCGGCAGGGGCCGACCGCTTGCGAGGGCATGGCGGTGCCGATGGACAAGCTGGACGATCTGGTCGCCAGCCACCTGGAGGAACGCCTGCTCCAGCCCGAACGGCTGGAAACGATCCTCGCCACGGTGCTCGACCGGCGGCAGGAGCGATCCGAGCGCCAGCGCGAGCACATCGCCGAACTGAACAGGCGCGCAGCGGAATCCGAAGCCCGCCTCAAGCGCCTCTATGATGCTATCGAGGCGGGCATCACCGACCTGGACGACCCGGCGCTCAAGGACCGGATCGACGGCCTCAAGGCCATCCGCGATCAGGCCAAGACCGACGCCGAGCGCGCCCAGGCCATGCTACAGCACTCAGGAAGCCAGGCGGTCACGCCGCAGATGTTGAGCAAGTTCGCCCGCGCCGCACGCCAGCGCATCCGGCTTGAAGGCGGCGGCTACCGCCGCGACCATCTGCGCGCGCTCGCCCAGCGTGTCGAGGTCGCCGAAGGCGAGGTTCGCATCATGGGATCGAAGTCCCGGCTGCTCCAGACGCTCGTGGCGAACGGCGGCGCAAACGCAGTGCCCACTCAGGGACTGAACTGGCGGAAGGAGTGAGATTCGAACTCACGGTGGGGTTGCCCCCACGGCGGTTTTCAAGACCGCTGCCTTAAACCACTCGGCCATCCTTCCCTGATGGGCCCGATCCTTAGCCCATGCAGCCTCGGCGCCGCAACGGGCGTCAGACCAGCCGGCTCTGCGCCTTGGCCGCCGCGATGAAGCTGGCGAACAGCGGGTGCGGCTCGAACGGGCGCGACTTTAGCTCCGGATGGTACTGCACGCCAATGAACCACGGATGGTCGGTGAACTCGATCGTCTCCGGCAGGACCCCGTCGGGCGACATGCCGGCGAACGCCATGCCCTTCTCCTCGAGGCGGGCGCGGTAGTCGGTGTTGACCTCGTAGCGATGGCGATGGCGCTCCGAAATCTCGGTTCGGCCGTAGATCTCCGCGATGCGGGAGCCGGGTTTCAGCACCGCCGGATAGGCGCCGAGCCGCATGGTGCCGCCGAGATCGCCTTCCGCCCGGCGCAGTTCGAGCGCGTTGCCGCGCAGCCACTCGGTCATCAGGCCGACGACCGGTTCCGGGGTCGGACCGAACTCGGAGGAATTGGCCTCGGCACTCCGGCCAGCGACCGGCAGGCCTCGATCACCGCCATCTGCATGCCGAAGCAGATGCCGAGATAGGGCACCTTGCGCTCGCGGGCGAAGCGGGCGGCCAAAATCTTGCCTTCGGCGCCGCGCGAGCCGAACCCGCCCGGCACCAGAATGCCGTGAACGCCTTCGAGATGCGCGGCGGGCTCGGCCGTCTCGAAGATCTCGCTCTCGATCCAGTCGAGCTTGACCCGCACCCTGTTGGCCATGCCGCCATGGGTCAGCGCCTCGATCAGCGACTTATAGGCGTCCTTGAGACCGGTGTACTTGCCCACGACCGCGATCGTCACCTCGCCCTCGGGGTTGTGATAGGCCTTCGACACGGCGTCCCAGCGGCTCATGTCGGGCTTCGGCGCGGGCTCGATGCCGAAGGCGGCCAGCACTTCGCGGTCGAGCCCCGCCGCGTGATAGAGCGCCGGGACGTCGTAGATCGAGCGGGCGTCGCGCGCCTCGACCACCGCGCTCTCCCGCACATTGCAGAACAGGCCGAGCTTGCGCCGCTCCTCGCGCGGGATCTCGCGATCGCAGCGGCAGAGCAGAATGTGCGGCTGGATGCCGATCGAGCGCAGCTCCTTGACGGAATGCTGGGTCGGCTTGGTCTTCAGCTCCCCCGCGGTCGGGATGAAGGGCAGCAGGGTCAGATGGATATAGACCACATGGCCGCGTGGAAGGTCGTTGCCGAGCTGGCGGATCGCCTCGAAGAACGGCAGGCCCTCGATGTCGCCGACCGTGCCGCCGATCTCGACCAGGACGAAGTCGACCCCCTCGTTGCCCTCGAGGACGAAGTCCTTGATGGCGTTGGTGACGTGGGGAATCACCTGCACCGTCGCGCCGAGGAAATCGCCGTGGCGCTCGCGCGCGATCAGCTCCTGGTAGATCCGCCCGGTGGTGATGTTGTCCTGCTGGTTGGCGTTGCGGCCGGTGAACCGCTCGTAGTGGCCGAGGTCGAGGTCCGTCTCCGCCCCGTCGTCGGTGACGAACACCTCGCCGTGCTGGGTCGGGCTCATGGTGCCCGGATCGACGTTGAGATAGGGATCGAGCTTGCGCAGGCGGACCGTATAGCCGCGCGCCTGCAACAGCGCTCCCAGCGCAGCCGAAGCCAAACCCTTGCCGAGCGAGGAAACCACGCCGCCGGTGATGAAGATATACCGCGCCATGGGATTCGACGCTTAGCCGATCGCGTCCGATTCTGCGAGGCGAAAGTTTGCCGGCGCGACATTTGGCGCGTGACGGCCCGGACCTGGGGCGGCGGCGGTCGTTCGGAATGGAGGCCGCGGGCGATCGCGCCGCGCCCCGCCAAACCGGATTAGAAGGGGCGCCGCGCGGCGATTTTCGGAGTCGGGAACCCTCTTGAGCAGGGCGAAGGTCGCGTTCGCTTGTGATTCGTCCGAGCTTTCGGAGCTAATCTCTCCCGCCTCGTCGCGAGGTTAACGGCCCGTTAAGCGCATCGTCTTAAGTCTGCCTTAACTGTGCCGTTTGGCGGATCGTTAGGGAATTGTCGCGCAATGAAACACGTCGCGGTCCTGATGGGAGGCTGGTCGGCCGAGCGTCCGGTGTCGCTGAACTCCGGGCGCCAATGCGCCGACGCGCTCGAGGCCGGAGGCTACCGCGTCACGCGGATCGACGTCGATCGCGCGATCGCCGACACGCTGGCGCGGCTCAAGCCCGACGTGGCCTTCAACGCCTTGCATGGGCTTGGCGGCGAGGACGGAACGATTCAGGGCGTGCTCGAGGTCTTGCGCATTCCCTACACCCATTCGGGCGTGCTGGCCTCGGCGCTGGCGATGCAGAAGGACCTCGCCAAGACCGTACTGGCGGCGGCCGGCGTCCCTGTCGCGCATGGGCGGGTGGTCGACCGTCACGAGGCCGCGCGCCGCCATGCGCTCGAACCGCCCTATGTGCTCAAGCCCGTGAGCGAGGGCTCGTCGTTCGGCGTCGTGATCGTCAAGGAAGATCGCGCCCACCCCCCGCAGGAGGTCGGGCGCGCCGACTGGCCCTACGGCGACGCCCTGCTTGCCGAAAAGTTCGTGGCCGGCAAAGAACTCACCTGCGCGGTCATGGGAGAGCGCGTGTTCGACATCATCGAGATCGTCGCGATTTCCGAAGCGTTCTACGGTTATGACGCAAAGTACGCAAAAGGCGGATCTCGACATATCCTTCCGGCAATTCTTAAACCGAATATTTACCATAAGGTCCAAGAGTTGACGCTCAGAGCGCATCGAGCTCTGGGGTGCCGCGGCGTCAGCCGCGCCGATTTCCGGTTCGATGAAACGAAAGGCGATGAGGGTGAGCTCGTGTGTCTCGAAGTCAACACGCAGCCGGGGATGACGGAAACTTCACTGGTTCCGGACATGGCGACCTACGCCGGCATCTCGTTTGCCGACCTCGTCGCCTGGATCGTGGAGGACGCCTCGTGCGATCGCTGAGCCACCGATTTGGGGGGAGCGCGACGCGACTAGCGCTGGCGGGCGCTGCGGCCGTCGGCGCGCCGCCCAAGGTGCTTTTGCGCGGCGAACGATCGGCGCGCGGGTCGTTCCGCTTCCGCCTGCCGCTCGATCGTCCGCCTCCCCTCGGCCTCGAGATCGCTCTGACGCTCCTGGTGCTCGCAGGCGCGGCCGGCTATGGCGCCATTCGCGGCGGACAGTTCGAAGAATTCGTGGCGCGGCACGGCGGAGTCTGGCGATGTCGCGGCGCGCGCGCTCGGCTTCGGCGTCGACATCGTCACGGTCTCCGGCGCCGCCGCACATGACCGAGCCCCGCATTCTGGCGATCGCCGGAATCAGCGACAAGGACTCGCTGCCTTTCTTCAATGTCGCGGCCGCGCGGGCGCGGCTCGAGGCCGATCCGCTCGTCAAGCAGGCGAGCGTGCGCAAGCTCTACCCCAACCAGATCGTCGTCGACATCGTCGAGCGCACGCCTTACGCGGTGTGGCAGAAGGACGGCCAGCTCAAGGCCGTGGCGGCCGACGGCGCACCGATCGACGACGTGCGCGACGGCCGCTACGTCGGGCTGCCGTTCGTAGTCGGCGATGGCGCCAACACGCGGGCGGTCGAGTTCACCGCGCTGATTGGCGCGCTCGAGGAGCTGAGGCCGCGCGTCGAGGCCGGGGTGCTGATCGGCGAGCGCCGCTGGAACCTCAAGCTGAAGAACGGAATCGACGTCAAGCTGCCCGAGGCCGATCCGCAGGCGGCGATCGCTACGCTGCTCAGGCTCCAGCGCGAGCAGCGGCTTCTGGACAAGGACGTCCTGGCGCTCGACTTCCGAGCCCCGGACCGGGTGTTCGTGCGCCTGACTCAGGAAGCGTCGGCGGCCTGGGTCGAGGCGCACGCGCCGAAGAAAAAAGAAGGGCAGCCATGACCTTTCGGCCGCTCCCGCCGCGCATGCGGCAAATCCCCGCCAGAAAGCAGGCGATCCTGTCGATTCTCGACATCGGCGCGTCGAAGATCGTCTGCCTCATCGCGCGGCTCATGCCGATGGAGCCATCGAGCGCGCTGCGCGGGCGCACCCACCGCTGCAAAATACTTGGCATCGGCCACCAGCGCTCGAACGGGGTGAAGGGCGGCGCAATCGTCGATCTTCAGGCGGCCGAGCACGCCACGCGGCTCTCCATCGACGCAGCCGAGCGCATGGCCGGGGTCGAAGTCGGCGGCGTCATCGTCAATATGTCCGGCGGCCTGCTGGCCTCGCAACGGTTCAACGCGAAGGTCGCGCTGCGTGGCAAGACGGTTTCGGAGAACGACATCCATCGGGTGCTGGAGGCGGCCTCCGCGATGAGCGCCCAGCGCGGGCGTACCGTACTGCACGGCCTGCCGACTGCCTACTCGCTCGACGCCACCCGCGACGTCAGCGACCCGAAGGGCATGATCGGCGAAGACCTTGGGGTTGATCTGCACGTTGCTTCCTGCGAGCTGGCGGCGGCGCGCAACCTGATGCTGGTGGTCGAGCGCTGCCATCTGCGGGTCGAGGCCATGGTCGCCACGCCCTATGCGGCGGGGCTCTCGACTTTGGTGGACGATGAGGCCGAACTCGGCGCCGCGGTGATCGATTTCGGCGGCGGCACGACCACGGTCGGCGTATTCTCCGGCGGCCGTCTTATTCATGTCGACGCCGTCGCCGTCGGCGGCATCCACATTACCCGAGACGTCGCCCGGGGCCTCAACGTGTCGATGACCGACGCCGAGCGGCTTAAGACGCTCTACGGCGCCTGCATGGCCTCGCCCTCCGACGATCGCGAATTGATCGCGGTCCACCGCCTCGGCGACGACACGGACCATTCGACCCATCTGCCGAAGTCCGAGCTTATCCGGATCATCCGGCCGCGGGTCGAGGAGATCCTCGAACTCGTCCGCGACCGGCTGCGCGCCTCCGGACACGCTGCCCATGTCGGCCGACGGCTGGTGATGACCGGCGGCGCGTGCCAGCTGACCGGGCTGCCCGAACTGGTCCGATCGGTCATCTCGAACCAGGCCCGTATCGGTCGGCCTCTCGGGGTCGAGGGCCTCCCGGAATCAGGCAAGAGCCCATCGTTCGCGGCGGCGGTCGGTCTGATGATCTACCCGCAGATGGCGGGTCTGGAATATTTCGAACCCTCCTCGTTTCGCCCCTCGGCAGGCTTACGAGAGCGAAGGCTATGCGTCCCGTGTCGGTCGCTGGCTCAAGGAGAGTTTTTGACGGTTTCGGGTCCCCGCCGGCGGGGGATCCGGGAGAGCGCGGTTTAGGCAGTCACATCGGCGTCCTCGGGCGCCCAACGGGATGAGGCAGGTATGTCGATCAATTTGAAGGCACCCGAACTGAGGGAACTGAAGCCGCGCATCATGGTGTGCGGCGTGGGCGGCGCCGGCGGCAACGCGGTCAACAACATGATCGTGTCGGGCCTTTCGGGCGTCGATTTCGTCGTCGCCAACACCGACGCGCAGGCGCTCACCTCCTCGCGCGCCGAACGCATCATACAGATGGGCCTTCAGGTCACCGAGGGTTTGGGCGCCGGCTCCAAGCCCGAGGTCGGCAAGGCGGCCGCAGAGGAGGCGCTCGAGGAGATTCGCGATCACCTGGCCGGAGCGCACATGGTGTTCGTCACCGCAGGTATGGGCGGCGGCACCGGCACGGGGGCCGCCCCCGTGATCGCCCGCGCCGCGCGCGAGATGGGCATCCTTACCGTCGGCGTCGTCACCAAGCCGTTCCATTTCGAGGGCGGCCGCCGGATGAAGGTCGCCGAGACCGGCATCAACGACCTTCAGAAGGCCGTGGATACGCTGATCATCATTCCTAATCAGAACCTCTTCCGCGTCGCCAACGAAAAGACGACCTTCGCGGACGCCTTCGCCATGGCCGACCAGGTGCTCTATTCGGGCGTCGCCTGCATCACTGACCTGATGGTCAAGGAAGGCTTGATCAACCTCGACTTCGCCGACGTCCGCTCGATCATGAGCGAGATGGGCAAAGCCATGATGGGCACCGGCGAAGCGACCGGCGAGAAGCGCGCCGTACTGGCCGCCGAAGCCGCGATCGCCAATCCGCTGCTCGACGAGACCTCGATGAAGGGCGCGCGCGGGCTCCTGATCTCGATCACCGGCGGCAACGATCTGACCCTCTACGAGGTCGACGAGGCGGCGAGCCGCATCCGCCAGGAGGTCGACGAGGAGGCTAACATCATCCTCGGCGCAACCTTCGATTCCGCGCTCGACGGAGTGGTGCGGGTCTCCGTGGTCGCAACCGGGATCGACCAGGTGGCGATCTCGCAAATTGAGCCGGTCTCGGTCTACACGAGACCCGAGCCGATTCCGCGTTCGCGTCCCGCGCAAGCCCGCCCTGGGCCAGCGCCCGCCGTACTGGAACCCGTCCCGGTCGCGGCCATCCTTGGCGACGTCGAGATCCAGCCGGTCGCTCCGGTCGCGGTCGCGTTCCCCGATCCAATCGAACCGCGCCGCCAGATGGCGGAGGAGGAGGCGAGCGATTTCATCCCGCCGGCCCCGGAGCAACCGATGGTTCGCGCTCCGCGCATGCCGCAGATCGAAGATCTGCCGCAGGTCGCCCAGGCGCAGCTGCGCGCGGTCCGTGGCGAGGCCCAGCCGGCTGCTCAGCAGGCGCCCGAATCGCGGCGCAAGTCGCTGCTCGAGAAGCTGGCGGCTTTCGGCATCACCCGGCACGACGACGAGCAGGGCGCGGCAGCCGTGGCTCCGCCGGTCGCCCAGCCGAGGAGTTACACGACCCCAGTAGCGCAGCCGGACTTCAACCGGGGGCAGCCGCGGTCGCTGCCGGCCCGTGCGCCGGCCGCTTCGTCGGCAAATCTCGACGCGCACGGTCGCCCCATCCACCGGCCCCCGGTGACCGAGGACGACCATCTCGACATCCCGGCGTTCTTGCGCCGGCAACAGAACTGATTCTTGGCTGAGCGCCTCCGGCCGGCCGCGGCGAAACCTGCGACCGGTCGCAATGTTGGTGAACGCGACGTTAATTTCTTTCCCTATCAACATGAAATAAAAAGGGAAAGCATTTCGCTCGCATTGTAACTTTTGGTCATCAAAGGTGATTTGTCTCGCCCCGGCGCCCGCCGGTATTTTGCCCCGCACAATCACCGGTCCGACTCGCCTTGGCGAGCGATCGCGACTGAAAAAGGCGCTCCGATTTCGGCCTCCCGGGCCGCAATCCAGAGGGCGTCGGCAAATGGGGCCGGGCGCAAGCCCGGAGGCAATCGACGATGAAGGCTGGTTACCAGACGACTCTCCGCCGCCGTGTTTCGATTGGCGGCGTTGGCGTGCATTCCGCGACGCCTGCGCAGCTCGTCCTTCATCCGGCGGAGCCCGATTTGGGCGTTACGTTTCTTCGCACGGGCCTCGACGACGGGGGCGAGCGCTATCTGAAGGCGCGTCGTTCGAATGTCACCCACACCGCGCTCTGCACGATCCTCGGCGATGTCTCCGGGGCGAGCGTCGGCACAGTCGAGCATCTGCTGGCTGCCCTTTCGGGGCTGCAGATCGACAATGCGCTGGTCGAGATCGACGGTCCCGAGACGCCGATCATGGACGGCTCGGCTGCCGATTTCGTCGCTGCAATCGATCGGGCCGGCGTCGTCCAGCAGGCTCGGGCGCGCCGTTTTCTCAAGGTTCTCAAGCCGGTTCGGATCGATCGCGACGGCGGCTACGCCGAGCTTCTTCCGGCGGAGCGCGGCTTCCGGCTCGACGTCGAAATCAACTTCGCCTCGGCTGCGATCGGGCGCCAACGCTTGGCCTTCTCGCTCGACCCGGCCTCGTTCCGGCGCGAGATCGCCCGCGCCCGCACCTTCGGCTTCGTCAGCGACGTCAAGAAACTGTGGCAAGCGGGCTACGCGCTCGGCTCGTCTCTCGAGAACTCGGTCGCGATCGACAACGACGAGGTGCTCAACCCCGAGGGCTTGCGTTACGCCGACGAGTTCGTCCGCCACAAGGCGTTGGACGCCGTCGGCGATCTTTCTCTGGCCGGCGCGCCGATCGTCGGCGTCTACCGGACCTATCGCCCGGGACACAAGTTGAACGCGCTGGCGCTGGAGGCGCTGTTCGCCGACCGGTCGGCCTACGCCTTCGTCGAAGGCGTGAACGTCAAGCCCTTCAAGGCTGTCGGCGCAGGGGCGCCTGTTCAAGCCGCGGCCTTGGTCGCCGCCGAGTAAGCTTCTCGAGACGCATCCGGCTGACGGCGGGGCTCGAGCCGCCGCGGCGCCACATTTTGCCGCCATTGAACGATTCGCGCGCGCCCAAGACATGTAGCGCGCGCATCGGGAGTGGGGTAAACAGCCGCTGCGTCAGTTGACGACGGGTCAGCGGCGCGATTCTGCGCAATCCATTGAACAGCAATCGAGTTCGAACGTATGGATAAGGTGGTACTGGGTATGACACCCTTGATGGCCGGCTGGCCGATCATGCGCCGCATGTCTGCCGCGGCGGCGGTCGTCGCCATCGGGCTCGGCGTCTCGGCCTGTTCGATGTTCGACCAGTTCAATCCGTTCGGTTCGCCGAAGTACTCGATGGAGGTCACGCCTGACGTTCCGGCGAGCAAGACCTACGATCAGGGCCTCGAGAAGTTGGCCAGCGGCGCGCCGCAGGAGGCGGCCAAGAAATTCACCGCGCTCGGCAAGCAATACCCCGAATTCCGACTGGGCCCGCAAAGGCCAACTGATGACTGTCTACGCCAACTATCAGGCAAGCAGCTTCACCGACACCGAGACGGCCGCCGATCGCTACCTGAAAGATTATCCCAAATCGCCCGACGCCGCTTATGTCGCCTATCTACGGGCCAGCGCCTATTACGCGCAGATTCCCGATGTTTCACGCGATCAGGACGCCGCGAGCAAGGCGCTTACCGCGTTCCAAGACGTGATCAAAACATACCCGAATTCGGAGTATGTCGAGGATTCGAAGTTCAAGATCACCGTCTGCGAGGATCAACTCGCCGGCAAGGAAATGTCGATCGGCCGGTTCTATCTCACCCGGCACAATTACACCGCAGCGATCAACAGGTTCCGCAACGTCCTGCAATATTATCAGACGACGCGGCATGCGCCAGAGGCGCTCTACCGCTTGGTCGAGGCCTATCTCGGCCTCGGCATTACCGACGAGGCGCAGACGGCCGCGGCGGTGCTCGGCCACAACTTCCCCGACAGCCAATGGTACAAGGACGCCTACTCGGTCCTGCAGGGCAAGGGCCTGTCGCCGGAGGAAAATTCGTCCTCGTGGATCTCCAAGATCTACCACACGGTCGTTCCCTCCTGAGCGGAGGCCTTGGCCCATGCTCGCGCGCCTCTCCATCCGCGACGTGGTTCTGATCGATCAACTGGATCTCGAGTTCTCGACCGGCCTCACGATCCTCACCGGAGAGACGGGCGCCGGCAAAACGATCCTGCTCGACGCGCTGTCGCTGGCGCTGGGCGGGCGCGGCGACGGCGGCCTCGTTCGCCATGGCCAGGCCCAGGGCCAGGTGACCGCCACCTTCGAGCTGCCGCCGGGACACGCCGCCCACGCTCTGCTCGAAGGCCAGGACATCGAGATCGGCGACGAACTCATTCTGCGACGGATCCAGCTCGCGGACGGACGCACGCGCGCCTATGTCAACGACCAGAGCGTAAGCGTTCAGGCTCTGCGCGCGCTCGCCTCCTCGCTGGTCGAGATCCACGGCCAGCACGACGAGCGGGCCTTGACCGATTCCGCAGCCCATCGCGCGCTGGTCGACGCTTATGGCGGCCTCGAGGCGCAGGCGAGTGCGACGCAGGACGCGTACGGTGCGATGCGCGCGGCCGAGCGTGCGCTAGACGCCGAGCGCGAGCGCGTCGCCGTCGCCGAATCGGAGACCGATTTCGCCCGCCACGCCCACGACGAGCTGGTCAAGCTGGCCGTCAAGCCCGGCGAGGAGGACGAGCTCGCCGCCCGCCGGCAGTCGATGATGCAGAGCGAGAAGGTCGCCGCCGACATCCGCGAGGCGCGTGACCATCTGGCCGGCGACGCGGCTGTCCTGCCGACACTCATCTCCGTTTCGCGGCGGCTGCAACGCCGCATGTCGCAGGCGCCCTCCCTGATCGAGCCGAGCGTCAAGGCGCTCGAGGAGGCGATCGAGGCCCTCGAGGGCGCGACCCGCGCAGTCGAGGAGGCGCTCGAGGCCTGCGCTTTCGATCCGCTCGAGCTCGAGCGCTGCGAGGAGCGGCTGTTCGCGTTGCGAGCGATGAGCCGCAAGTACGGCGCCGCGATCGACGGGCTTCCGGCGCTGGCGCAGAAATTCGCCGAGGATCTGGCTGCGCTCGAGGCGGGGCGCAGCGAAATCGCGCGACGAGAAGGCGAGGTCGCTCGCACGCGAGACGCCTATCGCGCCGGCGCCCGCGCGCTCAGCGCCGCTCGCGCGGAAAGCGCCCGCGCGCTCGAGACGGCGGTCGCCGCCGAATTGCCGCCGCTCAAGCTCGAGCGCGCCGAATTCCGGGTCGAGCTCACGACCGACGAGCGCCTCGCCGCGCCAAGCGGCTTCGATCGCGCCGAGTTCCTCGTGCGCACCAATCCGGGCTCGCGGCCGGGACCGTTGATGAAGGTCGCGTCGGGCGGCGAGTTGGCGCGCTTTCTGCTCGCCGTCAAGGTCTGTCTGGCCGATCGCGGCACCGCGCCGACGCTGGTGTTCGACGAGATCGACGCCGGTGTCGGCGGCGCTGTCGCCGATGCGATGGGGCAGCGGCTTGCGCGGCTGGCCGACCGGGCCCAGGTGCTCGCGGTGACCCATGCGCCTCAGGTCGCCGCCCGGGCGCAGAGTCACTACCGAATCGCCAAGAGCGAGGTCGGTCGAGGCGAGCGCGTCGTCACCAGCGTGGCGCGGCTCGTCGCAGGCGAGCGGCGTGAGGAGATCGCCCGCATGCTGGCCGGCGCGCAGGTCACCCGCGAGGCGCGCGCAGCCGCCGCAAGCCTGATCGAGAAGGCGGGATAAACCTTGGGAATCCAGCTCTTTTCGCCCGTTTGGGCTTGCTCCGCCCGGCCCGTTGGCCCTATCAAGCCGTCGACCGGCGCCGGCATCGGTCCGGCGCATTCTGAAGGACGTTCATGACCCCGGACGACGCCGCGAGCTCGGCCCGAGACCAGCGGCGGGTTCGCCTCGCCGCTTCTCTCCGAGAGAATTTGAAGCGACGCAAGGCCCAGCAGCGCTCCCGCGCGGCCGAATCGGCGCCGGCGGACGCCGAGGCGGGCGCGCAGGCTGGCTCAGGCCCGACGAGCGCGGGGGACGCCGCAGATCGCTGACCGGGGGCAAACCGACCGTTTGATCGGGAGCATCGGGGTAGGAAGGATAGGGAATGGATCGGATTCAAATTCGCGGCGGGGCTCAGCTGAACGGGATCATCCCGATTTCTGGCGCCAAGAACGCCGCGCTGCCGCTCATGATCGCCTCCCTGCTCACCGACCAGACGCTCACGCTCGAGAACCTGCCGCGCCTCGCCGACGTCGGCCAGCTGGCGCGCATCCTCGGCAACCACGGCGTCGATTATTCCATCGACGGCAAGCGCGCCCGCGAAGAGGCGGCCACCGGACAGACGGCGCACCTGAGGGCGCGCACGGTGGTCGATACGACCGCCCCCTACGAGCTCGTGTCGCGTATGCGGGCGAGCTTCTGGGTGATCGCGCCGCTCGTCGCCCGCATGGGCGAGGCGCGGGTGTCGCTGCCAGGCGGCTGCGCGATCGGCACCCGCCCGGTCGATCTCCTATTGATGGCGTTGACGAAACTCGGGGCGTCGATCGAGATCGACGCGGGCTATGCGGTCGCCAGAGCGCCGAAGGGGTTGGTCGGCGGAGAGATCGACTTTCCCAAAGCGACCGTCGGCGGCACGCACGTCGCGATGATGGCCGCCTCGATGGCGCACGGCGCCACCCTCATTTCCAACGCGGCGCGGGAACCCGAGATCGTCGACGTGGCCGATTGCCTCAACAAGATGGGCGCGCGCATCCGCGGAGCCGGCACCTCGACGATCGAGATCGTCGGCGTGCCGCGGCTCAACGGCGCGCATCACCGCGTCCTGCCCGACCGGATCGAGGCGGGGACCTACGCCACCGCAGTCGCGATGACCGGCGGCGATGTGTTGCTTGAAGGCGTCGGCGAAGACCTGCTCGAGACCGCGTTCGACGTTCTGGAGCAGGCCGGCGCGTCCGTGAGCAGCGACAATCGCGGCGTACGGGTCCGCCGCAACGGCGCCGGCATCCAGGCGGTCGACGTTGCGACGTCGCCGTTCCCGGGGTTTCCAACCGACCTTCAGGCCCAGTTCATGGCGCTGATGACGCGCGCCCGCGGCACGTCGCGCATCACGGAAACCATTTTCGAGAACCGGTTCATGCATGTGCAGGAGCTCGCCCGGCTCGGCGCGCACATCCGGCTCGACGGAGAGACGGCGATCGTCGAAGGCGTCGAGCGCCTGCGCGGGGCGCAGGTGATGGCGACGGATCTGCGGGCCTCGGTATCGCTGGTGATCGCGGGCCTGGCGGCAGAAGGCGAGACCGTGGTCAATCGCGTCTACCATCTCGATCGCGGCTTCGAGCGGCTGGAGGAGAAGCTTGGCGCTTGTGGCGCGGACATCGCCCGGATCGTGGGCTGAACGGATGACGAAGGACGCCGACAGGCTGCGACTGATCGCGCTCGACCGCGAAGGCCTCGACGTCATTTCGGCGCATACCCAGAACACCTGCGTCAAGCGCGCGGATATGGTCTGGCTGCCGAGACAGCGCCGCTTCGTCGTCGCCGGCATGCGCTTCGACTGGGTCGGCGCGAAAACGGGGCCGGCCGAGCGCGTCTCCTGCATCTTGCGGTTCGACCGCGTGCTGAAGGTGGCGCAGCTCGGTCTCGCGGCCCCGAACGCTGAGAAGGTTCTCAACCTACTGGCGGTCACGTTCCAGAAGACGGACCCCCCGGCGGGGATGATCGTCCTCGCGTTCGCCGACGGGGCGCTGGTCCGCCTCGAGGTCGAATGCGTCGAGGTCGAGCTTTGCGACCTGGGGCTTCGCGCGCCGGCCGAGAGTTGCCCCGGCCACGCGCTGTCCGACCCGGCGACGGTGTGAGATGGCCGCCGAACTCGACATGGCGGCCCCTGGTTTCGAGCAGCGCTTCACGGCGCTGCTCGGGGCCAAGCGGGAACAGGCCACGGATGTCGACGCCGCCGTCGGCGCCATCATCGACGACGTGCGCGCGCGCGGCGACGCGGCGCTCGTCGACTATTCGCTGCGATTCGACCGGGTCGACATCGCCGCCGCCGGGATCGAGATCGGCGCGGCCGAGATCGACGCAGCGCTGAGCGACTGCGACGCCGAGGCGCTGAAGGCGCTCGAGCTCGCCCACGCCCGCGTGACGGCCTACCACGAGCGCCAGAAGCCGGCCGATCTGCGCTTCACCGATCCGCTCGGAGTCGAGCTCGGCTGGCGCTGGCGGCCGATCGACGCGGTCGGCCTCTATGTGCCCGGCGGCGCGGCGAGCTATCCGTCCTCGGTCGTGATGAACGCGGTCCCGGCGAAAGTCGCGGGGTGCCGCCGCCTGGCGATGGTCGTGCCGACGCCGGAGGGGCGGATCAACCCGCTGGTGCTGGCGGCGGCGCGGATCGCCGGGGTCGACGAGATCTACCGGGTCGGCGGCGCGCAGGCGGTGGCGGCGCTCGCCTATGGGACCGCGACCATCCCGGCGGTCGCCAAGATCGTCGGTCCCGGCAACGCCTATGTCGCGGCCGCCAAGCGTCGCGTGTTCGGCGTCGTCGGCATCGACATGATCGCCGGACCGTCCGAGGTGGTGATTCTCGCCGATCGGACCGCCGATCCGCGCTTCGTCGCCGCCGACCTTCTCGCCCAGGCCGAGCACGACACGGCGGCGCAGTCGATCCTGGTCACCGACGACCGCGCGCTCGCGCTGGCCGCGGCGGCCGAGGTCGAACGCCAGCTCGCGGCGCTGCCGCGCCAAGCGATCGCCGGGGCGAGCTGGCGCGACTATGGCGCGATCATCCTGTGCGAGACGCTCGAGGCCGCGCTGCCGCTGATCGAGCGCCTCGCGCCCGAGCATCTGGAGATCATAACGCGCGATCCCGAGGCGCTCGCCGATCGGATCGTCAACGCTGGCGCGATCTTCCATGGCGCGCATACGCCCGAGGCGATCGGCGACTATGTCGGCGGCTCCAACCACGTGCTGCCGACGGCGCGCTCGGCGCGCTTCTCGTCCGGGCTCGGCGTGCTCGACTTCATGAAACGCACGTCGCTGCTCAAATGCGACGCCCGCGCGCTCGCCGCGCTCGGCCCGGCCGCGATCGCGCTCGGCCGCGCAGAGTCGCTTGACGCGCACGCCCGCTCGGTCGCAATCCGGCTCGCGGAGGAGACGGGCCCATGACCACGAAGGACGAGGATCGTCGCGACCGGTTGAGCGACGTCTTTCTCGACGAAGACACCATTCCGCGTGGTTTGATCGAGGCCGATCACGAGCGAACGGTCGCGATCTTCGATCTCGTCGAGGAGAACGCCTTCGCCGTGCCGGGCCGCGACGACGGCCCTTATACGATGACGATCTCGCAGGAGGAGTCGAAATTCACCTTCGACGTCAGGACCTCGGACGGCGAGCAGGCGGTGTCGATCGTCGTCTCGATGACCCCCTTCCGGTCGCTGCTCAAGGACTATTTCCTGATCTGCGAGAGTTACTATTCCGCGATCCGGACCGCGAGCCCGCGCCAGATCGAGGCGATCGACCGCGAGCGCACCAAGCTCCACAACGACGGCGCCGAGTTGATGGCCCAGCGCCTCAACGAGAAGGTGACGGTCGACCAAAATACCGCGCGGCGCCTGTTTACCCTGATCTCCACCCTGCGCTGGAAGATATGAGCGGGGTCGAGCCCGCCCCGCGCGCGTTCATCCTCGACAACACGCGTCTCCAGACGCCGCCGCTCGTCCCGGAGCTAAGGCTCTGGCTTGCAGACGACCCGGTGTTGATCTGGAAGAACACCGGGGAACTGCGCGGCGACCTGACCCTGCCCCCGCCCTTCTGGGCGTTCGCCTGGGCGGGCGGCCAGGCGCTCGCCCGCTATGTTCTCGACAACCCGGACTTTGTCCGCGGCCGGCGCACGCTCGATTTCGCCTCCGGCTCCGGCCTCGTCGGCATCGCCGCCGCGCTCGCCGGCGCGGCTTCGGTCGAGGCGACCGACATCGACGCTTTCGCCGCCGCGGCCATCGCGGCCAACGCCGCAGAAAATCGGGTCGCCGTGACCGCCCGGCTCGAGGACCTGACCGGGACCGACGAGGACTGGGACGTCGTGCTGGCCGGCGACGTCGCGTACGAGCAGGATATGGCGGAGGCGGTGACCGACTGGCTCGCAGCGCTCGCCCGGCGCGGCGCGACCGTGCTCCTCGGCGACCCGCGCCGAGCCTATTTCGCGCACGACCGGCTGGAAAGCGTGGCCGAATATACCGTGCCGGTCACGCAGGCGCTCGAGAGCTCCGAGAGCAAGCGAACGGGCGTGTTCCGCTTCAGGCCGTGAGGTGGGTCCTTCGACCGGGATGATGTCTGATCGAATCGCGCGGCAAGCCCTCATCCGGCCCTTCGGGCCACCTTCCCCCCGAGGGGAAGGGCACGGCGGGTGAGGGTGCGGTGGCGCAACTCATTTCATCGCGCTCTACCGCCTATGTCGCCGCCGCGGGCTTGGCGTCGCGCTGCAGATAGGTGGCGTCGAGACGCTGCGTCAGGTAGTCCGCCGCCCTGATCGGGGGATATTTCGGCGCGCCGTCGCCGACGCAGGAGGCGATCGCGGCGATCTCTGCGTCCGGGTTGGGATCGAAGAAGAAGGCGATCGAATAGCGCTCGCGCGGGCTGACGTTGATCACGCGGTGGGGCGTGGAGACGTAGACGTCGTTGGTCCAGCGCATCAGGCAGTCGCCGATGTTGACCACGAACGCGCCGGGAAGGGGCGGGGCGTCGATCCAGCGCCCGTCGCGCCGCTGCGCCTGCAACCCGCCGACGTCGTCGGTCGCGAGCAGGGTGATGGCGCCGTAGTCGGTGTGCACGCCGGCGCCGACGTCCGCGCCGCGCTCGCTTGCCGCCGGCGGGTAGCGCAGGAGCCGCAAGGTCGCCATCGACCGGTCGAACTTGTCCTCGAAGAATCCGGGCGGCAGATCGAGATCGCGGGCGAAGGCGCGATGAATTCTAAGGCCGAGCGCGGCGCAGGCGTCGAAATAGGCGAGCGTCGTCTCGCGGAAGCCGGGAGACGACGGCCAGGCGTTGAGCGCGCGGAACGGCTTGCCGGCGAGGAGCTCCGGATCGTCGGGCTCGAGATCGAGGCCGATGTTGAACGCCTCCTTCAGGTCCGGGCCCCGCGCCGGGTCGAGCGCCTCGCCGAGCAGCGCCGAATAGCCGCGGTTGCCGCCGACGATCCGCATCGCGATCGCCTCCTTGTCGGCGAGCGGCAGAGCGAAGAAGCGCCGCGCCTCGGCAAAGGCCTCGTCCATCAGGTCGCGCTTCACGCCATGGTTGAGGGCGTAGAAGAAGCCGACGTCGCGGCAGGCGGCGCCGATGGCGGCGGCGACCTTGTCGAGCCCCGCCTCGCCGTCTGCGAGCGGCGCGAGATCGATGATCGGCAGGCTGTCGGTCATGGGCGTCGACTCCTCCGTCACAATGCAGCCCTGCCTGTCGCGGGACCGAAGCGGCGATGCAATTGACGGGCCGCGGGACGTCCCGGCGTTTGGAATTTCGATCGACCCCAGGCAGGCGAGAGTGGATGTCTTGGGATCGAATCGCGCGGCTCTCCCTCATCCGGCCGGCTGTCGCCGGCCACCTTCCTCCGAGGGGGGAAGGGGTCGCCCCTCACCCATCGGGAGTGGGAAGCCGCCATAGGGCGTCCGGAAGGACGCCCGTCTTTCGACGGGCTATCGCGGCAGGGTGAGGGTTCGCTGGCGCAACTCATTTCATCATGCTCTATCGCACGATCGTCAGCCTTTTCGCCGCCCGCGTCAGCCCGGTGTAGAGCCAGCGCGCGCGGTGCTCGCGGAAGGCGTAGCTCTCGTCGAACAACAGCACGTCGTCCCATTGCGAGCCCTGCGCCTTGTGCACGGTGAGCGCGTAGCCGTAGTCGAACTCGTCGGATTCGCGCCGGACCGGATAGGCGAGCTCGCCTTCGCCGCCCTCGAAGAACGCCTTCAGCACCGCGACCTTGACCGATTTCGCGGCGCCGTCGTCCTCCGAGCGCACCGTCATGCGGACGAAATCCTTGACCACCCCGCCGAGCGCCTCGACCCGCCACAGCCCGCCGTTGATCAGGCCTTTGGTCCGGTCGTTGCGCAAGCAGACCAGCCGATCGCCGATGAGCGGCAGCGGCTCCGTAAGACCACCCAGATCGCGAATGCGCTGGTTGTAGGCGCGCCGCGTCCGGTTCGTTCCGACCAGCACCTGGTCGGCGGCCAGAACCTGCTTGGCGTCGATGGCGGCGCGGCGGATGACCCGGCTCTCGCCGTAGGCGCCGTCCGCGAGCTCGCCGCCCGAACGGACGATTTGCGACAGCCGGATGATCGGATTGTCCTCCGCCTGGCGGTGGATCTCAGTCAGCATCACGTCCGGCGCGGCTTCCGTGAAATAGCCGCCGCCCTTGACCGGCGGCAATTGGAACGGATCGCCGAGCACCAGGATCGGCTTGCCGAACGAGAGCAGGTCGCGCGCCAGCTCGGCGTCGACCATCGAGCACTCGTCGATCACGATCAGGCTGGCGCGCGAGGCCGGTCCGTCCTCGTTGAGGGTGAAGGTCGGCGCCCCGTCGGCGCCCTCGCTCGCCCGGTAGATCAGGGCGTGGATGGTGGTGGCGCCGGAACAGCCGTGGGCGCGCATCACCAGCGCCGCCTTGCCGGTGAAGGCGGCGAAAGCGGCCTCGCCGTCCGCCGCCTCGGCCACATGACGGGCGAGCGTTGTCTTGCCGACGCCCGCGTAGCCGAACAGGCGGAACACCGGCGCATCGGCGTCCTTCAGCCAGCGGCCGACCCGGTCGATCGCCTCGGCCTGCTCGCGCGTCCAGTCGCGCGGACCCGACCGGGGGCGCGACGTCGCGGCGGCGGCCTGGGCTGCCCGGGGCTCGGGCGCCGCGACCGACGCGGCCGCCGGCGCCGCACGCGCCGAAGCCGGCGCAACGGCCGCCGCTTTGACGGCCGCCTTCGCCGCCGCCTTCGCCTTTTTCGGCTCGATCTTGGCCCCGCAGCGCGAGCAGGTCGGCGGCTTGCGGCCGAGATCGTAGAATTTGCCGCCGCAAGCCGGACACTGGCGCTTGGTTCCGAGCCTGCCGACCGCCATTCTCATCATGGTTGGAATGAACCCGACTGTTCGGGCGCGCCGCCCGGCGAATCAACGATTGCTTCATCAATTCAGCGCAGCCTTTTAACAGAATTGTCGCGCTCCGCCGCAAGTTCGCGAGGCTGCATAGGCCGAGGCGTCGGGGTTGAACCCACCCGGCGCCGCCCTATATGGCGTCAGGGAAGGCGGCTCCGCGTTGCGTTTGGAGCCGCCGGCCGGAACATTGAGCAACGCGGCCGGGGCGCTTCGATGAAGGTCTTGGGTCCGTGAAGCGCCCGGAGGGGGCTTCGATGGTGCGTGTGACAGCGTTGAGTTCGCCCTTCCTGCTCGGCTTCGACGACATCGAGCGTGCGCTCGACAAGGTCACGAAGTCCTCCGCGGACGGCTATCCCCCTTACAATATCGAGCGCATCGCCGCGGCCGCCGGCCAGCCCGAAAAGCTGCGGATCACGCTGGCGGTGGCCGGCTTCGCCCGAGACCAGATCGAGGTGACGATCGAGGAGAGCCAGCTGATGATCCGGGGTCGCCAGCAGGACGACAAGACCCGGGAGTTCCTGCACCGCGGCATCGCCGCGCGGCAGTTCCAGCGCAGTTTCCTGCTCGCCGAAGGCATGCAGGTGCTCGGGGCCGATCTGGCACAGGGTTTGCTCTCCATCGATCTTGTCCGGCCTCAGCCGGAGCGGATCGTCAGGACAATCGAGATTTCGACGCGCGACTGACGAAAGGCGGACTTGGCGGGCCCTTGGGCAGCCGGAAAGGTGGGACGACAATGACCAACGCGACCAATAAGACGCAGGACCTGACGGCCCAGGAGTTCGCCCATCTCGGCGATGGGGCGCTCGCCTACGTGAAGCCGATGAATTCGGAAGACGTCAAGCGCCTGTTCCCGCAGGCGCCGGCGCTGCGACCGGGCGTCAAGCTGTTCGCCCTGCTCGGCGCCGACGGCTCGCCGATCATGCTGACCGACTCCAAGGACGCGGCGCTCGCCAACGCCTGGGAGCACGAGCTCCAGACCGTCAGCCTGCACTGACCCTGTGCAGAAGCCCAGCAGAAGCCCGCTCCAGCGCTGACCGGGGGGACGAATCGGCTAGAGCAATTCGCGATCAAACCGGGTCACCCTCGTCATTGCGAGCGAAGCGAAGCAATCCATAGCCGCCGCTGTTCTACGATCAGTGGATTGCTTCGTCGCTTCGCTCCTCGCAATGACGACTCAGAGTGGTCGAACACCGCTCTAGAGAAGGCGTTCCGGACGGCTGACGAGGATCGCCCCGATGCGCGCCTATCTCGATCTCATGCGCGACGCCCTGGAGAATGGCCGGGTCAAGGGCGACCGCACCGGCACCGGCGTCCGCTCGCTGTTCGGACGGCAGATCCGGTTCGACCTGAACGACGGCTTTCCCCTCGTCACCACCAAGAAGCTGCATCTGAAGTCGATCGTGCGCGAGCTTGCCTGGTTCCTGCGCGGCGACACCAACATCGCCTATCTCAAGGCGCACGGCGTCTCGATCTGGGACGAATGGGCCGATCGGAACGGCGACCTCGGCCCGGTCTACGGCAAGCAGTGGCGCGCCTGGCAGGGCCCGGACGGCCGCACCTACGACCAGATCGCCTGGCTGCTCGACGAGATTCGCCGTAACCCCGATTCGCGCCGCCTGATCGTCTCCGCCTGGAACGTGCCGGACATCGAGCGGATGAAGCTGCCGCCGTGCCACTGCCTGTTTCAGTTCTATGTGGTCGACGGCAAACTCTCGTGCCAGCTCTACCAGCGCTCCGCCGACATCTTCCTCGGCGTGCCGTTCAACATCGCAAGCTACGCCTTGCTGACGCATCTCATCGCCCGCGAGACCAGCCTCGGCGTCGGCGAGTTCGTCCATACGTTCGGCGACGCGCATCTCTACCGGAATCATGAGGATCAGGCCCGCGAGCAGCTTTCGCGGACGCCCCGCCCGTTGCCGAAGCTGGCGCTCGGCGACGTCGGGACGATCTTCGACCTCGACGCCGACGCGATCGCCTTCGAAGGCTACGACCCCTGGCCCGCGATCAAGGCGCCGGTCGCGGTGTAAGAGGGCTCCCAGCGGTTCCGTTTCCGGGAACGTCGACGCTGTTCGCGCGTTGGCCCGCCGGAGGCAGGCCATGCGGTTTCAACTCGTCCCTACGCCCGGTCCCCTGCGCCGCGACGGCGATCGGCGCCGCTCAGGCCACACGGCCGATTTCCGAAACGCCGCCTCGGCGCCGCCTGACAGGGAGCGCGAGCTCGCGGAGTTCCGCTCTACGGCAGAACGGGATTCGGCGTTGCGAAACCAGCTCGATCCCGGGAATCTTGCTCCTGTCGGACGGTTGTGGACGCGCTATTTTCCGTTTCCGTTGCTCCTCTTGCTCGCGCTCGCCTTCTTTGCCATTCTCGCCGTCTGTTGGTCGCTCTGGGAGCAGTAATGGCGCCGCAGGCCGATCGGTTGGCGCCCGGTCGCCCGCCCGAGCCCGAGCGGCGCGGCCGCTCCCGCGTCATCATTGTCGGGGGTGGTTTCGGCGGCCTGGCCGCAGCCCATGCGCTCGACGGCGCCGACCTCGACGTGCTGCTCCTCGACGCCAAAAACCATCACTGCTTCCAGCCCCTGCTCTACCAGGCCGCGACGGCGGCGCTGTCGGTCGCCGACATCGCCTGGCCGATCCGTTACATCCTGGCCCGCCAGCGGAACGCGACGGTCCTGATGGCGACCGTCAAGGCGGTGGATGCGGACCGTCAGGTCGTCTCCACCTCGGCCGGCGAGTTCGGCTACGACTGGCTCGTCCTGGCGACCGGCTCGACCCATTCCTATTTCGGGCACGACGCCTGGGAGGCCTATGCCCCGAGCCTCAAGACCATCGAGGACGCGCTCAGCCTGCGCAGCCGGATGCTCGGCGCTTTCGAGCGCGCCGAGGCGGCGGCGACGGAAGAGGAGCGTCGGCGCTGCCTCGTGTTCGCGATCGTCGGAGGGGGAGCGACCGGCGTCGAGCTTGCCGGCGCGCTGGCGGAACTCGCCCACCGCACGCTTCCGCCGGAGTTCCGCCGCGCTAGGCCCGCGAGCGCGCGCATCCTGCTGCTCGAAGCCGGCCCAACGCTGCTGCCGACCTTTCCAGCGCAGCTCGCGGCGCATGCCGAGCGCCGGCTCGTCGGCATGGGCGTCGAAGTCCGGACAGGCGCCAAGGTTGACGACGTCCGCGACGGCGCCCTCGTCGTCGGCGGCGAACGGCACGAGGTCGGCGGGGCGATCCTCTGGGCCGCCGGCGTTCGCGCCTCGCCCGCCGCCTCCTGGATCGGCGCGCCGACCGACCGCAGCGGCCGCACCCGGGTCGCTCCGGACCTGTCGCTTCCCGACCGGGAGCGCGTGTTCGTGGTCGGCGATACGGCGTTCCTCCTCGACGCCAATGGCCGCGAGGTTCCCGGGCTGGCCGCCGCGGCCAAGCAGATGGGGCGCTACGCCGGACAGACGATTCGGGCGCGCTGCGAAGGACGTCCCGCACCCGCGGCCTTTCGCTATCGCGACTACGGCAGCCTCGCCACCATCGGCCGCAATTCGGCGGTGGCCAGCATCGGCCGGCTCGAGCTGACGGGCTTTGTCGGCTGGATCTTCTGGAGCGTCGTCCACATCTACTTCCTGATCGGACTGCGTTCGCGCCTGTTCGTCGCGACGAGCTGGGCGTGGAGCTACCTGACCAACCAGCGCGGCGCCCGCACGATCCTGCGGCGCCGGGGTTTCGCGGAACCAAAGGCGAGCGATGCGGAGGGCGACAGGGCGCCCTATAAGCCGGTCGATGGACCGTAACCAAACGCCGCAATCGTCCTGGCCCGTGACCCAAGCGCCGCCGCCGGGGTCGCGCTTTACTCTATGGCATGCGCACATCTCGAATTCGGTGGCGCGCTCCTTCTCCGGTTTTGCCGGGGAAATTGGCCCGCAGGGCCGGATGGGGTCTGGCCCGCTGCTTCGACCGACGTCGGATCGCACGAGCGTGTCGGCGAGCCGACTCCGTATTCGTCCTGCTTGCCGCACCCCATCCGGCCTTCGGCCAGCGTCCCCGCTGCGCGGAGAAGGGGGAGCCACGCCATGACGCGCCCTCTCCTCCTCGTCGCCGTCGTGGCGCAGAACGGCGTGATCGGCGCGGACAACAGGCTCCCCTGGCGTCTTTCGAGCGACTTGAAGCGGTTCAAGGCGCTGACGCTCGGCAAGCCGCTGGTCATGGGACGCAAGACCTTTCAGTCGATCGGCCGGCCGCTGCCTGGGCGCGAGACCATCGTCGTCACCCGCGACCGGAAGTTTAGGCCCGACGGCGTGCTGGTCGCGCACGATCTCGAGGCCGCGCTGGCGTTGGCCGAGGCGCGCGCGGCGGCAATGGGCGCGGACGCAATCGTGATCGCCGGCGGCGGCGAACTCTACGCTGAGACGTTCGCCCTCGCCGACCGCCTCGCCATCACCGAGGTCGCGCTCGCGCCCGAGGGCGACGCCCACTTCCCGCCAATCGACCCGGCCGAATGGCGCGAAGTCCAGCGCGAGCCCGGCGTCCGCGGTCCAAACGACGAGGCGGATTTTTGCTTCGTCGACTACGAACGGGCGCGACAAGCCTGAGCCCCTCGCCGTGGCGCTAGTCCGAAGCCGACATCGATCCGACATCCGCGGGATGGACGCCGGCTGGCGGCGGGTGTGGAACTGCAGATCTCGCTAGATATACGTCTATCGTATGTATAATATCGGCCCGGCGCCGGAAAACGAGCTGCGCCGGCGCGGTCGATAAGCGGGGTCCCAACCTCTTGAAACTGTTGGGCCCGGTCGATAAACGGCGCTAAGACGCGCGGGAGCCGCGCTAATCCGGCGCTCCGCGCGCCGCCTCGGCGAGCGCGGCGGCGAGCCAGGGGGAAAACGAGCGGGCGACCTCGACCCGGAATTCGGTGTCGCCGAGCCGCCACAGCACGATCTCGGCCTTGTCGAACAGGGTGCGAGTTGCCATGCCGACCGGAAAGCTCTTCAGGCGCAGGTCGAGCGGGCAACCCGCATTGAGGACGCGGGCGGCGGCGGCGCCCGAGACGATCAGGCCGACCTGCCGGTGCGACACGTCGACCAGGCTGTGCGGCAGGCCGACGAGGCCGTCCTCGAGCGCGGCGGCCAGCGTCTCGACCGAGCCGCCCTCGGCGATCAGGAGCCACTCGTCCGGGCCGAGCCAGAGCGCCGCCCGCTCGCCCGATTGTCCGGCCGGCCCGAGCCGCGCCGGCAACTCGGCGCCGAAGGCCCTGGCGCAGGCCATCCGCGCGGCCTCTGGCCCACGGAGGACGAAACGGTCGGCGGGCGGAGCGTCCATGATCGCAAAGCGCGGCCCGAATGGCAGGGCCGCGTCGTCGAGCGGGAAGCGCGGCGTCAGCCAGGGACTGGGCGAAGGAACCTCAAACATGGAGGCGCGCTCCCTCGGGGTCGTAGACACAGGGCCGAACGACCGTCGCGGGCGCGGCGCGGCCTGCCGGCGTCGAGACATGAACCCTCTGACCCATGCGGGCGCGGCCGCCGGCGACGAGCGCGAGCGCGATCGAACGGCCGGCGGCCGGGCTGCGATAGCACGAGGTCACGTGGCCGAGCGCGGACGAGCCTACCGGCGGAGCGGCGCTCTCAGTGACCTGGGCCCCTCCTCGACGACGAAAGCCGGATCGTCCGTCAGGAGGCCGACGAGCTGCTTGCGGCCTTCCCTGGCGAGTTCGGGCAGCACGAGCGACCGCTTGCCGACGAAATCGGCCTTGGTCTTGCCGATCGCCCAGTCGAGGCCGAGGTCGGAGGGCGTCGACGTCCCGTCGGTCTCCTGGCCGACGATCACGTAGCCCTTTTCGGCGCGCAGGACGTGGGTCGCCTCCGTGCCGTAGGCGCAGCCGCCATGCGCCTCGACGGCCGCGAACACGGCCCGCCAAACGTCGAGGCCATAGGCCGAGCCGACGTTGATCTCATAGCCGAGTTCGCCGGTAAAGCTCACCCTCATCAGCCGCGCCGGCACGCCGCAGACCGTGGCGTCGCGCACGCTCATGTGTGGAAAGGCTTCGTTCGACAGATCGACGCCGTCGACCATCGGCGCGATGGCGTCGCGCGCCTCGGCCCCTGCACGGCGATCGTCGCCCAATGTTCCGTGGTCGAGGTCAGCCAGACCTCGAGGTCCGGTGAACTCGGTCTGGAGATAGTCCTCCATGTGAGCGAGCACACGCGGCGCGCCGCCGGTGGTGGTCGTCACGTGGAAGCGATCCGCGGCCAGGCGGGCGACGACGCCGTCGTCCATGACAAAGCCGGTCTCAGTCAGCATCAGGCCGTAGCGGCAGCGGCCGACTGGGAGGCTGGCCAAGGCGTTGACGTACATCCGGTCGAGGAAGAGGGCGGCGTCCCGCCCGACCACCTCGATCTTTCCGAGCGTTGAGGCGTCGAACAGGCCGATGGCGGCGCGGGTCGTGCGGCATTCGCGCATGACGGCGTCGGGCATGGACTCACCCTGACGCGGAAAGCACCAGGCGCGCTTCCACAAGGAGACGTCCTCGAACAGGGCGCCGCGCGCCGCCGCCCAGTCGTGGATTGGCGTCTTGCGGATCGGATCGAAGAGCGCGCCGCGAGCGGGGCCGGCGAAGGCGCCGAAGGTCACCGGCGTATACGGCGGGCGGAAGATCGGGAGGCCCACTTCCGGGATCGTCTTTCCCTGGATGGCCGCGACGATGGCGAGCGCGTTCATGTTGGAGAGCTTGCCCTGGTCGGTCGCCATGCCGGTCGTGGTGTAGCGCTTGACGAGCTCGATCGAGCGCAGGCCCTCCTGGACCGCGAGTTCGATGTCCTTGACGCAGACGTCGTTCTGAAAGTCGACGAAAGCCCTGATGCCTCGGTCGCCCAGCACGTGCGGGGGCGCGCCGAGCACGCCGCCCGCGGCCGGGGGCGCGCTCTCGACAGCATAAGCGCGGGGGCCGGGCGCGGCGGAACCCGCGGCCGCCGCCGCCGCACGGCCTGCCGCGTCGCCCTCGGCGAGGACGTCGGCGAGCGCGAACGTCGCGTTGCAGGCGCCCGCCGAGCGCTCGCGCTGGACCGATGTCCCTGGCCGGAAGAGCTGCGCCGCCTCGTCGAAGGCGAGCCGGCCGCGCGACTGGGAAAAGAGGTGCACGGACGGCGTCCAGCCGCCCGACATGAGGAGCGCGTCGCAGGCGATCCGGCGCATGCCGCCGGGAAGCGCCGAGAGCCGCACCGCCGCGACGCCCGCGCATCCCTCGACCTCGTGGACGGCGGCTTTGACCGCAACCCGAAGGCCTGCCGCGCGGGCCATCTCCGGCAGCGGCCCGGAGGCCTGGTCACGCAGGTCGGCGATCAGCTCGACCGCCACGCCAGCCCCGCGCAAATCGAGTGCGGCGCGATAGGCCTCGTCATGCGCGGTGACGACGACAACGCGCTCGCCAACCTTGACGCCATGGAGGTTGAGATAGCGCCGCGCGGCGCCGGCGAGCATGATTCCGGGCCGATCGTTGTCGGCAAAGACAAGCGGCCGCTCGATGGCGCCGGTCGCGAGCACGACCTCGCCCGCCCGTATCCGCCACAGCCGCTCGCGAGGACGGCCGGGGTCGGCAAAGAGGTCGGGCTCAGGCAGCCGTTCGCTGAGAGCGACCAAGTTCTGAGCATAATAGCCGAACGCCTGGGTGCGCGGCATGACGCGGACGTTGGCCGCCGCGCGCAGGGCGTCCACCGTCTCGGCGAGCCACTGGCGGGCAGTCCGGCCGTCGATTGTCGCGCGCGTCTCGGCGCCAAGCGATCCGCCGGGCCAAGGGTTCTCGTCGCAGACGACGACGTCGGCGCCGCTTTCGGCCGCCGCGCGCGCCGCGGCGAGGCCGGCGGGCCCGGCCCCGACGATCAGCACGTCGCAATGGCCGAAGGTGCGGTGGTAGCGGTCCGGGTCGGGCTCGCGGGGCGGCGTTCCAAGTCCGGCGGCGCGGCGGATGATGGGCTCGTACACCCGCGTCCAGGCCCAGTTCGGACCGAACCAGTCGGGGCCGATGAAGGTCTTGTAATAGAAGCCCGCCCCGATATGCGGCGCGAGGACGTCGCCGATCCCGCCGATGTCGAAACGAAGGGAGCGCCAGCGGTTCTGGCTCGTCGCGACGAGACCGTCGTAAAGCTCGACCTCGGTGGCGCGAAGGTTGGGCGTGAAGCGCCCGGCGCCGCGATGGACGCCGACGAGGGCGTTTGGCTCCTCGGGGCCGGCCGCGACGATCCCGCGCGGCCGATGGTGCTTAGAGGACCGGCCGACCAGCCTCACGCCGTTGGCGAGAAGGGCGGATGCGAGCGTGTCGCCCTCGTAGCCGGCGTAGGCGACGCCGTCGAAGGAGAACGAGATCGGCCGCCTACGGTCGACCGCCCAGCCGCAGTCCGGCGTGCGATGAGCCTGCGTCACGGCCTGCCCCCGGCGGGGACCTCCGGTCGCGGCGCGCCCGGTTCGTAGGATGCGAGGATGCGATCGCTGACGGTGTCGCGGAGCACGTTGAAGAAGCGCCCGCAGCCGGCGACGTGCCGCCAGCGCTCGGCGATGACGCCCTTCGAATTCGAACGGAAATGGAGATGTTCGGTCCACGCCTCGTCGCTGACCGCCGCGGGGTCTGGCGGCCGGGCGATATGAGCCTCCCCAGCATGGCGAAACTCGATCTCCGGGCGGTCCAAGCAGCAAAAGGGACAGGAGATCAGCAGCATCAAGGCCTCAATGCGCCACCGCCGCGGCGGTGGCTTCGTCGATCGGTCGCCCCGACCGGAACCGGTCGAGCGCGAAATGCGCGGCGGGCGGATGCGGCTCGCCGCGCGATCGTAAGGGCGAACACATGGCCCGAACTGGGCGTCGCCTTGAATCCTCCTGTGCCCCAGCCGCATTTGACGAAAAGGCCTGGAGCGGGGGTCAGCCCGATGATCGGCGAGCGGTCGGGCGTGACGTCGACGACGCCGTCCCGGTTGCGCAGCATCCGGAGCCGGCGAACCGAAGGGAAGAACTCGCAGATCGCCTCGAGCGTGTCCTCGGCGACATGCAGACCTCCAGTCTGCGAATAGGAATTGTAGGCGTCCGTGCCGGCGCCGATCACCATCTCGCCCTTATCGGACTGGGGCACGGGGGCGTGGATCGTGTTCGACATGACGATGCAAGGCATCATCGGCTTGACCGGTTCGCTGACCAGAGCCTGCAATGGATAGCTGTCGAGCGGCATGCGGACTCCGGCCATCGCCATGAGGACAGAGGCATCGCCCGCAGCGGCCACGCCAATCGTCTTCGCGGCGATCGGGCCACGGGTCCCTCTCGACGCCAGAGACGCGGCCAAAAGGGTCGCGACGGATGGCGGTCGCCTTGCCGGTCTCGATGACGTCGACGCCACGGGCCGAAGCTGCGTGGGCGAACCCCATGCGACAGCATCGTGCCGCGCTGTGCCGTCGCGCCGTCGCAAGGCCGCGCCGACGACTGGAAAGCCAATGTCCGTCGGAATGTTGAGGATCGGGCAGAAGTCATTCGCCTCGACCGACGTCAGCCATTCGTTGTCGACGCCGGCAAGCCTGCTGGCGTGGACGTGGCGCTCGCCGACCTGAACATCGTGGACGCTGTGGGCAAGCGTCATTGCCCCGCGCGCCGAAACCATCACGTTGTAGTTCGATTCGCGCGTAATGCCTTCCCAGAGTTTCACGCGCGCGCTCGCAAAGCGCGACCGATTCCTCCCATAGGTAGTTCGAGCGCAGGATGGCGGTGTTGCAGCCCCCAAGCCAGCCGCTTTCCGGCAAAGCGACCCGCCTAACGCCGTGGTTCTTGGCGAGATAATAGGCAGTTGCGAGCCCATGCCCACCTGCGCCAGCGATGACGACGTCATAGGCCGGTTCGGGCCTCGACCACTGCTCCGGCCAGTTCCCGCTCCGCCATGATCCCTGGCGCATGACGTTGAAAACAGAAAACCGCACCGCTGAGGCCCGAGCCCTTTGACAAGTTCGCGCGATGATTTGCGCTCACAATTGCGAGGCCATTCTCGAAATGCCTGCTCGAACCCTCTGCCCTGACGCGAACCGGACCTGCGGCCGCGCGACGGCGCACCGTTGGCAGGTGCGCCGCTTCTATGATAATCGCACGGCCATTGCAATTCCGGAACGGGGACGAGCCTCGCTTCCACCGCGCGTGCGTAATAATCAGCTTCACGGGACTTCATGGCGAACGAATCTTTGCCGACCGATCCGCCGGGCTCCGGCGCCCGACTGGAGCGCCTGCCGGTTTCGGTGATTATGCCGCATTACAATGACCTCGCGAACCTCGAACGCTGCATCGCGATGCTTGCGGCTCAGACCCTGCCGCGCAGCCAATACGAGATCATCGTGGCCGACAACAATTCGCGATGCGGGCTGGAAGAGGTCCGTCGCGTCTGCGGCGAGGCGGCGCGCGTCGTCGCCGCGCCGATTTAGGGAGCGGGGGCCGCACGCAATGCAGCCGTGGCAGCCTCGCGGGGCGAGTTCCTCGCTTTCATCGACTCCGATTGCCGTCCCGCCCCGACCTGGCTCGAGCGCGGTTTGGCCGCGCTCGCGACCCGCGAACTTGTGGGGGGACAAGTCGACGTCGATTGTGGGGATCCGAGCAATCCGACGGCGGTCGAGGCGTTCGAGCGGGTGTTCGCGTTCAACGTCAAGCATTACATCGAGCAGGGATTTGCCGTCACGGCCAACATGTTCGTTCCGCGCGCGGTCTTCGATCGTGTCGGCGGCTTCCGGCCGAACGTCGCCGAGGACGTGGACTGGGGCAAGCGCGCCGTCGCGGCCGGTTACCGTTGGAGCTTCGCCGCCGAAGTCATCGTCTCCCACCCGGCCCGGCGAGACTGGGCCGACCTCGCTAGGAAATCGCGCAGGATCACTCGCGAAGCCTATGCAGGAGCGATCGAGACCCCGAACGGCCGCGCCAAATGGGTGGTCTCGAGCCTTGCCATCGTCGCGTCCCCGCTTGCGCATTGGGTGACCGCGGCGACAACAGACAAGCTTGATACGGCCGGACAACGCGTCAAGGCGATCGCGATCCTGTTCGCTATCCGGTCCTGGCGCTTCGTTGAATGCAACCGGCTGCTGCTCGCGGACATCCTCGGCGGCGGCGCCCCCAGGAAAGGCGCCTCCGCGAAGGAGAATTGACCCCTGGCTTGCCGCGCGGATAGACCGCCGCCCGCCGCGACGCACGCGTCACCCTTTGTCGTGCATCTCAACGAGCTTGCGGTCGACCATGCGCGCGATGAACCCCGGCGGCCGGACTTTGGCGTAGTCTTCGGCCGAGCGCAGCGTCTCTGGCCTCGGCTCGATCGGCGTGAAGGTCGTCTTGAGCCTAATCGGCGAGCCTGCCGTCCCGGCCCCCTGGATCGCGATTGTCAATTCGGTGAGGTGAAGCGTGAATTCCGGCGACGGGAACGAGGGCCTTCCGGTCCGGATCGCGTCCGCCAGTTCAGCGATGCCCAATGTCTTATCCTGCTGCCCGAGTTCGCGCCGTCTGATCGCTCTGAGGACGTCGCCAAGCGACCACCAGCGCGTTTTGGGGAGCGTGTCGAGGCCGGCGCCCGGCGGGGGGATGCGCAAGAGCCGCACCGGGCGGCCCCCGACCGCAAAAATCCATTGCAAGAACGAGTTGGTTCTCACGGACATGGCCTTGCGCGCGTTGAGCGTAAGCTGAGTGAAGCGCTCAAGATAGACTGGGCATTGGTAGTGCCGGTACGTGTCGGCTGTGAGCATTCCGCGGTTGCCGACGATGCGGATCCGGTGATCGAGGGGAGCGCCGATGCTGCACGTCACGCGCGCGACCACGCCGCTGTGGAAGTCGAGACAGGCAACCGAAAAGTCCGGCGTATCGTGCGGATCGAGCGGCAGGTCCGTCTTGTCCGGCAGGACCCTCTTGCTGAACGCTGTCACGCTCTTCACCGGGCCAAATAGCGCGCAAAGCCAAGTCAGGTGATAGCCGACGTGCTCATAGGTGCAGCCGACCTCGTATTCGTGCCGGTAGGGCCAGGGCGCTCCGGTGGCGCTGCGCCAGGTCTCCGGATGCATAAGATAAATCGGGTTGTCGTCGAATTCCGCATAGACGATGCGCACGTCGCCGACAGCGCCGTCGCGCACCGCCTTCCACAGGGTCTGAATTGTGTCGCTCATCGCGTTCGACGGCGCGCACGACAGCCGCAGTCCTTTTGCGGCGGCCAGTTCGAAGAGTTTGTACGCCTCCGCCATCGTCGTCGCGAGGGGCTTCTCCGAATAGACGTGTTTGCCGGCGAGAAGCGCCTGTCTCGTCACCTCGCCATGGCTCTCCACACTGGTGAAGTTCGCGACGATGTCGATGTCCGGGTCGGCGAGAAGTTGCTCGTTGCTGTCGTATGCTCTGATCTTGTACACGCGGGCGACGGTGTCGCGGCGTTTCGCGTCGATGTCCGCCACACCTTTGATGACAAGGCCGGGATGCCGCGGCCACGTCCCGAGGTAGAAGTCAACCACGTAGCCGCATCCGATCACGCCGACGTTCATGCCTGCCTCCTCGAACTTTCCGCAGGCGGAGCGGACCATGCATTCCGCGCCTCCTCCATCAGCTCTGCGAACCGGACGCTCTGATCGAGCGGCATCCGCTCGCTCTGCGTCAACCCCTCCTTGACGCAGCGCGCGACCTCCTCGGCCTCGTAGTGATAGCCGTTGCCGGAATAATGAGCGACGATCGCGGCCCCCCGGCGAGAGCCCGCGACCCGTTGTTGGACCGACTGTGCGAGCGCGCCCTCGCGAATCGCCTCGACGAATTGGCTGCCGCGCCGGCCGCGGCCGGCCGGTTCGGCTTTGGCGAGTTCCAGGCGGAACGGGCGAAAGATCGGCGGGCAGACGCGCAGGAGCCCGCGTGTTCCCTCGACGGACACGTCGTTGGGCAGCGGTGCGCGCAGGCTCGCGCGCAACGTCGAAAGGGCGCCGCCGTGATGGCGTAGGACGACCGAGCAATCCTCGTCGACGCCCGTCGCCCCGATTGTCGCGACGCTGGCTGCAAGGTCGGCGGGCCCGAGCAGGTCGAAAGCAAAGGCGATCGCGTAAACGCCGCGATGCATAAGAGCCCCGCCGCCGAGATCCGAACGAAACTGATTATCCGACGGTTCCGGTCGATTGGCGACGCCGAAACTGGCGGTCAGGCTGCGAGGCTCACCGACCGCGCCTTCCGCGAGGAGCTTGCGCACTCGATCGACGAGAGGGAGGAATTGCGTCCACATCCCCTCCATGCAGAATACACCGCACCGACGGGCCTTGCTCGCAATGGCCTCCGCATCCGCCCTAGTCGGCGCGAACGGCTTCTCGATCAGGACCGGCTTGCCTTGGGACAGGCAGGCAAGCGCCTGCCCGCAGTGCTCGGACGGCGGAGTTGCGATGTAGAACGCATCGACGGATGCCGATCCCACAGCCCGGTCGAGGTCCACCAATACCTCTCCGACGCCGAGATCCACGGCAAAGCTTTGCGCATTTCGCTCGGTCCGAGAATAGACAAGGACCGCCTTCATGTCTTTCGACCGGCGCAATCCGAGAACGAACTTCCTCGCGGCGAAGCCCGAGCCAATGACGCCCCAACGAAACATGGCTCGACCCAGCGCAAGAGTTTGACGCGGTGCAATACCAGAGTTCCGCTTGAACCGGCAACCGCGCCGGATCCATTGCGCGCCCGGATCGCCCGCGGGACCGCAAGTTCGGAAGACCGGGCAATCTGGCCGAAGGCTCGCTCAGTTGTTACAAGGCGATCCTCGCGATCGCCATCGTTGCCGCGCTTTGCAGCGCAACGCTATCACATGGCAATTTGGTGGCCATCAATGCAGCAAGCATGTTCGTGTCATGGACTAGAAATATAAAGCTGATGTAATAACTCGGAAGGCTATTGTGAGTTTGATGTCTTACTGATATAGCCTCTCATGGATAGTGAGGCGAGAATTCGTGAAATGGGGCAGAGAGGCGCGCGATGAACGTGCGTGAAATCGTCCAGACTTGCTCCAATCCGCATGTCGCGCATGCGGCCGTGGCCTCCATCGGCGGCAACTTCGCCCAACAGTTTTTCCGCGATGCTGAGGGTTGCCGCCTGCCGGGTGGCCTCCTCGCAGCAAGATTGGTGCAGGATTTCGACCGCCGGGCCGACGACGGCGACTGGGCGGGCCTCGATAGCGCAATCCGCGGCGTGGACATGCCGATCCTTTCCGGCCTACGTCATATCCTGGAGCGCACTCCGAGGCTGATGGGCGACGACGCTCCGGCCAGATGCATGGGCGAATAGGATAGGGCCCCGTGGGGTTGAGTTCAGCCTTCAGCTGCGCCTGACGACGGAGATTGCGCGCGCGCGGCGGAAAGCGCATCGTCTCCCTCATGTTTCTTGGGCTGGATTGCGGCACGTCGGGGCTGAAGGCGCTCCTTGTCGATGAGAGCGGCGCGGCGGTCGCCGCCGCGACCCGCGTCTATCTTCCGGACCGGCCGCGGCCGGGCTGGTCCGAGCAGGATCCCGAGGTCTGGCGTTCGGCAATGGCCGAGGCGATCGCGGAGCTCCGCGCGGCGGCTCCGGCGGCGCTCGGCGCGCTGAAGGCGATCGGCTTTTCCGGACAAATGCACGGCGCGGTTCTGATCGACGGTTCGGACCGGCCAGCGCGCCGGGCGATCTTGCACAACGACGGCCGGGCGCATGAGGAGGCCGCCGAGCTGGCTCGCGACTATCCCCATCTCGCCGGCGTCGTGGGCGTGAAGCCCATGCCCGGCTTCACCGGGCCGAAGCTGTTGTGGCTTGCCCGCAACGAGCCGGAACTGCGCGTCCGGATCGACTGCGTGCTTGCGCCAAAGGACTATCTGCGGCTCACGCTGACGGGCGAGCGCGGTACGGACATGAGCGACGCGGCCGGCCAGTGGCTGCTCGACGAGGCCGTGCGGCTGTGGTCGGCGGATGCGATCGCCGCCTGCGGCGCGGCGCCCGAATGGACGCCCCGGCTCCATGAAGGATCGGATGCGGTTGGGACCGTGCGTCCGGCGGTGGCCCAAGCACTCGGGCTGCCCTCCGGAGTCGTGGTCGCTGCGGGCGGGGGCGACGCGGCGGTCGGCGCGGTCGGACTCGGCGCGATCGCGCCGGGCGAGGCCTTCATATCGCTCGGCACCGCGACCCAGCTGATCGTCGCGACGGAACGTTACCTCTGCGCGCCGGAAAGACTGGTGCATGGCTTCGCCCACGCGCTGCCCGACCGCTGGTACGCGATGGCCGCGATGCTGAACGGCGCAGGCGCCCTCGCCTTCGCTGCGCGCCTGCTCGGCTCTACGCCCGATGCGCTCGAACGCGAGGCGGCGGACGGCTATCGCGGGCCGGGCGGGCTCGTCTTCCTGCCCTATCTTTCGGGCGAGCGGACGCCGCTCGACGATCCGTTCGCGCGCGGCGTGCTGTTCGGCATGAGCGAGACGACCTCCAGCGTCGACGTCGCCCGGGCGGTCATGGAAGGTGTCGCGCTGACGCTCGCCGAGGCGCGCGACGCCCTCGCGGCCGCAGGTGCACCCATCCAGCGGGTCGGATTGATCGGCGGCGGCGCGAAAAGCGCCCTCTGGACGCGGATGATCGCGGCGGCGACCGGATTTACGGTCGCGCGCATGAAAGGCGGCGAGACAGGCCCCGCTTACGGCGCCGCGCGCCTCGCCCGACTGGCGGCAACCGGCGAAGCGCCCGAGGCGCTGTGCAAGCCGCCCGAAGTCGCCGACGTCACCGAATCCGATCCGGCGCTCGCCGAAGGGTTCGCAAGGCAGCGCGAGCGTTTCAAGGCGCTCTATGGGGCGCTGAAGGGAGAGTTCCGGCGAGGACGTTGAAGCGGTTGCGCTCCCATAACCATCCGAACAGCTCGCGTTCTTCTCACAACTCGCGCAAGAAGGCCGCAGGCTTCTGGCCGAGGATGCGCCACGCGCCGATCATGCCGAGGACGACCGTGAAGATGAGACCCCCGCCAGCCGCGGCGAGGGCGGACCTCCAGTCGAAGGCGAAATCGGCGAACATGATGCCCTTCACCACCAGCCAGGCGATCAGCGTTCCCGCGCCGACCGCGAACGCCGCCGTGGCCGCGCCGAGAATGGCGTATTCGGCGAGGAACATCAGACCGAGGCGGGTTCGCGTCGCGCCGAGGATCTTGAGGATCGTCGCGTCGGCGAGGCGGGCGCGCCGATTGGCGGCTAGCGCGCCGGCGAGCACGAGCACGGAGGTTGCCAGCGCCACCCCGGTCGCGGCGCGGATCCCAAGCGCCAGCTTGCCGACGAGCCCTTCGATCGTCTCCAGCGCGTCGCGCACCCGCAAACTGACCACGGTCGGGAAGTCGCGCGCGGCGGCGCGCAAAAGCGCGATCTCCTTCACTGGTCCGTCGGACGGCGGCAGGGCGGTCGACACGAGCTCGCTGAAAGGCGCCCCCCTAAACGTGTTCGGGGAATAGACGAGCACGAAGTTTATCGCGAAGCTGCGCCAGTTCACCTTGCGAAAGTTCGCCACCGTCGCTGTTACGTCGCGGCCGAGCACGTTGACTACCACGAGGTCGCCGATCTTGAGGCCGAGCCCCTTCGCCACCTCCTCCTCCATCGAGACCAGCGGCGCCCCGGCATAGTCGGGCGGCCACCATGACCCCACAACGACCTTGGACCCCTCCGGCACGGTTCGGGCGAAGGTCACGCCGCGATCGCCCTCGAGCGCCCAAGCGACCTTGTCGCTCGCTTTGACCTTTGCGACCGGTGTCCCGGCGAGAGTCACGAACCGGCCGCGCATCATTGGCGTCTCGCTGATCTTGGCGCCGGGCGCCTCCTCCTTCAGGAAATCGAGGAAACGCGGCGCGTCGGCGCTGCGCAGGTCGAGGAAAAAGAAGCTTGGCGTTTCGCCCGGCAAAGTCTGGTGCAGCTCGTTGCGCATGTTGAAGTCGATCAGGCTCAGCGCGACCAGCGCCGCCAGCCCGAGGCCGAGCGACAGCACGATCGAGCCGGTCAGCGCGCCCGGCCGGTGGATCGCCGCCAGCGCCATGCGCAATTCGACCGGCCGCGTTACGGACGACCGCCGGGCCGCAATCGCGAGGCCGAGCGCCACGAAGCGAAGCACGGCGAAGGCGACGAGCGTGGCGCCAGCCACTGCAAGCGCGATCGTCGGCTGCGGACTCGTGATCACGGCGAGCGCGACGAGCGCGGCAGCGGCGAGCGCCGCCACCGCAAGATAGCGCCGCCTCGGCCAGCCCTGCGGCTCGTCGGCGAGGTCGCGGATCAGCGTGGTGACTGGCAGATCGTGCGCGCGCGACAGCGGCGGCACGGCGAAAACGAGCGCCGTCAGCAGGCCGTACGCCACGCCGAGCGCGACGACGCCGAGATCGACCGAGGGCTCAAGCGGAATGGGAATGAGCTCGGCGAACAGGGCATTGACGGCGAAGGGGATCGCGCTCCCGAGCGCCGCGCCGGCGAGCGCGCCGATCAGCGCCACCGCCAGGAACTCGGCCACGGCGAGCGCGACGACGCTCGTCCCCGTCGCGCCGATCGCCTTCAGGATCGCCAGTGTCGAGCGCTTGCGCTCGACGAAGCCCAAGGCCGCATTGGCGACGCCGACTCCGCCGACAACCAGAGACAGCAGGCCAGTCAGTGTCAGGAACTCGGCGAAACGGTCGAGGTCGCGGCTGAAATCCGGCGAGACATTGAGGCGCGAGCGCGTCTCCCAGCCGGCCTCGGGGAAGGCGCGGTTCGCCGCGGCGATAAAGGCCTTGACGGCCGGCTCTGCCGGCGGGACGCCGGCGCCGCCCATCACGACCCGAGTTGTCCAGCGCACCAGCGATCCGGGCTGCACCAGATGGGTCGCTTCCAGCGCGTCCCGCGAAATGAGGACGCGCGGCCCGAAGCCGACGCCGACTGCCAGCCGGTCGGGTTCGCTCTTGAGAACTGCGCGCAAGGCGAATTTTGCTTCCCCGAGATTGAAGGTGTCGCCGATCTTGAGATCGAGCCGCGCCAGCAGCGCCTCTTCCGCCGCGGCGCCGTAAACGCCGTTCTTTTCGGACAGCGCTTCGGCCGTCGACAGCGGCGGCGCGAGGATCGCCGCCCCAATCGCGGGCCAGGACAGCTCGACCGCCTTGACTTCGACGAGCGCAGCGTCGCCGTCTTCGGTCCGCGCCATCGCGCGCATCGTGGCGATAGTCGAGAGCTTGCCGAAGCGGCCGAGGAAGGCGGCTTCGTCGGGCGCCAGGCGGCGGTGGATCAGCGAAAAGGACGCATCGCCGCCGAGGATGACCCGCCCCTGCCGGGCGAGGCCGGTGTCGAGTGCCTTCGCCAGGCTCTCGACCCCGACGATCGCAGTCACGCCGAGGGCGATGCAGACGAGAAAGATCCACAATCCCGCCAGGCCGCCGCGCAGGTCGCGCAGGGCGAAGCGCAGGATTGGCGCACGGCCGCGCGGTAAAGGCAAAGCGAGGGGCGCGTTCATGCCGACAGGAGGACCGCGTTCTCGACCGCGCCGGAGCGCATCCGGATCACCCGGTCACAGCGGGCGGCGAGCGCCGGATCATGCGTGACGAGCGCCAGCGTCGCGCCGCGGTGCGCTGGGAGCGCGAAGATCAGGTCCATGATCGCGCGCCCGGTCGCCTCGTCCAGATTGCCGGTCGGCTCGTCGGCGATCAAGAGCGAGGGGCGCGGGCTCAGCGCCCGTGCGAGCGCGACCCGCTGCTGCTCCCCGCCCGAGAGCTGGGCCGGATAGTGGCTCATCCGGTCCCCGAGGCCGACCTCGTCGAGCTCCTTGCGGGCGCGGGCGAAAGCATCGCGTGCGCCTGCAAGCTCGAGCGGCGCCGCGACATTTTCGAGCGCCGTCATGGTCGCGATGAGATGAAAGGACTGGAAGACGATGCCGATGCGCGCGCCGCGAAAGCGGGCGAGGGCGTCTTCGCTGAGCGTCATCAGGCTGACGCCGTCGATCAGCACTTCGCCGCGGTCCGGGCGTTCGAGCCCCGCCATGATCATGAGCAGCGTCGATTTGCCTGAACCGGACGGCCCGACGACTCCGACCGCCTCGCCCTTGGCGATTGTCAGGCCCACATCGCGCAATATATGCACCCGGGCGGCGCCCCGGCCGAGGCTAAGATCGACGGCGCGCATCGCGACTGCGGGAAGGCTCATCGTGTCGGAAATCCTGAAGGCGGGGCCGCCCTCATATGGGCATTGGCGGAAGTTCGTCCAGGCGGGGGCGCTCGCGGCCGGATTGGCGGCGGTCCTGGCGCTGGCTTTCGCCGCCCCGGTTTCGGCCCGCACACTCAAACTCGTCGCGCTTGGCGACAGCCTGACGGCCAGCTACGGCGTCGCGCCCGGCAAGGCGTTTCCCGACCAGCTCGAAGCGGCGCTCAAGGCGAAGGGCTGGGAGGTGACGCTCGTCGACGCCGGCGTCTCCGGCGACACGGCGGCGGACGGCCTCGCCCGTTACGACTGGTCGGTGCCGGCCGACGCCGACGCCCTGATCATCGAGCTCGGCGCCAACGACATGCTGCGCGGCCTCAATCCCGAGGCGACCAAGAGGACGCTCGCGGACATTCTCGACCGGGCGAGGGCGACGCATCTGCCGACGCTGCTGGCCGGCATGCGCGCCGCACCTAACCTCGGCGCCGACTACGACAAGGCGTTCGACGCGATTTATCCCGCGCTTGCCCAAAGCTACGGCGCGATCCTCTACCCGTTCTTCCTCGACGGCGTCGCCGGCGACGCCAAGCTAAACCAGCCCGACGGCCTCCACCCGACCGCGGCGGGCGTGGCGGTGATCGTCGGCCGCATCCTGCCCTCGGTGGAGGCGCTGCTGAACCGGGTGAACAGGTAGCGCGTGACGACTTACCCTCGTCCTGCCGCTTCGCGGCTTTCCTCTCTCCATAGGGCGTCCGGGAGGACGCCCGTTGTACGAAGGGGACTGGCGGCCGGATGAGGGTTTGCTGGCGCTACCCTGTTTCATCACCCTCTAGAACACGAAAATTCATCTCGCTCTCGGTTCGCCGCCGCCGATCCTGCCTGCTAGCAGGCGATATTATGCGATATGATTATGTTGTATGTCTCTGAAAGTCCTGCAATGTCATGGCATTGCTAGATTTGCAACTCAGCGGTTGCAGGCTGGAGCGAGTGCGGAACAGGCGAGTTAACAGGAACGGAACAGGCAAATAACAGGCTCTTATCAGGTCAGAACAGGCACGAACAGGCGGGCGAAAACGAGGCCGGAGGCCGGGCGCGGCCAGGTTGCAGGCGCGGCCAGGATTCCCTTCCCCGCCGGTGGAAAGTTGGCCCGAAGGGCCGGATGAGGGTTCTCTTGCCGGCTCAGCCGAGCGCCGACTTTCCGGTGGTCACGCCGAACGTCACGCCGTCGGACGCCAATGTGGCGATCGAATTGGTGAATGACATCTGATAGCCGCTGTATGCCCCGCTCGTTCCCCAGGGGTTCAGCAGCGATACGGTTCCGGCCGCCGCGTTGACGCCGGTGACCATGTACATGTGGCCGCCGACGAGATTGGAGCCAGATGGCCCATTCCCGCCGGTGGCCATGATCACGTCCTCGTGCGAAGAGAACGCGGTCTGCAGGGTAGAGAGGAGGCTGCCGAGCGAGGACGACGACTCGCCGGAGGAGGTGTAGTAGCTGTTGACGGACTGACCGGTTATCTCGGTCAACCCCTGCCACCAGCCGCCGGCGATGTCCTCGTAGGCGTTGTTATGGACGCCGAGTTCGCCCGTCGCGACGCCGGACTGCTCATTGAGCTGCGCGAACGCCTTCTCGACCAGCGGCGCCCAGAGCGCGCCGTTGCCGTTCTCGAAATACAATGGTCGTTCCAGGGTACAAGGTCGTGCCATTTGCCACTTCCGGCAGTTCGTTGTTGACCGTGACGTAGTCGGCCTTCCCGTTGATCTGGAACTCGACGGAATAGGTTCCGTTGGCGTTCTCAGCTGATCATGTTCTCGATCGTCGTCGGGTCTTGCAAGCGCGATCTCGCCGATCGCCGCCAGGAAGTAGCAGTCGCCGAGGTAGCCCTGGTTGATATTGCTCGTCGAGGGAGCCGTATCGTTGTTCGCGTGAACAGCGGCTCGTTGACCGCTTGATAGGTGACCGCGTAATTTGACTGGCCCAGCGCAGTGAGGTTTGTCGACGGCAAATCGGTCCCGAGGAACCATTTGCCGATCAGCTCCTGCAGCTGAGTCTGTGTCGAGGACGCGGTCAGATTGCCGAGCGCCGTCGCGGTGGACGAGCCGCCGTTCCAGTACGCGTTGGCCGAGTTGCCGAGCACAACGTCGTCGAAGATCTGCTGCACGTAGGCCGATGTCTGAATGCCGCCGGTCGTGTTGAGTTCGGCGGCGAGCTGCTGGAGGCCGGCCATCTTCTGAGCCGTCATGCCGCTCGTATCTGCGTCCTGCAGAACGGCGAGCATGCCCGAATAACTCAGCGATCCGTTGACTTCATGCGCCGCTGCGTCGGCGAGAATCGGGTTGACGCCCCCGCTTTGCACGACCGCCAATTGCGCCGCCGACATAGCGGCGATTTGCATCGATGTGAACGAGGCGAGTTCTGCGGACGTGAGCGACATGAGATCGGCGACGCTGATTCCCTTGATGGCGGACGTCGATAGGAGGTTCAAGTTCGAGCCGAGCAGCGCGTGGAAGGTTTGCGTCGACATGGACGTCAACGTCGTCGCGGACAGCTTGGCGACGATTCCTGAGAAGGCCGTGCTGTTGAACGCCGAGAGGTCTGCGAGCGACAGCGCGGCGATCTGCGTCGTCGACAGCCCGGCGACCTGAGCCGCGGTCAGTTCGGCGATCTGAGACCGCGCCGAGTCCACCCAACGCAGCCGTCGTCAGGGCGCCGATCTGGCTCGCCGACAGCGCGGCGACCTGCTTCGCCGTCAAGGCCGCGGCTTGCGCCGCCGTCAGTGCTCCGATCTGGGTCTTCGACAGCGCGGACACGACAGCGGTCGAGAGCGCGGCGATCCCGGTCGGGGTCAGCGCCTGGATTTCGGCCGTCGTGAGGCCGGCGGCCTGCGCGGCCGTCAACGTTCCTGTGTTCGGGGCGATCAGCGCCGCGAACTGGGCTGCTGACAGCGCCCCGATCGTTTTGGCGGTGAAGCTCGCGGCCTGCGCCGCCGTCAGCCCTTTGAGCGCCTGGAGCGCCGGGCCGCTAAGTCCGTTGATCTGAGCGGACGACAGCACCCCGACGTCCGCGATGGTCAGCGCTCCGGCCTCAGCGGCCGTCAATCCCGCCATCTCGGCCGGCGTCAAAGCCCCTGTCTGCGCCGTCGACAGAGCGGCGATGTCCAAGGTCGTCAGCGCGGCAATCTGCGCCGCCGTCATCGCGGCGACTTGCGCAGGCGTCAGGGCTGCGACCTGCGTGGCCGAGAGCGCCGCGAACTGGGCCGTCGACAGCTTGGACACGACGCCCGTCGAGAGCGCGGCGATCTCGGTCGCGCTCAGCGCCTGGATTTCGGCCGTCGTGAGCCCGGCGGCCTGCGCGGCCGTCAACGTCCCGGCGTTCGGGGCGATCAGCGCCGTGAACTGGGCCCCCGACAGCGCCCCGATCGTCTTGGCGGTGAAGGTCGCGGCCTGCGCCGCCGTCAACCCTTTGAGCGCCTGGAGCGCCGCAGCGCTGAGGCCGTTGATCTGAGCCGACGACAGGACCGCCACGTTCGTGGCGCTCAGCGCTCCGGCCTCAGCGGCCGTCAGCGCCGCCATCTGGGTCGCCGTCAATGCCGCCGTCTGCGCCGTCGACAGGACGGCGACGTCGGAGGTCGTCAGCGCAGCAATTTGCGCCGCGGTCAGCGCAGCGATCTGCGCCGGCGTCAGGGCCGCGGCTTGCGCCGCCGTCAGTGCTCCGATCTGGGTCTTCGACAGCGCGGACACGACAGCGGTCGAGAGCGCGGCGATCCCGGTCGGGGTCAGCGCCTGGATTTCGGCCGTCGTGAGGCCGGCGGCCTGCGCGGCCGTCAACGTTCCTGTGTTCGGGGCGATCAGCGCCGCGAACTGGGCTGCTGACAGCGCCCCGATCGTTTTGGCGGTGAAGCTCGCGGCCTGCGCCGCCGTCAGCCCTTTGAGCGCCTGGAGCGCCGGGCCGCTGAGGCCGTTGATCTGAGCGGACGACAGCACCCCGACGTCCGCGATGGTCAGCGCTCCGGCCTCAGCGGCCGTCAATCCCGCCATCTCGGCCGGCGTCAAAGCCCCTGTCTGCGCCGTCGACAGAGCGGCGATGTCCAAGGTCGTCAGCGCGGCAATCTGCGCCGCCGTCATCGCGGCGACTTGCGCAGGCGTCAGGGCTGCGACCTGCGTGGCCGAGAGCGCCGCGATCTGGGCCGTCGACAGCTTGGACACGACGCCCGTCGAGAGCGCGGCGATCTCGGTCGCGCTCAGCGCCTGGATTTCGGCCGTCGTGAGCCCGGCGGCCTGCGCGGCCGTCAACGTCCCGGCGTTCGGGGCGATCAGCGCCGTGAACTGGGCCCCCGACAGCGCCCCGATCGTCTTGGCGGTGAAGCTCGCGGCCTGCGCCGCCGTCAACCCTTTGAGCGCCTGGAGCGCCGCAGCGCTGAGGCCGTTGATCTGAGCCGACGACAGGACCGCCACGTTCGTGGCGCTCAGCGCTCCGGCCTCAGCGGCCGTCAGCGCCGCCATCTGGGTCGCCGTCAATGCCGCCGTCTGCGCCGTCGACAGAGCGGCGATGTCGGAGGTCGTCAGCGCAGCAATTTGCGCCGCGGTCAGCGCAGCGATCTGCGCCGGCGTCAGGGCTGAGACCTGTGAAGCAGCAAGGCCGGCGATCGTCGAAGTCGCAATAGCCTTGATTTGGGTCGAGGACAGCGACTCGAACGCGCTCTTGCCAAATGCGTCAAGTTGCGCGGCGGACAGGGCAGCCGCCTGGGCGGTCGTCATCAAAGCGATGTCGGAGGCCTGCAGCGAAGCGATTTGGGCGAAGGACAACCCCTTGGTCAGGGAAAGCGAAAGGCTGACTAAGATCGATGTCATGGGCTCAAACCGACGCTGGCGCTTGCGACCTCGACAGGTAAAATTTAGTCCAGGTCTGCTCGTGTTCGAATACAGGTTCCAACTGCGCTCCCGTGCGGGCAAAATCAATTCGTGTTTGAGTTGGCTATTAATAGAGCGTTTTCTCTGGCTCCATCTAACAAACAATTATATTATAACTGTGTGCGTATACCGCTGCAGGCATTTTATTCGAACATGTCTTGACGGACATACGGAATTTTTACTTTGAGATTCTACAACCAGCCGACCCCTAGCACCTGACCGATCCGACCCAACACGAAGGCCGCCCTCCCGACAGTTGATTTCGGACAGATTTTGGCGCCTAAGCCTCTGAAAATGCCTCGCCGGCGCCATGCGGCCGCGTTCGGCTCCGCAAGCCATCGAACTCGCGAAGGCGCAGCAGGGTGAGGACGAAACGAGTACCGGACGCCGAAAAGACGGGCCGGCCGGCTCGGCGAAGTCTGCCGGGAAAGGGGCGGCGAGCGGCCGCAGACAGGATGCGTATGGGATGCTTGAAGACACTGGACGTCAAAACCGCTCGCCCCCGGAGCGTCACATTCTCACCCTGTCCTGCGCCAACAGGCCCGGCATCGTCGCCGGGGTGTCGGCCGCCCTTTTCGACGGCGACTTCAACATTCTCGACGCGCAGCAGTTCGACGATACCGTTACCGGCAGCTTCTTCATGCGGGTCGAGTTCAACGCCGCGAGCGCCAAGGCGAATGTCGCCGCGCTCGAGGCCATTTTCGGCGGGATCGCCGAAACCTTCAGCATGGCCTGGTCGATGCGACCGGCCGAACGGAAAAAGCGGGTGGCGATCATGGTCTCGCGATTCGACCACTGCCTCGTCGACCTGCTCTACCGCTGGCGCAGCGGCGAGATGCCGATGGAACCGGTTGCGATCCTCGCCAATTATCCCCGCGAGACCTACGCCCACATCGACTTCGACGGCATTCCGTTCCACTATCTGCCGGTGACCCGGGAGACCAAGATGGAGCAGGAGGCTCTGGCTTGGGAGACCATTCGGACCGCGAAAGCCGACGTCGTCGTGCTGGCGCGCTACATGCAGATCCTGTCGGAAGGCTTCGCCGCCAAGCTCAAAGGCCGTTGCATCAATATCCACCACTCCTTTCTGCCTGGCTTCAAGGGAGCGAAACCCTACCACCAGGCCCACGCCCGTGGCGTGAAGCTGATTGGCGCGACCGCCCATTTCGTTACGCCCGACCTCGACGAGGGGCCAATCATCGAGCAGGATGTCGAGCGGATCAGTCACCGCGACACCCCCGAAGTTCTGGTGCGCAAGGGCCGCGACATCGAGCGCCGGGTGCTTGCGCGCGCGCTCGGCCACGTATTGGAGGACCGGGTGCTGCTAAATCACGGCAAGACGGTGGTTTTTCCAGACTGAGCGAGACCTGACCGGCCGCTTCCGAAGCCACAGGTCAGATTCGGTCGCTTCAAAGCGGGCGCGCGGACGAGGTTCGACCAACAACCGGGATTACGAGATGAGCAAAGTCGCATTCATAGGGCTCGGTGTGATGGGATTTCCGATAGCAGGACACCTTGCGCGGGCAGGTCACGACGCCGTTGTCTACAACCGGACCTCGGCGGTCGCCGCCAAATGGATCGAATATCTACGGAGGACGGGGCGCGTCTACGCCGCGGGAAGCGGCAGAGGATCGCGATTTCGTCTTCGCCTGCGTCGGAAACGACGATGACCTCCGCTCGGTCTGTCTCGGGGAGACGGGCGCGTTTGCCGGAATGCGGCTAGGGGCGCAATTCGTGGATCACACAACCGCGTCGGCCACCGTCGCCCGTGAGCTCGGCGCGGAAGCGAAGGCCCGTGGTTTCGGTTTCCTCGACGCGCCGGTTTCGGGCGGCCAGGCGGGCGCCGAAAGCGGGCAATTGACTGTCATGTGCGGCGGCGACGACGACGATTTTTTCAAGGTCAAGCCGGTCATCGACGCCTATGCCCGGTCCTGCCGCCTAATGGGACCAGTCGGGGCGGGACAACTAACCAAGATGGTCAATCAGATTTGCATTGCCGGTCTCGTGCAGGCGCTCTCGGAGGGGGTTCGGTTCGCGGAGCTCGCGGGTCTGGACCCGAAACGGGTCGTGGATGTGATTTCTAAAGGGGCGGCTCAGTCATGGCAGATGGACAATCGCCACGAGACGATGATCGCGAGAAAATTCGACTTCGGCTTCGCAGTGGACTGGATGCGAAAGGACCTCGCGATCTGTCTCGACGAAGCGCGTCGAAACGGGGCGGCTCTGCCAATAACGGCGCTGGTCGACCAGTTCTACAGCGACATTCAATCCAAGGGCGGAAGGCGTCTGGATACGTCAAGCCTGATCAGCCGACTCTAGCCTGGCACTGCGCCAGTCGGGCCAACGATCCATGGAAATCCCCAGATCATGATCCTCAAGATGAATGAATATTTCCGGGACTTCGCCCGAAGCCCACGCAAAGGATATAGATCGCCCTCGAGGGGCCGGGCCCCCGGGTCAATTCGGCGAGGCGCCGGGCGCCTTTACTATTGGCGCCGGCCCGCGGGTCGGATAAGGAGTGCGGCGCTCGGACCTTCGCGGGCCAAAGCCCAGATTCCACTCGCTGACGTGAGGCGCGGAGCCACATGGTGATTGACGGAGACGCGACGTCCGTCGAAGAACGATTGCCTCTTGGACCCAGTCAGCCGGCGCCGGACTTCTCCAGTCTTCAAGGTTTCCAGTTCGTGGGGCCGAGGGACGGCGTCCCCCGCGAAGGCGGGACGGACGACCAGCAGCCGCGAGCGGCCCTCGCGCTCGAACTGGACGCCCGCGCCGCTCGTTTCCACCAGGCGGTCGATTCTTCGATCGTCCTTGCAAGCGATGGAACAATCCGCTGGCTCGGCGATTCCGTAGCGAAGCTGGCGCCTGGCCAGGACATCCTGGCGCCCCGCACGATTTTGCTCGTGGACGAAGCAATGTCGGCCGAGGCGCAGACGCTCGTCGTCGCGCGCCTTGAGCTGTGGTTGAATGCAACGATCCAGCGGCTGCTGGGGCCGCTGTTCTCGCTTCGCGGGCTTCAGGACGGCTCGGCCCAATTGCAGGACCTCGCCGTCAGGATCGCCAACGCATTGGGCGTCCTGGACCGTGAGCCGGTGCGGAACGCCGTCCGCGGTCTCGACCAGAACGCCCGAGGCGTGTTGCGAAAGCAGGGCGTCCGATTTGGCTCCTTTTATCTTTACGTGCCCTCGACGCTTGCGTCCGGCCGCGAGGGCGCTGGCGCTGCAATTATGGTGCATCCAGAAAGGGGACGAAGAGCTTGCCGCGGCGGCGCAGGGATTGATCCCGATGGCGTCGTCGGGGCGGACCTCGGCCCCGCCCGACGCTCGGGTCAGTCCGGAAACCTATCGGATCGGCGGGTTTCGTCCTTGTGGCGACCGGGTCGTCAGGGTCGATATCGTCGAGCGCCTGGCCGATATGATCCGCGCCGCGTCGGTCCTGCGGGTCGTGAATGGATCCGATTCCGGCCCACCGGCGTTTCAGGTCACCAGCCAGATGACATCTCTGACCGGCTGCTCGGGCGATGGTTTCTCGTCCGTCCTGAGAGCCTTGGGATTTGAGAGCCTGACGCTTCATCGCAACGAAATCGTGTGGCCGGCCGCTGCAATGCCTGCCACCCCAATATCCGCGATGAGCGACGGCGAGAGTCCGGAATCCAATGGCGCGGAGGCCAAGGGGGCCGGCGCGGACCAGCAGGATTCGCCAGAAGCAACGGGCGGGGCCGAAAGCGGGGAACCCGCAGGCGTAGTCGCCGAGGGTGTCGAGGCCGCCGACCTCGAGGCCGCGCCGTCCGCCGAGGCTGCGCCGTCCTCGCGACGCGCGCCGAGCGACGACGTCCATCCATGGGCGCTTGAAGCGCCTGCTCCTGAACCGGCCATTGCGACGGACCCCGCGCAGGCGCCGTCATCGGAGCCGCCCGCCGAGATCGGGTCCGCGCCCGGGGACCCGATCGAAGCGGCGCAGGAGCCTCACGATCCACTGGCGCCGTCGCCGGCCGAGACGCCCGCGTCCGTCCAACTGATGCCGCTCGACGCATCGCCGCCGGACATCGAGGCTTCCGCTCCAGATTCGATCGGCTTAGCAGATCCTGCGGCAGCGCCGTCATTGGATGCGCCGCCGGAGATCCGGCCGGCGGCCGACCTGTCGACGGAAGCGCCGTCGAAACAAGCTCAAGAAGCGAAAGCCGCCGTCGAGAGCGAGTCCATTACGGTGTGGCGGTTCGCGCGCCCCCCGAACCCGCGCCACGCCAAGCCCCGTTATCGCCAAGCTCGTCGGATCGAGCCTCGGGGCGCTCCGTTGCAGCCCAGCGCGGGTCGCTCGGGCGGCGAGGCGGCCGACGCCGCGAGCCACGCCGAGAGCGTGATCCAGAGGACCGGTCGCCCGGCGGCGGTCGGAAAACCGGCTCGCGAGGGCCGCCACAAGACCTGGGACTCGCAAAAGGCGCCCGCCAAGCCCGATGAGAGACGCGACGGCCGGCCGCCGGCGGGCTCGCGCTCAGGCGGGGAGAAGAGGCCGGTGGTGGATCCCATGTCGCCTTTTGCAAAACTGATGGAGTTGCGCTCGATCCTCGAATCGGAGAGCAAGAAACGAACCTGAGCGAACGGACGGTCGGAACTCTGTCTGAATAGAACGAGGCGTGGCCAATGACTTACGTTGTTGTAGAGAACTGTATCAAGTGCAAATATATGGATTGCGTCGAGGTTTGTCCGGTGGATTGTTTTTACGAGGGTGAAAACATGCTGGTGATCCACCCGGATGAATGTATCGACTGCGGCGTATGTGAGCCGGAATGCCCCGCTGAAGCAATCAAACCGGATACCGAGCCCGGGCTGACCAATTGGCTTTCTCTGAATGCAGAATATTCGAAATCATGGCCAAATATAACAGCAAAACGAGAACCTCCGGCGGACGCCAAGGAATTTGACGGCAAGCCCAACAAGTATAACGATTTCTTTTCTGCGGAGCCTGGCCAGGGCGACTGAACTCCGCCTGGGCGAAAATGCGGCGCCGTCGGGCCGGCTTCTTATCACGTTATACAATTGTTCTTCTCACCCTTTGAAATTTCGATAGATTTGTGCTAAACGAAATTCCGCGCACCGAATGGCGTGTCGCGCGGATCTTCCTACAACCGTTGGCGCCGGAGTAGGCGTAGTTCGCGGTTTTTTTGGGCTGTGCTGGCGCAGGGTGCGGCACGCGCGTACTATGGCGCGCGTTGGTGGAGTTCGGATGATGGCGGCGCGTAAGAGGTCTGCGAAGAGTGGCCGGGCAAAAAGCGTTCGCGCCAAGACCGCCGAACTCCAAGAAGCGATCGCAACCCCGGACGCGTGCGGCGCCGAAGAAGGCCGGCAAGGGAGGCGCGAGGCCCGCGCAAGCCGCGGCCGCAAAGAAGACCGCCGCCGCCAAAAGGACTGCAGCCGCCAAAAAGATTGCGGCCGGCAAAAAAAGCCCGGTCAGCGGGAAATCCGCGACAAAGCCGCAACGGACGGCGCGAGGGGGAATTCGCCAAGGCGGCAAGGCAACCCCGAAGGGCGGAGTGAAGACGATTTTGAACCGCGAAGCGAACGGTCCCGCCGTCGACGAAAAAGCGATCGGCGGCGTGTTGGACCCGAAGTTGCAGGCCAAGAGCCTGGAGAAGATCAAAGTACAAACCCCGAGTGAGGAGTCCGCATTGAAGGTCGAGAAGATTGACGCCGCGCCCGGCCCGGATATCAAGTCGGCGGCGGCGCCCACGGTCGTGAGCGGGATCTCGGCGCCCAAGGCGGCCCCAGCCAACGCCAAACAGAAGCCGGCGTCCAAGGACGAAGGCGTCGCATCGCCGAAGGCCGGCAAAGCGACCGCGCAGCGGCAGGGCTTCAAGCTGAACGAGTTCGTCGTCTATCCGGCGCATGGCGTCGGCCAGATCGTGGCGATCGAAGAGCAGGAGGTCGCCGGTTTCAAGCTCGAGTTGTTCGTGATCAGCTTCTCGAAGGACAAAATGACCCTGCGAGTGCCGACGTCCAAGGTGTCCGGCGTGGGCATGCGCAAGATCTCGGACCCCGACACCGCGAAGCGGTCTCTCGACGTTCTGAGCGGGCGCGCCCGCATCAAGCGAACCATGTGGTCGCGGCGCGCGCAGGAATACGAGACCAAGATCAACTCCGGCGACATTACCGCGATCGCCGAGGTGGTGAGGGATCTCTACCGCTCCGAAGCGCAGCCCGAGCAGTCTTACTCCGAGCGGCAGCTGTATGAGGCCGCGCTGGATCGGATGGTCCGCGAGATCGCCGCGGTTCAGAAGTCGAACGAAATGGACGCGCTGAAGGCGATCGAGGCCCAGTTGCAGAAGACGACCGCCCGGCAGGCGAAGGCCGGCTCCGCCCAGGGCTCCGAGACGGAGATCGAAGAGGCGGCGTAGTCTCGTCCGAACCCCGCATAAACCGCGCCGGCGTGGCTGTCACGCCGGCGCGCGTCGGCTGGCGCCGCCGAAAAGACCCCTGACGAGACCGAGGCCGGCGGCGATCCGTTCTTCCGTCCACGAGTTCAGCCGTGCCATGCGGCGACCGTCTTCAGGAGGGAAAAGCCGTAAAGCGCTTCGAACCCTTTCTCACGTCCGTGCCCGGACTTACCGACCCCGCCGAACGGCAGTTCGACGCCGCCGCCCGCGCCGTAATTGTTGAGAAACACCTGTCCAGCGCGCAATGCCTTCGCCAGCCGCATCTGCCGGCCGCCGTCGGCCGTCCAGACGCCGGCCACCAGCCCGTACCCCGTCCCGTTGGCGATCGCCGCGGCTTCGGTCTCGTCCTCGAACGGAATGACGACCTGCACGGGGCCAAAGATCTCGTCCTGCGCCAGGCGATGGCCGGGCCGCACGCCGGCGAACAGGACCGGCGCTACATAGTGGCCGCCTGAGGGCGCATCCGCCACGATCGTCGCCCGGGCGGCGATCTCGAGGTCGGCGCCGGCGGCGAGAAAGCCCTCGACGATCGCCTTCTGGCGCGCCGAGATGAGCGGGCCGACGTCGAGGTCCGCATCGGCCGGCCCGACCCGCAGCGCCCGGTAGCGCTCGGACATGCGCTCGACCACCTCGCCGTAGCGCTTCCCTTCCACCAGGATGCGGGAGGACGCCGAACACGTCTGACCGGCGTTCTGCACGCCCGCGTTGACCAGGAACGGCACGGCGCGGTCGAGGTCGGCGTCGGCGAAGACGATCTGGGGCGATTTCCCGCCGAGTTCCAGCGTCACCGGCGCGACATGCCGCGCCGCCGCCGCCTGGACCAGCGCTCCGACGCCGACCGAGCCGGTGAAAGACAGATGCCGGATGCCGGGATGGGCGGCCAGGGCCGCGCCCGCCTCCTCGCCGAGGCCCGGCACGACATTGAGCGCGCCGTCCGGAAAGCCGGCCTCGCGGGCGAGATCGGCGAGCGCCAGCGAGGTGAGGCAGGCCTCCTCCGCTGGCTTAAGCACGCAGGCGTTGCCCATCGCCAGGGCCGCGCCGACGGTGCGGCCGGCGATCTGCATTGGATAGTTCCACGGCACGATATGGCCGGTCGCCCCGTGCGGTTCGCGCAAGGTGTAGACGGTGTATCCGTCGAGATAGGGAATGGTCTCGCCCATCACCTTGTCGGCCGCGCCGGCGTAAAATTCCATGTAGCGCGCCATCGCCAGGGCGTCCGCACGGCCTTGCCGGAGGGGCTTGCCGACGTCGAGCGCCTCGATTTCAGCGAGCGCCTCGACCCGGCTCTTGATGAGCTCGCTGAGCCGCATCAGCAGCCGCCCCCGCTCGGTCGCGGTGAGCTTCCCCCAGTCGCCGGCAAGCGCCCGCTCGGCCGAGGCGACCGCGGCGTCGACGTCGGCCGCCTTCCCGCGAGCGATCGAGCCGATCGTGACGCCGCGGGACGGGTCTTCGAGGGGGAGCGTCTTGCCGGAACTCGGCGCAATCCAGCGGCCGCCGACAAAGCAGCGGTCGATCGGATACCAGGCGAGATCTGACGTCATGGTCACTCGGCGACATTCCTTTCTCGCGCGCCGCCGCAACCGGAAGGCGCCATCTTCGGGCGCTTCGGCGCCCTCCCTCGTGGAGGTCGCACAATCGGCGCGTCGGCGGCGGACCGCAAGGGCCCGAAGCCGGCGCCAAGTCGAGCCCGAGCAGCTTCGGTCAGCGCAGTCATTGCGAAGAGGGCAGCGACGAAGGACTCGAGGGGTCGCTCGCGACGACGTGACCCGCATCGTCCTGAACACGTTGCGTTCGATGCGGCAGTCGTCGAGCGCGGGCGGAAGGCGCACGCGAATCGCGTCCGTTCCGGTGTCGACCGCAGGACCGTGGCCCAGTCGCGCCATTTCCATCGGCTTCCGTTTCTCCACGGGCTTCGCCTCGCGTCCATACCGTCCACACTCGTCGCCGGCCGCGGCCTTTCCGCCCGACGGTAAGAACATAACACGAACAACGACCGTCCCAAAGCTTTTGTCGCCAGACGTAGAAATTCGCCACTTTATCCGTATGTTACGAGGAATTGGGTTCGAACGGGAAAAAGCGCGACAGGGCGAGGCGCTTGCCGAGCGGATGGCCGGCGCCCCCGCTCGCGGAACCGAGCGCGGGAATCGATCCGTGTCCTCGACGACGAGCCGGAGAGAACCGTCGCCCACAAACCGGGTTGGCATAACAATAACCTCATCCCGAGCCTGTCAAACGATGATCCAGTAAGCCGGACGTTCGTGCGCGCTCGAGCGTCCTCGGCAAGCTCATGACTAGGCGCCAGGGAACGGCTCATGAGAAAGGATAATTTGACGGCGCTCTTCTTGACTGCAGCAGTTAGCATCGCCTGTGCTCCAGTCGGGGCCGAGCGAGCGCCCCTCAACACGTCCCGCCGGTCCCGCTGATTGCGCCATATGCGGGGAAATAGCGCAAAATGTCTGAGCGCTCGCCAAAATCATTCGGCAATTGGACGTCATCGCCAGGCGCCCAGCGGCTTGAGTTCCTGTTCGGAAGCGACCGGGATGCGCCGCACGACGGAGCAGGAAAGCCGGGAGGAGAAGCCCTCGATGAGAGCCAGGCTCGGCATTTCGAGCGCACCGTCCGTACGAATGAGCCGACAGCCGTGGTCCAGTCTTGGACTTACAAACTCGACAACGTCGCTCGAGAGGATTTGAGCTTTGCAAGCGATGGGAGGGACTGCCGGGACGCCGGCTTCAATGTCCAACCTGAGGGGCCATGGCCGTCACCCCGTCGACTGCAGTCTCGCCGCCGCGGCCGCGTCGATCAGCCACAGGGCGCGCGAGTTTGTCGGCTGGATGATCTGCGACGGCAGCACCGTCGGGTCGTAAGGCCCCTCGAGCACGCGCGCCAGGACGTCGGCCTTGCCGGCCCCGGAGACGAGAAACGCGACCTTTCGCGCGGCGTTGACGGCCGGGGGCGTCATGGTCAGCCGCCACATCCCGACCACCTCGACATAGGCCGCGACCACCATGCGGTTCGTCTCCTCGATCGCGGCAAGGCCCGGGAAAAGCGAGGCGGTGTGGCCGTTGTCGCCGAGCCCCTGAAGCGCGAGATCGAGGCGCCAGCCTTCGCCGAGCGCCTGCGTCAGCTCGTCGGCGTAGGCCGCCGCCGCGTGTCTCGGTTCGTCCTCCCCGCGCATCCGGTGGATGTTTTCCGGAGGGATCGGAATATGATCGAGCAGCGCCGCCCGGGCCATGCGGAAGTTGCTCTGCGGATCGTCCGGCGGCACGCAGCGCTCGTCGCCAAAGCAAATCTCGACGCGGCTCCAGTCGAGGCCTTGCAGCTTGGCCAGGCGCGCATAGACCGGCTTCGGCGTCGAGCCGCCGGAGAGCGCGATCGAAAACCGCCCGCGCGCCGCGATCGCCTGCGCCGCGTCGCGGGCGATCGTATCCACGGCGCCGGCGACCAGCGCGTCGAGGTCAGGGTAGACGGCCACTTCGGCGACGGCGCCGTCGCGGGCGGTGACAGCGAAGGATTTTTCCATCGGATTCCTCTCTGCTATGGTCGCGCCGGCGAACCCTCACCCTGCCGCCATAGCCCGTCCCCGGTGGGAGAGCGGCGTTTCCTTCGCCCTCGGGGCGGGAAGAGCCCGCCCCCGGGCGAAGACGCGCGGGGGGGGGGGGGGGGGGGGGGGGGTAGCCCGAAGGGCCGGATGAGGGCTTTGGTTCTTCTCCTCACCCCGCGTCGCGCAGCTTCCGGTAGCGGCCGATCAGCGCGTTGGTCGAGCTGTCGTGCGCCTTGGTGTCGGCCGCCCCCTTGGCCAGCTCCGGGATGATCCGCTGGGCGAGCGCCTTGCCGAGTTCGACGCCCCACTGGTCGAACGAGTCGATCCCCCACACCGCGCCCTGGGTGAAGACGTTGTGCTCGTAGAGGGCGACCAGCGCCCCGAGCGTGTGGGGCGTCAGGCGCTCGGCGAGAATCGTGTTGGTCGGCCGATTGCCCTCGCAGACGCGGAACGGCGTCTGCGCCGGCTGCGAGCCTTCGGCGGTCAGTTCTTCCGCGGTCTTGCCGAAAGCCAGCGCCTCGGCCTGCGCGAACACATTCGCCATCAGCAGGTCGTGCTGCTCGGCGTTGGGCTGAACGGCTGGCAGAAGGCGATGAAGTCGCAGGGAATGCAGCTTCGTCCCCTGGTGGATTAGCTGATAGAAGGAATGCTGGCCGTCGGTTCCCGGCTCGCCCCAGATGATCGGTCCGGTCTGGACGTCGGACGTGCTGGCCGTGCGAGATCGACATGCTTGCCGTTGCTCTCCATCTGCAACTGCTGGAGGTAGGCGGGGAAGCGGCCGAGGTCGACGGCGTAGGGCATGACGCCCAGCGTCTGCGCGCCGAAGAAGTTGTTGTACCAGACGGTCAACAGGCCCATCAGCATCGGCATGTTGCGGTCCGGCGGCGCGGTGCGGAAATGCTCGTCCATGGCGTGGAAGCCGGCCAGCAGCTCTCGAAATTCGGCCGGCCCGACCGCGATCATGGTCGACAGCCAGATGGCGGAGTCCATGGAGTAGCGGCCGCCGACCCAGTCCCAGAAGCCGAACATGTTGGCGGTGTCGATGCCGAATTTCCTGACCGCCTCGGCGTTGGTCGACAGCGCGACGAAATGCTTGGCGACGGCCGCTCGTCGCAGCGACGCCCACGATCAGCCACTTGCGCGCGGTCGCCGCGTTGGTCATGGTCTCGAGCGTGGTGAAGGTCTTGGAGGCGATGATGAACAGCGTCTCGTGCGGGTCGAGCGCCGTGCGTGGCTTCGGTCGAACTCGGCGCCGTCGACATTGGCGACGAAGCGCACGTCATGGCGCGGATCGCGTGAACGTTCTGCAGCGCGCCGGTAAGCCATCTCGGGGCCGAGATAGGAGCCGCCGATGCCGATGTTGATGACGTTGCGGATGCGCTTGCCGGTGTGGCCCTTCCATTCGCCGCGAGCGGACGCTTGTCGGAGAAGGCCGCCATCGTGTCCAGCACCTCATGCACCTCGGGCACGACGTCCTTGCCGTCGACCATGATTTTCGTCGGAGCGCGGCGCGCGAAGCGCCACGTGCAGCACGGCGCGCCCTTCGGTGACGTTGATCTTTTCGCCGCGCGAACATCGCGTCCCGGCGCTCCGCCACGCCACGCGCGCGGGCGAGGTCGAGCAGCAGCCGCGCGTCTCGTCGGTGACGCGGTTCTTCGAATAATCGAGGATAGAGGCCGGCGGCCTTCGGCGGTCAAACGCTCGGACCGCGCCGGGGATCGTCGGCGAACAGGGCGCGAAGCTGTACTGGTCCTTGACCGATTCGATAATGCGCCTCGAGCGCCTTCCATTCCGTTGCTGTCGGGCAGGCTTGTCGTGTCGGGCATCGCAGCGTCTCCGTTGGGTCCGCCGGGCGTGGGCGATGACGCCCCGGCGGCGTTCATGTCCGAGCTCCCGGACGAATTGATGGCGTGAGCGCGACGCGGTCGAGCGCGATCAGGTCGCCGATCCGCTCGGATCGCGACGTCGGCCGGGGGATAGGCTGAAGCGCCTTGGGGTCATTGGCGTAATGGCCCTGTTTCGGGAACACCGTCGTGACCCGGTCGCCCCAGACCGCCTTGATCGGCCGACAGGATCCGCAGCTTGTCGTCGATCATCACGTAGCGCTTGGCCGGATAAAGGCGCTCGACGTCGTCGAGCTCCTGTTCCTTGTGGATGTAGATCAGCACCTGCCCGCGAACGCTCGCCAGATCCCGGAGCGCTGCACCTTGTGCGGCTGGAAGACGGCGTCGCCGTCCGAGAGGATGCCACGGTGCGACCCCATTGGGAGACGTGCGCCGCGGCGTCGAGCGCGTCCGGGATAGAGCCGCTCGGCGAAAGGATAGTCGACCAGCCAGTTCGACATGTCGCAGCAGGCGCGGATCGTGCAGTGTCCTCCACCCGATAGCGCTCGAGCGCGCCGAGGTAGTCGGCGTAGCCCAGTTCGCTGCGACAACTCCTCGAAGATCGCCCAGTAGCGGTCGCGCGCCGCGGCGCCGAACTCGGCGCGAGATGCGCATCGAATCGGCCTGCAGGCGGTCATTGTCGAGCAGCGTGTTGTCGACATCGAACAGAAAGACGGTCTCGTCCATCGGTCGCGGCTCCGCGCCTCGCGTTAGACCTCGCCCCACACCTCCTCGGCGATCTCGACGAGACGCGCGAGCTTGATCCACTGGTCGGCCTCGGAGAGGTCGTTGCCGTGCGCGGTCGAGGAGAAGCCGCACTGGTGGGACAGCGCGCATTGGTCGAGCGGCACGTATTTGGCCGCCTCGTCGATGCGGCGCTTGACCTCGTCCTTGGGCTCGGCGGCGGCCTTCTTCGAGCTCATCAGGCCGAGCACGATGGTCGCGCTCTTCGGCGCGAAGCGCAGGGGCGCGAAGTCGCCGGAGCGCTCGTCGTCGTATTCGAGGAAGAAGCCGTCGATCTTCATCTCGTTGAGCAGGATCTCGGCCACCGGCTCGTAGCCGCCCTGGGCGACCCAGGCGCTCTTGAAATTGCCGCGGCAGAGATGGACGCAGATCGTCATGTCCGGCCGGCCGGTCGCGGATCGAATCGTTGACGAGCCGGCAGTAGAGCCGCGTCAGCGCGTCGGGGTCGTCGCCGCGCGCCTTGGTGCGGGCGCGGATCTCGGGGTCGCAGAGATAGGCGAGGTTGGTGTCGTCGAACTGCAGGTAGCGGCAGCCGCGCGCGGCGAGGTCGGCGACCTCGGCGCGGTAGGCGGCGGTCAGGTCGTCATAGAAATCCTCGAGATTCGGGTAGACCGCCTCGCTGATCGCCTCGCGTCCGCCGCGAAAATGCAGCATCGACGGCGCCGGAATGCAGACCTTCGGCGTCCGGGTCGCGACCGACTTCAGGAAGTCGAAGTCCGGCCCCTGGATCGGCGCGACCCACTTGACCGGGCTCCCGACATGCATGGTCGGCGGCTTGAAGCCGACCTGCGGTTCCGTCGGTCTTGCGGAAGCTCGAGACATACTCGCCGTAGTGGGTCTCGACGCCCTCGAGCCGCTCGAGGAAATCGACGTGGAAATAGGTGCGGCGGAACTCGCCGTCGGTGACTCCCTTGAGGCCCGACGTTCTCCTGCGGCCTGGACGACCTCGCGGATGCATTCGTCCTCGATCGCATGCAGATCCTGGCCGCCGCAAGCTCGCCGGCGGCGAATTTCTCGCGCGCCGCCTTGCAGGCGCTCGGGTCGCAGGAAGCTGCCGACATGGTCGGCGCGGAACGGCGGACGGGGCATCGTTTCCTCCCAGGCGATCAGATAGCCAGCCATCGATGTCGCTCGCGGCGACGAGCTTTGGCAAGCCGCGCCGGGGCTTCAGCGTCTCGCGGCGAAGAACGCACGCAGCATCGCCGCCGCCTCGCTCTCGCGGATGCCGCCGTAGACCTCCGGGCGCATGATGGCAGGTCGGCTGGCCGAAGAAGCGCGGCCCATGATCGACCGCGCCGCCCTTCGGATCCGGCGCGGCGTAGTAGAGGCGGCGGATGCGCGCGTGGCGAGATCGCGCCGGCGCACATCGCGCAGGGTTCGAGCGTCACATAGAGATCGCAGCCGACCAGCCGCTCGCGAGCCGATCGCGGCCGCGGCCTCGCGGATGACGAGCATTTCGGCGTGCGCGGTCGGGTCGGCGAGCTCGCGGGTGCGGTTGCCGGCGCGGGCGATCACCGCGCCGTCGCGAACGAGCGCCGCGCCGATCGGCGCCTCGCCGCGCGGCTTCGGCCGCGCGCGCCTCGGCGAAGGCGACGCTCATCGGGTCGCTCGCTTCGTCGGGTCTCTCGTCATGAACGCCCTCGCCGCTCGGCGACCGCGCGCGCTTTTCGTTTGGCGGCCGCGCAGCTTCCGGCTTAGGACAGGCGCGCGCTCCGGGCAATCCGGCAGGCGCCGCGAGCGAATGTGACACGACGCATGAGCGACGAGCCAACCCGAAGTCCGCGGTCCGCGAAGGCAGCCGCATCGCCAAGGTGATGGCGCGGGCGGGCCTGTGCTCGCGCCGCGACGCGGAGCCTGGATCGCCGCCGGCCGCGTCAGCGTCAACGGCAAGATGCTCGAAAGCCCCGCCTACAACGTGAGCGACGCCGACGACGTGCGGGTCGACGGCGAGCGGCTCGGCGCGCCCGAGCGCACGCGCCTGTTCCTGTTCCACAAGCCGCGCGGCCTCGTCACCACCGCGCGCGATCCCGAAGGGCGGCCGACGATCTTCGACGCCCTGCCGCCGGACCTGCCGCGCCTCGTCGCCGATCGGCCGGCTCGACATCAACACCGAGGGCCTGCTGCTGCTCACCAACGACGGCGGGCTCGCGCGGGTGCTCGAACTGCCCGCGACCGGCTGGCTGCGCCGCTACCGCGTGCGCGCGCATGGCGACGTCGACCAGGCCCAGCTCGACGCGCTTGAGCGACGGCGTCACGATCGACGGGTCCACTACGCCGGGATCGAGGCGCGGCTCGACCGCGAGCAGGGCTCGAACGCCTGGATCACCATGGGCCTGCGCGAGGGCAAGAACCGCGAGATCAAGCGGGTGCTGGAGCATCTCGGGCTCGCGGTCAACCGCCTGATCCGCGTCTCGTTCGGCCCGTTCGAGCTCGGCGACCTCGCCGAGGGCGAGGTCGCGGAAGTGCGCACGCGCGTGCTGCGCGACCAGCTCGGCGCGAAGCTCGCCCGGGAGGCCGGCGTCGATTTCGACGCGCCGATCGTCGACGCGCGCGCGCCGCCGCCCGAGCCGCCGCGCGAGGAGCGGCCGAGACGGCCGCGCGGCGCGCGCAGGATCGCCGGCAGGAGCCCGCGCAAGCCGCGCGCCGGACGGGCCGCGAACGGGCGCAGGCGGGACGAGACCGCCGCGGCGCGCGCCGCCCGGCGCCCTCGACCCCGGAGCGCAAGCGCAAGCATGTCTCGGCGCTGCGGGCGGAGATCGCCGCCGACGCCGCCGACGCCGCGGCCCCACGCAAGCGGATCGCGCGCGGCGCGACGCAGGACCGCAAGGGCCGCACGGTCGCGGTCGAGCGCATCTCGAAGGCGGCGCCGCGACGCCGGAGCGCGCCGAGGACGCGCGCCCGCGCGCCCGCGCAAGACCGGTCCGCGCGCGCGGCCGGACGGTCGACGCGGGCCGGGAATTGCCCGAGCGCCGCGCCGGCCGGATGCGCTCCGAGGTCGCGCGAGGCGCGGGGCGGCGAGGGCCGCGAGCCGGCCGCGCGGACGCAAGGGCGCGAGGCGCAGCAGGGAGGGCGGCGCCGCGCGCGCGAGTCAAGGCCGCGCGGCGGCGGCAGGGACAGAAGGCGCTGACGCGCCGCGGCCGCGCGTCGCGTCCGGCGACGAGAGCCGGCCGCGCGGCCGAGCGCCGAAGCCGCGAAGGATGACGCCGCGACGCGATCGCGACGGCGCGCCGCGCGCCCCGTCCACGCGGGTCGCCTTCTCGCCCGGCGCGCCGGGGGGCCGCTGCGCCGGGCGGGCGCGGCGGCAGGACCAGGGAGCGCGCCGGGCGGCGGCCGCAGGCCGCGGCGGCGGACCGGCAAAGGGCGGCGGCGGGCCGCGGCGCCCGCCGGGGAAGCGCTAGGCCGATGCGGATCGTCGGCGGCCGCCTCAAGGGCCGCATCCTCGCAGCGCCAGGCTCGCGCGACATCCGCCCGACTTCGGAGCGGCTGAGAGAGTCGATCTTCGACATTCTCGAGCACCGCTATCCCGGACGGATCGAGGGCCGCGCGGGTGATCGACCTGCTTCGCCGGGTCGGGCGCGCTGGCGATCGAGGCCTTGTCGCGCGGCGCGCGCTTCGCGCTGCTCGTCGACAACGGGGCGGAGGCGCGCGCGCTGCTGCGCGCCAACGTCGAGGCGCTAGGCCTTGGGCGGCGTCACCCGCATCTGGCGGGCGGACGCGACGAAGCTCGGCGCCGCCCCGGCGGGCGGTCCATTCGCGCTCGCCTTCCTCGACCCGCCCTATGAGCGCGGCCTCGCCGAACCGGCGCTCGCCGCGCTCGTCGCCGGCGGCTGGCTCGAACCGGATGCGCTCTGCGTGGTCGAGGAGGCGGCCAAGGCGGAGATCGCCGCACCGGCCGGGCCTCGTCATGATCGACCAGCGGACGTATGGCGACACGCGGATCGCGATTTTGCAGCCTGAGCTTCAGGGGGGCGAAGCGTGAGGACCATCGAGACCATCGGCGCGGCCTGGTTCGCCGCGCTGACGCTCGCGGGCTGCGCCGAGGCGCCTGAGACCGACCCGCTCGCCCAGCACGCGATGATCGGCCTGTCCGAGCGGACCATCCTCGCCTGCATGGGCGGCCCGCCGGCATGGGTGACGAGACCGGCGCAGGCGACGGAGATATGGGCCTACCGCAACGGCGTGACGACAACCGACAGCCCGCCGTGGAGCCTCGGAACGAACTTCAGCCTGCTGCAGCACGATGCCCCCTGCGACGTGCGGATCGTCATGACCAACAGGCACGTGAGCCAGGTCGCCTATGTCATGCCCGACGGGCGCGCCTTGCCCTCCGGCCGGCAATGCTCGTTTCCCGTGTGGACCTGCGCGGCGGTCGGCGGCAGCCGTTAGCCCGGCGATGTCGCGGGCCGAACGGCTGCTCGGGCTCATGCAGGCGCTGCGCCGCCGCCGCGCGCCTGTCGCGGGCGCGGCGCTCGCCGAGGAGCTCGGCGTGTCGCTGCGCACGCTCTACCGCGACATCGCGGCGCTCAGGGCGCAGGGCGCGGCGATCGAGGGCGAAGCGGGCTTCGGCTATGTGCTGAGGCCCGGCTTCACACTACCGCCGCTGATGTTCACCCTCGAAGAGATCGAGGCGCTGGCGCTCGGAGCGGGCTGGGTCGGGGGTCGCGCCGACCCGGGGCTGGCGAGGAGCGCCAGGGACGCCCTCGCCAAGATTGCGGCGGTCCTGCCGCCCGAGCGCGCCGCTGCTCTCGACTGGCCGACCCTGCTCGCCGGCGGCGCCCGCGCTGGAGAGGCCGAGCGCGCGGCGCTGCCGCTGGCTCGCCGCGCGCTGGCGGAGGAGCGCAAGCTCGCCTTCGGCTACGCCGACAAGCAGGGGCGCCTGTCGGAGCGGGTCGTCTGGCCGGTGGCGATCGGCTTCTTCGATTCGGTGATGATGCTCGCCGCCTGGTGCGAGTCCCGCGACGCCTTCCGCCACTTCCGCCTCGACCGGATGGATCGCGTCGAGGTCCTCCCCGACCGGCCCCCGAAGGCCCGCCGGAGCCTGCTCCGGGACTGGCGACGGGCGGAGGGGTTCGAGGGGTAAGCGTATCGGGCCGCGTCGCCATTTTCGATTCCGAAACGAGGACTCTCGACGGTTGGCGGCGCCATTTGCGATTCGATGACGCGCCGGCCGGCTCCGACAGGCCCGCCCGCCGGGGCGGCTTTGCCGGCGCTCTTGCCCGCGCCCCCTCGCCGACCTCGGCCCTCGGTCTCGACTGCGCAGCCTTAGTGGGCGCGTCTCCGAATCTGTCCCAGTCCGATCTTTTTGGCCAGGGCCGATCGTTGAGCAGCGTAGTTCGGCGCGACCATAGGGTAATCGGAGGGCAGATTCCACTTTGCGCGATACTGTTCCGGCGTCAGACCGAGCTGCGTCAGATGACGTCGCAATGATTTGAATTTACGTCCGTCATCCAGGCAAATCAGGAATTCAGGCGTGATCGATTTGCGCACAGGGACCGCCGGCTCCTTTGTTTCAACTTGAGGCGGCGCGCCTGCCGGCTCGTGCACGAGCCGCTCAATTGTTGTATATACCGACTGAATTAGGCTGGGCAGTTCGCTTTTCGGTAAAGGATTGCTTGAAATAAATGCGACCACGACCTCGGCGGCCAATTCGACTGTATCGGGTATCGACATGGAATTGATCCTCATCTGAATCGATCTTGCAAGGTGTTTAGCCCTCATCGTCGGCGATGTCGAACATCCGTCGCCTCTGCAAATAGTGACGGTCTTTTCACTTCCCATTCTCGTGCAGCGCGTGGCTGACCCTTTCGGTTCGGGGTTCGGGGCAGGGCCGAAATGGCCGCTCCCATTGGAGTGCGGCGACGCGGCCAGGGACCGGGTCTGGAGAGGCCTCCTGGGAGCACAGGCCGCTTTTGGGCAAGGTCAACTCAGGTCGATTCGCTCCCGTCATGTGTGGACGGCCTCTTGGCGAGCGGTTTTTGACGGTCTGAACGTTTTGGTCTGCTGCGGTCATATGTACGGCCTGTTGGCGCGGTATAGACCGCTGGCCCTGATGACATTCGCGCTATCCACCCCCATGGAACTCTTCGTCGCTCCGCTCCTCGCAATGACAGAATCCGTGGAATCTATATTCATCTCCAACCCAAAGCTTCGAGGCGCTCATGGCGATCGCAGACTATTTCTCCAAAACCTACGCGGAAGCGCGGCGCAAGTTCCTCGAGGCGGCCCGCGCCGGCGGGGCAGCGCTTGGCGCCCATGTCCACCCGAGCGCCCGCGGGGCGGAGGGTGAGGAACTTGCGATCGACGTCGCCCGGTTCGGCGACAGAGAGGCGGAGGCCCTGTTCGTCGTCGTTTCCGGGACGCACGGCAACGAAGGCTTTTGCGGCTCCGGATGCCAGACCGGCCTGATCGGCGAGGGCGTGGTCGCCGCGCGGCCGAAATCGGTCGCCGTGCTGCTGGTCCACGCGGTCAACCCTTACGGCTTCTCCCACATCCGGCGGGTGACCGAGGACAATGTCGACCTCAACCGCAACTTCCAGGATTTTGACAGGCCGCTGCCCGAGAATGCGCGCTACGCCGAGATCCACGAGGCTCTGGTTCCGGCCGACTGGGACGGCCCCGCGCGCGCCGAGGCCGAGGATGCGCTCGCCGCCTGGCGCGCAGCGAACGGCGGCATGAAGGCGTACCAGGCCGTCGTCGCGGGCGGCCAGTACGGATTTCCCGACGGGCTCTTCTACGGCGGGCGGGCGCCGGCGTGGTCGAACGCGACGTTCCGCGCCCTTGTCGAGAGCCACGGGCGCGCGGCCAAGCGGGTCGCGGCGATCGACATTCACACCGGGCTCGGGCCGAGCGGCTACGGCGAACCGCTCTGCGTCGTTCCGCCCGACGCCCCGGGCTTTCAGCGGGCGCGCGCGTGGTGGGGCGACGAGGTGACGTCGCTCATGAATGGCTCGTCGACGTCGCCGCCAGTCGCCGGTCCGCTGATCGGCTGCCTTCCGGGGCGCCTGCCGGGCGCGGAAGTGACCGCGATCGGTCTCGAATTCGGCACGGTCGAGCTCGCCGAGGTGTTCGAGGCGATCCGCGGCGACAACTGGCTCTATGCGCGGGGCCTCGCCTCGGGCCTCCGCATCGATGACCCGCTCGCCCGCGCCATCAAGACGAGGGTCCGCGACGCGTTGACCGTCGACGCCGACGCCTGGAAGGACCAGGTTTTCGCCCGCGCCGCCGACTTCGCCGGCAAAGCCTATCGCGGCCTCGCCGGCTAGTTTCTGTTCACGTCGCGCCGGAGCTCCTGGTCCTCGCCGGGCGAGATTATTTCACGTGTTTTAGGCGTTATATTGGAAGGCGCACCAAGCGACGGGGGGGATTTGGGATGGACGCTGGAGAGCCGGGCTCGGATCGCCGCCCCCGGCGAAGTGATTTTGTGACAGCTTTGTCCGCTTAAGGCATTGATAACGTGTTATACCTGCCAAGGCTGCAGCCTCCCCGCGACAGGGGGCGCCGCCGGCGAGGCGGCGCCCGCGCCCGGCAGGACGCGCTCGGCGAAAGAGGCGGGTCCGGAACGAACGCCCAGTCGAAGGGCCAGGGGTCGAGCCTCGCAAGGCAACCCCGGCGCCGTCGCCTGTCGGTCAGCCCGTCGGCGCTTCGACCGCGCCGGCCGCGGTCGCCGGCGGGGCGGGTTGCACCGGAACGGGCGCCGCAAGCGCCGCCCTCAGCGCCTCTTCCCTGGCGTTGTCGAACGACGTCTTGATCACGGTCCCGCCGACGCCCTTGAGGTCCTCGAGCACCTTGTCGGTCGTCATCTTGCGGATCAACAGGAACAGCCCGGCCGCGCCGGGCTTCAGGGCGTCGTTGGCCTGCTTGCGGATCTCGTCGTCGTTGATCCCGACATCGACCAGCGACCCGCCGAGCGCGCCGCCGGCCGCGCCGACGGCCGCGCCAGCGAGCGGCATCATGAACAGCCACCCGACCAGCATGCCCCAAAAGGCGCCCGACACCGCCCCGCTCTTGGCCGGATGGATGAGCTGGTTGAGCTTCACTCGGCCGAACTCGTCACGGGTGGCGATCACCGCGTCCTCGATGTCGATGAGGTACTCCTTCTGCATGTCCAGCACTCTTTCGCGCACCTCCTCGGCGTGCTTTTCCGTGTCGAAGGCGATGAAAACCAGGTCGCTCATGGTTCTGTCTCCGTTTCCTCGGTTCAAGGCTTTGGGCGTAGGGCGGGTGTTAGCGCGGATCGTGTCGCGCTTTCATGTCGACTGTTTTGGCGAGCGCCCGACGATAGCGGCTGAGCGCTTGCGCCCGATAGATCGGCCGCATCGCCTCGTGATGCAGGCGCTCGACGAGGCCGAGGCGCTTGCGCTGCACGGTGGTGCCGCCGGTGTCGCGGGAGACGTCGCGAACGGGGCTCGGCGCGACGGCGAGCAGGGTCACGGCCGTAACCCAGTTCATCTGCAGGAAGGTGTCGACCGGCCGGTCGAACGGGGCCGTCGCCGCGAGCAGCCGCTCGGCCGCCTCGCGCGAGACGACCTGGCCGATCGCGCGCAACGGCGGCGCATACGGCCTCGTCAGCGCCAGCGCGCCGCGCCGGACGAGCGCCTCTCCAGCCGGCTCGCGACCCTGCGCCGGCATCAGCACGTAGGACCAGCGGTCGCGCTCGGCAGCGAGGAATTCGAGAATCGCGCCGAACCGCTCGGCGTCGATCGAGGCGTCGTCCTCGAACACGGCGGCATGGTCGAGCCCCTCCTCGAGGATCCGGCGCCAGGCGGCGCGATGGCTGAGGAACGCGCCGATCTCCGGCAGGCCGAGGGCGAATGGATAGCGCGGCGCGTAACGGGCGCGCACGGTCGCGTCGTTCGCCTCCGCGGGCGAGAGAAGCCGGCCGTCGACCGCCGGCAGGATCTCGCTGGCGATCGGCAGCGCACCCCTCAGCGCCTCAACGGTCGGCCAACGGCCGACGGCGCGTTCGAGGTGGATGACGAATGCCCTTATCGCGCTCAATGCTGGCCGATCCCGCCAAGACCTGATATTGCGCCCGCAAACAGGGCGAGCGGCTTTCTACCGCGCTGGCCCGCCGAAGCCATCCCGGAGCCGTGATTCCCAGGTCCTCTGCCGACGCCCGCTTTCCCAGTCTGTCTTCCCGCCCCGGGACGACCGCCGCCAGCATGAGCGCCAACCCGCCAAAACCCAGCCCCCTGCCGATTTCCGCGACCGTCATCTGCAAGAACGAGGAAGCCTGCATCGGCAAGTGCCTCGCGAGCCTTGCCGGCGTCGCCGAAATCGTAGTGGTCGATTCCGGCTCGACCGACCGCACGCTCGAGATCGTCGACGAATTCGCTCGCCGCGGCCTGCCGATCCGCCTCGTCCATCAGGACTGGCTCGGTTATGCGCGGCAAAAGCAGTTTGCCCTCGATCAAGCGCGCGAGCCCTGGGTGCTGAGCATCGACGCCGACGAGTGGCTCGACGCCGTCCTTGCCGGCGACCTGCCCCGCCTCGTCACGGCTGACGCCTCGATCCAGGGCTGGCGGCTTCGCCGCACCCTGACGCTCTACGGCAACTTGAGGCCGGTGAGCCTGTGGACTCGGCCCGAACACATCCTACGTCTCGTCCGGCGGGGCGCGCGCGCGCTTCGACGAGACGCTGATCGTCCACGAGGGCATGATCGTCGAAGGCCGGACGGAGATCGCCGCCAGGGGCCTCTTGCGCCACGAGCGCGGCCTGCCGCTCGATCAGCAGATGCGCAAGGAGATCGTCTACGCCAAACTCAAGGCGGAGCAGCGGATCGAGCGGGGGCGAAAACCGTCGCGGGCAAAGCTGTTTTTCAACCCGCCGATCTACTTCCTGCGCATCTTCCTGTGGAATCGATTTTTCTTGTGCGGCTGGGCGGGATTCATCCACGCCATGACGGGGGCGACCTATTCCTTTATGACCGAATCGATGCATCGGCAGTTCTATACTACCCGGAAGCGCTCGTGACCGGCGCTGGGGCGCCTGACCTCGTGGCGATCGAGGTCGTCATTCCGAATCTGAAAAGGCGCTATTCCGGCGGCACGGCGGTCAACCGGACGATCGCGCCGCTCATCGCCGAGCGTTGCGCCGCGGTCTGGTTCGGGCCCGACCGGCCGCGCGGAATCGCCGCGCTCGGGCTCGTCGGCCTCCTTCGACTGCGGTTCGCGCCGCTCAAGGGTCGGCCGGCGCGCATTTGGCACGCTCGCCGCAACTCCGAGATGCTGGTCGGCCTCATTCTCAGGCTCCTCGGGTGGCGACTGAAGCTCATCTTCAACTCCGCCGGACAGCGTCGGAAGACGGCCTACACCAATTTCCTCGATTCGACGCATGGACTGGGTCATCGCGACGAGCGCCATCTCGGCCGCATTCGTCGAGCGCCCGGCCACCGTGATCCAACACGGCATCGACCTCGAGACCTATCGGCCGCCCGTCGACCGCGCGGCTCTCCATGCGGCGACCGGTCTGCCCGGAGCCTACGCCATCGGGACGTTCGGCCGGGTGCGCAAGCAGAAAGGCAGCGACCTGTTTGTCGAGGCTATGTGTCGGCTCCTGCCCAGATATCCCGAATTCGCCGCCGTGATCGTCGGCCACGTCTCGGTCGACAACCGCCGGTTCGTCGAACGGCTGAAAAGCCAGATCGCCGCGGCTGGTCTCACGGAACGCATCCGCTTCCTTGGCGAATTGCCGATCGAGGAGGTGCCGCTCTGGTACCAGCGGATCTCGATCTACGTCTTCGCCTCGCGCGTCGAGGGCTTCGGCCTCACCATGATCGAGGCGATGGCGGCCGGCGCCGCGGTGGTCGCGACCCGGGCGGGTGCGGCCGAGATGGTGATTGCGGACGGCGAGACCGGGTTCCTGACGCCGATCGACGACGTGGACGCGCTGACAGCGGCGATCGAGCCCTTGATGCGCGAGCCGGAGCGGATCCCGGCGATCGCGGCCAAGGCCCGCGCGCGGGTCGAGCGGGACTTCAGCCGCGAGCGCGAGGCGGACGAGATCGTCGCCGTCTATCGGAATCTCTGGGGCGAGACGGCGGCGGAGACCGGGCTCCCCACTCCCGCCGCCTCGGCGTGAGCAGCGACAGCGGATGACGCTGCCGCAAGGGCGGCGACCGCCGTAGCGAAATCGTCGACCTGCGCCCAGTCGGTATAGTCGATATCCGAGCGGCCGTCAGCGACGCCGCCGGTCATCGCCATGATCAGGCGGATGATCTGTTTGTCGAAGAAGCGATACTTCGGATAGTTCAGCCGGCCGCCGAACGCGGTCGCAAGAGCGGGCCGAAGGGCAAAGCGCGCCAACGTCTGTCGAAGGTACGGATTCGTCTCGGGTGAGCGGCGAGAGGCGTTGCGCGCCACCAGATTGACGATGGCCAGCGCTAGCGGCGGCGCCGCCTGACGGCTCGCAAAAGCTTTGAGAAAGGTCCGGCCCTCCGGCAAAACTCGCCCGTAGCGCACGGCAAGAACGGCGACAACCGCATCGCTCTCGGCGTCGATCGCCGGGTCGACGCTTCGCCGAAGCGCGTGCAGCGTGCTCGCCGCGCCGCGGTCGCCCAGGCGCTTCGCGATCCGCTCGGCGATGCGCTCGGACTGACCGTCGTGGGTGGCGTAAGCAATCGCGATCGTTGTCGTACCCGCCTGCGAAAGGTTGGCGCCATCGGATGTCACAGCGCCCGTGCGGGGTCAAACTCCCGAAATTTGCAGGCGCCCGAGCACATCCGCTCAGCGAGCGTTCAAACTGGTGGGCGCGGATGGGCTTGCAAAATCTTGCGGACGCAACAGAGCGCGGCCTTGAAGGCGCTGCTGGGCGGAAGGGCATTGCGCGTCCCCCTTCTCCCGTCGATACGAGGGGGCCCGCGCCCGTCCGTCCAGAGCACGTCGTCAACGCCGGCATGGGGTCCCATCGACCCTTTAGAAAGCTCCCCCGGCGAAAGACGCTCCATGCGAACGCCTACCCTCCGGCGCACCGCGGCAACCTCGTGAAAAGCAGGTCTATGCGCTTTCCCCCACCGGCTGCCGCTTGCCGAACAGCCGCTTGACCGACGCCGAGACGTGATGGCGCAGCATGGCGATGCGGCGATCGCCTTCCGACGTCACCCAGTTGAACTGGATCACCCGGCGCTCGCCCGAATAGGGCTTGTGGCCGTGCCAGGAGTTGTCGGACCGCTTGAACGCAATCAGCGTTCCGGCGTCGGGCGGCACTTCCGTGATGACGTCTTCGAGATTGTCTGAGGACCTCAAGAGCCTAAGTCGCCCTCCCGAATGCTCCCATTCCGGGTTCATGTAGATCAGCAGGGTGAGGATCTTCGATTGGGTGTCGGTATGAATGCGTCCGTCCTTCGGACTGCAACGGCCGCGGACCGTGACCGTGTGCGGCCGCCCCGAAAGATCGACGCCGAACTTCTCCTCGAACGCCTCGCGGAATTCGTCGCTCGCCATCTCGTCAAGGAGGTCACGGAAATGGGGTCCGTACGAGACTTGCGCCACCGGGAAGCTGCCGCTTTCGACGACCTTCGGATAGTCGCGATTGATGACGGCGCGCACCTCGCGCTTGATGAAACCGGGCACGACGAAAAACGCAAACGGCTCGGTGGTTAGCGGAGCGCTTTTCATCGCCTCCAGATCGAGAGACCGCAACGCCATCGGGAGGACTCGCTTCGACCCACGCTCGTCGCGCGAAATTAGGGGCGGCGGCCGCTGTTGTCAAAAACCCCGGATTGGGTCGAACCGCGGCCGCAACCGGACCAACGCGGCGTCCACTCCGCTTCCTGGCGCGACGGCGGCGCGCAAGAGATTCGCCAGTTGGCGAAAGGTCTCCTTGCGCCCGCAGGTCTTGCGCCAGACGAGCGCGATCCGCCGCCACGGCCGGTCGCCGGCAAGTGGCGCGACATGAAGGTCGAGCCCGGAGACGAGGCCGGAGGCGACCGCCATTCCGGGCACCACGGTAACTCCGAGGCCGCTTGCCGCCATCTGGACGAGCGTGTGCAGGCTCGTCCCCTGAAGCGCCACGTTTCGGCGCGCGCCCTCGAGTTGGCAGGCGCTCAGCGCATGCTCGCGCATGCAATGTCCGTCCTCGAGCAGGAGCAGGTCCTCGGTCGCCATATCGTCGGGCCGAATGGTCGCGAGCGAGGCTAGCCGGTGGCTTTTCGGACAGACGACGTAGAACGGATCGAGAGCGATATCCTCGCTTTCGGCGTCGTCGAGCGGAACCGGAAGCGCCAGTATGGCCGCGTCCAGCTGACCCAAATCGAGCCGGGCGAGCAGCGGGGCGGTCTGCTCTTCGCGCAGGTAGATCCTCAGCTTGGACGCGGCCTCGCAAATCAGCGGCAGCATGAGCGGCAAAAGGAACGGGCCAATGGTCGGGATGACCCCCAGCCGCAACGGACCCGAGAGTGGATCCTGCGCCGCCAGCGCGACATCGACCAGATCCTCGGCGTCTTTCAAGAGGGTCCGGGCCCGCTCGGCGATTTCAGCGCCGATGCCGGTCGGCGCGACAGAACGACGGGTGCGGTCGAATAGCGTCACGCCGAGCGCCTCCTCCAGTTCCTGGATCGCGGCGCTGAGGGTCGACTGGCTGACGAAACAGGCCTCCGCCGCCTGACCGAAATGACGACGGTCGGCCAGCGCGACCAGGAACCTCAACTGGCGGAGTGTCGGGAGGGCTTTCATCAGCAGCTTTTTGATCGACTCGGTCGATCAACGCAATCGGCCTCTTCGGCTTTGTTCGATTGTCGCGGGCGGCATGTCCGTTGCGTCTCCGCGGGCCGCTGTTCAAGGGCAGGCGCGTCGCGGTGATCGGCTGCAATTCCGGGGTCGAGGCGGCGATCGACCTCGCCGGCCTCGCCGCTCACCCGACGCTGATCGAGTTCGATCCCAGGCTGCGGGCCGACGAAGCGCTGCAGGCGAAGCTCCTCTCGCTGGCGAATGTTTCGGCGCTGACGCCAGCTCAGACGACCGAGGTTCTTGGCGAAGGCCGTCGGGCTGGCTGACAAGGAGCGAACGACGGGCGCGCCGCGCCGTTCAAGCAGATCGCCATCGCCATGGGCGGGGGCGCGACGGCCGCGCCCTCCGCCTTCGACTGCCCGACGCGCGCGCCGGCGCCCCTGGTCGAGGTGGCCTGAGCGGGCAAGAAAACCTGCGCGGATGAGCGGCTCGCCGCGATTTGGCCAACAATCGACCGCTCCTAATAGGCTCTCGCGGGCGATCGGCGCCCGCCTCAAAGAACGAGCACGAAAATGGGCAAGATCCTGGTCATCGGCGCTGCAGGTTTGATCGGTTCCAAGGTCGTGGACGCGCTCGGCGCCGCAAACTGCATTCGCGCCTCGCGCTCTTCGGACGAGCCCGTCGACATCTCCGATCCGAGTTCGCTCAAGGCCCTGTTCGGCCGTGTCGGCGAACTGGACGGGATCATCTGCACAGGCGGGGCGGCGCGGTTCAAGCCCTGGGGCGAGACGAGCGACGAGGATTGGACGTTCTCGCTCGCCAACAAGCTGCTCGGCCAGATCAACGTCGTCCGCTTTGGAGCCAAAAGCGTGAGGTCCGGCGGCGCAATCACGCTGACCACTGGCCTCGCGGCGCACTATCCGGCGCCCGGCAGCGCGATCATCACCACGGTCAATGCCGCGGTCGAGGCCTTCGTCCGTGCGGCCGCGATCGAGCCGGCCATCACGATCCGCGTCAACGCGGTCTCGCCCGGCTGGGTCGCCGAGACCCTGAAGGCGATGGGCCGCGATCCGGCGCCCGGGATCCTCGCCGCCGACGTCGCGACCATCGCGGTCCGGCAGTGCCGCGAGGGCGCCTCCGGATCGGTCGCGCCGGCGGCGAAAGTCTAGCCAATCGGGGCCGCGCCCCTTGTCCGACCGCTCGCAGGGCTGCCGGCGACGATCGGGATTGCCTGCTAGCAGGGGGTTTTTTTACGCTGCGGTCGGCGCTCGTTCCAGAAAAGCCTATAAAATCATAGCGATTGCTACGTATGCAACCCGACGGTTGCGAGCCTGGAGCGGGCGCGGAACAGGCTCGATAACAGGCCCGGAACAGGCGCCATAACAGGCTCGAACAGGCAGGAACAGGCACAGAACAGGCCGGCGCGCGACCAGGCATGGCCGGGTTGTAATGCAGTCAGGATTCCCTTGCCCGCCGAAGGCCGGCATGATCGCGGCGACAATCCTGCCTTGGCTTCGTGCGGCCGCGCTCGCGGATTAGAGGGCCCGGCGCGACGCCACGACCTCGTCCGGCGACGCCCCAGCGGCGCGCGGCCGAACCGGCAGGGTCGCGTCGAGCAGCGCGTCGGCGGTTTCCCGCCAGGTGCGCAGGCGGCTGGCGCGGATGGCGGCGACGGAGGCGCGATGAAAGTCGGCGTCCTGGACGAGCCGGATGATCGGGGCGGCGAAGCTGTCGATGGCGCGCGGGTCGGCGTAGGAACACAGCGGCCCGCCGACCTCGGGCATCGAGGCGGCGTTCGACGCGACGCAGGGCTTGCCGAACCACAGGCTTTCGCCGATCGGCAGGCCCCATCCTTCGGCGAGGCTCGGAAAGACCGTGAACGCCGCGCGGCTGTAGAGCCAGGCGAGTTCCTGGTCGGTCGGCCCTTCGATCCAGGCGTAGGGGGCCGACGGGTCGGTCCGCCTCAGCCCATCGACCAACTCCTGGGCGCGCCATCCCTGCCGCCCGGCCAGGATGAGCCGCGGCCAGGCGGGTCCCATTTCGCGGGCGAGCCGCTCCCACAGACGAATAAGCGGCGCCTGGTTCTTTCGCGCTTCGACGGTTCCAACGCACAGCGCGAACGGCCTGCCGCGCTCGAGCGCCGCGATCCGGCCGCTCGGCGGCCCGGCCGCCACGAAATTGCGCGGCGCGGCTGAAAATTCATGCGCCAAAGGCACGACCGTCGCCGGCGGAAGATCGGCCGGGGCGCCGAGCGCGCGCCGGGCCCGTTCGATTTCGGCCTGGGAGTGCTGCGAAACCGTGAGCGCGCGCGCCCGCAATCGGAGCATGCGCTCATACAGCGGCCGGCAATTGCCGTCCGCGAGATCGGGGACGGCGATCGGCAGGATGTCGTGAAACAGCACGACGACGTCGCCGCCCTCCCGCGCCGCCCGCTCATAGGTCCGCACGCTGCGCGGATGGGCCCAGAAGGCGCCGCCGACATAGAGGCAATCGGACGGCTCGAGGCGGCGCCGGGGCGCCAAAACGGCGCCGCGCAAGACGGCGCCGCCGGCGCGCAGCCTCAGGGCGCCGCCAGCCCGGATGCGCTCCAGCGTACGCCGCGCCGGACCGCGATCGGGGGCCAGCCCAAAAAGGCGCCTCATTTGCATGAATATTGCTTCGGCCCCAGTCGAGCGGGAATCGCCGAACAGGCGTTCCAGGTCGATGTTGGCGCCGTGCAGATTGTAAAAGATGCTGGCGCGGCAGTCGCCGCGGCGGGCGAGGGCGTGGGCGTATTCGAGTTGGACGCGCTGGATGCCGGTCAAAGACCCGCACACCCCGGCGTGGGCGGCGACGTCAGTGAGGTCGACATGGATCGTCATCGAATGCAATCCGCCCGCTTCGTCCGGCGCGACGCGGATCGCGGGCCGCCGCGCGGCCGAACGATCCGCTTCCGGGCCGCCGGGGTCGCTCGTAATCTTAGGGAAAGGGGCCGCGGCCGTCGAGCGGGAACGTCGCCCAGCCGGAGCGCCGACGCCGGTTCGGCGCTGCGGCGCGAGCGGAGACTGACTTTCTCGCTCCCGGGCGATATAAGGACCGCTACGAACCCGTCGTACGGGCGCCAAGGGGTCTTGATCCGAGTATGAAGGTTTCTCTCCTCGAAGGGCCCCTTGGCCGGCTTCGGCCCGAAATCGACGGTCGAACGCGCCCGGATGTAGAACGGCCGAACCGCCGGGCTGCCGCCAAACGCCGGCGCAAGAGCCTGATGCGCTGGCTGAGCCTCGCCACGCTGGTCGGACCGACTACGGTCGCGGCCGTCTACTTTGGGCTTGTGGTTACGCCGCGCTACGAATCGGACACCCAGTTCATCGTCCGCGGCGTTCAAAGCCATAGCGCCCCTCCCGGCCTCGCGAGCCTGATGCAGGCGTTCGGCATTTCCCGCTCCAGCGACGACAGCAACGTCGTTCTCGATTATCTGACCTCCCGCGACGCCGTCACCGCGCTGGAGGCCGCCCTGCCGCTGCGCACGATGTATGGCCGGACGTCGGCCGACCTCCTATCGCGTTTCCCGCGGCCGCTGTTCGGCGACAGTTTCGAGCGGCTCTATTGGTATTATCAGGACCGGGTCAGCGCGATCGCCGATCCCGACACCGGCATCATAACCGTCAAGGCTCAGGCATTCCTGCCGGAGGACGCCCAGGCCATCGCGCGGCAGCTCCTGGCCCAGTCGGAGGCGCTGGTCAACGCGATGAACGCTCGGATGGAAGCCGATACGGTGGTTTCCGCCCAGACCGTCGTCGCCGAGGCGACCAAGACCGTGATGGAGACGCACGACGAGGTGACGCGGTTCCGGAACGCGCAAATGGTCGTCGACCCGTCGCAGAATGCGATCGCCCAATTGAGCACGATCTCGAATCTGTCGGTGGAAGTCGACCAGGTGCTGGCCCAGATCTCGGAAAGCAGCAAGCTGTCGCCGTCCAGTCCAGGGGTCCATGCGTTGAAGGCCAAGGCCGACGCGCTCACGGCCCAGATCGCCGCCGAGCAGAAGGCGCTTGCCGGACCTCAGTCCGCCGTCGCCGACAAGGTGTCCGGCTATGAACGGCTGATGGTTGTGCGCGACCTCGCGGACAAGGGTCTCGAGGCGGCGACGGCCTCGCTCACCTCCGCGCGCGCGGACGCGCGCCGCCAGCACATTTATCTCGAAGTGATCGCGGCGCCGAATCTGCCCGACGAATCGACGCAGCCCGAGAGCCTGCGCCTGGTGGCGTCGACCTTCGCGGTGTCCGGGGCGGCGTTCGCCGTCATTTGGCTCCTGTCGGCTGGAGTGAGGGAGCACGGACATTGAACCAGAACAAACTGACGAGCTCCGTCAGGGTCCGCGAGGAGCCGGGCAGCGATCTCGCGCTGACGAGCGAAGGCGGACCGGTCGTGGCCGCCGAGGTCGAACTGAGGCCGCTCGCGCCGAGATCGCAGCTTCTTCCCGCCGTCGTCGACGCCCCCACGGTCACGCCGGCGGTCGCGACGGGGGGATGGGGATGGCTGTTTGTCCTCACGGTCGTTCTGCCGATGGCCGCCGCCGCCGTCTACCTTCTGGCCATCGCCACGCCGCGCTTCAGCTCGTCGGCGAGCTTCGTGGTCCGTTCGACCGTCCAGCAGAGCGAGAACCCGATCGCCGCTTTGGCGGCGAACTCGACGAGCACCATCGCCCACGACGAGACCAATGCGGTCAATGCCTATCTGACGTCGCGCGACGTGGTCGACCAACTGGTCAAGAACAACGGCCTGCGTGCGATCCTCGATCGGCCCGGCGCCGACTTTCTATTCCGCTATCCGACCTTCTGGCTGCCGAACAACAACGAATATCTCTATCAGCGCTTCCAGTGGATGGCGGATGCGGAGGTCGATCCGATCACAAACATCAGCACCATCGACGTGAACGCGTTCACCGCCGAGGACGCCCGCGCGATCGCGTCGGCGATGCTGGGCTATGCCGAAGCGCTGGTGAATCAGATGAACGAGCGCGCCTACAAGGATGGAGTGGCCAACGCGGACCGGTCCGTAGCGGAGGCGCGGAGGCAATTCGACACGGTGGAGGAGGCGCTGCGCGCTTTCCGCAACGAAACGGGTTCGGTCGATCCCAACCTGGTCGCCGGGTCGAAGCTGAAAGTGATCGAGGGCCTGTCGACCGAACTGGCGGAGGTCGAGGCGACGATTGCGCAGCAGACCACGATCGCACCCAACGCGCCGTCGCTCAAAGGCCTTCGCGCTCAGGCTGAATCCTATCGCAAGGAGATCGACAAGCGGAAACTTGAGATCGCCGGGTCGACCGGCTCGGAAGCGGCAAAGCTCGAGGGATACGAAAAGCTTGTCCTCGAGCGGGAGCTTGCGGCAAAAGCTCTTGCCTTCGCCGAAGCGGACCAAACTCAGGCTCGGCAGGACGCGGAGCGTCAGCATCTTTACGTACAACTGATCAGTCGCCCCAACCTGTCGATCGACTTCGCCAAATACCCGCGCACGACCCTTGACCTCCTGGTTCTCCTGGCCATCTGCCTCGGGATCTTCCAGCTTCTTCGCATGCTCGGCGGCATCACGGCGGAGCATCGCGCATGACGGCCCGCTCTGCGCTTGCGGTCATCGATGGCGAGCCCAAGGCGCCGACCGGCGCGCTCGCCGTTCCGGCGCGAGGCGCCGCCGTGCGGCGCTCGCTGCGGGTCGAGCGACTGACGAAGGAGTACCACACCCACATCGGGGTGCGCCGGGTGCTCGAGGGCATCTCGTTCGAGTTGGGTGAAGGGGAAAAGATCGCCGTGCTCGGACGCAACGGCTCGGGCAAGTCGACGCTGGTCAAGTTGATCGGCGGCGTGGAGGCGCCGACCTCGGGCGTGATCGAACGCGGCCTGTCGATGTCCTGGCCACTCGGTTTCTCGGGCGGCGTGACGGGCTACATGACTGGCGCGGCGAGCGCGCGTTTCGTCGCGCGGCTCTACAACCGGGACGAGCGGGACGTCCTCGACTACGTCGAAGACTTCGCGGAACTCGGAAAGCAACTCTACCTGCCGCTCGACGCCTATTCCTCGGGAATGCGCGCCCGTCTCATGTTCGCGCTGACGCTGGCGATCGATTTCGAATGCCTGCTGATCGACGAAGTCCTCGCGGTCGGCGATCAGCGGTTCCACGCCAAATGCCACGAAGCTCTGTTCGAACGCCGCCTGGACCGCGCCATGATCCTGATCAGCCACGACACGAACATCGTCCGAAACTATTGCCGGACCGCACTGGTCTTGAAGGCGGGGCGGGGGCGGGTGTTCGAGGACCTCGACCTGGCGCTGAGCATTTACGCGACGCTGTAGCGCCCGCGCGGGTCGCGAGGCGCCGGTTCACCTCATGACTGGCAGGCAGCGGGAATTGGCTTTACGAAGTTAAGATCGTGACCTAGAAGCGAATTGAATTGTTGTTGACGAGATCTGGAACAAGCTATGTGGCCAGTCAAAAAATGGTTCGCGCGCCGACCGCAGTGAAATGCATGACGCAGGCGCGTCCACTCCACTGACCGCAACTAGTTATAATGAACAGTATTACCGCGAACATGCGGACGCTGGGCTCGACTATCTTAATCATGGTTTTTGGCACGAAAGCTACGCTTCGATGGTGTCGGAGGCGACCTTACAGGGCGGCTACCCCAAGCCGTTCGTCGTCGATGCGGGCTGCGCATGCGGGTCGATCCTCATGGGGTTCAAGAATTTGCCGATTTACGAACGCGTCCTCGGCGTCGACCTGTCCGATCACATGATCGCGCTCGGCCGGCGTCATTTCAAATACCGGGATGACGAACTCGTAGCCGGTTCGATCGCTCAAATTCCAACGAAGTCGGGAAGTGTCAGCCTGCTGCATTCCGCACAGGTCCTCGAACACATTCCGGATAAGCTTGTGGACCCGATCCTCGACGAGTTCGCCCGGGTCCTGCGTCCGGGCGGCCGCGCCTTTCTCTGCCTCGACGCCATAAGGCAGGGCGAGACCCGCGAAATGTATATGGGCGATCCAACGCACGTGAACATACAGCCGGTGATGTATTGGACGAAGAAGCTGCAGAAGCGAGGATTGTTGTTCGACATCGAGGCCTATAACCGGTTTGCGCGCTCTCGCTTCGGGCCGACCGACGGGGACCCTCGGTCCTTTTTCGAACTCCTATCCGAACTGGAGCGCCTGGACGTTGATCCGGGCCGACTGAGCGGGATCCGAGGGATATGCGTCCCATGTCGCCCCGCCGCGCGAGACGCTCGTCGTCATGAGCAGACTGTTTTCATTGGTCGGCACACCGTCGCCCGTCTTCTATACGACGCTGGAGGTCGTGAAGGCGCTGGCAGCCACGACGATTGGCGACTATGACCTCGTCTGCGCGAACACGATGGCGGAGCTTGGCGATCGATTGTCTGGCCTTTCGCCCAAGGGACGCTGCGTCATCCTCTATTCCGACTATCCTCAGCCCGATGTCCTGCCAGCTTTCACTGCTGTCGACGCGCCCCTGATTATTTGCTCCGACGATTTCCTGACTGTCGCGCACTTTTCGGTCGTGTGGCGAGAGTACGGCGGAGTCGACGCGGCACGATTCGCCTCGATGGGGCTGGTCAATATCGAGCCGCTGATCTCGGCGCCGCCAAAGTCGTCAATGATTATCGACGACCCGACTGTCCTTGTCGGCGAACTCGTTGCCCGGATTGCGCGGGTCTACGAGCTTTCAGTGGACGAGGCGGCGGGCCAGGCTATTCGGCATGCGCTGGGTCAGGGCGCGGGCGAGGATGAGTCTCTCAAGGCTTATGCTGCGCGGACCCTGCCCAAGCCCGAGTCCGCGCGTGCGATTTTGAACGACCGTAGCCCGCTGGATGCCGAGCTTCTCGATCTTCTCGCGCCCGAATTATGAGCCGATCGCTCGAGGACAGAGACTGGAAAAGGTCGAGTGGCCGCCTTTCGCCCTGATGCGACCGGACTTTCCAGATCGCCTCACGGTCGGGCCGATCGACCTGACCGGTCCGGCCCGTTTCATCTACTACGGGCCCTATTTCGCGCTTCCCGGTGGTCGGTGGGTTGCCGAGTTGGTTATCGAGGTTAGCGATTGCTTTTCCGACAATCAGATCGCGATCGACGTCGTGTCCGGCGGCGTTCTGGCGGCGGTCAAGGCGAAGCTTCCGGCGCGAGGGATCTATAGTTGCGAGCTCGCCTTCGACATCCGCGCTCCTTCCAACCCCATCGAGATTCGCCTGCAACTCCTGACGGGCGCGATCGAGGGCGTACTGATGCTGCGGCAGCATCCATTTGAGCCGCGTCGCGCCTTTGGCGACCGGCGGCGAGGGGAGCGGAGCGACTTGACGCCGGCCGCAGCGAGGCGAGATTCCGTAGGCGCGCCTACGGATCGGGAGATTCGGCGCTCCTCGCCGATCGTCGCGTCCATTTGAAGGGGGTCCAGCGCATTTCGGCTAATCACACCCTGCGCATGCACGAGGGGCACCCACGGCTCGACGCCGCGGACTCCATGCCGCACCCATCGTCGGATGTCGTCGCGAAACTGCTCGACGACCTGGATGTGATGGAGTTCCGCAGCGCCGAGCGCCTCCTCGACGCTCTCGAACGGCAGGGTCGGACGATCGCCGGATATCCGCGCGCCCGACCGACCGACTGCGAGAATTTCGTGATGGCGATGCGGGCCGTGTTCGATTCGTATCGGCGGTCGTTCATCACTGCCGACCCTCGCATCGTTCGACGCTTCGAGGGCATTCTGGAAGCGTTCGAGAAGACCGACGTGCGCTCCTATCCGGGCGCGCTGATGCGGGCGCGCGTCCTCCAGGCCGAGGCGAGGCTTCTGCTCAACAATCCGGTCGGCGCTCGCGCTTTGATCCGTCCGTATGCGGATCGCATTTACAAAATCGAGGGCGATCGGAGGGACATTCTCAGGATCATGCGGCTCGACTGCGAGGCGCAAGCCTCGCTCGGGGCGATCGACGATCTGGGGCGCGTCGCGATCGCCCGCGCGCGGTCTGCGACGCGATTGTGGCCCACATCCGCGGTCAAGATCGCCTCGGCCTTCATCGAGTTCATGGGCTTTGACCGGCGCGCGACGGCTTGGCGACGGCGTTCTCGCATGGCTGCTGGTCCGCTGTTCGCGGATGGCTTCGCGCACGCGAGTGCCGGGCGGTTCTTTCCTGCGACGCGTGTGGCGGCGCGTGGTCACGGGAGCCGGCGTGGGAATCGCAGGCGCCTGCCTCTATCTCCTGCGCTTCGGGGATCTGCGCTGGCGCCCGGCGCCCGGTGGAGCGGCGGGTCCGCCGGACATCATCGTCACGCGGGCGATGGGGGGCATCGGCGACCTCCTGATCATGACCGCCGGCCTGCGCGCGCTGTCCAAACGGCGGGCGACGAGAGTCAAGCTGATCGTCGAACGGAAGTTTTTCGATCTTTTTCGTAACAACCCCTATGTCGAGCTGATCGACATCGACGGGCCGCCGGTCGACGTCGTCAATTGCAGGGCCTGGCACAATCTGACCCTTTGCCCGGCGGGACGGTACGAGTCGGAGAGGCGGCCGTTCGTCCGGAGGGGGCGGGCGGAACTGTTCGCTGCCGGAATGGGCGTTGGCCGGCGCCTGCTCAACGCTCATGGATGGCACGTCGACTACCGGCTCGACGAGGAGCAGAGCCTGTTCCGGGACGAATTCTATCGCGAGAAAGCCATCGGTTCGCGGCCCGTCGTCGGCGTCCAGCCGTACGCGCGCGATTCTTACAAGGACCACCAGGAAATTGAACGGTTCGTCGCCGCGCTCAGCGAACGGTACGACCTCATCATCTTCCATCACGTCGAGACCAGTCTGGCGTCGGGCCCGGGGGTCGCTTCGACGGCCGGCCTTTCGCTGGCCGAGTCGATCGCGCTCGCCTCGACGCTGGACGCGATGGTCTGTGTCGATTCCGCTTTTCTTCACGCCGCCGCCGCCTTCGACGTTCCGGTCGTCGCGCTGTTCGGACCGACCGACGGCAAATTGTTCACCCAGCATCACGCCCGAGCGACCGTCATCACCGCCAATGAAAGCTTTGCCTGCGCCCCATGCTGGCGCAACGAAGACCTGCCCTGCAGCCTGACCGGCAAATTCGGACCGAGCCCATGCGTTGCGGCGATCAAGGTCGAGCCGGTGCTCGCCGCGGTCGAAGCGGCGCTCAGGTCGCGCGGCTGAGCGCCGTCTTCCGCCGCCGCCGTCGCCCTTCGGCTCGACTGGCCCCTCGCCTCGACATCGTCTATTGAAGCTTGGGAGCTTCGCGCAGGCATTGTTCGGGAAGCGTTTGGCTGGAGATTTCGCGCCGATCGGAGTCGGACCTGCCCCGTCCGACGAGGCGCGAGCGATACGGGTCTCGCGCCGGTAAGGAGTTGAACGCATGTCCTCGACCGCCGTCAGGGCGCGGACCCAAGTTTTCCTCGAGCCTGATGATCCAGTTGCGGGTCATCCTGGCGCTGATGGTTCGCGAGGCTCAGGCCAAATACAGTCAGGAGACGCTCGGCTTCTTCTGGACGATCGGCGAACCGTTGATCCTGACCTGCGGAGTCATCCTGCTGTGGTCGGCGACCAATCGCATGGAGGGACCGGGCCAGATTCCCATCTTCGCCCTCGCCTTGACTGCTTACAGCCATATCCAGCTCTGGCGACTGACCGTCCTTGGATCGCTGGGTTCGATCAAGGCGGCCGGCTGGCTGTTCTACCACCAGAACGTCAGGCTGTTCGATGTGTTCGTCGCCAGGGGACTGCTCCTCAGCCTGAGCATCTTCACATCGTTCATCATCGTCGCTTCGGTCGGCGTGCTGTTCAACTTCATGCCGCCGGTCCGGGATCCCGGGATGGTCGTTGCGGCGTGGTGCGTGGACACGCTGTTTTGCATGGCGTTCGCGTCGGTGATCGCCGGGTTGAGCGAGCTCTCGGAGATCGTCGAGAAGCTCCTGCACCCGCTCATGTATCTGAGCCTGCCGCTGACCGGCGCCTTCACCATGACGTCCTGGCTGCCGCCCCGCGCCCGGATCGTCGTCGAATGGTCGCCGCTGGCCAACATCTGCGAAATGTTCCGCTACGCGGTGTTTCCCCTGTCGGTGAAGACGATCTGGAATTTGCCGTTTATTCTTGCGTGCACGCTGGTCCTGTTCGTCATCGGTATCCCGCTGATGAGCAAGGCGCGCACGATGATCAGCGTGCAGTAGAGGTACATGAAATCGCGCCAGGGGGGATGCCGCAGTCCCACCGTCCAGAGCATCTTTCCGTCATTGCGAGCAAAGCGAAGCAATCCATAAGCTTAGAGCGCGGCATGGATTGCTTCGTCGCTTCGCTCCTCGCAATGACGGCGCGATTTGACCTCGATCATTGCGCTCTAACGTCCGTGGGCGCCGTTGGCGCTCGTCAGACCTGGGGCTGAGGCTCGAGGCCGCCTGGCTCCGGTCCGAGCGGGCGCGGCTTGCCGGTCGACGGCACCGCCGCGCGCGGCGGGGACGGCGGCTCGCGATCGGGGGCGGCCGATTCGCGGACCGGCCGCACGCCCTGGAGCAAGCCCACGATCTCGTCGCCCGACAGCGTCTCGAACTCCATCAGCCCGTTGGCCAGTGTTTCGAGGTCCGCCTTCCGATCGGTCAGGATGCGGGTCGCCGTGTCATGCGCCTCGTGAACCAGACGGCGGACTTCCTGGTCGATTGTCTCGGCGGTCGCCTCGGAGATGTTCTGCTGGCGGCCGAGCGAGTAGCCGAGGAAGACCTCATCCTGGTTCTCGCCGTACATGACGGTGCCGAGCTTGTCGGAGAAGCCGAGCCGGGTGACCATGGCGCGGGCGATCTTGGTCACCTGCTGGATGTCGCCGGCGGCGCCGGACGTCACCTTGTCCTTGCCGAACACCAGCTCCTCGGCGACGCGTCCGCCCATCGACATGGCGAGCATGGCGATCAGCTGCTCGTAGCTCTGCGAGATCTGGTCGCGTTCCGGCAGCGACTGAACCATGCCGAGCGCGCGGCCGCGCGGAATGATGGTCGCCTTGTGAATCGGGGTCGAGGCCGGCATCGAGACGGAGACCAGCGCATGGCCCGCCTCGTGAAAGGCGGTCAGACGCTTCTCCTCCTCGGTCATGATCAGGGTCCGCCGTTCGGCGCCCATCATGATCTTGTCGCGCGAATCCTCGAACTCCTGCCGGGTGACGACGCGCTTGCCGCGGCGAGCCGCCAAAAGCGCCGCCTCGTTGACGAGGTTCATCAGATCCGCGCCCGAGAAGCCGGGCGTGCCGCGCGAGACGACCTTGAGGTCGACATCGGGGGCGAGGGGAACCTTGCGCACGTGGACCTTGAGGATTTTCTCGCGGCCGATGAAGTCGGGGTTCGAGATCACGATCTGCCGGTCGAAGCGGCCCGGGCGCAAGAGCGCAGGGTCGAGCACGTCGGGCCGGTTGGTCGCGGCGATGATGATGATGCCCTCGTTCTGCTCGAAGCCGTCCATCTCGACCAGCAATTGGTTGAGGGTCTGCTCGCGCTCGTCGTTGCCGCCGCCCAGGCCCGCGCCACGATGGCGGCCGACCGCGTCGATCTCGTCGATGAAGATGATGCAGGGGGCGTTCTTCTTGGCCTGCTCGAACATGTCGCGAACACGGCTCGCGCCCACGCCGACGAACATCTCGACGAAGTCCGAACCGGAAATGGTGAAGAACGGCACATTCGCTTCACCGGCGACGGCCCGCGCCGTCAGGGTCTTGCCGGTGCCGGGCGGTCCGACCAGCAGGACGCCGCGCGGGATGCGTCCGCCGAGCTTCTGGAACTTCTGCGGATCGCGCAGGAACTCGACGATCTCCTGCAGATCCTCCTTCGCCTCGTCGACGCCGGCCACGTCCTCGAAAGTGACGCGCCCCTGCGCCTCGGTGAGGAGCTTGGCCTTCGACTTGCCGAAACCCATGGCCTTGCCGGCCCCGCCCTGCATCTGCCGGGTCATGTAGATCCACAGGCCGAGGAACAAGAGCACGGGCAGGACGCTGGAAACGATGGTCAGGAGCCAGTTGGTGCCGTCGGACGGCGGCTTGGCGGTGATCGCCACATCCTTCTTGAACAGCGTCTGCACCAGCGAAGGATCGTTCGCCGCGTAGGTCTGGAACGCGCGCCCGTCCTTCATGTGGCCGCTGATCTCCGGCCCGGCGATCGTGACGTCGCGAATGTTGCCCGCCTCGGCGTCGGTGAGAAGCTGGCTGAAGGTGATCTCGCTCGACGGCGCTTTCTGCCCCGGGCTCTGGAACAGGGTGACCAGGGCCAGCACGAGCAGGAAAATGATCACCCAGAGGGCGAAGTTTCGATAGTTTGCGTTCATCGTCTTCCCGTGACAGACGGGCGGCGGAGAAATCTCCATCCCCTCCCGGCGCTGTCCATAAGCGCATATTTAAGCGCGCCTGCCCGGATTGCCAAGAGAACCGCAAGATTTACGACACAGAGGTTATCGGACAATTGCAGCCTTTTGGCGATGGGCGCCCGCGACCATTTTGCCAGGCGACGCATCGTTAACGTCGGGAGGCGCGAAATTGATCCGGGTCTCATAGCTAAGCGGGGAGCCGATCGGTCGAAATTCGCCCGGCGGAGCGCCAGGAATGTCCTCGGCCCAACCGGCCTTCGGCCCACGGGAGCCCAAGTTTCGGCTCTTCCGGAGCTTGTCGAAGGTTGTTCAGGAGCGCAAGAACCGCGATGGCGCCGCTCCATCCCGCCTCTGGCGCTACGAATGTTCTCGCGATCGCCGGCGCCTCCTTAATTCGACGGCGAAAGGCGACGATATCCACGCTCACCGCGGGCTGCGGTTCCACCATTCGTCATGCTTTTCAAGAGAGGCCCCCTTTGACCGCCGACGCAACAACCCCAACTCCTGAAGCCGCAACCACGCAGAGCTTCGAGGCCGACGTTTCGCGGCTGCTGCATCTGATGGTTCATTCGGTCTATTCCGACCGCGAAATCTTCGTCCGCGAGCTGGTCTCCAACGCCGCCGACGCATGCGAGAAGCTGCGCTACGAGGCGATCGCCAAGCCGGAGCTCGTCGCCGACGGCGCGCCTTTTGCGATCGCCATCGCGCTCGACAAGGACGCCAAGACCCTGACCGTCTCCGACAACGGCGTCGGCATGAGCCGCGAGGATCTGACGGCCGGACTCGGCACGATCGCCCGCTCCGGCACCAAGGCGTTTCTCGACAAGCTGGCCGCCGAGGACGCCAAGACCGAGGCGCAGGCGCTGATCGGCCAGTTCGGCATCGGCTTCTATTCGGCCTTCATGGTGGCCGACGAGGTCGTCGTCGAGACGCGCCGCGCCGGCTCCCATGAGGCCTGGCGCTGGTCGTCGGATGGCCAGGGGTCGTTCACCATCGCCCCGCTCGCGCTCGAAGCGGCGCCAGCGCGCGGCACGCGCGTCACCCTTCACCTCAACCCGGATTCGCAGGAATTCCTCGACGCGTGGCGAGTCGAGCGCATTATTCGCGAGCACTCGGGAGCGGTCGCCGTCCCGGTCGAGCTCATCGAGAAGCCCGGCGCGGAACCCAAGCGCGTCTCCGACGGCGCGGCGATCTGGGCGAAGCCCAAGTCCGAGGTGAAGCCCGAGGATTACACCGAATTCTACCGTGGCCTGTCCGGCCAGTTCGACGAGCCGGCGTTGACGATCCACTGGCGCGCCGAGGGGCGGCACGAATACACGGTGCTCGCCTTTATTCCCGGGTCGCGGCCTTTCGACCTGTTCGATCCGGCCCGCAAGGGTCGCAACAAGCTTTATGTGCGGCGGGTGCTGATCACCGAGGACGCCGACGTCCTGCCGGGCTGGCTGCGCTTCATCCGCCTCGTCGTCGACAGCGCCGACCTGCCGCTCAACGTGTCGCGCGAGATCATCCAAAAGAGCGAAGTGTTCGCGGCCATTCGCAAGGGCGTGACGAACCGCATCGTCCAGGAACTCGGCAAGTTCGCCGAAAGCGAGCCGGAGAAGTTCGCCAAGGCCTGGGAGCACTTCGGGGCCGTCATCAAGGAAGGCCTGTACGAGGACCCGGAGCGGCGTGACGGCCTGTTCAAGATCGCCCGTTTCGCCACCACCACCCACGCCGACGGCGGCCGCGCGCTTGCCGACTATGTCGCGTCGCTGCGCGAGAACCAGACGGCGATCTATTATCTGACCGGCGACGAGCCGAAGCGCCTGGCGGCGAGCCCGCAGCTCGAAGGGTTTCGCGCCCGCGGCGTCGAGGTTTTGCTGCTGTCCGACCCGGTCGACCCGTTCTGGGTGTCGACGGCGGCGGGCTTTGACGGCAAGCCGTTCAAGTCGGTGAGCCAAGGCGCGGCCGACATCACCTCGATTGCCCTGGTGGAGGGCGCAAAGGCCCCGGCCGAGGCGACGGGCGAGGTTGCGACGCTGATCGCCTTCCTGAAGCAGACGCTCGAGGCCGAGATCGCCGACGCGCGCGCCTCCGACAGGCTGACCGACAGCGTCGCCTGCCTCATCGCCTCCGAGTTCGGCCCGGACCGGCAGCTCGAAAAGATGCTCGCCGCGCACGGGCGCCTGTCGGAGCGCGCCAAGCCGATCCTCGAGATCAATCCGACCCACCCGCTGACGGTGTCGCTCGCCGGCAAGCTGCGCGACGGGGCGGACAAGCCGCTGATCGAGGACTCGGCGCATCTTATTCTCGACGAGGCGCGCATGCTCGAGGGCGGGCAGGTCGAAGATCCGCCGGCCTTCGCCGCTCGCCTGAGGCGGCTGATGGAGAAGGCGCTGGGGCAAGATGGGCCTCGCTCGGCTTGAACCCCGGGCGCTCGTCTGAAAGACTGGCGGTCTTCCGGAGCCCGCCATGAACCCAACCCTCTTCACCGCTTTCCTGCTGATCACGGCGGTGCTCATCGTCGTTCCCGGGCCGATCGTCACGCTCGTGATATCGACCGGGGCGACCCAGGGCGTCCGCGCCGCCCTGACGACCGTGGCCGGGACGACGGTCGGCAACGTGCTGCTGCTCGCGTCCATCGCCGTCGGGCTCAACTGGGTCGTGGCGCATGCGGGGCTGCTGTTCGAGGCCCTGCGATGGGTGGGCGCGGCTTATCTCGTGTGGCTCGGGATCCAGGCCTGGAGGAATGCCGGCCGCTCTGGCGAAGCGCTGAAGGACACCGGACGGCGACGGTTCTTGCGCGGTCTCGTCGTCGCGCTCTCCAATCCGAAAACCTTCGTGTTCTTCACCGCCTTCCTCCCGCAATTCCTGGATCCGGCCTTGCCTGCCGGGCCGCAACTCGCGGCGATGTGCGCGGCGTCGGCGTTGATGGCCGCGATCACCAATTCGGGTTGGGCGATCGCGGCTGGCCTCGGCCGCGCCTGGCTCTTGAAACCGTCGCGCGCAAAGCTGCTCGGACGGATCAGCGGCGGCGTTCTGATGGGTGGCGGCCTCTGGCTCTCGCTCGCCCGTCGACCAGGCTGAGGTTTGCGCATCTAAGGGACAGCCGGGTTCGTGGGCTTGCCGCAGGCGTCCTCTTTTGACGCGCGGACCCGCTGGGGCTGACGCAAACGCCGGCTGGATGAGGCTGCCCGGCATCACAAGAAGGAGTACAAAATGGCCGACGCGGCAAAGTTGCAGGAGCTGGACGAGCGGATCGCTCTCACCCGCGACAACATCCGTGAGCTCACCGAGCAGGCGGCGGCATTCTCCGGCGCCGGGGATGAGACCCGCGCAGCCGATCGGCTTGCCGAGCAGGAGCAGGCCCTCGCCGAGCTCTTGAAGGAACGCGACGCGCTCGTGGGTTAGAGCCTCGAAATTCGGTATACCCCCAACAGGATACGCGAGCCGGGCCGGGTCGCTACTCCACCCGCGCCGCCTCGGGCTCGTACCGGTCGCCCACGACCGTCACCGGCGCCGGCTGATCGACGCCCTTGAGTTCGGCGGTGACGGCTCGCAGCGCATACGGCTCGAGCGCCTCCGCCACGCCCGGGCGTCGGCGCACCTCCTCGGTCAGACAGATTTCGTCGCCGCCGGCGAGGCTTTGGACGCGAGACGCGATGTTCACGGTCTGGCCGAAATAGTCGAGCCGGTCGTTGAGCGTGACGGCGATGGCCGCGCCGCAATGGATGCCGATCTTGAGGATGAAGTCCCGTTGCGCCCGGCCGCGGTTGAGATCCTCTGCCGCCTCGCGCATCTCGAGCGCGGCCCGAACAGCGTCGACGGAGGTCGGAAAAGCCGCCATGACGGCGTCGCCAATCGTCTTATTGACCGCGCCATTGCGCCGGACCGTGACGTCGAGAAGCCGCTCGAAGTGGCGCTGCACCTGGACGTAGGCGTTGAGGTCGCCGATGCGCTCATAGAGCGCAGTCGACCCCTTGAGGTCGGTGAACAACAGCGTCACGTCGCGAACCGCAATGCCTTCCGCTGCACGAATGACTTCGGAGCGGAAATGGTCGCGGAAGGTTTGCGTCATGAGCAGACGCTTGCCCGACAGGAACGGGCGAAAGGTGAGCGCGCCGTGCTCCTCTGCCCCCGGAGGGATCTGGACGACGACGAAGATGGCGGTGCGATCGGTCTCGTTGCGCCCCTCGACGACGAGCGGACCCGGCCACAGGCTGAGTGTGTTCGGGTCGCAGGCGTCCGAGCCGAGGGCAATCGAAATCGATTGTAATTCCGCGTGGCGCTCGCCCGCCACCGGATAGGCGAAGAACGCATCGCTGTCCCAGACCGTGCCGAGCAGCGTCCCCGGTTCGGCGTCGAACGAGAAGCTGGCGATTTCCTTGGGCTGGATACGCGCCAGGCCGCGCGCGCCACGGCGCATGAGCGCCATCAGCGGCGTTCCGTCCTCCGTCAGGCCGTCGAGCGTTCCGCGATACGCGAAGACGTAGTCGTCGAGCGGCAGAGACGCCGGGTCGTGGAAGCGAATGCGCCGTACGTCCGGCACAACCGTAAAGCTGACCGCAATGTAATCGTCGAGAGCCGCTTCGTAGTCCGAGTGGCACAGATGGCAGTGGTAGTGGTTCTGGATCGCGCGAAGGCTGCGGAAATTCGCAATTACATCCGAGCACAGCGGGCAATAGAGCAGCCAGTCCATTTCGACGAGGCCGGCCAGCGTCGCGTGGAGGAACAGATCGATCGCCTCGTTCTCGTGAAGGCCGCGTTCCGCGGCGAATTGCACGGGATTGATGCGGAATACCGCTTCGTCGTGAGCAGCGCGGATCAAAGTCTCGAGACGCGATACGACCCGGGGCGTCCATGCCCTTGCCAATTCGAGTTTCGCGAGACGTTCCTCCAAAACTGTCTCGTTGATCATGCTTTCTCCCGCAAGGCGTCCGCCCGGCTCTGTTGAAATGCAAGACCTCGGCTGCGCCGCGCGGCGCAGCCGTGAACCAATTTTGCACTTAAGCTCGACGCCGACAAGCCGGTGAAAGGTCGTGGCGGCGCCGCAGCCGCCTTTTGCGGGATCACGCTTGCGAGGCGGCGTCGGCTTTGACAAAAGAGCGCGAGCCCGCAAGGAGGCATCGCCCGGTGACCGTCATCAATCCCGCCTTCGCGCGCATAGGCGACGAGAACGCATTCGCCGTGTTGGCGAAAGCGGCCGAACTGCAACGCCAGGGCCGCGATGTCATCAACCTCGGCATCGGCCAGCCCGACTTCAAGACCCCGCCGCATATCGTCGAGGCCGCCATCAAGGCGCTGCGCGACGGCGAGCACGGCTATACCGATGCGACCGGGATCGCGCCCTTGCGCGAGGCGGTGTCGGAAGACCTGGGCCGCCGGCTCGGCGTCGAAATCTCGCCTGAGCTCGTCCTGATCACGCCGGGCGGCAAGGTCGCCATGTACATGGCGATCCTGATGTTCGGCGTCGAGGGGACGGAGATTATTTATCCCGACCCCGGATTCCCGATCTATCGTTCGATGATCGAGTTCACCGGCGCGGCTCCCGTGCCGGCGCCCATGCGCGAGGCGAACGGCTTCGCCTTCTCGGCCGAGGAGACGCTGAGCCTCATCACCGACAAGACACGGCTCCTCATCCTCAACTCCCCCGCCAACCCGACCGGCGGCGTCACCCCGCCCGAGGAGATCGAGCGGCTGGTCGCGGGTCTCGCCGATTTCCCCGACCTCGCGATCCTGTCCGATGAGATCTACGGCCAGCTTACTTACGATGGGCTCGCGCACCGCTCGCTTCTCGTCTATCCGGAGATCCGCGACCGGCTGATCCTGCTCGACGGCTGGTCGAAGACCTACGCGATGACCGGCTGGCGGCTCGGCTATTCGGTATGGCCGAAGCCGTGGCGAGAGGTCGCGCGCAAGCTCGCGGTCAATTCCTATTCCTGCGTCAATTCGGCGGCGCAGTTCGGCGGACTTGCGGCGCTCACGGGCCCGCAGGATTCGGTTGCGGCGATGCGGGACGAGTTCGACGGCCGTCGGCGGGCGGTCGTCGCGGGCCTCAACCGGCTGCCGGGGGTCAGTTCGGTCACGCCGAAGGGCGCCTTTTACGCCTTCCCAAATGTCTCGGGCACGGGGTGGAAGGCGAAGCCGCTCGCGGCGGCGCTGCTCGAAGAGGCGGGCGTGGCGACGATCGGCGGCCCTGATTTCGGCGTCCACGGCGAAGGCTATCTCCGCCTTTCTTATGCAAATTCTATGGAGAACATCGAGCGCGCGCTGGCGCGGATGGCGGAGTTTCTCGGCCGTCCGGCCTCCGCAAACGCTCGGGGTTGAGGGCGGCTTCTTGGGGGATCGGTGTGAGCATGCGTTTTGTTTCTCTGGCCGCCGCGGGTGTTGTCATGGCGGCCGGCGCAACGCCTGCGGCTGCCGAGCCGCCGCGTCCGTCGCAAGCCGCCTGCGACACGGCTAAGCTCGGCGGCGGCGACCTCGCCGCATGCTTGCGGACCGCCGCCGACAAGACCGACAAGGCGCTGACTGCAGCCTTCGACGCGGCGGTGAAGTCGATCGATGGGCGCCAGGGCATGCTCTCTTCGCAGAAGTCGCGCTGGCGACGATCGCTCAACGAATCCCAGGCGCTCTGGATCGGCTGGCGCGACGATGAATGCCAGGACGTCGCGCCGTTCGAAGGCGGCATGGCGGCCACGGGGGGAGATCCGAGGCTCAGCTGCATCATCGACAACAATTCGGCCCGCATCGCCAGCCTGAAGGCGCGCTACCCATGACGTCCCTCGAGGGGCTCGGCTATGCCCACGACCCACTCGACCGCGCGACCGCGGTCCGCGAGGACCCAGCTGCGCTTGCGGCGCTGAAAGCCCGCCCCGACGCCCGCGTGGTCCTCGTGGCGCGCGACATGCCGATGCTGCTGAAGGGTGTCGCGGCGCTCGAGCCGCTGCTTTCCGCTCAGCGAGGTCGAGGCGCTCGGCGGCGCGCGGGTTGAGGCGCTGCTCGGGCTTCTGCCCGGCGGCGCGCCGGTGTTCGCCGCCCTGCTGCCGGACGAGGCGGTGATCGAGCAAGCGGACGCGAGCGACGGCTTTCTCGACCGGCGGGTGCTCGTCGTTCCCGGCCGCGACGATCTCCAAATGGTCGATCTGCGCTCGATCGCGGCCGGCGCCCTCGTTCCCGCGCCCGAGGCGAGCATTTTGGCCGCGGCCAAGGCGCTGCTCGCCTGGCACGCGCGCCGGAGCTTCTGCTCGAACTGCGGCGCAAGGACCCATGTCGGCGCCGCGGGGTGGCGGCGCGAATGCCGACACTGCGCCATGCATCACTTTCCCCGCACCGACCCGGTCGTCATCATGCTGGCGGTCGACGGCAAGTCCTGCCTGCTCGGCCGGCAGCCGCGCTTCCCCAAAGCCATGTATTCGGCGCTCGCCGGGTTCTTGGAGCCGGGCGAGACGATCGAGCAGGCGGTGCGGCGCGAGATCATGGAGGAGTCGGGAATTCGATGCGGCGAGGTGCGCTATTTCGCCTCCCAGCCGTGGCCGTTTCCGTCCTCGCTGATGATCGGCTGCTTCGCCGAGGCGCAAAGCCGGACGATTACGGTCGATCGTACCGAACTCGAGGACGCGCGCTGGTTTGAACGCGAGGAAGTCCGCGCGATGCTGGAGAAGCGCCACCCGGCCGGCCTCGCCGCGCCGATCCGGATGGCGATCGCGCATCACCTGGTCAAGAGCTGGGCCGCTGGCGACTGAGATCGCGGCGGTCCCGCCGGAAATGGGCCAGTTTGAATTTCGGGCTTGGGCGGATAGCGCTCGCCGGCGCAACGGCGGGAATGGGCGGGATAGCGAGCCTACAGGGCCGAGCCGGTCGGCGCGGAGACCAACCGAAGCAGGTCTCGCTACTGTCCCTCCGGCAGCCCCGCCTTCCGCAACCCCTCCGTCCGCTCCCTTTCACGGACAAACTGCGGGTCGGGGCAGTTCTGCATCATCGCGTAATCCTGCACGCTCGCCTCAGGCCGGCGCTTGCGAAGCTCGGCGACGGCGTGAGCGGCGTCTGCCGTCCGCTCGAGCCATCCGTAGCAGGCGGCGAGCTCGTAGTAGGGCCAGAACGTCGACGGATTGCTTGCGGCCGATCTCTGGCGCCAGCCGATCGCCTGCTCCCACTCGGCGAGTTGCGCGCGCGCATTGCAGGCGAACAATTGCCAGACGTACAGAGACCGATCCTGCGGATTGAGCCGCAGCGCCTTGTCGACGAGATCGAAGGCTTCAGCCGAGCGCCCGTGCGCGATCATGTAACGGGGGCTTTCTCGCCGTAGGCCGACGCGAAATTCCGGTCGAGCGCGATCGCCGTATTTATCTCCGCGAGCCAAAGGTCATGGCGGTTGGTCGCCTTTGCGATCACGCCCTTCATGACGTGAGCCTCGACGTCGTTGGGCTGAAGGGCGATGGCGCGATCGACTTCCGCTTCGACCTCCTTGATCACCTCGTCAAAGCGCTCCCGTCCGATCCCAAGGTCGAACAGCCCGATGGCTTGCACTGCCGCCTTTCCGGAAAGCGCCTGCTCGTTGTTCGGGTCGAGCTGCAAAGCCTGGTTGAAGTCGTCGATGGCTTCCGCGAATGTGTCGGGCGTGTATCCTCGCCACCACGCCGCGGAACCGCGCATGACGAAGTCCTCGGCCGCGTCCGGGTTCGTCGGCCGCTCACGGATCGCGCGCAGCGCCTCGGCGTCGACGAGCTGCACGTCGAGCGCGTTGGCGATCAAAGTCAGAAACTCGGCCAGTCTTAGACTGGAACAGTCAGTACAGATAACGGGCATATTCAGGCCCTGTTCGGGTGTCCGAACAGGGCCATAACAGGCGCCGAACAGACGATAACAGGGAACCCGCGAAACTGCACCGGCCGCGCCGGACCGATCAAGAATTTCTAAACTTCGCGGTCCGCCGCCACACAACCGGCCGTCCCCCAATCGAACCATAGGCCGGCAAGTCGACAACCGACAGTCCCCGGTCTAGGCCTCGAGATCGCCATCACAATCAAATCCTGATCGCTCGCCACTGTGAGGTTAGCGTGAGCGCAATTCGAATTTGTTCCCGGAGAAGCGAAAAATATAATCGCTTCGATGTGTGAATTCGGCAATCCGATAGTTGCAACCACCATGCGGCGTGCTAACGTTGCGCTGCGGCTGGGGATCGCCGTAACCAACTAGGAGGGCTTTAATGATGAAAGCATTAACATTGCTAGGCGCGGTTTCGCTCGCGGCCGGTTTGGCTGGGGCAGGGAGCGCCTCCGCCACCACCGTGTGTTTGAGCGCGGGCTTCGGAAGCACCCATTATGGGCCGGACAACTCCTGCTCGACGACCGAAGCGGAGAAGGAAGTCAAGCTGACGCAGGCTCATAATACGATGACGGGCACTGGCTCGATCGAGGACTCGACCGCTGCGCTCGATTTCAGTTCGACGGTCGGCCTGGATTACGCCAGCGGATCGGCGACGATAAAGGCCCCGGGCAACGGGAATTTCGACAATCTCAACATTGCCATTCAACCAGGCTTTACCTTTGACGACCTGAAGTTCCGGATTCAGATGGACAAAACCGGCAGCGGTCAAAGTCTCGTCGAAAACTTGACGGTCACGTGGGGGACCGGCCCCAACGACAGCTTCACCTACAACACCCTCAAGCCCAACACGCTCTTGGACTTCTTCCTCGTCGCTTCGACCCCGATAACCTTCGTGGACCTGTCCTCGACCACGGGCATCAACCAGGTGAAGCAGTTGTCCATCTCGAGCGTGGCCGCCGCCGTCCCCGAGGCCTCGACCTGGGCCATGCTTGGGCTTGGCTTCGCCGGTCTCGCCTTCGCGGGCTATCGCTCGTCCCGCAAGGACGCTGCGCTTTTTGCCTGAACGCACCATTGGAGATGAACGGGGAGAGGCCGCGCTGTTGCGCGGCCTCTTTTTTGTGCGCCGAGCATGATCGGGAGCTCGGAGGTGGAGGTCCTCTGTCCAGCCTGATGACAAAGAAGGGCTAGCGAAGCGCAAGGGCGTCGTCGTGAGGCGGGGTCTGAAGGAAGCGTGGAGCAAACCCGCGACCCGATGAACAAACACCATGAGGCCTACCCGGCCGGCTTCAAATCGGAAACGGTGGGCCGGCTTCCTAGTGGAAAGATTGGCCGGATTCATCGGAACCCGCACTCGCCACTCGGACGACGCGCGCCGCAAGTGTCATCGAGGGGGCGGCGCTGACGCCAAAGGCCAATTCCCGACCCCTCGCTCTTGACCGTTCACATCGCGGCGAGCGCCTGACGAAACCTGCTTGCGGCCGCGCCGCGGTCAAAACCTGTTGCCGCCGAAGATCCTGGGTGATACGTATAAACGAGACGCGCGCCATGCGTGGGGGGACGCCCGAACGCCGCAATGCCCTATCAGCGGATTACTCAGCGCGAAGTGGCCAAGGCCGCAGGCGTGTCGCAGGCGACCGTCTCGATGGTCATGAGTCGCAGTCAGGCGCACGCCATTCCGCTCCCGACCTTCGAGCGGGTGATGCAGGTCGCTCGCGAACTGGGTTACGTTCCCAACCGCCAGGCCCAGGCGCTGAAGACCAGGCGAACCCGAACGCTCGCCTGCGTCATGCCGGACGTGACCAATCCCTTCTATCCCTCGCTTCTTCGGGGGGTTCAAACGATCGCCGACGCGGCCGGCTACGACGTGATTGCGCTCAACACCGATGGTTCGGTCGAGCGGGAGCGCCGATTTCTGGATTGGAGCCTTAGAGGGACCATCGACGGCGTGGTCGGCGTGTTCTTCAAGATCAGGGCGGCCGATTTCCAGGCGCTCGTGCGGGCGAGCATCGCGGTCGTGCGCATCGAAGCCTCGGCGAAGCACGGCGGACCGTTGCCGATCGACAACCTGTTCGTCGACAACGTGGCTGCCGCGGCGGAAGCGACGCGCTATCTCATCGCCCGCGGCCATCGCCGGATTGCGATGATCGTGGGCAGCGGCGGCCCGGAGCGCAATCGCATCGATGGTTATCTGCAGACCCTGAGCGAAGTCGGCGACACGCCTCAGGTGGTCACCTGCGGCGAATTCAATCAGGAGGGCGGCTACCGCGCGACGCGAGACGTGCTCCAGGATGGGCGCCGGCCGACCGCAATCTTCGCCGGCAACGACCTGATGGCGCTCGGCGCGATGGCGGCGATCCGCGAGACGGGACTGACGATCCCCGACGACATCGCTCTGATGGGGTTCGACGACACCTTCGCCGCCAGCGTGGTGAGCCCGCAGCTCTCGACCGTCAGCCAGCGCCAGTTTTCCCTCGGCCAGGCCGCCACGGAAATGCTGCTTCAGCGTCTCAATGACCTGCCGCCGGATGCGGCCGGCCGGGTTCGGGAAATGCCGTTCGAAGTCGTCAAGCGGCAGTCGGCATGATGGGTTAACCGTCGAACGGCGGATACGTGGAGGAGGAAAGGGCAATGGGTACTCAAACTCGACCGAACTCGGTCGGATTGGCCTTGCGGGTCATATCGGCGCTCGTCGCGACCGCGACGCTTTCGACGGCCGCGATGGCGGACGGACCGATCACTTTATGGTATCAGCGCGGCGGCAACCCGGAACAGCAGCGGATCCTGCAGAAGGATCTGGTGGCGCCGTTCAACGCGGCGCATCCCTCGACGCCGCTCACCCTCGACGTCCAGGCCGGCGCCAACGGCGACAAGAAGATCCGCATGGCGGTGCTGTCGGGCAAGGGCCCGGACATCGTGATGACCCCCGGCCCGAGCACGACTCTGGCTCTCGTCCAGTCCGGCCATCTGCTGGCGCTCGACGATTGCATCAAGAAATACAGCCTCGACAAGCGCATCCTGGCGCCGATGCTGAAGACCGGCGACTACAAGGGCCACAATTACGCGCTGCCGCGTACGTTCGAGACCATGGTCCTCTATTACAACAAGACCTTGTTCGACAAGAACGGCTGGACTCCGCCGAAAACGGCGGAAGAGCTGAGCACGCTCGCCCAGGCGATGCAGGCCAAGAATATCACGCCGTTCTCGGTCGGAAACGGCGACTGGCGTCCCGCCAATGAGTGGCACGTTTCCGTGATTCTCAACCACTACGCCGGTCCGGACAACGTCGCCAAGGCCTTGAGGGGCGAGATCCCCTGGACAGACCCCGTCTTCGTCAAGGCCATCGACATGCTGAACGACTGGTACCAGAAGGGATGGTTCGGCAAGAACTACTTCTCGCTGACCGGCGACCAGCAGGCGCTGCTGCTCGCCAAGGGCGAAGCCGGAATGGCGCCGAACGGAACGTTCTCGTTCGACAACATGGTCGCCGCGTTCAAGCAGACCGGGCAGGAACTCGGCGTGGCGCCCCTTCCGAGCCTGCGGGAGGGCGTGCCGTATCCGCTCTATGTCGTCGGCAGCGGCAGCACGATGTCGATCAACAAGGATTCGGCCAATCCCGACGCGGCCTGCAGCTTCCTCGACTATCTCTATTCCGACGCCTTCTACGACAGGATCAGCAAGGATTGGCCGGGCGACTGGAACCTGCCCCTCACGTCGATCAACGAGGAGCGGCTGACCAAGAACGTGTCGCCGCTGTTCGCCACGACCTTCGCCCGGTTCGCCAAGGGCGTCGCCGACGGCAACTACGGCTACACGACATGGACCTTCTGGCCGCCGGCGACGGAGGACGTCCTGATCCACGGGATGGAGCAGGTCTGGCTGAAACAGATCTCGACCGAGGACTACCTGAAGAAGATGCAGGCAACCTTCGCCCAGGAACTGGCGGAAGGCAAAGTGCCGGAAATCGCCCCGCGCTGAATGGCGTCGTCCGGAGGGGTGGCTCGCCGCCCCTTCGGACGCCCTCGCCCCATCCGCCGCTTCGTCTCTCCGACCGGCTTTCGTGATCGCCGATGCCCTTTCTCATTCCGGCTCTTCTCATCAATGTCGTCATTATTCTGGTCCCGGCCTTTCTCACGCTCGCGATGGCCTTCTTCGCATGGGACGGCGCAACGACGCCGGTCTTCGCCGGCTTCGATAATTTCCGGGCCATCTTCGATGATCCGGTGTTCTTTTCGGCGCTGCTCAACAACATCAGATGGACCTTGATTTTTCTCACGATTCCGATCGTGATGGGGTTCTTCGCCGGCTCCATGCTGCTGGTCGCGCGGCGCGGACGAGCCTTCTTCCAGGCCGTCTATTTCCTGCCGGTCATCATCGCGACCGTGGTTGTCGCCCGCGTCTGGCAGGGCATGATCTACAATCCGGAATCCGGAATGGTGGGCTGGCTCAACCAGCACGGGTTCGCCCTCGCCGACCCTCTGACCAATGTCTCCATCTCGCTCTACGCCGTCGCGGCGGTCGATCTCTGGCATTGGTGGGGGTTTCTGGCCGTGGTGTTCTTCGCCGCGCTTCGCCAGGTGGATACGGCGCAGATCGACGCCGCGCTGATGGACGGCGCCGGCTTCTTCCAGTTGATGCGCCACATCCTGCTGCCCGCGATCCGGCCGACCATCACGCTGATGATGATCATGACGGTGATCTGGTCGTTCCTGGCGTTCGATTTCGTCTATGTCCTGACCCAGGGCGGCCCGGCCTATTCCAGCGAGGTGCTGTCGACGCTCTCCTACCGCTACGCGTTCTTCAATTACACGATGGGCCCGGCGGCCGCCGTCGCCCTGGTGATCAGCTTCTTCGGCCTGATCGCGACCGCCTTCTATGTGCGGCTTCAGCAGGGAGAGGACGATTGATCCATCAGCTCGGCAAGGGAACGATCGCCTTCTCCTACGCGCTTCTCGCGATCGGCGCGGCGATCGCGCTCTTTCCGCTCGCCTTGATGGTGGTCAGCGCCCTGAAGACGAGCGCCGAAATCGTCGCCAATCCGCTGGCCTTGCCCCGAGCCCTGCAGTGGGTCAACTTTTCCCGCGCCTGGACGGATGCGCAGCTCGGCCGTTCGCTCGTGAACAGCGCCGAAGTGACCGGCCTGACCGTGCTCCTCATCTGCTCGACCGGGTCGATGGCGGCTTACGCCCTGGTCCGCCAGTCGACTCCGGCGCTGAAGTGGATCAGCGCCTATTTCCTGGCCACGACCACCCTGCCGATCCAGTTGTTCCTGTTCCCGCTCTACTTCGGCTACGCGCGGCTCGGACTGATCGACAACGTCTTCGCCCTGTCGCTGGTGTACACGGCGATCTTCAGCCCCTTTTCGATCTTCCTGCTGCGCACCTACTTTCTGGCGATCCCCAGGGATATCGAGGAAGCCGCGATCATGGACGGCGCCAATCGCTGGCAGATCTATTACAAGATCTGCCTGCCGATCATTTCGCCGGGCCTCGTCACCGTCGCCGTCATCTCCGGCCTCAATACCTGGAACGAGTTCCTGATCTCGTCGACCTTCCTGCAGAGCCACGACGCGCAGACGGCGATCGTCCGGTTCTACACGCTCGGCGGCCAGTACTCGAGCGACTGGGGGGAGATCATGGCGGCGGCGATCATCATCGTGGCGCCCGCGGTCGTCTTCTTCCTCGCCATGCAGCGCCGCTTCATCGAAGGCATGGCCAGCGGCTCCGTCAAAGGGTGAACGCCCGACCCAAAGCTCTCGAGTCCTCTCCTGAAGGGAAGCAAACGACGATGACCTCCATTCCCGCCGACTATCTCGAACGCGTTTACGCCGGCGTGCTGGGCAAGCTGATCGGCGTCTACCTGGGCCGCCCGTTCGAAGGATGGACCTATCAGCGCATCATGAAGGAGCTTGGGACGATCGAATATTATGTCCACGACCGCCTCGGCGCGCCGCTCGTGGTGACCGACGACGACGTCTCCGGCACCTTCACCTTCGTGCGCGCGCTCGCCGAGCACGGGGTCAAGCCGGACCTCAGCGCCGAAGAGATCGGCAAGACCTGGCTCAACTCGATCATCGAGCAGCGTTCGATCCTGTGGTGGGGCGGCAACGGCAATTCGACCGAGCACACGGCCTGGCTCAATCTGAAGCGCGGTCTGCCGGCCCCCCATTCGGGGTCGATCGCGACAAACGGGCAGGCTGTCGCCGAACAGATCGGCGCGCAAATCTTCATCGACGGCTGGGCGCTGGTCGCGCCCGGCCAGCCGAAGCTGGCGGCGAAGCTGGCCGAAGCGGCCGGCAGCGTCAGTCACGACGGTGAATCGGTGCATGCGGCCAAACTGCTCGCGGCGATGGAGGCGGAGGCGTTTGTCTCCTCCGACATCGATCATCTCATCGACGTCGGGCTTTCGGTCATTCCCGGCAACTCGCTGATCGCCGCGCTCGCCAGGGATGTGAGGGCGTGGAGCGCGGAACTGACCGACTGGCGCGACGCGCGACAGAGAATCGAGGACCGCTACGGCTACGACAAATATCCCGGCAATTGCCATGTCGTGCCGAACCACGCCTTGATCCTGCTCGCGTTGATTTATTCGCGCGGCGACTTCCACCAGGCGATGACGATCGTGAACACGGCCGGATGGGACACCGATTGCAATTCCGGCAATGTCGGCTGCCTGATCGGGATCATGCATGGGCTCAAGGGTCTCGAGGGCGGCCCCGACTGGCGCGGACCGCTTGCCGACCGCGCGCTCATCTCGGCCAGCGACGGCGGCTATGCGGTCAACGACGCCGCGCGGATCGCCTGCGATATCGCCAGCCTCGGGCTTCAGCTCGCCGGACTCGCCCCGCTCGCGCCGCCGAAGGACGGCGCGCAGTTTCACTTCGCCCTTCCCGGCAGCGTCCAGGGATTCATGGCCGAGCGCGACCCGATCCAAACCGATCTCATCGCCGTCGAGCACGCCGAGGTCGACGGACGGCCGGCGCTCGCGCTGCGCTTCAAGGGGCTGGCCAAGGGACGAACCGGGGCGGCGCTGACGCCGGTCTTTTCTCCCCCGGACATCGTCGACATGCGGACCTATGACATGCAGGCCAGTCCGCGCGTCTACTCCGGTCAGACGGTCAAGGCGCGCCTGATCGCCGACCGCGCCAATACCTCGACGGTTCAGGCCGCCTTGCGCATCAAGGTCTATGGGCTGAACGATCGGCTTTTCGATTTCGACGGACCCGCGCTCGCGCTCGCGCCGGGCGAGGACGGAATTCTGAGCTGGACGCTTCCCGATCTCGATGGGCAGCCGATCCAGAAGATCGGCGTCGCCTTGACGTCGGACGAGAGTAGAGCCGACGGAACCGTCTTCCTCGACCACCTTCGCTGGGATGGGGCGCCGCTGGTGACCCTGCGGCGACCCAAGGACCCGAGCGAGTTCTGGCGGAAAGCCTGGGTCAACAACGTCAGCTTCTTCAGCAAGAACTTCCGCTCGGCTTTTCGCATCTCGCAGGATCGCGGCAGCGGCATCATCGTCTGCGGCGCCCGCGATTGGACGGACTATCGCGTAGCCAGCGACGTGGCGGTGCATCTGGGATCAGGCGCGGGCCTCGCCGCGCGCGTCCAGGGTCTGCGTCGTTACTACGCCCTGCAACTGGAGGCGGGGAACAAGGCGCGCCTGGTCAAGGTGCGCGACAACTCCCGTACGATTTTGGCCGAGGCGCCGTGCCGTTGGACCCTCGAAGACCCGATTCCGCTGGCGCTCGAGGTTCGCGGCGCGAACATAACCGGCTTTGCCGGCGGGGCGACCTTGCGCGCGGTGGACGATAGCGCCGCTCCGTTCGAAAATGGCGGAATCGGCCTGGTGATCGCCGAGGGCGCGCTGTCGGCCGACGAAGTTGAGGTCCGGCCGCTGCCGGAGTCGCCGGTTATCGCAGAGCGTCGACCCGCAAGCGCGCAAGCCTGAGAGCCGGCGCCTTCGATAAGGCTTGGCCGCCCGCGCGTAAGTGCGGCTCGCCTTAGGCGAGCGCCGCCCCGAGGCAGACCGACAGGCGCTCGAGGAAGGCTTCGCTCAGCGGCGGGAGCGTGCGTCCGGATTTCTTGATGATGGAGACCGGCCTCGTGAACGACGGGTCGTCGATCGGCTTTGACCGCAGCCCCGGCTCGGCCCTGATTTCCCGGGCGGAGCCGGGAAGGATCGTCAGCCCCAGGCCGGCGCGCACCATGCCGGCCGCCGTCATCATGTAGATCGCCTCGCACGTCGCCTTGGGCATGACGCCGGCCGCGTGGAATCCCGCTTCGACGATCGCGCGCACGCTCGTGTCTCTCTGCATCAGGATCAACGGGAACCCGGCGAGCGCGACCGGCGTGACCGACTTCAGCCGTCCGATCGGGTGTCCTTTCGGATAGACGACGTGAAGGCGGTCTTGCGCCTGAAACACGGTTTCCACATCGAGCGCTTTGACCGGCCCTCCCATCACGCCGAAATCGACCTCCTCCGATTGAACGAGACTGAGGACATGGCCGGCAATGACGTCGCGGAGATCGAAAACGACGTTCGGCCGTTTCTCGCGAAAGCCCAGGATGGCGTCGGGCAGGACGCCTGCCGCGACCGATGGCAGCACGGCCAGCCTGACGATCCCGCGCTCCTGGGTGGCGATGTCGCGCGCGCTGAGCAGCGCGGCGTCGAAATCCTGCAGCGTCCGCTCGAACGCGGGAATGAGATCGCGGGCGACGCGGGTCAGTTCGACGGAGCGCGTATCGCGATCGAACAAGGTGACGCCGAGCGCCTCCTCCAGGCGCCGGATCTGCATGGTGAGGGCGGGCTGGGTGACATTGAGGATCGACGCCGCCCCGGTGAAGCTCTTGACGCGAGCGACCGTGAGGAAGGAACGAACCTGCCGCAGACTGACTTCCATAACTTCATATTATTACTGATATCAAATAAATTCAATTGTCTTATGATGCCCTGCGCCGCATGAGTCCGCCGATCGGCCCCCGGAAAGCAGGATGGGCTGAGCCGGGAAAGGGACGCTCGCATGCTGGCGCTTCTGGGCCTCGTCACCATCGCCCTTCTCTTGACCGTCATCATGACGAAATGGATGTCGCCGTTGATGGCGCTCATCCTCATCCCGATCGCCGCGTCGCTGATCGGCGGGTTCGGATGGGACACGAGCAAGTTCATCGTGTCGGGCATCCAGAGCCTCGCGCCGGTCGTCGGCATGTTCGTCTTCGCCATCCTGTTCTTCGGCGTCATGACCGACGCCGGCATGCTCGATCCGATCATCGACCGCATCTTGCAGACCGTGGGTACGAAGCCGACACGCATCGTCATGGGGACGACGCTGCTCGCGCTGCTCGTCCATCTCGACGGATCCGGCGCGGTGACGTTCCTCGTCACCATTCCGGCGATGCTGCCGCTCTACGAGCGGCTCGGCCTCGACAAGCGCATCCTCGCCTGCGCCGCCTCGATGGCGGCGGGCGTGAATTTCCTGCCGTGGACCGGCCCGATGATCCGCGCCTCGGCCTCGCTGAAGCTGCCGATCCCCGAGATCTTCAATCCGCTCGTGCCGATCCAGGCGATCGGACTGATCTTCATCTTCACGGTCTCATGGTGGCTCGGCAAGCGGGAGGAGCGGCGGCTCGGGCTCTTGAAAGGCGCGGCCGACGGCGTCCTCCCCGCCCGCACGCTGACGGAGGCGGAGAAGGCCCTGCGCCAGCCGCAGAACTTCTGGATCAACATCACGCTCACGATCGTGGTGATGGGCACGATGGTCGCGCTCGGCGACAAGCTCGCGCCGGCGATCGTCTTCATGGTCGGCACTGTGCCTCGCGCTGCTGATCAACTATCGCGACGTCGAGATGCAACGGCAGCGGATCGACGCGCACGCCCGCGCCGCGCTGCTGATGGCCTCGATCCTGCTCGCCGCCGGCGTGTTCACCGGCATCATGCAGCACAGCGGCATGCTGAAGGCGATGGCCGAGACGGCGGTCGCTTTCGTTCCGGTAGGCCTGGCGAAGTTCATGCCGATCGTCCTCGGCGTGCTGTCCATGCCGCTGAGCCTGCTGTTCGATCCGGACTCGTTCTACTTCGGCGTTCTGCCGGTCGTCGCCGAGGTCGGTCATCAGCTCGGCGTGCCGACCGTGCAGTTCGCCCAGGCCGCGCTGCTCGGCCAGATGACGACAGGGTTCCCGGTGAGTCCGCTGACGCCCGCGACCTTCTTGGTCGTCGGCCTCAGCGGCATCGAACTCGCCGACCACCAGCGGTTCACGATTCCCTTCCTGTTCGGCGCCTCGATCGTCATGACGATCGCCTGCGTCGTGCTCGGCATATTTCCCCTCTGAAAGGAGCGCAGCGATGAAGACCATCAGGGTCGGTTCCGGCGCAGGCTATTCGGGAGACCGGATCGAGCCCGCCGTGGAGCTCGCCGAAAAGGGCGGCCTCGACTATCTCGTGTTCGAATGCCTCGCCGAGCGGACGATCGCGCTCGCGCAGCAGGTCCGGATGAAGGACCCGGACGCCGGCTACGATCCGCTGCTCGCGGCGCGCATGCGGGCGGTCCTGCCGATCTGCGCCCGGAACAAGGTGAAGATCGTCACCAACATGGGCGCGGCCAACCCGGCCGCCGCGGCCGAGGCGACGCGCGCGATCGCCCGCAAGCTCGGCCTGAAGGGGCTCAAGGTCGCGGCCGTCACCGGCGACGACGTCTTCGCCTACCTTCACGAGCACGACGTGGCGCTCGACAACGGCAAGACGATCGCCGCGATGGGCAATCAGCGTCATTTCCGCCAACGCCTATATCGGCGTCGCCCCGATCGTCGAGGCGCTGAAGGCCGGCGCCGACGTCGTCATCACCGGCCGCGCGGCGGACCCTGCGATTTTCATGGCGCCGCTGATCGCCGAATTCGGCTGGGCGATGGACGACTGGACAATGCTCGGCCGCGGCGTCGCTGGTCGGCCACCTGCTCGAATGCGCGGGCCAGGTCACCGGCGGCTATTTCGCCGATCCCGGAGCAAAGGACGTCTCCGATCTCGCGCGGCTCGGCTTTCCGATCGGCGAGGTCCGTGAGGACGGGGAACTCGTGGTGACCAAGGTCGCCGGCTCGGGCGGCGCAGTGACGGCGCGGACCGTCAAGGAGCAGCTTCTCTACGAGATCCACGACCCCACGGCCTATCTCCAGCCCGACGTGATCGCCGATTTCTCGGAAGTCCGCGTCGAGGAGATCGGCCCGGACCGGGTGCGCGTGACCGGCGGCAAGGGCGCGCCGAAGACCGGCCTGCTCAAGACGTCGGTCGGCTATGTCGACAGCTATGTCGGCGAAGGCCAGATCTCCTATGCCGGTCCGAACGCCGTCGCCCGCGGCAAGACTCGCGCTCGACATCGTGCGCGAGCGCCTCGCTTTGACCGGCGTGCAAACCACCGAGACGCGCTTCGACCTGATCGGGATCGACTCGCTGCATGGCGAGGCGCGGACGCGGGACGGCGACCCCTATGAAGTGCGGATTCGCGTGGTCGGCCGCACCGACAGCCATGCGGAGGCGCGCCGCGATCGGCGAGGAGGTCGAGACGCTCTACACCAACGGGCCCGCCGCGGGCGGAGGCGCGTGGAAGTCGGCCCGGCAAGTGGTCGCCGTGGCCTCCGCGCTCATACCCGAAACCGCCGTGCAAACGGCTGTGACTATGGTCGGAGGCCTGACGCGCATGGAAGCCCAGAAGATCAGATTGCGGGCAATCGCGCATTCGCGCACCGGCGACAAGGGCAACACCTCCAACATCTCGGTGATCGCCTTTGACCCGAAGGACTATCCGCTTCTCGTCGAGCGCGTGACCGTCGAGCGAGTCGCGGCGCATTTCGCCGAGATCGCCGCCGGCCCGGTCCGACGCTACGAACTGCCGAACGTCAGCGCGCTGAACTTCGTGATCGAGGGCGCGCTCGGCGGCGGCGTAACGCGCGCGCTGACGCTCGACGCCCACGGCAAATCGCTGAGCTCGCTGATGCTCGATCTCGAGATTTAGCAGCCCGACCGTTTGATCCGCGGGTGCGAACCCGCCACGACGGCCAACGACAGGCGCGGCTGCATCAGGCCGCCGAAATCGACGGAGGACCTCTATGATTCCAGGACGCAAGACCGTTTGGCGGCTCGTGACCCTTGCGGCGCCGGCGGCGGCCCTCTCCATCGGCGTCTTGTCGCCTGCTCCGGCGAGCGCCGCGTCCTGCGACGCGCTCGCCAGCGTCACCATCGACAAGACCTCGATCGACGCCGCCGAATCCCATCCCGCCGGCGCCTATACGCCGGCCGGCGGCGCCGAGATCGCGGGGCTTCCGGCGTTTTGCCGCGTCCATGGCGTCGTCACGCCGGTCGAAGGCTCGCATGTCGGGTTCGAGGTTTGGCTGCCCGAGGCCGACTGGAACGGCAAGGTCGAGATGGTCGGCAACGGCGGCTACAGCTCCGCGATCTCCTTTCCCGCGATGGCCGACCACCTGAAGCACGGTTACGCGGCGGTCGCGACCGACACCGGCCACAAGGGAGACGATCCGGACTTCGCCTCCGGCCATTCCGAGGCGATCGTCGATTGGGCGAGCCGGGCTGTCCACGTCTCGATCGACGCGGCGAAATCGGTTGTCTCGGACTTCTATGGTCAGGCGGCGCGTCACGCCTATTTCTGGGGCTGCTCGACCGGAGGCCAGCAGGCGCTGACCGAGGCTCAGCGCTACCCGAACGACTTCGACGGCATCCTGGCGGGCGACCCGGGCGCCAACCGGACCCATCTCAACGCCGGCTTCCTCTGGCAATTCGTCAAGAACCACCGCAACAGCGATCTCAGCGTCATCGTCCCGCCGGAAAAGCTCGCGCTGATCACCGACGCCGTCATCAAGACGTGCCGGGGCAAGGACGGCGGCGCGCCGAGCGACGAGTTCCTGACCGACCCCGAGGCCTGCAGTTTCCAGCCGGCCAACTCCTATGCAAGGGCGCGGACGCTCCGGATTGCCTGACCCGGGATGAGATCGATGCGATGAACGCCATGTATGGGGGCGCGCATGATCCAAAGACCGGCGAGCAGATCTATTACGGCTGGCCGAAGGGCAGCGAGAATTCGGGGCGCGTGGTCAAGACGCTGCCCGGGTGGAGCCTCTACTGGGCCGATCCGGCCCATCCCGACCGGCCGGCGCGGCTCAATTTCTGGAAGATATGGGCGTTTCAGGACCCCAACTGGAACTGGCGCAGCTTCGACTTCGATTCCGGCATGAAGACGGTCGACGACCGGCTCGCCTCGACGATCAACGCGATGAGCCCTGACCTCTCCGCCTTCCGCGCGGCGGGCGGCAAGCTCATCCAGTATCACGGGCTTGCCGATCCGGTCGTCCCGCCGCGCGAGTTGATCGACTATTACGAGCGTGTGCAAGCGGCGACGGACGGCGCCCGGCCGCCTCGGGTCGACGCGAGCGCCGACTTCTACCGCCTGTTCCTGGCGCCGGGGCTTTATCATTGCCAGGGCGGCCCCGGGCCGAACGTGCTCGACGTGCAAAGCGCGCTCGAAAAGTGGGTCGAGCAGGGCGTCGCGCCCGAGACGATCGCGGCGACCAAATACCGCGACGACAAGCCGGCCGAGGGTGTGAGCATGAGCCGTCCGCTCTGCCCCTACCCGAAACGGGCGCATTACAACGGCGCGGGCGACCCCGCGGCGGCTTCGAGCTTCTCGTGTGCGGAAGCGGCGCGTTATCCGAACCCGCTGCCCGCCGCGGCCTATCTTCGCTGATCGCATCGCGCCCCGGCCGCTCGGAAGCGCCGACGGCCCAGCGCCTGGAAAACAATTGGGTCTGGGAGACAAACATGAAAGCTCTGCTTGCGACCGCCTGCCTGTTGCTGAGCGCGCCGGTCGCACTCGCCGGCGAGCCCCCGTCCTGGCTGCGACTCGGCCCGCATACGACTTACGATGGCGTGACCGACGACCTCGTCACCGGCGGACTCGGCGCCGGCGCCATGCTCGGCAAGCGCCCGGGATACGTCGATCCGCTGCATCCGACCGCCGCGGAGCTCCGCCGCGCGGCGCTGTTCCAGCCCGGCAGCGCCGGCCAGGGTTTCGGGCGCCTCTTCGGCCCCGACGTCGATGAGGCGACCGGTCAAAAGATACCCGGCCAGGGCAAGGTCGCCGGCGAGGAATACCTCGCCTACGCCGACGACGGCGAGGGCAAACAGAATGTCGCGATGCTGCTGCAGATTCCGAAGACCTTGTCCAGCGACCGTCGCTGCCTGGTCGCGATCCCGGTCAACGGGTCGGCAAGCTTGTTCCGCGATGTCGTCGATTTCGGCTTCTGGGGCCTTCGCCAGGGTTGCGCGGCTGTCTACACCGACAAGGGGCACGGCAACGGCTTCGACATGCTGGAGCAGGATTCCGTCAACGTCCTCGACGGCCGTCAGGTCCCGGCGACTGAAGCCGGTCGCGACGCGCATTTCCACGCTGACCTCGACGACGCCGCCCGCGCCAAGTTCCTGGCCGAATGGCCGCACCGCATCGCATTCAAGGCGGCGCATTCGAAGCAGAACCCGGAGAAGGATTGGGGCGACGATCTTTTGAAAGCGATCCGGTTCGCCGTCTATCAGCTCGGCCAGCGCGACCCGGGATTTACCCGCGCCAACACGCTGGTGATCGCGACCGGCAGCTCGAATGGCGGCGGCGCGGTCCTTTATGCGGCCGAACGGGACGCAGCGACCGGCGCGCATCTGATCGACGCCGTCGTGGCGCGCGAGCCACAGGTTCAGCTCGAGCCCGACGACCGCGTCGTCGTCGCGCGCGGCGGCGTCGAACGGCGCGGCAGCGGCCGCACGCTGCTCGACTACTTCACCTTCGGCAACCTCTATCAGCCCTGCGCGGCGCTCGCCGTGCCCGACATCCCGCTGCGCGACCGGATCGGCTTCGCCCCCAACCGCTGCGCCTCGCTGCACGACAAGGGCCTGCTCGACGCCGACACGCTCGAAGGCCAGGCGAAGGAATCGCTCGACCGCATGCACGCCTACGGCTGGGACGCCGACACCGACGTCGGCCACGCCTTCGGCTATTTCGTCGCGCCGGACGCCACCGCGACCAAATACGCCAACGACCACGGCCGGTTCGACGTGCGCGACCGGCTGTGCGGCTACAGCTACGCCGCGGTCGACAAGGACGGCCGCCCGATCCCCGTGCCGCCTGCCGAGCTCGCGCAGAACTTCGCCATCGCGCCCGGCGGCGCGCCGGCCGGCAGCATCGACGTGATCAACGACGACGACCCGACCGGACCGCGCCGGAGCTGGCTGTCCGAGTCCAGGAGCACCGGGCGGCAGGACTACAATCTCGACGGAGCGATCTGCCTGCGCGGCCTCGTGACCGGACAATCGCCCGAGGCGAAGCGCGTGCAGGCGGGAATCGCCGAGTTTCTGGCGAGCGGACGGCTGGACGGCAAGCCGACGATCATCGTCCACGGCCGCAACGACGACCGCGTGCCGGTCAGTTTCTCATCGCGTCCCTATGTTGGACTGAACAATTTGCAGGACGGCGCGCGCTCGCAGCTGCGCTACATCGAAGTGACCAACGCCGAGCATTTCGGGACCGATCTGCCGGGCTTCGACACGCGAATGATCCCGCTGACGCTCTATCACCTGCGGGCGCTCGACCTGATGTGGGACCACCTGACCAAAGGCGCGCCGCTGCCCGAGAGCCAGGTCGTGCACACGACCCCGCGCGGCGGCGAAGCCGGGCAGGCGCCGCCGCTCGAGTCCGCCGGCGTTCCGCCCATCCCGCTCGCGCCGCGCCCGGACGACCGCGTCAGCGTGGAGAACGGACGTGTGAGAATTCCGGACTGAGCAGCCAACCAGCGCCGGCGGCGCGCCGTTATGGAGGGACCGAGTTCGACCTCGACTGTGACCGCAAGGGCGCGAAGGTCACGAAGACCGACAGGGGCTTGGCGCGTCTTGGTGATTATCCATGTTGTTTGCGGTGAAGTTTGTTGGCCAGGGTGGCCACGTTACAACCCGAGCGCGCTCCGAGTCACGGCCCGTTTCATGCGCCTGTTTTCTGCCTGTTTCGAGCCTGATAAGTGCCTGTTAATTGCCTGTTCCGAGCCTGTTCGAGTCGCCTGCTCCAAGCCGCAACTGTTTGGTTGTATGGCCGTCAGCGCCATGACATTGCTAGAGTTTTTGGAATGGTTGGAAGGGAACGCCGGCCCCGGCGAAATAAATCGCCCTGCTAGCAGGCAAACCGGATCGGGCCGTCCGGGCGATAAAGCCCCCGGGCACGGGCTTTCGGCCCCCCACGGGCGCGAGGGCGTTCGCATCGGCTTTCACCGGCGGCGGCCCCGGCGCACCCTGAAAGGACGTCAAACGCAAAGCGAGATGGGGCGGGTAGGCCTGCGCCTGCGACTGCGCAAACAGCAGGCCGAATGGGGCGACATCGTTCTTCTTTACGGCGACGCGAGCGAGGCGCTGACCCATCCCTGTCTCGCCCGTCACTATGGGCCACAGCCTGGGCGACAGGCCTAGCCGGTCGTGCTGGTCGAGGACAAAGGTCCGATCTACACGAGCAAACGCTCGCTCGCCGCCCTGGCCGCCCGCGCACATCGGCTGACAGTCGAAGGGTTGCCGAAATACGCCCCCGAACTCGACGATATCGAGCGGGCCTGGCGCGACCTCAAGGCGCATCACCTCGCCCACCGGACCTTCACCGACGCCGCTGCGCTCGACCACGCCATCCATCACGCCGTCGCCGATCTCACCCGCGAGGGCATCCCCATGCGTTGGCCAAGGCCCGATCACCCCTGCGGCAAATGGCCTTGTGACTTCGGCACGCGATATGCGTAATGCGTCAGCAGGCACGCACGTCATGAGTTGGCACGGACGGGAAAGCGCGATGAAAAGAATGCTTGAATTCAACATCGCGGGCGACGGTTTTCTGCCGTCGCGCACGACAATGGCTCAGAAGACTGCGATGGAGGTCGCTCGCCTCAACAATTTCGACATGGCCAGAGTGCGTGCGGCTCTCGATACCTACGATGAACGATGCTCCCCGTGTTGGGTTATTGTCGAGCATCCCGATCGCGCCGAAGTCGTCTACGAGAACGACCCCGACTTCGTCGCGTCGATGCGCAACCGGCCGGGACGGTTCGTCGCGCCAGCGTAGGCCGGAATCCAGCCGGCGCGAACGCCCACGACGGCACGACAGGCGCTCTCCTCTCCCTAGCGGCCGAGCGAAAACGGCGTCGTTCGCCTCCGTCTCCGCTCCGTGGAGACGCGGAAAGCGGCCGTCGCTCCCCCCGCCAAGGTTGGGCGCCGGCAGGCGAGGCAACCTTGCGGGACCTTTGCGCGTTATATGCGCTTCGCATGCCCGAAGGGACGCGCAACATGAGCCAACAGCCGGACGAAACCCCTACCCCGGAGGCTTCGCAAGCCATCGAGCAACTCAAGGCGACTTCAAAACGCCTGAAGGACAGGATCGAAGAGGAGAAGCATCGGCACGACTTGCCATTGGACTCCAATCTTGGCGATCCGAACTGGGAGGAACGGGCGAAGGACGGACATCTCGACCTTCCGCCCGAGGATGACGACTGACCGGATGCGTTCGCCCGGCCGCGGTCGGCGACCGCGCTACAAGGCCCGCGCCGATCGCCGCGCGGTCAGCGGCCGTGGCAACAGGGCGCTACGTCTCGGCCGCGACCGCGAGGAAGCGGGCGAACGCCTTGAGCGTCGCGTCCGAGGCGTGATGTTCCATGCCTTCCGCATCCGCTTCCGCGGCTTCGCTTGGAACGCCGACCGCGACAAGGAGCTTGACGACGAGGCGATGGCGCGCGCGCGCCTGATCCGCGAGTTTGCGGCCGGCCTCGGTCAGGAAGATGCCGCGATAGGGCCGCGAGGTCACCAAACCCTCCCGTTTCAGGCGGCCGAGCCCCTTGACCGCCGTCGGATGGGTGACGCCGAGGCGTTTGGCGACCTCGGTGGTGCGGGCCTCGCCAAAGGCGTCGATGAGATCGGCGACGAGTTCCACGTAGTCCTCGAACAGCGCGTTGGATTGCGCCTGGCGCGCCTTGCCGAAGCGAACTGCCTGGGTTGGTTCGGCTGGCAATTCGGCCGCCTCAGCCGACAGCTCAACCGCCTGAGCCGGCATTGCCCCCGCCTCCCTCGCCGCCCTTTCTCGTGACTGGGCCATCATGCCAAAGCCCTCAACCATCGACCGTCCGCGCGCGCCTACCCGTCGCGCCGCCGACCCTCGTCCCCTGAAGCCTTTCGCGGCAAAGCCCGTTTTCAGCTCGGATCTTGCCCATTTTAAGCGAATGATAACACCGCGCCATTGTGAGCCCAAGCCTCGAATGTAAAGCTCCTTCGCGCAAAGGCGATCTCTTGACTTGAATGTAGCCTCGGCTACATTGTGCGGTATTCCGACCGGGTCGACGCATGCACCCGCCGCGACGAGCTTCGGAGGCATCATGAGCGAGGACGGCGCGAAGTCGGGGATAAACGCCCTGCCACTGCGCGGCGAGGAGCGCATCACCTACGAGGACGTCCTGCGCGGCCGCGATCGTCTCGAGGTCCTGACGACCCGCGCCTCCAAAAGATCGCTGCGGCTCTTGTGGCTGCTCGCCGGTCCGGGCGTCCTGGTCATGCTCGGCGAGAACGACGGGCCCAGCATGGTCTCCTATGCGACCACGGGCGCCACTTTTGGGATCGGCTTCTTCGTGCCGTTCATCCTCCTGACCTTCCTGATGGCGTTCGTGGTGCAGGAAATGACCGTTCGGCTCGGCGCGGCGACCCATCGCGGCCACGCGGAACTTATCTTCCAGCGATTTGGCCCGTTCTGGGGTTATTTCGCCATGGGCGACCTCGTGTTCGGCAATCTCCTGACGCTGGTCACCGAGTTCATCGCCATCCAGGCCGGCGGCCTCTATTTCGACCTCCCGCCCTGGCTTTCCGTTTCGATCGGCGTCGTGGCCGTCGTCGGCTCGCTGGCGTTTCGGCGCTACGCGACCTGGGAGCGGACGCTGATGGGACTCGCGGTGTTCAACCTGCTGTTCGTCCCTGCGGCGCTGCTTTCGCATCCGGACGGGGCGGCGCTCGGCCGGGCGCTCGTCACCTGGGGACCGTTGCCCGGCGGCTTTAACACGGCTTTCCTGACCCTGGTGCTCGCCAACGTCGGCGCGACGGTGACGCCGTGGATGATCTTCTTCCAGCAGAGCGCGGTGGTCGACAAGGGCCTGACCCGCGCCGACCTGCCGCAAGGCCGGATGGATACCGCCATCGGGGCGATTCTGGCCGCGGTCGCCGCGATCGCCACGGTGGTGGCGACGGCGCCGTTGTTCGCCGCCAAGGTCGACGTGTCGCAATTCGCCAACGGCGCCGATTTCGCCACCGCGCTGGTGCCGCTGATCGGCCGGACCGGAGCGACCCTGTTTGCACTCGGCATCCTCGAGGCGGGGCTCGTCGCCGCCATGACGATCTCGACCAGTTCGTCCTATGCGCTTTCGGAAACGATCTCGGCCACGGAAAAAGCCTCCGTCCGGCACAGCCTGAACCTCGATTTCGCGCACGGCCGGCTGTTCTATTCGGTGGCGATCGTCTCGACCATCGTGGCGGCGGCGATCGTGCTCATCCCGGGCGCGCCGCTGCTCGCCATGACGCTGACGGTCAACGTCATCGCCACGCTTGCTGATGGGGCCGGCGCTGCTGTTGCTGCTCCTGCTCGCCAACGACCGCGAAATCATGGGCGATCTGGCGAACGGTTTTTGGGCGAACCTGGCCGGCGGAACGATCGTCGTCGGCATCGCCATCGTTGGCGCGCTCTACGGGGTGATCACAGCCTTTCCGGGCGTCCTGGGCAAGTAGGAGACGTCATGCCATACGATCCGGAACTCGTCCGCGCGCTCGAACCCGATCAGCTGGTCGCCGTGACCATGCGCCCCTATCCGCGGCGCAAATTGACGCGCGGCCTGATCGCGCTCCTGATCGCGCTGCGCGTTTTCATCTTCGTCGCGATCCCGATCGTCATCTACGCGTTCGTTCACGCGCTGCTCGCGCCGCAATAGCGCGAGCCTATGGAACTCCAGGGAGCGAAGTCAGTCTTGAGGACGCGTTCCACCGCCGGCTAACCTCCACCGACTCTTCCGCTGCCTCATCTGGCACGCCGCAGGAGCGCGATGACGCCCGCCACTACGGCGACCATGGCCGCAAGCAGGGTCCAGGCGATGGCGGAGCCGAGCGGCCGGTCGAACGCGGCCCCGGAGCTTGTCCGGGTTGCGCCTGAAAAGTGCGCAACGTGCTTTGCAAGCAGGCACATCAGGATCTTTTAGGCGTCACAACGGGAGGCGATGCTTCACAAAACGGGGCGCGACAACCGGCGGGCGGCGTCCATCCACAAGACGTGGGCGGATCGTTCGGCGCCGTATCGCGACGCCGTTCGATGGCGAGGCCCGCGGTCGGCCGCCACAAGACCCCAATCGTGCAAGCGGTCGACCGCACGACTTGATGCCTTTCGGACCACGCTATGACGAAAGTCGCACCCGCGCTCGGCTCGAGTTCCATCATCTGGAAGCCAGCCGCGAAAATGTCGGCCGCCGAACTGCGATCCCGTCGCAGTTCCCTCACACCAGCGGCGGCTCGGCGCCGCCGGGCCCGAGCGAGCGTTGCACCATGACGGTGTCGGTCCAGTGGCCGAACTTGAAGCCGATCGACGGCAGATAGCCGACCTGGCGGAAGCCGAAGCTCTCGTGCAGTCCGAGCGAGGCCAGGTTGGCGGCGTCGATATAGCCGATCATCTGACGGAAGCCCGCCGCCGCGCAGGCGTCGATCAACGCGCTCATCAGCAACCGTCCGACGCCGCGGCGCAGATGGTCGTTGTGCACGTAGATCGAATGCTTGACCGCGTAGCGGTAGGCCGGCCGCTTGCGGAACGGCACGGCGTAGGCGTAGCCGAGCACCGCGCCGTTCTCCTCGGCGACGATGTGGGGCATCTTGCGCCGCTGCATCGACTTGCGCCGGCGCTTGAGGTCCTCGGCGTCGGGCGTCTCGAACCGCCGCGTCGAGCCCCGGATCGACGCCGCGCCGGATGTGATGCAGATAGATGGCGAGCATCGCGGGCACGTCGGCGTCGCGCGAGTTGCGCACGAAAACCGGCCGCGGCCCGATCTCCTGCGCTCTGCGCTCAGCTTTCGGGTTCAATTTGTCGTTCATCCTCGTCCCGAATCACTCCTGACGACATAGGTATAGAACCGAATGGCGCCCGAATCGTCGACTTCCCGATAGAGGCCCTGGATTTCCGATTCGAAGCCCGGGAAGACGTTGGCGCTCTTCTCGAACATCTTCAGATACTCGACCATCGGCCGCGCGCGCTCGTCGAGCCGCTCGCCCGGCACGATCGTCGCGATGCCGGGCGGATAGACGACGAACAGGGTCGTGGCGACCCGTCCTTCCAGCTCCTCGAGCGGCACGTAATCGACGTTGTTGCGCACGAGATGGCGCTGCGCCTCTCGCGGCGTCATCGCCAATGTCGGGATATGCTCGGCTGCGAATTGCGCCTTCTGCAGCCGGCTGACGTCGTGCTCGCGGAAGAAGGCGTGCATCTCGGCGCAGAGGTCGCTGCAGCCGCAGGCCGCGGTAGCGCTTCGGCCGCTTGGCGACGAACTCCGGCATCACGTCGTCGAGAGCGCGTTGTCGTCGTGCAGCCGCTTGAAGGCGACCAGCGTCGAGACCAGCGTTCCGGCCTTGCTCGCCTCGACCCCGGGGTCAACAGGAACAGCATCGAGTTGAGATCGTTCTTCTCGGCGACGACCCGGTTCTCGCGCAGGTGCTGGACGACCACCGGCGCCGGAATCCCGTGCGGCTCGTAGTCGCCGGTCTTGCGGTCGAAGCCGGGCGTCAACAGCGTGAGCTTGGCCGGATCGGTGATCGCGAAGCCCTCTTCGAGCGGCGTGAAGCCGTGCCAGGCCTGCCCCGGCGCCAGCGCCCAGTAGCGCGGGTCGCGGGCGAGCAGGTCGGTCGACACGCTCTCCCACGGCACGTCATGGGCGCCGCCCTCCTAGCGCCGCGTCGCGGATCGACACGCGGTCGGGCACGAACGGATCGAAGAACCAGCGCCGCGCCGGATCGCGCTCCTTCTCCTCGAATTCGCGCCTGACCGCGCGCAGCTTCTTGCGCAGTTCGATGCCGAGACCGGATGGTGTCGTCCCACAGCACTTCGCCCGATCGGCCCTTCATCATCTGCGCGCCGACGTCGAGCGAGGCGAACAGCGGATAGAACGGCGAGGTCGAGGCGTACTGCATGAAGCCTTCGTTGAAGCGGCGATGCTCCACCCGCCGGCGCTGCCCCTTGATGTGCCGGTCGCGCACGATGGATCTGCGAGGCCTGGGAGAAGCTCGCGAGCTGCTTGTGGGTCGACTGGGTCGCGACGATGCCCGGCGAGTTCTCGTCGAGGCCCGTGAGGCCCATCGCGAAGCGGCGCTCGTAGATCGGATGGAACTTCATGAAGCCCGCCCAGGCCTCGTCGAACATGATGTAATCGCAGAGACGGCCGATGCGCTCGACGATCCGCTGGGCGTCGTAGATCGTGCCGTCGTAGGTGCATTGCTCGATCACCGCGACGCGGAAGGGGCGCTCGCGCTTCCAGGCCTCCGTGATCCTTGACCAGCGGATTGGTCGCGGATGCGCTCGCGGATCGCTCTCTCCTCGAGTTCCTCCGGCCGGATCGGGCCGATCAGGCCGTAGGCGTTGCGGTCGGTCGAGAGATAGATCGGGATGCCGCCGGCCATCAGGAGCGCGCCCTGGTGGGCCGCCTTGTGGTTGTTGCGGTCGAACAGCACGAGGTCGCCCTCGGCGACGAGGTTGGTCAGCACGATCTTGTTGGACGAGGAGGTGCCGTTGAGCACGAAATAGGTCTTTTCCGCCCCGAAGATCGCCGCCGCCTCCTTCTGCGCCTGCAGCGCCGGGCCCCTCGTGGGTCAGCAGGTCGCCAAGCTCGAGGATCGAATTGTCGAGGTCGTCGCGGAAGACCGCCTCGCCCAGATGCTCCATGAAGATGCGGCCGATCGGGCTGCGGCTGTAGAAGATGCCGCCGTTGTGGCCCGGGCAGGTCCAGAGCTGGTTGCCCTCCTCCGCGTAATCGACGAGCGCGCCGAAGAACGGCGTCTTCAGCGTCTCGGCGTATTGCTTCAGGCGCGAGACGAGGTTCTTGGCGATGAACTCGGGCGTCTCCTCGGCGAGGAACACATAGCCGTCGATGAAGTCGAGCACCTCGACCGGAATGTCCTCGAACCGCTTGCGCCTGACCAGAATGACGATCGGCATATCGAGGCCGCGCCTGCGCATGAGGTTGATCAGCGAGGCGGCCTTGCCCTCGATCCCCTTCTTGCCCCAGTCGACGACCAGGAGGCCGATCGCGGCGTCGGTCTGGACGGCGATCTCCGCGTCCTCGACCCGGCGCGCCTTGATCACCTGAAAGCCCATCCGCTCGATGGCCGTGATGATCTGGTTGACCCGGAGGCCCTCCAGATCGTCGGCGTCGAACATCGGCGCGGAGAAGAGAAAGGTGAAGCGTTGGAAAAAATTCATCGATGGTCGCCCTGGGCGGCTAGCGGCGCGCGCTCCGCGCCCTCACGCGGACCAGCTAAGACAGGATGCGGATGACAGAATCAAGACGAATGTCCGGACATAGTTCGCACCCGCGAGCGAGACCGGTTCCGCCGCCCGCGAATGCGGCCTTTCGCCGCGCGTCAGCGGGCGGATTTGCGGCTCCCGGTCGGTCCGATTGTCACCTTCCTGTCACGCTGGCGGCGCTAGATTGTGCATCGCACAATTCCCGCCCCGGGCGATGAGGCTGACCGGCCGGTCCCCTCGCGCCTAGGCGCGTGACGGCGGCGGGCGATCGGTCGCCCGGGCCAGCGCGAGGAGCCGATATGAGCGCCAAATCCGCGATCCGCAACAAGACATGGGCCGAGCTCAAGGTCGGAGACTCCGCCAGCCTCGAGCGAAGCTGCTCGGTGCAGGATCTCATCCTGTTCGCGCATGTGTCGGGCAACGTCAATCCGCTGATGCTGCCGTCGGCCGAGGCGCGCGCCGAGAAGACCGAGCCGGTTGCGCCCTCGATGTGGGTCGGCTCGCTCGTCTCCGCCGTGCTCGGCAATCTGCTTCCCGGGCCCGGGCACGCTCTATCGGGCGCAGGACCTGCGCTTCCTGCGCCGCGTCCACGTCGGCGACAAGGTCAAGGTCACGGTCGTCTGCCGCGAGAAGCGGGAAGAGCCGGTCGCCGTGTTCGACACCCAGATCGAGGACGCCGCACGGCGAGTCGTGTGCGAGGGAACCGCGGAGATCGAAGCGCCGACCGTCACCCAGGTCACCGAGGCGCGCGATCTGCCGGCGCTGATCGTCGACACCGTCGACCATTTCGCGCACGCTCGTCGCGCTCGCCGCGAAATTGCCGCCGCTGAAGACCGCCGTCGTCTGCCCCGAGGATCACAATTCGCTCGGCGGCGCGCTGCTCTCGGCCAGGAACGGCCTGATCGAGCCGATCCTGATCGGCGACCCCGAACGCATCCACGCGGCGGCGAAGGCGCTCGAGGCCGACATTTCCGCGTTTGCGCTCGTCGCCGTATCCGATCCGCACGCGGCGGCCGCCCGCGCGGTCGCGATGGTGCTCGAAGGCAAGGCCAACGCGGTGATGAAGGGCGCGATCCATTCCGACGCCCTGCTCGCCGAGGTCGTCAAGAAGGACGGGGGCCTGCGCACGCACGTGCGCATCAGCCACGTGTTCGCGCTCGACGTGCCGACGCTCGACGAAATCCTCTACATCTCCGACGCCGCGATCAACATCGCGCCCGACCTCATGACCAAGGTCGACATCGTGCAGAACGCGGTCGATCTCGCCCGCGCCTGCGGCCTCGACAAGCCGCGGGTCGGCATCCTCTCGGCGGTCGAGACGATCAACCCCGCCATCCCCTCGACCCTGGACGCGGCGGTGCTGTCGAAGATGGCCGAGCGCGGCCAGATCCGCGGCGCGATCGTCGACGGGCCGCTGGCGATGGACAACGCCATCGACCTCGAGGCCGCGCGCACCAAGGGCATCGCCTCGCTGGTCGCCGGCCGCGCCAACGTGCTGATCGTGCCCAATCTCGAGGCAGGCAACATGCTCGCCAAGGAGCTCACCTTCGTCGCGCGGGCGGAAGCGGCGGGGCTGGTGCTGGGCGCCAAGGCGCCGGTCATGCTGACGAGCCGCGCCGACAACGATCGCGCGCGGCTCGCCTCCTGCGCGCTGGCGCAGCTTTACGAGTACTATCGTCGCGAAGGCCGGGCCTTCGGCGCGGAGCCGACGGTCGCCAAGGCCGCGGAGTGACCCATTGACCACGAGTCGATCTCTGACTCTCAACGCCGGTTCGTCATCGCTGAAATTCGCCGCCTTCGGCGCCTCTGACAGCGGCGCCCTGAACCATCTTGCTTCAGGGCAGATCGAAGGCATCGGCGCGACGCCCAAGGGCGCGTCACAGACGGCCGCACGGGCGAAAAGACCGATCTCGTCTTCGATCCGTCGGCTCGGCCGCGTCGACCATCAAGCGGCGATGGGCGCCATTCTCGGCTGGCTGCGGAAGGCCGGCTACGAAGGTTCGGTCGTCGGCGGTCGGCCATCGCGTCGTGCATGGCGGCCCGGACCTCGCCGAGCCGATGCTGATCGACAGCCGCGATCGCTGCAAGCTCAAGCGGCTCATCCCGCTCGCGCCGCTGCACCAGCCGCACAATCTCGCCGGGATCGAAGCGGCGATGAAGGCTTTCCCGTCGACGCCGCAGGTCGCCTGCTTCGACACCGCCTTCCATCGCAGCCATCCGTTCGTCGACGACACCTTCGCGCTGCCGCGCTCCTATTACGACGAGGGCGTTCGCCGCTACGGCTTCCACGGCCTTTCCTACGAATACATCACGCGACAGCTGCGCAAGATCGCCCCGCAGATCGCGCGCGAGGACGTCATCATCGCGCATCTCGGCAACGGCGCCTCGATGTGCGCGATCCGCGACGGCCGCTCGATCGCCTCGACCATGGGCTTCACCGCGCTCGACGGCCTGCCGATGGGCACGCGCTGCGGCCAGCTCGATCCGGGCGTGGTGCTCTATCTGATGGCCGAGAAGAAGATGAGCGCGGACGAGATCTCCGATCTCCTCTACAAGAACTCCGGCCTCAAGGGCATGTCGGGCATTTCCCAGGACATGCGCGAGCTCGAGGCCTCCGACAGCCCCGCGGCGCGCGACGCGATCGCCTATTTCGTCTCCCGCATCCGACGCGAGCTCGCCGGCCTCGCCGCGACCGTCGACGGCGTCGAAGGCATCGTCTTCACCGGCGGCATCGGCGAGCATTCCTGGCGCGTGCGCGAAGCGGTCCTCAACGGCATGGATTGGATGGGCGTCGAGCTCGACAGCGAAGCGAACCGCGCCAACGCGCAGATCATCAGCGCGCAGGTCTTCCCCGACCATCGTCTTCGTCATCCCGACCGACGAAGAACGCATGATCGCCAGCCACACCGTCGAACTCACGGAGCGTCGGCGGACTGAAACCCTACGGTCAGCTTAACAAAAGGCAAATGCGATGACCTCGACATACAGCCCGTAGAACGCCCCAGCGCGCCGCGCAGGACGCGCACCGTGGCCGCCCATCAGTTCGAGCAGCTGATGTTCGCCATGAGCCGCCGCATCGAACGCGCCGCGCGCGATCACGGGCAGCGCCTGCAGACGTTCTGGACCGACGCGGCCGAAGCCCAGCGCCGCTTCGCCGCAATCGCAGAAGGACGGCCCCCTCGCCGACGATGCCAAGGCCTACGCGATCGACGCGCCGCAGCGCGCCGCGCTCACGCTCGACATTCTGCGCGAGCGCGCCGAGCAGGATATCGCGCACGAGGCGGCCGGCACGCCGCCGGTGCTCATCTACGATCACGAGGTCGCTCTCGACGGCAAGACCTTGCCGCGGCCGACCAACTAGGTGCTGCTGAAGATCCTCCCGCCCGACGGCATCGAGGTGAAGGCCTGGAAGCGGCCCTACATGATCGTCGATCCGCGCGCCGGCCACGGCGCCGGCATCGGCGGCTTCAAGACCGACAGCCAGGTCGGCGTCGCGCTGCACGACGGCCATCCCGTCTATTTCGTCGTCTTCCGCCCGCATCCCGAGCCCGGGCAGACGCTCGCCGACGTGATGCGCAGCGGAGGCCGCATTCGTCGCCGAGATCCGTGCGCCGCCACCCCGATGCGCCGAAGCCCATCATCGTCGGCAACTGCCAGGGCGGCTGGGCGACCCTGCTCATGGCCGCCGCCAATCCCGACATCACCGGGCCGCTCGTCGTCAACGGCGCGCCGGTCGCCTACTGGTCCGGCCGGCTCGGCGAGAATCCGATGCGCTACAACGGCGGCCTGCTCGGCGGCGCGCTGCCGGCGCTGCTTCTTTCCGATCTCGGCAACGGCGAGTTCGACGGCGCCCATCTGGTCAGCAATTTCGAGCAGCTCAATCCGGGCCGCAACTATTTCGGCAAGTACTACGACCTGTTCGCCGACGCCGGAGCAGACCCGCGAGAGCTTCCTCGAGTTCGAGAAATGGTGGGGCGGCTTCCACTTCATGAACGAGCAGGAGATCCACTGGATCGTCGAGAACCTGTTCATCGGCAACAAGCTCTCGCGCGGTGAGGCGCACCTCGAGCCGGGCCGGCCGCTCGATCTCAAGGCGATCCGCTCGCCGATCATCGTGTTCGCCATCCCGGGGCGACAACATCACGCCGCCGCAGCAGGCGCTCAACTGGATCGTCGACACCTACGCCGACGAGCACGAGATCAAGATCCGCGGCCAGCGCATCATCTACATGGTGCACGACAAGGTCGGCCATCTCGGCATCTTCGTCTCCTCGTCGATCGCCAAGAAGGAGCACGCCGAGGTCACCTCGACCATGAAGACGATCGAGGCGCTGGCGCCGGGCCTCTACGAGATGACGATCGACGACCAGATCGGCGAGGGCGTCGACGCGCGCTTCACCGTCAGCTTCCACGAACGCAAGCTGACCGACATTCTCGCCATCGACGACAACGACCGCACGGACGAGCGCGATTTCGCCGCGGTGGAGCGGTTCTCGGAGCTCGGCACGGAACTCTACGAGCTCTGGGCCCGTCCGCTGGTTCAATCGTGGATCACGCCGCAGGTCGCAGATCTCCTCGCAAGACGCATCCGGCCCGCATGGCGCGCGCGATGTTCGGCGACGCCAATCCCTTGATGAAGGGCGTCCGCGATCAGGCGGCGAAGGCGCACGCGGAACGAAGTCCCGCCAGCCCGAGCAATCCGTTCCTGTTCGCCTGGAGAAGCTGTGGGCGACGCAGTCGTCGAGAACGCCTTCGACCCCATCTCGCGACTTGCGCGACGCGATGTATGAAGTGACCTTCTTCGGCATCTACGGTTCGCCGCCATGCTGCGCCTCGGCGAGCAATTCGCCTTCGAGCGCACCCGCAAGGATCCCAAGCCGCTCCGCTTCCTGCCGGAGGTGCAGCCGATGCTGCTCAGCGTCGACCGCGGCGGCTTCGAGGAGGCGGTGATCCGCATGCTGATCCTGATGGCCGATTCGCGCGGCACGGTGCGGCGCGACCGGCTCGAGCGCTCGGCCAAGGTGCTCGGTCACGACGAGCCTTTCGCCTCGCTCGGCGCGGAAAAGCGCGCCGCGCTCATCCACGAGCAGTCGCTCATCGCGGAGTTCGAGCCGCGATCGCGCCATCAAGACCCTGCCCGACCTGCTGCCGGACATGGACGATCGTCAAGCGTGCGATCGAGGTCGTCGAGTACATCGCCGGCGCCATCGAGGAGATGGAGCCCACCACGATCCAGCTCGTGCAGCGCTTCCATTCGGTGCTCGGCCTCAAGGGCCTCGCCCTGCCGGCGCCGCGCCAGGATCCGCTAAGGGCCAGCGACCTCGTGCGCGAGGAGTTGGGCGAGTTGGCGCCGCTGGACGCCGTCTCGGCGCTCGAACCGGAGGCGATGGCTGAAACCTCGAAGCCCGTCGAGCCCGCCAGGCCGAGGGGCCGAGGCCGCGCGCGCGAGGCGGCCGAATAGGAGGCTCCAGCCCGTTGAGCGGGGGAGCGCTTGACGCCCGGCGGCAACGCGACCTGATGGGCTCGGCCTGGCGCACGTTGACCGAGGCCGACCTCGATGACGTTTGCCGGCTCGCCGGGACGATCCACGCCGGGCTCGGCGAGCGGCCCGAAGTCTTCGCCGAGAAGCTGCGGCTCTATCCCCGGGGCTGCCTCGCCCTGACGCTTGGGGGCGGCGTGGCGGGCTACGTCTTCAGCCATCCCTGGTCGCTTGGGGACCCGCCGGCGCTCGACGCCTTTCTCGGCGCCCTCCCCGAGCGGCCCGACTGCCTCTATCTGCACGATCTCGCGATTGCGGTCTCCGCGCGTGGGCGGGGCGCGGCCGCGGCGGCGATCAACAGCCTTGCCGCGCACGCGATCGAGGCGCGTCTCGGGGCGATGGCGCTGGTTTCGGTCCATGGCGCCGGGCCATTTTGGGTTCGGGCCGGATTTCGTGACGCTCTCGATCCGCGCCTTGCGGAACAACTCGCCGCCTATGGCCCGGACGCCCGCTACATGACGAATCGGTTGTAAACCCGGCGCCGGCGGGATTCGTTGGGCGCCCTCAAAATCCCGCCGTCCCGCGGAACGCGAGCTTACGGGGTCGCAGCACGTTTTCGGGGCGGTCGCACACGCGAGCGACATTTGCTTTTCGGAGGGGCAAGGGATCCCCCTCGTCCGTCCCCTCGCCTGGGCCGCTTTCCACGCGCGACGGCAGGGAAAGTCGGTTACGCCTTGCAACCCGGCCGCGTCGGTCTCGCGCGCTCTGTTCGGCTGCCTGTTCTGACCTGTTCGGTGCCTGTTCGGTGCCTGTTCCGTGCCTGTTATGCGCCGATGGCCCTGTTCCGCGCCCTGCCTTACACGCAACTGTCGGGTTGTTATCGCCGTAACTGATTGATATTGAATGGCTGTCTAGATCGACCGGCCCTCAGAGGAAAAGAAACGCCCTGCCATATGCGCAGGCGCCCAGACTCGTGGTGCTGGTTGGCGACGCGACGATTTTGCGCCGCAACTGCAACTCCCATCGCGACCTATGTGACAAAACGGCTGCGAAGTCCGCCCAGGGCAAAGACCGCGAGTTCGCCCTCGAGAGCCGGCGGCGCCTGAGGGAAAGGGGGCGCTCGCGTTCCGGCGACCGCGTCCGCCTCGCTGGGAACAGGCGCAATCGCGACGGTCCGGCGGTCGCCGTCGCCGGCATGATTGTCGTCGGACGCCTGCCCACCCCGCTCCACGCTCGTTGCGCTTTGACTCGAGGCCGGGGACGCTGCTGCTGCTGTCCTCGCTTTCGCCACCTGCAGGGCCGTCAAGGAGCGGACGAGGCGGGCGTCTTCGTCGTAAAGCAGGTTCGCCTCGATGTTCAGAGCCACGATCAACAGGCCACAGGCAACAGGAACATTCGTTTCGCAATGCAGATTGTAGAGCTTCCTCAACCCGCGCACGACGTCGTAGCGGAACTTGTCGTCGCGCTCGTCGACGTGATCGAGCAGACACTCCCAATACTGGGCGAAGAGATTGATGGTGGCCCAGGATAGCCGCTCCTGTCCGGGCTCGAGCTTCGCCAGTTCGGGCACGACGTCCAGAAACTCCTCGAGGAGTTGGGACCCGCGCGGCTCTCCCGCCTTCGTCCGGAGATTGTCGTGCATCGTTGCAACCGCTTTTGAGCGCAAAATACGCGCATGGGTTGAAGTTGGCATCATTATGCTACCGACGGGTTACCGGCGGGTCTGCGCGGGAGCGCTTTCCCCTTCGAAGGGAAAGGAGAGCCCGCTGTCAGATTTCGATCTCCCTTCCGATCTCCACGACATGGTCGCAGGGAAGCGCGAGATTGTCGCTGACACGGCTTGCGTTGCGATTCATCGCCATCAGGTCGTCGAGATCGATCTGCGCCCCTTGCTTCCTGCATTCGGCGAGGATTGCCGGAACGTCGGGATGTTCCATGAAGCCAATCCAGGCCTCGGCGCGCCAGAAATGGTCGGCTTCGTGCGCCACCGTCACTGTTTCCTCCGGCGCCGTCCAGGGAATCGAAAGCGTGGACAAGGTCAGCGCCAGCTGGTCCTCGTGCAGCGCGCGGCTGCGTCGAACATGCCAGGCCAGGACCGGCGGCGTCTTGTCCCTGGCGCAGGTCAGGAACACCGCGGCGCCCGGCACATGCGCGATCCTCGTAGGTCTGGTCGATCGTCATCCGCGGCGGCCAGTCGAGTTGGATCGCCTGACGGCTCATCGAATAGGCGCCGGGTGATGATCGACTGGCCTGCGATGACGGTGGCGACGGTTGCGAGGAGGATCAGCGTCGGAAACGCCACGGCCCTTTCACGGTAAACGTTCCGCAACGGAAGACGGTAAACCGGGAATGAAGCAAACGCATTGTCAAGATTAAGAAATTTCACTCAGGCCCAAGGCCCCGATCGATAAAATTCGAGCGAATTTTTTGCCCCGGCGCCAAGTGTCGCTCGCGATGCTGTCCTCATCGAACGGCGGCAGGCGCACTCATGGTCAACCGAGTTCTCTCCTTTATCAGCGCAGCGGTCATCCTTGGGCTGGCGTGGAACAGCTTCGGCGAAGCCTCGGAAGGGTTGCCCCAGGCGAGCTACACGCCGGTAGGCGGGCAAACCACTATCCCCTATGGCTGGGTCGACTTCTGCAGCCGGCACGCAGAGGAATGCGTCTCCGGCAAGCGCGACCCGCTCGACCTCCACCTGACCCGTCAGACGTGGAAGACCCTCAACGACGTCAATTCCTTGGCCAACGCCACGATCGAGCCGATCAGCAACTTCGACCACTGGGGCACCACGCTCGACCACTGGGACTATCCCGTGGACGGCAAGGGGGACTGCAAGATCTATGCGCTGTTCAAGCGAAAGCTCCTGATCGAGCGCGGCTTTCCCCGACAAGCGCTGCTGATGACGATCGTGCGCGACCTCAACGGCGACGGCCATGCGGTGCTGACCGTCAAGACGGACCGTGGCGATTTCGTGCTCGACAATCTGGTCGACGACATCCGACCCTGGAACGCGACCGGCTACACCTACTACAAGCGCCAAGCCCAGGACGACCCGAATGTCTGGTTGAGCCTGGGCGGCGCGAAGGCCCCGGCGCCGGCGGAATTGGCAAGCCAGTAGGATCGGACGCGTGGCGGCGTCGAAAGGACCGCCGGCCGCCTACTTGACGCCGAGCAGCGCAAGCATGATGCGCGCCGGAAATCGCCGTGCCGAACACGCCGGCGAGATTGGGCCCCATCGCGTGATAGATCAGGTAGTTCTCCTTGTCGTACTCGAGCGCGACGTTGTGGCTGACCCTGGCCGCGATCGGCACTGAGGCGATGCCCGCCGAGCCCAGCAGCGGGTTGATCTTTTCCTTCAGGAACAGGTTCATGATCTTGGCGCCGACCACGCCCGAGCCGGTGCCGAACACGAAGGCGATGAGGCCGAGCACGACGATCTCGATCGTCTCGAAGGTGAGGAAGCTGTCGGCCGACATGGTCGAGCCGATCGCGACGGTCAGCACGATGATGATCACGTTCATCAGGTCGTTGGCGGCGGTCTTGGCCAGCCGGTTGACGACCAGCGACCTCGCGGAACAGGTTGCCGAGCATCAGCATGGTGATCAGCGGCGCGACCGGCGGGAAGAACAGGTTGACGATGATGCCGATGACGATCGGGAAGGCGATCTTCTCGAGCCGCGTCACCTGCCGCGACTGGTTCATACGGATCAGCCGCTCCTCGCGGGTGGTGAGCAGCTTCATCACCGGCGGCTGGATCAGCGGCATCAGCGCCATGTAGGAATAGGCGGCGACCGAGATCTGCGGCAGGAGATGCGGCGCGAGCTTGACAGTCATGAAGATCGCCATCGGTCCGTCGGCGCCGCCGATGATGCCGATCGCGCCGGCCTCTCTGATGGTGAAGCCGAGCAGCTTGGCCCCGATCAGCGCGACGAAGATGCCGAGATGCGCCGCCGCGCCGAGGATGACGAGCCTGCGGATTGGCGATCATCGGCGCGAAGTCCGTCATCGCGCCCGACGCCGAAGAAAATCAGCGGCGGCACGATGAGCAGTGCCACGCCCTGGTAGGCGTAGTGGAACAGGCCGCCCGGCTGGGTGAGGTCGGATCCCGGCACGTTGGAGATGATGCAGGAGAAGCCGATGCCGACCAGCAGCAGCGGCTCGTACCCCTTGGCGATCGCCAGATAGATCATGGCGCAACCGATGGCGATCATGACCACGTTGCCCCACCAGAAATGGGCGAGGCCGGTCTGATCGATCAGACGCGCCGAGAAACGATAAATAACTGTTCAACCAAGGAGACACCCCTCCAGCCCATCGTAAACGGGTGATCAGTGATCGCTTCTGCGCAACGCCTCTTCGTCGACCTTGCCGAGCCGGTTGAGCAGTGGGAACAGCGCCAGCACGACGCCGATCCCGGTGATCATCACCATCGAAAGGAAGAAGTCGATGATGCTGAGCATGCAACGCCCCGTAGACCGTGTCGGGCATCGTCATCGGATGGCTCCCTCAGGCGAGCGTGAGCAGGACGGCGCTGGTGTCGACCGAATCGCCGGGCTTGACCGCGATCGCGACCACCTTGCCGGCCCCCTTGGCGAGACACCTCGGTCTTCATCTTCATCGCCTCGATGGTGGCGATCTTGTCGCCGGCCTTGACCGACTTGGCCGACCGTCACGTCGACCGATTGGACGGTGCCGGCCAGCGGCGCGACCTCGTCGCCGGCGGCCGCTGTCCGGCTTCGTCACCGGCGCGAGCGGCCGGCGCCGCCGCAGCCGCCACCGCGGCCGAAGCCGCGGCCACCGAGCCGCGGCCAGGCCGTCGCGGCCCTCGCCGGCGATCTCCTCGACGACGACCTCGTAAGCGTGGCCGTCGACGGTGATCCTGAACTTCCGCTGCATGGAACGCTCCCGCTCGAAGAAACACGGCGTCAATGCGGGCGGTGGCTCACCGCGTGCGACGTCTGGTGCAGCCAGCGGCCTTCCGACGCCCAGGCGTGCCCGGTCGCCGCATCGGCGATATGGACGACTCGGAAGCCATAGGCGGCGACCGCGGCCGCGATGGCGACGACATGGTCGGCCGGCACGCCGCCGAGCTCGCGCGCCGCGACCGCCGCTCGGCGACAGGCGGCTCCGGCTTCGCGCGCTCGGCCTGCGCAGCCGCCTCCGCCTTTTGCCGGGCGATCTCGGACCGCTCGACCCAGCTCAGGAAGCGGCCGACGTACACGACGGCGAACCACAAAATGACGACGGCGGCGATCACGCCGAGCCCTAACTTGATCGTCTCGAAAAGTCATCGGCGTTCCTTCGCCGGTTGAGTGTTAAAGGGGGATGTTGCCGTGCTTCTTGGGCGGCCGCACCTCGCGCTTCGACAGCGCCTTTCTCAGCGACAACGCGATCGTCGACCGGGTGATCGCCGGGTCGATGACGTCGGTGATGTAGCCGTTGCCGGCCGCCATATAGGGCGAGGCGAACTCGGCCCGATAGGCGGCGGCGAGTTCGGCCGCCTTCGCCTTCGGGTCCTCCGCCGCCTTCAGTTCCTTGTTGTAGAGAACCTTGACGGCGCCCTCGGCTCCCATCACCGCGATTTCCGCGGTCGGCCAGGCGAACACGAAATCGGCGCCCATCTCCTGGCTGCACATGGCGAGATACGAGCCGCCATAGGCCTTGCGCAGGATCACCGTCACCTTCGGCGTCGTGCACGAGGCGTAGGCGAACAGCAGCTTCGCGCCATGGCGGATGATGCCGCCGCGCTCCTGCTCGACGCCGGGCATGAAGCCGGGAACGTCGACGAGCGTGACCATCGGAATGTTGAAGCAGTTGCAGAAGCGGATGAAACGCGCGCCCTTGTCGGCCGCGTCCATGTCGAGCGCGCCCGGCGCGGACCGCCGGCTGGTTGGCGATCAATGCCGACCACGATGCCCTCGATCCTGCCGAAACCGACGATGATGTTCTCGGCGAAGGAGCGGTGCACCTCGAGAAATTCGCCGGGATCGACGATGTGCTCGATGATGCCGCGCACGTCCATCGGCTTTTGCGGATCGTCCGGGATGAGGGCGTCGGATGCCGTCGTCCTCGGCGAGCGCGATGTCCGCGCTCGGCCGGTGCGGCGGATCCTCGGAATTGTTCGCCGGCAGGATAGGAGAGCAGCTTGTGCACGATGCGGATCGCGTCGGCGTCGTCCTCGGCGAGGAAGTGCACGTTGCCGGAAACCGCGGCGTGCATGTCGGCGCCGCCGACCTCCTCCATCGTCACCGCCTTGCCGGTCACCGCCTTGATCACCTCCGGGCCGGTGATGAACATGTAGGCGTTCTTCCGGGTCATGACGACGAAGTCCATGAGCGCCGGCGAATAGGCGGCGCCGCCCGCGCAGGGACCGCAGACCACCGCGATCTGCGGCACCACGCCCGACAGGAGGACGTTCATGTAGAAGACGTCGCCGTAACCAGAGAGCGCGTCGACGCCTTCCTGGATACGGGCGCCGGCGGAATCCTTGAACGCGACGACCGGCGAGCCGAGCTTGGCGGCCTGCTGCATCAGCGTCGACGATCTTCTTGGCGTGCATCTTGCCGAGCGAGCCGCCGACGACGGTGAAATCCTGGCTGAACGCCGAGACCACCCGTCCCCCGACATAACCCGTGCCGGCGACGACGCCGTCAGCCGGCAGATCCTTGTTCTCCATGCCGAAGAAGCGGGCGGAATGGTGGATGTGCGTGCCCGAATTCCTGGAAGGTGTCTTCCTGAAACAGCGCGTCGAGCCGATCGCGCGCCGTCATCAGCCCCTTCGCGCGCCGCTGCGCGAGCTTGTCCGCGCCGCCGCCGGCCAGGATGGCCTGCCTGCGCTTGCGCAGGTCCTCGAGCAGTTCCAAGGAAAGCGTCATCTCGTCACCGTTCGCATGGACGTCGATCGTCGGTAAGGGAGGCGACAAAGGAACGCGCGGTCTGGCGGTCGCACTCCTACCTCCTGCGGCGCCGGATCTCGAGGCCCGCAGCGGGTTCCAGCCTTCGTCGTCCCCCTCCCGTTCTGAAGTCAGAAGTATAGACTCCGCCCCGGAAAGATACAGATGTTCATGCCGCAGTCCCGCCAGCGCCGCTACAGGCGAAAATTCTCGCGTCTGAAGGCGGTCGCCGAGGAGCCAGCGCCTGCCGCAAGTCTCCGCAAACGCCCGCGTCGCAAGGGATTCCGGGCGCGCGCGCTTAGTGTCCCGCCTTGCTAGCCGGTCGCTGCGAGCTGCCGCTCGGGCGTGGCAAAATCAAAGGATTTGAGCGTCGCCGCGACGATCAGCCGCGGCGAACGCTTCGGCCGATCGGCAACACATTCATGACTCCGAATGCACGGTCGTCGCGCCGGACAAGAGACCCTTCTTTCGGCGCCGCAATCTGCCGCATTGCTTGTTGTGGCCTCGTGATCGACTATGCCTTGCAGTAGGGCCTTCGACGGGTGAAATTCGGCTTGGACCGGTCGTCCTCCGGGAGTTTGGAGCGCCGATTTCGGTCCGTGACCGTCGAGCCCGCTGACGCCGACCCGATTCGAATGATCAGAGTGTTCGGATGAGGCCCGACTGGGCTTAAGGGGACAAAGGCGCGCGCCTGGAAAGCGGAGGCTGCAGTGAATTTTGAAAAGAGTGTACCGGTCAAAGTGACCAACGAGGGCCTGCAAGCCTGGGTCGACAAGATGGAGCGCCTGTGCAAGCCGGACAGCGTGCATTGGTGCGACGGCACGATCGAAGAAAACGACTTGCTGTGCGAGCAGATGGTCAAGGCCGGCACATATATCCGGCTCAATCCTGACAAGCGCCCCAACTCCTTTCTTGCGCGATCGCACCCGTCCGACGTGGCGCGGGTGGAGGAAAGAACCTACATTTGCTCGAGCAACAAGGTCGACGCTGGCCCGACCAACAACTGGGCGCCGCCGGCGGAGATGCGCGAGACGATGCTTGGCCTGTTCGACGGCTGCATGCGTGGCCGCACCATGTACGTGATCCCGTTCAGTATGGGGCCGCTCGGCTCGCCGATCGCCAAGATCGGCGTACAGATCACCGATAGTGCCTATGTCGTGACGAACATGCGCATCATGACGCGCATGGGGAGCGCTGTGCTCGCCGTGCTCGGCGACGGCCCGTTCATCCCCTGCATGCATTCGGTCGGCGCGCCGCTTTCACCCGGACAGAACGACGTGGCCTGGCCGTGCAAGTCCGACATCAGCCGGAAGTACATCGTGCACTTCCCGGAGACCTACGAGATCTGGTCCTACGGTTCGGGCTACGGCGGCAACGCGCTGCTCGGCAAGAAGTGTCTGGCGCTGCGCATCGCTTCGGTGATGGCCCGCGACGAAGGCTGGCTTGCCGAGCACATGCTGATCATGGGCATCCATTCGCCTCAGAGCCTGACCGGGAAGGCAGAAAGAACGTACCTCGGGGCCGCGTTCCCGAGCGCCTGCGGCAAGACGAATCTCGCCATGCTGGTGCCGCCGAAGGAACTCGAAGGCTGGAGGGTCACCACGGTCGGCGACGACATCGCGTGGATCAAGAAGGACGAGAATGGGCAATTGCGCGCGATCAACCCCGAAGCGGGATTCTTCGGCGTGGCGCCGGGAACCAACGAACAGTCGAACCCGAACGCGATGGCGAGTTGCTCCAGGAACACGATCTTCACCAACACGGCGCTGACCGACGACGGCGACATCTGGTGGGAGGGGATGACCGAGACGCCGCCCGCGCACCTGATCGATTGGACCGGCCAGGACTGGACGCCCGGTTGCGGACGCCCTGCGGCCCATCCCAACTCGCGCTTCACGGCGCCCGCTTCGCAGTGCCCGTCGATCGATCCCGAGTGGGAGAATCCCGCCGGCGTGCCGATCAGCGCGTTCCTGTTCGGCGGCCGCATACGCAAGAACATGCCGCTCGTCTACCAGGCGTTCAACTGGGCGCACGGCGTCTACCTTGCCGCCACCATGGGCTCCGAGGCGACGGCGGCGGCGATCGGCGTCACCTCCACGCGGCGCGACCCGATGGCGATGCTGCCGTTCTGCGGCTACAACATGGCCGACTACTTCAACCACTGGCTGGACGTCGGCCGCCGGGTCGCCAACCCGCCGCGCATCTTCCGGGTCAACTGGTTCCGCCGCGACGACGACGGCAAGTTCCTGTGGCCCGGCTTCGGCCAGAACATGCGCGTCTTGAAGTGGGTGGTCGATCGCGTGCGCGGGCGGGGCTACGCCGTCGAAAGCCCGATCGGCTGGATGCCGCGCTACGAGGACATCGACTGGCGCGGCCTTGCTTACGATCGCGACACGTTCCACGACCTCATGACGGTCGGTCGCGACGAGGGCGCCGAGGAGGCGCATCTGCACGAGGAGCTGTTCGACCGCTTCTTCGACCGCATCCCGAAGGAGTTCGTGTACGAGCGCGAAATGCTGCGTTCGCGCCTCTGGCGCTCCCCGGCCCGCTGGCAGCTCGCGCGCGAGGTCTGAGCCGGCGAAGCCACTCCGTCTCCTCCCCTGCGCTCCGGCCCGGGGGAGGGGAATCGTCGCCGGCCGCGACCGCGGTTTTTCGACCGAAGTCCTTTATTGTCAGGGGCTTACACGGGCCGCTGGCCAACTCCTGGTCGAGGGATTCAACGATTTCAAAGGCTTAGCGGCAGGTTGGGGTCTCGCGGCGGTCGCCGGCGCATTCGACCGTTGCCGCCCCCCCGCCGCCATGCTTCGCATGGGCCGCCCTATCGGCCCGCGGGACGGCCAGCGGCCCCGGCCAATCCCGGCGACGGCTTCCCCAGCGCCTCGAGCGCCGCGATCCCGTCGGCCGGCAGGATCCATGCGCGCGCCGCAGCCATGACGGCAGCCAGGTACTCAGGCTTCGGAGCGCCCGGCCCGGCGTTGGCGCCGAAATAGACGATCGCCCGCTTCGCCCCGCCGGCCGCGACCACCGGCTGGACGACCTTGGCGTAAAGCCCCTTCGGCGCGCCTTCGAAACGGTCGAGCGCCGGGACGTCGGCGAGCGCCAGGTCCCACAGCACGCCGTGGACGCTGGCGCGTGGGGCGCGAACGGCGGTCAGCCAGCCCTCGCGCATGATTGCGAGCCGGTGTCGCTCGAGCCGGGCGAGGCCGATCGGTTTCGAGCGTGGACAGCGGCGCTTCATCGCCTCGACGTCCATGTTTGCGCCATAGGCGAAATAGAGAGGCATTCGCTATCCGCTCAGCCTTTCCACCTTGTGGACGACGCTCTTGCCGCGCAATTCCGCCAGGATGGCGTTCAGGTGCTGGATGTCGCGCACCTGCAGGTCGATGCGCAGGTCGCGGAAATCCGCGCCGCTCGCATTTGACGAAATGGCGTCGATGTTCGCTCCGTATTCGCCGATGGTTGTGGCGATCACGCCGAGCGCGCCCGGCTCGTTGAGCATGGTGATGACGATCTGGGTCGAATAGACGGCGTTGTCGGCCGCCTCGAGGTCCCAGCGCACGTCGAGCCAGCGGTCGGGCTCGTCGTTGAAATCGGCCAGCGCCGGCGAGTGAATCGGGTAGATGGTGATGCCCTCCGGCCCGCGGATGCCGACGATTCGTTCGCCCGGCACGGCGCCGCCCTTCGGAGCGAAGCGGACGGTGGTGTCCGGATCGAGGCCGCGAACCGGCGCCGGCGCCGCGCCGGCTTCCGATTTCCCGGGCGTCCCGGGCACACGAAACACGAGGTTCGCCGCCTTCGGCAGTTCGAACCAACCGGCCTCGTTCTGCGGCACGGCCGGACCGGCCTTGCGCTCGTCCTTGAAGTCCGGATGGACGGCGCGCACGACGTCGCTCGAATAAATCTCGCCGCGGCCGACGCCGACCATCACGTCGTCGATCGATGCCCGGGCGAGGCGCGGCAGGGCCGCTTTCAGCTTCGATTCGGAGAACTTGCGGCCGGCGCGCTCGAAGGCGCGCTCGACGATTTGGCGACCGAGACCGCCGAACTGCTGCTTGGCGGCCTCGCGGGTGGCGCGCCGGATGGCCGCCCGCGCCCGCCCTGTCACCACGACACTATCCCAGGCGGCCGGCGGCGTACTCCGGTCGGAGCGGGAGATCTGCACCTCGTCGCCGTTCTGCAGCACCGAGATCAGCGGCGCCATGCGGCCATTGATCTTGCAGCCGACCGCCGAATTGCCGATGTCGGTGTGAACCGCATAGGCGAAGTCGATCGCGGTCGCCCCGCGCGGCAACGCGATCAGCCGGCCCTTGGGGGTGAAGCAGAACACCTGATCGTGGAACAGCTCGAGCTTGGTGTGCTCGAGAAACTTCTCCGAATTGTCGCTCGCCAGCGCCTCGATCGTCTGCCGCAAGCCCCGGTACGCGCGGCTCTCGCTGACGCCCGGCGTATCCGGACGGCCGTCCTTGTAGATCGTGTGCGCGGCGATGCCGTATTCGGCGACCTCATTCATCACGTGGGTGCGGATCTGCAGTTCGACGCGCTGGCTGCCCGGCCCGATGACGGTGGTGTGGATCGAGCGGTAATCGTTCTGCTTGGGCGTCGAAATGTAGTCCTTGAAGCGGCCCGGCACGACCGGCCAAGTCGTATGGGCGACGCCGACCGAAGCGTAACAGTCGGCGACCGTATCGACCAGAATGCGGAAGCCGTAGATGTCCGACAGCTGCTCGAAGGCGATCGAGCGCCGCTCCATCTTCCTCCAGATCGAGTACGGCGCCTTTTGCCGGCCTTTGACCTCACCTTGATGCCGCGGCGGACGAACTGGTCGGTCAGCTCTGCGGCGATGCGGGCGATAAGCGCGCCGTTCTTGGTCTTGAGCGCCTCGAGACGGGCGACGATGAGCTGGTAGGCCTCCGGCATCAGACAGCGGAACGACAGATCCTCGAGCTCGCTGCGCATGCTTTGCATGCCCATCCGGCCGGCGAGCGGAGCATAGATATCGAGCGTGTCCTGGGCGATCCGGGCGCGTTTCTCCTCCGGCACGTATTGGAGAGTGCGCATGTTGTGCAGCCGGTCGGCGAGCTTGATCAACAGCACCCGGGCGTCGTCGGCGATCGCCAGCAGAAGCTTGCGGAAGTTCTCCGCCTGCTGTGCATGCTTGGTGACGAAGTCGAGCTTGCCGAGCTTGGTCAGTCCGTCGACCAGGCCGCCGATCTCCTCGCCGAACGCCTTGTCCACGTCCCCCCGCGAGGTCTCGGTGTCCTCGATCGTGTCGTGCAGCATCGCCGCGACGATCGTCGCGTCGTCGACCTTGAGATCGGTCAGAATGGCCGCGACTTCGAGCGGATGCGAAAAATACGGATCGCCGGACGCGCGCTTCTGTGTCCCGTGCGCCTTCATCGCAAAGACGTAGGCGCGGTTCAGGAGCTCTTCATTGGCGTTCGGATTGTAGCGGCGGACCCGTTCCACCAGTTCATATTGCCGCATCATCGCCGCAACGTTCCAACCCGTCTCCAGCGCCGAATCCCGTGGCCTTGCCCGCGCGGCGCGTCCAAGAGGATTTCGACGGGATTGCAAGGGCGCGAAATGGCGAACGCCCGAGCCGGGCGCGGCCTGCCGCGCGCTTTTCTGCGCGGGCTCGGCAATGATCATCGGCTGGCTGAGGCCCGTTCGCAAGCGCAAAATCGGCGAGGGTTTTTGGACGAGACGACCGTTCGGACCTCGACAGGACGCCGATCGGCCGGCCCGCGCCTATTCGGTTGCCGCAGACACCCTATCGACCGACCGGCGCCGAGCGCCGACACCGTATCAGCCGTTCATGGCTTGAAAGGCGCCCCCAAACCGAGGCGCCGAGAGAGCCCGAAGAGCGGATCGCGATCGAAGCCGCGGCGTGAGCGACTGCTTCGCGCAAAGGAGCGGGCATAGCTTGTCGGCTCTACCGGCGGGGGTATTCGAGCGCAGCCCAAAGCCGGGTGATGGTAACTCGAACAGCGACCCACATCCGACATCCCAATCCTGCATCCATGCGCCTCCGCGGCAGTGCTCCCTGCGCCAGACGCTCTTTGACCCGGCTCAACTCTCTTCCGGTCCATTCGTGTACCTTTGTGCCGAGCAACGACCGCGCTGGCGGAGATCGGCATGGCCAAGGCAACAGTACTGGACGCCCCGCAGGCGCTGCCGGCGAGCGAGGTGCTGGCGCGCCTCGGCGTGTCGCCGGGCAAAGGGCTCGCCGACGAGGAGATCAGTCACCGGCAGAAGATCTTTGGTTCCAACGCCGTGGTGTCGACGCGCAAAGCCAGCGGACTGATCATCCTGTTGCACCAGTTCCAAAGTCCGGTGGTCTACCTGCTCGGCGCCGCCGCAGCGTTGGCGTTTTATTTCGGTGAGCTGGAGGAAGGCGCGGCGATTGTCGCGGTGCTCGCGGTCAATGCGCTGATCGGCTTTCTTACGGAATTGAAAGCCGCACGCTCGATCGAGGCGTTGCGAGCGCTTGGGTCGCACTCGGTACGCGTGCGCCGCGACGGCCATGTCCGCGTCATACCGGCCGAGCAGCTGGTGCCCGGAGACATCGTGATACTGGAGGCGGGCGATGCCGTCTCCGCCGATCTGCGGCTGGTCGACGGTTCCAATGTCGCCGCTGACGAGTTCGACGCTGACTGGCGAATCCATTGCGGTCCATAAGCACGTCGGCCCAGTGCCAGCTGACGCGCGCCTCGTCGAGCGCGCCTCCATGCTGTTCAAGGGCACGGCGCTCACCCGGGGCAGCGGCATCGGCGTCGTGACGGCGACCGGTCTGGCGACCGAGCTCGGCCAGGTGTCGCAACTTGTCGAGGAAGCCGAGCCCGGCTCTTCGCCACTGGAGAAAAAGCTGGCTCGGTTGTCGGCGCAGCTGGTCTGGGCAGTGCTTCTTCTGACCGTAGGAATCGCCGGCATCGGATTCGCCACAGGCGAGGATTCGTTCCTGATGATCGAGGCGGCAATTGCTCTTGCCGTCGCGGCAATTCCAGAGGGTTTGCCGATCGTGGCGACGCTCGCGCTTGCACGCGGCATGTGGCGCATGGCGCGGCAGAACGCGCTGGTGGAGCGGCTCTCCGCCGTGGAGACACTGGGCGCCACCACCGTCATCCTCACTGACAAAACTGGGACGCTGACGGAAAACCGAATGACCGTGCGTCGACTCTGGCCGCCGAGCGGCGAGGTCGAGATCGGCGACAACGGGGACGCCAAACAGCTGTCGCTTGGCGACGAGGCGCAGCTCGCGCTGCTGTTGGAGATCGCGGTGCTTTGCAACGACGCTTCCCTCGACGGCGTCCACGAGCAAGGCAGCGGAGATCCCATGGAATTGGCGTTACTGCGGGCGGGCTTCCGCGCCGGGATCAGACGCTCGGAGTTGTTGGAGACCCGCCCGATCGCTCGCGAACACGCCTTCGACGCAGCCAGCAAGATGATGGCGACCGTGCACCGGCGCGGTGACGAGTGCCTCTTCGCGGTCAAGGGAGCGCCGGAAGCGGTCATCGCGGCAGCCGAACATATCGTCACGGAAGACGGCAAAGCGCCTCTCGATGCTGAGGCGCGGGCCGAATGGCGCGCGCATATCGAGCATTTTGCTCATCGCGGTTTGCGCGTCCTGGCCTGCGCCATGAAGACGGATCCCCAAGCCGATGCGCCCCCTTACGAAGATTTGACTTTCGTCGGCCTCATTGGCCTCGAGGACCCGCCGCGCGCCGATGCGCCAGGGGCCATCAGGCAGTGCCGAGCCGCTGGCGTCCGCGTCGTCATGGTGACCGGCGATCACGCCGTCACCGCGCGCAGCATCGGCCGCGCGGTCGGGCTCGGCAATGTCGCCCCCGGGTGGTCGAAGGCAATCAAGTTGAACGAGTGGCTAAGGGCAAGAGCGAGGAACTGCGTCAGATCGGCATTTTCGCGCGCGTAAGCCCGGCCGAGAAGCTGGCGCTGGTGCGCGCCTATCAGGACGCCGGCGACATCGTCGCCATGACCGGCGACGGCGTCAACGATGCGCCGGCCTTGCGCCAAGCCGATATCGGCGTGGCCATGGGCCTGCGCGGCACCGACGTAGCGCGCGAGGCTGCCGCCATGATCCTGCTTGACGATGCTTTCCCCACCATCGTCAAGGCCATCCGCGAGGGCCGCGTCATCTTCGGCAATATCCGTCGCTTCGCGGCCTACCTGCTGTCATGTAACCTGAGCGAGGTGCTGGTGGTCGGCCTGGCGGTGCTCTCGACACTGCCCCTGCCAGTCCTGCCTTTGCAGATCCTCTATCTCAATCTGGTCACCGACGTGTTCCCGGCTTTCGCGCTCGCCATGGGCGAGGGCGAGCCTGGGGTCCTCAACAGGCCGCCGCGCGATCCGCTCGCACCGATTCTCGGCCGTCAACAATGGGCCGTCATCGTGCTACAGAGTCTCGGACTAACCGCCGGCGCCTTCGGCGCTCTGGCAGTGGCGCGACTAGGGCTCGATCTCGACGCCCGCTCCGTGGTGACCGTGACGTTCTTGACGATTGCCTTTGCGCAGCTCTGGCACGTCTTCAACATGCGGCATCCGCAATCGGGAGTGCTGCGCAATGAAGTCACAGGCAACCCATGGACCTGGGGCGCGTTGTTGTTATGCACGGGGCTGCTGGCGGCGCCGCCTTATCTGCCGCCTATGGCTGAGGTGATGCAATTGGCGCCGGTAACACCGGCCATGTGGGCGGTCGTTTTCGGCATGAGCGTCGCGCCGCTCCTCATGACGCAAATCGTCACGCTGACAGTAACCGCTCTACGTCCAAGAGTTTAAGCCAATGACAATGTTCCTGTTGCCCTGGCTGAAATTCGCGTGCTGCATCTTACGGCGATTTGCAGCAAGCACTCAACGTCGATTCGCGCCGTTCGACTACTGGGACCGATGTTGCGCATCGGGTCTAAATGTTGCGTCAGAATTTTGGCTACAAGGTGCTCCTGGCGGCCGGGACCGCACAAGAGTGGCTCCGGTATCCCTTTATTCAGGGAGTGTCTGCGTTAGCCGGATAGGCGCGGACTGGCTCTCGGCCCTGTCCTGACATAGGGTCGTCGCCAGAGCGGTTTTCGACCACGCTGAATCGTCCTTGTTAGCGAAGCGAAGCGACGAAGGAATCCAGTGATCTGAGGCAGCGGTGGCGGCGTGGATTGCTTCGCGTCGCTAAAAATGACGAGGCGCGTAGGCGTGATCGAAGACCGCTCTTACCAGACCGCGAAGCCTGCGAACCGGCCATGACCGAACCGCCGTCAAAGACGCAGATCCTTCTGGCGCGCGTCGCCATAGCCCTGATCGTGGGGTTCGCCGCCGCGGGCGTCGTTTGGTACGGCGTATCGACCGAAGAATTGGATCGCGTCTGGCGGAACATTGTCGCTCGGCCGGGCGGTCCCGATGACTTTTCGCTTCGTGCTGCAGCCCGCCATGGCCGCCCTCGCCGCCTGGCGCGACGGCGTCGCCGACGCGCGGCTCGACCGCGTGCCCTACCTGTCCGCGGTCCTGGTCGGCGCTGGCGGACGCGGAAGCCGTCTGTGGGAGGGGATCGTTGCGACGGCCAGAATTCTGATCCTCGGCGTCGTCATGGACGTCGTCTATCAACTCGCCTTTCTCGACAAGTTCTATCCGGCCGAGGCGGCGATCATCGCGGTCCTGCTCGCGTTCGTTCCATATGTCCTGCTGCGGGGTCCGATCGGGCGTATCGCGCGTCATTGGTCGGCGCGTACGGCCGCCATGTGATTTTAGCGGCGCGGAATGGCCGGTCGCCAGCTTGCCCCGATTTGCGTCTTATGCTCTGTTGCCTGCGCCTGAGAGGCGGAGTTGGTGTCCCCGTATCTCTGGCCGGTCGATCGAAATCGGTTCGAGAGTTGTCTGTTGGCCAGTCCCGACCTCAAGCTGGACGTGAACACAGAGCTTGCGGCGCGTCGCACGGGGATGGCGTTTCAGCGAACCCGACTGGCCGAAGACCGTACCCTGATGGCGGTGATCCGCACCGCCCTGTCGCTGATCGGCTTCGGTTTCACGATTTTCCAGTTCTTCCAGCGACTCAAGGAGCAGGACGTCATCACCCGCGCCGGCGCGCCGCGGCATTTCGGTTCCACACTGGTCTGGCTCGGCATCCTGATGCTGGCGCTGGGCATCGTCTATCACGTCCAATTCATGCTCGGCCTTCGCCGCTTGCGACAGTCGATGCGCGAGGATGGGCTGATTCATGGCGAGACGGACTTCCCCGTGTCGCTGACCTTGATTACGGCCCTGCTCCTGCTGGCGGTCGGCGTCGCTGCGATCGCCAGCATGCAGTTCGACGTCGGACCGTTCGGCTAGGGTCGCAGAGTTGGGAATCGAGCGATTGGGCGTTGTCGCGAAAATGCGATCGCAAAGTTCGGCGATGACGCGTCGGGGCGCCCTTGGACATTGCGTTTGACGCGCGAACGACGATCAAAGGCCTGATAGGAGAGGGAAATGCCTGAAGCGAAGAAACCGAACATCCTCATTCTCTGGGGCGACGACATCGGCTGGTGGAACATCAGCTACAACAGCCGCGGCCAGATGGGCTATCGCACGCCCAACATCGACCGCATCGCCAACGAGGGCGTGGCGTTCACCGACTATTACGGCCAGCAGAGCTGCACGGCCGGCCGCGCGGCCTTCATCACCGGTCAGAACCCGATCCGCACCGGCCTCACCAAGGTCGGCATGCCGGGCGCGGACGTGGGGCTGAGCGCAGAAGACCCCACCATCGCCGAACTCTTGAAGCCGCTCGGCTACAGGACCGGTCAGTTCGGCAAGAACCACCTGGGCGACAAGGACACGTACCTGCCGACGGTGCACGGCTTCGACGAGTTCTTCGGCAACCTCTACCATCTCAACGCGGAAGAGGAGCCGGAGGACCCGGACTATCCGAACGATCCTGAGTTCAAGAAGCATTTCGGGCCGCGCGGCGTGCTGCATTGCAAGTCCGACGGCAAGGGCGGACAGACGATCGTGGACACCGGGCCGCTGAACAAGAAGCGGATGGAGACGATCGACGACGAGGTGACCGAGCGTGCGCTGAAGTTCATCGACGAGGCGCACGCGGCCGAAGAGCCGTTCTTCCTCTGGTACAATACGACGGCCATGCATTTCCGCACCCACCCCGCCGCCAAGCACAAGGGCAAGAGCAACGGCCAGGGCGACTACAACGACGTGATGGTGGCGCACGACGAGCACATCGGCCAGATGCTCGCCAAGCTCGACGAACTCGGCATCGCCGACGACACCATCGTCATGTATTCGACCGACAACGGCCCCCACTACAACTCATGGCCGGACGCCGGCATCACGCCGTTCCGCTCCGAGAAGAACACCAACTGGGAGGGCGGCTGGCGGGTTCCGGCTTTCGTGCGCTGGCCAGGGAAATTCAAGGCGGGGACGGTGCTGAACGGCATCGTCAGCCATCAGGACTGGTTGCCGACTTCGCTCGCCGCCGCAGGCGAGCCGGACGTCAAGGCGAAGCTGCACGCGGGCGCGAAGATCGGCGACAAGACCTTCAAGGTTCACATCGACGGCATCGACATGCTGCCGTACCTGAGCGGCGCGGCGAAGGAGAGTCCGAGGAACTTCTTCTTCTACATCAGCGATGACGGCGACATCCTCGCCATCCGGATGAAGGACTGGAAGGTCGTCCTGATGGAGCAGCGCGCCAAGCAATTGATGTGCTGGTTCGAGCCGTTCGTGAAGCTGAGGGCGCCGAAGATCTTCAACCTGCGGCGCGATCCGTTCGAGCGGGCGGACGAGAACTCGAACACCTACTGGGATTGGGTCCTCTCGCACGTCTACATCCTCTACGCGATGCAGGCGCTGGTGGCGAGCCAGATCGAGGAGTTCCAGGCGTTTCCGCCGCGCCAGAAGCCGGCGTCGTTCAACCTCGACGCGGTCATGCGAACGCTGCAGGAGGCGCACAGCAGCGCCGGGCACTGAGCGCGCCCATAGCTTTGTGTCTTCCTCTCCCGCAGCCCGTCGAAAGACGGGCTGCTTGTCCAATCGTACGGCCTGCCAACGGGGAAACCTTCAAGCCTTGGGAAGCCCCGCCCCCTTGGACGTATGAACGCTTTTAGCGGCGCGGCAGGGAAAGCGAATTGATCGCTTCTGCGCGTGAGCCCGCTTGCGCCTTCGCCGGCGCCCGGCCGTGGCAGAACTTGAATTTCTTGCCGCCGCCGCACGGGCAAGGGGCGTAAGGATCGCGCTTCGAATCCTCGTTCCTGACCCACAGCATCACCTCGGCCGGCGGCCGGCCGCGCTTGAAGAGCTGCCCCATCACGCCCATCAGCGGGCGGGTGTGGGTGAAGAACAGTTCGAGCCCGGCGCAGAGATAGTTGTGGCCCGGCTCGCCGTCCCTCGACGTCATGAAGCGGTCCTTCGGACAGCCGCCGTTGCACAGGAAACGCACGCTCGCAGTCTCGGCACTGCTTGGTCAGCGTGTCGCGCTTGTCGTCGCCGAACTTGCGCATCTGCGGCGAGGCGACGAGCTCGACCAGCGGCGTCGTCGGCGATGTTGCCGAGCTTCTGACCCGGCTCGACGAAATGATCGCAGGTGTAGAGGTCGCCGTTGTGCTCGAGCGCCGGACCGTAGCCGCAAGTCGGCGCGTGGATGCACAGGAGATGACGGCCGAAATAGGCCTCGAGAGTCACGTCGAAGAGCTGCACGAACACCTTGCCGACGTCGCGCCGCACCCACTCCTCGAAGATGTCGATCAGAAAGCGGCCGTATTGCTCTCCGCCCACCGACCGCTCGGTGACGAGGTCGCCGGTCTGCGTGTACAGAAGGCGCTTGCGCCCCGCGCTCGCGCGATCGCTCCAGCCCTGGTTGGCGATGGCGAGCGTGTCCGCCGTCGCCCGCTCGACGATCGGGATGAACTGCATCCATTTCGCGCCGAGTTCGTCGCGGAAGAAGCGATAGACCTTCGCGGCCGTGCGTCTGGTTGGCCGCGTTGACCGTGCACAGGATATTGAACTCGACCCCGTGGCTCCTGAGAAAGCGCCATCCGCGCATGACGAGATCGAACGTGCCCTGCCCCGCCGGTCGCGCCGATAGGCGTCGTGCAACGTCGCGCGGCCCGTCGACGCTGAGGCCCACGAGAAAGTTGTGCTTCTTGAAAAAGGCGCACCAGGCGTCGTCGAGCAGAAGGCCGTTGGTCTGGAAGGTCTGCTGAACCGTCTGGCCGGGCCTCTTGTATTTTTCGACGAGTTCGACCGCCTGCTCGAAAAACTCGAGCTTCATCAGGGTCGGCTCGCCCCCCTGCCATGCGACCGTCACCTCCGGCGTACGATGCGCTTCGATCAGCTGCCGGATATAGCTTTCGAGCGTCGCCTCCGACATGCGGTGCTTGTCGTCGGGATACAGCGCTTCCTTCGACAGGAAGAAGCAGTAGGCGCAATCGATGTTGCAGGTCGAACCGCTGGGCTTCGCCAGCAGGTGAAAGGCCGGCGGCGCGCCGGCCGGCCGCAACGAAGGAGGCGCCATCGATTCCGCCGCCATAGGCACCCTCTGATATTCATCAGGCGCGAGCGTAACCGTTCCTGCGCCGAATGGCCAACGGAACGCGTCACGCGTCCGCTCCGGCGGGCCTTGGTCGTCGAGGTCGCGCGCTCGCAGGCAATGCGACGGCAGGGCGCCCGGTTTCCCCGGCCGCCCCGAGCGCCGACAAGAAAAAACCCCGGAGATTGCTCTCCGGGGCTTGTTGTTTCAACCGACCGTTGGACGATCAGAAGTAACGGGTGATGCGGAAACGACCGGCGAAGCCGCTGCTGACGCCCTTCCAATCGCCCGGCACGAAGAACGCGGCGCTGGACCCATTGGGGTTGACGGCGCCCCAGTTGTAGACCGTCCCGAGGAAGCCGCTCGGGGCGGTCTGGTTCGTGCTCTGATACATCAACTCGAGGTCGAAGTTCAGGTTGGTGACCGGTTCCCAACCGATGTCCGTGCCGATGATCCAGCTGGTGGCGCTGGGCGACATCGGGCCGTTGACCGCTTGCGAGAGCAAGCAACCGGCGAAGCCAAAGGTAAAGTTGCAGCCGCCGCCCATGTTGCTCCACTTGATCTGGCCGACCGAGCCTTCCAGATTGATATAGAACTGCGGGTTGAAGTGGTGCTCGAACAGGGCGCTGACCGTCCAAGCGGTCGGGCTCGACCACTGGTTGGTGGCCGGGTTGAAGAACGCGTCGGCGAGCCACATCGGCTGGCCGTTGCCGTTGGTCTGGCCGTTCTCACTCCACATGCCGTCTTCCAGACCCGAGTACCACACCGCGCTCTGGGTATAGGAGCCGGTGACCAGGAAGTCGTCCTCCGGGCCGAAGCTCGGCAGGTTGATCTTGACGCCGGCGTCGATGCCCCATCCCGTCTTGGTTTCCTGGCCGTTACAGGCGATCGCGCCTGACAAGCCGCAGGCGTACTGGCCGTCGAAACCGTTCGCCGAGACATTCACGTTGTGGATCACGCCGGAGAGCTGGGCCTCGCCCCAGGCCTGCTTGACGTGCAACTGGGCGACGATATCCGGCCATTTCTGGCCGCCGAAGGTGATGTTCGTCGGATTGAACTGGCCCGGATTCGGCCCGGAGTTCGTATTGAAATAGCCGCCCGCCGAATTCGTGCCGCCGCCGGAAGCGCCGTTGGTGCCCTGGCTTTGCGCGGCGATCGTGGCCGAGAAGCCGCCGCCGAACGAAGCGGTGTAGGCCATCAGGAGCGGTTCGTTGAAGCCCTTCTGGTCGGGCGAGAAGAAGTTCGCCCAGTTGTCGCCGCCGCCGACGAACGAATAGAACGACGCCGCCTTACCGGCCGTGATCCCCGCCCAGGTCAGGTAGCCTTGGTTCAGATAGGTGATGTTGGAAGTGCTGCCGTACTGGAGCGGGTCGAGACCGTTGGCGATGTCGTCCTGGATATTGATGTGCGCCAGCAGCGGGCCGTAGGCGGTGTTGGACGCGAAGTCAAAGCTGAGCGAAGCGCGGCCCGACCAGCCGATGTCGTTTCGGAAGAAGGTCGTGTTCTGCTGAGCGTTGCTGGCCGCAAGCAGCACGCGCTGGGTATTGCGGTTGTCGATCCCGGCAACGGTGCGAAGAGCTGCGGCGTAGCCAGGATTGCCAGCAGACGCGGCGGCGAACGCGGCTTCACCCGCCGTGCCATAGTTGTACTGGGTGTTCAGGTTGCCGCCCACGAATTGAGCGGTCATGTAGCCCGACACCTTCATGCAGGTGTCTGAACCCGGCATTGTCCAGCCGGTGATGCCGCCGACGTTGCAGATCTTGACATATTGTTCGACGGGAGCCGCCTTCCTCGTCGGAAGATCGGCAGCCTGCGCGCTGGCGACGGCGACGATGCCGGCTGCCGAGCCGAGCAGAATGCTCTTGATGAGCGTCATTGTTGACCTCCAGTTGATACTCTGGGCGTTGGTTCTTCTCACTTCCGATCCGCCGGCCCATTTCTCGAGCCCGAAACCGTAGGTGGTCAGCCCCCTCTTCCCGATTGTTTAGGACCTGGCGCTTTGCCCTGAAGCTGACGCTGCGGTCCGTCCGCGACCGGGAATTTCCCGCTCACCGTGCGAACATACCCCGGTTGCGGCGCTGCTCAACTGGAATTTGTCTTGAAATCGCCTTTGAAACGCCTTTCGTAAGACCCTGTTGCATAAAGGTCACGAACTCGGCCTCGCCAAGGCTATTGCATACGTTTAGCGGGCGGCTCAGGTTAACGAGCGTCCGGGACGCCCTGGCGCCGCCGTCCGCTCGATCTGCGATTCGCGAGCCCCGACTTCCATCGCGAATGGAAGTCGGGCCAGCCCGGCGGCGGAACGCGTTTGCTGCGGCGAGCCGACCAGCTGAGCGACCGACTCGAAATCACACCTTAAATCCAACCCGCCGCGGTTCCACGAATGGGGTCCAGTTCAGGTCAGCCAATTTCAGGTCGGGCTGTGAGACGATGATGGCGCGACCTGAGCGAGGTGGGCCTCGTGCGCCATCGCGCGTTCCACGGTGTCGATGAAATTCTGCAGGCCGACGAATTCCGCGGCCGCTTCCCGCCTGGAGTCCGGAGTATCGAGGCCGCTCGCTACGAGCTGCCGCCGCTCCTCGACGAGGCCGTCGCGGAGCGCTCGAAGCAAGTTGATATGTTCGTTGTCCATCGCGGGGTCTCCTTATCCATGGGGATAGACAGGTCCGTGCGGACGATCACTATTTGGCGACGACCGGCGCGCCGGAGGCGAAATCGCCGAAGGAATAGCCGACGCCGACCTTCAGCATGACATCTGAAGTCGCGCTGTTGGGTTCGACCTGGCCCGTGACGGGTTGAACCGCCGAATGGCCAAATCGGAAATCGACATAATCCACGCTGGCGTTGAAATGGAGATTTCGGGTCCAAGCATAATCCGCCGACAGTCCAAGCTTGTAAATTCCGGAATCGCCCAGCGCGCCTGACCAGGCGGGGGAATTCGGCCCAGCTCTTCCAACGGAGATATGCGAACCGAACGTGCCGCCGACGAGGCCATAAGCCGACAGGACAAGCGTGTCGGTCGCGCCATATTGCGCCAGCAAACCGCCGCCGGCATAGTCGTTCGTATAGGTTTCGGAATATTGCCCCCCGCGCAGCCAATAGTTGGTCCCTATGCCGAAATAGGGCGTCAGCATCACCTTCGGCGCCAGGCTGAAGCCCTTGCCGAGCCGAAAGTCGGTATCGAAGATCGTCGCCCTGTTGGTCTTGGAGACCGGAATGCACGCCCCACGAAAAAAACACGTGCTCCCGTCATAGGCCGTGTTGCCGGAGACATACGAGACCTGCGCGTTCAGGTAGAGATTGTCGACCATCCAATTGCGCATCAGCGAGAGGGACACATTATAGCCGGGCAGGGAACCGGTTTCGCTGTCGAGTTTGCCGCCCACCGGCGTCAGATTGGTCGCGTAATAAGCGTGTTCGGTATAGCTCAGCCATTCATTGAGGAAATCGACCGAAATCTGGTTGTTGGCGTCGTAAATGGGCGTCGTGGCCAGCATCGGCGAAGCCGGTTCGGACTTGGTCGCGGGAAGATCCGTCGCGAAAGCGGGAAGTGTGGCGAAAGCCACCAGAACGGTCGTGGCGAGCCTGACGATTTTCATTGTCAAAATTCCCCCGAGAACAGCAGCGCCGGACGAATCAAGATCCAATCAATCATCGATTCAGCGCAGGTATGCAATCGCCTGAACCGATCAACGGGACGCTCGGTGCGACGGACCGGAGCGGCTCTTCACTGTTTCCATGTACGCGGCGGCGCGCCACCAACGGGTTGCGCGGAGCCGTCGAAGGACAAGGTATGTTCGTTCTCCGACGCAGATTCTCCTGCATCACGGGGGAAGGGCGAGCAGCCGCCGGCTTTCTCGCGAGCCGGCCTGTCTCCACTTGCTGTCCCCGAGGCGCGGGCCGCCGGCCTGCGAGAGGGTTCTTGCTCAAGCTCCGGCGTATGGGCGAAGAACGGACGGGTTGCCGCCGACAGGCGCTCCGTTTCGGGCTGCTTCCTCTGCGAACCTGCGAGACCGCTGTTGCTGCGGCAGGACGACGGTCACGTTCCGCGTGTTGGCGCGCGGGCGCCGCCAGAAGTTGCGGCCGCTGAACCGCTGGTACAGATCGGGCGGCAAAATCGTCGGGCGCTCAACGAATTCGACCCTGCCGGTTATGGTATGCAGGCCCGGCACGCCGAGCTGCGCATCGAACGCGCCACCATCCTCGTAGCTGATGTTTTCGAAATCATGGTCGAAGGCAGGAAGTCCGAGTTCATCGTAAATGCACCGCATGGTCTGTGCTGGCTCTCGCGCGAGCGCCTCGTAATCGACCACCAGCAGCCGGTGGGCGTGCTCGCTCCAAAACGCCTCCTGCGCGGCGTTCCAGGCGAAACCCACCGTTCCCAACCCGGAGGCAAGCGCGTTCATTCGCGCATAAACCGTGACGGCGTCGCGCGGCTTGAACATCCTGGAGACCAGCAGCGGCTCCTTGCGCAGGATCCGCTCGAAGGAGTCCATGATCCAGGCCAGGTCGCGCACGCAGACGATCACGCGCGCCTCGGGGAACAGCTTGGCGATCGCCCCCATCTTACTGCACCAGAGCCGGTTGGTGTCGAACACGACCTTGGCGGGGTAAATGTCCTTATAGAAGCTGCTGAAAAGCCCGCGCAGCACGTTTTCGCGCTGCTCGGAGGTCAGCATGACCGACAGCTCGCCCTGCGCGCTCATGCCTTGCATGAGGTTGCTGAACAGAGCGCCGAGCGGGCTCGACATGCCGGCGTGCAGCCGGGGGTTCTGGCGCAATATCGCGGCCAATAGTGTCGAGCCCGACCGAGGCAGGCCGGAAATGAAATGAATTCCATCTTGCATGAAGAAAGCTCCCAGCGGGATCTCGCATCCCGACCCGGGAGCTCCCTTCGCCTCCACTGAGGGCCAGAGAGCGCCCGGGTGATCGCCGCCGCGCCGGACTAGTGGCCGCCCACGGCTGGCGTGGGATTGAGGCCGCCGTAGCCGCCAGCCGCGCCGAGGTTGTCCGCGCCCGTCCCGAAGCTGGACGGGGCGGCGACCGAAGGCGAGCCGTAGCTGCCGACGCCGGCGTAACTTGCTCCCGCTGGGTGCGAGGCGCCGATGCTTCCGCCGAGCGCGGAAGATCCGCCGGGATCCGAGCCCATCCCATAGCTGGCGAGAGAGGGGACGCCGGTGGAGCCGCCAAGTCCTGCGTAAGCGGTTTGAGCCTGACTTCCGAGATTGGTCGAAGCAGACGGCAACTGCTCGTAACCGCCGTATCCGCCGCCGCCGCCGTAGCCGCCTCCGTAACCGCCGCCGCCAAAATAGCCGCCGCCGCCAAAATAGCCGCCGCCATAGCCGCCGCCAAAATAGCCGCCGCCGACATAGCCGACGCCGAGATACGCTCCAGGCACGTACACGCCGACGGCAGGCGCGTACCCGAATCCCAAGTAAAGGCCCGGCGCGTAGCCGACGCCGACGTAGCCTACAGGCGGGCAGTAGGCTCCCGGACCATACATGGCCCAAGGCGGACAGTAGCCGCCGACATAGGCCCCCGGCGCGTAAAATCCGATAAAGCCCACCGGCGTGTAGAAGCCGCCGACATAGCCGCCGTAGAAGCCGCCGACAGACCCGCCATAGAAGCCGCCGACAGAGCCGCCATACAATCCGCCGCTGTAGCCGCCTCCATAGAAGCCGCCGCTGTAGCCGCTGTAACCACTATAACTGTACATGTTAACCTCCGTTTCAAGTTGCGGGGTTTCGCTGCGTCCCGATCAGCGCTCGTGTCCCGCCGTGGAAAAAGTGTCGACCAGCGGCGATAGGATGTAGCTGATCGCCGTCCGCCGTTCGGTCTTGATGTCCGCGGTCAAGGTCATCCCCGAGACGAGCGGAATCTGCTTGCCGTCGATATTCATCGACGTCTGGGCGGGCTGGATGACGACCGGAAAGACCAGGTCCTGTGTCGCCTGCGCCGCGCTCGTGATCGACATGCTGCCGCTATTCGATGGCGGCTGCGATCCGTTCATCTGCTGCTGCTGGCCCTGCTTGCCGGGAATCGCGTCGTTGGCGACCTTGACGACCATGCCTTCGATCGAGCCGTAGCGCGAGTATGGGAAGGCGTCGATCTTGATCGTCGCCGCCTGACCGGGTTTCACAAACCCGATGTCCTCGTTGAGCACATAGGCCTGGATCTGGAGGTGATCGCCATCGGGCACCACTTCCATCAATTGCTGACCCGTCGTGACCACCTGGCCGATCGTGGTGACGGCCGAGGCCTGGACGGTGCCGTCGATCGGCGCCCGCAGCGTCATCTCGCGCAATTGCTCCGTCGCCTTCACCAGGTTCTGCTCGAGCTGGGCGATGTTGCGCTCGTCGGTGGCGGCCTGCGAGGTTTCGGTGGCCAGGAATGTCTGCCGCGTCTGCACGATCTGGGCGTCGACAACGGCGATGTCCTGGGTGGCGGTGGTCAATTCGCCTTCCAGCGAAACCTCCAACTCCTGGGCTTGCAGCACCGGGTCGAGCTGCTTCAGGTATTGCGACTGGCTCGACCAGCCTTCCTTCGTCATCTTGTCGGTCATCGTCAGTTGCGCGGACAGCGAGGTGATCAGGCTCTTGGTTGCTGCGATGTTCGCGGTGTACTTGTCGCGTTCTGCGATCTTTTCGTCTCGCTGCGCGTCGAGAGCGCCGAGGTTGGCGGAGAGCTTGGTAAGATCGGAATCGAGCACCTCCACCTCGCGTTGCCGCACGTCCTGCGGAATATCCGCGGGCCAGTCGATCTGCGGACGGGCATCGATGTGCGTCGCCCTGGCGGCGGCGATCTCGACCTTCAGTCTGGCGATCTCGGCGCGAGTGTTCGTGAGCGCAGCAGCGGCTGCGGTCTGCGAGGCCAATGCGTCGGTCGAGTCGAGCTGCACCAGGACATCGCCCGCCTTCACCTTTTCGCCGTCTTTAGCCTCGATTGAGATCACTTTTCCGGATTGAAGCGGCTCGACCACCTTCGTTCTTCCCGTGACCTCGATTTTGCCGGGGGCCACGGCATAGACATCGAGGCGACCGAAGCAGGCCCACAGGACCGCCGCAACGAGCATCGCGCACAGGGTGTAGAGGAACGCGACCCGGGCGGGGGACAGCGGCTGCTCGACGATGGCGAGCGCCGCCGGCAGAAATTCCCGGTCCTCGGCCTCCCGCTCCGGCAATCGCGGCGTCCGCGTCACCAGCAGCTCGGGGCGCGCGGGGCGCCGCCCTACGCGCGCTGCGGCGTGGTTTTCAATCCCGCCCGCCGGCTCACTCTTTGGCGGCGCGGAGACCGCCGTCGTGCGCTGCTCGTTCATGCGTTCGCCTGCCCGGTCTGAATTGACCCCTTCGCCTGCTCGGTTTGAGTGGGCCCCTTGTGCTCGTTCTGAATGGCCCAAAGCCGCGCGTACAGTCCGTCGTTGCGGGTCAGGAGCGCGTCATGCGTGCCCACTTCGGTGATGGCGCCGTCGATCATGCCAATGATGCGGTCGCAACCCCGAACCGCGGCGAGCCGGTGCGCGATGACAATGACGGTGCGGTCACGCGCGATGTGGCGCATGTTGGCGCGGATGATGCGCTCGCTCTCGTAATCGAGCGAGCTCGTCGCCTCATCCAAAATCAGCACGCGCGGATTGGTGGCGAGCGCGCGGGCGATGGCGATCCGCTGGCGCTGTCCGCCGGAAAGGTTCGCGCCGCGTTCCTGAATAAGCGTGTCGTAGCCCTGCGGCAGCTTTCTCACGAACTCGTCGGCGCCCGCGAGGCGCGCGACCGCGACTACCTCGGCCCGGCTCATCTCCGGGCGCGCCAGCGCGATGTTTTCGTGCACCGTCTGGTGGAACAGGAAATTCTCCTGCAGCACGACGCCGAGCTGGCGGCGCAGCCAGTAGGGATCGACCTGCATGATATCGACGCCGTCGAGCAGAATTTCTCCCGACGTCGGTTCGTAAAGACGCTGCACCAGCTTGCCGAGCGTGGATTTGCCGGAGCCGCTCGGCCCGACGATGCCGATCATCTCGCCCACCTTGATGGTTAGCGAAAAGTCCTTCACCACCTCGGGCAGGTCCGGCCGATAGCGGAAGTTCACGCTGCGGAACTCGAGCTGGCCGCGCGCCGGCGGCAGCCCGGCAAGCGGCTCCGCCGTCCGCTCGAGCGGCGCGTTCAGGATGTCGCCCAGATGCTCGACCGAGACTTGCACCTCCTGAAAATCCTGCCAGAGCTGCGCGGTGCGCAGGATCGGCTGGGTGACCTGATTCGAGATCAGGACGAAGGCGATCAGCTCGCCAATGGTGAGCGTGCCCGCGATCACCGCCTGGACGCCGAAATACAGGATGAGCGCCGTCGTCAGTCGGCTGAGGAACTCGGTCGCGGTCTGCGCCCGCGCGCCGAGAACAGCGGTCGCGAACCCGTCCTGAACATAGGCGGACAGACGCTCCTCCCATTTGCGCTGGAACATCGGCTCGACCGCCGCCGCCTTCAACGTCTGCATGCCTACCACGGTCTCGACCAACAGCTCCTGGCTGGCCGACCAGCGACGAAACTTGTCCTTGACCTTCCTCCGGAACGCCGGACGCAGCACAGCTCCGATGATGATGTACAGCGGCCAGATCAGCAGCAGCACGCCTGTGAGCTGGGGCGAATACAGGAACAAAACGCTGATGTAGATGAACAGGAAGCAGACATCGATCACTGAGGGGATGCTGCGTCCGGTGAGAAACTGCCGAACGTTCTCGATTTCCCGCGCCCGGGTGACGATGACCCCCGAGGCGCGGCTCTCGAAATAGGCGATCGGCAGCCGGAGCAAATGCGCAAACAGTTTCGCCCCGAGCTCGACGTCGATGCGGTTCGAGGTGTGGTTGAGAATGTAGATGCGCAGATATTTCAGCACCGCCTCGAACACCGAGAGCAGCAGGAGCGCGCTGATGACGACGATCAGCGTCGAGTAGCTTTTGTGAACCAGCACCTTGTCGACGACGAGCTGGAAGGAAAGCGGCGTCGCCAGGCCGAGCAGCTGGATGAACAGCGAGGCCACGAGAACATCGGTCAGCGGCCGGCGATAGCGGGTGATCGACGGGATGAACCAGGCCAGACTGAACTTGAACTGCTCAGCCGACAGCCGCGCTCCCTTGCCGATCAGCACGACCTCGTGATCGAGTTGCTCGAGGATGTCGGCGAGCGGCAGCTGCTGCTCGCGCCCGGCCAGAGGATACACGACGCGGAAGCACCCGGGCGTCGTCTCGATGCCAAAAATCGCCCATTGCCCGTCGCTCAACTTGATCAGCGCAGGCGTCGGCAATCCGCGCAGCCGCCTCGCGGCCGGGTCGCGCACGATGCGCGCCTTCAGTCCGATCAGCTTGGCGGCCCGCGCGAGATCTTCGGCGTCGGCTGGCTGGTTGCCGAGCGCGAGATCGTGCGCAAGTCGGCCGGGCGTCGTCTGCACGCCGTGATAGGCCGCAACCTGCGCCAACGCCAACAGTCCGCCGTTCAGATTGGGGACTGCACGCAGCTCCTGCCGAGTGTTGGGCATAGCGATATTAAACCACTGGTACGAACGACCGGATTGCCCGATGCAACCAAGTTGATCCGATTATGCTCCACTGATAACGCTTATAGCCACGCGCCGGTTTCATCACATATCTAAATTCTTTTTTGATAAGTTATTTCATCGCCATCGGGAATAGAGTTGGGGAATCTGCGGGCGCCCGACTTGCACACCCTCCATGTTCTGCCCCAACCGGCCTCTTCCCTGTACGCGCCGAATGCGGTTCCAAATAAGGCTTTCGATGAGCCACCTCTCCTCCGCCCTCTGCCAAAGCAGCAGGTACTTGTTGAGCACGATCTGCGGCGATAGTTCCATCCGGGGCGATCGGTCGCCGACGTTCATCCTGATCCTGCCGATCTCGCGCGCGGCGCCTTCGCCGAGCGGGCTGATCTCGAGCGGCTCCAGCGCGATCTCGTTGACTTGCTCGCCGAAGCTGGTCCAGAACGCTCGGATGGTGTCGCGGTCCTTGATTATGCGCGTGCCGGGCGGCATCAGAGCGGCGTTCGCGGCGAAAACGGCGGCGAGCGCAGAAAAATCCTGTTGCCTGAAGGCGGAAACCAGCGCGTCTCGCACTGCGTCGAGTCCGGGGATGTTCTCGCTTTCACCTGGCATGCCGACCTCCTTTCGGGACCGCTTCCCGCGGTCGCGATGTCCGAACACAACGCAACGCGTCAACCACCGCCAGTAGAGGCCTTCCTGTCCAGCGCCGCCTCGAGCGCGTCCGGCAAGCCGACCTTTGCCCTCGAACGAACGCGGGCGCTGGCGCTCATGTTGGAGTAGATGGTGGCAAGATTCAGGCCGATTTTTCTGGTCGCGCTGGCGTCGCTTCCGGTGGCGATCGGCGCCTCGTCGCCGCGTTCGGCCGGAACGACTGCGCGGGTCGAGGCGCCGATCTCGCAACGGAGGCTTTCCGACGGCGCCATCCGCTATTCGGTTCCGGTACGCATAGACGGCGGGCGCGCAATCGATGCGATGCTGGATACGGGCTCGTTCGGATTGCGCGTAATGGCCGACGTCGTGCCGCCGCAGCGATACCAGCCCATGCCGGTGGTCAGAGGCTACCACTTCGCCAGCGGGATCGTGCTCGAGGGAGCGTTGGCGATGGCCGATATCGCGGTCGGCGACGCCAAGACGGGCGCGCCCGTGATCTTCCAAATCGTGCAATCGGTTCACTGCGCCAAGCTCAAGCCCGATTGTCCGGCCGCACGGCTGGCGGCGGCGGACTACCGAATTGGCGGCGACGGCCTGCCGGGCGAGGGATTCACGGCGATCATCGGGATGTCCATGCGCGCCCCTCAGGTGTCGTCTCCCGCGCTCAATCCCCTGGATTTCATTGGCGACCGGCGCTGGATCGTCGTTTTGCCGCGCCCCGGCGACGCCGATCCCGGCAAGTTGATCATCAATCCCGATAAGCGTGAGATGGCCGGGTTCAAATATTTCCCGGTCGCGTTGCGGCCGGGCGCCGCTGGTCACGACTTGCTCGAGACGCAGGCGCCCGGTTGCCTCGACGGGGAAGCGACTGACCAAGACAATTGTCAGCCCGTCCCGATGGACACCGGGGCGGCGAACGGGCTAGAGCCATTTTACTCACATGCTGTTCTCTACGACCAAAAACTTGGTTTGGTCGGCTTCAGGCGGCGCAAGTAGACAGGCGGCCGGGCGCGCGCTGTTCGGGCGACCGGACAGCATATCCCGATTTCCGCACGCGCCGTGGCGACAAGCTCTTGAGAGGAGCGACGCGCCGCGCGCGCCGCGATGATCACGAAAGTCTGCGCGAGCGCGGCCCCGTCGAGATCGTCAGATGGATGAACCCCTCCGCGCCCGGCGGGAGATTCGCCGACGGGCGCTCCGCGGCGCCGCCGGCGCGACCGCCAGAGGACGCCCTTTCACGCGCACCGACACCGGTCCGGCAGGGGAAATGGGCCAGTATGACACTATTGACATGTATATTTGACCGGCGGCAAAGGCAGCGTGGGCCCCGCCGCCGCTAAAGCGGCCTGCAAACCTTTGAATTTGCTGAGCCTGACCGATAAGGCGCTAAACCGTCGTTCGCCCGCGGATCCAGGGCTTACGCCGAGCGCGCCTCGATGATCACGAAGGCCTGCGCGAGCGGCGGCTCGTCGGTGATCGTCAGATGGATGAACGCCTCCGCCCCCGGCGGCAAAATCGCCTTCAGGCGCTCCGCGGCGCCGCCGGTCAGCCGCATGGTCGGCTGGCCCGACGGCAGGTTGACCACGCCCATGTCGCGCCAGAACACGCCACGCTTGAGGCCCGTCCCGAGCGCCTTGGCGCAGGCCTCCTTGGCCGCGAACCTCTTGGCGTAGGAGGCGGCCCGCCCCGCCCGCGCATCGGACCGGCGCCGCTCGACCTCGGTGAAGCAGCGTTCGACGAACCGATCGCCGTGGCGCTCGAGCGTTTGTTCGATCCGCCGGATGTCGCAAAGGTCGCTGCCGACGCCGATGATCACTTGTGCGTCCCCGCCGCCGCCCGTCCTTCCGCCATCGCCGCGCGCATGCGCTTCAACGTCTCGGCAAGACCGACGAAGATCGCCTCGCCCACGAGAAAATGGCCGATGTTCAGCTCCACGACCTGCGGCAAGCCGGCGATGACGCGAGCGGAGTCGTAGTCCAGGCCATGGCCCGCGTGGCATTCGAGACCGAGGCCGGCGGTCTGCGCCGCAGCCACCCTGAGCCGGCCGAATTCGTAGTCGGCGCGAGGCGCGTCGCGATGGTCGAGCGCGTCGCACCAGGCTCCGGTGTGCAGTTCCACCACCGGCGCGCCGAGATCGACGCTCGCCTTCAACGCTTCGCTCGAAGGTTCGACGAACATCGAGACGCGGATTCCCGCCTTGCCGAGTTCGGCGACAAAAGGCTTCAGCGCCCGGAATCCGCCGACCACGTCGAGCCCGCCCTCGGTGGTGCGCTCGGTGCGCTTCTCCGGCACCAGGCAGCAGGCGTGCGGGCGCAGGCGCAGCGCGATGTCGAGCATCGCCTCGGTCGCCGCCATCTCGAAATTGAGCGGCTTCTTGATCGCCGCCTTGAGCCGCCGCATGTCGTCGTCGTGGATGTGGCGGCGGTCCTCGCGCAGATGCGCGGTGATCCCGTCGGCCCCCGCCTCGATGGCGAGGAGCGCCGCGCGCACCGGATCCGGCGTCGCGCCGCCGCGGGCGTTGCGGATGGTAGCGACATGGTCGACGTTGACGCCGAGGCGGACCGCAGTCATCGGAAGTCCTGTCTCCATCTGGTCAGGCCGCCCCGGCGAGCGACCGGCTGCCGGGCTTGACCGCCGGCAGGGCCGCGAGCTCCGGCGGCAGCGCGTCGGCGGGATAGGCCGGAATGTCGAGGGTCGCAAGGGCGACGCGCGGGACGCCGATATCAGCCTTGCCTCCCGAGCGATCGATGAGGCAGGCGGCGCCGACGATCCGCCCGGGGTGCTCGGCGAGCGCGGCGAGGCATTCGCGCGACGAGAGCCCGGTCGTGATGATGTCCTCGACCATCAGCACCCGCGCGCCCGGCGCGATTTCGAAACCGCGCCGCAGCCTGAATGCGCCGCCTTCGCGCTCGACGAAAATCGCCTTGGCGCCGAGCCAGCGCGCCGTCTCGTAGCCAGGGACGATCCCGCCGACCGCGGGCGAGGCGACGACGTCGATCGGCCCGAAGGCGGCGCGCGCCTTCCCAGCCAGCGCCCGGCACAGCCGCTCGGTCCGCGCCGGGTCCTGGAAGACGAACATCTTTTGCAGGAAGACCGGCGAATGCAAGCCGGACGACAGGATGAAATGGCCCTCGAGCAGCGCGCCGGCCGCGCGGAACTCGTCAAGCGCCTGATCGGCGGTTAAGGTCGTGCTCATGGGCTCCTCTTAGCAGTCGGGGTCGGCCCGCGCCACGCGGCGAAGCTCAGGAACGACAGACCTTCCCGGCCTTGAACCATGACGATGACCAACCCTCCGCCCCTGCCTTTTGCGACCCGGGCGCTGGCCGCCGACCCCGACGCCACCGCGCCGGACGGCACGGCGGTCCGGCTGCTGCTTAACCTCGCCGGCGGCAGCCTGGCGCATTTCGAGCTTCCCGCCGGCGCGATTTCCCACGCCGTCGCGCATCGCACCGTCGAGGAACTGTGGTACGTCGTCGCCGGCCGCGGCCTGCTGTGGCGGCGCGCCGGGACCGAGGAGAGCGTCGAGCCGCTGGCCCCGGGCGTCGCGGCGACGATCCCGCTCGGCGCATCGTTCCAGTTCCGCGCCGAAGACGACGGCCCGCTCGCCTTCATCGCCGTCACCATGCCGCCCTGGCCGGGCATGGACGAGGCGGTCGCCGTCAAGGGCCCGTGGACCCCGACCGTGCCCGCCGGCCGATGAAACGGGCCTTGCGCAGGCGCAGGGCCGCTGCTAGCCAAGACGCCCCGAAGGCCGGATTAGCACAGCGGTAGTGCAGCGGTTTTGTAAACCGAAGGTCGGGGGTTCGATCCCCTCATCCGGCACCAACCGTCCGCCGACGTATTCAGCCCTCATCGTTCGCCTACGGTGCCCCCGCCCATGAGCCGACCCGCCTTGCCTCTCTATGCGCATCTCGGCCCGTTCAGCGGCCTCTTCGAGGCCGCGAGGGCCGACGGGCCGCTGTTTCCGAACGCCCCGCCGGGGCAGGAAACGCGCATGAGCGCGCGAGAGTGTCTCGGCTTCCGCGTCGGCGACGAGCAGCCCGGCGAACCGCGCGTCGAGCAGCGCTGGGACGCCGACGGCGTCGAGGGCGAGGAGGTCTCGTGGTCGCTCGGCTATGGGCCGAGAAGCCAAGCCTGGGTGTTGAAGCCGAAAGGCGCCCGCCGGCCGTTGCCCGGGATCGTCGCGCTGCACGACCACGGCCATTTCAAGTTCTACGGCAAGGAGAAAATCGCCGACGGGCCCGAAGGGCGCCTCGCCCCGCTCGCGCCCTTGCGGCACACGTTTTATGGCGGCCGCGCCTACGCCAACGAACTCGCCCGCGCAGGGTTCGTCGTGTTGGTGCCTGACGCGTTCCTGTTCGGCAGCCGCAAGTTCCCGCTCGAGGCGATGCCGGACAACGACCGTGCGCTCGCGCCGGCCGTCGAGGCCGCGCTCGGGCCGGACGTGGTCGCCCCGGACCACTACAACGGCGCCGCCTATGCGCACGAGCACGTCGTCGCGAAATACTGCACGGTGCTCGGAACCAGCCTCGCTGCGGTCGTGGCCCATGAGGATCGCGTCGCGCTCGCCTATTTTCGCGCCCGCCCGGACGTCGCCGCGACCCGTGTGGCTTCCATCGGCCTCTCGGGCGGCGGGCTGAGATCGGCGCTGCTGCGCGCGACCTCCGATGACCTTGGCGCCTGCGCGATCGTCGGCATGATGAGCACCTACGAGGGCCTGCTCGACGGCTGCGTCGCGACCCACACCTGGATGCTGTTCCCGCCGAGCTGGAGCCGGCGCGGCGACTGGCCGGACCTCGCAGCCTCGGCCGCTCCGGCGCCGCTGCTCGTCCAGTATGCGCTCGACGATCCGCTGTTCACCGTCGCCGGCATGCGCGCCGCCGATGCGCGGATCGCAGGATGCTACAGGAGCGTGGGCGCGCCGGACGCCTACCGGGGCGAATTCCATCCGGGCGGGCACCGGTTCGACGTCCCGATGCAACAGAACGCGATCTCCTGGCTCAGGGAGCGACTGGGGGCCTGAGCGGCCGGACGGTTCGCCAAACCCGGTCCTTCGCGCCATTTCGCCAGGGCGCGGCTCAACACCGTGCTTGGGGGCCGCCCGCTCCGCGTTCAGCTCGGAATGAAAATGGGATTTGTGATGGGTCGAATGGAGACCGCGCGCGCAAGTTGGTGATGCGGGAGTCCATCACGCTGTCGGCCGGGCGGCGTTTCTGTCGCCTCGAACCCTGCCTCGTCCGAGAGAAAGCTGGCGAAACTGTAATCTCCGCGCCGCACTTTGGGCCCGCATCTCCCGGATGACCGTCGCCGCCGGACAGGAAATTCCGCTCTGCCGGAACTGGACCTCGAGATCGGGAGACACGGGATGTCGCGCAGGGCAGCAATGTCAATTCCAATGACCGTCGCTTGGCTGGCCGGGAGCGCCGCCGCGCACGCCGCGACCCGGCCGCCCACCGTGGTGCACATCGACCTGATGGACCCGTCGACCAACCCGTCGGTCAAGCAGATGATGATCAAAGCGGACGCGAAAGACGTGCCGGCGGGACGCGTGGTCTTCCAGGTTTCCAACGACTCGAAGAGTCTCGTTCACGAGATGATCGTCGTCTCCGTGGCCGAACCGCACGCGGCGCTTCCCTATGACCGTAAGGACGACCGCGTCGACGAAGCCAAGATCAAGGATCTTGGCGAAGCGCCCGATCTCCGGCCGGGAGAGAAGAAGACTTTGCAGCTTACGCTGAAGCCGGGCAATTATCTCCTGATCTGCAATCAGCCGGATCACTACAAGACCGGCATGGAAACCAGCCTGGTCGTCACCGAATGATCCGTCGTTTCAGCCGGTCCTGACGCCTCGATTTCAATCCACGCCGTCCGCCGCCAGGACCGGCGCCGCGCGTGAGCGGACGGGAATCCGTCCTGGAAACAGGCGTCCCGCTCGCCCGCTTTCCTCGCTTGATCGCCGCGGGTCCATCTCGGTCACGGTCCCGTTGCGCCGGCGTTGATCCATCCGTTCACTTCGGTCGCGTCGGGGACGCCGTCGGGCGGCGTGTCGGTGTCGCTGGTCACGAGGTTCGCGCCCCCGAGCGGCATGCGCGCGTTCGGCTCCGACGCGCCCCCGTTGGTGATCCGGTGGTACATCACGCTGTTGGCCGGGTCGTGAGCGACGATGTAGTGCGACACGCCGTCCTTCGCCAAAGCCGTCAGCAGCTGATTGTAGGTCGATGCGACGCCGCCGACCGCGAAGTTGGCGTTGCCGGTCGCGCTGTGGCAACCGGTGCAGTTACCGAACATGATCGGATAGATCTGGCTGGAGAACACCGTCGGCGCCGATCCGCCGCCCTGCACCGGCCCCTGGCTGCACTGGTTGGCGGGCAGCGTCGACCAGCCGAGAAGCGTTTGCCCGTAGAGTTCGAGCAGCGCCGCCATATTCGGGTTGAGGCTGGTCCAGAACACGTCGTTGGTCCGCTGAGCGTGCGGCATGATGTGCTGGGTGCATACGCGATTCTGCACATTCGCAATGACGCCCTCGAACGCCGCTGCGGTGGCGAAGGTCGGGGCGCCGAACGGCTGGGCGATATGGCAGGTGCGACAGGCCCGCGCGAAGCCGTCCCGATAGAATCGGTGCTGGTCCGAGTTCGGGTTGCCCGGGTCCCAGCCGGCCACGACATTGTCCTCGACCTGGGTGGCGCTGCCGCCGGCATAGAACGCCGTGTCGATCACCTCGACGATCGCGCCGCCTGTCCCCGTGGCCGCGGACACGCCGTGGACGATGTCGACGTTGAGCGACTTGAACTGCGCCTGCTGGCTCGCCTTCGGCTCCGCGGTCGGGAAGTTGTAGAAATGCAGGTCGAACGGCAGAAAGTTGCTCTGCATCGAGGTGATGTCGACCCGACTCGCGAACGCGCCCTTCTTCGCCCCTCCCGGATTGGCGGGGTCCGCCGGCGCGCTCGCGGCGACGCCGCCGTGACACGCCATGCACAGCTGCGGCACCGGCCGGTGACCGTGACCGTCGAGGTCGGCGTTGTGCACCGGCGGATTGTCGGGATGGTTGGTGTCGTAGACGTAGAACTTGACCGCCCGGTCGTTGTCCGGGAATTCGATCGGCCCCGGCGCATTCTCGATCCTCGAGAACTCCATCGCGACGGTCGCGTCCGGATGTTTGGTCGGATCGATGACGTCGTTGGCGTCCTGCTGATCCGCGTTGTTGGCGGGCGGCTGGCCGAAGTTCGTCACATAGCAGGCGTAGTCGAACGCTCCGTCGCTCGCGGCGTTGCGCCGGCAATGCATGTCGCGGCCGAAACCGAGATCGCCGGAATTGGCGTAGTGCGCCTGCACTTCCACTTCGCCCGCGGCCAGCGTCTGGGCGAACCGGTTCTTCGCCTTGAACGCGTTGAAGCTGGCGCGCAGCTGGCGCGGGTCGGCCTGCTGGTAGTAGGCGATGACGCCGTCGTCGATGGCGGAGCCGATCGTGCCGCTGAATTCATCGATGTTGCTCGCCTCGAAATAGAGGCCCTGCAGGAATTCCGCGCCCGTCGGGGCCACCGCCGGGAGCTTGGTCAGGGTGACGCGCGCGGCGCACGGACCGGTGGGGTTGCCGCCGCTTTCGCCGAAATAGGTGCCGTCCGGATTCGCCGGCGGCGGAACGATCGTCGTGCTCATTGGGCCGCCGGTATTGACGACGAAGACCCCGGCCGGCACGTCGCCGGAGGAACCGTCCGGCAGGACGCCGGCAATGATCGGCGTCAGCACGATGTCCGAATCGTTCGGCAGGTTGTAGATCACGTTCGATTTGGTCGAATCGACCGTCAGCGTCCTGACCTGAATCACCCCGGGGTTCGGCTTGGACGGCTGCATGACGACTTCGACCTGCAGCGGCAAACTGAAATTCGCCGCCGGGTCGAGCTCGACGGCGACGCACGACTGCCCGGACTTCAAGATGTCCGCGTTCATCGTCGAGAAATGAGTGACCTTCTTTTCATAGACCGGGTTTGCGCCTCCGGTCAGCGTCGCCACTCCGTCCTGCTTCCACAGGCCCGCGGCCTCGTCGTAGACCAGGAAGGGAATGGCCGGTTCGAGCAATGCGCCGCCTGCGCGCTGCGTCGCGTCGACCGGGATCGTCACCGTCGCCGTCGCGCCCGGCTTCAGGTTCAGCCGGCTCGCGCCGGCGCCGATCTCGACGCTGCCCGCGCCGAAGCTCTCCATCGCCACAGGCTTGCTGCCGCTGTCGAGCGCCGAATAATCGCCCGGCATCTCGTCGCCGCTGGTGAGCGCGACGGTCGACAGGCCGACTTGCACGGGGCCGGACGGCGCAACGTTGCTGCTCGGGTCGACCAGGGAATTCGGCGGGATCTCGACCTTGATCCCCGGCAGGCAGGCGAGCCTGGTCTCCTGCGGCTTGCCGCGGACGCCGGCGGCGGAGGCGAGCGTCGCAGCCAGCGCGGGACTGATGTGGGCCGCGAGCGCCGTCACATTCTGCACCGCCTTGGGATTGCTCTGGCCGAGATCGCCCAGTCCGATCGCGTTGCCGCGTCCGTCCTGCCACTGGATCAGGCCGGGGCTCAAGTAGGGCGTCCAGTCGATCCGGCTCGTCCGCGGGCCGGCGCAATCGCGCTCGTCGCGCTTCTGCTGCAGCACGATCGGTTGGGTCGGGTCGACGGTCGAGACCTGCGCGCGGCGCAGGCGCCACTGGCCGCCGCTGATGGGCGCCTTGTAAACGTACGAGGCCGTGCCGAACGCCCGCTGGCCCGGCGCGGCGACGCCCGGGTTGCGGATGGTCATCACGTAGCGGTCGTCGATCGGAACGTTGAGGCGGAAGGCGCCCGACAGATTGGTGTTGGTGACCCGACCGTTGACTTCGACCAGCGCGCCGTTGATCTCCTGGCCGAACATGTCGGCGACCGTGCCGCTGAACCAGGCGACGGGGGCTTCCGCCCGGATCGAAATGCCGCTCTGGGCGAAGCCGCCGCGCCCGTCGCTGACCAGAACCGCGACCAGCAAATTCGCCTTCTGCGCCGGCACGTCGAAGTGGAGGACGTCGTCGGTCGTCGGGCCGACGACCTGCCCGTCCGGCAGCAGCCAGCGGTATTCCAGCTTGTCGCCGTTCGGATCGTCGGCGACCGCATGCAGGTCGATCGTCCCACCCGGGCTGGCGACTTGCACCGGCTTGCCGCCGGCCATCGCCGTGACCACGCGGATGCGCGGCGCGCGGTCCGGCAGGACGAAGTCGAACCGGTAGGTGCGCCCGGGCGCAAGCCCAGTCTGCGCCAGAATGCGGCGTTCCATCGCCTGGCTCTGAACCTGGACCCGCAAAAGGACGTCGTCGCCGGCCGGAACCGTCGGCACGACATATTCGCCGAACTCGTTGACCTCGCCGCGATACTTGACCCCGGACTTGCTGGCGAGTTCGACCACCGGGTAGACGTTCACCCCCATCGCCGGCGCAAACCCGCGCGCCAGCTTGCCGTCCTGCAACGACACGGCGCCCCAGGCGGCGGCGAGCTTGCGCGCGCGGTCGCCCGCCGGAAATGCGAGATGCAGCGTGCCGGCGTCGACGACGGGGACGGGATTGCGGAAGGCCTTGTCCTCGCAGGTCCGCTGAAAGCCGGTCGCCTCGACGCACAGGACGAAGATTCCGACCTTTTCCGTCTTGATGACGAACCGTCCACTCAGATCGGTGATCGCCGAAGCGATGGCGACCGTCGGGGCGGCCTGCTCGACCAGGAAGACCGCGGCATGCGGCAGGAAAACGTCATGCGCCTTCTCGCCCGCGGCCTGCACGGAGACGGCGACCGAACCTTTGACGAAATGCTCGCGCGGGGAGGGCGTTTGCGCTTGGGCGAGACCGGCGCCGAGCGGGGCAAATAGCAGCGCCAAAATGGAGACGACGAAAGCCCTGCAGGAGAATCTGCATATGAACCTCCCCAACCGCCGCCCGTTACTGTGGGCAGTCGCCAAAATTCTTTGTCTAACTCCAAGGTCTATAAACGAAAGTTTAATCTTTGTCCACAGCGAGGGGACAAGGTTGGAACGGGTTGTCTTCCTCGGAGACCGCGGTGAGCATCCCGCGTCTGAGCGCGTAGAGCGAGGCGGCGGCGTGCTTACCGGCTGTCGACGATTACTCCGCTGTCGCACTCAAAATCGCGGCCCGGAGTTCTGCGCCGGTGCGCTTGAAACCGAGAAGTCGAGTAACCGCAACGGCCATTTCATCTTCGGATAAGTTACCATTTTGATGTTCCGCAATGCGAGCCGCCGCGCGAATCTCCAACCAACTCAACATATCGGCGCGCTGCAGACCGACGGGCGCGGCGCTGCGGTCCCTAACCGGCGGCTCATCCCTCTGGACGCTAGTCATCCAGAAGGCGTCGTGCTCAATCAGGCTACCCGACGCGACAAGCGACGTCAGAGCTCGAACCACCGCGGCGCGTATTTGCGACCCCGTACGCGCCTTGCCGAAGAGACTTGCCACGCGGCGAGCAACTTCGTCCTGATGAACCGGCCCCTCGATCGCCACGATAGCTTGCGCAATTTTCGCCATGATGGGAACAGAAACTTCGCTTGGCTCCGTATTGGGTGGAACCCCCTGGACGCAGATGGCAACCTCGTAAGCAGGTACAGGCGTCGCTATTGCTTCCGTTGCAGACCGAGGTTGTTCAAGCGTAGCGCTAAGTGCATCCGACACGGCCGGTTCATGCTCGTACGTTGGATTGGTGTTGGAGTCCGATTCCGTCAGCGCGACAGCGAGCCTATGAGACGCCTCTGCTCGTCTGTAGAACCAGTCCGTTGACCAGATCCGATGAAAGCGCCACCCCATGTTCTCCAAGATTTCCTGGCGGAGGCGATCTCGTTCACGAGCCCAAAGGCCCCGGTGGTAAGTCGCGCCGTCGCATTCCACAGCGAGGATGTAACGGCCTGGCTGCTTTGGCGACCGGACCGCGAGGTCGATCTTGAAACCGGCTGAACCGACTTGTTTGGCGACCTTGTAGCCACAGCCCTCAATAAATGTTGCGACTGCCTCTTCGAAAGGCGAGTCGGCGTCTTCAGATGTCGACACCTGTTCCTCGAGCTGCCCGGACTCCGCATACTGAAGAAACCGTTTCAGCACGCGTGGGCCCTCACCTTTAGCACGATCGAGATCAATGTCCCCCGAAGCAAAAGACGCGAAGATTTCACAGCGGCTCCTCGCGCGAGTGAACAGGACGTTCAAGCGGCGTTCGCCTCCCTCGCTGGAGACGGGTCCAAAATTCATGCTATCGAGACGCCCTCCGGCTTGCCTTGGTCCATATCCAACGGAAACAAAAATTACATCTCGTTCGTCTCCTTGGACGTTTTCGAGATTTTTAACAAAGACATCCTCTGATTTTCCCTCGCGCAATAAAGCATCAAGTTCGGGCTCATTGCGCCTTCTGGTCTCCAGCAAATCCTCAATCGCATCACGTTGCGCACTTGAGAACGTCACCACACCCAGGGACACATCAGGCGCAAGCTTAGCGTGCGCAAGCACAGCCTTTACAACCGCCTCCGCCTCGACCGCGTTTACACGTTTGCCGCCCCGGTCATAGGAACCCGAGACTTTACGCAAAATTAGGCCATCGCTATCGCGCTCGCTCTTCGGGGCGGGTGGCATGATGAGATGCTTATAGAACTCCGCGTTCGACACTTCGATTAGCGACGGGTGCCTTGAGCGATAGTGCCAACGCAGCATGGTGCTGTTGAGTCCCCGCGCTTCGCAGAGTGCAAGTATGCTCTCGATGTCAGTCGCTCTGGCACTATGGCCAAGAACTGCTTCTAACTCTTCATCCGATTCCCGCTCATCCTCGTCCGCGACAATGCGATCAAAAAAACTTGTCGGTGGTAACTGTTTGTTGTCGCCGACGACGACCACCTGTTTTACGCGAGCAACCAAACCAAGTGCATCCTCAGGCCGCACCTGACTTGCTTCGTCAATGACAAGAAGATCGAATTCGACCGAGTTTGGGGGAACGAACTGCGCAACCGAGATAGGACTCATCAACAACACAGGCTTGATCCGCTGCAGCGTCTCGCCGGTCGTCTTGAACAATTTCCGAATGGGCATATGGCCGCGCCTGCGCTTGATCTCGGCGCGGATCGTATTCATCGCGCCAAAGTTGCCGCGAGGCATCCCTTCAGCATGGCGGCCCAGGACTACATTCACCGTCGTTTGTCGACGTCCTGCCTCAAGCGCCCGAAACCTATTGGCAATTCCGTCGTGTGAAGGCCCGTGGAAGCTACCTAATTCCGGCGATGCGTGAACTGCTTTAGACCATGCGACCTCTGCAAACGTACATTCAAGAACCGCTATCGCATCTTTCGGCGCGACACGGCCTGCTGCGAGCGCGTCCGCGACTGAACTCGCGAAAAACGCGCCGGACTGCTTCGTCAGCCGCCACAAGCCGCCGCCATTCATCAAATCGCGGTTGGGAGTCGCGCCAATGACTCGCCCTAGCGGCTAGGTCGCGGAGTCGAATCTGCTCGTGCGACTGCGCTTGAAACGCTGCCTGGATGTCCAATTGTAAAATGGAGAAAACTGCTTGGCTTGTGGACCTAAATGCTTCGGATAAATGGGCGATGTCGCTCGAATGCTGTTGTGCGCGACAATGCCTCACAAAATCGATCACACTTTCGATATGCGGCGGAATGGGATGCGCGGCGAGAGCGCACAAAGACGAGGAAACCGAGTGCAACAATTCGAAATCTGTCTTGGGCCCTCTCCAATACAAGGGCAAGAGAGCCATCATGCTTGTGTCTTCCGCCGATAGCTCTGTGCGCGCCCGCTCGACCTCTGCAAGGCGATCCACTAAGGCTATGCGATTACGCGCCCCCTTCGGCAGAGGAACCTTTATGAGGGTTGCCAAAACTTTTGACGCCTGCCGATAGGAACCTCTAAACCTCCCAAAGAACGACAGACCACCGCTTAGCAAATCCCTCAACGGGAGGGGCTGAACATCCCAAGCTGTCTCAACGAATGTTTCGGCATTGTCCTGCTTTTTCTTGAGCCAGGCTAAGCCAACCTCGGATGCCGCATTGGCTCGTTGCGCGTTCTTCGTCCCGATAGCTGCCGCGAGGTCCGCAGTTTCGGCAGGGATCTCGGCAATTAAGTCGAGTACAGACTTCAAAGAATTACATGTCGAAGTACTACACTCCGTCCCAAGGCCGAGCGAAGCAGATAGCGGCTCCAGATAGTCCGCCAAATCTTGCGCCGTTCGCTCAAGCTCGACTAGCGTCTCGCTGAGGCGGTCTAGTTCAGCTGGCTGAAGCATCAGCGCTTTTACGCCTAGGAATGGATGGCCTTGCAGTGGACCCGATAATGCAGAGATTTCAGCAAGGCGGCTCACCGCCTGAATTATCAAGCGGTATTGGTCTTTCGACCATGCCACCGCCTGCGTGAGAACGCTCGTGTCGCTTTTGATCTCCAATGCGTCCGCGGCGATCAAGCGTGACAGCGCTTCATATGGCGTGCGGCCCGTATCGGCAATCGGTGCGTGCATTCGCTCCGCGACAGCGTTCAAAGTGTCGCGCGTCTCCTTCAATTGAGCGCATTCATCTGTTGGGTTGGGAGCTAAGACATAATGTTCCAGCGTATTTTCAATCTCGGCCAGAACCAGGCGCTTGTTCGCGTTCCGACTGTGAAGCTGAAGACAGACTGGCCCAAGCCCAATCTTTTGGAGCCGGCCATGGACGACGTTCAATGCCGCCATCTTCTCCGCAACGAAGAGAACGGACTTTCCGTCGTGCACCGCAGCAGCAATTATATTTGTAATGGTCTGTGATTTTCCAGTCCCGGGTGGTCCCTGTACAACAAGATTACGACCGGCTCTAGTGGTCTCGATTGCGATCGTCTGCGACGAGTTTGCATCTACGACCTGAACCAAATCTTCTGGAGAGAATAATTGATCGAGCTTTGTGTCCGCCGGGATCAAAACCGGCTCGTCGGGAAAACCCTCCGTCAGAAGCCCGCGCAGTAACGGGTGATCGACAATCGATTTTGATCCCCACGCAGTCGGTTCAAGATCACGTATCATAAGCAATTTTGAGAATGAATAAAATCCGAGTTCGACACCGTCACAATCAATCGACCAGCGCGATTTTACTCCGATTGACTTACTAACTTCAGAAAAATAGTCAGATGGCAGCCATTCCTCCGAATCGGGAAGATCAGGAAGAGAAATGCCAAAATCATTACGAAGTCGCTCTTGAATCGCTTGATTTGTCGTAAGGTCTTCTTCCCGAGCTCGTAAGTCAAACGTCGAATGCCGAGAATCACGAGTGATTACGGCTGGCACCAAGACAAGGGGTGCCTCTCGTGCAACTTCAGATTTGTCGTCCTCATACCAACGCAAAAAGCCCAATGCAAGGAAGAGGATATTTATCCCCTGCTCCTCTTCGGCGGTTTTGGCATCGCGGTATATTGAAAGCAGCCGTTTTTCGAGCTTCTCGGTATCAAGCGTCGTTTGCAGAGAACCAATTCCGCGGCTGGCAACAAGGCGTTCCGTATCAAGTTGAGTTCGAATAGGTACTTAATGGGTCTCGCCTCGTTTCAAGCGCTTGGAAGCGTAGCGCTTTGTTCGACCGAACGAGCGTTTCAAAAAGCTCATTGGGACGAGCATCAATAACCGAGAGTGACCGAGTGCGCTTTCCTGCACGAGGCGTATGCACTAAACGATTGCGTGTGCCTGTTTCAACGAGGCGAAGTCTAGCATCAGCTAGCAAGCGCTCGACTGGAGATCGGGGTGGTTGCGAATTGCTTTGCTGACTCTGTGTGTCAGCACTGTTGACGCTCACTGAAATGCCCCCAAGCCCGACGACCACTCGTTAATCGGAGCCCACCGACAATTTCTCGCACAAAAGCGAAAGCGGCGGTAGCTTGATACGACACCGGCCCAGGGTAATCGGGTGAAGGAGTAGGTGACAAATCGCGAAAGTGCTAAATCCATGACGACCCTCGATTTGCATGAGGGAACGAGCCATGGCGTTGACGGGGGCGGATTGCGCGGCGTTTGACGAGACCGTCGTTTTCCTGAGTTATTTCAAAGATCTGAAGGATCCGCGCCAACAGGGGAAGGTGGACTACCCGCTGGAAGAGATCCTGCTCCTCTGCCTGATCGCCGTCCTGGCCGGTGCGGAGACCATTACCGACATCGCCCTGTTCGGCCGCAAGAAGCTGGCCCTGCTGCGTCGCTTCCGCCCCTTCGCCAATGGCACGCCGGCGCACGACCACCTTGGCGACATCCTCGCCGTGCTGAACCACGAGCAGTTCCAGCGCTGCTTCGTCGCCTGGGTCGCCGCGCTGACCGGAAGTCCCGAAGGGGTCATCGCCATCGATGGCAAGACCGCCCGTCGGTCCGGCCGGAAGCGGAAGGGTCAAGCGCCGATCCACATGGTTTCCGCCTTCGCGGCGCGCCAGCGCCTGGTGCTCGGCCAGGTCAAGGTGACGGAGAAATCCAACGAGATCGTCGCCATCCCCAAACTGCTGGACTTGCTGGCCATCGAGGGGGCGATCATCACCATCGACGCCATGGGGTGTCAGCGTGACATCGCTCAGAAAGTGGTGGACAAGAAGGCCGACTACGTGCTGGCGCTGAAGGGCAACCAGGGGTCGCTGCGCGAGGACGTGGAATTGTTCGTGGCCGAGCAGAAAGCCGCCGGGTTCAAGGACACAACGATCAGTCGCCATCAAACGGTGGATGGCGATCATGGCCGCATCGAGACCAGGACCACGACCGTCATTCACGACATCGGCTGGGTGCTGATTCCTGAGGAAGCCGCCCCCCTATTCCGGGATGATGCCGCCCCCCTGTAACGGAATGATGCCGCCCCCCGATTCCGAGATGATCGCGCCCCCCATAACGGAATGATCCCGCCCGGGGGATTTCGTGGATTGGCGGGCGCCGCCGTTGGCCTGATCAGGTCGCCCCTTTGGCAATCCAAGGGAGCAATCGATGCCAGCGGAGCGGATTACGATGCGCCATGCGCGCGAGATTATTCGGCTGAAGTCGTCGTCGATTTCGGCGCACGAGATCTCCCGCCGGCTCGGCATGGCGCGCTCGACGGTGCGGGAGACGCTGAAGCGGACGGAGACCGCCGGGCTGTCCTGGCCGCTGCCGGACGACATGAACGACGACGCGCTGGAGGCGGCGCTCTACGCCAGCCGGCGCAGCAAACGGGGCCATCGGCGCATCGAGGAGCCGGATTGGGCGAGCGTGCATCGCGAGTTGAAGCGCAAGCACGTCACCCTGATGATTTTCTGGGACGAATATATCGCCGCGAACCCGGGCGGCTACAGCTACTCGCGCTTCTGCGAGCTCTATCGCGCCTTCGAGAAGACGCTGTCGGTGACGATGCGGCAGACGCACGCCGCCGGCGAGCGGCTGTTCGTCGACTATGCCGGCGACGGCGTCCCGGTCGTCATCGACCGGCTCACCGGCGAGATCCGCATGGCGCAGATCTTCGTCGCCGTGCTGGGGGCGTCGAGCTTCACCTTCGCCAAGGCGAGCTGGACGCAGACGCTCCCCGACTGGATCGACGCCCATGTGCGCGCCTTCGAGGCGATCGGCGGCGTTCCCGAACTCATCGTGCCGGACAACGCCAAGACCGCGATCGTCAAGGCCTGCTTCTACGACCCGCAGGTCAATCGCACCTACGCCGAGATGGCGGCGCATTACGGAACCGCCATCCTGCCGGCGAGGCCGAGAAAGCCGCGCGACAAAGCGAAAGTCGAACAGGCGGTGCTGATCGTCGAGCGCTGGCTGCTCGGCCGGCTCCGCCGCCGGATCTTCTATAGCCTCGCCGACGTCAACGCCGCGCTCGGCGAGCTGATGAACCAGCTCAACGAACAGCCAGACCCTCGCAGGCTCGGCGTCACCCGCCGCCAGTTGTTCGAGGAGGTCGACCGCCCGGCGCTGAAAGATCTGCCGGGAGAGCCCTACGAATACAGCGAATGGCGCGTGCGCCGCGTCGGCGTCGACTATCACGTCGACATCGACGCACATTATTACTCCGTCCCCTATCGCTTCGCCCGCGCCGAGGTCGAGGCGCGCCTGACCGCCCGCGGCGTCGAGATCTTCCACAACGGCGAGCGCATCGCCGTCCATTTACGGACAAGCGGGAACCGGAAGCACACGACTGTTCCCGAGCACATGCCCTCCAGCCACAGGCGCTATGCCGGCTGGACGATCGAGCGCATCCGGGAAGACGCCCGCAAGATCGGCCCGGCGACCGCGGCGCTGTGCGAGCAGATCCTGGAGGCCCGGCCCCATCCCGAGCAGGGCTATCGCGCCTGTCTCGGCATCGTCCGCCTCGCCGGCCCCTATGGCGCCGCGCGCGTCGAGGCCGCCGCCGAACGCGCCATCGAGATCGGCGCCCGGACCTACGGCTCCGTCAAATCCATCCTCGACAACAAGCTCGATCGGAAGCCGGCGCCCAAGCGCCCCGCGGAGACGGCCCCGATCCGCCATCCCAACATCCGCGGCCCCGCTACTACCATTGAGGAGAACGCCAACGTGCTCAAACATCCCACCCTCGATCAGCTTCACGCCCTCGGCCTCCATGGAATGGCCAAGGCTTTCGCCGATCTCGCCGACGCCGACCAGGCCAAGGACCTCGCCCACGCCGACTGGCTCGCCCTGCTGCTCGACAGGGAGGCCTCATGGCGGAGGGACAAACGGCTGACGGCGCGGCTGCGCGCCGCCAAGCTCCGCCAGCAGGCGAGCGTCGAAGACGTCGACTATCGCGCCGCCCGAGGTCTCGATCGCGCCCTGTTCCAAAAGCTCTCCGAGGGCGAATGGATCGACGCCCACGACAATCTCGCCCTGGTCGGCCCAGCCGGCGTCGGCAAAAGTTGGCTCGCCTGCGCCATCGGCCACAAAGCCTGCCGCGACAATCGCTCCGTCCTCTATCATCGCTGGCCGAAGCTCTGCGACGACCTGGCGCTCGCCCGAGGCGACGGGCGCCATCCGCGCCTCATCAAATCCCTCGGCCGCGCCGATCTGCTCATTCTCGACGACTTCGGCCTCGAGCCCCTCGACGCCGGCGCCCGTCACGACCTGCTCGAAATCCTCGAAGAGCGATACGGCCGCCGATCGACGATCGTCACCTCCCAGCTCCCTCTGTCCGCCTGGCACGAGGTCATCGGCGATCCCACTTACGCCGACGCCATCCTGGATCGCCTCGTCCACAACGCCCATCGCATCGAGCTGTCCGGCGAGAGCCTGCGCCGAGCGCGCGCCAAGCCGTCCAAAACGGCTTGACCAAAAGCCACATCGGAGGAAGAAACTCACTCGGCCAACAAGCGCGGCGCCCCGGGCGGGATCATCTCGTTACAGGGGGGCGGCATCATCCAGGAATCCCTGGGCGCAATCATCCCGTTATAGACGGGCGGCTTCATCGGAATCGGCAGGCTGGGTGCAGGAGCGTCACGACTGGCCCGGATTGAAGGCCGTGGTCGTGGTCGAAAGCGAGCGGGAAACCGGCGACAAGATCGAACGGGAGATCCGCTTCTACCTGACCTCCCTGACGATGATCGCGTGCATGCTGGGGCCGATCGTCCGCAGCCACTGGGCGATCGAGAACAGCCTACACTGGGTGTTGGATATGGTGTTCCGCGACGACGAGTGCCGGCTGCGAACCGATCACGCTCCGGCCAACTTCTGTGCGATCAAGCACATGGCGCAGAACCTGTTCCGCCTCGCTCCCGGAAAGGCCTCCATGCGGCTGAAACGAAAAACCGCCGGATGGGACGACGATTTCCTCGCCAGCCTGATCACCCGATGAAATTGTTCACCCGATTCCCCTGGACACCGGCCTCCGATGACGGCGGCCCTTTTGAGAGAGATGGACCGAACCGCTCCTCACGGCATGATTGGAGCAGGCGCGTGCAAAGTCAGTAGCCGTCACTTTGTCAGCTTCGCCGTCTTCGTCGTAGACGTAACCGCGATCGTGCCGTCCTTTATCCTCTTGACGGCCTCGTCGATCGCAAACAGCGGGACGAGAAACCACTCCTTGGGAATGACGGGCTGGCCGAACCGATCTTTGATTTCGATCGCCAGCCGGGCTGGCGCGAAGATTCGGTGAATGAGATTTTCGAGCCGGGACCGATTGATGTTGTAAAGCTCATACGTGGCGACGATCTCGACGTCGGCCATGAGGAACGTAGGCTGCAAGCGCGCGCCCTGGACGCGCTGCTTCACGTTCACGTTCGTGACGCCGATCTTGTGAACCAGGTCCCGGTTGGTCGAGACCAGCGGGTGATCCGATTTGCTCCTCAGGACATAGATGGTCCCGCTGGCTTGGTCGTCTTCGGCGAGTTCCTCGGAGAACAGCGGGCCGGCGAACGGATCGGTGATCCGTCGCGCCGTTTCATCGCCGTTGAGCGCCCGCTGAAGCGACCGCATCAGCATGTTGCTCTCGGCGCCGTTGTCGAAAATCACCCGCAGCCGCGCGTCGGTTTTCCCGTGCGGGGTAGTGAAGGTGTCCCCGGCCTCGGCCACGTAAGCCTTCTGTCCCTCGAGGACAAACCATGCGCCCTTCCTGATTTCGGCCTTCAACTCGAAGGGGCGGGTCTGTCGCGTTAAACGCGGCATTGCCGCTCTCTTCGCCTTCAGCGAAGCCGCCGCCGGCGGCGCAGCCGCTGTTGGCGATTTCCTTCGCCTTCTCGGTGAGGTTGCAGGGCGGCGACCGCGTGCTGGCGCACCGCCTCCTGATCCGCTTCGTCGAGTTCGGGATATTTGTCCTTGACGATCTTGCCCATGCGGACCTGGATCAACTCTTCAGGCGCGACTTCCTCATCAAAAAGGCCGCTCTCGATCGCCGTCTTGTCTTGCACGAAGGCGGCGATGACCTCGTTCAGGTCCTCCTGGCGGATGCGCGCCGCTTCCTCGCTGTTCGGAGTTGCAAGCCCCTTGATCTCGATCTGGAACTTCTCGCTCTGCTCATCGAAGCCGACGTTGTATTTGTCTGGGTTGTAGCCGCCCTCGCCGTAATCGAAGCCCGGCGTCGGACCATTGTTCGGATTCCCCGGCTTAAATTCGAAGCGCGGCGCCAGCACCTGCGGGCGTAGGAGACGGAGACGGTCGGGATCGTTGGCGTCGTCATCAATCGGAGTCCGGCGGGATCAGGGGATGCAGAGCGGCGATGAGGCCCGGCAGTCGCTGGGTCGTCACGCTCCAGACGATGTCGAGCCGCACATCGCCGTAGCCGTGGATGAGACGATGGCGCAGGCCGGTCATCTCGCGCCAGGGAATGTCCGGATGGGCGGCTGAGAAGGCCTTCGACACCTTTCCCGCCGCCTCGCCGATCACGGCCAGTTTTCGGATGACGGCGCTCTGATGCAGGTCGCTCATGAGGAAGGCGCGCTCGTCAAGGCCGGCGACGAATGCCAGCGCGTCCTCGGCGGCGAGCCTCATGTCGAGCAAGAGCGCGGGATCGCGCGCGCCCGCGCCGGGACGATCAGGCGGCATAGACGGGCTCGGCCCCGTTCAGAATCAGCCGACGGCGGATATAATTGCGGCTCGACTCGACATCCTTGCGATCGACGAGATCCACCGGCCGTTCGAGCAGCGCTTCGAGCGCGTCGCGGAAGTCGAGATAGCGCGTTAAGCCGTCATCCGGCGGTTCGAACTCAACAAGAAAATCGACGTCGCTGGTCCCGGCGTCGAAATCTACGCCGCGCGCCGCCGAGCCGAAGACATCGAGCCGCGCCACGCCGAACCGCCGGCAGAGGGCTTGCAGTTCGACGCGCCTTTGTTCGACCGTCGCATGCACCAAAGGAGTCCTTTCCTGCTCGCAATCCAGATTACGCAGATCATAGAGGCCCCGTCATCGCGACCCCCGGTTCAAAGCCCGGGGGAAGCAATCCAGAGGACGCCGAGGTCCAACCTGTTCGACTCGCCCTTGCGGAGGCGCCTGAGTGTCGTCTCCTTGTTGCCAAACGCTTCGAGGAAGGCGAACGGGAACTCCTGCGGATCGAACGGCCGCTCGGCCAGCCTGGTTACCGCCTCTTCGATTTCGAGAGAGTTCATTCTTTGGAATTGTCCACCGGGCCGACAGTCCCCGCAACGCAGCATCGATAGCTCGTTTCTACGCGCTCACGCCAGAAAGATGTTTTGACCGCCGCATTGCGACCGCAGCAAGCCGCCCCCTCCACAAAAACGCCGCCCCTCCACCCCACAAAACCCGCCTCTTCGCCCCATAAGGCCATCCATGCGGCGCGCCTTCCGCCAAGCGGCCGCGGCCCAAGAGCCGCGGCGCCTCGGTCGGAGGTCCCGCAAAAACCATGCGGAGGACGGCCATGGCACATGCTTTCCATGTCTATTTCGGACCCAAGGCGTTCGAGGCGCCGATCGCGCTCCGCGGGCTCCGCGCAGGCGACTGCATTGCCGCCCTGAAGGAAGGGTTTGCGGATTTCTTGGCGATGCCGACCCATGTCGCGTTCGTGGGCGTCTTCTATGCCCTCGCCGGCATCGTGTTGGCGGCGCTGTCGTCGTTCGCCAGCGCGCTGCACCTCGCCTTCCCGCTGGCTGCGGGCTTTGCCCTCCTCGGGCCGTTCTTCGCCGTCGGCCTCTATGAGCTCAGCCGGCGGCGCGAGGCGGGCTTGGCGGCGTCGGCGCGGGACGCGTTCGCCGTGTTTCGTTCGCCGGCGCTGCCCTCGGTGATCATGCTCGGGCTCTTTCTGCTGGCGCTGTTCGCGCTGTGGATCGGAACCGCGCAATACCTCTGCACTTCGCTCTATGGCCCGAAGGCGCCCGCCGCGGCTGCGCCGTTCCTGCACGACGTTCTGACCACCAGCCGGGGCTGGACGCTGATCGTCGTCGGCTGCGCCGTCGGCTTCGGCTTTGCCGCGGTGGCGCTGATGATCAGCGTCGTGTCGTTTCCGCTGATGCTCGACCGCGACGTCGGCCTCGCCCCGGCGATCGTCGCCTCGACCCGGCTCGCGCGCGACAATCCGGGCCCGGTCGCGCTGTGGGGCGCGATCGTCGCCGCGGCGCTCGTCCTCGGCGCGCTGCCGCTGTTCATCGGCCTGGCCGTCGTCATGCCGGTGCTCGGCCACGCCACCTGGCGTCTTTACCGTCGCGCCGTCGCCCGCGACCCGGCGAACGAAGTCCCGATCGAGCCGCCGACCGCCAGGGGCCTGGTCGAGACCCCGGGTTTGCGGGAGGTGTGGACCTTTCTCGACGTGCTCGACTTTTTCCGCAGGGGGCGGGTGTAGCCCGCAAACATGGCGCCTGCCACTTGTACATTTATAGAATGTACAAAAATCGAAATTTGGGACAGTTTTGCACGCTTAGCGCCTTGAAAACATGGGGACCTTGCCAGGGCTGCAGCAGGTCGCGCGGGGGCGCCGCGAGAAGGCTGAACGGCGGCGATGAGTGTGCGCTCGCCCTGCCCCGCGGCCCAACCTTCTCCCCGCGAGCGGGCGAAGGACGGGCGCCTACTCCACGTCCTCGACCACCACCGTCCGGCCCGGACAGGCGTCTGCGCGAGCGAGGCTTCCATGAACGGGTCGAGGTCGCCGTCGAGCACTTCGGACGGCGTGCCCGAGACGTGGCCGGTGCGCAGGTCCTTGACCATCTGGTAGGGCTGCAGCACGTAGGAGCGGATCTGGTGGCCCCAGCCGATGTCGGTCTTGGAGGCCGCGTCGGCGGTGACCTTGGCCTCGCGCAGCTCCAGCTCGCGCTCGTAGAGGCGCGCGCGCAGCATGTTCCAGGCGGTCGCGCGGTTCTTGTGCTGCGAGCGCTCCGACTGGCAGGCGACGACGATGCCGGTCGGCATGTGGGTGATGCGCACCGCCGATTCGGTCTTGTTGACGTGCTGCCCGCCCGCGCCGGACGCGCGATAGGTGTCGATGCGGCAATCGCCCTCGTTGACGTCGATCTGGATGCGGTCGTCGACCACCGGATAGACCCAGACGCGAGGCGAAGCTGGTGTGCCGGCGGGCGTTCGAATCGAACGGCGAAATGCGCACGAGGCGATGCACGCCCGATTCGGTCTTCAGCCAGCCGTGGGCGTTATGGCCCTTGACCATGATCGTCGCCGACTTGATGCCCGCCTCGTCGCCCGCGCGTCTCTTCGATCATCTCGACATCGAATTTCCGCCGCTCCGCCCAGCGCACGTACATGCGCAGCAGCATGCGCGCCCAGTCGGCGCTTTCGGTGCCGCCCGCGCCCGAATGGACTTCGACATAGCTGTCGTTGCCGTCCGCCTCGCCCGACAGCAGCGCCTCGAGCTGGCGCCGCTCGCCCTCGGCCTTCAGCGCCCTCAGGGCGGCGAGGCCCTCGGCCTCGGTCGCCTGCGTCGCCCTCGGCCTCGCCGAGTTCGACGAGGGTGGTCGCGTCGTCGAGGTCGCGCTGGATCTTGGCGAGCGAGCCGAGCCGCTCCTCGAGCAGCGTGCGCTCGCGCATCAGCTTCTGCGCGGCGTCGGGTCGTTCCAGAGGCCGGGATCTTCGGACTTGGCGTTGAGTTCGGCTAGGCGGCGCGTCGCGGTCTCGACGTCAAAGATGCCTCCTCAGCAGTCCCACGGACTGCTTGATGTCTTCGACCAGCTGTTCGGCTTCGGCGCGCATGCGTCCAAATCCGTTTGGGCCCGAAGGACGCCAGGTCGCGGGGGTGGATCTCCACGACGCGACGTCCGTCGTCTAGCCTCTCCGGCCTTATGAGGCAAATCGCTCGAGCCTCAGTAGAGGCCGCCCGTCCCCGAGCCGACGGACCGGCCGCCGCCGCCGTCGACCGCGGCCTCCGCCCCGCCGCCGCCGCCGCCGCCTGCCGCGTAGCTGTCGGGCGGCCCGGTGCCGGGCTTGAACGCCTCCATGATCGTGCCCGGCCCGCTTGCGCGCATGCCGGAATGGACATCGACCGAGATGAGCTTGATGCCCGGGCGGCACGCGGAACGGCGTGTCGGGCGTGTCCTTGCAGCGCCATCTTCATGAAATCGCGGAAGATCGGCGCGGTGTAGAGCGCCGCCTGGGCGCTGTCGCCGAGCGAGCGCGGCTTGTCGTAGCCCATGAACACGCCGAAGGCGAGGTTGGGCGAAAAGCCGACGAACCAGAGGTCCTTGGCGTCGTTGGTCGTGCCGGTCTTGCCGGCGAGGGTCTTGCCGACTTCCTTGATCGCGATGCCGGTGCCGCGCTGGATGACGCCTTCCATGATCGAGGTGATCTGGTAGGCGCTCAAGGGATCGATCACCTGCTCGCGCTTGTCGACGAGGGTCGGCTCGGGCTGATTGTCCCATTTGGCGGCGTCGCAGCCCTCGCAGATGCGCTCGTCGTGCTTGTAGATCGTATTGCCCCAGCGATCCTGGATGCGGTCGATCAGGGTCGGCTTGATCCGCTTGCCGCCGTTGTCGAACATCGAATAGGCGGTGACCATGCGCAGCACCGTGGTCTCGCCGGCGCCCGATCGACATCGACAGGAACGGCGGCAGATTGTCGTAGACGCCGAAGCGCTTGGCGTATTCGACCACCAGCGGCATGCCGATGTCGCGGGCGAGCCGCACGGTCATCAGGTTGATCGAGTGCTCGACGCCGAAGCGCAGGGTGTGGGTGCCGCCGGATTTGCCTTCGAAGTTCGCCGGCTGCCAGATCTCGACCGCTGCCGTCGTCGATCGTCACCGGCGCATCGAGGATCATGCGAGGAGGGCGTGTAGCCGTTGTCGAGCGCCGCCGCGTACACGATCGGCTTGAACGACGAGCCGGGCTGCCGCTGCGCCTGGGTGGCGCGATTGAACTCGGATTCGTCGAACGAGAAGCCGCCGACCATCGCCAGCACCCGCCCGGTGAACGGATCCATGGCGACGCAGGCGCCGCTGACCTCCGGAATCTGCCGCAAGCGGTACTCGCCGATGCGTCCCGCCATCGGTTCGACGTAGAAGACGTCGCCGGCCTTCGCCAATGACCTTGGGGGGCGGCCCGTCCAGCGATAGCCGTCGGGAGGGACCGAGCCGGTCTGCCGGTCCTGGACGACGGCGCCGGACTTGTCATGTTCGGGCTGGAGTCCGATTCGGATCGATGGGCCGCTGACGTCGAGGGCGACCGCGAGCTGCCACGGCTTGATGTCGCCATAGGCCGGAATGTCGGCCAGCGGCACGCCCCAATCCTGGCCGAGATCGATGCTCTTGAGCGTTCCGTGCCAGCCATGCGCCTCGTCGTAGCGCACGAGCCCGTCGACGAGCGCCTTGCGCGCCATCAGCTGAACCTTGGGATCGAGCGTGGTTCGGACCGAAAGGCCGCCCTCGTAGAGCTTCTGCTCGCCGTACCGCTCGCTGAGTTCGCGCCGCACTTCCTCGGCGAAGAAGCCGGCGGCGATCGTGTCGGGCGTCAGCACGCGCGGATTGACGACCAGCGGTTCGGCCCGCGCCGCCCGCGCCTGCTCTGCTGTGATGTAGCCATCCTCGGCCATGCGCCCGATGACATAGTTGCGGCGCTCCACCGCGCGGTCGTGGTTGCGGAACGGATTGAGGGCGCTCGGCTCCTTCGGCAGCGCCGCCAGATAGGCGACCTCGGCGATCGAAAGCTCGTGCACCGACTTGTTGAAATAATTGAGCGCGGCCGCCGCGACGCCGTAGTTCGACAGGCCGAGGTAGATCTCGTTGAGGTAGAGCTCGAGGATCTTTTCCTTGGAATAGGCGGACTCGATCCGCACGCTGAGCAGGATTTCGCGGATCTTGCGATCGAACGTGCGATCCGAGCTCAGAAGGAAGTTCTTCGCCACCTGCTGGGTGATGGTCGAGGCGCCCTGGACGTGCCGCGAGCCCTGCAGGAACACGATGCCCGCGCGCACGATGCCTTCGGGGTCGAACCCGCCGTGCGAATAGAAGTTCTTGTCTTCGGCGGAGATGAACGCTTCCTTGACCAGATCCGGAATGGCGGAGGACGGCAGGTAGAGCCGGCGCTCGCGCGAGTATTCCGCGAGCAGACTGCCGTCGGCGGCGTGGACGCGGGTCATCACCGGCGGCTCGTAGTTCTTGAGCTGGCTGAAGTCGGGCAGATCCTGCTCGTACTTCCAGACGACGGCGCCGAGCACCGCCGCCGCGACCACGAAGACGATCGCGCCGGTGGCGAATATGAAGCCGAGGAGGCGAAGTATCGCGCGCATCGTACTGACAAAACCTTCGCTTGCGCCCATCGCCGAGCGCCCCTGCCCCTGGACGAACGGACATTTGCCGGTCCGCCCGCGACGCCTCGCCGACGGGAACTCCTTCGCCCCCGCGGCCGAACGCCTCATGTCCCCGAGTTCAAGCCGGCCCCCAATCCGTTGCGAGTTGGGCGAATCTATGATGGCGCACGCCCGCACGAGGCGCAAACGGCCCGCTCAGCAGAGAAACAGCAGAGCGTCGCAGGCGCTAGCGCGTCGGCGCGACGCCCCCGGCCGCATCCAGCGCCACCCCGGGTCCGGTTGAGGCGCCCTCCCCAATCGCGCCTGGATTGCTGAAAAAGCCGTCCACCGCCTTCGCCATCGCCGCGGCGGTTCGCGCCCGCCACTCGGCCGACTGGAGCGCCGCGACGTCTTGGGGATTAGAGAGATACCCAAGTTCGACCAGCACCGAAGGAAACTCCGGCGCCTTCAGGACGACAAAGCCCGCCGACCGCTCGGGATTGTGGTTGAGCCGGGTCGCGCCGCGGATGTCGTCAACGAGCGTGTGGGAAAAGAGATGAGAATAAGCGAGAGTTTCTCGGCGCTTGAGATCGAACAGAATGTTGGAGACCCCCGGATCGGCCTCAGCCGTCCGGGCTTTGCCAGGCGTCCGGCTGGCTGCGTTCTCGCGCGCAGCGATTCTGGCGGCCTCGGCGTCGGAGGCCCGATCCGCCACCGTATAGACCGTCGACCCGCCGACGTCGCCGACGTCGGTTAGCGTGTCGGCGTGAACCGACAGGAAGAGCGAAGCGTTGACGTCGCGTGCGAAAGCCACCCGACTTTCGAGATCGACATACTGGTCGCCTTCGCGGGTCATCAGCACCGTATATCGCCGAGTCGTCTCGAGTTGGCGCTTCAGTTCGAGGCAGAAGGCCAAGACGACGGTCTTTTCCACCACGCCGCCGACGCCGTTGGCGCCGCCGTCGATCCCGCCATGACCGGGATCGAGCACAACGACCGGCAGGGCGGCGGCGGGCGCCGGATCGGACGTCGCCGCGGCAAGGTCCGGCGACGCGGCCGCGGCGGCGAATGCAAGGTCGTCACAGGGTTTGATCGCGATCCCCAGGCGCGAGGCCTCGGCCCCGTCGGCGATCGGCTTCAGCGCGATGCCGGCTGGACAGGCCCGGCGAGCGAGGTCAATGACGACTTCGTGAACGACCCGGCGCAAGCAGCCCGAACCGGAAAGCCTTGACGAGCGGGCCGCCCGCAGCATCCGCCTGGCCAGCGGCGGGGTCGACCTCGAACGCCGTCTCGGGGAGGTCGATGACGATGCGATCCGGCGAGGCGAGCGTATGGGCGCGCGCCTCGACCGGGCGCGACAGTTCGAACGTCAACTCTGCCTGGTTCGCGCTCTGGGCGAGTTTGACCCCAACCGCGACCGGCCTCGAGACCTCATCTCCCGCACGCGCCGCCAGAACCGATACGGCCAGCGCCGCCAGGATCGCGGCGGAGAAGAGTCTTGCCGGTCCCATGCGCTCTCCTGCCCGATCTCATGGTCCATAGCGCCATTCTCGCACGAGACGCAATCCGTCTCCGACGACGCTTGTTGCGGATTCAGCACGAAGAAAAGTTTCCGATGCGTGAACCTGCAGGGATTTCTTCCGCCCGGTTGCCAGACCAGGGCTCCGAATCCCGGTTAATTTTGCTTAACCGGCGTGGCCCATGAGGATCTCGGCAAGTTTTTCGAGGTCCCAGCTCGCGATTTTCCTGCGCAGCTTGAGGGTCTTGGGCCGCGGCGGCTTGGTCGGCCGCCGGCAAGGTTTGACGGGGAGGTTGGGCGGCTCGCTGAGGTGGGGCGCCGCGCGCAGCTTGTTGATGGCGAACTTGCGCACGAGCGCCATGTTTTGCGCGCCGTGGCCCTTGCGAACCCGACACAGATCCTCCTGGAATGTTACGTCGAGCGACCAGTGCAGGGGGTTCTCAATTCCCCAGTGGCCGCGGACGGTCTGTGCGAGCGCGGTCGCGGACCGCGGGCTGGAGGTGATGTAATAGCGGGTGTCGAACCGGGAGCGGTCTTTCAACTCGGTCCGCGTTTCCACCCTTACGATGGCGCGGGCGTCGACGAAGCGGACTTCGCCAGGAAAGCGCCGGTCGCCGTCGAGCCAGTCGACCTGGCGCAGCACCGAGACGGCGCGGGCTTCAATTCGGCCGTGGCCTTTGTCGTAATCGACGTCCACCTCGATCTGGCCCTCGCCGGCGGTTTCGAATGCGGCCTCGATGTCGGCCTGCAAGGTCGGCTGATTGCCCTTGACGGCGAGCAGGTAGTCGGCTCCGGCGGCGCGGATGGCCTGGGCGATCTGAGGATTGCAGGCGATGGCGTCGATGGCGTCGATGGTGACCACGGCGCCTTCGAGGCTGCGGCCGGCGGCGAGCTTTTCGAGCAGCACGGGGATTGCGGTCGTTTCGTTGCTTTTGTCGTCGACCGCCTCCTGTCCGAGAACCAGACGGCTGTTGGCGGCGAAGGCGGAGACCAGATGCAGCGCCACCCGACCCCTGGCGCGATCATGGCTGCGCCGCACGGTCTTGCCGTCGATGGCGATCGCGTCGAGCGGCTCGGGCCAGCAGGCGAGGACCCAGTCCATGAAACACGCGGCGAACAGGGCCGGATCGATCCGGTTCATCATGATGTTGAGCCAGCGCGCCGAGGGAATCCCCCACTGGTAAGGCAGGAACCGCTGAGGAAACGCGAGGTGCGCGTTTCCCCAGTCGGAGATGGCGTCGAAGCTGTCGCAATCGGCGATCGTGGCGCAGACGCACAAGAGGAGAATCTCGTTCAGCTTGTGCGCCACGTTTTCCGGACTTCGCCTGTCCGCGATCCGGGAAAAGTGGTCCAGGAGAAGCCGCAGCCGCGAGGGCTCCGTTGGTTGCGCAGGCGAGACGTTCATGAGCGGGCTCCGAATTGGGAGCCCCCATAGATTCAGCCTTTCCGCAACTCGTAAATGCCGTTAACCCGAGTTCGGAGCCCTGTTGCCAGACGGAAAGACTTGCCAAGCGAAACCGCGCCCGCTATTTAGAGAGCGTTACGAATCCGGACCGAGTCCGCGAGGCCGCCCGTTCGAGGGTGATGTGGGCGCATGCAGGACCGTCGTATGACGGATTGCGGCCCTCGCTGAGATGACGCCGTGGCGAACGCTTGGTTTGCCGTCACTTTTCGGCGCGCTTCGGCAAGACGGTCTTGCCGGCGAGAGGAGCGTCGACGAAAACCAAGTCGACCTTTGGCCGGAAGTCTGCCGGCGGCACGGACTGTTTCGTGACACCGGCGCGCCGTACGCGTCGTTGCTTTAGCTGAACAGCCGGATAAGGGCCTTGGTTTACCGCTGACGATGTTACAACCGCAGATCCACGACGACCTCATGATGGTGGCGCGGCCCTGCGGATTGGTCGTTTCGCGCCTCGGGCGGCGCAACGCGATGGCGGTATCAGCTTTCCGATCCCATCCAATCTCCAACTCCAACGTTGCGCCCGACGGCGCCCAGCGGCCGCGATCCTCCGCGGCCCGCGGCGCCGTGCGCAAGAGAGCATTCCATGGCAAACAAGATGATCATCGACGCCTCCCACCCGGAAGAAACCCGGGTGGTGGTGCTAAGAGGTAACCGAGTCGAGGAGTTCGACTTCGAATCCGCGAGCAAGCGGCCGCTGCGCGGCAACATCTATCTTGCGAAGGTCACGCGCGTAGAGCCGTCGCTCCAGGCGGCCTTCGTCGACTACGGTGGCAACCGGCACGGCTTCCTCGCTTTTTCGGAAATCCATCCCGATTACTATCAAATACCGGTCGCCGACCGGCAGGCCCTGCTCGAGGAAGAGGCGCAGGCCGCCCACGACGAGGATGACGAGCTGCGGGGAGAGCGCCGCAGCCGCCGCCATCGCCGGCCGCGCGCGAACGAGGCTGGGGCGCGCGCCAGCGACACCGAAGACGAGAGCGTTTCCGAGATTGCCCAGGTGGCGGAGGATGCGGTCGAGGCCGGCGACGAGGACGAGGGGGCTTCTGGCGTTGCGGCCTTCGTCGGGGAAGTCGAGGAAATCGGGGACGCGGTTGCACTCGAGTCGGAGCGGTGGGCCGAGCCCTCGGCCAAAGCGGGACCAGCCGCGGAGTCGCACGGCGGAGAGCCGGCGGCGCCCGACGCCGAGGCCCTGATCGGGGACGAATCGTCTCCTGACGGCGCCGGCTATGTGGCCCCGCCGGTCGCGCAGGCGCCCTACCCGGCCGAAATCGCGCCGGATGAGAGCGCTTCGTTAGAACCCGTGGCGGAGGCGGGAGAGGTCGAAGACGTCCTCGGGGGTCCCGCCTACGCCGACGATAAGGTCCGCGACGACGACCACGAACACGAAGTGACCACGCTCGATGGCGGAGCGGAGGAGCGTGTCCGCACGAGCCGCAAGGAGCGGTCTGAGGACGACGGCGAGCCAGTCGAACAGATTGGCGGCGACGCCTGGGAGGAGATGCCGCGGCGGCCGCAGCGGCTACGGCGGCAGTACAAGATTCAGGAAGTGATCAAGCGCCGGCAGGTCTTGCTGGTCCAGGTCGTCAAGGAGGAGCGCGGCAACAAGGGCGCAGCATTGACCACTTATCTGTCGCTCGCTGGCCGCTACTGCGTGCTGATGCCGAACACCGCGCGCGGCGGCGGCATTTCGCGCAAGATCACCAACGCCCAGGACCGCAGCCGCCTCAAAGGCATCGCCGAGGAGTTGGACGTGCCCGAGGGCATGGGGGTGATCTTGCGTACCGCTGGCGCCGCGCGCACCAAGGCCGAGGTCAAGCGCGACTTCGAGTACCTGCTCAGGATGTGGGAGACGGTGCGGGAGACTACCCTCTCCTCGAGCGCCCCCACGCTGGTCTACGAGGAAGGTTCGCTGATCAAGCGCGCCATCCGCGACCTGTACAGCAAGGAGGTCGACGAGATCATGGTGGCGGGAGAGGCAGGCTACCGCGAGGCGCGGCAGTTCATGCGCCTCCTGATGCCGAGCCATGTCAACGCCGTGCAGCTCTACCGCGACATGCAGCCGGTGTTCGCCAAGGCTGGCGTGGAGCAGCAACTCGATGCGATGTTCTCCAACCAGGTGACGCTGAAGTCGGGCGGCTACATCGTCATCAACCAGACTGAGGCGCTGGTCGCCGTCGACGTCAACTCGGGCCGCTCGACCCGGGAGCACAATATCGAGGACACGGCGCTCCGGACCAACCTCGAGGCCGCCGACGAGATCGCCCGGCAGCTCAGGCTGCGCGACCTCGCCGGACTCATCGTCGTTGACTTCATCGACATGGAAGAGCAGCGCAACAACCGAGCCGTCGAGCGCCGCATCAAGGATGCGCTGAAGAACGACCGAGCCCGCATCCAGGTCGGCCGCATCTCCCACTTCGGGCTTCTGGAATTGTCGCGTCAGCGCATCCGCACCGGCGTGCTGGAGGGCTCGACCGTGGTCTGCGCCCATTGCCAGGGCTCGGGTGTTGTCCGCTCGACCTCGTCGATCGCGCTGCACGTTCTGCGCGTGCTCGAAGACGCGCTGATCAAGAGCGCCACCCATGACATCGTCGTGCGCACCCGCACCGTCGTCGCTCTTTACATCCTCAATCAGAAGCGGGCGAACCTGCGTGATCTCGAACGACGCTTCGGCGTCGCGGTCGCGATCGAGGCGGACGACACGCTGACCGGCGCGAACTATCACGCCATCGACCGCGGCGAGCCGGCGACCGGGCCCCGCCCCGATATCGGACCCGAGGCGCTGGCGCAGGACGATTTTGCTGCCGTCATCGAGGAGCCGGCGCCGATCGAGGACGAGGTCGAGCCGCCGATCGAGGACGGCGCCGAAGAAGCCGAAGACCGGGCGCCCGCGCACGAGGGTCGCGAAGGTGGCCCGACGGACGACAGCGAAGGCGGCCGCCGCCGGAGGCGGCGCCGGCGCCGGCGTGGCGGCGATCGGCCGTTCGGTGAGAGCATCGCTCCAGACGCACCCCAGCCGGCCGACGACGGCCTAGCTGTGGTCGCAGAGATCGGCGGCGATCTCGCGGCTCCGGTTGAGGAAACTGATTCCTTCGAGGGTCGAGTCCCCGTGGGTGAAGGCGAGCGCGGCGGTCGTCGCTCGCGCCGGTCGCGCGGCGGCCGCAATCGCTTCCCGCCCCGGCTGAGCGAACAGCGTTATGGCGAGAGCGCTCCTGCGCACGCCGATCCTTCGGAAGCTCCAGAGCCGGTTGAAACGGGCGCTTTGCGGGCGGAGGCCTTCGAGGCCGCGCTCGCCGATGCCTCGGCGTCCGAGGCAGCGTGGTCGAACGAGCATGCAGCGTCCCCCTTCTCGGCGCCGTCCGCGCCGCCGACTTAGGCGTATGTCGAGGAGGCGCTGACCGCGCCGGCCGTGAAGGCCGAAGAAGACTTCTCGGCATCGAGGTCGACGAGCGGCGAGGTCGAAGGCGCGCCGTCCAGGCATGCGCATCCGCCAAGCGAAGACGCGTCCGCCATCGCTCCCGCGGGGGAAGTCGAAGCCAGGAACGGCGAAGCCGGAGAACGGAAGTCGGTCGAGCCCGTCGACGAGTCCCCGCGTCCTCGTCGAACCGGCTGGTGGCAGAGGGCCCGGGCGAGCATCGTCGGGAACTGAGGACGGCGTCGAGCGCCCGACCTTATCGGGCGCTCGCCCAGAGCCCGTCGCGCCGTGCGCGGCAGCCCTCGGGGCGGAGAATCATCCATGCCTCGACTCCTATTTCCCCGATCCACGTCCCGAAAAATCGCACGCCCGCCGTCATTTTCCACGCAACTGTCGCTCACGGGATTCACCCTCGCTTGGGAGTTACGAATAGACAGAGTTTGATTCCGTTGTGGCCTGCCTTCGGCTGCGACCCTTGACAGGGCGCGCGTACGACAGCGGCCCGACTCCCGCCCGAGGCCGCTTGTCTTCAGATCGAAGGGGCCGGCGATGGCGGCCGCATGACGCCGGTCGAGCCGTTCTGCAATGGCAATTCTCGTCGGCAGGCGTCCGGTCAGTCTCGGCATCGTTTGCGAAAGCGGACGCCTTCACTCCGACGCTGCAGACCGGCCTTCCCGTTTTGCCCGCTGTCACCCTTTGACCACCGCTTCGTACGCCTCGCGCACCCGTTTGCGCGCTTCGTCAAGTCCGGCGACGAAGGCTTCGAAATTGGGGTAGCCGGTCGAGGCGGCGATGCGACGCTTGACGCCCGAGGCGGCGGTCTTGGGATCGAAAGGGCCCGCAATGGCGAGCCGCATGAACTGGGTCGCGTCGGTATAGAGCCGGTGCGCTTCGATGAGCGTCCCGACGTGGGAAGACGGAAGGAGCCCCGCTCGTCCCGCCTTGTCGATCGCTTTTCGCGTCGAGACGTCGAGGATCTCCGGCTTTGCGTGGGCGAAGGCGAGGCTGAGGAACTGTGCGACGAACTCGATGTCCATCAGGCCGCCCCGAACGAGCTTCAGGTCCCACACGTCGCGGTCGCCTTTCTCCCTGGCGATCAGCGCGCGCATCGCCGCGACTTCGCGGGCGACTGCGGCCGGATCGCGCGGGCGGGTCAGGATGGCGTGGATCGCCTTCGCGACATCGGCTGCAAGATCCGGGTCGCCTGCAATGACGCGCGCGCGCGTCAGCGCCATGTGCTCCCAGGTCTCGGCCTCGTTGCGCTGGTAGAGAGCGAAGGCCGAAAACTGGGTGGCGAGGGGTCCCTTGCGGCCCGAGGGCCTGAGCCGCATATCGACGTCGTAGAGCGACCCGCGCCGGGTCGGCGCCGTCAGCGCGGCCAGCAGGCGCTGGGTCAGGCGCGAATAAAATACCACCGGCCCGAGCGGCTTCGGCCCGTCGGACTCCCCTGCGTCGACCGGGAAATCGTAGATCAGGATGAGGTCCAGGTCGGAGGCCGCCGTCATCTCGCGTGAGCCGAGCTTGCCCATCGCCAGCACAACCGCGCGGCCGCCGCGCAGGCGCCCATGATCGGCGGCGAAGGCGGCTTCCACCTGCTTCAGCATCGACCCGACCAGAGCCTGGGCCAGAGCGCTATAGGCCCGGCCGGCACGGTCGGGGTCGAGCCGGCCCGAGAGAAGATGGAGGCCGATCAGGAACATCTCCTCGGCGGCGAAGTCGCGCGCGCGGTCGAGCGCCTCCTCGGTGTTGTGCGCCTGTTCGACATAGGTCTCGGCGCGCAGGCGCGTCGCCTGCTCGTTGAAGCTATCCTCGAAATCGGCCGTCCTGTCCGGGTCGATCGCGGCGTCGAGCACATGCGGGCGGGTTGCGATCACTTGGGCGAGCCGCGGCGCCGAGCCGAGCACATCGCCGAACAATTCACGGACGTCGTCGTTGGAACGCAGGATCGACAACAGCTCGACCGCAGCGCTCATCCGAGCCATCGCCTCGTCGAAGGCGGCGAGCGCCGCATCGGCGTCGCCGGAGCCGGCGAAGGCTTCGAGCAGCGCAGGCGTCAACTCCGTCAGCACTTCGCGGGCGCGCGCGCTGCGCACGGCGGGCCGCCGGCCGAAATGCCAACCGCGAATCGTCTCGGCAGCCGCCTCCGGATGCTGGAAGCCGAGCCGGCCCAACGTCGCAAGCGTCTCGGGATCGTCGGTGACGCCGGTGAAGACGAGACTGCCGGCCGCAGCGCTAAGGGTCGGCGCGCTCTCGAACAGGCGCGCGTAGTGCTTTTCCACCCGGGTCAGATGAAAAGTCAGGGCTTTGGCGAACGCCTCGGGCCGATTGTAACCGCAGAACCGGGCGAAGCGGGAAAGCTCGGCGCGCTCGAACGGCAGGCGCTGGGTCTGCTCGTCGGCGACCATCTGCAGCCGGTGCTCGACGGTGCGCAGGAAGAGATAGGCCGCGGTCAGGTCCTTCATCGCCTCCGCCGTCACCCATTTCTCGGCATGGAGTTCGCTGAGCATCTCGAGCGTGCGCGAGCCGCGCATCTTGGGCCGCCGGCCGCCGAAGATGAGCTGCTGCGTCTGGACGAAGAATTCGACCTCGCGAATGCCGCCGCGTCCGAGCTTGACGTCGTGCCCCGCAACGACCACTCGCTCGTGCCCGCGGACCGCATGGATCTGCCGCTTCATCGCATGGATGTCGGCGATCGCAGCGTAGTCGAAGTACTTGCGCCAGATGAACGGCGCAAGATCGGCGAGGAAGCGTCGTCCGAGCTCGAGGTCGCCGGCCGCTGGCCGCGCCTTGATCAGCGCTGCGCGCTCCCAGTTCTGTCCGACCGTCTCGTAATAGGCGTAGGCGCTAACCGTCGAGAGGGCGACCGGGGTCGACGCGGGATCGGGCCTGAGCCGCAGATCGACCCTCAGCACGTAGCCGTCGGCGGTGCGCTCCTGCAGAAGGCGCGCCAGCGCTTTGGTGATTCGCACCAGCAGGGGCGCGGGCTCGACGCCTTCGGAAACGGCGGCGGCGGCCGCGTCATAAAGCACGATCAGATCGATGTCGCTCGAATAGTTGAGCTCGCGCGCGCCGAGCTTGCCGAGCGCGAGGACGACCAGGCCGCAGCCGGCCTGAAGATCCGGCGCGTCGGGATCGAGCGCGAGCCGGCCGCCGAGCGCATTCTGCCGCAAGAGGAACGCGAGCGCGGCGCCGACCGCGGCGTCGGCGAAGCGGGTGAGCCCCTCGGTGACTTCGACCACCTCCCAGACGCCGCCGATGTCGGCGAGCGCGATCAGGAGCGCCGACTCGCGCTTGGCGAGGCGGAGCGCGCGCATCAGCGCCGCCTCGTCGTCGCCCCCGATCGTGGCCAGGCCTGCGACGAGCGCATCCAGCGCCTCGCGGGGAGGGCGACCGAGCAGGCGCGCGAGCCGGGCCGGATCCTCCGTCACCAGCGTCCAGAGATAGGGCGAATATTCAGCGAGGCCGAGGAGCAGTTCGCGTGTTCGGCCCAGGCCGACCAGCCCCGCCAACGCCTCCCCCTCTGGGGCCTCGATCAGCGCCTGCAGCCGGCGGCGGCCGGCGGCGGGCTCCGAGAGCCTCGGAGCGACCGCGACTCGTTCAGCCAGCGATCGGTTCATTGACGACCGCGTGCGCCGGCCCCGGCAGCGAGAGCGGAGCGGCCCCGGCGGGCAGGATCACACGCACCCGCAAGCCGGGCCGGTTGTCCTCGAGTTCCACTCTGCCGCCATGCATGCGCGCGACGGCGGCGGCGAGCGAGAGGCCGAGTCCCGAGCCGGGGCGCGAGCGCGAGCCCTCCAACCGAACGAAACGCCCCAGCACGCGCTCCCTGTCCCGCGGCGAGACGCCCGGACCGCGGTCGGCGACGATCAGTTCGACGACGTCGCTCAATCGCCGCGCCGCCACGACGATTTCGGGCTTGACGGCGCCCTCGGCGTGCGCTCCGTATTTCAGCGCGTTGTCGATCAGATTGGCGATCGTCTGGCCGATCAACTCGCGATTGCCCCGGACATGGAGCGGACCGTCGACCGAGACGGTCAGAGCGACGCCCTCCTCGTCTGCGATCGGCTCGTAGAGTTCCGCGACCGCTCGTGCCGCCTCGCCGAGGTCGAACGAGCTTTGCCCCTCGACGCCGGCGCCGGCCTCGGCCCGCGCAATCAGGAGAAGCGCATTGAAGACCTTGATCAGGCTGTCGGACTCCTCGATCGTCTTCTCGAGGGCCGCGCGATAGCTGGCGGCGTCGTCGCCGAAGGCGAGGGCCGCCTCGGCGTGGTTGCGCAGGCGGGTAAGGGGCGTACGCAGATCGTGCGCGATGTTGTCGCTGACCTCCCGCAGACCCTGCATCAAGAGTCCGATCCGTTTGAGCATCGCGTTGAGGCTCTCGGCCAGCCGGTCGAGTTCGTCGCCGGACCCGGAAACCGGGAGCTGGCCGGTCATGTCGCCCTTCATGATTCCGTGCGCCGAGGTGTTGATATCGTCGATGCGCTTGAGCACGTTGCGGGCGACGAACAGCGCCCCCACCGCTGCGAGCGCGGCGAAGAAGATCAGAGAGATCGCCAACGCCCGGACCATAACGTTTTCGATCCGGCCGCGGTCGCCGAGGTCGTGACCGACCAGGAGAAGGAAACCGGGCGGCACCTTGTAGATGCGCACGAGCGCCTGGCGGACCCGGTCGCCTGGTCCGTTGGTGCGGTAGTTAACGACGATGAAGCCGTGCCGCTCTAGCACTTCCAGCGGAATCTGCTCGACGTTGCCAGCCAGCGCTTCGCCGGCCGGATCGGTCAGCAGATAGAGCGCCGCGCCGGGTTGGCGCTTGCGCGCCTCGATCGAAGAGTAGAGACCGACGAGCCCGTCGTGGTTGTAGGTGTCGGTCAAGCCCTTGGCCTCGGCGTCGATCGTTCGGGCGATCTCCTCGTCGACGACCGAGATGACCTGCCAGGCGATGATCGCGAGCACGACGCCCGCCCCGACGGCGCTGACCGCCAAAATCGCCAGCGCCAGACGAAAGGCGGTGGCCCTGAAGAGTTTAGCGAGCGCCGTCACGAATCATGTATCCCGGCGCCGCGAACGGTGCTAAGCAGCGGCGCGTCGAAATCCCTGTCGATCTTGGCCCGGAGGCGCGAGACATGGACGTCGATCACGTTGGTCTGGGGGTCGAAATGGTAGTCCCAGACGTGCTCGAGCAGCATGGTCCGGGTGACGACCTTGCCGGCGTTCTGCATCAGATACTCGAGCAGCCGGAACTCGCGCGGCTGCAGCACGATCTCCTCGCCGCGGCGCGCCACCTTGTGAGAAAGACGGTCGAGTGTGAGGTCGCCGACCCTGATACACGGTCTCCTCCGGAGCGCCTGCCGGACGGCGCCGCGCCAACGTCTCGACTCGGGCGAGCAGTTCGGAGAACGCATACGGCTTGGCGAGATAATCGTCGCCGCCGGCTCTGAGGCCCTTGACCCGGTCGTCCACCTGCCCGAGCGCGGACAGGATCAGGATGGGGGTTTCGTTTTTCTGGCTGCGCAGCGCGCCGATGAGGGTCAGGCCGTCCATTTTCGGCAGCATCCGGTCGACGATCGCGACATCGTAACCGCCCTCGAGCGCCATGTCGTACCCGCTGACGCCATCATGGGCGGGGTCGACGACATGCCCGGCCTCGCGAAAGGCCTTGAGAGATAGGCTGCGCGTCGCGGTCGTCTTCGATGATCAGAATTCGCATAAGCCGCTATATAACAGATTGCGCCAGCTTGGCCAAAAAAGGTGCGGCGGCAGGTCCGGGGGGCTGAGTGGAACCTGCCGCCGCGTTGCCGGCGTCGCGCGGGCGGGGATTGTGCGACCGCCGACTGGACGAAGGGAGCGCAACGCGCTGGGCCGGGGACGAGCCCATATTTTCCTTCCGCCCATTTGTTTGCCGGCGTGCCGTATTCGGGGCGCGCGCCGGACCTCAGGACGCGCGTGTCGGAAGGGCGAGAAAGCGCTCGCCATCGTCCGATTTGACGCGCAACAGCACGCTTCTCTTTCCATCGGTCTTGGCCGCGTCGATCTCCGAGGCGACGTCGGACGGCTCGCGGACCGCCTTGCCACGCACCTCAAGGATGATATCGCCGCGCTTGAGCCCTTCGTCGGCGGCCGGGCTGTCCGGTTCGACCCCCGCGACCACGACCCCGCCATCGCCCCGGTCGGCGCGCAACGTCAGGCCGAGCTTGGCGAGCGCGGTCGAATCTCGCTGTCTTGGTTCAGCTCCGCCTTTCGGCCCTGTCCGGCGGCATCGTTCCGAGCGTCACGGCGATGGTTTTCGCCGCGCCGTCGCGAATCAGCGCCAAGCTTAGCCGTCTTCTTCGGACCCATCGCCGCGATCCGGCGGGCCAGCTCCTGGGGATCCGCGACCGTCTCGCCGTCCAACGCCGTGATGACGTCTCCGCTCTTCACTCCGGCGGAGGCCGCGGGCGAGTCCTTCTGCGCCCCGGCGACCAGCGCGCCGCTGGCGTTCTTCACGCCGAGACTATCGGCGATATCCTGCGTCACCGACTGGATCTGGACCCCGATCCAGCCGCGGGTGACCGACCCATTCTCCTTGAGTTGCTCGACGACCGTCTTGACCACGTCGCTGGCGATGGCGAAGCCGATGCCGACGCTGCCGCCCGACGGCGAGAAGATCGCGGTGTTGACGCCGACGACTTCGCCCTGGCCGTTAAAGGTCGGGCCGCCCGAATTGCCGTGGTTGACCGGCGCGTCGATCTGCAGGAAGTCGTCATAGGGGCCGGAGCCGATGTCGCGGCCGCGCGCCGAGACGATGCCCGCCGTCACCGTGCCGCCGAGGCCGAACGGATTGCCGACCGCGATCACCCAATCGCCGACCCGCGGCGGCTGGGACGCGAACGTCACGAAGGCGAAGTCGCTGCCCATTCACTTTCAGCAAGGCGAGATCGGTCTTTCTGTCGGCGCCGATCACCTTGGCCGGCATGCGTCTTGCCGCCCGCAAGTCGTGACCGTCGACCTCGCGCGCATGATCGACCACGTGATTGTTGGTGACGATGTATCCGTCCGGCGAAATGAAGAAGCCCGACCCCTGCGCCATCGGGTCGAATGGCCATGCGGCGCCGGGTCGCCGTCGTCCGGCAGACCGAAGTGTCGGAAAAAGCGATAGAGGGGGCTGCTCGGCGAAAGATCCGGCAAGCTCCGTCTGCATCGTCGGCGTCCACGATCTTCACCTTGACCGAGACGACGGCGGGCGTCACGCGATCGACGATGTCCGCGAACGACGCCGGCCCGGCGCTCAGCCGAGGCGTCGCGGCCTCCGTCGCTCCGACGGCGCGGCCCGAATCCGAAAGGCTGTCAGCCGCCGCCGCCAGCGACGGCCGCACATGCGACGCCCGTGAGCAAGGCAAGACGCAACGCGGTGGATAGACCGAGGTCGCGCATTCTGGATCCCGCACTCAGTCGCCACGCGAAATGCGACCTTGCCCAGATGATCGGCCTTGCGCCCTAACCTTCGCATGGCCTCGAGATGAAAGCTTAGTAATGTTGACGGGGCGTGTTTCGGCCGGAGCGACCTGCCGTCGACCGGCGCGGCCGCTCTTTCCATGGCCGCCAGCGCCTGATAGCAGCGCGATCCATGACTCCGTCGCCGGTCGCTTCGCCCGCAAATCTCTCCGCCACACTGGTCGGATTCGCCGCGATCGCGCTGTGGTCGACGCTCGCGCTCATGACGGCCCTGTCGGGGGAGGCGCCGCCGTTCGAACTGGCGGCCCTCACCTTCGCCGTCGGCGGCCTTTGCGGGGTCGCCTATGCCGCGGCGCGCGGACGACTGGCGGCGCTCCGCCAGCCGGCCAAAGTGTGGGCGGTGGGGATCGGCGGCCTTTTCGGCTATCACGCGCTCTACTTTGCGGCGCTTCGACGCGCCCCTCCGGCCGATGCGAGCCTGATCGCCTATCTCTGGCCTCTGCTGATCGTCCTATTCTCCGCGGTCCTGCCGGGCGAGCGCCTGAGCGCGCGCCACCTCATCGGCGCGGCGCTCGGCTTTGCCGGCGCCGCCACGCTCTTTCTCTCGAAGGGCGCGAGCTTTGCTGGCGCTGGCGGCAGGCGCTGGTCGGTTACGGCCTGGCTTTGTGCTGCGCCTTCGTCTGGTCCGGCTATTCGGTGCTGTCGCGGACGCTCGCGGGCGCGCCGACCGAGGCGGTCGCGGGCTTCTGCCTCGCGACCGCTGCGCTGGCGGCGACCTGCCATGCCGTGTTCGAGACGACCGTTATTCCTGCCGGCGCCGTCGAATGGCTCGCCATCCTCGGCCTCGGATTAGGCCCCGTGGGGCTCGCCTTCTACGTGTGGGACTATGGGGTGAAGCACGGCGACATCCGCCTGCTCGGCGTGGCGGCCTATGCCGCGCCGGTGCTTTCGACGCTCATTCTGGTGGCGGCGGAGTCGCGCCCGCGGCCCCGTCGCTCGCCGTGGCCTGCGCGCTGATCGTCGGGGGCGCCGTCGTCGCTTCGCGCAACGGCTGATCCGCCGCCCGCGGTTCGATTTGGCCCTAATCGTTCCGTACCCGGTCCGCGCCTCGGGCGATCCCGACTGCCTGTTAGCAGGGCGTTTCTTGGCGCTACGATCGACGTCCTGTTTCCGAAAGTCGTGCAATGTCAGTTTGTTGCCTGGAATACAACCCGCCGATTTGTTGGCTATGGGCAGGCGCGGAAACAGGCAACCGAACAGGTCGTTATCAGGTCGTTAACAGGCTGGAACAGGCGCATAACAGGCTGGAGAAACGACGGCGTCACAGCGGGCGGGCCAGGTTGCAGGGAGCGGCGGCATTCCCTTCCCCGCAAGGGAAGGCAGCTCTTCTGGGCGGGCGCGGCCGCCTTGATCGGGTGGGCGCACGACAAAAAGCCGGCCCAGGGGGCCGGCTTCGCCGCTGCCTCGAATGGGCGTCCGATCAGGCTTCGGCGGGCGCGTTCTTCGGCTTGAGCACCTGACGGCCGCGATACATCCCGGTCTTCATGTCGATGTGGTGCGGACGGCGCAGCTCGCCGGAGTCCTTGTCCTCGACATAGGTCGGCGCCTTGAGAGCGTCGGCGGAGCGACGCATGCCGCGGCGGGAGGGCGACGTTTTGCGTCTCGGAACGGCCATTGATACAACTCCAAACCAAACGCGCAAAAAACGTATGTCTTTCGCGCGGGAAAACGGGAAGGCGGGCTCTTACACGCAAATGCGCAGAAACGCCAGCCCTCGGAGCACGACAAATCGAGCCGGCGGCGACCGCGCCCGTCAGGCCGAGCCGCGGGTCTCGAAAGCCGCGAAGGCGATCGCCTCGCGAGGGGCGCGGTCGGCCCAGAGCACGAACTGGAACGCCTGAAAATAGGTCTCACAGGCCGAAACCGCCGCCTTCACCACCGCCGAGCACTGGGCGTCGCTCGCATTGGCTCCGCCGGCGAGGCAGACGGAATGGCGGAACATGACCAGGTCCTGCTCACGCCAGATGTCGAAGTGACCAAGCCACAGCTGCTCGTTGATGAGCTGGATCAGCTCGCTGACCGCCGCGCGCTTGCGCGCCGGCGCCTTGAGATCGAACGAACAGGCGACGTGCAGCGATTCGATGTCGGGAAGCCAGGTAAAGGCTAGATCGTAATTGGCCCAGTCCCCCGCGACCAGGATCGAGATCTCGTCCTCCTCGGCGCGGTCGAAGGTCCATTCGTTGATGGCGGCCAACCGCTCCACCACGTCGACCGGATGTTCAGGTCGATCGTCGGCGACAGTCTCGATCATGCTCATCAGGAGTCTTTCCGGCGGGGGATACGGGACACGGCTACGACACAGGCTCTGGACGACGCGCTTCGAGTTCGCCCGCCGCCCGTGCGGCCCGCTCCGTTCCCGGAGCGAACGGCCGCAACCTCAATGATTCGCAGCGAATCGTAAACCTAGCCGAATCCGCCGTCCACAGAATCTGTGAAACGAATCAAGACTCTGCGAAAGAAGGTGAATCCCGTCAGGGAGTTGGCCCGGCAAGCTTCGCCTCGAGGGCGGCGATGCGGGCGGCAAGCTTCTCGTTTTCCTCGCGCGCCCTCGCCGCCATCTCGCGCACGGCCTCGAATTCCTCACGGCTGACGAGATCCATGCCGGCCATCATGCGCTCGAGCTGGCTCTTGGCGAAGGTCTGCGCTTCCCGCCGAGCGCCGTCGGCAAGACCCGCCGCGTCCGTCATCAGGCGCGAGAGATCGTCGAAGAAACGGCTGTTGGTCTGCGGCATGAGCGGCTCCTTTTTTGCCCGCGAGCCGCAATCGGGGACCCGTGGCGCGGCAGATATGTGGCGCTCGGCGACGCGGCGCGCAAGGGTGGACGGGCTTATGCGTTCCGGCGCGCCAGAGGCCCCTCATGTGCCGATGACAAGCGCGCCGAACGGGCGCTAGAATCGGGCGACACGCGGAACGTCGAGGACATTGCATGCGCATCCGAGCCGCCCTTCTCAGGGAAACAGGCCTGCCGCCGCCCTACGTCAGGTCGCAACCGCTGGACGTGGTCGTGCTTGACCTCGCTCCGCCCGGCCGCGGCGAGGTTTTGGTGCGCGTCGCCGCGGCCGGCTTATGTCATTCGGACCTGTCGGTGATCGATGGCTCGCGGCCGCGTGCGGTTCCCATGGCGCTCGGCCACGAGGCGGCGGGGGTCGTCGAGACGCTTGGCGACGGCGTCACGGATCTCGCGGTCGGCGATCACGTGGTGCTCGTCTTCGTGCCGAGTTGCGGACGGTGTGGCCCCTGCGCCGCGGGGCGGCCGGCGCTCTGTGAGCCGGGCGCGAGAGCCAACGGCGCCGGGACGCTCCTCTCGGGCGAGCGGCGCCTCGCCTTCAAGGCCGAGCCGGTCCATCATCATCTCGGCGTTTCGGCCTTCGCCGACCACGCGGTCGTCGCGCGCGAATCCTGCGTGAAGATCGATCCCGAATTGCCGCTCGAGCTCGCGGCGCTGTTCGGCTGCGCGGTGCTGACCGGGGTCGGGGCGGTGATCAACACGGCGAAAGTCCAGCCGGGCGCGTCGGTCGCAGTAATCGGCCTCGGCGGGGTGGGCCTCAGCGCCGTAATCGGCGCGAAGCTCGCCGGCGCGCGCCAGATCGTCGCCGTCGATCTCTCCGACGACAAGCTCGCTTTTGCGCGCGTGCTCGGGGCGACCGACAGCGTCTACGCCGGCGCGCCCGACGCCGTGCAGGCCGTCCGGGCGCTCTCGGCGGGCGGGGTCGAGGTCGCCTTCGACATGGCCGGGGCCGTGCCGGCGCTCGAATTGGCCTACGCGGTCACCGGGCGGGGCGGCACGACCGTGACGGCCGGCCTGCCGCATCCGGACAAGCGGATGCCGCTCGCGCCGGTGACGCTGGTCGCCGAAGAGCGAACGCTCAAGGGCTCCTACATCGGCTCGGCCGCCCCGTTGCGCGATGTTCCGCGTCTCATCGCCCTCTTCAAGGCCGGCAAGCTCCCGGTCGACATGCTGCTGACTCATCGGCTCACGCTCGATGACATCAACGAGGGCTTTGATCGCCTGCGCGAGGGAATCGGTGTCCGGCAGGTGGTGGTCTTTTCCTGAAAGCGCCATCAGGCGCTGGGACTGTCGGGGGCTCATGGCTTTGACCTCGAACTGCCGTCGCGGTCCCACGATCGCGGCAGTCCGTTCGATGACTTGAACGGAAGCATTTGCGCGTGGCCTCTTTCCTCGTCGATACGACTGTCGTTTCGGAGCTCGTCAAACCTTCTCCGGATACGCGCGTGCTCAAGTTTCTTGCGCGAGGGAGACCTCTGGCTGAGCGTCATCAGTCTACACGAGCCGACTTATGGCCTGTCGCGCCTTGGCGATCGCGCCCGAGTCGAACGTCTAGCGGCATGGCTAGGGTCTTTGAAGGCAAGATTTGCGAGCCGAATTCTCCCAGTTGATCAAACCATTGCCGACGCGGCGGGGAGCAGCCGAGCGCGCCGCTTCGCAGGGTCGCACGATTGCCCCGTTGGACGCGCTGATCGCGGCGACGGCGCAAATGCGATCCCTGACCTTGGCGACCCGAAACGTCCGCGACTTCGAACTGCTCGACTTGGCGAAGTTCGACCCTTGGAGCGCTTGAGAGCGCGAGCGTGAAGGCGAAAGGCCTTTGAGCAAACGGCATTGTATTGCGGCGTTGCTCACGATCGCGGCTGACGCGGTCCATCGCCCGTCGAAAGGCGGGCGTCCGTAAGCGGCCCCATCGACCGCGCGCCCACGACCCGCAAATTGCGGCGACGTTCAACTTCGGTGGATCGCGCGGATTCCCCCGCATTCGTCGGTTTTCTTTTTTCGGCCCGCTGGGGCAGGATGCCCCCGCCGGCCGGCCGAACCGGGCCGCGCATAAGAGCCGGCGCTCCCAGCGGAGGGGAAATGATGATTTCATCGCAACTCGTCAAAGCCGCGGCCGTCGCCGCGCTGATGTCATGGCCGTTTCAGGCGCAGGCGCTGGAACTGGTCGGCGGCGCTCCCGGGGCGCAGGTCGGCGACGACATGATCGTGCATGCCTACGTCCATCGCGGGCCGGCGGGTCATGTGCACGGTCGTCCAGGCCCGCATCCCGGGTATCGGCCCGGCGTGCATCCCGGCTACCGTCCCGGTTATCACGGCGGTTATCACGGCGGTTATCATGGCGGTTATCGCGGCGGCGCCGTCGTCGTCGGCCCGCGCGCGGCCTGGGTCGGCCGGCCGGGCTGGTATCGCTGGGCGCCGGGCGGGGCGATCGCCGCCGGCGCGGCGATCGGCTTCGTCACCGCCGCGGTCGCCGCGTCCTGGGCCCCGCCGCCGCCCCAGCCCGGCCTGTGCTGGTACTATACCGACCCGAGCCGGACCCAGGGCTTCTGGGACGCCTGCCCGTAAGACCGACGCCATGGCGGCCGTCCGACGGCCGCCATGGATCGCGCCGCCGCGACGACGGCGGATGTGTGTCCTTTTCTCTTGACCGCCGGCGCCTGCGCCTTCTATGCCCCGTCCCGCCAGTCGGCCGGACGGCCGCCGCCTTCGGGCGGAGGAAAGTCCGGGCTCCATACGGATGCGGCGCCGGATAACGTCCGGCGGGGGCGACCCCAGGGAAAGCGCCACAGAAAGCAAACCGCCTTGGACGCGGCCGAAAGGCCGCCAGGGTAAGGGTGAAAGGGTGCGGTAAGAGCGCACCGCGCCGGCGGCAACGTCGGCGGCATGGCAAGCCCCGCCGGGAGCAAAACCGAATAGGAGCGATGCGCGGGTTCGCCCGCGGGGCCTTTCCGTAGGCCCGGTCGCTCGGGTTGGTTGCTTGAGGCGCCCGGCGACGGGCGTCCCAGAGGAATGGCCGTCACGTCGGGGCGAAAGCTCCGGCCATACAGAACCCGGCTTACAGGCCGGCTGGCGTTTTCATTGCCCCTTGTCCATGCTGGCGGGGAAAGCGAAGGAGCGGAGATGCTGCGGGCGGACCAGGTTCTCCCGGCCGGCGACTGGAGCGGGACGCCGATCGACAGCGTGGTGCTGGAATTCGACGAGCGCTATCGCCGACGTTTCGTCATGACCGGCGTCCAGGGCTTTGCCTTTCTCCTCGACCTGCCGGAAGCCGCGATGCTGCGCGGCGGCGACGGGCTGAGGCTCGAGGACGGCCGGATCGTCGAGGTGGTCGCGGCGCCCGAACCGCTCGCCGAAATCCGCGCCGCCGACCCGCTCGCGCTGATGCGCGTCGCCTGGCACCTGGGCAACCGGCACCTCGAGACCGAGATGTCCGCAAAGGCGCTGCGCGTCCGCCGCGATCCGGTGATCGAGGACATGGTCAAGGGCCTCGGCGCCCGCGTCGTCGCGGTCGAGGCGCCGTTCAATCCGGAAGGCGGCGCCTACGTGCAGGCGGCGGCGCGCGGGCATGACCATGGCCATGGCCATCGCGGGCATGAGCATGCGCATGACCACGACCACGACCATGATCACGGCGCCTGCGATCATCCTGACCATGACTATGACCACAGCCACTCGCACAGTCACGGACACTGAGAGACAGGTTTGACCACTCTTCGTCATAGCGAGGAGCGAGCGACGAAGCAATCGCAGAGTCGCAGGGCGAGGCGGCGGCATGGATTGCGTCGCTTCGCTCGCAATGACGGTTGGGGTCTTGGGTCATGACATCGCGCTCAGGCACGCCAGAGTTGGCGCTGCTGCCGCTCATGCTGTGGCTGTCGCCGGCCTTTCCGGTCGGCTCGTTCGCCTATTCGCAGGGGCTCGAGTGGGCGGTGGAGGCGAGCGACGTTCATGACGCCCGATCGCTCGGCGGCTGGCTGGTCGACTGTCTGACATTCGGGACGCCGCGCGCCGACGCGATCCTGTTCGCCCAAAGCTTCCGCAGCGCCGAGGCGGAGGACTGGCGGGCCCTTGCCGAAACCAACGAACTCGCTATCGCTCTCGCCGCGTCGGCCGAGCGCCGACTGGAGGTGACGGCGCAGGGCGCGGCCTTCCTCGCCGCGGCCCGCGGGGCCTGGGATTGCGGGCCGTTGCGCGCACTCGTCGAGGAGGAGCGCGTCGCCTATCCGGTCGCCGTCGCCGCGGCCGCCGCCGGCCATGGCCTGCCGCTGGAGGCGAGCCTTCAGGCCTTCGTTCTCGCGCAGGTCGCGGCGGCCGTTTCCGCCGTGGTGCGCCTCGGGCCGATCGGCCAGACCGACGGGCAGAAGATTCAGGCGACGCTGATCCCGCGCATCCGGGCGCTCGCCCGCGAGGCGGCGGCCTCGACCCTCGCCGACCTCGGCGGCTGTGCGTTCCGCGCAGACATCGCCGGAATGCGGCACGAGACGCTGTATTCCCGGCTGTTCAGGTCGTGACCGGACTCCCCACGCCCTCGGTTCGGCCAATTTCACCGCGCTCTCGGTCCGCCGCGGGCCGGGGGCCTTCGACAGCAACTGAGCCTCGAGGCTTCCCGCGCGGGACAGGCGGTCGCGCGGCCGATGGTCGCGGCCCCGCCCCCACGGACCGGATTGCGCTAACACGTCGATCCACGCGAAGGTCAAGCCCGGCTGGCTCGAGACGCTGTTTGAGCCAGAGGGCGATCGCGGCTGCGCCTGATGCGACGAGACGCACACGCAGAACTGCGCCGAAACATGGCGACCATGACCGTCGGGCGCCGGACGTTTCGCCGCGCGCCGGTTCACTCGAGGATCAGGAGACAGGGATGAACGGGGATCTCAAGAAAGCCGCTCTCGAATACCATCGGTTCCCGTCGCCGGGCAAAATCTCGGTTACGCCGACGAAGTCGATGGTCACGCAGCGCGATCTCGCGCTCGCTTACTCGCCAGGAGTGGCCGACGCCTGCATGGCGATCGTCGAGAACCCCGACCAGGCGGACGAACTGACGTCCCGCAGCAATCTGATCGCGGTCGTCACCAACGGCACCGCGGTGCTTGGCCTCGGCAACATCGGACCGCTCGCCGGCAAGCCCGTGATGGAGGGCAAGGGCTGCCTGTTCAAGAAGTTCGCCGGCATCGACGTGTTCGACATCGAACTGGCGGAAAACGATCCCGACAAACTGGTCGAGACCATCGCGCGCCTGGAGCCGACCTTCGGCGGCATCAACCTGGAGGATATCAAGGCGCCCGAGTGCTTCTATATCGAGAAGAAGCTGCGCGAGCGCATGAAAATCCCGGTTTTTCACGACGATCAGCACGGCACCGCGATCGTCGCCGCAGCCGCGCTGGTCAACGGCCTCGCCCTGGTCGGCAAGGCCATCGGCGAGGTGAAGCTCGTCTGCTCCGGCGCCGGCGCCGCCGCGATCGCCTGTATCGACCTCGCGGTCAGTCTCGGCCTCGATCCGAAGAAGGTTATGATCGTCGACCGTTCGGGCGTGGTTTACGCCGGCCGGCCCGGGGCGATCGACGAGAGCAAGGCGCGCTACGCCAACGACACCCCCGCGCGCACGCTCGCCGACGCCATCGTCGGCGCCGATATCTTTCTCGGCCTGTCGGCGGCGGGCGTGCTCACCCCGGCCATGGTCAGGACCATGGCCGCGGATCCGCTCATCTTCGCCATGGCGAACCCCGACCCGGAAATCCTCCCCGAAGACGCCATCGCCGCGCGCCCCGACGCGATCATCGGCACCGGCCGGTCCGACTACCCGAACCAGATCAACAATGTGCTGTGCTTTCCGTTCATCTTTCGCGGCGCGCTGGATTGCGGAGCGACCGCGATCAACGAAGCGATGAAGGTCGCCGCCGTCAACGCCATTGCTGAACTCGCCCACGCCGAGGTGGCCGACGCCGTCGCGACCGCGTACAAGGGCGCCGAGTTGCGGTTCGGCCGCGATTATCTGATCCCCAAGCCGTTCGATCCGCGCCTGATCGCGGTGGTGGCGCCAGCGGTCGCCAAGGCGGCGGCGGAAAGCGGCGTGGCGCGCCGGCCGATCGCGGATCTGGAGGCGTACCGGCAAAAGCTGGACGCCCTGGTCTATCATTCGGGGCAGGCGATGCAGCCGGTGTTCGCCCGCGCCAAGCGGGCGGAACGCTCGGTCATCTTCGCCGAGGGCGAGGACGAGCGGGTCCTGCGCGCCGCCCAGATCGTCGTCGACGAGAAGATCGCGACTCCGCTGTTGCTTGGCCGTCCCAATGTCATCGCCAAGAAAATTGCGACGCTGGACCTCAGGCTGGCGCCGGGCGAGGGCGTTCGCATCATCGATCCGCACGATCCCGAGGTCTACACCGAGGCGGCGGAAGGCTATTACGCAGCCAGAAAGCGCGACGGCGTTTCGCGCGCGCTGGCGCTGTCGCAGATGCGGGCGAACAGCTCGCTGCTCGCCGCCTGGCTGCTCGAGCGCGGCGTCGGCGACGCCATGTTATGCGGCGCGTTCGGCCGGGCGTTCGATCATCTGGCCGCCATCCGCAACGTGATCGGCTTGCGCCCCGGCGCGCACACGCTCGCCGTGATGCAGATGCTGATGTTGCCGCATCATCAGCTGTTCATCTGCGACACCCATTACAATCCCGATCCGGACGCTGAGCAGATCGCGGACATCGCGCTGCTGGCGGCGGAGGAGGTCCACCGTTTCGGCGTGACGCCGCGCGTTGCGCTGCTGTCGCATTCGAGCTTCGGAACCTCCAGTCTGCCGAGCGCGAAGAAGATGCGGCGGGCGCGGGAACTGATCCGGGAACGCAATCCCCGACCTCGCGGTCGAGGGCGAGATGCGCGGCGACGCGGCGCTGTCGCCGGGGATTCTGCGCGACAAGATGCCCGATTCCGATTTCATCGGGCCGGCCAACCTGCTTGTCATGCCCAATCTCGACGCCGCCAACATCTCCTACAACCTGCTGCGCATGGCTGCCGGCAACGGCGTCACGGTCGGCGGCATCGTGCTGGGGGCGGCGAAGGCCGCCCATATCCTTACCCCCTCGGCGACGGTCCGCCGCATCGTCAACATGGCCGCATTCGCCGCGGTGGACGTGGGGAGACGGGCGAAGGCGTGAGCGAAAGCCGACGCGGCCGTCCGCTCGGGCAACCAATTCGGCCAAAGATCGTCTCACTCTCGATCCCGGAGAGGCGAGGGCGGCGGCTCAGAGATTCTCGGTGCGGGACGGTTGAGCGTATAGTTGCCGAGAAGGACAGTTGGGCGTGAAGCGGTCGTTCGAAATTGCAGCAACGACCTTTGACCTGTGTGATCGCGGTCACGGCGGCCCCGCCGCTTTAGTCGCACGAACAGTGCGCGCGCGGTTCGCTGTGCGGTCTGAGGTATGACAACTTCGCATCGCCCCGGTCGGCGCGAGCCGACCGCTCGCGGGGCGGCGCAATGGGGTTGATGAAATTCTCGTGCTGCGATCGGCGTCTCGCGGAATCATCGATATTCGGGGGGGGAGATTTCAATGCTGAAACTCGTGACGCGACTGCTTCTGTCCTGCCTCGTCTCGCTCGCGGCTTCCGCGCCGCCAGTCTGGGCCGGCCAAACCCCGCTCCATTGGGTCGCGCGCCACGGCCTTTCCTCTGCGGACTATCAAAAGGCGTTCGACCAATTCGGCAAGGACGGTTTCGAGCTTGCGTCCGTGAGCGGCTATCTCGACAACGGCCAGCTTCGCTACGCCGCGCTTTGGCGCCAGCCCGCGAGCGCGGAGCCCTGGGCGGCCCGCCATGGTCTGTCGGCCGCGGATTTTACCAGGGCGATCGACGATTTGGGGAAGAGCGGGTTGAGCCTCGTCTATGTCGACGGCTACGAAGTTGGCGGGACGCCTCTGTTCGCGGGGATATGGCGCAAGAGCGCCGCGGGGCTCCCGGTCGTGAAGCTCGCAATGGACGGCGCCCAGTACCAGGCCGAGTTCGACGCCATGCTGAAGCAGGGATTCAGGCTCCAGCATGTCGCCGGCTACACGCATTCCGGCGCCGCCGTCTACGCGGCGATCTGGAACAAGACCGGCGGGCCTGAGTGGGTGGCGCGCCACGGCCTCACCGGCGCGCAATACCAGCAGGCCTTCGACGACTTCGCCAAGCAGGGTTTCCGCCTCAAGGAAGTGAGCGGCTACAGCCCCGGCGGCTCGGATCATTATGCGGCGATCTGGGAAAAGGGCGGCGACGGCGCGCCGTGGATCGCGCACAACGGCGTTCCGCTCTCCGCATATCAGACATCATTCGACGTCGACCGCTATCAGGGATGGCAGCCGCTTTACGTGCAGGCCTTCACGTCGGGCGGCTCGGCGCGGTTCGACACGATTTGGGAAAGCCCGTTCAACGGCGCCGACCTCGACGCCCTGCAGAGCAAGCTCTTGAAGGCCACGCAGAGCGTTCATGTCGCGGGCCTGTCGATCGCCATCGCCCGCAACGGCCGCCTGCTCTACGCCTCCGGCCTCGGCATGGCCGACAAGGAGGCCGGCGTCGCCATGACCGTCAATCATCGGATGAGGGTCGGGAGCGTCAGCAAGACCATCACCTCCGTTGCGATCTTTCGTCTGATCCAGTCCGGCGCGACCTATGGCGGCGGCAAGAAATTGACCCTGGACAGTCCGATCACGGGTCCTGACGGCATCCTTCCGGATCTCGAGGCGCCGCAGCTGACGCAGTTCGCGAGCACGAAGTTGCATCACATCCTCGAGCACACCGCCGGGCTGCCGGGCCAGCTTTCCAAACGAGGAGGTCGGCGACCCGACGAACTGCTCCGCGGGGGACCTCGTTCAACGCATCAATTTCGCGATCGCGCAGGTCAAGCCGATTCCTGCTCCGCCCCCCGGCGGCCCGGCGAACGGCGGGCCCATTCCGCGCGCGCCCGGAGTCATGTTCGACTATTCCAACATCGACTTCGCCATCGCTCAGGCCGTCATCGAGCGTGTCAAACAAGAACCCTATGCGGCGGCCGTGATGCAACAGGTCTTCGCTCCGGCGGGCTTGACCCAGCCGGCGATCTTCCACACCGGCCCCTATGACGCCTCGATCGGCGAAGCGAAGCAATACGCCAAGGATGGGAGTTACGCGGCATACTCGACCTGCGACAATCTCCCGCCCAACGTCGGCGCCGGCGGTTGGGACATGTCGGCCAAGGACCTCATGCGCTACCTGGCGGCTGTGGACGGCCTGGCCTCTCCGCCCGACATCCTCAATGCGAACGAGCGCTCGGACATGCTGCACAGCCCGGCTCAGGACGATCCCTCGGACAAGGCGCTTGTCGCCGGCTATGCGCGCGGCTGGCAGATTGGCTCCTGGGGCGCCTGCAATGCGGGATGGAACATCGTGCAGGGGCACAACGGCGGGATCAGCGGCGGCTTTTCCGACATGTACTTCCTCCAGGAGGGCGGATTCAGCTTCGTCCTGATCGCCAATCAGGAGGCCGCGGCTTCCGCGACGTGCACGCCGAGCGCGCCCGCGGGTAAGCCCAACCCGGCGCCGATTGCCTGCGGCGGGAAGAACGAGCCCAGTTGCGCCGACGAGCCAATGGCGCGGATCGTCGATCTGATCCGCCGCGTAGACTGGCCGAACTACGATCTGTTCTGACAGACTATCTGCGTGCAAGGCGTCGACCCGGCGCGCCGAAGGATCGCTGTTCGACGCGCATCGACAACATGGCCGCATGCGCCGCCGTGGACATGGGGAGAAGGACGAAGGCGTGAGCGAGAACCCTGCCGTCCGAAGCGCGCGCCGGGACGGGAAGCCGGTCCGGCGGGAAAAATCGTCCCGCTCTCGGTCCGCCGCCGATCCGGGCGTCCTTGCAGGTTTTTTTCTCCGATTGACGCTTCTTCCGGAAAGACCTGTAATATCATACCGTGCCACGTACAACCCACCCGTTGTGGGTCTTTCCGGGCACGGAACAGGCAATTTGGCAGGTCCAAAACAGGCGCCGAACAGGTCGTTATCAGGCCGTTATCAGGCAAGCGCAATGGGGGCGCGACTCGCCCGCCGGCGGGTTGTATGGCAGGCCCGGGAGCGTGACGCGAACGGCGCGGGCCTGGATTGACCTCGGGCTTGGACGGGCGCCGCTCGGCGGCGTCGGCGAGGCGCGGGCTCGACGACGCAGGCGGCCCCTTGCGGCTTCATCGAATTTGCCGCGCCAGTTCGACGAGCAGGCTCAAGCCGTGCGGCCATGGCCCAAAGCCGGTCTCGGCGTTGATGTGACCGGCTTCGCCGAGATCGACGAGATCGGCGCCCCAGACTTGCGCCCAGTGCCTGGCGCGCCGAAGCGACATCACCGGATCGTCCTCGCTCGCCACGACCAGGGTCGGCACGCCCAGGTTGCGCTCGGGCACGCGGCCCTCCGCTTCGAACCGTGTCGGCTCGGCCGGAGCGACCAGCATCAGGCCGGCGACCCGCTCGTGGCCGTCGGCCGCCAGACAGGCCGAGGCCAGCGCGCCGAGCGAATGGCCGATCAACACCGTCGGTCGAACGCCGGTCGCCAGCAGGCGGACGGCGGCGTCCACCCAATGCTCGATGTCCGGCTCGTCCCAGCGTCGCTGGGCGATGCGCTGGAAAAGCGGGGCTCGGCGCTGCCACTGGCTCTGCCAGTGTTCGGGGCCGCTGTCCTTGAAGCCGGGGACGAGAACAAAGTCGAGGCGAGACGCGAGGGCGCCGAGGTCCTCGATTGTTTCGCCCACCGCGTGCCCGAACATCGCCAAGCTCCTCCGGCCCTTGCCAGATAGGACAATAGGTTTCGCCCTCGAGCCCCGCAATCCGCCCTTCGCCGCAGCCGGCGATCTCGCCCGGCCAATGCGAGACGCGCCATGTCGCCCGGGCGAAAGGCCGAGCCTTCCCACGCGAACGCAGGCCGCTTCAGCGCGAGCGATGGCGATGGGACGAGCTCCCGTTCAGGATGCGCGCGATGGCGCCGAGCAACTCGGGCAGCGGATGCGCCCGGGAACGGGCGCAGGCATGGGCGGGTTGGTCGCAGACGATGCACCGCCGGACCGGCAGCCCGAGGGCGCGGCGCGACAGGGCGCCGAGCCGCGGATCGGTCACGTCGAGGTCCCACAGCCGGCCCATCGGATGCGTGGTTTCCAGATCGATCAGCGCGCGCTTGAGGTCGCCCGCATCCGCCTCGACGGCGTACAGCGCTTCCGGTCCCGTCGCGCCCGTGTCCGTCCACACGAGAGTCGCCGGCCATTCGCGGTCGCGGAACAGACGCTCGAGCGCATCGAGCGCCGCGCCATGCATGCGGCGGCTGGCCGCGCAGTCTTTGACGGGGCCCGGCATGACCGGCGAGACGCCGACCGTCGGCCGGCCGAGGCGGGACAGAACCTCCCGCCGCCGCGCCACGCGCGCCTCGCGTGCGGCCAGGACGGCTGCGAGTTCGGCGACAGGACCGGAAAACAGAGCCTGGTTCACCGCCGGCTCCTCCTCTGACCCGACCAAGGAATTTTGTCGCCCGCACAGCCGGCGGAGCGCAGCCACGGCGGCGGAGCCTAAATCGGGGCGACGGTTGACGCCACCGACGTTCCGAGAGGCGCCCGCCGAAGTTGACGGACGATTTGTCTCGCTCGAACGCGCTCACCCGTGTCGCAGCCTGGACTATAAGCGTGAGCGAGTTGTCGCGATCGGAACGTCATCAGGAGGCGCACATGAAACGAATCCTCGTCCTGCACGGGATCAATCTCAATATGTTCGGCAAGCGGGATCCCAAGCACTACGGGACCGCGACCTTGCAGGACATCGACGCTGCGCTGGCTGCGCTGGCTCAGGACCTCGACGTCAGCATCGAGTGTTTCCAGACCAACATCGAAGGGGCGCTCGCCGAGAAAATCCATCAGGCCCATCTGGATCAGGTCGACGGGGTGGTCATCAACGCCGGGGCCTGGACCCATTACAGCTACGGAATCCGCGACGCTCTCGCGATCCTCAAGTGTCCGATCATCGAGGTGCACATGTCCAATGTGCATGCGCGCGAGGAATTCCGGCACTTTTCGGTGATCGCGCCCATCGCCGTCGGACAGATCGCCGGCTTCGGCGTCGACTCCTACTTGCTCGGCCTGCGCGCCTGCGTTTCACAGATCAAGACCGCGAGCTGAGCGCCGACCGACGTTGGACGCCGTCGGGCGGAGGAGCGAACCCCGTCGAATCGAGCCAAAGCCCTCATCCGGCCGCTTGCGCGGCCGCCTTCCCCACGAAGTGGGGAACGTGGCCCGGGCGGCCGGATGGAGTGCGGAAAGCAGCTACGACGGGACGAAGGTTCGCGGCGACAGTCGCGCAATCCCGATTTGGGCGCAGGGCGGGGGTGACGCGGCGCAGCGTCAGGGTTTGCGCACGTACCGCATGACGGTCTCGACGACGACGTCCCGTCGCTCCGCGAGCGCCCCGGGGCTTGTCATGTCGTGGTTGAAGATCAGCGAGAAGGTTGCGTTGTTCGAGACGTTGAAGAAGCTCAAGGCGCTGATCGTCATATGCAATTGGAGGATCGAGAGGCCGGGTCGGAAAACGCCTGCGACGACGCCGCGATCGTAGATGCCGCCGAGGGTCTGAAGGGCGCCGCTGCCGAGCATGCCGGCAATTCCCGTCTTTGCGAGATGGGCGCCGCGGTGAATGTTTTCGATGACGACGAGCCGCACGAACCGCTCGTGCGCGGCCTGGTACTCGAAGGTTCCGGCGACCAGCGCCCGCATGGCGCTTTCCGGATCGAGCTTGTCGACGTCGAGCGCGCGTTCGAGCGCGCGCATCTGCCGATAGCCCTCCTCCAGAACGGCGGTGTAGAGACCCTCCTTGTCGCGGAAGTAGTAATAGATCATCCGCTTGCTGGTCTGGGTCCGGGCGGCGATCTCGTCGACGCGCGCCCCCGAGTAGCCGTGTTCGGCGAATTCCGCGGTTGCGACTTCGAGTATATTGGCGCGGGTGCGCTCCGCCGCGGTGACCGGCGGCTCGGCCTCCGCAGTCTCGCGTCCGCGGTTCTTGGTCCTGGTCATCGGCAACGCGGGAACCCCTGCAATGCTCCGTGAGAGCGATGAGCTTAACATGAGTCGTGGGCGGATCCACGAATGGGCGAACTTGTTCGTTAGCGTCCGGCTGCCTGGCCGGGCTGCCGAGACCCCCGAAACAAGTCCGTGGTCATGGCGGGGGCGGAAGGGCGGGCCTGGAAACGGACATCCCGAGCAGCGTCGAACGAGCGCCCCCGCCTCTCCGGACTAGAGCCCCGCTTCCGCCGTGAGGCGCGTTTCCGCATCGTCGACGGCCGCCTGCGCCGCCAGGCGCATCGGCGTGTTGGCCGCGCCGAACAGGTGATAGTTGTCGCGCTGGAGAATCTCGAAGAAGAAGCGGTTGTGGAATGTGCGCGTGTAGATGTGAAAGAGTTGCCCGTCCTCGGTTCGATCGTAGAGCACGCCGAACGCGCGCATACGCTGCATGAGGTCGGGGGCGATTTCGAACCTCGTCGCCAGATCGTCGTAATAATTGTCGGGAATCGGCAGAAACTGAACGCCCTTCAGCCTCGCGGCTTCGACCGCGGCAAAAATGTCGTCCGTCGACAGCGCGATCTGCTGGTACCCGGCGCCGCCGAACGCATCGAGGAACCGCGAGACGCCCGTCGCGCCGCCGGCGCCGACGTTGAGGGCGATGCGCAATCCGCCGTTCTCGCTTCGGAGCGACCGGCTGTAGAAATCGCCGTGCGGGTCGTAGACCTCGATCTGCGGGTCGGCCTTCAGGCCGAGCACGGTCTCGTAGAACACCAGCCAGCTCAGGAACTCGTTGCGGCGCACGACATTCGAGAGGTGATCGATCGCCTTGATCCGGCCCTGCTGTCGGGCGTGCGTTTCCGCGGCAAAGTCGTTGCGCCAGTCGGCGCCGCGCCGATCGACGAAATAGATCAGGCTGCCTTCGATCCCGCCAATGGCGGGGACGGTCGCTTCGCCGGGCCCCGTGTAGCCGATGTGGCTCGCGCATTGGAGGGCGCGCGCGCGCTCGATCGCGCGCTCGACGCTATCGACACGCAGCGCCATCGCGCAGACCGCGGCGCCGTGCAGCAACGCGAACGCACGTGCGAACGCGTTGCGCTCCCGGTTGATGATGAGGTTGACGTCGCCCTGGGCATAAAGCTCGACCAACTTCGAGCGGTGGCGGCCGGCGAGTTCGAATCCGAGCCCGTCGAGCAGCGCGGCGAGTTCCTGCGCCTCGGCGTCGCTGACCGCGAACTCCAGGAACTCGGGACCCTGCACGACAGGCGTCGGCGGCAGCGCGGCGAGTTCGGCGACCGGCGGCTCCAGTTTGGCGAGGCGGCGCGCGCTCAGCGCTTCGCCGGTCGCCTGCAGCGAACGCATGCCGTCGACGGCGACCGAAGCCGCGGACGCGCCCCGGAACTGCTCGGAGTAGGTTTCCAGCGAGATCGGACCGCGGTAGCCCGAGCGCAGGACCGCGTCGAGGTAGTCGGCGACGGGATAGTCGCCCTGGCCGGGATAGCAGCGATAGTGCCGGCTCAGCGACTTCAGATCCATGTCCAGCGCCGGCGAATCGGCGATCTCAACGATTGCGATCTTGTCTCCCGGCAGCGCGGCGATCGGCTCGATCGGGTTTTTCCGCGCGCAAATATGGAAGCAATCGAGCACGATGCCGAGATTGTCACGGTCGGCCTTGGCGACGACCTCCCATGCGGCCGTCCAATCCTTGATGTGCCGGCCCCAGGACAACGCCTCGTAGCCGAGCCGCAAACCGGACTGGCGCGCGAGATCGGCGAGTTCGGCGAGATCGTCGGCGATGCGGCCGACGTCGGGCGACGAGTCCTCCAAAGTCGATGAGCTCAGGCACAGCAAGGGCGCGCCCAGTTCGCGGGTCAGCTCCAGCTTCCGCTTGGCCCGATCGAAATTGCGCCGACGTTGCGGCTCGGGCGCGCCCTCGAAATCCCGAAGCGGTTGCAGGGCGACGATGTCGAGACCGAGGTCGTCGGCGAGCGCCCGCGCGTCCCGCGGCGCGCCGGCATAGTAGGTGAGGTCGCTTTCGAGCAGCTCGATCGCCCGGAAGCCCGCCTTGGCCGCCGCCGACAACTTGGCCTCGAGGCCGCCGCCGAGACAGACCGTCGCGATCGACCATCTAAGCATTGCAGAAAATCTCCTAGATTGCTAGAAACCTACGATATCCGCTCACGGAAGGCAACGGGTCTCGCATGGCGGACAACTCTCGAGCGAACCCCTCGTCCACGCTCACCGAGACGCTGCGGGAGCGCTTGCGCCACGACATCATCCTCGGCTCGCTGCCGCCCGCCTCGAAGCTGAAGCTCCAGGCGCTGAGCCGAAGCTACAACGTCAGCGTCAACACGATGCGCGAGACCCTGTCGCGTCTCTCGGCCGACGGCCTTGTCGTCGCCGAGGGGCAGAAGGGTTTTGCCGTGCTGCCGGTGTCGGTCGAGGACCTGCGCGAAATCACCGAGATGCGGCAGTTGCTGGAATGCCATGGGCTGAAGCTTTCAATCGCCAACGCCGATCTGGACTGGGAAGCGCGCGTCATCGCAGCCTATCACAAGCTTTCGCGGGCCGAGATCCTGGTCGAGGACAATCCCGACCGGCATGGCCGGGAATGGGAGCGCTTCAACCAGGAGTTTCATGAGGCGCTGATTTCGAATTGTCGCTCGCGCTGGCTCATGCTCTATCGCCGCGCCATGTACGACCACTCGCTGCGCTACCGCATGCTGTCGTTGAAGACGAAAGCCTTCCCGCGCTCCCAGTCGGCCGGCGAGCACCGGGAGATCCTGGAAGCCGCCCTGAAGCACGACGCGGAAGCGGCCGCGAGCCTGCTCGCCCGCCACATCATGAAGGGCGCCGGGCAAAGCGCGACCGTGCCGTGAAGCGGGGGAGAAGCGTCAGGTTTGGGCTGCTTGATCGAGAAAACGGCTAACGAGTCGACATTTTCTTGACGAAGTAACCAAGATGGTTTATTATTGTTCTCGGGCATAAAAGCGTCGTATGCCCGATCGTCTTGACGCAGCGCCTCCTATCCTAACGGAGCTTGCGGAAGGATATCGACCGGGCCGCTGTCGCTTCAAAGGGCGGGGAGAGGGCAGCGCATAGGGAGAGGCCGCCTGGTCGCCCGGAAAACCCACCGCAAGCCATTGAAAAGGTTAAATCCGCGCCCGGAAATCGGAGGGCCGCCGGGTTTCTGTCTCCCGGGCGCGGCCGTCAGGCTGCGCTGGAGAACGCGGGGATCTGGTCGAAGTTCATGTACCGGTAGATCTCCGCCGCCTTCTTGCCGACCGGCGCCGATGCGGCTCGATGTACTCGTCCATGGTCGGGATGCGGCCGAGGACGCGCGCACACCGCCGCCAGTTCCGCCGAGCCCAGGTAGACGCTGGGTGTCGATGCCCAGGCGGTTGGGGAAGTTGCGGGTCGAGGTGGAGATGGCCGTCGCGCCCTTGCGGATCTGCGCCTGGTTGCCCATGCACAGCGAGCAGCCGGGCATCTCCATGCGCGCGCCGGCGCTGCCGAGCATGGCGTAATGGCCTTCCTCGCGTCAGCTGCTCCGCGTCCATCTTGGTCGGCGGCGCGACCCACAGCTGGTCGGCAGGTCGCGCTTGCCTTCGAGCAGTTTGGCCGGCGGCGCGGAAGTGGCCGATGTTGGTCATGCACGAGCCGATGAACACTTCGTCGATCTTGGCTCCGGCCACCGTCGACAGCGGCTTGACGTCGTCCGGGTCGTTCGGGCAGGCCAGGATCGGCTCCTTGATCGTCGGCCAGGTCGATCTCGATCACCGCGGCGTATTCGGCGTCGGCGTCGGGCTCCAGCAGCTTCGGGCTTGGCGAGCCACGCCTCCATCGCCTTGATGCGGCGCTCGAGCGCTCGCGATGTCTGCGTAGCCGTTGGCGATCATGCCACTTCATCAGGGCGATGTTGGAGTTGAGGTACTCGATCACCGGCTCCTTGTTCAGGCGCACCGTGCAGCCGGCGGCGGAACGCTCGGCCGAAGCGTCGGACAGTTCGAACGCCTGTTCCACCTTGAGGTCCGGCAGCCCCTCGATCTCCAGGATGCGGCCGGAGAAGATGTTCTTCTTGCCCTTCTTCTCGACCGTCAGCAGGCCCTGCTGGATCGCGGCGTAGGGGATGGCGTTGACCAGGTCGCGCAGCGTGATGCCGGGCTGCATCTCGCCCTTGAAGCGCACCAGCACCGATTCCGGCATGTCCAGCGGCATGACGCCGGTGGCCGCGGCGAAGGCCACCAGGCCGGAGCCGGCCGGGAAGGAGATGCCGATCGGGAAGCGGGTGTGGCTGTCGCCGCCCGTGCCCACAGTGTCGGGCAGCAGCAAGCGGTTGAGCCAGGAGTGGATGACGCCGTCGCCGGGCTGCAGGGCGACGCCGCCGCGGGTGGTGATGAAGCCGGGCAGCTCGTGGTGGGTCTTCACGTCCACGGGCTTCGGATAGGCCGCGGTATGGCAGAAGGACTGCATCACCAGATCGGCGGAGAAACCGAGGCAGGCCAGATCCTTCAGCTCGTCGCGCGTCATCGGCCCGGTGGTGTCCTGGCTGCCGACGGTGGTCATCCTCGGTTCGCAATAGGTGCCGGGACGCACGCCCTGGCCTTCGGGCAGGCCGCAGGCGCGGCCGACCATCTTCTGCGCCAGGGTGAAGCCCTTGCCGCGTCCTGGCCGGCTCGGCCGGCAGGCGGAACAGCGGTCGACGGCGGCAGGCCCGAGCGCCTCGCGCGCGCTTGGCGGTCAGCGCCGCGGCCGACGATCAGCGGGATGCGGCCGCCGGCGCGCACCTCGTCGAAGATCACGTCCGACTTCACCTTGAACTCGGCGATGACCTCGCCGTCCTTCGAAGAGCCTTGCCCTCGTAGGGCCGCAGTTCGATGACGTCGCCCATCTCCATCCTGGAGACGTCGAGCTCGATCGGCAGGGCGCCGGCGTCCTCCATGGTGTTGTAGAAGATCGGCGCGATCTTGCCGCCGAGGCAGACGCCGCCGAAGCGCTTGTTCGGGACGAACGGGATGTCCTGCGCCGGTGAACCACAGCACCGAGTTGGTCGCCGACTTGCGCGATGAGCCGGTGCCGACCACGTCGCCGACGTAGGCGACCGGGTGGCCCTTGGCCGCCAGCTCCTGCAGGAGCTTCGAGCGGGCCGCGCTTGCCCGGCTTCGTCCGGCTCGACGCCCGGGCGCGGGTTCTTCAGCATGGCCAGCGCGTGCAGCGGGATGTCGGGGCGGCTCCAGGCGTCGGGCGCCGGCGACAGGTCGTCGGTATTGGTCTCGCCGGTGACCTTGAACACGGTGACGGTCAGCGAGGCTGGCACTTCGGGGCGCTCGGTGAACCACTCGGCCTCGGCCCAGGACTGGATGACGGCCTTGGCGTTGGCGTTGCCGGCGTCGGCCAGCCGCTTGACGTCGTTGAAGGCGTCGAACACCAGAAGCGTGTTCTTCAGGGCGTCGGCGGCGATGGCGCCGACCTGGGCGTCGTCGAGCAGCTCGACCAGCGGCTTGACGTTGAAGCCGCCGAGCATGGTGCCCAGCAGCTCGGTCGCGCGCTCGCGCGAGATCGAGCGCGATCGTCTCTTCGCCCTTGGCGACTGCGGCGAGGAATTCGGCCTTGACCTTGGCGGCGTCGTCGACGCCGGCCGGCACGCGGTTGACCAGCAGTTCGACAAGGAATTCGGCCTCGCCTGCGGGCGGCGCGCGCAGGAGCTCGATCAGCGCCGTCGGTCTGCTCGGCGGAAAGCGGCAGCGGGGGAATGCCCAGCGCGGCGCGCTCGGCGACGTGCTGTCGATAGGTTTCGAGCATGGACATGGGGAGCTCCTTTAAGGATGGGGAAGGTCAGCTTTGTCGAATGGCCGGCAGCCGCGCCAGGAACCAGGTCACGGCGAGAAGGTCGGCGCTGCCGCCGGGACTGAGGTTTCGCGCGATCAGGTCGTCGTCGAAGCGCGTCATGGCGTCAGGAAAGTCCGGCGCGTGCACGCCGCCCTCGCTCAATGACTTTCCTGGCGCACGCCTGGACGTAGGCGAGGCCGTCCATGCCGCCGCGCGCCACGAGATTGGTGTCGCGATTGTGGGCGAGAAGCGCGAGCAGCGCCGCCGACAGCGCGAGCCGCTCGTCGCCGGTTCGGAGCCACGTCGACACAAAAACCGGAAGAGCGTGCACGCGCACGGTTTTGAAGCCCGAGGCGGCCTCGCCGCGCGCGCCGGTCAGACCGTGGCGGCGAAAGAGCCTCTCGCCGGCTGTCCTCGCAGGATTCGAATGCTTCAACTCGCGGTCGACCAGATCGACCGTCATCGACGCGACATCGGAGCAGATCGCCTCTGGTCTCAGCGCGTCGCCAAGCGCGAAGCGCCGACCCGCCGCCGTGATCAGCAGGCCGAAGGAGAAGATCGCCCCCTTGTGGGTATTGACGCCCCTGGTGGCGGCGAACATCCCTGTCTCGCAGGCCAGGCCGTCGGCGCGCAGCTCTGGCAGGACCTCGGCGAGTGGCCCCGACGCGGTCCTGACCCCCGTCTCGAAGAACAGGGGAAACCACGGGCGGATCGCCGCGCCGCTCGCCATGAATGTCTCGAGCGTCATGTCCCGATGCGCGCCCGAATTGCGCCGGTCCACCAGTCCCGGCTTCGGGGTCAACAGGACTTCGCGATGAAGCGCCTCCATCGCGAGATCACAGACACGCAAAGCGAAGGCCTCCGACCGCGACGGCCTTTCTGAGACCGATCGACGGGCGACCCGCTCGCGCCGGCAGGACGACGACCATTCTCGGCCGCTTTCTTCGAAGGCGCTATTCCGCTCGCCAGCGAGAGCGGGCGCCTCGAGCGTCACGGCTTCACCTGCCGCACCACGTCGATGACCGACCCGTCGCGATAGCGCACGATCCCGACGATCCGGTCGAGGAACTGGATCGGCTCCGGTTCGCCCGTCTGAGAGACTGCGCGGGCATAGAGCTCCTTGATCGAACACACGGGAAGCCCGGCCGCTTTCAGTCGCTCGGCGACTTCGGGACGCCTCGGATTGACCGCGACTCCCTGGTCGGTGACGAGGACGCCGATCGTCTCGCCGGGCGTCACCGAGGTCGTGCAGCGCTTGACCACGGTCGGGATCCGCGAGCGGATGAGCGGCGCCACGACAATCGATAGGTTGGCGCCGGCCGCGGTGTCACTGTGTCCGCCGGACGCGCCGCGCATGACGCCGTCGGAACCGGTCAGCACATTGACGTTGAAGTCGAGGTCGATCTCCAGGGCTGACAGAATGACCATGTCGAGGCGGTCGACCGCGCAGCCCTTGCCGGTCGGATTGGCGTAGACCTGGGTCGAGATCTCGACGTGGCTCGCCGAGGTGCGCAGCGACTTTGCAGCCACCGCATCGAAGCTCTGGGTGTCGAGCAGCGTACCGATCAGGCCTTTGTTGTGCAGATCGACCATGCCGCCGGTCTGGCCGCCGAGCGCCCACGCCGCCTTGACGCCCTTGGCGCGCATGCGAGTCTCGAGGAACCGCGCGGTCGCCGTCGCCGAGCCGCCGGTCCCCGTCTGCATCGAGAAGCCTTCGTTGAAGTATCCGGAGTGCTCCATCACGTCGGCCGAGAGACGGGCGATCAGAAGTTCGCGAGGATTGGTGGTGGCGCGCGCCGCGCCGACGGAAATCTTCGAGGGATCGCCGACCTGATCGACCTTGACGATCCAGTCGACCTGATCCTGGCGGATCGACGCCGGCGCGTTCGGGTAGGGAACGATCTCCTCGGTCAGCAGCACGACCTGACGAGCGTACTGAGCGTCGACCATGGCGTAGCCGAGCGAGCCGCAACGCGATCGCCCCGAAACGCCATTGGCGTTGCCGAAAGCGTCGCAAGCGGACACGCCGAGGAAGGCGACGTCGATGGCGATCTCGCCGCTTTGGATCAGCGCGACACGGCCGCCGTGCGAATGGATGTTGATCGGCTCGTCCATCAGGCCGTTGGAGATCGCCTCGGCGAGCTTGCCGCGCATTCCCGAGGAATAGATGCGTCGGATGACGCCGGACTTGATATGTTCGATCAGTACGGAGTTGGAAGACTGCAGCGAGGACGAGGCCAGCGTCAGATCCCTGAGCCCCATCTGCGCGAGGACGTCGACCACCATGTTGATGGTCTTGTCGCCTTCACGGAAGCCGTGGTGGAACGAGACGGTCATCCCGTTCTTCAAGCCCGTGCGGCGCACGGCCTCCTCGATCGAATCGACGATCTTGCGATCGAGTTTGGCGGTCGGATTGGCGAGATGCGGCGACTTCGCGGCGAAGCCGGCGAAGATTTCGCGGCCCTCGAGTTGAGGCAGGGCCGAATGCCCAGTGGCGAATGGAATTGTCATGGCCCTCTAGCCTTTTTCTTACTTTCGCACGCCTGAGGCGGCGGCAAGCTGCAAGACCCGTTGAGCATGCGCGACCACCGGCGCATCGACCATCTTGCCGTTGAGCGAAACGACGCCGAGCCCCTCCTTCTCCGCTTTCGCCGCGGCGGCGACGACGCGCTGGGCGTAGCCGACTTCTTCCTGCGTCGGCGCAAAGGCGTTGTGCAGGAGCTCGATCTGGCGCGGATTGATCAGCGATTTGCCGTTGAAGCCGAGCCGGCGGATGAGATCGACCTCCTTCAGGAATCCCGCGTCGTCGTCGAGATCGGAGAACACGACGTCGAAGGCGTCGATCTTGGCGAGACGCGCCGCATGAAGGACGGCGCAGCGGGCATAGAAGAGCTCGGTTCCGTCGCCGCGTTCGGTCTGCATATCGATCACATAGTCGAAACCGGCGAGCGCGACGCCGATCAGCCGCTTCGACGACAGCGCGATGGCGACGGCGTTGACTACGCCCGACGCCGACTTGATCGCCGCCATCAGCCTGGTCGAGCCGACCTCGCGGCCGCATGCGCTCTCGATACGCTCGACTTCCGCCTCGAGTGCCTTGACGTCTTCCGCCGTATCGGTCTTCGGCAGGCGGATGACATCGGCGCCGGCGCGAACCGCAGCTTCCAGATCGAGCCGGCCGAACGGCGTCGACAGCGGGTTGATGCGGACGACCGTCTCGATGTCTTTGTAGACAGGCAGTTGCAGCGCGTGGAAGACCAGCAGCCGGGCCGAGTCCTTTTCGCGCAGCGAGACGGCGTCCTCGAGGTCGAACATGATCGAGTTGGGCCGATAGACGAAGGCCGTCGACAGCATGGCGGCGTTGGCGCCGGGCAGGAACAACATGCTGCGGCGCAGTTTTGCCGACGTCGTCATGACAGGACGCTCCAATCCAGGTCCTTGACCTCGGCGCCTCTGAGCAGGGCGGCCTGCAGACGCGCCCGGATCGTGCAGTCGAGCGCCCCCTTGTCTTCGACGATCACGACGCCCTGGGAGACGGCGAGACGATCGAGCGTCTCCGCCACCACGCGGCGGATCTGCGCGCCGAACTGACGCTCGACTTCGCTGGTCACGACGACGTCGAGCACGCCCTCCGACGGCCCGACCTTGACGAGGACGTCGCTCGATTTCGAGCGTGCCCGCCATGGCGTCCTTGACGATTTTCATGTCCGGCTCCGTTCTTTAAGCCGCGGCGTCCGCAGGCGAGCCGTCGGCCTTCGTTCGATATTTGGTCCACAGGAGATCGTAGGTGGCCGGGGGAACCAGCTTGCGGATGCGGTCGAAGTCGTTCGCCCCCAAAAGACGCCGGACTTCCGACGCGGAGATCGCTCGTGCGTCGTGCTCGGTGCGCGGGATTTCGACGACGGTCACCGGCGGGGAACGGGACAGATCGGCTTGCAGCCAGTATTTCATGTCCACGTTGTATTTGTTGGTGACGCGGCAGAACGGCTCTGTTCCGACAAAACGGTGGGTGACGCCCAGGGCCGGAGCAATCCATTCGCGAAAAATCAAGAGGTCCACCGCGGTGAAACAGTCGCCGACCACATTCTTTTCCTTGAAGAAGTAGCTCGAGAACGTCGCCCGCGAGATCATGTACTCCGAGCCGGCGTGGAGCGTCAGGCGCTCGATCCCTTCGACGCCTTCCTTGATCAACTGGAACCGATCGCGATAGGGAAAGAACGAAGCGTCCTCGGCGACCACGAACAGGTGGAGCCAGTCGCAGGCCTCGACCGCCCGCTCAACGAGATAGCGATGGCCGCGGGTGAAAGGATTGGCGTTGATCACCGCAGAGCCGATCTTGACGCCGGGTCGGCGCAGCGCCTTCAGGCTGTCGCAATAGCGGCGAACGCCGATCGGCGTGTTTTCCATCAGCGTCACGAGTTCCGACGCCTCGACGATCTTGTGGAACCCGCAGCCGGCGAAGAACGCGATGTTGTTCGGACGCGTATAGAGGAATAGGTGGCTGCAACCGCGTTCGAATGCGAGGTTCAGGACCTCGTTCACCACCGTCAGGCTGAGGTTCTCGCCGCGAAACAGCGGATCGATGGCGACGCACTTGACGATATTCTTTTCCAGACCGCCACAGGCGATCATCTTGCGCCCCAGGCGGCCGACGACAAAGGCTTCGATTCCCTCTTCGTAGGAAAGGCCCGCCCGCGACAGGAACGTCTTGATCTCTCTTTGTTCTCCCGGTTCCTCGGCGGGGTCGACCGGGTAGAAGACGAATTCGTCGCTCACCTCAGGACATCCCTTGTTGCGCAGCCTGTCGCCGCGCCCGGCGGGAACCCGTCAAAAGGCGGATTGCGGGGCCGGTTGAGCGCCGCTCGCGTTGCGCACGAGCGGTTGGTGGCAATGCGCGCTCCGCCTGATTCGGCCGAAGCGCGCCGAACGGCGCGTCATAAAGCGTCGATCGCGGCGTTCAATGTGGCGCTCGGCCGCATGGCTTCCGACGTCCTGGCGAAGTCCGGAGCGTAATATCCGCCCATGTCGACCGGCTTTCCCTGCGCGCCGACAAGCTCGCCGTTAATCTTGGCCTCGTTCTTCGTCAGCGCCTCGGCGAGCGGCTTGAACCGGGCGGCGAGCTCCGGATCCTTGGTCTGGGCGGCCAGCGCCTGAGCCCAATAGAGGGCGAGGTAGAAGTGGCTGCCGCGGTTGTCGAGTTCGCCGACTTTGCGCGCTGGCGACCGGTTGAAGTCCAGGATCTTGCCGTTGGCCTCGTCGAGCGTTTCGGCGAGAACCTGAGCCTTGGCGTTCTTGTACGTCTGAGCCAAATGCTCGAGCGCCACGCCGAGGGCGAGGAACTCGCCGAGCGAATCCCAGCGCAGATAACCTTCTTCCTGGAACTGCTGCACGTGCTTCGGCGCCGAACCGCCGGCCCCGGTCTCGAACAGGCCGCCGCCCCCCATGAGCGGGACGATCGACAGCATCTTGGCGGACGTGCCGAGCTCCATGATCGGGAAGAGGTCGGTCAGGTAGTCGCGCAGCACATTGCCGGTGACCGAGATCGTGTCGAGGCCCTTGCGAATGCGCTCCAGCGACACCTTCATCGCTTCGACCGGCGGCAGGATGCGGATGTCGAGACCCGTGGTGTCGTGGTCCTTCAGATACCTCTCGACCTTGGCTATGATTTGAGCGTCATGGGCGCGTCCGGCGTCGAGCCAGAACATCGCTGGCGTGTTGCTGAGGCGCGCGCGGCGCACCGCGAGCTTGACCCAATCCTGGATCGGCGCGTCCTTGACCTGGCACATGCGGAAGATGTCGGCGGCCTCAACCGTACGTTCGAGCAGCACGGCGCCGTTCTCGGCGACGACGCGGACCGTACCGTCCGCAGGGATCTCGAACGTCTTGTCGTGCGAGCCGTATTCCTCGGCCTTCTGCGCCATCAGCCCCACGTTCGACACCGATCCCATGGTCTTGGGATCGAGCGCGCCGTTGGCCTTACAGTCCCCGATGGCCGCCTGATAGATCGTCGCGTAGCAGCGATCGGGAATCACCGCCTTGACGTCGTGCAGCTTGCCGTCCGGGCCCCACATGCGGCCCGATTCGCGAATCATCGCCGGCATCGAGGCGTCGACGATCACGTCGCTCGGCACGTTGAGGTTGGTGATCCCCTTGTCGGAATTGACCATGGCGAGCGGCGGCCGGTTTACATAGACCGCCACGATGTCGGCCATGATCGCGGCCTTCTCGGACTTCGGCAGCGTCTCGATCTTGGCGAGGAGATCGCCGAAGCCGTTGTTGAGATTGACGCCGAGGCGCTTCAGCGTGGCCGCGTGCTTCTCGATCACATCGGCGAAGAAGACCGAGACGGCGTGGCCGAACATGATGGGATCGGAGATCTTCATCATGGTCGCCTTCAGGTGCAGCGAGAACAGCACGCCCTCTCTCTTCGCCGCCTCGATCTGCGCGTCGAAGAACGCGCGCAGCGCCTTGCTGCTCATCACGGCGGCGTCGATGATCTCGCCGGCCTTCAGCGCCACCTTGTCCTTCAGTACGGCGACCTTGCCGTCGGCGCCGACAAGCTCGATGCGCGCAATCGTCGCGGTCTCGACGGTGGTCGAGACCTCCGAGCCGTAGAAGTCGCCGCTCGTCATGTGCGCGACGTGCGTCTTCGAGTCCGGCGTCCAGGCGCCCATCTTGTGCGGGTGATTGCGCGCGTATTGCTTGACGGCGCCGGCGGCGCGGCGGTCGGAATTGCCCTCGCGCAGCACCGGGTTGACGGCGCTGCCGAGCACCCGGCCGTAGCGCGCCTTGATCTCCTTCTCGGCTTCGGTCCTGGAGTCCTCGGGATAGTCGGGGATGTCGTAGCCCTTGCCTTGCAGTTCGTGGATTGCGGCCTTGAGCTGGGGGATCGAGGCCGAGATGTTCGGCAGCTTGATGATGTTGGCCTCGGGCTTGGTCGCCAGCGCGCCAAGTTCGGCGAGTTCGTCGCCGTGGCGCTGCGCCGGGGCGAGATTTTCGGGAAAGTTGGCGAGGATGCGGCCGGCCAGCGAGATATCTTTCAGCTCGACCGCCACGCCCGCCGCGCCGACGAAAGCTTTGACGATCGGCAGCAGAGAATAGGTCGCGAGCGCCGGGGCTTCGTCGACCTTCGTCCATACAATTTCTAGATCTGACATGATGTTGCTCTCGCCGGTTTCCTGTTGGTTTCCGTCACCGCTCCCCCGGGCGAAGTTCCTTTCGCTCAACGATTGCGAGACGAAACGCGCTTGGGCTTGCTTTCGCCCCCCGATGTTCTCCCGGCGAGGCTTCACCTCCGCACAAAGCGCCGCATGACGCCCGGTTGAGGACGGACCAAGGAGCCGACGTTCATCGGCGCGCCGCTCTCGTATGCGTTTTCGTCAAACTCCTCAATTGAATTGTTCCGCCATCCGGAGTTCCAGCCGGTAATCAATTCGGGCGCCTTCATCCGCCGCCGATCCGACAAACGCCGCCGCCTCCGGCCGGACGGCGGCAGACTGCCCCCTCGTCCCGGCGCCGAGGGCGCGGGCTTTCGCGCAACCTGCCTTATTTTCGCCGATGTTCGACATTGTGCGGCTCGACCCCTTGACATACGAACTAGTTCGTTCATAATCCCGCACATCCGCTCGCGTCAAGACGGGCGGGACCATTCAGACGCGCTCTAGCGTCGCAGGGAGAAACGCGGTGCATCCCATTCCGTCCTCAGGTTGGCCTTGCAGGCCAGCGGTTCGAAGCGGCGCACGCCTCGGCGCCCTCGCCCGAACCTCGACGGGCTCCGGCGCGGTTCGGCCGCACATTTCCGGGTCGCCTTCGCGTCCGTCCGTCGCAAGAGACCGGCGCTCCGCAGCAACCGCCGCAATCGAAGCGAGGGGCGTCGCCGCGACGCCCGATTGCATGAACGCGACCCATCTGACCCCGAACGCCGCGTGTGACGCGCGCTTCCGAGAGGCGTACGATCCGCAAAAAGGCCCAACGAGCGCGCTAGCGCTCGCTGGCGACAAGGCGTTTCCGGCGCTGGAAACTGACGCTGCTATGGGAGAGACGCAGAGGAGACAATCGCATGTCGGAAGTCAAAAAAGGCATCACGGAGGAGCAACAGCAGGAACTCGACGAGGTTTTCGCCCGGGCGCGCAAAGCGGCGGCGATCCTCGAGACCTACGATCAGGCGCGAGTTGATCGCCTGTGCCAGGCGGTCGCCTGGGCGGTGGCCAACAAGGTCACGTTCACCCGGCTGGTCGACATGGGCATTGCCGAATCCGGTCTCGGCGACAAGGTCAGCCGCATGGGCAAGCGCCTCAAGATCCGCGGCGTGTTGCGCGATGCGCTGCGCCAGAAGAGCGTCGGCATTATCGAAGAGCTGCCCGAGAAAGGCATCGTCAAATACGCCAAGCCTGTCGGAATCATCGCCTGCATCGTGCCGACCACCAATCCCGACCTCACCCCGGCCGGCAACGCGATCTACGGCATCAAGGCGCGCGACGTGGTGGTGTTCTCGCCCCATCCGCGCAGCAAGAAGACCTCGTTCGAGACGGTGCGGCTGATGCGCGAAGCGCTCGAGCGCGAAGGCGCGCCGCCGGACATCCTGCAGTGCCTGACCAAGGTCAACATTCCGATGTCGCAGGCCTTGATGGCGCGCGCCGATCTCATCATCGCGACCGGCGGCCAGCCGATGGTCCGCGCGGCCTATAGCTCCGGCACGCCCGCCTACGGCGTCGGCGCCGGCAACTCGACTATGGTGATCGACGAGACCGCCAACATCGAGGAAGCGGCGCGCAACACCCGCCTGTCTAAGACGTCGGATTTCGGTTCGGGCTGCTCGGCGGACGGCAATCTCATCATCGAAGCCTCGATCTTCGACAAGCTGCTGAAGCAACTGCAAACCGAAGGCGGCTACCTCGCCAACGACGAGGAGAAGGCGAAGCTTCGCCGCGCGATGTGGGACGACGAACGCCACCGGACGTCGGACACGGTCGCGATCGCCCCGCAGCAGCTCGCCAAGGCCGCTGGCTTCGCCATACCCGACGACCGCAAGTTCATCATCGTGCACGGCGACGGCATTGGCAAGGAGCATCTGTTCTCCAGCGAGAAGCTGACGACCCTGCTGGCGGTTTACAAGTACAAGGGCTTCGACCAGGCGCTGACGATGATGCGCGCGATCTACGACGTCGGCGGCAAAGGCCATTCGTGCGGAATCTATTCCTTCAACCAGGACCACATTCACCAGCTCGCGCTCGCCGCGCCGGTGTCGCGCATCATGGTGCGCCAGCCGCAGTCCAAGGCGAACGCCGGCGCGTTCAACAACGGCATGCCGATGACTTCGAGCCTGGGTTGCGGCACCTGGGGCGGCAACATCGTCTCCGAGAACGTTCACCTGAAGCACTACATGAACACGACCTGGGTTTCGGTTCCGATCAAGGAAGACCGGCCGTCCGACGAAGAGCTGTTCGGGTCGTTCTACGATCCGGCGCTCGAACTCGACGAAGGCCACTTCATGACGACCTGACACGAGCCTTCGATCCGGTCCCAGACGCTGCGAGGATGCTTCCAATGCGCGATCTCGTCTCTCACCAACTCGTCCGGTATCTCGAAGCGCGCGGGGTCACGCACGTCTTCGGGCTCTGCGGCCACACCAATATCGCCGTGCTCTCGGCGATGGCCAACAGCAAGCTGCATTTCGTCAACGTCCGGCATGAGCAGATCGCCGCGCACGCCGCGGACGGATATGCGCGCGTCACCGGCAAGGCGTCGGTGCTGCTTACGCATCTGGGGCCCGGCCTCACCAATGCGGCGACGGGCGTCGCCAACGCGGCGCTCGACTGTATCCCGATGGTCGTCATCGCTGGCGACGTGCCGAGCCACTATTACGGCAAGCATCCTCACCAGGAGGTGAATCTGCACGCCGACGGCGCGCAGTTCGAGATCTACAAGCCGTTCGTCAAGCGCGCCTGGCGGGTGGAGAGCCCGGACCTCTTTCCGGAGATCATCGAGAAGGCGTTCCTGCTGGCCGAAAGCGGCCAGCCCGGCCCGGTGCTGGTCGACGTGCCGATGGACATCTTCTCGAGGGAAGTCGACGTCGCGCGGTTCGATCGCCTGAGCCACAACGTCAAGACGCTGGCCAAGCCCAATCTCGACGCCGACACGGCGATCCGGATAGTTCGTGCGCTGGGGGAGGCCAAGAAGCCGGTTCTCATGGTCGGCGGCGGCGTCGTGCTGGCGAAGGCGGCAGACGAACTGAAAGCCTTCGTCGATCACATGGGCATTCCCGTGGCGTTCAGCCTGATGGGCAAGGGAGCGCTGCCCGACGATCATCCGCTGACGCTCGGCATGACCGGCTTCTGGGGCACCAAGTTCATCAACGACAAGTGCCGCACCGCCGATTGGGTGATGGCGCTCGGCACGCGCTTCAAGGAAGCCGACTCGAGTTCCTGGGAGCCGGAATACACGTTCGCCTTTCCCCCGGCGAAGCTCATCCACATCGACATCGAGCCGAGCGAAATCGGCCGCAACTATCCAACCGAGATCGGCGCGGTCGCCGATCTCAGGCAGGCGCTGAAAACGCTCAACCGGGTGGCCAGGGAGCTCTACCCGACACCGCGCCGCAGCGAGGCGCTGGTCCACGAGATCGCCAAGGCGCGCGAGGAGTTCGAGGCCAGCAACCGGGAGATGGCGGAGAGCTCGAGCTTCCCGATGATGCCGGAGCGCATCCTCGCCGACGTGCGCGCGGTAGCGCCGCGCGATGCGATCATCACCACCGACGTCGGCTGGAACAAGAATGGCGTCGGCCAGCAATTCCCGATCTATACGCCGGGCAGCGTGCTGACGCCGGGCGGATTTGCGACGATGGGCTTCGGCCCCCCGGCGGCGCTGGGCGCCAAGATCGCCGCGCCCGAACCGCGTCGTGATCTCGCTCGTCGGCGACGGCGGCTTCGGGCAGAACCCGGCGGCGCTGGTGACGGCCCAGGAAGAAAACCTCGCGGTCGTCTGGGTCGTCATGAACAACAATGCGTTCGGCACCATCGCCGGGCTGCAGAAGGCGCATTACGGCCTGACCTACGGCACCACGTTCCCCTCGACCGGGGACGAATGGACGCCCGACTACGCGGCGATCGCCAGGGCGTATGGCGTCGAGGGCGTCCGCGTCCGTTCGGCGGAGGAGTTCAAGCCGGCGCTCGAGAAGGCGATCGCTTCCGGCAAGCCCTGCGTCATCGACGTCGCGATGAAGAACAATCCGACGCCGACCGCCGGCCACTGGAACATCCTCGACATCTACTCGCCTGGACGCAAGGTCGGTCATGTCAGCACCGATTGAGCCGAACAAGAGGGCTGACCGATGAAACTCGTGTCCGGAAGTCCTGATCGAAGACGAAGCGCTGCGCGACGGACTGCAGAACGAAAAGCGCATCTTCTCGCTCGCGGAGAAGCTCGCGCTCGTCGAAGCGCTCGTCGCGGCTGGCCTCAGGCGCATCCAGGTGGGCTCTTTCGTCCATCCCAAGCGCGTGCCGCAGATGGCCGACACGGATGCGCTGTTCGCGGCGCTGAAACCGGTCGAAGGCGTGACCTATTCGGCCCTGGTCCTCAATAGCGCCGGGCTCGATCGGGCGCTCGCGGCGGGCGTCAAGCATCTCTCGATCTCCGTATCCGCGAGCGAGACCCACAGCCGCAAGAACGCCAACAAGTCGGTGAGCGAAGCGCTCGCCGACATCACCCCGACCATTGAGCGCGCGCTCGAGCATGGGATCGCGGTGCGCGCCGGGCATCCAGTCGGCGCTGGGTTGCGGCTTCGAAGGCGCCATTCCGCTTTCGAGGGTGGTCGAGATCGCCAGGATCTACAGCCGACGTCGGCGCGCAGGAAATCAACATCGCCGACAGCGCCGGGCTCGCGCAATCCCAAGCAGGTCCACGAGTCGGTCGAGGCGGTCCGCGACGCCGTTCCGTCCCGACGCCAAGATCTCGTTGCACCTGCACGACACTCGCGGGCTCGGCCTCGCCAACCTATTCGCGGGCCTGCAGGCCGGAGTGACGGTCTACGACGCGGCAGTCGGAGGCGTGGGCGGCTGTCCCTTCATTCCCGGCGCGACCGGCAACATTTCGACCGAAGACGCCGTCTATGCGCTCGACGCCATGGGCGTGAGGACCGGGATCGACTGGCGGAAGCTGAAGCCCGTGACCGCCGAACTGGAGGAAAAGCTCGAGCGTCGGTTGCCGAGTCGGATCGCCCATATGGCCCCGCCGCCGGGTGCCGCCGACTGAGGCGAGAACTCGAGGAACGTCGCCATGAAACACGACTATTCGCTGGCGCATCTGACCGTCCTGTCGCTGACTCCGCCTCATGTCGTCGAAGTCGCGGCGAGGGCGGGCTACCGCTATGTCGGCTTGCGCACCACGAAAGTGACGCCGACGGAGGACCTCGTCGATCTGACCAGCGACAAGGCCGCATTGCGGAAGACCAAGGCCGCCCTCGCCGCAACGGGGATCGAAGTCAACGACGTGGAGCTCTTCCGCATGGACCCTCACACCGAACCGGAGAGCTATATTCCGGCGCTCGAGGTGACGGCCGAACTCGGCGCGACGAACATCATCGCCCAGTTGCCGGATCCGGACCGCGCCCGCGCCGCCGACCGCTTCGCCCGGCTCTGCGACCTGGCCAAGCCGTATGGCGTCTTCGTCAGCCTCGAGTTCCCGCACTGGACGGAAACCGGGACTCTCGCCGCCGCCGTCGAGATCGTGCGCGCCGTCCAGCGCAGCAACGCCGGCATTCTCGTCGACATGTTACACATGGATCGTTCGAATTCGAGCGTCGAAGACCTTGGCCGCCTGCCGCGCGAATGGTTCCGCTTCGCCCACCTCTGCGATGCGCCGAAGGAATGGGCGCATACTCGCCCGGGCGCCATTCACACCGCGCGCGACGAGCGTCTGTTTCCCGGCGAAGGCGGCATCGATATCCGCGGCATTCTCGCGCAGATGCCGCAAAACATCCCCTACGCCCTGGAAATCCCGCGCTCGGTGCTGACTCGCGTCGCCGGTCCCGAGGACGTCGCCCGGCTTGCCATCATGGTCTGCCACAGCGAGATTGATCGCGAGCCCGCGACCACCGATCCGGCTTTGGAGGTGAAGCGCACAATATCGGCGTAAGCTCGAAATCCGCACGGACGAGGAACGATGCGGAGCGGGTCCGACGCCGGTTCAGGCGCGGATGAGATGAGCCGCTCCGATCGTCGGCCGCCGGCCTGGGGCCGCGACAACAAGACGAGGGAGGAAAGAGGACGCCATGGTCAACGCCACACTATCCACAGTCAGCGGCAAGACGGCCGCGACGCCGACGCGGGCGCGCTGGGGAATCCTTGCGCTCATCGCCGTCAGCACGATGATCAACTACCTCGATCGCACCGTGCTCGGCATCGCCGCGCCCTCCCTCCGCACCGATCTCGGGATTGACGCGGCGACGATGGGGATCGTGTTTTCCGCCTTCTCCTGGACCTACGCCGCGGCGCAAATTCCGGGCGGCGTTTTCCTCGACCGGTTCGGCTCGAGACTGACGTACTCGCTCTCTTTGACGTTCTGGTCGCTGTTCACGCTGTTGCAGGCCACCGCGACCGGCCTCTTCTCCCTGCTGGTCTACCGCTTCGGTCTCGGCCTCGCCGAGTCGCCGTGCTTCCCGACCAACAGCCGGATCGTGGGCACCTGGTTCCCGCAGCAGGAACGCGCAACGGCGACGGGCATCTACACCGTCGGCGAATACATCGGCCTCGCCTTCTTCAGTCCGTTCCTGTTCATGCTGATGGCCGCCTACGGCTGGCACGCGCTGTTCATCGTCGTCGGCGTCGCCGGCATCATCCTCGGCGTCATCTTCTATTGGCGCTACCGCGAGCCGGCCGACCATCCGACCGTCAACGCAGCCGAGCTCGACTATATCGCCGCGGGTGGCGGGTTCGCCAAGAGCACGCACGACAAGGCGCCGTTCTCCTGGGACAACGTCAAGCGGCTGCTCTCCTACCGGCAGGTCTGGGGCGCGGGCATCGGCCAGTTCGCCGGCAATTCGACGCTGGTGTTCTTCCTGACCTGGTTCCCGACCTATCTGGCCACCGAACGGCACATGACCTGGGTCAAGGTCGGCTTCTTCGCTGTGCTGCCGTTCATCGCCGCCGCGATCGGCGTGTTGGCCGGCGGCTGGGTTTCGGACAAGCTCTTGAAGTCGACCGGCTCGGCCAACATCGCCCGCAAGGCGCCGATCATCGCCGGCCTCCTGCTGGCGTCGCTGATCGTCTCGGCGAACTGGATGGAGAGCAATGTCGCGGTCATCGTCGTTCTCTCGATCGCCTTCTTCGGCCAGGGCATGGTGGGCCTCGGATGGACGCTCATCTCCGACATCGCGCCGAAGTCGCTGATGGGTCTGACCGGCGGCCTGTTCAATTTCGCCGCCAACCTCGCCGGCATCATCACGCCGATCGTGATCGGCTTCATCGTCGCCGACACGGGCTCGTTCAATTACGCGCTCGCGTTCGTCGGCGCCGTCGCCGTGGTCGGGGTGTTCGCCTACGTCTTCATCCTCGGCGACGTGCACCGCCTCGAAGACTAGGGGCCGCTTCGATCGAAAGGATCGCATCCGCGGTCGACACGAACCTGTCATCCCCGCGAAAGCGGGGATCCACCTGCCCGGCCGGACGCTTCTGGACCCCCGCTTTCGCGGGGGTGACAAGGCAGAGCCGGGCGCCCCGCCGGACGATTCGGTCCGGCAGCGGCTTCTCCCCCCGTCGGAGACACCCGTCATGATCACCGGAAAGACCAAAGTCATCGCTCACATCGGTTACCCGACCGAGCCGTTCAAAGCGCCGATGATCTACAACCCCTGGTTCGACGCCAAGGGACTCGACGTCGCCGTCGTGCCGCTCGGCGTCAAGGGCGAGGACTACCCCGAGGTTCTCAGGCCTTTGTTTCGCGTCACCAACCTGCACGGCGCCTTGGTGACGATGCCCAATAAGGTGACGACGGTCCGGCTCGTCGACGAACTGACCGTCACGGCCAAGATCGCCGGCTCCGCCAACGCGATCCTGAAGCGTCCGGACGGCTCGCTGCTCGGCGACATGTTCGACGGCGAAGGCTTCGTCCGCGGCGTCGCCCGCAAGGGCCGCCGAATCGAGGGGGCGCGCGCGCTGGTGGTCGGCTCGGGCGGCGTCGGATCGGCGATCGCCGCCTCGCTCGCCGCCGCCGGCGTCTCCGCGCTCGCCCTCTACGATGTCGCGCCGGCCGCCGCGCAGGCGCTGGCCGACAGGCTCGCCGCTCATTACGCGACGCTCGAGCTGTCGACCGGGTCGGCCAACCCGGAAGGCTACGACATCGTCGTCAACGCCACGCCGATCGGCATGAACCCGGGCGATCCGATGCCGATCGACGTCGAGGCGATTTCGCCGACCGCCTTCGTCGGCGAGGTCGTCATGCGGGAGGAATACACGCCCCTGCTTCGCGCCGCCAAAGCCAAGGGGTGCCAGGTGCAGGTCGGGACGGACATGCTGTTCGAAATGATTCCCGCCTACATAGAATTCTTCGGCTTCGGCGCCACGACCCCCGAAGAGCTCCGCCAGTACGCGAAGCTCCACTACTGACCGGGCGAGGTGGGCGGCGCGGCGCGCCTCCGTCGCCGCGAAGCCGGGCTCGCCCCGGGCGCAGGCCGGCCGAGGTCGAGAAGGGTCGGCATGCCCATTGAGATGTGCGAATCCGATCGACCTCGGAGCCCGCTGGACCGGCGGGAAGGCCAGGGTCGAGGGGCCCCGTTCGCCCCCGGATGGCGTCAGCCTATCGAGCTGTCGCTGCGAGGACGGCTCGGAGGGGCGTCGAATGCCGGCAACCTCGCCTTCGGCCATCCCCTCTGTGCGCCGCCTCCGCCTTCCGCAACGCCCTGCCGGGACCCGCGCATCTTCGCTCCGGCGACAAATGCTTTGGAAAAAAAGAATCCTATGCTATCGTCTTTCACATTCGACCAAATGAGGCCGCCGCGGGCGGCCGGCGCGGACGGCATGGACGAGACGACGAGGGGACACACCACGACCGTCACCCGGGCGGAACGGACCCGACGCATGCTCGACTGCCTGCGCGAGGGCTGGGGCTATCGCGACGTCGCCAGCATGGAAGGGCTTTCGGAGCGGCGGGTGCGCCAGATCGTCGGCGCCCATGTCCGGCGCTCGCAACCGGTCGACGAGGACATCCACGCCGCCCTGCAGATCGAGCGGCTGGAGTTCGCCGTCAAAATGGCGGGCGAGGCGCTGGCGAAGGGCGACGTCCGGGCGATCGCCCCGTACATCAAGGCGATCGACCGGCTCGACGCCTATCAGACGCGCGCCCGCAAGGCCGCGCCGCAGCCGTCGCAGCAGGCCGACGCGCTGGTGGTCGAGATGCTCGTCGACCGGATCCGGCTCGGCGTCGAGGCCGAGATGGCGGCGGCCAAATCGCCCGGTCCGGCCGCCGCGCCGGACCCCGGCCTGGAGGCCGAGGCCGCCCCGCCGCCGGACGCGCCCGAAAGCCCGGCCGCCGCGGAGGGGCCCGCGGCCGCCCCGCCGCTCGCGGGCTCGGCCGGACGGGCCGATCGCGCCCGCCGCGCCGCCGGCGGCCGCCGCGCCGCCGGCCGAGCCCGCGAGCGCCGTCGTCGCGGCCCCCGCGCCGCCCGCCGCTGGAGCGGAGCCGTCGCCGTCGCCGTCGCCGCGGCCAACTCCGGCGATGTACGTTCCCGCGTTCTGCAGGCCGGAGATGTCGAATTTCTCGCTGTCCAACATTAGCCCCTTCTTCTGGGGGTAACGCCTTGATAAGTCTCGTTTCGCGGAAATTCTTTGCAACTTTTTGAAGGCCATGGAAATTCTTGGAAGGCCCGGCGGAAAGAAAGTGAAGCCTTTGGAAGCCGGTTGAAGGAAATGGAAGCCGCGCCGGCGCCGGACGCCCTCGCCGAGGCGGAGAGTAGGGATGCTTCGCTCTCCCGGAAAGGGTAGAACGCCGCGGCCGTCGGGCGCGAGCCCATTTGGAATGGCCTCGCCACGCTCCGAGGCGGCGGCGAAACAGGGGGTGCAATGACAAAGACTCTTCCGGTGATCATGTGCGGCGGGTCGGGGACCCGGATGTGGCCGGAGTTCGCGCGAGAGCCTGCCCAAGCAGTTCATCCCACTGATCGGCGACCGCTCGACCTTCCAGTCGATCGTTGGCGTCGTCGGCGACGGCGAGGTGTTCGAGCGGCCGGTCGTGATCACCAATTTCGACTATCGCTTCCGGGTGGCCGAACAGCTGAAGGAGATCGGCGCGGAGGCGACGATCCTGCTCGAGCCCGAACGACGCGACAGCGCGGCGGCTGTGGGCGCGGCGGCCGCATGGGCGGCGGCCGGGAACCCGGACGCCATCGTCGCGGTCCTGGCGGCTGATCACGTGTTCAAGGACGAAAAGGGATTCGCCCGGCTGTGCGCCCAGGCGGGGCGAGCGGCGGAAACGGGCGAGATCGTCACCTTCGGCGTCAAGCCGGATCATCCGGCGACCGGTTATGGCTACATTCAACCCGGCGAGCCGCTGGCCGCCGATGCTGAAGTCCGACGGGTCGCGCGCTTCGTCGAGAAGCCGAACGAAGAGCGGGCGCAGACCTTCATCGCGAGCGGCTATCTGTGGAACTCGGGCAACTTCGTCTTCCGGGCCGACGTGATGCTGGGCGAACTCGAGGCATTCGAGCCGAACATCGCGGCGGCCGCCCTCGAGGCCGTCGCCCTGGCCAAGGCGGACCTTGACTTCCTCGTTCTCGATCGCGACGCGTTCGCCCGGGCGCCGCGGACCTCGATCGACTATGCCGTGATGGAGCGCACCGCGCGCGCCGCCGTGCTCGAGGCGGATTTGGGCTGGTCGGACGTGGGGCAATGGTCGACGGTATGGCGGCTGAGCCCGCAGGACGAGAACGGCAACAGCCTGCGCGGTCGCGCGATCGCGATCGATTCGACGAACGTGCTGGTCCGCTCGGAGGAGCATCTGGCCGCAGTGATCGGGCTCGACAACGTGATCGTGGTCGCAACCGCCGACGCGGTGCTGGTCGCGGACCAGTCGCAGTCGGATAAAGTCAAGGGTCTCGTCGCGCGGCTGAAGGCCGAGCGCGTGCCGGAGGCGACCCAGCACCGGCGCATGTACCGCCCCTGGGGCTACTACCAAAGCGTCGACCGGGGCCCGCGCTACCAGGTCAAGCGCATCGTCGTGCGGGCCGGCGGCCGCCTGTCGCTGCAGAAGCACTATCATCGCGCCGAGCACTGGATCGTGGTGCACGGAGCCGCGGAAGTGACGCTGAACGGGACGGTGCAACTCGTGCACGAAAACGAGTTGATCTATCTGCCGATCGGCTCAGATCACCGGCTTGCCAACCCGGGCAAGATCGACCTCGAACTGATCGAGGTTCAGACCGGAAGCTACCTGGGGGAGGACGACATCGTCCGCATCGAGGACGAGTACAACCGGATTTAGCTTGCGGATCTAGATTGGATCGGCGTGACGGCCCGCCGGTCGCCGGACTCGGGGTCTGGCGGCGCCCGCGAGGGCGCCGCCGCCAGACTTGGACATTTCTCGGAGTTCTCGCTTGGCGCTACGCCGCGCTTTCCTTGGCGGCCAGCCGCGCGATGGCGTGGATGTCGGCGCGATCGATGCCGATATCGTGCAACTCGCGGTTCGTGTAGGTGGACAGTTCCTGGACCACGCTCCAGTAGGTCCGGCGTTCGCGGAAGAAGCGCATGACGTTGATCAACATTTGACGGTTCCCTTTCGGTTGACCGCCCTCCTGTTCCACCGCTCCGACAAACCAATCGGCGCCGCTGTCGCTCCATTCCCTAGACGTGAACTTATGTATCGCAACGTGGCGCAAAAGTCAATGCCGCGGCGCGCCAACGTATGCGTTCAATGCGTGACAAATTGTCAACCTTTTCGTGCATTCCCGGTATTGCAGGCCAATTTTGATCCCAAAGGGATCGATTTTGCCTCCATTGACCAACGATCCATGCTTTGTTCGCATGCCACCCTCGCGACAGGCGGGACAGACGGAGGGCGGCGCCGTATGTCGATAAGATCCATTCCCGACGGGCAGGCGGGTCGCCGGAGGGCCGATGCGACGAAGCCCTCTTTTATCCAGGCGCGTGGCTCGCTGCGCGGATTGGGAGGCCCCGTTGAGGAGGCGCAATGGCGATCGGCTCCGTCGCGCGCCTGCGGCGGCAAATGCCCGCGGCAGTCCGAGCGCCAGGCGAGCGCGAATCGACGAGCTACCGCGTGGCGACGAAGAAGAGCCTCGGAAACGGCAGGAGGACCGTCCCGTCGGCTTCCGCCGGATAGGCGGTTTCAATCGCCGCCTCGTAACGCGCGAGGTAGGCTTCGCGCTCGCCGCCGTCCAGCGGGTCGATGAAAGGCCTGAGGCCTGTCCCTTTCACCCACTCGACGATGGCGTGCGCGCCCGCCAGCGGATGGAAATAGGTGGTCCGCCAGATGTCGACCTCTGCCCCCTGGCGCCGCAAGAGCCGGAAGTACCAGTCGGCGCCGCGGCGCTCCGCCCGCGCCTTCGTCGCGTCCACGAGCTTCGCCGCCCACGGGCCGTCGGCCGCCGCCTCGTGCATCAGACGGTGTGACGGCTCGTCCAGATTGTCCGGCGTCTGAACGGCGAGCGCCCCGCCCGGCGCGAGTTTTTCGACCAGCGCCGGCAGCAGCGTCTCGTGGTCGGGGATCCATTGGATGACCGCGTTGGCCAGGATCACGTCGAAGCCGGCGTCCAGCCACCCCTCGATGCCGGCGACCTCGAAAGCGACGCCCGGCAGGCGCTTTCGCGCTGCGGCGATCATATCCGCCGATCCGTCGATCCCGACGATCTCGGCCTCAGGGAATCTGGCGCGCAGGACCTCGGTCGAATTTCCAGGTCCGCATCCGATGTCCGCGGCCCGGCGGGCGTGAGCAACCCGGACGCGCGCCATCAGGTCCCGTACCGGGCGGGTGCGCTCCTCCTCGAATTTGGCGTATTGGGCGGCCGACCAGGTCACGCGGCGCTCACGGATAAAGCCGGCGGCGCTCCCACGGCGTGCCCGGGCCGGTTCGACGGAACAGGACCCGATCGTGCAGGCGGAACGCTCCGTCCTGCCAGAACTCGATCTCGAGCGGCGCAAGGCGCCAGCCCCTCCAGGCAGACGGCCGCGGGATGTCGCCCTCGCCGAACCGCTTCGCATAGGACTCGACCGCCGCCACCAGGGCGGCGCGCGATTCGAGCGGCCGCGACTGCTGGCTCGCCCAGGCGCCAATCCGGCTTTGCCGCGGCCGCGAATAGAAATAGGCGTCGACCTCGGCGTCGGTGAGGGCGCTCACCGGCCCTCGGAAGCGGACCTGGCGTCTGAGCGACTTCCAATGAAACAGGGCGGCCGCCCTGGGGTTGGCGGAGAGTTCCCGGCCCTTGGCGCTCTCGACATTGCCGTAAAAGACCAGGCCCTGCGGGTCGACGCCCTTGCAGAGCAGAGTCCGCGCGTCCGGGAGGCCCGCTTCGTCGACGGTCGCCAGCGCCATCGCCTCTGGGTCGTTGACCTCGCTCGCCGAGGCGTCCCTGAACCAACGCGCGAACAGCTCAAAGGGGTGGTCCGCCTCGGTGAAGTCGCCCATCACGCTGTCCACGGCCGCGCCGCTCCCTTGGTCGTCGAACGCCCTCGACGGAGCGGGTCTTACGCCCGTCCTGGGGGATCGACAACAGCGCCGGTCGCTTGAAAAACGCCGGAGGACCGGACGGAAGGCCGCGCGCCCCGCTGTCCTTGCGCGCCTGCTCGCGAAGACCCAAATAGGCTCGGGAGACATCGGCGGCGCGTGCTTCATTAAGGCGGCCGCGTTAATATGGGCTCATGATGCGTAACCCTTATGACATTCTCGGGGTGCAGAAGTCGGCGAGCGCGGCGGAGATCAAGTCCGCCTTCCGCAAGCTCGCCAAGAAGTACCACCCCGACCAGAGCAAGGAGCCGCGGGCGAAGGAGCGCTTCGCCGAGGTCGGCTCGGCCTACGAGATTCTCGGCGACGACAAGAAGCGCGCGGCGTTCGACCGCGGCGAGATCGACGCCGAGGGCAAGCCGCGCGCGCCCCAGTTCGACGGGTTCGGCGGATTTGGCCGCCAGCCCGGCGCCGGAGGCTTCGGATTCGACTTCGGATCAGGCGGGTTCTCCGCCGGGGCGGGTTCGATCGATCAGGACATTCTGTCCGAACTGTTCGGCGCCGGGCGGCGCGGCCGGGCGCGGCCGCAGCAGGCGGTGAAGGGCGAGGACATCGCGGTCACGGTCGCGGTTCCCCTGACAACGATCGCGACCGGCGGCACGGTCCGCGTGGCGCTGCCGACCGGACGGACGCTGGACGCGACCGTGCCGGCCGGGATCGAGGAGGGAAAGTCGATCCGGTTGCGCGGACAGGGCCACCCCGGCGCTCGCGGCGGGTCGGTCGGCGACGTCATCGTCACGATCCGCTATGCTCCCCATCCGCTGTTCAAGGTCGAGGGCCGCGATCTGCGGCTCGATCTGCCGATCACGCTGTACGAGGCGGTGCTCGGCGGGAAGGCGCGCATGCCGACCCTCGGCGGCGAGGTCGAGATGTCGATTGCGCCGGGCATGAGCGGCGGTCGGGTCATGCGGCTGCGCGGCAAGGGCCTGCCCGCGACGGCCGATGCGGCCGCCGGCGACCTTCTCGCGACGGTCCGGATCGTGTTGCCGGAGGCGGCGGACCCGGAGCTTGCCGAGCTCATGCGCAAATGGCGCGAACGCAAGCCCTATGACCCGCGCGCCGGGCGAGGCTGAGCGGAGCAGCGGTCGATTGGCCGCGGGCCGGTGAAGCCCAAAATGTGAGCAATCCCACACATATTGTGACATGGGAACGCGCCTCCCTGGCTTTCCATGGGCCTCCAGCGAGGCTAAGCAGTCGGGCTCCGGAACCGAGTTGCAGAGAGGACTTGATGGAGCCGACGAATTGGGTCGATGCGCCGCCGGGCGTTCTCAGCGGGAAGCGAGGACTGATCCTCGGCGTGGCGAACAACCGGTCGATCGCCTGGGGAATCGCCCGCGCCGCGCGCGCCGCGGGGGCCGAGCTCGCCTTCACCTTCCAGGGCGAAGCGCTGGAGAAGCGCGTACGCCCGCTCGCCGGCGAACTCGACGCCGAGGTTTTCGGTCATTGCGACGTCACCGACGGAGCCACGATCGACGCGGTGTTCGCCGCGGCGGAAAAGTCGTGGGGGTCGCTCGACTTCATCGTCCACTGCATCGCCTTCTCCGACAAGGACCAGCTCACCGGCCGCTACATCGACACGACCGAGGACAATTTCGCCAAGTCGCTGGCGATCTCCTGCTATTCCTTCACCGCGATCGCCCAGCGGGCGGAAAAGCTCATGCCCACCGGCGGCGCGATGCTGACGCTGACCTATTACGGGGCGGAGAAGTGGATGCCGCACTACAACGTGATGGGCGTCGCCAAGGCCGCGCTCGAGGCCAGCGTCCGCTATCTGGCGGCCGACCTCGGCGAGAAGGACATCCGCGTCAACGCCATTTCCGCCGGCCCGATCAAGACGCTGGCGGCCTCGGGCATCGGCGACTTCCGCTATATCCTGCGCTGGAACGAATACAATTCGCCGCTGCGCCGCTCGGTGACGATCGAGGAGGTCGGCGAATCCGCGGTCTACCTTCTGTCGCCGATGGCGCGCGGCGTGACCGGCGAAATTCTTCACGTCGACGCCGGCTATCATGTCGTCGGCATGAAAAACCCGGCCGCGCCGGACATCTCCGTGATCAAGGAGAACTGACAGGCCGCCTGCGCCACGGCCTTGGGGCGGCGACGACCCGCCAGAGGGCGACGCCGGCGATGGCTACATGCACATAGGCGTTCTGCAGAAAAAGCGCCTGCGGGCCGAAATCCCGCATCAGAATGGAGGCGATCGCCGGCGCGGCGATCGCCGCGATGCAGTAGATGAACAAGAGGCCGACCGAGATGAAGATCAGGTCGTGCGGCTTTGCCCCGTCGTTGGCGATCGACACCGCCAGCGTGTAGAGCGAATAGGTCGTCGTCCCGACCAGGAAGCCGAACACGATAACCCATGGGCCCGGGCCGCCCTGCCGACTGAGCGCGACTTCAAACGCGGCCCCCGCCATCATCACCGCCGCCATGACCAGCCGGCGATCGACATGATCGGACAGCGCGCCGACGGGAAAGACGCCGAGCGCCGAGCCGACGACGATGGCCGCGGTGAACTGCGGCGCGGCGTCCGGCGACATGCCGATCCCGACCGCGAAGATCGGGCCAAGCGAGATCGACGCGCCGTTCGCCGCGCCGGCGGCGAACGCGGCGGCGCAGGGGATCGGCGCCCGGCGGAGAAGCCACACGAGGCGCGGCCGAACGGAGGCCGGCCGGACCGGCGGATCGACGCTGGTCATCGCCATCGGGACGATCGCCAGCGCGAGCAGGGTTCCGGCGACGGCGAAGGCCCCGAAACCGTCGGACCCGAGCGGCTGCAGCATCATCTGGCCCGCCGCCGACGCGGCGAAGCTGGCGATCTGATAGAGCGCGTAAAGCGCGCCGCGGTTGGCGTTGCTGGCTCGCGCGTTGATCCACGCCTCGATGACGGCGTAGAGCCCGGCGAACACGAAGCCGATGAGCGCACGGCAGACCAGCCAAACCGAGGGCGAAACGAACACCGGCATCAGCACGACAGAGACGATCGCCAGCGCGACGAACGCCGTGAAGGCGCGGATGTGGCCGCCGCGCCGGACGATCGCCGGGGCGGCGAGCGTTCCCGCCAACATGCCGGCGAAGTATGCCGAGCCGAGAAGGCCGATTGTCAGCGCCGCAAACCCATCGATGCTCGCGCGCAGCGGCGCCGCGACTCCGACGAGCGCGGACCCGCCGATCAGCAGGACGACCGAACACAACAGAGCAGCGATGGAGGAAAGGGCGGCGGACACGCGAGCAGGAGAATCAGAGAATCGACTCCCCTTTTTGCCACGACGAGGCGCCCGGCGCGACCCAGATCGCGCCCCGGACCCGGACGCATAATGTCGCGGGGGGAGCCGAAAATCGGCGCGCCGGCGGGGCGTTCCGGCTTGTATCGTCGCGACTTTCCGTTCAAAAGGCTGCGCCCGGTAAGCAACGACGCGGACAGAGGCGGAAGGGCGAAGGCGTAAGCTATGGCGAATTCACGTTGGACGCCGGACAGCTGGCGGACGAGGCCGATCGAACAGTCGCCGGCCTACAAGGACAAGGCGACCCTTGCCGAAGCGGAGCGGCAGCTCGCCGGCTATCCGCCGCTCGTGTTCGCGGGCGAAGCGCGCAAGCTGAAGCGCGCCTTGGGCGCCGCCGCTGCAGGCCAGGCCTTCCTCTTGCAAGGCGGCGACTGCGCCGAGAGCTTCGGCGAGCATTCGGCCGACAACATCCGCGATTTCTTTCGTGTTTTCCTGCAGATGGCGGTGGTGATGACGTTCGCGGCGGGCTCGCCGATCGTCAAGGTCGGCCGGGTCGCCGGCCAGTTCGCCAAGCCGCGCTCCTCGGACTTCGAGACTGTGAACGGCGTCTCGCTGCCGGCCTATCGCGGCGACATCGTCAACGACATCGACTTCACCCCGGAAGCACGCGAGCCGGACCCGCGCCGCCAGCTCGAGGCCTACCGCCAGTCGGCGGCGACGCTGAACCTTTTGCGCGCCTTCGCCACCGGGGGATACGCCAACCTCGAGAACGCCCATCGCTGGATGCTCGGGTTCGTCAAGGACAGCCCGCAGTCGGAGCGCTATCAGGGCGTCGCGGACCGGATCAGCGAGACGCTCGGGTTCATGCGCGCCATCGGTCTCGACGCCGAGTCGCATCCCGAACTCAGGGCGACCGACTTCTACACCTCGCATGAGGCGCTGCTGCTCGGCTACGAGCAGGCGATGACCCGGCTCGATTCCACTTCGGGCGACTATTACGCGACCTCGGGACACATGATCTGGATCGGCGACCGAACCCGCCAGCTCGGCGGCGCCCATGTCGAGTATTGCCGCGGGGTGAAGAACCCGATCGGCCTCAAGTGCGGCCCCTCGATCACCGCCGACGACCTGTCCCGCCTGATCGAGACGCTCGATCCGGAGGGAGAGCCTGGCCGGCTCACCCTGATCTGCCGCTTCGGCGCCGACAAGGTCGATGCGGCGCTGCCGCCGCTGTTGCGCACCGTCAAGCGCGACGGCCGCAAGCTCCTGTTGGTGACCGACCCGATGCACGGCAACACGATCAAGACCTCGACCGGCTACAAGACGCGGCCGACCGAGCGCATCTCCGCCGAGGTGCGCAGCTTCTTCGGGATCTCGGCGGCCGAGGGCGTTTACGCTGGCGGCGTCCATCTCGAGATGACTGGCAAGAACGTCACCGAGTGCACCGGCGGCGCCCGCGCCATTTCGGAGGCGGACCTGCGCAATCGCTACCACACCTATTGCGATCCGCGGCTGAACGCCGAACAGTCGATCGAACTCGCCTTCACCATCGCCGAACTCCTGAAGGCCCAGCGGCTCGCCCAGCCGAAGCGTCCGGTTCAGGCCGCCGAATGATGGCGGAGGCGGATTGTGCTTGGGTCGACGCGCTCTCTGTAGCCGCGCCCGCTGAGCGCGGCGACGCGGTCAACGACCGCGTCTACAAAGGGCGGTTCGATTTAGCTTGCCCGCCTGAAGGGTAAGGAGGGCGGATGCGGCTTTCCCACTACGCCGTCGGCCGGGACAACAACTTCACCCTGCTCCGCCTGGCCGCGGCGATGACGGTGCTGTTCGCCCACAGCATCGGCGCGCTGGGGCTGCCGCCCGACACGGAGCCGGTGTTCAGGCGGGTCGGCTTTTCCCTGGGCGAAATGGGCCTGGACGCCCTGTTCGTGACCAGCGGCTTTCTCGTCACGGCGAGCCTCGCCAATCGGGGCGACCTCGTCAGCTTCTTCTGGGCGCGGGCGCTCAGGGTCTATCCGGGCCTATGGGTTATGCTCGTGCTCACGGTGTTCGTCCTCGCGCCGGCGCTGACGACGCTGCCGCTCCCCGACTATTACGCCTCCGACACGACCTGGACCTACTTCGCCAAATGCGCCACGCTTATCGGTGGCATTCGTTACTCGCTGCCCGGCGTGTTCGATGCCCTGCCGCTCAAGGGCGAGTTCAACGGCTCGCTCTGGACCATGCCGGTCGAAGTCAGGATGTACATCTACGTCGCTGTGCTCTGGACCGCCTTCGCGCTCCTGCCTGCCTTGCGACCCAAGGGGATGCGATTCGTCTCACTGGCAGCCGTCGCGCTGTTCTTCGCGATCGTCGTGCGCGGCCGCTTTTCGGAAGGCATGTTCAACGGCGCAAATATTCGCATGTTCATGTACCTTTTCGGATCGGCGCTGTTCCTGTGGCGCGACCGCGTCCCGATGGGCCCCGGCATCCTGGTTGCGCTGGTTGCGGCGCTTGTCATCGCGTCCTTCGACAGCACGGTTTTCCTGATCGTCTACCTGCTCGCGATGGCGCCGTTCGTCCTTCACCTCGCCTATGTGCCGGGCGGACGCATCCGCCGGTTCAACAAGGTCGGCGACTACTCCTACGGAGTCTATATCTACGCCTTCCCGATCCAGCAGACCCTGGCGCTTCTTTTTCCGGCGATGTCGCTCGCGGCGATGATGGTTTCCTCGGCGACCGTCTCGATCGCGGTCGCGGTTGTGTCATGGAAGCTGATCGAAGAGCGCGCGCTGGGACGCAAGGACGATTGCACCGCCGCGAGCAAGCGGCTGTTCAACTTCGGCCTTGCCAAGCTTGGCATGGCGGAGCGCTGACGATCCCTTCACCAACGCCACGCTCACCTCCAATCCGAGCGCGGTCAAGTTGGACGGAGCGATCCAGCCCCAAGCTCGGCGCGGCGCGCAAGCGACTGCGGCTTTTTCTGTACCGAGTAATGAAGAGTGGCCGTTGTGTTCGACATTGTGACCGTTCGGCGCTAGCTTGGCGACTGAAAGGACGCGCGTCCCGCTCGCCATTTCCGCCAGTCGGAGCGAAAGGGGAAATCGTCCGGCCGCCATCGCCCGACCGGAGGAGGTTACATGGCCCTTGCGCTTGCCCGGACCGAGGCTTCGCTCGAGGACCGTTGGACCGCGTCGGAGGGCTGGTTCTACATGACCGGCATGCAGGCGCTGGTGCGCCTGCCGATCCAGCAGCGGCTCCGCGATGCGGTCGCGGGCCTGAATACCGGCGGTTACATTTCCGGCTACCGCGGCTCGCCGATGGGCCGCTACGACATCGAACTCTGGCGCGCTGAAACGACACTGAAGCGTCTCAACATCGTCTTTCGTCCCGGTCTCAATGAAGACCTCGCTGCGACTGCCATCTGGGGGGCGCAGCACGTCACGAGCTTCCCTGGGGCCACAGTCGATGGGGTGTTCGGGATCTGGTACGGCAAAGGCCCTGGAGTTGATCGATCCGGCGACGCGCTGCGGCACGCCAATTTCGCCGGGACCGCGCCCAAAGGCGGCGCGCTCGCCCTTGCCGGCGACGACCATGGGGCCAAGTCCTCAACGGCGGTCAACTTTTCCGACACGTCCTTCATCGCCGTTGGCATCCCGGTGCTCTATCCGTCAAACACCCAGGAGTTGATCGACTTGGGCTTGCACGGCATTGCGATGTCTCGCTTCTCGGGCTGCTGGGTCGGCATGAAGGTGGTGACAGATGTCGCGGAGGGCGGCGGCACGGTCTATGTCGGCCCAGACTGCCCGGCCATCGTCACGCCCGAGCGGCCGAGCAACCCTCCTGGCGGCTTCGGCGCGCGGCCGATCGATATGCCGCTCATGCAGGAGGAGCGGCTCTATCAGCACAAACTCCCCGCGGCGCTGGCTTACGCGCGCGCAAACGGCCTGAACCGCATTGCGGGCGGGCGCGACGGCGCCCGGGTCGGAGTGGTGGCCGCCGGCAAGGCTTGGCAGGACATGCTGCAGGCGCTGGGCAACCTCGGCCTCGGCGGCGACGCCGGCCCCGCTCTCCGGCTCCTCAAGGTGGGCATGGTCTGGCCGCTCGATCCGGTCATCGTCCATGACTTCGTCGCCGGCCTTGATCTCATCGTTGTCGTCGAGGAGAAGCGCCCGCTTCTCGAAGATCAGATCCGGGCGATCCTTTATGGGAGGGCGAGCGCTCCGCGGATCATTGGCAAATACTTTGACGGACCGACGTTCGACCCCACCCACGGCGCGCTCGCGATGCCCAATTTCGGCGAGATCTCGCCGGAACTCGTCGCCGAAACGCTCTCGAAGGCGCTGAGTCTTTTGAACCTGGACTGCAGCCCTGGCGCGCCCGCCGGAGCGACGAAGACCCTCAGCAATCGCCCGGCGCCCATCCGGAGCCCCGGTTTTTGCGCCGGCTGTCCACATAACCGTTCGACCCGGGTTCCGGAAGGAAGCCGGGCGCTCGCGGGCATCGGCTGCCACACGATGGCGATGTTCGTGAACCCGATGCAGACGACCACCGTTTCGCACATGGGCGGCGAAGGCGCCATGTGGTTCGGGCAGCAGCCCTTCACCACACAGCAACACGTGTTCGCCAACCTCGGCGACGGCACTTACGCCCATTCCGGAATGCTGGCAATTCGCCAGGCGGTCGCCGCCAACGTGCCGATCACCTACAAGATCCTCTACAACGGCTTCGTCTCGATGACAGGGGGCCAGCCGGTCGAAGGCGGCATGACCCCGCCACAGATCCTCGCCGAACTCGCAGCCGAGGGCGTGAAGAAGCTTGCGCTGGTTGTCGATGATCCGGACCGCTATTCCGGAATCGCCCTGCCAGCCGGCGTGGCGTTGCGTCATCGCGACGCGCTGGACGAGACGCAGCGCGAATTTCGTGAGTACAAGGGCGTCTCGGCGATCGTCTACGACCAGCCCTGCGCCACCGAGCGCCGCCGTCTACGCAAGCGCGGCAAATGGGCCGACCCGGCCATCCGCACCTTCATCCACCCGGAGGTGTGCGAAGGCTGCGGCGATTGCGGCAAGGTGTCCAATTGCATGGCGATCGAGCCGCTCGAGACCGAGTGGGGCCGCAAACGGCGGATCAATCAGTCGAGTTGCAACAAGGATTTCACTTGCGTCGAGGGCTTCTGCCCGAGCTTCGTGACCGTCCACGGCGGCCGCCTGCGCAAACCCGCGCCGACGGCGCCGCGCGACATGCCGCCGGTTCCCGAACCGGCGCTGCCCGAGATGGGGGAGCGGTGGAACGTGCTGGTCGCCGGCATTGGCGGCTCAGGCGTCGTGACCGTCAGCCAGACCCTGGCCGTGGCCGCCTATCTCGACGGGCTCTACGCCTCGAACCTCGACCTGACCGGCCTGAGCCAGAAATACGGAGCTGTCGCCTCGCATGTGCGTATCGCCCGCCGACCCGAGGACCTGCATGCGACGCGGATCGCAGCGGCCGAGGCGGATGCGGTGATCGGCTGCGACCTGATCGTCGCGGCCGGGGACGAATCCCTCTCGAAGGTCAATCCGGCCACGCGCGCGGTGATCGACGCCGATCTCATCCCGACCTCGGAATTCGCCCGCAATCCGAACTGGAGCGTCGACCGCGAGGCGATGATCGACCGGCTGCAATCGGTCCTCGGCGATCGGGCGCTCGTCCTCGAGGCCCAGCGCCTCGCGAGGCGCCTGCTCGGCGATACGGTCGCCGCCAATCTCTTCATGCTCGGCGCGGCCTGGCAGCGGGGTCTCCTGCCCGTCAGCCGCGCCGGCCTCGAGCGCGCTATCGAGCTCAACGGCATTGCGGTCGACGCTAACAAGCAAGCGTTCGAATGGGGCCGGCGCGCCGCGCACGACCCGGCCGCCGTCGAACGGCTGGTGGGCTCGGGTGAGCCCAGCCCCAAGGCTGCGCTTTCGCTCGAGGCGTTAGTCGACCAGCGCGCGGCCCATCTCGAGGCTGCGCGCGGCGCGAAGGAGGCGCGCCGCTATCGCGCGCTCATTCAGCGCGTGCGCGCCGCCGAGCGAAGGGCGGACGCGGGCGAAGAGCTGACCGCCGCTGCGGCGCGCGCCTATCACAAGCTTCTCGCAGTGAAGGACGAATGGGAGGTCGCGCGCCTCTTCGCCGCGCCAGAGTTCGCCGCGACGCTCGCCGAGACCTTCGACGGCGCTTACTCGCTCCACTTCCACATTGGCGCTTGGCCGTTCGCAAGGCCCAATCCGCAGACCGGCGTCATGGGCAAGGGCGAAGCGGGCTCCTGGGCGATGACGGCCTTCCGCCTGGCGGCGAAGCTGCGGTTCCTGCGCGGCACGTGGCTCGACCCGTTCCGCAACAGCGACGAGCGCAAGCTCGAACGGCGGCTCGTGGCGGAGTTCGAGGCCGACGTTGACGACGTTGTCGAGCGCCTTTCCCCGGCGAACCACGCGTCGGCGGTCCGGCTGCTCAGTGTCGCTGAAACGATCAAGGGATATGGACGGGTGAAGGAGGCGAGCGCGGCGGACGCCGCCAAAGCGCGCGCCACGGCGCTCCGCCAGTTCAACGCGGCGAAGGCTCCGATGGAGATGGCGGCATGAGCGTGAAGGGCAAAACGATTGTCGTTACCGGGGCGTTCGGCGCGCTCGGAAGCGCGGTCGCCGAAGCGGCGGCGAAGCAGGGGGCATCGGTGGCGGCGCTCGACTACGCTCCTGCGCCGCCCCTCGCCCTTCAGCAGCAGCTTGGATCGGAGGCGTTGCTTATCGGCGGGGTTGACCTCGTTTCGGTCGATGCGGCCAGGCAGGCGATCGAGACAGTCAAGGGACGGTTCGGCGGGATCGATGCGCTGCTGAACATCGCCGGCGGTTTCCGCTGGGAAAAGATCGCGGAGGCCGCGAGCGACGGCGGCTGGGAGCGAATGTTCGCGATGAACCTCAAGACGGCGCTCAACGCCTCGCGGGCCTCGCTTCCCCATCTGATCGAATTGGGGGCCGGGCGAATCGTCAATGTGGGGGCCGAGGCGGCCAACCGCGCCGCCGAGGGCATGGGTCCGTACGCTGCCAGCAAGGCGGCGGTGCATCGGCTGACCGAGAGCCTCGCTGCGGAACTGAAGCTCCAGGGCGTTACGGTCAACGCCGTGCTTCCCTCGACCATCGACACCGCGGCCAACCGCAAGGAGATGCCCCAGGCGGATTTCACCCGCTGGGTCGCGCCCGCCGATCTCGCCGCGGTCATGCTATTTCTTGCGTCCGACGAGGCCAGGGCCGTGACCGGGGCGCTGATCCCAGTCTCGGGAAAGGTGTAACCGGGCTCCGCTCACCCCCTGAATGCTGTTAGAGTTCTGTCGGGCCAACGGAGTTCAGCAATCGCAATCTCCAGAGCTGGGATCGCTTAGTCGAAGTCGGCGTTCAACAAGGTCGCGCCACGGATACGACCTATGCGGTTTGCCGTTGTTCAAACCAGGATGGCGCTTGGACCGGGCCGCTGGTCCGGGCCAGTCAGGCCTGCAGCCTTTGCGCGACCCTGGGACCCCGCGGACCCCACGCTGACTGGCGCTCGATCTCGGCGTTGAGCTGGGCTCCGACGAGGATCAGAACCATGGAAATCCACATCCACATCATCATGCCGACGACGGCGCCGAGCGAGCCATAAGTCGCGTCGTAGGTCCCGAAATGGGCGATGTACCAGGAAAACAATAGCGAGCTCGCGAGCCACGCCGTCCCGGCGAATGCGCTGCCAACGGTCAGCCATTGCCACCGGGGCTCGCGGCGGCAAGGAAAGTAGCGATACATCGCGGCAAGCCCCAGAACGACCAGAACGAGCAGCGCGGGCCAGCGCGCGATGGCGATGAGACGCCCGAAACCGAGCCCGTTGAGAATGATAGGGACGACAACCACCGCGCCGACCGCCACCATCAGCGCGGCGATGCCGATCAGCGCGTAGGCGATCGCGACGAGGTTCAGCCGAAGGAAACTCCGCCTTTCCTCCTCATCGTAGGCGACGTTCAGCGCGTCGATGACGGCCTTGACCCCTGACGTCGCGCTCCAGAGCGCAGCCAAGAGGCCGACGACAAAGCCTATGCCATTTGCGCTCTTGGCCTGGGCGAGCCGGCTCAGCTCTTCGTGCAGCAGGCTGAGCCCGCCGCCAGGCAACACGCCCGACAGCGCCGAAATCTGGGCATCGATGGTGGAAGGATTGGCGAACAGGCCGTAGAGCGCGACGAAGACTGCGATCGCAGGAAAGAGGGCGAGCAGCTCGTAGAACACGGCGCCCGCCGCCACCGACAGCAGGCGGTCCTCGTTGATCTTGGCGAAGGTCCGCCAGAGAATCTCTTTCCACCCGGTCCAGGGAATATCCCATGGCGCGGTTGATCGGGGAGGCCTGGTGGGCTCGGGGCTTTTGTACTCCCTGCGCTCGCGAGATTGAGTGTCGCGCCGGCGGACGCATCCTTCGACTGCGGCCGCCGATGCTGACGATCTCACTTGGGCCGGACGTCCGCTCCGCGCCAGGGCGACGACCCCGAGCGCGCCATACAGCAGGACCGGCCACAGTGGTTGTCGCTCCGGCAAGGACGGGTCCTCAATCAATCCTGGAGCGGGTCGAGGGAGAGTTCCTGTCGGAGGCGAACTCCTGCGGACCCGTTCCGGTGACCGGCGCCTTCACGGACGGCGGCTCCTTCAAAGACGGCGAGGCCTTCACGGACGGCGGCGCCTTGGTGGAGGGCGCCTCCGTCAAGGGCGTGGGCCCCTGCACGGACGAGGCTTTGACGGACGACTCAGCGCCCTTCACGCCTTCGCTCATGCCTTCTCCGACACTGCGCGCCGCATCGGCTACTGCGGAGGGCGTAAGGCCCTCCTCCTTCGCCGCCGACTGCGCCCGGTCGGCAACCTTGGCCGCCACGGTCTTCGCGCTGTCGAGCGCGTCCGATCCCACTTCGCCCGCGTTTTCCTTGACCGCATCGCTTGCGTCACCCATCAGGCGGTCCTCGGTCTCTGTCGCGGGGAGCAGGGTCGCGAGCGCGGCGCCTACCGCGATGCCGATCGCCGCACAGAGCAGAGGCTGCTCGGTGACGAAGGAGACGGCGCTTTCGCGAGTCTGACGGACCGCCTCGGCGGCCTGGCGGCGCGTCCTGCTCGCTCCTTCATTTACGGCGCCGCCAACCGACGACGCCTTATCGGCGAGAGCGTCCCGCACCGAGGCGGCGGATTCCCGCATGACGACGCCGGCCCTCTGCGTCGCGCGGAGCCCTTGCTCGGTCGCGCCGGCGGCCTGGTCGCGTAAGTCGTGCGCCGTCACCCGCGCCGAGTCCATCGCGCTCAAGGCCCTGTCGGCGACGCTTCCGGCCGCTTGCCGCGCCGCGTCAGTCGCGGAGTCGGCGAGCGTCGCGGCCGTGCTCCGCATCTGGTCGGCGACCGCGCCGGCCGCATCCATGGCGCGGCGGCTCGCCGCTTCCGTGGCGTCGCCAAGTCCGGACCCGACGGAGGACGCCGCCGAACGCGCGCTCGCGCTTGCCAATTCGGCCATGCGGCTGGCCGCGTCGGACATGCGCCCGGCCGAGGCCGAGAGCCGCGATTCGCCATGGCCACGGTACGTCCCGGCGTCATCGGGGAGCCGCCCCGTCTTGCCGCGATTGCCGAAGCCGCCAAGATGCAGGTTCCCTGGACGGAGCCCCATCTTTTCCGACAGGAACATCATGGCGCCGGCGCCGATCAGAAGGCTCGGAAAGGGATTTTCGCGCACGGCGTTGCTGAAGGCGCGGTACATCGTTCCTCCTCCGGCGCGGGAATAGGTCAACACCTCGTCAAACACCTGGCCCGGCGTCAGCCGGTCGGTCAGCTCGTCCAGATTGTCGGCAAGTCGGCGACGGGTCTCTTCCGCCTCCCGCTCGTAGTCCCCGGACGTCGACAACCGGCCTTCGCCGGTACGGTCGTATTGGGCGGTCATCGCACGTGCTCCTTTGCTACGACGTAGTCTTCTCGCACCTGCCCGAGCGTACGCTCGGGCACGAACGCGGTTCCTTTCAGCCTCGATCCGCCGGCCATGGCCAAGGCGGCCCCGATCGCCAGCGCGACGACTGCGACGATCAGCAGAACTCCATTCGTAGGCGAGGCCCGCGCGCGCGATCCAATGGGCGATGTCGAACAGCAGGACGATCAAGCCGCCAAGCGCGAACACCCCGCCAGTCGCGAGATAGACCCCCGCGTTCGACACGCTCGACAGGGTCTCCGCCATCTCAGCCTTCGCCAGGCGAAACTCGGTCTGAACCAGATAGCCAAGGTCCGACGCGACGTGCGTCATCAAGGATGCGATCGGGCGTGTCGTTTCTCGTGTCGCCATAGGCGCCTCCTAGATCTCGTAGGCGTCGAAACCGCCGGGCCGCTGGCGGGGGCCGCTGCTCTTCAAGAACCGCGCGAGCGCAAACCCCGCCGCGACTGAGCCCGCGACGAACAGCGCCGGCTGGGCGCGGGCGAGTCGGACGCCTGCATCGACCAGCTCGTTGACGTTTCGGTTGGAAAGATTGTCCGAAAGGTCCTCGACCCCGCGCGCCGCCTCATGAACCGCGCGCGCCGCCAGCGGAGACTGCCGCTGAAGCTCGTCGGCGGCGCTGTCTATGGCGCGAGCGAGGCCGCGGATCGCCTCGACGCCGCGTTCCTTCTGAGCTTCGCCTGTCCTGGTGAGCTCGTGGCCGACATCGCCGGCGAACTCAGCCGCCTGTTGGCGGAGGGCGTCTACAGCCGTCTGGGCTGTCTCTCCAAACGACGCGCCGAGCGGAGCGGATCGTCGCCGGGCTTCCGAGGGCCCGCGCTCCGGCTGTTCGCCGGAGGGCCCAGTCTTAAAGGGGTCAGGGGTCGAGGCGGCGGAACCGGCCGCGCCCCTATCGGACGAATAGGCCATCGAATGTCTCCTAGGAAGAACCAAGGTTTCAATTCGACGGCTTGGCGGATGTTCCCTTCAGGTCTGAAATTCGCTTCAGCCCAAAAAAGCCGCTCGGCGACGCACTTTTCCCGCTCCCAGAGGCCGCGATAGGAAAACAGCTGCGGGCGCAGGACCGGGACGCCGGTCGTGATCCGGAAAACATCGACGCCCGCCTCGATCAGGCGTGCCGCGAGGCAATCGAGAAAGCTCTTCGGATCCATCGTGCGGCGGCCGTCTGTCATCAACCAGCCGATGACCGGACTCTCTTCCGAGCCTGCGCCAACCGACGCATCGACCGTCATGCGGCCTCTCCCCCGCTTCGCTGGCGCTTACCCGCGAACGACCGCGTACCGGCCATTCCCCGACGGCGACCCGGTCGCGAAAACCCAGCAGGGCGTTCGGCTGGGGCGCCGCGCGGAGGCGTTCTACCGTGCCCAACCCTGCGCAGCGAGCCCCGCAAACAGCAGGATTCCGGCGTCCCGGTTGGAGCGGAAGAGCCTCAGCGCCGTCGCGGCGTCGGCGCCCTCGACCCGCGAGAGCTGCCAGCCGAGATGGGCGGCGTAGGCGAGCCAGCCGATCAGCGCGAACGATCCGCCGCCGACCAGCGCGATTGCGATCAGCGCCAGGGTCGCGGCCGCAGCGTAGAAGAGCCCAACTGCGAGCCGGGCGTGGCCTTCGAACAGACGCGCCGTCGAGCGGATGCCGACGATAGCGTCGTCGCGCGCGTCCTGCATGGCGTAGATGGTGTCATAGCCAATCGTCCAGCAAAACGCAGACACGTAGAGCAGGACGGGAGCGAGCGCCAGGCCGGCGAAACTTGCCGCCCAGCCCATCAGGGCGCCCCAGGAAAAGGCGAGACCCAACACCGCCTGCGGCCAGGACGTCACCCGCTTCATCAGCGGATAGACGGCGACGATGGCGAGCGAGGCGATGCCGAGCCCGATCGAGAAGCGGTTGAAGCTCATCAGCACCACGAGGCCGACAAGCGCCTGGGCGACGAGAAAGACCGCCGCGGCCTTTACGCTGACCCGGCCGGAGGGCAGGGGGCGGTTGCGGGTGCGCTCGACGCCGGCGTCGAGTCTGCGGTCGAGGATGTCGTTGTAGGTGCAGCCGGCGCCGCGCATCACGATGGCGCCGATCAGGAACAGCGCGAGATGTCCGAGGTTCGGACCGCGGTTGAGCGCAAGCCCAGCCAGAGCCGTCGCCTGCCAGCAGGGGGCGAGCAGCAGCTCCCAGCCAATCGGCCGGTCGATCCGGGCGAGCTGGACGTATGGCAACGCGAAATCCGGCGTGAGCCGCAGCACCAGACTCGCCGGTCGCGCATCCGGCAGGATGGCGCGTTGCGGCGAGCCGCTCAAAGCGGGCCGGCGGGCAGCGGCTGAGCCTGCGGGCCGCCGCCCTGGGCGGCCTGCTCCTTCATCTTCTTGATCTGCGCGGCGACCTTGCACGCCTTGGCGCTGAAGCCAGCGTTCTTTTCGTGGCTCGACTTCAGGTTGTCGATCGCCTCGTCAGGAATCGAGCACCAGTCCTTGTTCTTTTGCATGTAGGCGAGCAGCGCCTCTTCGGCATGCAGCAATCCGCCGGTCTTGGCGCAGAATCCCGTAGGGTCCATCGGCTTGCCCTTGAACGACTTGGCGAAGTCGTTGACCTTCTGCATCTCGACATTGCGCGTCTGGGCGAGCTTCTGCATGTCCTGACCGCAATCGGCCAAAGCGGGACCGCCGAATCCCGCGGCGCACGCCATAGCCAAGGCAATCCGTATTCGCATCACGCTCAATGAACTCCGTCCAAGCTTTGCGCCGGCGCGGCCCCGCGCCAGCGCAAGGCCGTGATTCCCTATCATAAAGGCAAAAGCACGGCCATCGTCCAGATTCCGCCGGGCCGATCGCGTCCGGTCAGACCCAACCGCGCAGGGCATAATCGACGCCATAGCGGTCGGGCGCCGCGGCGATCGCCGCCATGCCGGCGAGCACCGCGTCGGAGCGAACGATAAGCCGGGTCGGGATGCGGCGCGCCAGCCCGTCGACCGGCGCCTTGGCCTCGAACGCCGCCCGGAAGGTCGCATCGTCGAGGAAGTCGATCACCCTCGGCAAAACGCCGCCTGACAGGGTCACGCCGCCGGTTGCGACGAAGGTCACCGCCATGTCGCCGGCGAAGCGGGCCATGATCCGCCAGTAGAGCCGCACGCTCGTCGGCCACCTCGCCCTTCGGGTCGGCCAGCGCCGCGGCGGTCACCTGCGGCGGCTCCAAATGCGGATCGGGGCGACCCAGCGCCATCATTCGCGCCCGATGGACCCTGGCGAGCCCCGCCCCATTGAGCACGCTTTCGCTGGTGATGCGGCCATGCGCGCGCTCGAGATAGGGCCAGAACGCGAATTCCTCCTCGGTGACCGGGCCGAAGTCGATATGGCAGGCCTCGGACGAAACAGGGGTGAAGCGCCCGTTCGCCTCGACCAGCGCGGCAATGCCGAGCCCGGTGCCGGGCCCGAGGATGACCTCCGGTCCCTGCGCACCAAAGGCGAGCGGGCCGATGGCGCGCGTCCAATCGGTCTTGATGGCCGGCAGGGACAGGGCCTGCGCCTCGAAGTCGTTGAGCAGCAACCCTTGCGAGAGCCCGGCGCGTCGCGCGGTCTCGGGCCCGTCCATCACCCAGGGGGCGTTGGTGAGCTTCAATTCGCGTCCAACGACCGGCCCGGCCCCGCAGACGATCATTGAACGCGGCCGCTGGCCGAGCTTCGGCGCCGCCGCCTCGATCGCCTCGGGCAGACCGGGATAGTCGTCGGTGACCAGATGGACGATCGGCCCGAGCGGCGCTCCGGGCTTATCCGACAGCGCGAAGCGGACGTTGGTGCCGCCGGTGTCGCAGACGAGAACCGGGAAAGGAAAGGCGAAGGCGCTCATGCGCCCCATAAACGCCTATCGGCGGGGCTTTGGTCAAGCAGCCAAGCGCCCTTTCCGACCAAATGCGTTAGGCTCGGTCCCCGTCACTCTTGATTCGGCGGCCGATGGCGCGGTTTTCCTTCTACGAGTTCTTCTGCGGCGGCGGCATGGCGCGCGCGGGTCTCGGCCCCGCGTGGCGGCCGCTGTTCGCCAACGATTTCGATCCTCGCAAGGCCTCCGCCTACGCCGCCAACTGGGGACGCGACGGTCTCTGCGTCGCCGACGTCGCGTCGCTCGCCGCCCCCGACTTGCCTGGGGTGGCCGATCTCGCCTGGGCCTCGTTTCCCTGCCAGGATCTGTCGCTGGCCGGCGTGGGCGCCGGGCTCGACGGCAAACGGTCCGGCGCGTTCTGGGGCTTTTCGGCGGTCATGCACGCCCTCAGGGCCGACGGCCGCGCGCCCAAACTCATCGCGCTGGAAAACGTCGGCGGAACGCTGACATCGAAGGGCGGCGCCGATTTCACGGCGATCGCCGAGGCGCTTTGCGGGCTTGGTTATCGCTTCGGCGCGCTGACCATCGACGCGGCCCGCTTTCTGCCGCAGTCGCGCCCGCGGGTCTTCTTTGTCGCCTTGTGGAAGGACCTACCCCTGCCGCAGAGGCTCTCTTCGGCCGAGCCGCCGCTCCATCACGTCTCCTCTGCGCTGCGGCGCGCCGCAGCCGCGCTGCCGGAGGCGCTCGCGGCGTCCTGGATCTGGTGGCGCCTGCCCGAGCCGCCCAGCGCCAACGTCCGTCTCGTCGATTGCCTCGAGCCCGATCCGCAGGGCTGGCGCGATCCGGCGAAAACGGACATGCTGGTCGCCGCGCTTTCGCCCGCCTCGCTGCGCGATGTCGCGCTCGCACAGGCGAGTGGCGTTCGGCAAGTCGGCGCCCTCTTCCGTCGCACCCGGCCTGACGGCGCAGGCGGCGTCAAGGTCCAGGCGGAAGCGCGTTTCGACGGGCTCGCCGGCTGCCTGCGCACGCCGGGCGGGGGGTCGAGCCGCCAGTTCCTGATCGAAGTCGACGGCCCGTCGATTCGCACCCGGCTGATGACCCCGCGCGAGGCGGCGCGACTCATGGGTCTGCCGGATAGTTTTCGACTGCCGGCGCGTACGAGCGACGCGCTGCATCTGATCGGCGACGGCGTCGCGCCGCCGGTGGTGCGGTTTCTGAGCGAGAACCTGCTGCTGCCGCTCATGGAAGCGGCCGAGGCGGACACACCGGCGCGAGCCCGCCGCGCATGACCTACGACCGCTCCGCCGTCATGCGGGCGGTGAAGTCGCGCGACACAGGGGCGGAGCGCGCGGTGCGGGCGATCTTGCGCCCGCTTGCGCCCGGCTACCGGCTCAATCGCGCCGATCTGCCGGGCAAGCCGGACATCGTCTATGGACGCCGCAAGCTCGCGATCTTCGTGCACGGATGCTTCTGGCACGGTCACGGATGCCCACGTGGGAGCCGCATGCCGAAGACCAACGCCGACTACTGGCGCGCCAAGATCGCTCGCAACCGAACCCGGGACGAAAGGACCATCGCCGCGCTCGCCGCGCTGGGGTGGCGGACGCTCGTCGTCTACGAATGCGAGCTCAGGGACGCGGCGCGGCTCAGGAATCGGCTCGAGGAGGCGCTGCGGAATGGGGCGATCGGCGCCTGCTAGCAGGCCGTTTTTTTGCCGGGCGGTCGTCGCCGCTCCAGAAAGTTCTATAATATCAAGGTCGCAACCCATAGGTTGCGGGCTAGAACGGGCGCAAAAACAGGCGCCCTTAACAGGCACGGAACAGGCTCTTAACAGGCAGGTATCAGGCCGGAACAGGCAAGGGCCGGATGGGTCGGACGAAGTCGCAAGGCCGGTTGCAACGCGCGGCTCGTGTCCTTTCCTCGGCGCGGAGAAGGCAAACCCTGTCAGCTCGGCGCCGCCGCTAACGAGACCTCCTTCGTCCCGTAAGCCTTCAGGAACACGTCCACTCCGGCGACGACCGCCGCCTCGATCTCCTCCGGCGTGATCCGGTCGACCACGCCGAACAGGATCCGCTTGTAGACATAGCTCTGGCACAAGTCGACGAATTGCCAAGCCGCGCGCTCCGGATCGGGAACCTCGAGGGCGCCCGTCTTTTCGAGCGCGGCCAGTTCGCCGGCGAGGCGGGTCGCGCCAAAGAGCGGCCCCGCCTCGTAAAAGGCCACCCCGATCTTGGGAAATTTCTCCGTGGCCGCCACCACGACCCGAGACAGCGCCAGTACGTTGGGCTCGGTCATCCGGGCGATCAGGCGCTCGCCGAAATCGATCAGCATGTCGCGGACGTCGCCGCCGCGTCGAAACGTGCACAGCCGCTCGGCCGCCAGGGCGAATTCCGCCCGGATGATGGCGTCGAACAGGTCGTCCTTGGAGGCGAAATACGAGTAGAGCGTGCCCTTCGAGAACTCCGGCGGAGCGGGCGATATGGTTCATGCTCGCGCCGTCGAAACCGGCGGCAAGGAACACCGAACGCGCCCCGTCCATGATCTGGCGCAGTTTGGCGCCGCCATCGTGACGCCGGCTGTCGTCGTGGTGGAGGATTTGCGCGTCCATTCTGAACCAGGCCTGTTGGATCCGAACTCAGACCGAACCGTTCGGTTCGGTTTTTTGTTGCGGTAGCCCTTGGATTGGACTATGTCAACAGAAAACGACCGAACCGTTCGGTTCAGCGTTCTTTTTGGGGAATGGTTTCATGACCGACAGTCCCGCCAAAGCTGACGAGACTCCCGTGACAATGTCTGCGCCCGCCGCCCAGTCCCGCGCGGTCACGACGAGGACGCCTTCGGGCGTCCCGGCGACGGCGCCGGGGGCCGGCGTTCCGGGCGCCCCGAGACCCGCCGGAGGCGCGCCCGCCGAGACGGCGGCGCCGAAGCGGTCTGGCCGCCTGCGTCGTTTCGTTCTCCCGATCGTCGCGCTCGCCGCCGTGGGCTACGCCGGCAAGTTCGCCTACGACTATTATGTCGAGGGACGCTTTCTCGTCAGCACCGACGACGCCTATGTCGGCGCGAGCACCGCGATCATCGCCGCCAAGGCCTCCGGACACCTCTTGCAGGTTCCGGTCGCCGACAACCAGACCGTGCGCCGGGGCGACCTCATCGCCCTGATCGACGACGGCGACTACCGCATCGCGGTCGACGCCGCGCAGGCGAAGGTCGACACGCAGGATGCGACGATCGCCCGGTTCGGCCGGCAGATCGAGGCTCAGGGCGCGGTCATCGAGCAGGCCGCGGCGCAGGTCGACGCCACCCGCGCGCAATTGCGCGCCGCCGACGCCGACGTCGAGCGCGCCGCGCTCGAATACGACCGCTCGTACAAGCTCGCCCAGACCAACTTCGGCTCCCAGCAGCGGCTCGAGCAGGCCACCGCCGATCGTGACCGCACCGCCGCGGCGGTCGCTTCCGCCAAGGCGAGCGCCGCTTCGGCCGCCGCCGCGCTCGAGGGCGCCAAGGCCAATCTCGGCGTCCTCGAGGCGCAGCGCGACGAGGCCTCGCGCCAGCGCGACGAACTGATGACCGCCCTCGCCAGGGCCAAGCGCGATCTGGGTTTCACCCGAGTCGTGGCGCCCTTCGACGGCGTGGTCGGCAACAAGGCGGCCGAGGTCGGGAACCTGGTCGCGCCGGGAACGCGCCTGATGGCGCTGGTGCCGCTCGCCGCGTCCTATGTCGACGCCAATTACAAGGAAACCCAGCTCGGCGGGATCAAGCCGGGACAGAAGGCCGACGTCTCGATCGATGCGCTCGATGGCCGGACGATCGAGGGCGTCGTCTCGTCGATTTCGCCGGCGTCAGGGTCGGAGTTCTCGCTGCTGCCGCCCGACAACGCGACCGGCAATTTCACCAAGGTCGTCCAGCGGGTCGCGGTGCGCATCACCTTCCCCGATGACGTCTTGAGGACGGTTCCGCTGCGGCCCGGGCTGTCGGTCGTCGCCACGGTCCACACGCGCGATCCGGAAGCGCCAAAGCCGACGCTGCTCGGCGCGCTCGGCCTCGAGCCGGCCGTCAGCAAGACCGCCAAGCCGTGAGCGACGCCGCCGCGCTGCCGGCGCAGGGCGCGCTGGCCGCTCCCTCGCGTCCGATCGCGCCGCCGGGCGCCGCCGAGGCCCACTTCAGCGCCAAGCGACTCGCCGCCTTCATCTTCATGGTGTTCGGGATGTTCATGGCCATCCTGGACATCCAGATCGTCTCGGCGTCGCTGACGCAGATCCAGGCGGGCCTGTCGGCCTCGTCCGACGAGATCACCTGGGTGCAGACGAGCTACCTTATCGCGGAAGTGGTGATGATCCCGCTCTCCGGCTTCCTGTCGCGAGTTGTTTCGACGCGGGTCATCTTCACCATCTCGGCCGGCGGGTTCACGCTGATGAGCTTCATGTGCGCCCAGTCCAACACGATCCAGGAGATGATCGTCTGGCGCGCGCTGCAGGGCTTCATCGGCGGCGGCATGATCCCGACGGTGTTCGCCTCGGCCTTCACCATTTTCCCGCGCTCGAAACAGCCGATGGTCGGGCCGATCATCGGCCTCGTCGCGACGCTCGCCCCGACCATCGGCCCGACGGTCGGCGGCTACCTCACCGACTGGTTTTCCTGGCACTGGCTGTTCTACGTCAATCTCGTCCCCGGCGTCATCGTGACCGTGGCGGCGTGGCTCCTGATCGACTTCGACGAGCCGGACTGGTCGCTGCTCACCCATTTCGACTATTTCGGCCTCCTCACGATGGCGGGCTTCCTCGGCGCGCTCGAATATGCGCTCGAGGAGGGCCCGTCGAAGGACTGGTTCGAAAGCGTCCCGGTGACGGCGGCGATCGTGATTTCCGCGACCAGCGCAGTCCTGTTCTTCTGGCGGATGTTCACCGCCAGGCAGCCGATCGTCGACCTGACCGCCTTTCGCGACCGGAATTTCTGGACCGGCACGATGTTCGGCTTCGTCCTCGGCATCGGCCTCTACGGCCTGACCTACATCTATCCGGTCTATCTGGCGGTCGTGCGCGGCTATTCCTCGTTGATGATCGGCAAGACGATGTTCGTCACCGGCGTCGCCATGTTCCTGACCGCGCCTTTCGCGGGACGGTTGCTGACCAAGGTCGACGCCCGGGTCATGATCGCGGTCGGCTTCATTCTCTTCGCCGTCGGCACCTACCAGGCCTCGTACGTCACGGTCGACTGGGACTTCTGGGAGCTGTTGTGGCCGCAGATCTTTCGCGGCGTCGGGCTGATGCTGTCGATGGTGCCGATCAACTTCCTGGCGCTCGGCACCCTGCCGCCGCACAAGATCAAGAACGCCTCCGGCCTCTACAACCTGATGCGCAATCTCGGCGGCGCGGTCGGCCTCGCGCTGATCAACACCCTGCTCGACAAGCGCATGGACCTGCACCTCGAGCGGCTGCGCGAATCGGTGACCTGGGGGCGGGTCGTCGCCGACGAGCGGCTCGCCGCGATCGCTGCCAAGCTCGCCGATCGCGGCTCGGACGCGGCGCTCGCGGCGACGAAGCAACTCGCGCTGATGGTGCGCCGGCAGGCGGAGGTCCTGGCCCTCGCCGACGTCTTTCTCGCGCTCACCGTGATTTTCCTCGCCTGCATGACCCTCGCCGCGCTGATGCACAAGCCGGTCGCGATGGGCGGGGGCGGAGGAGGACACTAGCGCTCGCCTTCGTAGGGGGAATGGCAGGGCTCGCCTATACGTTTTTGTGGATTGCGCAGCGGCAACGACCTCAGAGATCGCGAGGGCCGAGGCGCGCAACGGGCGGGACGCCGGGCGTACGAGCCCAAGTTTGCAGGCGCCGAGACCGCCCGAACGGGATATTGAGGGCCGGCGGAGGGCGGGCGCACCTGCTTTTGCGCCTCTGGAACTCAGCTGATGGTCAAGTTTAGAAAGGCCGGAATCGAGAATGAGTTTTGAGGGCCGCTTTAACGTATTCTTGCGGGTGGTTGGCGCCCGCCTGCGCCGCCGCATGTAACCTGCGCTCAAAGACGTTTAGTTGGAATCGATATCGTCCGGCCACACTTGAGCGCCATGCAGGACACGCAAATTCGAACCCTATCGGCAGTCACGGCATACGCGGCGATGAAGGGCGTGCGGGGAACGACAAGCTCGCGCGTCCCCGCAACTCGGCCGGGCGGCCGCTCTCGGGAAAATCAAGAAGCCGTCGCACGGCGGCGACAATCTCGTTGTCGACTTTAACCGCTGCGCGCGGGCTGTCCAATTCAAGGTGTTCGAAGATCGCGTCGCGGTCGGCCAGCGCGTGCTGCGCCCAGACCAGCCTCACCGCTCACCCTTCGCTTTGCGAAGCGCTGAGGCGCGGCGCTCAGCAAATAGCGCTTCGACAGCGGCGTCGTCGAGGTCGGAGCGCTTGTCCTCCAGCGCCTCACGGACTTTTGCCCGAAACCACGCGTCGTGGGCCTCGCTGTTGCTCAATAGCTCAATCGGCAGCGCCCCCTCTTTCGCCGTGCGCGTCAACAAAATGCGAACTGCGTCAGAGACTGTCAGCCCCATATTCTCCAGGACGACGGTCGCCTGTTCCTTCACGTCGACGTCGATCCGAGTCTGCACCAAGGCCTTCGCGACCATCTCGGTATCTCCTCTTTCGGAAGCATTGTAATACAACTGAATTACAATTTCCAGTTCGGCTGTTCCTTCGCCGCGTTGCGCTTTCCGAGCCATTGCGTCCAATCCAATGGGGGCCGGGCCGGGGCGCTCAAGGCGCGCGCCCCCGGTCGAACCCCACGCGGACGCCGCCGCCGACGGCTTGGCTGGATAGCGTCGCGTTGCAGGCCAATCCTTACGGGTTCTTAACGCTGACAGGCCTTGCGGGGGCAGGCCGCGCGGCCATATGATAGGCCACGGCGTCCAGGCGGAAATCCCCGCCCGGTCGCCAGCTCTTAATCAAGAGGTTTTACCCATGTCCGACTATGACCGCTACGCAGGCTCGCGCCTGGGCGCGGGATACGCACGGTCCGGCGCGACGTTCGACCAGGGCCTGCGCACCTATATGATCGGCGTCTACAACTACATGACCCTGGGACTCGGCGTGACGGGCCTCGCCGCCTACATCGCCTTCTCGCTGGGCACGGTCTCGGTCGGCGGCGGCCGCCTGGCGCTGACCGACTTCGGCCATGCGATCTACGCGTCTCCGCTGCGCTGGCTGATCGTGCTGTCGCCGCTCGCGCTCGTGTTCTGGCTTTCGGCCCGGCTCGACCAGATGTCGGTGGCGACGGCGCGCAACGCCTTCCTCGCCTTCGCCGCGCTGATCGGCCTGTCGATGTCGGCGCTGCTGGTCGTCTTTACCGCCGGCTCGATCGCGCAGGCGTTCTTCGCGACCGCGGCGGCGTTCGCCAGCCTCAGCCTGTACGGCTACACCACCAAGCGGGACCTCTCGGCGATGGGGTCGTTCATGATGATGGGCGTCATCGGCCTGATCGTCGCCAGCCTGGTCAACATGTTCCTGCACAGCTCCGGCCTGCAGTTCGGCATCTCGATCCTGGCGGTGGTGATCTTCGCCGGCCTGACCGCCTGGGACACGCAGTCGATCAAGAGCATGTACTATGCTGGCGACGGCTACGATGCGATCCAGAAGAAGTCGATCCACGGCGCGCTGCGTCTCTACCTCGACTTCATCAACATGTTCCAGGCGCTGTTGATGCTGACGGGGTCGAGCCGGAACAACTGACGCGACACCGTCGAGAAAACCTTTGACATAGCCCCGGTCCGCGTTGCGCGGGCCGGGGTTTTTCATTAGGGAACGCGGGTTGGGCGGCGGGCTTTCGGGGGGGCTGATGGGCGTGTTGCGTGTTGTGGCCGCGGTCGCGGTCGCAGGCTTGTCGATCGCGGGAAGCGCCCAGGCTGCCGACCTCAAGATCGTCGACGTCAAGGCTTACGTGTTCCTCGAACGCGCCGGCAAGCTCAGCGACGACATTGTCGGCGGTCCTCCCCTGGTCGACGCTCCCAAAGGAGGCGCGCCCGGCGGAGACACGGCGACCGGAGTCCTGCTCGACTTCGTGTTCTCGGGCGATCCGAATTTCGCGCCGAAATACGCTGTCGCCACCATCGACCTGACCCAGACCAATCAGACGGGTCAGCAACTCGTCACCCACAAGGCCTTCACCGGTTTTCGTTTTGGCGACGACGGCCTTGAACACAAGGCGATCTACCTCGAAAACGCCACCTGCGCGCCGCTGCTGATCAAGGTCCGCGCCGGCAAGTCCGAGAAGCAGACCCAGATCGATTTCTCTTGCACCGTGATCCGGGCATCGAACTGAGCGCGCCGGCCGCTTTCGGCGCGCCTTGACCGGAGGCGACCCCGCCATGCTCAGCGACCCCCTCTCGCACGGCCTTTGGGAAAGGACCGCGCCGCCCGCGCCGCCGACCGCGCCGCTGGCCGGCGACGTCAAGGCCGACGTCGTCGTGGTCGGCTGCGGCTATACCGGGCTCGCGGCGGCGCTTCGCCTCGCCGAAGCCGGCGCCAGGGTGGTCGCGCTGGAGTTGGTCGAGGTCGGCTATGGGGCGGCCGGGCGCAACGTAGGCTTCGTCAACGCCGGCATGTGGGTGATGCCGGCCGAGATCCCCAAGGCGCTCGGCCCCGACTACGGCGAACGGGCGATGACCCTGCTCGACGACGGCCCCGCCGCCGTCTGGGCGCTGATTGAAGAGCATGCCATCGACTGCGATCCGGTCCGCAACGGCACGCTGAAATGCGCCGTCGGCCAAGCCGGTCTCGCGGAGCTCGAGGAGCGCGCGGCGCAGCTTTGTGCGAGAGGCGCGCCGGTCAGCGTCCTCTCCGCCGCTGAAGCGGCGGCCCGGCTCGGAACGACCGCGTATTCGGGCGCCCTGTTCGACCGGCGCGCCGGGACGATCCAGCCGCTCGCCTATGCGCGTGGGCTTGCGCGGGCCGCCGTCGAGGCCGGGGCGGTCCTCCACACGCAGAGCGCGGCTCGGGCGGCGGAGCGGACCAACGGAGCCTGGCGGGTCGCCACCGAGCGCGGGTCGGCGACTGCCGATTGGATCATCGTCGCGACCGACGCCTACGGCGGCGCCCGTGGCCGCAGGGACGGCGCGAACAGATCCTGCTGCCCTATTTCAATTTCGCCACGCGCCCCTTGAGCGAGAAGCTGAGAGCCGCGATCCTTCCCGGTCGCGAAGGGTGCTGGGACACCCGAAAGATCATGAGCTACTTCCGGATGGATCGCGACGGGCGCCTGGTGTTCGGCAGCGTCGGCGCGCTGCGCGGAACGGGGCTCGCGGTCCATCGCGCCTGGGCGAAGCGGGCGCTGGCCAGGCTCTTTCCGCAGATCGGACCGATCGAGTTCGAGCACGCCTGGTACGGCATGATCGGCATGACGGCCGACAACCTGCCTCGGTTCCATCGGCTGGCCGATAACGTCGTGTCGTTCTCGGGCTACAACGGCCGCGGCATCGGCACCGGCACCGTGTTCGGCCGCGTGCTCGCCGACCATGTCCTCGGGCGGATCGCGGAAAAGGACCTGCCGCTGCCGGTCACGATTCCGGATGCGCCGACGCTGCCGGCTCTGCGCGAGGCCTATTACGAAGCCGGCGCGCAGATCGCCCATGCGGTGGGCGGCTGGGTGTAGGCGAAACACGAAATTTCGACCCGCCTGCGACGCCGCGTCCGGCGACAATGGCTCGGCTTTGCGCTAGTGCTCTCGCCCGCTAAGGGAGGGTTGGGATGACCGGATCTGCTCAAAGGACCTATCTGGGGCTGGACGTCGGGACCTCGTCGGTCAAGGCGCTGCTGGTCGACGCCGAACAGCGCGTGGTCGCCGAGGCCTCCCCGTCGCTCGCCGTTTCGCGTCCCCACCCGCTATGGAGCGAGCAGGACCCGGACGACTGGGTGAAGGGCGTCGAGGCCGGGGTCGCCGCGATCCGCGCCCAGGCGCCCGAGGCGTTCGCGGCGCTCGCGGGGATCGGACTGTCCGGCCAGATGCACGGCGCGACGCTGCTCGACGCCGCCGACAAGCCGCTGCGCCCGGCGATCCTGTGGAACGACGGCCGCTCGTTCGCCGAATGCGCCGAGCTCAAGCGCCGCGTGCCCGAGGTCGAAAAGATCACCGGCAATCTGGTCATGCCGGGCTTCACGGCGCCGAAGATGCTGTGGGTCGCGGCCCACGAGCCGGAGATCGCCAAGGCGACCAGGCGCGTGCTGCTGCCCAAGGATTACGTCCGGTTGCGCCTGTCGGGCGAGGCCGTGTCGGAGATGTCGGATTCCGCCGGGACCTCCTGGCTCGACGTCGGCAAGCGGCGCTGGGACGAGAGCCTGCTCGCCGCGACCGGCCTCACGCTGTCCGCCATGCCGCGCCTCGTCGAAGGCTCGGAGGTCTCGGCTCATCTCGCGCCCGCCATCGCCAAGGCCTGGGGCCTCGAGGGCCGGGCGATCCCGATTGCGGGCGGCGGCGGCGACAACGCGGCTTCCGCCATCGGCGTCGGCGCGACCGAGGCCGGCTCGGGCTTCGTCTCGCTCGGCACGTCGGGCGTGATCTTCTCGGTCACCGACCGCTACATCAGCCTGCCCGAGCGCACGCTGCACGCCTTCTGCCATGCGCTTGCCGAACCGCTGGCACGGCATGGCGGTGATGCTGTCGGCCGCCTCGTCGCTGGCCTGGATCGCCGCCATTCTCGGGCGCGAGAGCGAGGTCGGCGCGCTGGTCGCCGTCGGCTGAGCGCTTCGCCGGCTCGAAAGCGGCCGTCGCCGCGGCGCCGGTGTTCCTGCCCTATCTCAGCGGCGAGCGCACGCCGCACAACGACGCCGAGGCGACCGGCGACGTTCGCGGGCCTGCGCGCCAGCCACGCCGCCGACGCGCTGGTGTTTGCGGTAATGGAGGGCGTCGCCTTCTCCTTCGCCGACGCGGTCGACGTGCTCGACGCGGCGGGGGCGCGGCCGGTCCGGCCGCTGCTGGTCGGCGGCGGCGCGCGCTCCGACTTCTGGGGCCAGATGATCGCCGACGTCACCGGACTCACGATCGATGTCGCCGAGGGCGCCGAAGCGGGCGCGGCGCTGGGCGCCGCCCGGCTCGGCATGCTGGCGGCGGGGGCGGGATCGGTCGAGGCGGTCTGCAAGCGTCCGCCGGTCAAGCGCAGTTTCGTGCCGGACGCCGACAGCGCCGCGCTGCACGCGCCGCGGCTCAAGCGCTACCGCGCCCTCTATCCGGCGGAGAAGGCGACGCGGGGCTAGTCCCTGGCGCCGTCAGGCGGTCTCAATCGGCCGCCGAACGGGCCGCCCGGTTTCAGTATGACGGTCGGGGCAACCGCGTCACCTCAACGCGCCGGCGAACGTCTGGATCTTCTTGCAGGCGTTCTCGAGCTGGGCGAGCGAGGTCGCGTAGGAGACGCGGAAGTTCGGCCCCTGGCCGAAGGCCGAGCCGTGCACGACCGCGACCCCCGTCTCCTCGAGCAGCTCGGTGACGAAATCCTCGTCCGTTCCGATCACCTTGCCCGACGGGGCCGTCTTGCCGATCGCCCCGGCGACGGAGGGATAGACATAGAAGGCGCCCTCGGGCTTGGGGCACTTCATGAACTTCGCCTGATTCAGCATCGACACGACGAGGTCGCGCCGCTCCTCGAACGCCTTGCGCCGCACTGGAATGAAGTCCTGCGGCCCCGTCAGCGCCTCGACCGAGGCCCATTGGGCGATCGTGCAGGCGCCAGAAGTCTGCTGACCCTGGACCATGTCCATCGCCTTGATCAGCTCGGCGGGACCGGCCGCATAGCCGATGCGCCAGCCGGTCATGGCGTAGGCCTTCGACACGCCGTTCATGGTCAGCGTGCGCGGCTTCAACGACGGCTCGATCTGAACCGGCGTCGTGAATACGAAGTCGCCGTAAACCAGGTGCTCGTACATGTCGTCGGTCAGCACCCAGACGTGCGGATGCTTCACCAGCACGTCGGTCAGCGCCTGGAGCTCGTCGCGGCTGTAGGCGGCGCCCGACGGGTTCGACGGCGAGTTGAGGATGATCCACTTGGTGCGCGGCGTGATCGCCTGTTCCAGCGCCTCGGGCTTCAGCTTGTAGCCGTCCTCGAGCCGGGTCGGCACGATCACCGGCTCGCCGCCGTTGAGCAGCACCATGTCGGGGTAGCTCACCCAGAACGGCGCCGGGATGATCACCTCGTCGCCCTTGTTCATCGTGACGAGAAAGGCGTTGTAGAGAATTCTGCTTGCCGCCCGTGCCGACGATCACGTCGGAGGCCTTGTAGTCGAGCCCGTTCTCGCGCCTGAACTTCTGCGCGATCGCCTCGCGCAAGGGGGGGATGCCGAGCACCGGCGGATACTTGGTCTCGCCCCGCCGGATCGCCGCGACCGCCGCCTCCTTGATGTTGTCGGGCGTGTCGAAATCCGGCTCGCCGACCGAAAGCGAGATCACGTCGCGGCCCGTGGCTTTCAGGTCGCGCGCCTTTTGCGTGACCACCATGGTCGCGGAGGGCTTGACGCGGCTGAGGGCGTCCGAGAGGAAAGCCATGGAACCGTATTCCCTTTCGATATTGGAGAAACTGCGCGCGAAAGCATAGGGTCGCAGGCGAACCACGGCAACAGGCTTGGCGGGTCCGCCGCACCTCGGAATAGAATTCCGATCTCGACCCTTTGCCGTCTTTGCAGATCAGCGCGGTACGGGCGGTGAACACCAGAAAGCGGGCATCGGCGGCGGGGTGCGTCGGGACCGTCTATTCCCGAATCGAGCTGCGAACCGTCAGGCGGAAGCCTCCCCGCCGTCAATCGGGCGCCCGAGTTTGATCTGGATCATTCTCCTGTCGATCGAGACCGGCGCGCATGTCTGGGCCGACCGGTTTGAGGGCGAACGTAGCAAGCTCGGCGAGTTGCATGTCGAGTTCGCCTCCGGGTGATGGAGATCGCGCGGACAAGGCGAAGCCGGCCGCCGAAAATCCCTGTTTGCAGTGAATTGACAGGCGATTGCGCGCCCTCAAGAGACCGACGTGCGCGAAACATCGTCAAGCTGGGCTTGACGATCCTGCCTCCGCCCCGGCCTCCAGCAGCCGGGCGAGATCGGCCGCGCGGCGCGCCGCCCGCACCTTGACCTTGCCGTCCCTTCCGCGCGCGTCGACCTCGTGGACGGGCAAGGCGTCGGGCGGCAGTCGGGCCCGGCGATAGACCTCCTCGGACATCAGCACCTCGCAATCGAGCGTCCGGGTCATGTCCTGCAGGCGCGCGGCGACGTTGACCGCGTCGCCGATTACCGTGAACTGGGCGTGCCGCTCGTAGCCGATGTCGCCGGCGATCACGATGCCGGCGTTGAGGCCGACGCCGAACCGGACCGGCTCGACCGGGCCGTGCGCCAGAGCGTCGTTCAGCGCGTCCACCTTGGCCGCCACCGCGGCGCAGGCCGCCACCGCCGCCCGGCAGGCCTCTACGGGATCGGACTTGAGGCCGAACAGGGCGAGCAGGCCGTCGCCGAGCACCTGGTTCGGCTGTCCGCCCGCCTCGATCACGCCGTGGCTGACCGCCGTCAGGAACTGGTTGATCAGGAACACCGTGTCGTAGGGCAGCCGCTTCTCGGCGCGCCGGGTCGAGCCGCGCATGTCGACGAACATCACCGCGGCGTAGCGTTCCTCGCCGCTGCGGGCGGGTCCCCGCCGGATGTCCGCGATCGTCGCATGGGGCGGCAGCAACGGCAGGAAGGCGAGGTCGCGGTCGGGCCGCAACTGGCAGGCGAGGCGCACGCCCTCCCCGGCGTGGACGCGGTCGAGCACCGCCTGCTCGTCCTCGCCCGGCGGGGGCAACTCGCCGAGGTCGCCGAGCACCCGAATGCGGCAGGTCGAGCAACGCCCGCGTCCGCCGCAGACGTGAGCGAGCGGGACGCCGTTGAGGAGGCTCGCCTCGAGCACGCTCAAGCCCCGCTTCGCCCGGAGCGTCCGGTCGGGAAAGGTCAGGCGGACCGAACCGATCCAGCGCTCCCGCCAGCGGCGGGCCCCGCGCGCGAGCAAGACGCCGGCCAGCGTCCCGGCGAGGAAAATCACGGTTTCGCTCCGGTCCGCGACAAGCCGGACGTTGTCCGCCGCCGTCCCGACATGCGCCGGCGCCAGGGTCTCGGCCCGCCACGCCGGATCGGCGGCGAGGGGCAGGATCTGTCGCTCGCCCTGGGCGAAGCCTAGCAGGGCCAGGGTCGGCACGAGCACCGCGCCTGCAAGCAGCCAGTTTTTCACCCGCGGGTAGACCGGCTTGAGCGCCAGCCAGAAGTGGATGCCGATGCAGCCGTGAATCCAGACGACCAGCAGCGCCAGCGCCTGGAGCAGCCCGGACGCCGGCGACGAGAACTTGTAGAGCTCCTGGGCGTAGCCCTTGTCGGCCCCGAACAGGCTGAGCGCGACCCGCGTCCCGAATACGTGCTCGGCCAGCAGGAACGGGATCGTCAGCCCGAGAAGGAGCTGCGTCGCCTCGAAACCGCTCCAGCGGAACTGCCGCCGTCGATAGAGCGCCCAGAAGCCGAGGCCCATATGGGTCAGCAGCGCCGCATAGAGCGCGAGCGCGCCCGGGGCGGACTGCCAGATCAGCTTTTGCACCCGCAGGCCGGCCTCCATCGCGGCGACGGAGATGTTGCCGAGCGCGTGGTTGAGGAAGTGCAGCGTCACATAGGCGAAGAGGACGAGCCCGCAGCCGAGGCGGACCTGACGGACGCTCGGCGCGTGCAGGCGCAAGGGGGTTCGGCGCGAAGCGCGGGCTGGAGTTGCAGATGTCATCGTCGGCCAAATCAGGGGGGACGCGGAAGCCGCCGCGTGGACCCGAAGGGGGCGCCGGCTCGCCCGAATAGCACGAAATCGCACGTGACGGCTCGACCGCGAACGCTGGTCGAGGACGTTCGCGGCGTGCGGCAAATCGCCTTGGCGCCGTTCAGCAGCCGTTCAGCCGATCCAGCGCTTATATCGCCGCCGTGGTCGGCCTGATTCTGCTCGGCGCCTTCAGGCGCCCGCAGCGGACGGCCCGAAACGACGAGCGGCGCCCGAGGGACCGGGCGCTGAGGCGAACCAGAGTTGGTGGGCGTTCTTCCATGTTGAATCCGACGTTGGGCGTTGGCGAGCAGGTCATCGAGCACGACCCGCTGGTCGATTTGCGCCGCCTGCAGGATGCGCAGCCTGCCTCCATTCTGGCCGACGGCTCGCCGTTGCGCTGGCGCTTCGGCGAGCGCCTCGACGACGTGCTGGAGGAGGCCTGCCGACGGTTCGCCGATCGGACCGCCGTCTCGACCGACGGCGCCGAGCTCGGCTTCCGCGAGCTCGACCAGCGCGCCAACCAGATGGCCCGTTTCTTCCGCGCCCGCGGCGTCAAACCGGGCGACCGCGTCGGCGTGCTGCTCGATCGCGGCCCCGAGGCCTATGTCGCGCTTTACGCCCTGATGAAGGCGGGGGCGGCCTATGTGCCGCTCGACGCAAGTCATCCGGCCGACCGGGTGCGCTACATCCTCGACGACGCCGGGGCGACCCTGGCGGTCGCCCATTTGCGTCTCGCCGACAAGCTCGCAGGGCTGGCGATACCGACGCTCACGCTCGACGGCGCCCGCGGCGATGTCGCCGGCTTCGACGACGCGCCGCTGTGTGAGGCCGAGAGAGGCGGCCGAGGCGTGGGCCTCTGCTACGTCCTCTACACCTCGGGCACGACCGGCAATCCCAAGGGCGTCGCGATCGCCCATCCGAGCATCTGCAATTTCGTCCGCGTCGCCGCCGAAACCTATGGTTTCCGCCCGGGCGACCGGGTCTACCAGGGCATGTCGATCGCCTTCGACTTCTCGATCGAGGAGGTGTGGGTCCCGCTCGTCGCCGGCGCCACGCTCATTCCGAACGCCTCGGCGACGAGCCTGTTCGGCGAGGAACTCGCCGACTTTCTCGAAGTCTCGCGCGGTCACCTGCTTCGCCTGCGTGCCGACGCTGCTCGCTTCGATCGATCGCGATCTGCCGCGGCTGCGCGTGTTCCTGATCGGCGGCGAGGCCTGCCCGCCGGCGCTGGTCAGGCGCTGGGGCCGCCCGGGCCGCACCCTGCTCAACAGCTACGGCCCGACCGAGACGACCGTCACCGCGACGCTTGGCGTGCTCGATCCCGAAAGGCCGGTCACCATCGGCAAGCCCCTGCCGACCTATTCGATCGTCATCCTCGACGCCGAGCACGACATGGCGGTCGTCAGCGGCGAACCCGGCGAGATCGGCATTGCCGGCGTCGGCGTCGCCGAGGGCTATCTCAACCGCCCGGAATTGACGGAAACGAAGTTCATCAAGGACTTCCTCGCCTTGCCGAACAATCCGTCGGGCCGCATCTATCGCACCGGCGACCTCGGTCGCCTCACCCCGGACGGCGAGATCGAGTATCTCGGCCGCATCGACACCCAGATCAAGCTGCGCGGCTACCGGATCGAGCTGACCGAGATCGAGTTGGTCCTGATCGAGATCCCGGAGATCGCCCAGGCGGTCGCGACGACCTTCGAGCCCGAGCCCGGCGCGACCGAACTCGTGGCCTATTATTCGGTCAAACACGGCGCGGCCGCGCCGGACCCGGCGTCGATCGTGGCCCATATGCGCGCTCGCCTGCCCGCCTGCATGACGCCGGCTTATCTCGAGCGCCTGCCGTTCATTCCGACGCTGGTCAGCAACAAGGCCGACCGCAAGCTGCTGCCGCCGCCCAAGTCGGCCCGAATCCGGCTCGACGACAAGGTCGCTCCGCCCGAGACCGAGACCGAGCGCGAGCTTTGCGAGGCGCTCCAGAGCGTGCTGGGTCTCGAGGCAGTGTCGATCGACGCCGATATCTTTGCCGAATATGGCGCCCACTCGCTCCTGATGGCGCGTTTTTGCGCGCGCGTGCGCCGGCTCGACCCGTCGCTCCAGGTCGCCATGCGCGACGTCTACGCCAACCCGACCCTCCGGCGGCTCGCCCGCGCGCTCGACGCGCAGGCGCCGGCCGCCATGGAGACCCTTGGCGTCGCGCCGGCGCACCGGCCGTCGAACTTCGCCTACTATGCCTGCGGCGCGGCGCAGACCGCGTTCTATGTCGTCGTCGGCGCCTTCGCGGTCGCGGCCGGCCAGGCTGCGTTCGATTGGGTCTATGAGGCTGTCGACCAGCCGGTCGCGCTCTACGGCCGCGCGCTGGCGGTCGCGGTGCTGTGGTTCTTCGGTCACAACGCGCTCGCCATCCTCGGCAAGTGGCTGCTTGTCGGCCGCGTGCGCGCGGGGGAAATTCCACTCTGGAGCGCGCGCTACTTCCGCTTCTGGGCGGCCAAAAGCCTGGCGCGTTCGGCTCCCGCCGCCGCCTTTGCCGGCACCCCGCTTTACAACCTCTACCTCACCCTGCTCGGCGCGAAGATCGGCCGCAACGCGGCGATCCTTTCGCGCAGCGTCCCGGTCGCCGCCGCCGACCTCTTCGAAGTCGGCGAGGACGCGCTCGTCATGCGCAGCGCGCTCCTGCCCGGCTATGTGGCTTACGGGAACCGAATCCATCTCGATGCGATCCGCATCGGCCGGAACGCCTATGTCGGCGAGCAGAGCGTGCTGGAGATCGGCTCAACGGTCGGCGACTTCGGCGAACTCGGACACGCCTCGTCGTTGCAGCGCGGCCAGAGCGTTCCGGCCGGCAGGCGCTACGCCGGCTCGCCCGCCGAGGAGGCGGCGACGACGTTCCGCCTCGCCGACGAGACGCCGGCGAGGCCTTTCCGGCGCACGCTCTTCACCGCCTTCCGGCTCGCCTTCGTCATCGCCGTCGCCGGCGCGCTGGCCGAGGCGGTCGTGATCTATCTGATGAACGCGCTCACCGAAGGCGACGACGCCCTGGCGCTAAAGCCCTGGGACGCAATGTTCGCCGTGCTGCCGATGGCCGCCGGTACCGCGCTGGTGGTGACGCTCGGTGCGCTGATCGCGGGACTGCTCGCTATCTTCGCCGTTCCGCGGCTGGCCAACCTGTTCCTCGTCGAGGGCAAGGTCTACCCGCTCTACGGCTTCCACCACGGCATGCAGCAGCTCGTCGAGACCGTCAGCAACTCGCGCTTCTTCAACCTGATGTTCGGCGACTTTATCTTCATCGAGCCCTATCTCCGCTGGGTCGGCTGGAAACTCGGCCTCGGCGTTGAAACCGGCTCGAACTTCGGCAGCGAGCAGGGTCAGGACAATCCGTTTCTCTGCTCGGTCGGGGCCAACACGGTCGCCTCCGACAGCCTGTGGCTCGGCAACCTGACGATGTCGAGTCGCGCCTTTCGGCTCGGCCAGTGCCGCATCGGCGAGAACAATTTCCTCGGCACCATGGTCTATGTGCCGCCCGGCGCCCGCACGGGCGACAACGTGATGTTCGCCACCAAGGTGATGGCGCCGATCGACGGGCCGGTTCGCGAGAATGTCGGGCTTTTGGGCTCGCCCGCCTTCGAGATCCCGCGCGCCAGCGCTCGCGATCTCGCCATGCTGGCGGCGATCGGCTCGAAAGAGCGAGCGCGCCGCCTCGCGCGCAAGACCTGGTTCAATCTCGCATCGATCTGCGGCCTTGTCGCCTCGCGCTGGCTGACGGTGTTCCTGGCCGTCTACGTGTTCGGCTGGACGGCGGCTGTGTACGGCGTCAACAACGTGCCAGCGATGATTGTCGCGGCGGGCGCGCTGTTCGTCCTTACCATCGCGGCGTTTATCGTGATCGAGCGCGCCTCGATCGGCTTCGGCCGGCTCATTCCGGAGACGGCGACCGTCTACGATCCGGCGTTCTGGCGGGTCGAGCGGTATTGGAAGCTGTCGGACAACTTGCTGGCGAGCGCGTTCGCCGGCACGCCGATGCGCAACGCCGTGATGCGGCTCCTCGGCGTCAAGGTCGGCAAGCGGGTGTTCGACGACGGCTGCATCCTTTCGGAACGGACGCTGGTGGAGATCGGCGACGAGGCGAATCTCAACGAGGGGAGCATCGTCCAGGCCCACTCGCTGGAAGAGGGCGTGTTCAAGTCGGACATCGTCCGCATCGGGGCCGACGCATCGGTTGGTGTAGGATGCCTCGTTCATTACGGGGTGACGATGGGGGAGCGAACCCATCTCGACTCCGACTCCTTTCTGATGAAGGGCGAGATCACTCCGCCGGGTTCGCGCTGGCGGGGAAATCCAGCCAAGCTGGTGAGCCAGGGGGGCGGACCAGACCGGCTGACCGCGGCGGCTTCGCGAGCCGGGCGCCCAGAGCGGCGGAGCCGGCGAAATGCGACCGCGGGTGCGACGCCAAATAATCGAAGTGAACAGAGTTAACGCGGGAATTCCGCTTGACTTTTGAGCGACAGGTCAAAATTATCAAGGAATCGGACGGGGGACACGACCGAGTGGTTGTATGAGGTTCCGGGGGCCTTTAAATGACTATAGTTTCGCGCTATTACGCTTGCTTGGGCGCAGGCGGCGATTGGGTTGTGGTCGATCAAGATCGCAATCAACAGGCGATCATGCATTGCGGTGACGCTCAAGGCGCCGCTCTGATCGCCGCTCTGATGAACGGCGATCTCGATGCACTGGCGGGCGCAGACGGGGGCTCGCTGGCCATTTGTCACGACGTGATCGGCGGCGCTTTGCGGCTGCCCAAGCCGAACGCCAGGCCATCCGTCGGGACTGTGGCGCTCGTCCAGCTCTAGTCGTAAGCGTCGACCCAACCAAGCGACGCGGCCACGCCGCCTCCGAGTTGGGGCGACGGAGGGATCGCGCCGCTCTCGCTCGAGCTGAGCGAGACTTCAGTCCGCGAAGGCTGTGCGACGCATCCGCGCGCCCGGTTCAAGTCGGCAAAAAGGGCGGGGAGGCCAAGGGCCTCAGCCGGCCTTGGTCAGCGCCGCGCGACCGCTTCGAAGCAACCAGACTCGCTCGCCACAACCTTTCGACCAAGACCGAAAAAAGCGCGAGGACTTGGCCGCGCTTAACAACTTCTTCAGCTCGCAGTTGGATAAATGCGCTAGCGCGACAATAACTCTGTTCAAGAGTTCGACGCACGCTTGCGGCATGAAGCCTCAGCGTTGGCTTGCACACGCAAGACCTTGGACCAGCTCTGCGCAATGGCGAGCGCGTCTCGCCGTTCCGGCATGCGAACTCGTCCCAAAGGCCCGGTTCAATTCCACGATTTAACGAGGATGATGTTCCATGATGTCCTTCGATTTGGGAACCAACTCCAAGCGGGTTCTCAACGCCATCGGGCGGACCTTTGCCCTGATCGAGTTCTCTCCTGACGGCAAGATCATCACGGCCAACGAGAACTTCTGCAAGATCCTCGGCTACGAGCTTGCGGACGTCAAAGGTCGGCATCACAGCCTGTTCGTCGACGCGGGCTACGCGGCGAAGCCGGAATACCGCGAATTCTGGAGCAAGCTTGGCCGCGGCGAGTTCAACGCCGGGGAGTTCAAGCGCATCGGCAAGGGCGGCAGAGAAGTCTGGATTCAGGCCTCCTACCATCCGGTGCTCAACGGATCAGCAAAGGTGCTCAAGGTCGTCAAGGTCGCGATGGACGTGACGGCGTCGAAAATGCAGGCTCTAGTGGACAAGGGCAAGATGGACGCGATTTCCCGCGCCCAATCCATCATTGAATTCTCGCCCGACGGTACGATCCTGACCGCCAACGAGAATCTTCTCAAGACGGCCGGCTATCGGCTCGAGGAGATCCAGGGCCGCCATCGTAGTATATTCGTCGATCCGGCCACAGCGCAGTCCGAGGCCTACCGCGAATTCTGGGACAGAGTGAACCGAGGAGAATATATCGACCAGGAACTCAAGCGCATTGGCAAGGGCGGCAAGGAGATCTGGATCCAATCGACCTACGCTCCGATTTTCGATGCGGAACACCGTGTGATCAGGATCGTCAACTTCTTGACGGACGTCACCGGTCGCGCCGAGTCCCTGGATAAGATCGGCGCCGGACTTGCCCGCCTTTCCAACGGCGACTTGCAGCAGCGTTTCTCCACGCCCTTCGCTGACGCTTTCGAACCCTTTCGCGCGGACTTCAACACGGCCCTCAATGCGCTCGAACAGTCGATATTAGCCGTCGACGCCAGCGCCTACGCGATTCAGGGCGGAACAAGAGACATCTCCTCGGCGGCGCAGGACCTGTCGCACCGCACGCAGCAGCAGGCGTCGAGTCTTGAGGAGACCGCCGCGGCGCTGGCGGAGATCACCGCCACAGTCCGCAGCACGGCGGAAAGCGCCGTCCATGCGCGGGACGTGGTGGGCGAGGCCAAGGAAGGCGCCGAGAAGACCGGCGCCGTGGTGCGCGAGGCCGTGCAGGCGATGGGCGCCATCGACGAATTGTCGAAACAGATCGGCCAGATCATCGGGGTGATCGACGAGATCGCGTTCCAGACCAACCTGCTCGCGCTGAACGCGGGGGTCGAGGCGGCGCGCGCCGGCGACGCGGGACGAGGGTTCGCGGTCGTCGCTTCGGAAGTGCGCGCGCTCGCCCAACGGTCGGCGGAGGCGGCCAAGGAAATCAAGACGCTGATTCGGACTTCCGAGGAAAGGGTCGAGCAAGGCGCGACGCTCGTCGCGCGCACCGGCGAGGCTTTGCAGCAGATCGTCTCCCAGGTGCTCGAAATCGCCCAGATCGTCGGAGGCATTTCCGCGGGCGTGCAGGAGCAGTCGACCGCCCTCGAAGAGGTGAACAAGGCGGTTGGCGAGATGGATTCTGTGACGCAGGCCAATGCGGCGATGGTGGAAGAAACGACGGCGGCCGTTCAGAACCTTTCCCTGAAAGCCGAGGAACTCGCCGGCCTGGTCGGCAAATACAGGGTCACCGGCGGCCCCGAGACCGGGCTGCGTCAGGAGCTCGAGCGCGTCGCGCCGCACGCGTTCCGAATCCCCGCGAACGCGGCGTCACGCGCTTCGACGCCGAGATCCGCGCCCGCGGGCCGCGCCGTGCCGAAGGCCGTCGGCAAAGACTTGAAGCCACGGGCGAAAGTCGCCGCCGCTGCGAATGAAGGGTGGACCGAGTTCTGAGGATGAGGCCCCGTTGAAAGATTTGGCCTCAGTCGCCGTATGAGCATCCAACACGATTGAGGGCGCCGCCACCTAGTGGTGAAAATCTGACATTTGGCGCCCGCTGCATGGGTCGATTCCGGGTGTGGGATGGCCAACAGCGCAGGACGTACAATCCGGCTGGAATGTTCACGAACGAGGTGGCTGCAACTATGGCGAATACGCTATTGCGGAAGCTCCTCGCGGCAATCGCGTCAGCTGACGACGCGGAGATATTCGACCTGTTGGCGGCTACACCGGCCTTGGCGTATGCGGTCTCGGAGGACGGCGCGATGCGGGCCTCCGCGGCCGAGCACTATCTGTGCGGAATAGACCACTACGTCTATGCTGGCGATACGGCGCTTCACCTTGCCCCGGCCGCACATCGGCCTCAGATCGTGCGTGAGCTGATCCGCATGGGCGCCGACGCTGCGGCGAGGAACCGCCAGGGCGCGCAACCGCGGCACTACGCGGCCGACGGCTTACCAGGATCGCTCCATTGGAGGCCGGCAGGCCAGGCCGAGACCATCGCCTGCCTGATCGCCTTCGGCGCCGACCCAAACGCCGTCGACCGCAGGCGGGTCACTCGCTTGCATAGTGCCGTGCGGACGCGATGCGCCGAGGCGGTGAGCGCGTTCCTGCGGGGTGGCGCCGACCCTCTCCAGAAAAAGAAGCAGGGTTCGACACCTATGACGCTCGCAACCCAACCAACTGGCCGCGGCGGCAGCGGATCGGGGGACGCCAAGGCCCAGCAGGCTGAGATCGTCCTCGTCCTTGAACGCTACGGGGCGGGGCGTCCGGCCTAAACGCTCATGTAGCGCCGCCTCCGGTTGCAATGCGTTAGCGCCGGCCATGGCGGGCGGGTAGCAAGTCTCAAATTCTCTCACCCTACAGACACGGTAAGAGGAAGGCCGGTCATTTTAGCCGGCACACGGAGCGGAATGGCCGTCGAAGTCCCGGAAATAGCTCAGTGTACAGTTGGCGCCTCGCGTCCGCCCTCGGAGAGCTCACGAAACCGGCGCCGGTCGGTTAGATCACTGCCTCGATAAGGCGGGGGCCGGTGGTTCGTAGGGCGGACGCGAATTGATCTGCAAACGCGCCGACGCTTTCGGCACGAGTGGCTTCCACACCAATCCCTTCGGCAAGCTTCACCCAGTCCAGACAAGGCCGGCCTAAGTCGAATAGGGAACGCGCTAGCGGGCCGGGAGTATCGAAACCAGCTCGCGCCATCTCGATGTTGAGAATAGCGTAGGAGCGATTGGAGAAGATCACCGTGGTGACATCGAGATTTTCCCGTGCCTGCGTCCACAGCGCTTGCAGCGCCATCATCGCACCGCCATCGCCATGCAGGCAGATCGTCTTCCGGTCGGGGCAGGCGAGGGCGGCGCCCGTCGCCATGGGCAGAGCGCATCCGATCGCCCCGCCGCTCACTGACAGATGATCATGAGGTCGTGCCGTTGCCGTGATTGGCTGAAGGCTCGGGCCTGAGGAGACTGCCTCGTCGGCAACGATGGCGTTTTCCGGAAGATAGTAGGCAACGACCCGCGAGATCGTCGTGGGATTGAGGCTCTCGCCGGTCGGCAGATCAGGCAGAGCAAGTTCAGCGATGCCTGCTGGCTCGGCTGGCGCGCCTAAGGTCTCGGCGACCGCATTCAGCGCTGCCACGCCGTCCTCGTGCTCGTGCGCCAAATATAGGATATCGCAGCCTTTGGGGGTGAACCAGCTCGGACTATTGGGTGAGCCGAAAATCGAGACCGGCGGCGTCGCTCCGACAAGGACTAACAGTTCCGTGTCCCGCAGAAACTCGGCAGCGTCCTCAGGGAAATATGGGATGCGCTCGGCTTTGACCCGGCCGGCGCCGCGCTCAATGCGCGGGACCAGCGTATCGTAGAGGAGACGAGATCCTGTTTGAGCGGCAATGCGCCCGGCCGCCGCTAAGCCCCGTTCCCTCAGGGCTCCGCCTCGCATCAAGATCGCGGCCTTCCTACCTTCGTTAAGCGAAGCGGCGACCCGATCGATTGCCGAGTCGCCCACGGTGGCCATTGGCGGCCGTGGCAGGGCGGGTGCAGGCTGACCAGCCTCCTCCCATGCCGCATCGGCTGGGATAATCAGTGTCGCGATTTGGCCAGGTGGCTGCAGGGCAGCCTGTACAGCACGGGCGCTGTCAGCGGCTGCCGACATGGAATTGGCCGTGCGGTGCACCCAGCCTGATACCGGTCGAGCAAAGCCCTCGATATCCGAGGCGAGCGGCAAATCCCCGTAGCGGTCATGAAACGTCGCGTGGCCGCCGATGAGATTGACTATGGGCGTCCGAGCGTGTCGCGCGTTGTGGAGATTGGCGAGACCATTCGCTAGACCTGCCCCGAGATGAAGAAGCGTCGCCGCGGGTTTCTCGGCCATACGCCCGTACCCATCAGCGGCGCCGGTTGCGACGCCTTCGAATAAGCACAGGACGGGGCGCAGACCGCCCTGTTGATCAAGGCTTGCGACGAAATGGATCTCAGACGTGCCCGGGTTCGCGAAACAGACCTTGACGCCGGCTCCCACCAGCGTACGAATGACACTCTCCGCACCGTTCATCGGTCGCTGCGAATGATGGCTCTTCTCATGCACGTCAGTTTCCTCCAACCGGTGAACTGAAGGCGTGCGGCCAGGCTCGGGAATTTAAAACATAGCTAGATCGGCTCCCCAGACCTGACCGAAAAGTCGCAAACTTCTGAAGGGACACGAATTCCACATGCCAAGCAGCGCCGTTAGCCGACATCTGCCCGACAACCGGCTCATCGAGCCGAGACTGCCGCCAAAGGACGGGCGTTGGCAAGTTCGTACCTTCGGCATCGAGCTTCTGTGTGCCAAAGTTCAAATGACGCCACCCGGCTTCATGGTGCAGACCTATGAGGGCCTCGCTGCCCAGTACAACAGCGATCCGAAGCCTGTTTCGCGCCCGCAACGGAATGACGGCTTTCGCCCCTATTCCCTCCCAGCGCGACCCCTGTAGCCGCGCTCTCCGCCCAAGGTGGTCGTCGCTGTGACGGTGATTGAGTTTAGACTCTAGAGGAACCTCGCGCGCGTTGCCGGCTCGCCGGTGCGGAAAGAGGAAGAGAGGCCAAGCACAACGCCCCAACGGTTCGGTGTCGCGGACCTTTCCGTCGGTCCCGGCTTCGCTGGCGCTGCACGGCGGAAATGCGCCCGTTGCTTTCTTCCCCTGCGAAACAGACTGCGCGGGAAGGGGACCACCCGAAGGGCGGCGGAGGTGTTCGCACCATAGGTCGCGCGCCTCAGCGGTTACATAGGGCGACATCGGGCCACACGCGCCAACGAGACCTCGATTTTCCTTCCGTGCGCCGAAATTCACGGCGCTGAAATTAGCGGTTGGGACGGAACCAGGCCGGTCGAAGCGCGTGGCTCTCCGTCGCAGCCCGATTAAGGCTCGCAACGACAACGGGCGCTTCGGCTCTGATCCGAGAGGCGTGCGCGACGCGCCCGCGGACCGGCGCAGAAGGATGAGCGCGTGAGCCCGGAAGACCGCGACGACCTGACGCTGGCGATTGCCCTACTCGCCCTGGCCGGCTTCGTCGATGCGATCGGCTTCCTGATCCTCGGCGGCCTTTTCGTCTCGTTCATGAGCGGGAACTCGACGCAGTTCGCGATCCGCACGGGTGAGACGCTCTGGTCCGGCGCCTGGCCGGCTGCGACGATGGTCGGGCTGTTCACCCTCGGCGTGGTGGTCGGCCGCCTGGCGGCGACAGCAGCGGGGCCCTGGCGCCGCCCAGCGATCCTGACGCTAGTGGCGGCGCTTCTCGCGCTCGCCGGCTGGGTTCCTCTGCCGGCGCTGGCCGCGGGCGCCCTCATGGCCGTCGCGATGGGGGCGCAGAACGGCATTCTGCACACGGCGGGGCGGACTACGACAAGCCTGACTTACGTGACCGGCGCGCTGGTCGGCGAGTCCCTCGCCGACGCGTTGACGGGCGCAGGGCCGGCTGCGGCCGCGTGGCCCTATCTGGCGCTCTGGGTCGGGATCGTCGCCGGCGGCGTGGCGGGCGCGGCGGCGTACGGGATGCTCGGCGTCCGCGCCCTCACCCTGCCGGCCGCCGCGGCGGCGCTGCTGGCCGGGGGGACGGCGGTGGGCGGGCGCAGCGGGAGGTGAGGTGAGGAAGACCCCAGGCTCCTGCATGAACGCCGCCATGCGAGGGCGACCGGCGTGTGCGGTATTTTCCGTTTTGCAAGGGCTTGCGCCCGTCCCGGCCGAGCTAACGTATTGATATCGCTTATTAACTTACTGATAGCGTAATTAATAATATGGCAAAAATACGGCAAACGGCGGGTTCTCCACCGGGCGCGAATCAGAATATCGAGGCTAACGCTTTGAAATCATGGGATCGACTGCAAAAAACGTCGGCATTGGGCAGGGTGGCCGGACCGGGGACGCGGCCGCATCGGGGTCACTCCCCGAGCCGCTTCAGCCACGCCTTCGCCTGCCGCCTGACGTTGGCCGGCGCCGTCCCGCCGTAGGAGGTCCGGCTCTTCACCGAGCGCTCGACCCCGAGGACGCCAAAGGCCTCCTCGGTGATGCGCGGCTCGACGCTCTGGAGGTCGGCGAGCTTGAGCTTCTCCAGCCCGACGCCGCGCTCCGAGGCGAGCGCGACGATCCGGCCGGTGACGTGATGGGCCTCGCGGAACGGCATCTTGAGCGTCCTGACCAGCCAGTCGGCGAGGTCGGTGGCGGTCGCGTAGCCTGCTCCCGCCGCCGCCTTCATCCGCTTCGGGTCGGGCGTCAGGTCCCTGACCATGCCGGTCATCGCGGCGAGGCAGAGCGACAGGGTCTCGAGCGCGTCGAACGCCCCCTCCTTGTCCTCCTGCATGTCCTTGGAATAGGCCAGCGGCAGGCCCTTCATCACGGTGAGCAGGCCCACCAGGGCGCCGACCACCCGGCCCGTCTTGCCGCGCACGAGCTCGGCCGCGTCCGGGTTGCGCTTCTGCGGCATGATCGAGGAGCCGGTCGAGAAGGCGTCCGACAGCCGCACGAAGCCGAACTGCGGCGTGGTCCACAGCACGAACTCCTCGGCGAAGCGCGACAGGTGGGTCGCCGCAGATCGCCGCCGCGCTCATCGCCTCCAGGGCGAAGTCGCGGTCAGCGACGCAATCGAGCGAATTGGCGGTCGGCCGGTCGAAGCCGAGCGCCTTCGCGGTCATCTCGCGGTCGATCGGGAAGGAGGTGCCCGCGAGCGCCGCCGCGCCCGAGCGGGCATTCGTTGAGGCGCTTGCGCGCGTCGCGGAAGCGGCCGCGCGTCGCGCCCGAGCATCTCGACATAGGCGAGCAGGTGATGGCCGAAGGTCACCGGCTGGGCCGACTGCAGATGGGTGAAGCCGGGCATGACCATGCCGGCGGTGTCGAGCGCGCGGTCGGCGAGCGCCCGCTGCAGGTCGGCGATCTGCAGGACGAGCGCGTCGATCGTGTCGCGCACCCAGAGGCGGAAATCGGTCGCGACCTGGTCGTTGCGCGAGCGCGCGGTGTGCAGCCGGCCCGCTGCCGGGCCGACGATCTCGGCCAGGCCGGCTCTCGACATTCATATGGATGTCCTCGAGCGCGCGCGAGAAGGCGAAGGTTCCCGCCTCGATTTCGCCCTTGACTTCGTTCAGACCCCTGGCGATGGCCTCGGCGTCGGCCGCCTCGACGATGCCCTGCCGGGCGAGCATGGCGACGTGGGCGAGGGAGCCGGCGATGTCCTGGGCGGCGAGCTTCCGGTCGAAGTCGATCGAGGCGTTGATCTCCTCCATGATTTCGGCCGGGCCGTCGGCGAATCGGCCGCCCCACATCGCGTTGCTCATCAGAATGGTCGTCCTGGATGGTTCGAGAATGACGATGCCCGCATTTCCGCCGCGCCGCGCGCATCCTCGCGGCGGCAGCCGTCGGCGCGCTCTTGGGCCGTCGCCGCGCTGGCGGTCCTATACGCGACGCTGAAGCCTCCGGACAAGCTGGCGGGAGCCGATAGCTGCCCGGCCTCCCGGGCGCTGGCTGCGAAGCTCGCGCCGCTCGCCGAGGGGGACGCGGCATCGGTCGTCATCGCCTCCGATCCGCACAAGGCCATGCCGCTCGCCTTCGAGCGAGCCGACGGGTCGAAGACGACGCTCGCCGACTTTCGCGGCCGCGCGGTGCTGCTCAACCTGTGGGCGACGTGGTGCGTGCCCTGCCGGACGGAAATGCCGTCGCTCGATCGGCTTCAGGCCACGAAAGGAGGCGCGGATTTCGAGGTGGTGGCGGTCAATGTCGACACTGCGCGGCTCGAGCGGCGGGACGCCTTTCTCGACGGGATCGGCGTCAAAGCGCTGACGCGCTACGCCGATCCGAGCGGCGACGCGTTCGAGACCCTGCGTCGGGACGGCAAGGCGCTCGGCCTGCCGGTGTCGCTGCTGATCGATCGCGACAGTTGTGAAGTCGCCGCGGTCTCCGGTGCGCTCAAGTGGGACTTGCCCGGCGCCTCGGCGCCTGATCGACGCCCTGAAAGGCGGGTGAAGGTCACGCCGCGGCGGCGGCGTCCCAGCCCAAACAGCGCGGGGTACGTCAGAGCGCGCTACGGCAGGCGGACCTTGTGCCCACGGTCATTTCCGGAACTGCGCCATACCCTCGCGCGCAAGCTCATCCGCTCGCTCGTTGAGCGGATCGCCGGCGTGGCCGCGAACCCACAGCCAGTCGATGACGTGCCTCGACGCGGCTTCGTCCAGGCGGCGCCAGCAGGTCCTCGTTCTTCACCGGCTTCTTGTCCGACGTTCGCCAACCGTTGCGCTTCCAGATTGCGACCCAGCCGGTGACTCCGCCGCGCACGTACTGAGAGTCGGTGTGCAAAGTCACCGTGCATGAGCGGGTAAGCGTTTCGAGCGCCGCGATCGCCGCGGTCAGCTCCATTCGGTTGTTGGTCGTTAGCGGCGCTCCCCCCTTCAGTTCCTTTCCGCGCTCGCCGTATCGCAGCACGGCGCCCCACCCGCCGGGGCCCGGATTGCCTGAACAGGCGCCGTCGGTCCAGATCAACACCCGCCCGCTCCCGCTCACCGCACGAGCCCGTAATCGATCGCCGACCGGACCCGCTGATGAAAGCGCAACTTATCCCGATACTCGAGCGGGTTTTTCGGCGCGACCTTTGCGCCGGCGGGCACATTCAGCCAATCGACAAGCCGGGTCAGCATGAAACGCAGCGCGGCACCGCGCGCGAGGATCGGCAGCGCCTCGACCTCCACCTCGTCGAGCCGGCGCACCCGTTCGTAGGCCGAAATCAGCGCCCGCCCCTTGGAGACGTTGAAGGCGTTGTCCGGCTCGAAACACCATGCGCTGAGGCAAATGGCGAGGTCGTACGCAAACGCGTCGTTGCACGCGAAATAGAAGTCGATCAGCCCCGATAGCTTCTCACCGAGAAAGAATACATTGTCGTTGAACAGGTCGGCGTGGATGACGCCGCGGGGAAGTCCAGTCGGCCAGTGCGAGCCGAGAAAGGCGAGTTCCGCCGCGCACATCTGACGCAGTTGCGGCGAGACCGAATTCGGCCCGATCCTCGGCCTTGTGAAAAGCGGGCCCCAGCCGGCGAACGACAAGCCGTTCGCACGCTTCAGCGCAAAGTCGATGCCGGCGAGATGCATGCGCGCCAGCGCGTCGCCGACCTCGCCGCAGTGCCGGATGTTGGGGCGGCGGACCCACAGGCCGTCGAGAAACGTGACAATGGCTGCTGGCCGGCCGGCAAGCCTTCCGAGGGCCCCCTCGCTTCGGTTGCGTACCGGCTGCGGGCAGGTTACGCCGCGCTTCGCCAGATGCTCCATCAGTCCGACGAAAAACGGAAGGTCGGCCGGATCGACCCGCTTCTCATAAAGGGTCAGGATGAACTGCCCCTTGGTTGTGCGCAGCAGAAAATTGGAGTTCTCCACTCCCTCCGCGATGCCCTTGAACGACACGCTTTCGCCAAGGTCGTAATGGGCAAGAAACGCCTGCAACGCGTCGTCCGAGACCTCGGTATAGACTGCCATACGGTGCTTTGCGCTTAAGCGAAGGAGAGAACGCGCTCCGCTTAGCGGCGCCCCGTGAGCGCGTCAATCGGGACACAGGCTCAATGCGCGCCGGGACGAGGGCGCGGCTCGACCAGTCGGTCCGCTTCCAACGGATGTTCCCCCCTTCAGTCGCTTGCTCATCGAGAGTTTATAGTTGGAAATCAATAGGTTGGGGGCGATTTGCGCGTTTGATATGTAGCCACTAATTTATGCATATTACTCTTGCAAGCCAAGGCGTTTTTGGTTACATATATAGCCATAGTGTTCGTCGACAGCTCGATCACCCGCCTCAACGGCAAGACCTACGCCCGCCACCTGCTGCGCGAGACCTATCGCGAGGACGGCAAGGTCAAGCATCGAACGCTGGCCAACCTCACCCACTGCAAACCGGAAGAGGTGGAGGCGATCCGGCTGGCGCTGAAACACAAGGGCGATTTGGGCCGCATGCTGGCGTCCGCCGGCGAGAGCGGGCCGGAGTTGAAGCAGGGTCCCTCGGTGGGGGCGGTTTGGGTTCTGTCACAGTTGGCGCGCGAACTCGGCGTCGTCGCCGCCCTCGGCTCCGATCGGCAGGGCAAGCTGGCGCTGTGGCAGATCATTGCGCGTGTGCTCGATCAGGGCTCGCGCCTGTCGGCGGTTCGGCTGGCGGGCGGCCACGCCGTCGGCGCGGCGCTGGGCATGGTCGGGTTCGACGAGGACGGCCTTTACGACAATCTGGATTGGCTGGCGGACAACCAAGCCGAGATCGAGAGCCGGTTGTTTGCTCAGAGAGAACCGGCCTCGGCGCCCGACGTCTTTCTCTACGACGTGACCAGCACATACCTCGAAGGCGAGCACAACGCCTTCGCCGCGTTCGGCTACAACCGGGATCGCAAATCGGGCAAACGGCAGATCGTGATCGGCCTGCTCGCCGACGCCGACGGTCGCCCGCTGTCGATCGAGGTCTTCAAAGGCAACACGCCCGACGTCAAGACGTTCTCTTCGCAAGTCAACAAAGCCGCCGCCCGTTTCGGGGCCGAGCGGGTCACCTTCGTCGGCGACCGCGGCATGATCAAAACCCCGCAGCGCGCCGAAATCACCGCCGCGGGCTTTCATTACATCACCGCCATCACGAAAGCGCAGATCGACGGCCTGATCGCAGCCGGCGTATTGCAGATGGACCTGTTCGAGGACGCGCTGGCCGAGGTCGAGGGCTTGGACGGCGAGCGTTATGTGGTGCGCCGCAATCCCGCCCGCGCCGAGGAGCTGGCGGCTTCGCGAGCCGACAAGCTGACGAGGCTGCACACCTCTGCCGAAACGGCCAACGCCTACTTGAACGAGCATCCGCGAGCGGCGGCGAAGACGCAACGGGCCAGGCTGAAGGCCAGGTCCGAGACGCTCGGCCTCGACAAGGTCGTCCAGGTCGCCGAACAGGAGCGGCGCGTCGTCGTCACGGTGGACGAGGCCGCATTGGCCGAGGCGGCGCGCCTCGACGGCTGCTACGCGCTACGCACCGATTTGCCGAAGACCGTCGTCGGCAAAGAGATCGTGCACGACCGCTACAAGGACCTTGCCCACGTCGAATGGACGTTCCGCGACTCCAAATCCGTGCAACTCGAGATGCGGCCGGTCTATCTGCGCGACGAGAACCGCACGCGCGGCCACGCCCTCGTCGTCATGCTGGCCTATCTCCTGGTGCACGCCCTGCGCCAGCGCTGGCGCGACATCGACCTGACCGTGCAGGAAGGCCTCGACCGGCTCGCCAGTCTCTGCGTCGTCGAAGTGATCATCGGCGGTCGGCCCTCCTACAATCAGGTCCCGACGCCGCGCGACGACGTGCGCCAATTGTTCGAAGCCGCCGGCGTCGCCATTCCCGCCGCGCTGCCCCTCGACCCGGCCCGCGTAGCCACCAGGAAAACCCTCCCACAGCGACGAAAAGCGAAATAAGGTCAACCCGTTATCGGGAGCGCGCTAAGCCTGATACAGGGGAACATCCGTTCTAAAGGGTGGGGAAGGCAAGATCGACGCCGACCTGCTGAAGCGGTTTGTCGGCGACAATGCAAATCGAGACAAGGCGTCGATGGGCGACACAGGTTTCTCGATCGCCAACCACGGGGCGACCGGCGGCACGGTCGCTGCGGAGGTCTACGACCCGGCGAACCGCACCTTGTGGTTCACCTACGGCTGGCCTGACGGCGACGCTAAGTCCAGCAATCCGTCCTTCGTCGGCGCGAACACGAACACCTGGGCGGCCTGGAATTCCGTTCATCCTCTCCGAGATGACGGAGGAAGGCTACTACACCGACTGGAACGGGAACATCACGCCGCTCGGCGCTCGCTATCTGGCCAAGCTCAACGCGAAAAAGGTGCTCTGATCGGCGCGCCCTGCGCCCGTAACGGGTTCAAGCACACTCCCTCTCCCGCTCTGCGCACGGCTGTCCGGGGAAGTGTAAGGGCTGATTTAACGTGTCGCAGCGCATGCCCCGCAAAACCAGGGAACTTGATGAAATTCCTTGGTATTTTCTGGTTGCAGAGACTTAGAAAAGAGAGCGGGGCATGCGCTTTACTCCGATCATTTTCAGCCAACTTGTTGAACCCCTCGACCGGCGGCGGTTCGAGGCGATTGTCAAGCGCCGAAACGCCGACGCCTATGACAAATCGTTCCGCAGCTGGGAGCACCTGATGGTGTTGATCCACGCCCAGCTCACCGGCGCGACGTCGCTGCGCGCGCTCGAAGCGAGCTGGAACGCCCACGCCCACGCCCATTATCATCTGCGCTGCGAGGCGGTCGCCCGCTCGACGCTTGCCGACGCCAATGCCCGCCGGCCAGTCGAAGCCTTCGCCGAAGTCCTGGGGATGGTCGCGGGTCTCGCCGACCGCTCGACCCGGGCCGAGGCCAAGAAACTGCTGCGCCTGATCGACTCGACGCCCATCCCATTGGGAAAACTGTTCGATTGGGCCAAGTCCAACGGCCGCATCCGCGGCATGAAGGCCCATGTCGTCTACGATCCCGGCCGCGATCTGCCGCAGATCCTCGACATCACCGACGCCAACGTCAACGACGCCCAGATCGGCCGACAGATCGAGATCGAGGCCGGCCTCACCTATGTGTTCGACAAGGGCTACTGCCATTACGGCTGGTGGAGAGCCATTCATGCGGCCGAGGCCTTCTTCGTCACCAGGCCCAAGACCAACATGGGCCTGACCGTCAAGGCCGAGCGCCAATACGGGCCCTCGCGCGGAGACGGCTTCACCGTGATCGCCGATGAGGAGGTCGAGCTCTCGAGCAAAGGCGATTTCAAGCTGCCGATCCCGCTGCGCCGCATCGTAATCCTGCGCGACGAGGACGCAAAGACGATCGTCGTGATCACCAACGACATGAAGCGATCCGCCGTCGAAATCGCCCAGGCCTACAAGTTCCGCCGGCAAATCGAGTTGCTGTTCCGCTGGCTCAAGCAGCACCTGAAGTTGCGCTCCTTCCTCGGAACCAGTGCAAACGCCGTCAAACTGCAGATCTACGCGGCGATAATCGCCTACATCCTGCTGAGACTGGCGGCCAAGGCCGCCAAAACCAAATTCGATATCCTGCGCTTCACCGAACTCGTCGGCGTCTTCCTCTTCGCCCGCCGCCGCCTCGCAGCCATCGAAACGCCCCCACCGACCAATCCAAGCAGAAAACGCGACCGCCTCAATCCCAACCAGTTGGCCTTCCCCTATGCGTGAAAAATTCCCCGGACAGCCGTGCAAGCTCAGGGGAAGTACGGCGAGACCCGGCCCCTCGCCCCGAGAACCGCGTGATCCGGCCGAACCGCGACGAGAGGCTCGCCGCAGCTGCACCGAAGGACTCGGAAGTGAAACTCATGTGATCAGACCTCCTGCCGGTCGAGGACGGCGGCGGATTGCGGATGGTCGCAAGCCAGGAACCTGCCGCGGCCGAGCGTCGCGTGGAACCTGCCGTCCGACCAGACGATCTCGCCGCGGGAAATCGTCGGTGACCGGCCAGCCGCGCACCGACATGCCCTCGTAAGGGGTGTAGTCCAGGTTGTGGTGGAGGGCGGCGTTCGTGATCGTGACTTCGCGTTCCGGGTCCCACAGTGCAAGGTCCGCGTCGGCGCCGATGGCGATCGATCCTTTGCGGGGATCAGAGACCGTACATCTTGGCGGCGTTAGAGCGGTTTCCCAGCGAAATAAAATCGCGGGGAATTCCCAAATCAGGGCTGTTCATGATTCATGGGCTCTGCCGCGTTGAGGAGGCGGCGGAGATGGCGCTATCCGATGATCTTCGCATACGTGTCGTGGAGGCTGTTGTGGTCGGCGGCCTGTCGCGCAACGCGGCGGCCAAGCGTTTCGGGGTCAGCATCGCCAGCGCCATCCGTTGGGTTTGGCGCTTCCAGGCCACCGGCGAGATTTCCCCGGCTCCGACGGGCGGGGATCGACGCTCGGACCGCATTGAGGCGCATGGCGACTATCTGCTCGGTCTCATTGGTCGCCAGCCGGACATCACGTTGTTGGAAATCCAGGAGCGGCTGATCGCCAACTGCGGCGAGCGTTTTTCTTTGTCGGTGATCTGGCGCTTCTTCGATCGGCACGAGATCACATTCAAAAAAACCGCGCATGCCGAGGAAAAGGTGTTCAATCCGCTCGGCATGAAGAATTACGCCTGGACTCGCGCGGACGAGAAGGGCCTGGTGTCGGGCGGATGGGGCCTTCGTCTGCGGGCGGTCGACATGGCGCGTCTTGGCATGCTCGCGCTCCAGAACGGCCAATGGAAAGGCCAGCAGGTGGCGCCGCCCGACTGGATCAAGACTATGACGACCGGGCAAAGCACCCCGTTCCTCGGGTATTACTCTACGATATTCACACATCTTTTCCTTGCGCGGCGAGGAGAGGTCTAAATCTCTGTTTGCCTCTTGGCGTTGATTCGCGGACCGGAGGCGGAGATGGATATGACGCTGGGCTCGTTTGGCGACGAGCGGCTGGAAAAAGGGGGGCCTTTTTGTGCGAGCGGCTTGTCGCGCACGGCGGCAAGGGCGTCAGCGTGCGAGGGCTTGGCGGCGGTCGCGCCGGCGAGATGCGGATTACGCGGTTTCTTCGCAATCCGAAGGTGACGGTCGGCAAGATGATGGCGACGGCGCAGGCGCGGACCTGCGCGGTGGTCGCGGACCGGCATGTGCTGGTCATTCAGGACACCTCGGCGCTGCGGGTGGACGAGAAAGGCCTCGGGCTGTCGTTTCATCCGGTGGTCGCGGTGGACGCCCATGCCGGGACGGTGCTCGGCCTTGTCGACACGATCTTTCTGACGCGCCAGGGCGGCGAGCGCGGCAAGCGCAAGCAAAAGGCTTTCGAGGAGAAGGACAGCCGCCGCTGGCTCGACGGCGCGCGCGCCGCCAGCGCTTTGGCCGAAGCCGGCGCGGCCTGCGTCACGGTGATCGAGGATCGCGAGGGCGACGTCTACGAATGCTTCGCGCTCAAGCCCGCCAACGTCGAAAAGCTGGTTCGGGCGGCGCAGGACCGCCGTCTGGCCGACGGAACGTCGCTGTTCAGCAAGGCCGACGCCTGGGAGGAGGCCGGCCGCATGACGGTGGAGCTTGCCGCCGCTCCGGGCCGGGCCGCGCGCAAGGCGGAGCTGTCGGTGAAATTCGGCAAGGTCGAGATCCTGCGGCCGAGCCGCCACAGCGCCGCCGGCGGCTTGCCCAGGACCATCGGCGTGACGCTCGTCGTCGGCCGCGAGATCAATCCGCCCGACGGCGAGGAGCCCGCGCTCTGGCTGCTCCTGACCACCCATCAGGTCAACGACGTCGCCGACGCGCGCCGCATCATCGGCTTCTATCGCTTGCGTTGGACCATCGAACAAGTGTTCCGCACCATGAAGACCAAGGGTTTCGCCGTCGAAGCGCTGCAGCAGGAGCAGGGCGGTCCGCTCGAAAAGCTGGTCGCCGCCATTTTGATCGCCGCGATCAAGGTGATGCAACTCGTCGACGAGCGCGAGGGCAAAGCCAAACGCCCGCTCGGCGACGTCTTCGACCCCGACGACCGCCCGGCCCTGGAGCGCGTCTGCCAAAGCCTCGAAGGCAAAACCGCCAAGCAGAAGAACCCGCACCCTGCGGGCTCCCTCGCCTACGCCGCATGGGCCTTCGCAAGGCTCGGAGGATGGACCGGCTACTATGGGAAACCCGGCCCTATCGTCATGCTCAGAGGCCTGACGCAGTTCCACGCCATCAAGCATGGTTGGAGCCTCCGAGATGTGTGAATCTCGTAGGGTATTACTGGTGGGTCCACAACATCCTCGAGGGCGGCGTCGAAGGCGGCGACCGGCCCGAGTTCGACACGATGGGCTTCAAGGGCCAGAACATCGTGGTGCTGCCGCGGGAGAACGCGGTCGTGACGATGACGAGCATTCTCTCGCCGGACGGGGGACTGCGCGACGCAAAGTGCCTGCAGATCCTGCGCTACATGATGAGCGAGTTTATCCCTCCCAGCGCTCGATGCAAAGCCGCCGGCGCCGACGCAGGCGCAGAAGACAGCGCTTCTCGAAGAGTTCCAGGCCGCCGAGGACAGCAAGGGCGTGCCCGGCTTTGCTCTCGACCCGAACAATACCGACGTGCCGCAATAGCCTGCGGGAATGGGCGCGCCCCCTGCGGCACGCCCCTCGTCCGCTCGTCTTCCCGAACCCCCGCCGCAGGTGTAGACCATGCGCATTCTTATCATCAACCCGAACACCAGCACAGGCGTCACGACCCGGCTCGAGGTCGCGGCGAAGCAGTCGGCGGCGCAAGGAACGACGATCGAGACCGCGACCGCAACCAGAGGCGTTCCTTACATAGCGACCCGCGCGGAGGCGCAGATCGGCGGCGCCGTGGCGCTCGAAATTCTCGCCGACCGGCATCGGGACTGCGACGCGGCGATCATCGGCGCATTCGGCGATCCCGGCCTGTTCGGCGCACGCGAGCTTTTCGACATTCCGGTCGTCGGTATGGCGGAGGCGTCCATGCTGACCGCCTGCATGCTCGGGCCGCCGCTTCGCCATCGTTACGTTCGCGCGCGCGCTCGGCCCCTGGTATCAAGAATGCGTCGAGATGCACGGGCTTTCCGGCCGATGCGCCGGCATCCGGATGCTCGACGATCCGTTGAGTCGCTTGACCGAGTTCAGAGGATAAGGAGAGCCTGCTTGCCGACCTCGCGAGGAAAGCCGCGCTCGATCTCGAGGCCGACGCGGTGATACTTGCTGGCGCGCCGCTCGCAGGGCTTGCCGCGCGCGTGCGGGATCGCGTGCCCGTCCCGGTCGTGGACCAGATAGCGGCGGCGGTGAAGCAGGCCGAGGCGCTCGTGACCCTCGTCGTCCGCAAGGCCACGGCGGGAACCTTCCGGCGGCCCGACGCGAAGGCGACAATCGGTTTGCGCGAGGCGCTCGCCGCGCGCATTGAGCATCGAGCTTTGTGATTTCTTCTCCCGCCCTTCTTTCACAACGACTTTGTTGCATGGAGGCATTGGAAGACGCGATTGGACGTTGCTGCGGCTTTGATCATGCCATTCGGACGAATTCTGCTCGCCCGAGGCCGTTCATCCGGTTGAGCGATTATGACCGCGATCGCAAGCGCGGGTACGTGGGAGGCGTCGTCGACATCCTTGTCCGTCAGATCAAAGACGACGATCTCGTCTCTGGCGGCGTCGATGCCAATGTGCAATTTGCGCCATGCGCGCCGCTTCGTGGCGCCGTGCTTTTGTAACCGGGGCAGATTTCCGGGCGGTAAGGGATCGTTAATAGAGGCTTGATTCAAGCCTTGGATGTCTTCTGGCACGATTGATTTGCTTGAGAGTCTGAGCCCGACCGAACTGGTCGGGCTGGTTCGCGGGTTGATCGGCGAGGTTGAGCGGCTTCGCGAAGGAGAACGAGAAGCTGGACGCGGCGGTGGCGGCGCTTCGGCTGGAGAACCAGCAACTGAAGGACGAGATCCGGCGTCTGAAGGGCTTGCCGCCGCGACCGCCGATCAAGCCGTCGGGGATGGAAAAGGCGACGGATCGTCCGGCGGCGGAGACGGCCGAGCGAGGCGGATGCGTCGCGCCGCGCCGGCGCGGCCCCGGCGTGTCGAAACTGAGCATCGACCGCACGGTGACGCTGACGGCGTCGGCGCCGGCGGGTTCGCGCCACAAGGGCTACGAAGAGATCATCGTTCAGGATATCGCGTTCAAACCCGAGGTGACGCTCTACCGGCGCGAGCGCTGGGCGACGCCGGACGGGCGGACGGTGACGGCCGATCTGCCCGCGGGCGTCGTGGGCGGCTGCGGCCCGCATCTGCATCGCCTGGTTCTGATGCTGCATTTTCAGGGCCAGATGACCTGCGAGCGGATCGTGACCTTGCTGACCGCTGCGGGCCTTTCGATCTCGAAGCGCCAGGTGGTGCGGCTTTTGACCGCCAGGCTGGACCTGTTCCGCGCCGAGGAGGAAGCCGCTTCAGCGCCGGGCTTCGCGCCTCGGCTTACGTCAGCGTCGACGACACCGGAGCGCGCCACGCCGGCAAGGCCTGCTACACGACGCAGTTCGGCTCCGACCGGTTCACCGCGTTCCGCACGGGACCGAGCAAATCGCGCCTCGCCTTCCTGCGCAATCTCCTGGGCGGGACGGCGCGCTACGCGATCAATGCGGCGGCGGCGGCCTATATGCACGCGGCCAATCTGGCGCACGGCGTCATCGATGCGCTCAGCCGGCGCAGAAGTCCTCGAATTCGCCTGTGAAGCCGACTGGCGGGCGCATCTGCGCGCGCTCGGCCTGACCGATTGCGGGTCACGCCCGATCCCGTGCGCGTGGCCAGCGAAGGCGCGCTGTGGGGCGCAATCTGCGCCGAGGATCGGCTCGCCGGCGCCGTCATCCTCTCCGACGACGCCGGACAGTTCCGCGTCGGCGACCACGCTCTGTGCTGGGTTCACGGCCGAGCGCCTCGTCCACAAGCTCATTCCCGCCAACGACCGGCAGCGCAACGCCGTCGAAGTCGCGCGGCGAATTGATCTGGTGGTTCTATCGGTCAGCTCAAGGCGTTCAAGCCCGCCCCGAGCCCGGAGCGCGCGCTCGAACTCAGAGCCCGCTTCGACCGCATCTTCAAACGCCGAACCGGCTACGCGACGCTCGACAGCCTCCTCAAGCGCCTGCTCGCCAACAAGGACGAACTCCTGCGCGTGCTCGAGCGGCCCGAGATTCCCCTCAACACCAACGCGTTCCGAAAACGACATCCGCGCCGTCGTCACCAAGCGAAAAGTCTCAGGCGGAACCGTCAGCGAAAACGGACGCATCGCCCGCGACGTCATGCTCGGCCTCGCCAAGACCTGCGCCAAACTCAAAATCTCGTTCTTCCACTACCTCGGCGCCCGCCTCGGCAATCCCAGGACCACACATCCCGCCCCTCGCAAGCCTCATCGCCCCCGTTCCCAGTTGATCGCCCGCCCGGCAATCTGCCCCGGTTACGTGCTTTTCAAATAACCATTCACCCGCGCCGCGCAATTTCAAACCCGTGCTGTCGACGATCAAGTGAAGATCGCCGATCTGGTCTCTCCTGGGCATTTGAACCGGCAATCCACCCGCCCGCCGGCTCAGCGTCGTGTGATCGGGAACCGGCAGATCGATCTCCAGCATTTTCATGATCGACCCGATCAAGCCCTCGCTCTGTCGAAGCGCCAATCGAAACACCGCGCGCAAAGTCAGTGCGGTTTCGATGGCCAGGTCCGAATAGTGACGCTGACCGCCCGGCGTTGTTCGGGGCTGCGCCTTCCATCCTGCAATCGCATCTGGCGTGAACCAGACGGTTAGGCTTCCGCGATTGCGCAGGGATGCGTCGTACTCGCGCCAATTGGTGACCCGATGACGCTGACGGGGAATATGGCGCCGGTCTTTCGAATGAAGCATGCCTATCCGGTTGACACATACACCCACTAAATCTAGATGTGGCGACACTCGCGGGTGAGGCCCCCAGCCAACTGGCGGTTCCCCTTTGCGCGAAGGGCGTGCGTGCGGCTGGACGGGGAAATGACTGGAGAAACGGCCGTCGTGATGGACGTGGAGCAGCGCGCGGCGCTGCCATTTCCACGGTCGCTGCCGGAGTTTCAGCGGCTTTTCCCGGATGATGCGGCGTGCGCCTCGTATCTCGAACGGGCGCGCTGGGAGCGCGGCTTCGTCTGCCCGCGCTGCGGGGCTCGCGGCGAACCGTTCCGCATTGCGAGCCGCCCGGGCGTGCTGACATGCCGGAAATGCCGCAGCCAGACAGGACTGACTGTCGGCACGGTCATGGAGCGCAGCCGCACGCCGTTGTCCATCTGGTTTTGGGCAGCCTATCTGGTCGCCAGCCAAACTCCCGGCATATCCGCGGTCCAACTCCAGCGGCAGTTGGGTCTCTCGCGGTACGAGACCGCCTTTCAACTCCTCCACAAGCTGCGCGCCGGAATGGTTCGTCCCGATCGGGATCGCATCGGCGGCCGCGCGAACGAGCACGTCGAAGTCGACGAGACATGGGTCGGCGGCCGCACGCGCGGCGAAGGCCGGGGCGTTCATCACAAAACGCTCGTCGCCTGCGCCGTCGAGGTGCGCCGCCGCGAACCGGGAACCGCGCAAGACGTGCGCAAGGACGGCCGCTACGCGGGGCGCGTTCGGCTTGCCATCGCCGCCGACCGGAGCGCAAGGTCGCTTTGCGGCTTCGTCGAGGGCGCCGTGGCGGACGGGACGTTGATCGTCACGGACGAGTGGAGCGGTTACGCCGACCTGGGCAAGCGCGGCTATGATCATCGCGCCATCGCCGAATGCGGCGACCCCGAAATCTCGGAGGAATTCCTGCCGATCAGCCATCTCGTCATCGCCAATCTGAAAACGTGGCTGGCGGGAACGCATCACGGGGTCAGCGCGCGGCATCTGCAGGCCTATCTCAACGAGTTCACCTTTCGATTTAACCGCCGCTTCTACCCGTTCAACGCATTTCGCTCGCTGCTAGGCCTCGCAGGTAGCGCCAGAGCGCCGACCTACGACAAACTTTACTCGGGAGATTGGATGCACCCCACATCTAGTGGGTGTGTGTCCTAACCGGATAGGCATGGAATGAAGCTTGAAAGGCATCATCGGCTCCCGATACGAAAATCGGAAGCCTCTTCCGCCGGCAGCCCTTAAAAACTCTTGTCGCCCATGCCTCGTTGCAACAAGGTCGCGCCGGCCCCGGTGGACTTGGCGCTTCCCGCGATCGGACGTCCAACTAGCGTGGCGCTTTCGGCGGCGGTCAGCGAGCGCTTTGTCTCGATCCGAACGCGCCTTCCGGCTTGGTTGTCGCGCAGCGGACGCCGCGCCGATGATAGCGCACGAACGGTGACGAAGTGACGAATGCACTGCTCGAAAGGCGAAAGAAGCAGGGCGATTTTCTCGTCGGGGCGGCGATCGGCGCCGGGGCGCTTGCGCGCGCGGCGATCCGAGGCGGGGCTGACTTTCTTGTCGTGCTGAACGCGGGTCGTTTTCGATTGATGGGGGCACCCTCGATCGTATGCATGATGCCAATTCGGAAATCTAACAGTTTCGTGCTCGACGTGCTGGGGAGCGAAATCACGCCGTTTGCCGACATTCCGGTATTCTTCGGGGCCTCGGTGATGGATTGCGAAGACGACCTTGGCGCGGTCCTCGACAGGGTTTTGCTTGCCGGCGGCCAAGGAATTATCAATTTTCCGACATCGTGCCACTATCCGCCGGCGATCCGCGACGCCCTCGAAACCGCGGGAATTGGTTTCAGCCGCGAACTGGAACTCCTGCGCCTGGCGCGGGCCCGGGATTTGAGCGCGATTGCGCACGTGACTACGGGCGAACAGGCGCGACGGGCGGCGTCGGAAGGTGCAGACATCGTATGCTTCAATTATGGCTGGAACGCCGGCGGCGTCGAGGGCGTCAAAGCCGCTCACAGCCTGATTGAAGCGGCCGCGATTGGCGCCGAGGTCAGACGGCTCTTACACTCGGCCAACCCGGACGCCCTGCTGATGCTAGAAGGCGGCCCGATCAAGACGGCGCAGGACTTGAAGCAGGTCTTATCGGTGTCCAACGCCGATGGATACATCGGCGGATCCACTATCGATCGGTTCGCGGTCGAGGACGCCGTCGCCAATCAGACGTTAACTTTTAAGGACGTCGCGCGTTCGCTCAACAAAGACCAGTCGCGCGAGCGCGACCTCTTCCGCCGGGGCCAAGCGGTGGGCTTGGTGGGGTCTTCCAAAGCAATGCGATCGCTGATCGAGCGCGTCGAAGCACTGTCCCTGTCGTCGATTGCCGTAATTGTGACGGGCGAAGCGAGCTGCGGTCGCCAGAGGGCGGCGGAAGCGATCGTTCGGCTCCGTTCCGGCTCCTTGCCTGGTCCCTCGAACGACATCGTCACCTTGCATTGCGATGAATACACGCCCGCCCAGCTCATCGCGCGCCTCTTTGGCAAGGATGGTGGCGACACGGACCGCGCGATCCTCGCTCGGAACAGCGCGACGATCGTGCTGCGCGGCCTTGAACATGTCCAACTTCGCGTGCAAAAGCGCCTGGCGTTCTACCTCGAACAAGGCGCCTTTCGCCCCGCCGGAGCCCGCCGGCGCCGCGCGGGCCTTGCCCGCCTCGTGTTCATAGCCGGCATGTCTCTGGCAGAACTTCAGACGCGTACCCTCATTCATCCCGATCTCGCCCGCCAGCTCGCCGGGGCTGAGGTCGCAGTTCCCTCAGTGCGCGAACGTTCGGAGGATGTGGAGGATCTGCTCAATCAGGCCTTCGAGGAGCTGTACGCTCCGGTCCCACATCCCCAAGTCTCGCCCGCGGCGTTTCGACGGTTGCGCCTGCATAGATGGGCCGGAAATCTGGCGGAAGTGCACAGCGTCGCCGCTCATCTGCTGGCGAGAGTCAGGGATGGCCGCGTTAGCGAGGCCGACGTCGCCGAAACGCTTGAGCCGACGCCCAATCAGCGCGTCGTCGGCAACGAGCGCGAACTTATCCTCGACGCGTTGTGGCGGCACTCCTTCCATCGCGAGCGAACCGCTCAATTTCTGGGTATGACCCGCAAGACGCTCTACAACAAGATCGTTCGACTCGGGATCAATCAAGCGGCCAGATGACGATCGAGCCTCTGTCGCCTTCGACGGCCTCGCGCACAGGAGGACGGCTAACCAGCGTCAACTGTTTCGGGTCCACGCGTGGAAGCGCCCATCGCTGTCGCGCACGCAAGAGTTCTTCGCTCGCGTTCCCGCATTCCATATCGTCAAATGAGATCGTAATCAGGAATCCGGCATGCCCGTGGGGATCGAAACCAGCGACAGGGTGCTCAGCGAGCGTTTGGTAGGTCTGCAAGCCCAGCTTCCGGAATTGCGCGAGAATTGCGAGCTCGCGTTGGACGCCAAGGCCAACTTCCGAGAGCGATTGTTCGAACGCTTTGCCGTATTGCGTCACTGACGGAAAATTGGCTACACGCTCAATGCCGACCCTGGCGAGCACGGAAGTCATCTGCCGCACGTTGATGAAGGGATCGGCGGCGAATACGGCCGCGATGGCGCCACTTCGATCGCTTTCCGCGCAAATCGATGGCTGCAACCCGGCCATCAGATCGTCGTTGTGGCGGCGGTTGGGCAGCAGCGCTTCGAGTTCCAAAGGCAAAGCCCCGTGGAGCCTCGCGGGCACGACAAGACACCAGCCGCGATCCGACTGAACCCGGGGCGGGGCGCCGAGAGCCATCTATCGCTCCTTCGGCAGGAGAATTACCCAATCTTACCCATATTGCATGGCGAGCGCTATTGCTTAGGGGCGCATCCTCACCCAAAATGGCGCCTAAGAAAATAGCCAGGCCAGACACGAAACCTGGAGCGAAGTTAAGTAACGCTCAGTACAATTGTCTGCATCGCGGCAAGCGCAAACATGTCTACGTGTGGCGCTATAGTGGAACCGGGAGGAGGGGCATGTCCGCGATCGGACATCGTCAGGTCAGCCATCGTCGTCTGTTGGCGACGTCGCAATTTGGCCAAGCGGCGGGCTCGCGCCACACCGCTGATGGCTTGAAAGTCTCCGTTTTCAGCGTCGCCTTGCAATGACCTCTGACTCCCTCTCTCGTCCTCGCGTCGCCGATACAGCGCCTTCTTCCTCCGCGTTTGGCGGCAGTGCCGCAGCGGGTTGCGTCGTCGCCGCCGTCGTGCTCTGGCTCATCTTCGGCGCCTGGCCAGATTGGCTCCCCGATGTGCTGAGTTCGAAGAAGGCGTTCGTCAGTGCCCTACTCAACGGCCTGACGCTTTCGGGACTGTACTTCCTCGTCGCCAGCGGATTCACTTTGATTTTCGGGCTGATGCGCAACGTCAACATGGCGCACGGCTCGCTCTATCTGTTCGGCGCCTATGTCGGCTACGAGGTCGCGACGCGCACGGATTTCTGGCCGCTGGGCATCGCGGCCGGCATCCTCACGACCGCCGTTGTCGGCCTGGCGATGCAGATTTTCGTATTCCGCCGTCTTGAGGGCGACGACCTGCGCCAGACCCTGGTGACAATCGGGATTTCGATTGTCGCCGCCGACTTGATGCTCGCGACCTGGGGCGGCGGCGCTTATCAGGTGACTCCGCCCGACGCGCTGAGCGGCGCGGTCACACTGCCGATCGTGACCGGCTTCACGTCGTCCGGAGCGGCGGTGTTCTTGCGCTATCCGCTCTATCGACTGGTTGTCCTGGGGGTCGCGGCCGCGGTCGGCGTCATGTTGTGGCTGCTGCTCAACCGAACGCGCGTCGGCATGATGATTCGCGCCGGCGTGGACGATCGAGCCATGCTCTCCGCTTCGGGAGTGAATGTTCAGGTCGTGTTTGCCGGCGTATTCGCTTTCGGTGCCGGATTGGCGGGCTTTGCCGGTGTCGTCGGCGCTTCGGCATTCGCGATCTCGCCAGGTGAGGACGTTCACTATTTGCTCGCCTCGCTCGTGGTAGTGATCGTCGGCGGCATGGGCTCCATCACCGGGGCCGCGATCGGCGCGCTGTTGATTGGTGAAGCCGAGCAAATCGGTCTCGTCTACTTCCCGACTTACAGCGTCGTGCTGACGTTCCTGATCATGGTCGTCACGCTCGCGCTCAGGCCGCGCGGCATCATGGGGAAGCGCTGATGAGCGAAGACGCCGTCAAAGATCGAAGGGCGTCGCCCCCGAGCACCGCGACGGGCGAGATCGGCGCCGGGCAGGCGCTGCTCGTCCTCGCGTTGCTGGCCTATCCGGCGATCGCCAACGACTTCTTCCTCACCCAGATCGGCGCCCTGTCGCTGATCGAGGGGATGCTCGCGCTCTCGCTGACGATGCTCGCCGGCTACGGCGGCATGGTCAGTCTGGCGCAGCTCTCCGTAGCCGGCGTCGCCGGCTACGTCATCGCGATTTTCGGCCGCAACACGACCGGGGTCCACGGCTTCGACTGGCCGTGGCAAGCAGTCGTCCCGCTGGCGATAGCGGGCGCGGCATGCGCTTCCGCGCTGACCGGTTGGATCTCTTCGCGCACGACTGGCATCTACACGATCATGATCACTCTGGCGATCGCCACCGCAGTTTTCTACTTTGCTCAACAGAACTACGCCATCTTCAACGGACATTCGGGCTTCGCGGGCGTCTATGCGCCGGTCGCCTTTGGCGTCGACTGGCGGGCGCCAAGGCCGTTCTACTATCTCAGCCTCGTTGCTGCGGCGGCGGCCTACGCCTGCATCCTCTATGGCCGGCGTTCCGTCTTTGGCCTCACCGTCCAGGGCATCCGCGACAACGAGCGGCGCATGCGCGCGCTCGGCTTCAACACCGTCCTGCACAAGGTCTTCGTCTGGCTGCTGGCGGGCGTCATCGCGGGAACGGCCGGGGTGCTGCTCGTCTGGTTTCATGGCCGCATTTCGCCGAGCACGATCGACGTCGCCGCTTCGCTCAACGTGCTGATTATCGCGGTTATCGGCGGGCTTCGCCACCCGATTGGACCGTTTCTTGGCGCGCTCGTCGTCGTGTTGTTGCAGACTTTCGCCTCGGACCTGGTCGGCGCGGAGCGCTTCAACACTCTCATTGGATTGGTCTTTCTCGTCATCGTGTACATCTCCGACGACGGGATTCTTGGGCTGTGGCGCAAGTCAGCGCCTTGGCTCGCTCGCGCGGATCGCGCCGCCTTGTCGCTCAAATGAGACAGCGGATTCGATCAGCGTGCTTGGAGGGAGGTTGGAAATGAGACTGCGTCAGATTTCACTCATCGCCTTGGCGATCGGGGCTTGCCTGTCGGCGCCGACCCTGGCGTCAGCCGACGACACCTTGAAGATCGGCGTCATGGCGACCCTCGAAGGGCCGTTCACGATTCTCGGCCAAGAAGGTCTGCGCGGCGTTCAGGTCGCCGTCGACGAGTTCGGCGGCAGCGTCGCCGGCAAGAAGATCGAGATCATCAAGCAAGCAACGGATGCGTCGCCCGACAGCGCGGTGCGCGCGGCGCGCACACTCGTTGAACAGAAGGGTGTGAAGCTCATCATCGGCCCGCTCTCGGGCGACGAGGGCCTCGCGGTCAAGGACTATGCAAAGACCAAACCGGACGTGACCTTCGTCAATGGCGCGTCCGCTTCGCAGGACTTCACGCTTCGCAACCCTGCGGACAACATCTTCCGCTTCTCGACCGATGGCGCCCAGTGGAACGCCGGTCTCGGAACCTACGCTTATCAGGTAAAGGGTTTCAAGAAAGTGGCGCTGGTCGCAGAGGACTATTCGTTCCCCTATACGCAGGTGTTCGGCTTCATGGCGGAATTCTGCAAGGCCGGGGGCAAGGTCGTCTCCAAGTCCTGGGTGCCGATTGGCAACAAGGATTTCTCCTCGGTCATCGCCGCGATCCCTGACGGCGTGGACGCTATTTACGTCGCGCTCGGCGGATCCGACGCGGTCAACTTCCTCAGCCAGTATCAGCAGGCGGGCGGCAGTGCGCCGTTGATCGGCGGTTCGATCACCGTCGATCAGAATGTGCTGCAGTCCAAGGGCAAGGCTCGCGAGGTGCTCATCGGGACGCCTTCCTCGGGTCCCGTTGCGGACTTGACCGACTCTCCAGCCTGGAATGCCTTCGTCGCCGCTTACAAAAAGCAGCCCGATGCGTTCCCGTCGCCGTCGATCTTCGCGCAGTCGTACTACGTCGACGCCAAGCCGTTGCTGATGGCTCTGCAACAGACAGGCGCCGATCTCTCCGACGGCGGCAAGAAGCTGCGAGAGGTGTTGAGCAAGATCAGCTACGATTTGCCGACGGGCAAGATCTCGCTCGACAAGAACCGCAACGCCATCGCCGACGAGTTCATCACCGAGGTCGCAGCGGCGCCCGATGGGACCCTCTACAAGAAACTCGTCAAGGTGGTCTCGCAGGTCAACCAGACGCTCGGCTTCCCAGAGGATCAATTCATCGCGATGGGACCGGTTGGCCGCGACAAGCCGGCCTGCGGAAAGTGAGGGGAGGCGGATCCGGTGAAGGAGCGCGCAGTTCTGCCGAGGCGGCTCGACGCCGGCGCACATGCGCTGGAGTTGACGGGCGTCTCGCGCCAGTTCGGCGCGCTCGCGGCCCTTTCTGACGTCAACATGAGGATCGCGGTCGGCGAACGGCGCGCGGTTCTCGGCTCCAATGGCGCCGGCAAAACGACGCTGTTCAACGTGATCACCGGCGATATTGCGGCGACGGCCGGACGGATCCGCTTCTTCGGCGAAGACGTAACCGGCCTGCCGACGCACGAGCGCATCCGACTCGGATTGCGTCGCACCTATCAGATTTCTCTGCTCTTGAATTGACTGAGCGTCCTCGACAATGTCTTCCTCGCTTGTCGCGGGACAGCGCGCCGTAGGTTGAGCCTGCTTCGACCGCAAACGAGCAGCGCTGCGATGGAACAAGCGTCTGAGATCGTGGCCGCTATCCGCCTCGAAGAGGTGGCGCGGCTTGAGGTCTCCGCTCTAAGCCACGGCCAACAGCGCCAGCTCGAAATCGGTATGGCTTTGGCCGGCGCCCCGCGTTTCGTTCTGTTCGATGAACCGGCCGCCGGACTGTCGCCCACCGAGCGTGAGGACCTGGTCGCAGTATTGACGGCGCTGCCGCGGCACATCGGCTACATCATCATCGAACACGATCTGGATGTCGCACTGCGCGTATCGACTTACGTTTCGATGATGCACAATGGCGCCATCTTCAAGGAAGGCGCGCCTCAGGAGATCGAGAACGATCCGCAGGTGCAGGAAATCTACCTCGGAGGCAAGCATGCGTGACGCCTCCGCGCCAGCTCTCGACATCCGCGACCTGCATGTCCATTTCGGCGGAAGCCACGCCTTGCAGGGCATCTTCATAACGCTCGAAACCGGCGTCCTCTCCGTGGTTGGACGCAACGGCATGGGCAAGACCACGCTGTGCAACGCCATTGTCGGCCTGAAACCGGCGACTCGCGGCTCGATTCGCGTGTTCGGGCGAGAAATCTGCGGCCTCGCGCCGCACGAGATTCACCGGCTCGGCGTCGCCTACGTCCCGCAGGGCCGCCGCTGCTGGCCGAGCCTGACGGTCGACGAGCACTTGCGGCTGGTCGAGAACCGCAGTCGCCAAGCGCGTTGGACGGTTCAACGCATCTACCAGACCTTTCCTCAGCTCGCCGAGCGGCAAGGCCACGGCGGCGCCCAACTGTCCGGCGGCGAACAGCAGATGCTGGCGATTTGCCGAGCGCTGCTCAGCGATCCCGCCCTGCTGGTGATGGACGAACCGACCGAAGGGCTTGCGCCGGTGATCGTCAGGCAGGTCGAGGAGCTTCTGCAAACGTTGGCGCACACCGGCGAAACAACCATCCTTCTGATTGAGCAAAACATCGGCGTCGCCACTTCGGTTGCGGACCGCGTCGCCATCATGCTCAATGGGCGGATCAACCGCGCCATCGACGCCAAAGCCCTCGCCGCCGACCGCGGCTTGCAACAGCGGCTTCTGGGCGTCGGGCGACACTCCGAACCCAGTGGCGAGGCCGGGCCGGAGGAGGCCGTGGTGCCGGAAGAAATCGCTGATAAGGCGGGCACCGAAATGACGGCCGGCGCCTCCGGGGCTAGCCCGCGCGCGCCCGCGATATCGCCAATGCCCTCGAAACTGCCGGAGTCCGAGACGTCCGCGGCTCGAAAGCTCTTCGACATGCCCTTCTCGGAACGGATCGGCAAGACAGTTCTGGTGGCGGGAACTTTTGACACCAAAGCGCAGGAGCTCGGTTATCTCGTCGACCGGCTGAAGGCGCAGGGCATGTCGGTGCGCACGGTCGATCTCTCCACCTCGGGGAAGACGGTTTGGGCCGATGTCCCCGCCTACCACGTCGCCGCCATGCATCCGCGCGGCGCTGCGGCCGTAATGACGGGCGACCGCGGCGCGTCGGTGACGGCGATGGCCGAAGCGTTCGCGCGCTGGATCGTTCGCGAACGCGGCATCGGTGGGGTGATTTCAGCCGGCGGCTCCGGCGGCACCAGCCTCGCAACGGCGGCAATGCGCGTGCTCCCGGTCGGCGTGCCCAAGATCATGGTCTCGACGGTCGCGGCTGGCGACGTCAGCCGCTATGTCGGCGCCGCCGATATCATGATGTTTCATTCGGTCGCCGATGTTCAGGGTCTGAACTCGATCACCGAGAAGGTGCTGTCAAACGCGGCCCACGCAATGGCGGGAATGGTCGCGCAATTGCCGACCAGCGAGCAATCGGAGGCCAAGCGCCGGGCAGCGCGACCCGCGGTCGGCATCACGATGTTCGGCGTCACCACGCCGTGCGTGCAGGCGGTGACCAAGGGCTTGGAAGCCGACTACGATTGTCTGGTGTTCCACGCGACCGGCACAGGCGGCCGGGCGATGGAGAAGCTCGGCGATTTGCGTCTGCTCGCCGGCTTCATCGACCTGACCACCACCGAGGTCGCCGACATGATGGTCGGCGGGGTCATGGCCTGCGACGAAGATCGCTTCGGCGCCGCCATCCGAACCGGGCTGCCCTATGTCGGCTCGGTCGGCGCGCTCGATATGGTCAACTTCGGCCCCCACGAGACGGTCCCCGACAAGTTCAACGAGCGCAATTTCGTGATCCACAACCCGATGATCACGTTGATGCGCACCACCCGCGATGAAAACAGGCAGTTCGGCGAATGGATCGGCGAACGCTTGAACGCAATGAACGGGCCAGTTTGCTTCTTGCTGCCGGTCGGTGGCGTATCCGCCCTAGACGCGCCGGGCAAAGACTTCTGTGATCCCGACGCCGACGAGGCCCTGTTTAGCGCGATAGAGCGGACGGTCAAGACCTCGCCGTCGCGCCGGGTCGAACGGGTGAACGGCAATATCAACGACAGCGTCTTTTCCAATCGCGTGATCGAGGTTTTCCGCTCGATCATGCCGAGACGAAAAAGGAGTATTTGAAATGTCAGGCTTCAACAAGGGCGCGTTCTTGGAGAAATTCCAGGACATGAAGCGTCGGCGCATCCCAATCATTGGCGGGGGCGCGGGAACCGGCCTGTCGGCGAAATGTGAAGAGGCCGGCGGGATCGATCTGATCGTGATCTATAATTCCGGTCGCTACCGTATGGCGGGACGTGGCTCGCTGTCGGGGCTCCTCGCTTATGGCAATGCCAACGAAATCGTGATGGAAATGGCCAAGGAGATTCTCCCGGTGGTGAGGAAGACTCCCGTTCTCGCGGGGGTCAACGGCACAGATCCCTTCTGCATCTTCGACCGGTTTCTCGACGAAGTGAAGGCGGCCGGCTTTGCCGGCGTGCAGAATTTCCCTACGGTCGGGCTGATTGACGGCGTCTTCCGGAGCAACCTGGAAGCGACCGGGATGTCCTATGACCTCGAAGTCGAAATGATCCGCTTGGCGCGACGCAAGGGCCTTCTGACTACGCCTTATGTGTTTTCGGCCGTGGACGCCGCCAAAATGGCAGAGGCGGGCGCCGACATCATAGTTTGTCACCTCGGTCTGACCACCGGGGGGGCGATCGGCGCCGAAGTTGCGGTCAAGCTCGAGGATTGCCCCGCTCGCGTCGAAGCCTGGGCCGAAGCGGCCCTCGCGATCAACAAGGACGTGCTCATCCTCGTGCACGGCGGGCCGGTTTCCGAGCCGGCGGACGCCGAATTCATGCTCAAGAACACCAAGCATTGCGACGGATTCTACGGCGCTTCATCGATGGAACGCCTACCGACCGAACGGGCGCTGACTGAACAAACACGCAAGTTCAAGTCTCTCGCACTCGCGTGATAAGGCGCCAAGGGAGCAGGATGAAATGGCATCGCAAATCTTCGGCTCGGTCATCCTGGGCCTCGTCATGGTCGCAATTTGCATCGCGATCATCGTCTATCTTCTGCGTTGGCTCTATAGGCGGGCGACCAAGGACACGGCGTTCGTGCGCACTGGTTTCTTGGGCGAGAAGGTGGTGATCGACGGCGGGGCGTTCGTCATCCCGGTCCTACACGACATCACGCCCGTCGATATGCGCACCTCGCGGATCGAGGTGGAGCGGCGCAATGCAAGCGCGCTCATAACTTCGGACCGCATCCGTGTCGATGTCGTAGCCGACTTCTTTTTCCGCGTCGGCTCGACTGCCGAAATGGTGTCGGCAGCGGCTCAGTCCTTCGGCCGCAGGACGCAGGAGGTCAGCAATCTGCGCGACCTAGTCGAAGGCCGTTTTGTCAGCGCGTTGCGCACCGCCGCGGCCCAGATGACGTTGATCGAGATGCATGAACGGCGCACCGAATACTCGCGCATTGTCCGGGAACTTGCCGCCGACGCGCTGCATGCGCAGGGTTTGGAGCTCGAGACGGTCGCGATTGTCGATCTCGATCAGGCGCGGCTTGAATTCTTCAACCCCTCGAACGCTTTCGACGCTGAAGGCCTGACACGGGTGACCGAGACGATCGAAATGCGTCGGCGAATGCGCAATGATATCGAGCAGCGCACTGTCGTCGAGATACGCACCCAGAATCTTGAAACGCAGCGCCGGGTATTCGAGATCGACCGCGAAAATGAATACGCGCGTCTGGGACAAGAGCGGGAGGTGGAAATCCGGCGAGCCGCCCAGCGAGCTGAACTCGCCCAAGAGCAAGCCCAGCGCGAACGCGAAGCTGAGGAAGCACAGATCAGTGCGCGCGAGAGCATCGAGGCGGCGCGCCTCGGTCAGGAGCGAAGCATCGCCGAGAAGCGCATTCTGACCGAGGAAGCCCGCGCCAAAGCGATAGCAGCCGAGGAGCATGCGACGACCGCAAGGGAGAAGGCGGTCGCCGAGCGCCGTCGGCTCACCGACGTCATCGCCGCCGAGCGCGAGGCTGAGATGACTAGGATCCAGGCCGAAGCGCGCGCGCAGGCCGTCAAGATCGACGCCGCCGCCGCCGCCAACCGCTATGAAATCGATGCCCAGGGCCAACGGCAGCTGAACGAAGCCGACAACATGCTGAGCGACGAAGCCCGCTCAGGACGTTTGCGCGACAAGGTTGTTGATCGCATCGAGGGCATCATTCGCGAAAGCGTCAAACCGATGGAGAAGATCGACGGCATCCGCATTCTGCACGTAGACGGCCTCTCCGGCGAGCACAGCGCCAAGCGCAACGTCACCGATGAGGTAATCGACTCCGCTTTGCGCTTTCGGGTCCAGGCGCCGCTGATCGACAATCTGATTGAAGGATATTGGCATCGAAGGAGGATCGGTCGGCAAGATGTCCGACGTTTTGCGCGACGCAAAGGATATCCAGAGCCTGAGTAAGGGCGGAAGGGGTGACTCGGATAAGGATAAGTAGTCTGTCGGTGGCCATTTAGCCGGGGTCTGATTGGCTTTTGGTGCATGTGACGCTTGGCGAGGCGCGCGATGATGTCGCCGCTGACTGGCTCCTTGCGACGGTATGCGGCAGCAAGGGGCGATGAAAACATCAATTACGTGGTCACCCGCACCAAGCCTTTACGTCGTGAGCGTTGAACGGCGAGAGCAGGTTTGGACCGTCACGGTGTACAGCGGGCAGCCAACCTTCTGTCCCGGATGCGGCGCACAGTCCAAATCGCGGCACAGCACGTACTGGCGAACGCTCCGGGATCTGTCCGCTCAAGGAGCGCCGGTCATTGTCAATGCCCGCCTGGGGCGCTGGAGATGTCGAAACCAGCGGTGTGATCGGCGCATCTTCACTGAGCGCCTGCCAGGTCTTGCGGCGTCGTTCGCCCGCCGTACCGCCCGCCTAGCGGGAATCGTCCGGCTGCTTGGCCATAGCGCTGGCGGACGGCCCTCGGTGCGGCTGATGAGACGGCTCGGGATGCCGGTCAGCGAGACGAAGATCCTGGCCAGCCTGAAGGAGCACGCCAAGGCACGGTCCGAAAGTAGCGCCGTGGCCGCCGTCCATGTGGCTGGCGTCGATGACTGGGCGTGGCGGAAGGGCTCCAACTACGGCACGATCATTGTTGACCTGGAACGCCGTGAGGTGGTGGACGTGCTGGCGGATCGTTCGGCGGCGACCACGGCCAGCTGGTTCAAGGATCACCCGGACGTGGAGGTGGTCAGCCGCGACCGTGCTGGCCTCTATGCTGAGGCTGCGCGTCGAGGGCGCGCCACAGGCGAGGCAGGTTGCCGATCGCTTTCATCTGCTGCAGAACTTCCGCGAGACCGTAGAGCGACAGCTTGGCCGCTATGAGGAGCCGATCCCCGCTTCTCAGATCAATGCCAGCGACAATCAGGCGGCGTCGCCACTTCCCGCACGGTCGAATTGTCCTTCTGACGCTGTCGCGCAGACGCGCTTGATACGCCGCGAACGCCAGGCTGTCCGGCAACAGCTGTTCGATGAGATCAGGGCGCTTTTTGAAGGGGGCAGTTCCGTCGGGGAGATCGCCCGCAAACTCGGTCTTGGTCGCCGACGGGTCGAACGGTGGGTCCGTCGCATCGATTTGCCGGACCGCAACACAATGGCGTCAACCCCCTTCACCCTGTCGTATTTCGGCGTTCTTCTGGAGCGGGGTTGGGCCGAAGGCATTACCAAAGTCCGGCACTTGTTCGCCGAAATACGCCGTCGTGGTTATACCGGGTCCTTCAGTCACTTGGCGCGTTTCCTTGCTCCCTGGCGCAGCGGCGAGCCGTTCCTTGATGGCGACCAGAAGATGCATGCTGAGCAGGAAGAGCTGGCCCCGGTCCGTGTGCGAACTGCGCAGGCGGCTTGGTTCCGCGATCGCGTCGGCTCAAGCGGCAGCCGTATTCGCAATGTTATGATGGTGGCTCTCGCGCGCAAGCTACTGATCGCTCTATGGCGATTTGTCACTGATGGCGTGATGCCTGAGGGTGCAGTTATGAGGCCCTCCATCTAACCGCCGCCGGAACCGGGCAGCACTGCGACGGCATGCAGTCCGGTAATCCGAGGGAACGTCGCCGATCTTCGGCGTGGCGCCTAAGCAGCTTCCGCTTGGTTAACCAACAAATGGGCTTTTTGCGATTTGCTGCCGACCCTGGTTCGTGAGGTGTGTGGCATGGCGGGAAAGTCTCGGCTTACGGCGAGCGAGGAGCAACGCGCCGCTCTTGTGGCTCTTGCCGGTTCACGGGATCGAGGGGAGGCGGACCGGGCGCGCGCGGTGCTGCTGACGCTGGCGGGTTGGACCAGCCCCGAGATCGCGGAGGCGTTTGGCGTGCGTGAGGATACGGTGCGGCTGTGGCGCAGCGACTTCACAACCGGCGGCGCGGCGGCGCTGAAGGCGAGCATCGCGCCCGGCCCGCTTCCGGTGAAGAGCGAAGCCGCCTTGCGCGTGGCCGCTCCTTTGCTGGAAGAACCTGTGGCCGACCGGCGCAACTGGACGATCCCTCGCCTTCGCGCCGAGATCGAGGCGCGCGAGGGCGTGCGTATCAGTCGTTCGCAACTGTCCAAGGCGTTGCGAAAAAAAAGTTCCGCTGGCGGCGGCCGCGGCACACGCTGAAGGGACGCCAGACGGAAAGCGAGATGGAACGGGTTGGCCTGCGCCTGCAACTGCGCAAACAGCAGGCCGAAGCGGGCGACATCGTTCTTCTCTACGGCGATGAGAGCGAGGCGCTGACGCATCCCTACCTCGCCCGCGCCTGGGCCAAGTCGGGGGCGGACTTGCGTGTGCCGGCGCCGGGGCAGGCCAGGAAGATCGCGATGCTCGGGTCGTTCGATCACGTCACGCGCCAACTCATCATCCACACCAGCCCGACCAAGCGCAGCAGCGATTTCATCGCCCATCTGGAGCAACTCGACCGTCTCTATGGACCGAAGCCCGGACGGCAGGCCAAGCCGGTCGTGCTGGTCGAGGACAATGGTCCAATCCACACCAGCAAACGCTCGCTTGCCGCCCTCGCCGCCCGCGCGCACTGGCTCACCGTCGACTGGCTGCCAAAATACGCGCCCGAACTCAACGACATCGAGCGGGTCTGGCGCGATCTCAAGGCCCATCACCTCGCCCACCATGTCAATCGGCGTGCAAAATTGGCTCTGACTCAATTTTGATGAAGTTGGGGCGCCGATTTGGCCTGGTTTCGAGGGGGAATCAGCGCCATGCAGTCTTTTCGCGCCTCAGAGTTGCTGCCGCCTGGGTTTTGTGCGGCGGAGGCGTCGAGCGACGTCGAGAGCGCCGTCATCACAATCCGCGCGAGGAGCATAGGCGGCGCGTGCCCTTCCTGTGGCGGAGTGTCGGACCGGGTCCACAGCCGATATCCTCGTCGCCTGGCGGACTTGCCGATCGCGGGGCGACGCGCCGTGCTGATGCTCCAGGCGCGTCGCTTCCGCTGCGAGGCGGTTCTTTGCGAGCGGCGCATCTTCACCGAACGCTTCGACGACAACATCCTCAAGCCTTGGGCGCGGCGCACGGCCCAACTCGAACAGATTGTCCATTGTTTGGCGATCGCCCTTGGAGGTCGGCCGGCGGCGAGTTTCGCACGCCGCTTGAGCATACCGGTCAGCAACGACACCCTATTGCGCGCCGTGCGCAAACGCGGCGCCCCGAGCTTCGCGCCCCCGGCGATCATCGGGATCGACGACTGGGCCTGGCGTCGCAACCATCGCTATGGAACGCTGATCTGTGATCTCGAGCGCCGAAAGACGATCGCGTTGCCGCCAGATCGAGAACCTGCGACCGCCGAGGCATGGTTGAGCGGCCAACCGCAGATCGCCGTCGTCGCTCGGGATCGAGGCGGCGGCTATGCCTTGGCGGCGCAAAAGGCGCTGCCCAACGCAGTGCAAGTCGCCGACCGCTGGCATCTGATGGAGAACGCAAGCCACGCTTTCCTCGACGCCGTGCGCAAGTCGATGCGCCAAATTCGGAGCGCCATTGGCGCCGCCACGATCAATCCCGCCCTGCTCACCGCCGCCGAAAAGCTGCAATATGAAGGCTACCTCCGCCGCGAAGAGACCAACGCCGCCATCCTTGCGATGGCCAAAGAGGGCGCGACGATCAAGGAGATCGTGCGCAGCGCCGGCTACAGCCGCGAACTCGTGCGAAAAGTGCTTCGCGGTCAGAGGTCGGACATCTTCCGCGTCCGCAGCAGTTCGCTCGAAGCCTATCTTCCCTGGCTCGACGAACAATGGGCGGCGGGCCGGCGCAACGGCTCCGAGCTATGGCGCTCCCTGAAGCAGCGCGGGTTTCGCGGCTGTCTTCGCGTCGTCAGCGAGTGGAGCGGGCGACGGCGACGATCGGAAAGGATGGATGCGAGTGCGATCAGCCGCACTCCCTCCGCACGAACCATCGCCCGGTTGATGACGACAGGGCGCGACCAACTCTCCAAGGCCGAGACCGTAACCGTGGCCGTGATCGAGAGCGGCGTCGAACCTCTCGTCGAAGCGCGCGAAGTCGTCGCGGACTTCCAGGCGATGATCCGAGGAAAGGCGCCGGCGGAACTCGACCCCTGGATCGAGCGCGCCAAGACCAGCCTCGTTGCGGCATTGGCGAACGGCGTCACGAAAGACAAAGCCGCGGTAGCCCCGCGCTCTCCTCGGGTTGGTCCAACGGCCAAGCCGAAGGCCAGATCTGCAAACTCAAGCTGGTCAAGCGCCAAATGTATGGGCGAGGAAAACTCGATCTCCTCCAAGCGCGCGTCATCGGCGCGACGTGAGCAATCGTCACCAAAAGTGCGTCAGAGCCAATTTTGCACGCCGAAACACACATCTCCGCATGAACATGCGGGCCAGCCGCTGCTCCTGTCACGCCCGTTGCCCGATAAGTTGACAATGCCCACCGCCCGCTGGCTCGCCGCCCTGGCCGGAGCCACGCGCCTCGCCTGCAAGTTGTCACGCGAGAGCGCAGTCAGCGCCGTGCGGCGCGCACCACGGAGGGCGGCGTGGTCGTCTGCCTCGCCAATCTACCGCTCGGCCGCAATCCGTGCGCCTGCGGCTGCCGCCAGGACCTGCCGCGTTGCGCGCCCTAGTGATTGACGAAACGAGCTTCGTTCGGGCGGCGCGAAACGACGTCGCCGAGACGCGCGCGGCCGGGGACGGAGAGATTGCCCTGCAGCCGTACGCGATCGTGCGGCTCGCCGCGGCAACGTGAGTTCATCGGTTCATCGTATTAGCGGCTCGGCGATCGCGCGCGTGCGCTTCCTAAAGCCTCACGTGCGACCCGGGCGCTCCGGGCTTCCGCGCGAAGTAGGGCGCCGCCTCGACGACGTCGTCTATCGATTGGAACTGATCGGCATGGGTTAGCAGGGCCCGAGCCAGCAGCAGGGCCCCGGTTTCTGCGGCGGCGCGGTGCTCCTGGTCCTTGATCCACTCGAAGTCGATGTTGTGTGCGAACCCCAAAATACGCCGGATCGTCTTGCAGGCGGCGAATCCGATCATGTCGGAAAACACGGAAGTCAACATACCTGCGCTTCGCTGCCTCGAAGAAGGGAATGTCGTCAAATTCGGGGAACATGCTGACCGGGGATAGGCGTCTCCGGCCGCCTCAGCCTTCCACAAGGCGCGGAAGCGGTGCTCGAACGTCCGCCAGAACACCACAACCTGCTCGAGTATCCACTCTTGCATCGCCTTGCGGTCGTCCTCGACGGTCGCATGGGCGGGCTGCGAGTACCAGTTCATCAGCAGATTCCCGAGGTATGCGCCGAGATCGAAACCAATCGGGCCCATCATCGCGAATTCCGGATCGATCACCCGGGTGTCGGTCGGCGTCACCATGACCGAGCCGGTGTGAAGGTCGCCGTGAATCAGCGCCTGGGCGCTGGTAGAAACTTCTCGCCGAAGCGCGCCGCCGCGGCCTTGAGCGGGCCGTCGCGGTGGAAGTCGGCGCAGACGTCGTCCAGTTGAGGCGTAGTCCAGCGGTTGCGCCGATTGCTCCGGTAAGGGTCGGCGAAAATCAGCTCGATGGTAATGCGGACCGGCGGCTGGTTCCTGGCGAAGACCGCCGCAAGTCCATCTTGCGCTCGAACGGAACCGCGAGATCGGAGGTGAAAAAAGAGGCTCGCGCGATGTATTCGGCGACGTCGCGACGCGGCGTCGGGGTTGTCGCCTTCCCGCGATCAGTTCGCGCCGCTGGATGACGTGAGGGGTCAGGTACTCCATGACGATGCAATAGAGTGTCGGCGAATACTCGAAGACGCGTGGAATGGCGGCCGCCGACGTAGGGCGCGACCGCGGCGTAGTAGGAGAACTCGAAGAACGCCCGCTCGAGCGGCATCGGCCAGGACTCGCCCGCCGCCCGCAAATACGGCAGCGCCTGCTTGACGCACACCCCGCCGGCCGGGCCTTCGGCGATGAAGACGAGGTTGAGGTTGCCGTCGCCGACCTCGCGGACGCGCCACTCCTCGGACCTGCCGCCCAACTGCTCGCGCACGCCCTCGACTTCGACGAGGAAATCGATCAGGCCTTCGGCGTCGAGGGTGCGGTATCCCGGCGGCACAGGCAGCGCCATCGTCAGTCTCCTTCAGGATGGGAAGAATTGGCCCCCCGACGACGCGGATGTGGACCGCGTTCCCTCCTGTCAGCGGTTCTGCTGCTTCTGCAGCATGGTGTTGAAGAAGAGCGCGAGCAGCAGGATGATGCCGATGACCAGCGTCTTGAGGTAGATGCTGATGTCCATCATGTCCAGGCCGTTTCGCAGCACGTACCAGATGAACACCCCGACGATCGTATGCCCGATCCCGCCGACGCCGCCGAACAGGGACGTGCCCCCGATCACCACGGACGCGATGCCGGCGATCAACAGCGATTCGAACGAGCCCGGACTGGGTCGATCCCAGCCGACCGGTGCCGAGCAGGGCCGCGATCGCGGCGGTCACGCCCATGATGACGTAGACGAGCAGACGGATGAGCTTGACGTTGACCCCGGAAAGCCGGGCCGCCTCCGCGTTGCCGCCCACCATGTAGACCTGCCGGCCGAAGCGCGTGTACTTGAGCACGAAGGCGAAGACAGCCGCGATCACCGCCGCAAGGTAGACCAGCCAGGGGATTCCCAGCAGGCGTTCGTTGCCGAGGTAGTAGAGAATCGTCCGGCACCTTGTAATAGGGCTTGCCCTCGGTGATGTATTCATTCGCCCCGGTGAAGATGGTCATCGTCGCGAGCGTCACGGCGAACGACGGAATCCCGGCATAGGCGATGCAGGCGCCGTTCAGCGCCCCCATGGCCAGCGCGACTGCGAACACCGCCGGGATGACCAGCCATGCCGAGCAGGTCGGCCGTGACGTACAGGGCGGCCATGACGATCGACAGGAACGTCATCAGGCTGGCGAAGGAGAGGTCGATCTCGGCGATCAGCAGGACCATCGTGATGCCGCATCCGGCGATCAGCAGGATCGAAGAGCTGTGCAGAATGTTGATGAAGTTCAGCCAGGAGGCGAATCGCCCCGTGACGAAAGAGAAGAATATCACCAGCACGACAAGCGTCGACGAGGGGGGCGAGCAGGCGAATGTTTTTTTGCAGCCCAGCCGAGCCGATCCACGCGATCTCTTGGGATTTCTTCGGCACAGTTCCCGCCGCACTGTCAGTTCAACACGGCGCCTCCAGTAGTATGGCTTCGCTTACCGTGTCGCCACAGAACTCTTTCTTCATTCTCGCCTTTGGAGAACACGAGGATGCGATCACACATATCCATGATCGTTTCGGCTTCCATCGAAATGACGATGATGCAAACGTTCCTTTTGCTTTCAATTCATTAATATAATCAGCGATCTCGGCCTTCGCTCTGCACGTCGATCCCTTTCCTGGGCTCGGTCAGGACGAGGAGCTTCGGAAGGTAGGTCAGCCACTTGCTCAGGCAGACCTTCTGGATGTTTCCGCCGCTCAGGGAATCGACCAGCACTTCCGGCGAATTCGCCTTGATCCTCAGGTCCGCCATGTGGCGGCGCGTGACGTCGATCTCGACCCGGCGGCGCAGGACGAATCCGAGGAGGTAATTCTGAAAGAGCTCCTTGAGCACGGGAAGGGTCGTGTTGCGAAGATCGTCTGCGCGTAGACCAGGTTCTTGCGAACGGTCGTCGGACAGGAAGCCGATGCCCGCCTTCCTGGCCTCCTGCGGCGACCTCAGCTTCATCAGGCTTCCCGTCGAGCGTCGACCCGGCCCCGATGCCCGCTGAAGCAGCCCGAACAGGCACTCCCCGACTTCCGAGTGGCCGGAGCCGACCAGCCCGTGCAGGCCCACGACCTCGCCGTAGCGGGCCCGGAAGCTCACATCGGCGAACGCCCGGTCCACGGTGAGGCTCTCGACCTCGAGGCACGTCGGCAGCCGATCCAGCGCCTCGCGCGGGCGGTAGCGTGACGCTGGCCCTGGGGTCCTTCCGGGCGAACTCGTCCCCGCTCTTGCCGAGGATCTTCTCGACGAGCGTCCGCTTGGAGCAATCGCCAGCCTGAAGGACGTCGACCAGCTGCCCGTCGCGCAGGATGGTGACCCGGTCGGAAATCTCCAGCACCTCGTCGAGATGATGCGAGATGTAGATGATCGACTTGCCCTCGTCCTTGAGTTGGCGGATGACCGCGAACAGCTTGACGATCTCCTCGCGCGAGATGCCCGAGGTTGGCTCGTCGAGGATGATGATCTTCGCGCCGCTCGGACGACCTTGACGATCTCGACGATCTGCTTGATGGCGAATTCGTACGCGCCCAGTTCGCGCGAGACGCGAATGTGACCGAAGCCGAACCGCTCCAAACTCTCGCGCGCTTCCCGGTTTATCGCGTCCCAGTCGATCAGCCGCCCCGGTTGGGTGGTGTAGTCGCCGAACACGATGTTCTCGGCCACGCTCAGGCAATCGATGACGCTGAGCTCCTGGTAGACGATCCCGACCCCGTGCCGCATGGCGTCTCGCGGGCTTCTGAATTTGGCGATTTCGCCGTTGACCCGGATCGTCCCCTCGTGGTCGGCATGGGCGCCGGCCAGGATCTTCATCAGCGTGCTCTTGCCCGCGCCGTTCACGCCGACAAGTCCCTGAACCTCGCCGGCTCGAAGATCGAAGTCGACGCGATTCAGGGCCAGGACGCCGCCAAACGCCTTGGAGATGCCCTTCATCTCCAGGACGGTTCGTGACTGATGCGCGCTCACCCGAGAACTCTCTCGGCGTTCCATCGCTGTTCGAAAACCATTTCGATTCACTCCTGCCGCCGGATGGACCGGCGGCGGGAGCGATTCGATCCGTCAGATGAGGTAGTGGTCGGAGAGCCACATGCCGCTCACGACCTTTTCGTCGATCAACGGATCGGCGCGCGAGTAGAGCGGGCCGTCGCAGCTGATGTACTTCGGATTGCTCCCGGCCTTCTCGCCGCGAGCGATGTGATAGTAGGCCGCCCACAAGCCGAACCCATGGTCGCGTCCCGGGGGGTTGGCGACGGTGGCGTACAGCCGGCCCTTCTGGAACTGCTCCAACGCCGGCTTGACCGCGTCGACGCCCGCCGAGGACGATGCCCTTGGCGCCCGCCTCGAACCCGGCGGACGTGCAGGCAGACTGGGCGGCGAGCGCCATGTCGTCGTTGTGGAAGAAGCCGGCCTTGATCTTGTTGCCGTACTTGACGAGCAGGTTGTCCCAGGTCTCGCGAACCCGGTTGGGATCCCAGTTGGCCGGGGTCTGATCGAGCACCGTGATCTTCGGGTACTTCTTGACCACGCTTTCGAAGCCGCGGTGACGGCCTTGGGCGCCGGTATGCGTGAGCATGCCTTGGGTCTCGACGATGCCGCCCTCGTAGTTGATGGCGGCGCAGATCTGCTCGGTCGACGGCCGCGCCCATATAGTCGTTATCGGGCTCGGTGAAGCACAGGATGTCCAGCTCCTCGATCTTCGGGGTCAGACGGGTGTCGATGTCCACCAGCGGCACGCCGGCCGCGATGATCCGCTTGCACGGCTCGGTGAAGGCGCCGATCGCGTTCGGCTGGATGGAGACGAGGTCGTACTCCTTGGCGTTGCTGGCGATGCCTTCCATCTGCCGGCGCTGCTCCTCGACGTTGAGCTTGCCGTCGAGGATCTTGTAGTCGATCCCGAGGATCCGGCCGAGATTGATCAGGGTTGGGCGCCGGCCTGCGTCCAGAAGATCGACAAGCCGATCGAGCTGTGGACCGCCTTGTATTGCAGCGGCGGCAGCTGCGCCTCGGCGGCGCGGGCCTCGGAACCGGCGAGGTTCATCACGCCGAGCGTTGCGGCGGCGCCGGTCATCGCCGTCATGAAAGACCGGCGATCCAGGCGGGACGCGGCGGCGTCGGCCAACCCTTTGACGCCTCTGCTTGCGATGATCTCGCTCGCCTCCCGCTGGACGCTGTCGTGTTCGCAGACTTGCGAAAGTCGACGTTTGGCCTTCTGGATCTTATCAGGGTCTGACGATGTATTCATGGTCACTACCTCCCTACCCTACTGTTCATGATCTCGCGATCCGAGCAGAAGTCAATGTGTCAAGGCGCCGCATAAGAAAAAACCTTTCCTTGATACGACGAAGCGCACGTTTTATCCTCGCATTGCTTACCCAAGAGGCGTCGATCGAGTCCAGGACTTCCCTGAAACTCGCTGAACCTGGAATAGGGGCGCCGGCAGGCGTTCCGTTCCGCCGACCGGCCTTCCGTCAGGCGGCCCGATGAAAGGCCATCTCCCAGCCGAGGTACTTCGATCCCGCCTCGTGCACCGCCTCGGCGACGTTCGACATGCTCGCCGCGACGTGGTGCTCGAAACCGTTCTCGCAGATGAAGCGCATCAGCGCCTGAAGGCCCGGGATCTCGACCACGCCGGCGCCGCCGAAGGTGTCGAGCGGATCCGAGGTGAACCGGCCCTCGCCGACGTAGCCGCGGATTTTTCCGCAGACGTCGTCGGTCGAGATGCGCGCGAAGGTCATCGGGCTCGCCTTGATCACGCCCGCCATCGCCCCTTGCGCGTTGGCTTCGCCGACCGCCGTCGCCAGGATGTCGGCCGGCCGCATCTGCGCCTCGGCGAAGAAGCTCTTGGGCAGGTTCGAGCAATGAAAGCAGACCGCCTTGTCGGGATTGGAGCCGTAGTTGTTGTTCCAGTCGAGCAGCGCGCTCGGGCTCTCGGCGGCGAGCGCCAGCGCGTGCATGCTGAGCGTGCCGCCGACGTCCGCCTCGCAGGCGCTCGACATGAGGCCGTTGCTCATCATGCTCATGACCGTGCAGGGCATGACGCCGAGGTTCTCCTGCATCGACGTCCAGCACTGGATGGCGCTAACCGACACGTCGACGCGCCGCATCCAGTCGGCGACGACGAGCGCGAGCTTGGCGATGCGGAGCATCGCCTTCGGCGGCGCCGCCGTGCGGACGTAGTCGCGGACCTCCGCCACTTTCGCCGTCACGGCCGGATCGTCGTCGGCGAGGCGGTCGATGCGGCCGAAGATCTCGGACAGGTCGACGGTCTCGACCGAGATGCCGTGCGCCTCGAGGATGCGCTCGCTGTAGCGGACCGTGTTGAAGGCGGCCGGGCGCGCGCCGATGCAGCCGATTTTGAGGTTCCTCATGCCCTTGACGATGCGGCAGACGGCCGCGAAGCGCTCGAGGTCGGCGCGGAACACGTCCGAATCCAGCGCCGCGGTGTGCTCGGTCGTCAGCGAGAACGGAATGCGGAACTGCCGCAGGTTGTTGCAGACGGAGAGCTTGCCACAGAAGCTGTCGCGCCGCGTCTGCGGCGTCATCCTGCCCGCGGCGTCGGGCGTGGCCTGCACGAGCACCGGCACGCCCAGGTTGGCGAGCCGCAGCGCCTCCGCGACCCCCCGCTCGTCGCCGAAGTTCGGCAGGGTCACGATCACCCCGTCGATTGCGGCGGCATTGGCGCGGAAGAGCTCGGCGCAACGCTTGGCCTCCTCGTGGGTCTCGACCGCGCCGTACTTGCTCTGCGCGGGATTGAGCACGACCGCGTCCATGCCCGCCCGCGCCAGCGCCTCGATGATGTCTTCCCGGCCGGTCTTGGCCAGGACGTCCGGAAAGAAGCCGCGGTTGCCGACGATGACGCCCATCGTCATCTTGCGATTAGCCATGATCCTGTCCTTTCTGCCGGGGCCGGCGCGCGCGGGAACCCGCTCACTCGGCGATCCCGGCCTGCCGGAACTGGAGCTTGTGCAGGGCCGAGGCGTTCAACTCGCCGTCTCCCGCGTTCAGCGCCGCCTGGTACATCTCGGCGATCGCCGAGGCCACCGGAACCGGCACGCCCAGCGTCCTGGCGAAGTCCCCGATCAGCCGCGCGTCCTTCAGCATGTGCTTGAGGTAGAAGGACGGGGCGAAGTTGCGCGCGAGGCTCGCCCGGCCGAGGTTGCGGATGAGCAGGGAGCTGTAGTCGGCGACGTCGAGGACGCCCATCACCGCCGCGCCGTCGAGTCCGGCCTTGGTCGCCATCGACAGAGCTTCGCCGAGAGACTCGATCTGCGCGGCGACCAGGAGGTTGCCGACGAGCTTCATCGAGGCGCCGGCACCTGACCCGCCCATATAGTGGATGCTGGCGGCGAGCGGCTCGAGCAGCGGCTTCAGGTCCTTGAACGCGGCCTCCGGCCCACCGCAGACGAAGTCGAGCTTACCTTCCCACGCCTCGCCCTTGCTGCCGAACACGGGCGTGTCGAGATAGGTCGCTCCGACGGCCGCCACGGCTTCGGCCATGCGTCTGGCGATCTCCGGCGCGGTGGTGGTGGCGTCCGCGACGATCGCCCCCCTGGCGAGATGCGCGACGGCGCCGTCGGGACCTTCGAGCACGGCTCGCTGCGCGACTGGGCCCGTAACGCAGACGAAAACGCGGGTCTTGCCGCTGACGGCTTCGGCGATCGATCCCGCGCGCCTCGCCGCGGCGAGCTCCGGAGGCGCCTCCGCGGGGCTGCGGTTCCAGACCGTTACGTTGTGCCCAGCCCGCAGGAGGTTGCGGACCATGCCGCGTCCCATCGTTCCGAGACCGAGAAACCCGATGTCCATCCTTCGCTCCTTGGTTTTGCGTGGGGGCGACGGCCTCAAGCGCTCACGGCGAAGCGCCGCCGGGGCGCGTTGCTAGGGCGGCCGCGGGCCTGAGCGCGTCGACAGTTGGAGAATACGGCGATGCAACGGCCGGGCGGCGGGTCGGTAAGGTCTCTAAGTCCTCGGCTGGCCATCGCGTTCGCCACCGCAGCGCCTGACGTTTTCCTCGCGATCAACCCGGCGGCATCGCGCCCCTCGCGCGTCCTCGCGCCCGTGCGCGTCGTCGATGCTGTCTTGGCCGCTATGCGGCGTGGCGGCAACCGCTGTCGTCGCCGCAACGCGAACATCTCGCAGCCCAGAACGTAACGCCAAAATGTGACCAAAGTCAACAGATGATGTGATGAGGATGACGCCGTGTGTGCACCCGGCGCAAATAATCACGCAAATGGTGTCCCAAATCTGGTCGCGGCGGCAGCGGTGGCGGTCGTGCGCAGCTCCCGCGCCGCGTTTTCTGATGTTGACAACGGCGCGGCTTGTGTTACATGCATGTTAGATTCGTCGCATTGTGGAGTGGGCCGCGCCGCGGCCTTTTGTGCGCGCCGCGCCCCTCCGCCAGAAGGAGGACGCAGTCCTTCCCGTGTCCGAGACGATCGACAAAGCGGGCCCCGGTTCGCTCAAAACGTCCGAACGGCGTCGAATGCTGCTCGAGCAGGTGCTGCGGACGGGCTCGGGTCAGGTCGACGACCTCGTGGCCCAGTTCCGGGTCAGCCGCATGACGGTCCACCGCGACCTCGATCTCCTGGCGTCCCAGGGCATCGTTCGCAGGGTGCACGGCGGGGTCACGGTCCGCTCGTCCAATCTGGTCGAGAGCAACTATCTCTATCGCTCGCGCCTCGCGGAGCGCGAGAAGCAGGCGATCGCCTTCGCCGCGGCGGAGCTGATCGAACCTGGGCAGGCGATCATCATCGACGATTCGACGACCGCCGGCCGGCTCACCGCCTTCGTCGCCGCGCGGCAGCCGCTGACCGTCATCACCAACAGCCTGACCGTGGTCGAACAGCTGAGAGAGGCTCACGGCGTCGAGACGATCTGTCTGGGCGGCCGCTTCAGCCCACGGTTCAACGCCTTCTTCGGCTTCGTCTGCGAGCAGGCCATCAACTCGCTGCGCGCCAACACCCTGTTCATGTCGACGTCGACCGTCTTCAGCGGCGTGGCGTACCACCAGCAGGAAGACGTGGTGAAGACGAAGCGCGCGCTCATGGGCGTCGCGGACAAGCGCGTGCTGCTGGTGGACAGTTCCAAATTCGGCGTCACGGCGCTCATCCGGCTGGCCGCCCTTTCGGACTTCGACATCGTACTGACCGACGGCGGCGTCGCGCCGGCCGAGGCGGAGGCGCTGCGGCAGAACGGCGTCGGCCTCCGCGTCGTGGAGATCTGAAAAGCGGGCGGGCGCTTGCGGCTCCGGGAGAGGCATTTGGACAAGTTCTGGATCGGCACGGGCTGGAAGATGAACATGACGGCGGCCGAGGCGCGCGCCTACGTCGCTCAACTGCTCGCGCTGGCGCCTCCGTCTCGCGACGACGTGGCCGTGTTCGTCATCCCGCCGTACACGGCGCTTGCCGCCGCGCGCGAGGCGATCGGCGACGCTCTCCTGCTGCTCGGGCGTTGTCACGGGAACTTGAATTTGCGACGCGAAGTCCGGAAGCCACGGCTCGGGCTCATGCTGCCGTCGCGGCTCGCCACGTCCGGAACGCTTCGTCTCTGAGGACGCGGAGCGTGTTGCGGGACGTGAGATGACGCTGGAGGTTGAACGTGTTGTGGACGGCGGCGTGAACGGACAGGAACCGTTGGGCTGATCCGGGCGATTTGAACCGCTGCATCTTGCGTTCGCGTCGTCGCGTCGGCTGATGCGAATTCTCGGCCCGATTGTTCTTCCGCACGCCCTGCTCATGGCGAGCCGACAATCCCATCTCCGACTTGGCCGCGCCGTAGGAGCGCAGTTGGTCGGTCACCAGCACATCGGGGGCGAAACCTTGTTTCTTGAGCAGCATGCGCATCAGTTTCACGGCTGCAGCCTTGTCGCGCCGTCGTTGCACCAGGAGATCGAGAACCTCGCCTTCATCATCGACCGCGCGCCAGAGCCAGAACCGCCGGCCCGCAATCGTCACAGCCATCTCGTCGAGATGCCACCGCGCCGTTGGCCGTAGGCGTCGGCGGCGAAGTTCACGGGCGAACAACGGCCCGAATTTCAAGACCCATCGCCGCACCGTTTCGTACGAGACATCCAGTCCACGCTCAGCGAGCAGATCTTCGACGTCACGATAACTAAGGGTGAAACGGACATAGAGCCAAACGGCGTGTCGGATGATCGAAGGAGGGAACCGGTGGCGGGCAAACGAGATCGTCATGCGCCATCTTACCCGCCGACGCGAGACGCGCTACCCTTGCCGTGACAAAGCCCGACACGGTAGTAATGTCGGCGCAAGCCGGCGTTGCGCCCAAAACCCTCTTCCTCGTTATCGACCGCCGGCGGCTTGATCACCATTTCGATCTCGCCGCATTTGCCGCGCACGTAGGTCGGGACCCGATAGTGACCGACGGGGCGCCGCTCGGCGATGCGGATTCGGTCGCCCGGCTCGAATGCCGGCTGCTCGCCGAGCGCATGGACCATGCCGAACTGTCGTTGTGGGTCAGGCGCCACTGTGATGCTCCGTTCATGAGCGGCTACGAGCCGACCAACGTCTGCGCGCCGTTCCTCCCGGGCGCCTCAGCGCCTAGACATCCAAACCGGCGCGGGCACGGCCTTGCCCGTTCATTCGAGTTTATATTTGTGCGGAGCCTCCATCAACGAACAGTTCGCTGCCGGTGATGAAACTGCTTTCATCCGAAGCGAGAAAGAGCGCCGCATTGGCAACCTCGTTCGGGTCGGCCAGTCGCCCCAGCGGGGTCGCCGACGCTACAGACCGGATCATCTGCGCGTGCGCATCGTCCGACGTCGAAAGGCCATGCCAGCCGGGAGTCGAGGTCGCGCCGGGCACGAGGACGTTGATCCGTATTTTGCGCGGCGCAAGGTCGAGGATCCAGCTGCGGGCGAAGTTGCGGACCGCCGCCTTGCTGGCGCTATAGACGCTGAACGCGGGCGTGCCCGTCGTCGCCGTCGTGGAGCCGGTCAGGATGATCGAGCCGCCGTCCCTGAGAAGCGGTAGCGCCTTTTGGACCGTGAAGAGAGTACCCTTCACGTTGACGTCGAAGGTTCTGTCGAAATGGCTTTCGCTGATCTTCCCGAGCGCGGCAAACTCGCCGAGGCCCGCGTTGGCGAACAAAACGTCAATCGTTTCCGCTTCCTCTTTGACAACCTCGAAGAGATGGTCGAGATCGGCAAGGTTCGCCACGTCGCAGCGGACCCCACGGGCGTTGTGGCCGACCATGGCGACCGCCGCCTCGAGCTCTTTTTCTCGGCGCGCGGCGAGGAACAGACGGGCGCCTTCAGCGGCAAAAAGCTTGGCCGAGGCGAGACCGATGCCGCTGTTCGCGCCGGTGATGACGGCCACTTTCTCGCTCAATCTTCTCATGAAGAGCGCTCCCCGATCGCGATCACACGCCTTCGTAGACGAGTCTGGTGAAGAAACCGGGATCGATGACGAAATTGCCGAACCTTGCGTCGAAGGCGGCGGTCGGCTTGGCCGCGACCGTTTCGTCCCGCGTCATGCCCTTCGTCTTCAGCGTCGCGACATTCTCGCGGATCGCGACGAGCATGTCGCGAAATTCCTTGAGCTCGGCCTTGTTGCTGACCGGCTTTCCGTGGCCGGGAATGATGATGGTCTTGTCGGTCGTCGCGGCGAGATTGGCGTCGGAAGCGGCGATCATGCCGTCAATGCTGCCGCCGGTCGAGTAGTCGATAAATGGGTAGATCCCGTTCCAGAACGTGTCCGCCACATGCACGACGTCGGCTTCGCCAAAGGTGACGGAGATGTCGCTGTCGGTATGAGCGGGGCCATAATACTTCAGGGCGATCGACGCGCCATTGAGCGTCAGCGCTCGCTCGCTCGCGAACACGTCGCTCGGAATCCCGTTGGGCGGAAGCGCCAGAAAATTGTAGTCCCAATCCTCGACCCGCTGGACCTGCGATAGATACTTGCGCGTGTTCTCCTGTGCGATGATCTTGGCGCCCATCGCATTTAGCCAGGCGTTTCCGTCGGAATGGTCGAAGTGCCAATGCGTGTTGATGAGGTACCTGATGGGGTCGGCGCTGAGATCAGCGAGCGCTTTTGTCATCTGGAGACGGGATACGCTGATGCCAGCGTCGATCAGCACCTTCCCGTCCGGGCCAGTCAGGACGGCGACGTTTCCTCCGGATCCTTCCAGAACGCTGATGTTGTTGCGCAGCTTGTGGGCGACGATCGGCGACGCCGCGGCGCTGTCTTTTATGAGGCTCACGAGCCCGCGCGCCTCCGCGAACGCCTCGCGTGGCGAGAGCCAGCCGCCAGTCGCCGCCAAGCCCCGCCGAACCGAGGCAGCAGAGGCAAAAGCCGCGACGCGATATCGCTGAAGAACGCACCCTTGTCATTCTGCTCTCCATTTTGCGTCTGACGGGGAATCGGCGATTGTCGCGTCCCTGACGAACGAGCCCGACTTTGAACCGGCCCGAGTATTCACCTTTCCGGGATCACAAACTCCACGACCCCTTGATCGATCACCCGATGTGTCGGATCGGCGAGCTGGACCAGCACTCTGTGCGATCCAAGCGGCAGCCCTTGAATGACCAGCGGCTCGCCGCTCGCGTCAACCCAATGCCACGGCGCGTCATCCAGGCTCACATGAAGATGACCGATGCGCGGGGACACACCGAGGGCGCCTTGACCGAATACCGGCGCGATCCGAAGGTTCTCTGTCCGGTATTGGATGACCACCAGCCCCCGCGCGAGCGCGTCCGGCAGAGGCGGATCGACGATGATTTTGGCGGGGGGCTCGCTGGCGAGCGGAATGACGCCCGCCGGCTCGTGGATTTCCTTGGCGGTCTGTGGCAGCGCGCCGGAAGCGGACAGGGCGGTGGCGATTGCCGCAAGAGACATCAGCGAAGCTGTCATGTGCGTGCTCCTGAAATCCCGTCGTTCAGCGCTGCGAGGCGTGTCAGCCAGACAACCAGGCGTCACTCCGAGACGAGTTTGCGGCACAGGAAATCGCGGATCAGCGGGACCATCGCGTCGGCTTTGTCCTCAAGCGCGAAATGGCCCGTATCGAGCAGGTGCAACTCGGCGTCCGGGAGGTCTCGCAGGTAAGGCGTCGCGCCGTCGGCGGGGAAAATCTTGTCGTTCTTGCCCCACACGATCAGCGTCGGCGGCTTCCGCTCGCGGAAGAAGGCCTGGAACTTCGGATAGAGCGGAACATTGGTTCCGTAGTCGAGAAAGAGATCGAGCTGGATGTCCTTGTTGCCTGGACGATCGAGCAGGGGTTGGTCGTGGCCCCAATTGTCCGGATCGATCCGCGAGACATCGGCGACCCCGTCGGTGTATTGGAACTTGGTCGTCTCCGGCTGAACCAGAACGCCGATCGCCTCGCGGTGCGCCTGCGACCCGTCGGCCCAGTAGGCCTTGATCGGATCCCAGAATGCCTTGAGCCCTTCCTCGTAGGCGTTGCCGTTCTGAACGATCAGGGCGGTGACCCGCTCAGGGTGCTTGAGCGCTAGCCGGTAGCCGACCGGCGCGCCATAATCCATGAGATAGATCGCATATTTGTTGACGCCGAGCCGGGTGACCAGGGCGTCGACGATGTCGGCATAGTGAGCGAAGGTGTAGGCGAAGGCCTTGTGATCGGGCGCGGCGCTTTCGCCGAACCCGGGATAGTCCGGCGCGATGACATGGTAGCGATCCGCGAGCGCAGGGATCAGGTTGCGGAACATGTGGGATGAAGTTGGGAATCCGTGCAGCAGGAGCAGGGTTGGCGCGCCTGCCGGCCCGGCCTCGCGATAGAAGATATCGACGCCATCGATTTTGGCGGTGCGATAGTGGACGACGGGCATCGCCGTCTGTTCGGTTCCGCAGTTTGCTGAGGCCGCATAAACGGAAGGCGCCATCGCGGCAGACGATAGAAGCGCTGCAAGAAGCGCGATGGCCGCACGGCGGCCGAATGACAATGTCATGGCTCTCTCCGAAAGTCAGCAATGGAGTGCGAAAAGACTTGCTACGGGCTTCCCTCGTCGCAAAGCGACCAACAAAGGCAGAGGCCGGCTTAAGCTTTCAGGAACGCAAGCAGATCGGCATTGATCGTCTCGGCCTGCGTCGTGGGCATGCCGTGCGGGAAATCCTTATAGGTCCTCAGCGCCCCGTTCTTCAGCAGTTTGGCTGACAGCGGCCCCGAAGCGACGTAGGGCACGATCTGATCGTCCTCGCTGTGCATCACGAGTACAGGCACGGTGATTGTCTTGAGGTCCTCGGTGAAATCGGTCTGGGAGAAGGCGACGATGCCATCGTAGTGGGCCTTCGCGCCGCCCATCATTCCCTGACGCCACCAATTTCGGATCGCCGACTCCAACGGCTTCACTCCCGATCGGTTGAAGCCGTAAAATGGGCCCGCAGCGATATCTAGGTAGAATTGCGAGCGATTTGCCGCGAGAGACGCCTGAAATCCGTCGAACACGTCCTTGGGCAGACCATTCGGATTGGACGCTGTCTTGACCATAAGAGGCGGCACCGCGCTGATGATCGCCGCCTTCGCAACCCGGCCATCGCCGTGTCGTCCGAGATACCGAACGACTTCCCCTCCGCCTGTCGAATGACCGACGTGAATGGCGTCCTTCAGGTCGAGATGCGCCGTCAACGCCGCCAGGTCGTCGGCGTAATGATCCATGTCGTGGCCGTCGCCCGTCTGGGTCGACCGTCCGTGGCCGCGGCGATCATGGGCGATGACGCGATAACCGCGATTGAGGAAGAACAGCATCTGCGCGTCCCAATCGTCGGCGGACAGCGGCCAGCCGTGACTGAACACGATGGGCTGACCCTTGCCCCAGTCCTTGTAGAAAATCTCAACGCCGTCTTTGGTCGTGATCGTGCTTGTCATCGTTCGGACTCCTTCGAAAGAAATGGCGGCAGGGCTACGCCGTATCCGAGTGGCGGGCTGTCAAACTGTTCGGCCGACTCTAAAAGCGGCGGTCGCAAGAGCCCTGCCGACCCCGGCGTCGCGGCGAAACGCGAGCGGCGCCCGAACGGGATGGTTGCGGCGGGGCCTCATGACAGTCTTCCTCCTGGAGCTATTGAGCTCCCAGACCGCTGCAATAGAGTTGGTTTGGCGCGAATTGGCGTCGCAATTCGCCTGATCGATCTTACCAGCCAGCCAACGACCTCATCTCGTCGAGGCCGGCCTCCGCTCTACTGTTCGAACCGTAGATGATTGCGACGACGCCGTGCAGCCAGTATAATTGGAAAGTAATTTTCCAGAATTCGGAAAGACAACCCCATGGACCGCATCGGGTCGATGTCGGTGGTGGTCAGCGTGGCGGAAGCCGGCAGTTTGTCGGCCGCTGCGCGAATGCTCCGCATGCCGGTCCCGACTGTCAGTCGCAAACTGTCCGAGCTCGAGGCGCACTTAAAGACGCAACTGTTTCAAAGATCATCTCGACAATTGTCTCTCACGGAGACCGGCCGATCCTACCTAGACGCTTGCAAACGCATCATTGAACAAATCGACGAAGCTGAAAGAAACGCCTCTGGCGAATATCGCGTTCCGACCGGCGAGCTCACAGTGACGTCGCCGTGGGGAGTTGGTCATCTCCACTTAGTTCCCCTTTCCTGCGAATTCTTGAACACATATCCCGATATCAGCTTGCGCCTGTTGCTTAGTGATCGCGTCCTGAACACAGTGGACAGCAAGATTGACGTTGCAATACGAATTGGGCCGCTGCCCGACAGCAGCATGATCGCGACCCGCATCGGGTCCATCCGTGTTGTGACCTGCGCGAGCCCCGCCTACCTCGCAGCGCACGGTCCCCTTCAGACGCCGAAAGACCTCTGCAATCACGACTGCATCACCATCGATGAGACCGTCGTCCCCAACAGCTGGAAGTTCGTCGAAGGCGACAGCGAAATCGCGGAGCCAATTCGCACGCGGCTGACGGTGAACACCTCGGAGGCCGCGGTCGAGGCGGCGATCGCGGGCGCCGGCATTGCGCGCGTCATGTCCTACAAGATGGAGGCTGCGAGGCGGACAGGCCGCCTAGTTATCGTTCTGAACTCTTTCGAAAAGGAACCATTGCCGATCCATATCCTCTACACCGAGCGAAGGCCGATGCCGGTCAAGCTCCGCGTCTTTCTCGACTGGTTGACTCCACGGCTCAAGGCGCGACTTGCGCCGGATGTCGGCTAAGGCTCGGCACAGCGGCTCGCGCGAAAAGCTGGACGACCGCGACCCGACGACGCCCCCTAAAGGCGCGATCGGCAAAGGAGGGCGTACTCGCATGCGGCGAACTTCCGCTCCGGCCGGAGACCGTGCCTAGAGGCGAAGCCCGCCTAGCTGTCCATTTGCGACATTCACTATCGCAACTTGATGGCTCCCGCCATTCAATTGCCTTTTGACGGTTCTCCGCCTCGTACCCCGGTTGTGAGAAGGCCGCGGCGGACGGCGCGCTTTCCGCGCACATTTATGGTTTCCGAAGGGTACGCCGATTGTCGGGCCAGATCCCTCTGCCGGGCATCCTCGCCCAAAGGCCGCCGTACGGAAGGGCTAAGACCAAAGCATCAGCGCGGCGATGCTTGTCGGACTTCCCGCGCTTCGGCATAAGCTGACCGCAAGGCTTGCCGCCGGCGGCCGAGCTGGCGTCCAGGAATTCTCGGGAGGAACTCGTGTCGGACAAGGTGTATGACGTCCCCGCCGAATGGGCGAAGCGCGCTTGGGTCGACAAGGCCAAGTACGAGGAGATGTACAAGCGGGCGTTGAACGATCCCCAAGGTTTCTGGGCCGAGCAAGGCAAGCGCATCGACTGGTTCACCCCGTTCACCAAGGTCAAGAACACGAGCTTCGACGCGCACAACGTCTCGATCAAGTGGTTCGAGGACGGCGTGACCAACGTCGCCTTTAATTGCGTCGACCGGCATCTGCCCAAGCGCGCCAACCAGACCGCGATCATCTGGGAGGGCGACAACCCGGCCGAGTCCCGCCACATCACCTACGCCGAGCTCGCCGACGAGGTGAACCGCTTCGCCAACGTCCTGCATTTCCATGGCGTCAAGAAGGGCGATCGGGTCACCATCTATCTGCCGATGATCCCTGAGACGGCCTACGCGATGCTCGCCTGCGCGCGCCTGGGCGCGATCCACTCGGTGGTGTTCGGCGGCTTTTCTCCGGACGCCGTCGCCGGCCGCATCGAGGACGCCCAGTCCGAGATCGTCATCACCGCGGATGAGGGCCTGCGCGGCGGCCGCAAGGTGCCGCTGAAGGCGAACGTCGACGAGGCGTTGAAGAAGGCGCCCGGCGTCAAGCACGTGCTGGTCGTCAAGCGCACGGGCGGCGATGTCGCCTGGACGCCGGGCCGCGACGTTTGGTATCACGAGGTCGCCGAGCGCGTCTCGACCAGGTGCCCGGCCGAACCGGTCAACGCGGAAGACCCGCTATTCATTCTCTATACGTCGGGCTCGACCGGCGCGCCCAAGGGCGTCGTCCACACCACCGGCGGCTATCTCGTCTATGCGGCGATGACGCATCAGTACGTGTTCGACTACCACGAGGGCGACGTCTACTGGTGCACGGCCGACGTCGGCTGGGTGACGGGGCACTCGTACATCCTGTACGGGCCGCTCGCCAACGGCGCGACCACCCTGATGTTCGAGGGCATTCCAAACTATCCGTCGATGAGCCGGTTCTGGGAGGTGATCGACAAGCATCAGGTCAACATCTTCTACACTGCGCCGACGGCGATCCGGTCGCTGATGGGCGCGGGCGAGGAGCCGGTGAAGAAGACCAGCCGCAAGTCGCTGCGCCTTCTGGGCTCGGTCGGCGAGCCGATCAACCCGGAGGCGTGGGAGTGGTATCATCGGGTGGTCGGCGAGGACCGCTGCCCGATCGTCGACACCTGGTGGCAAACCGAGACTGGCGGCATCCTGATCACGCCGCTTCCGGGAGCGATCAAGCTGAAGCCCGGTTCGGCGACCCTGCCGTTCTTCGGCGTGATCCCCGAGATCGTCGATGCGGCGGGCGAAGTTCTCGAGGGCCCCTGCGAGGGCAATCTGGTGATTGCCGACTCTTGGCCGGGGATGATGCGCACGGTCTACGGCGACCATGGCCGGTTCGTGAAGACCTACTTCTCCGCCTATCCGGGCAAGTACTTCACCGGCGACGGCTGCCGGCGCGACGCCGACGGCTTCTACTGGATAACAGGGCGGGTCGACGACGTCATCAACGTGTCCGGCCACCGCATGGGAACGGCGGAAGTCGAAAGCGCGCTGGTCGCCCATCCCAAGGTGTCGGAGGCCGCCGTCGTCGGCTATCCGCACGACATCAAGGGCCAGGGCATCTACGCCTACGTGACCGTGATGGCGGGAATCGAGCCGACCGAGGACCTGCGCAAGGAACTGGTCGCGTGGGTGCGCAAGGAGATCGGACCGATCGCCCAACCCGACCTGATCCAGTTCGCGCCCGGCCTACCGAAGACCCGCTCGGGCAAGATCATGCGCCGCATCCTGCGCAAGATCGCAGAGAACGAGTACGGCGCGCTCGGCGACACCTCGACCCTCGCCGACCCCGCGGTGGTCGGCGACCTGATCGACAAGCGGCAGAACCGCGGCAAGGCCTGACGATCATGGTCCGCCGCCGGCATTCGCACGACGAAACGTCGCTCCGGCAACCTGCGCTAACGCCAGACATTGGATGGCCCGCGCCGGGCGCCGGTGTTCGCTAGGACGCGATCGAGAGTTCCTGCGCCGATTCGATCTTGGTCGCCAGGATGACCGCCTGCGTCCGGCTTTCGACGCCGAGCTTCTGCAGGATCGCGGAGACGTGGGCCTTCACGGTCGCCTCGGAGACGGTGAGCTCATAGGCGATCTGCTTGTTAAGCAGGCCCTGCGACAGCATCATCAGCACGCGGATCTGCTGGGGCGTCAGGGACGCGAGCCGGCGGGCGAGCGCGCTGGATTCGCGATTGGCCTGGACGTTCGGATCGAAATCGGGCGGCGTCCATCGCCCGCCGTCGAGCACCTGCGCGATCGCCTGCGCATCATGGTCTCGAGCGAGTTCGATTTGGGGATGTACCCGGCCGCGCCGAATTCCAGGCAGTGGCGGATGACCGCGCGGTCCTCGTTGCCGGAGACCACGATCGACCGGCGTCGACGGGCGCTCCGACCGCAGGAACAATCAGCCCGGAAAACCCGCGCACGCCCGGCATGCTTAAGGTCGAGCAGCACGAGATCGGTGTCCGGCGAGGATTCGAGCGCCGCGGCCATGCTGTCGAAATCATGCGCGACGGAGATCTCGGCTCCCGGCGCCGCGGCGAGAACCGCCTCCCTCAATCCGCCGACCATCAGCGGGTGATCATCGGCGATCAAGACGCGCACCGTCTCGCCTTCGCTTATCTTTCTCCTCGTCGCCGCCCCGCCGAGCGTTCGACCGACAATCGCCCAACCGGGCGTCATTGTCACGCCCTCGGCTCGCAGACGAAAGCCGGTTCCTCGTTTGCGCCTTGACTCGGCAGGCGGCCAATCTGGCGCAGCGCCTCGGCCATGGCGATCGTCGCGGCGACGCCGACGTTCAGCGACCGCAATGGCGGCGCGAATGGGAATGCGCAGGCGCGCGTCGGCCGACGCGCCATCCGACTGGGAACGCCCGCCGATTCTCGGCCAACAAGAATGATGTCGCCCTCGCGGAAGGCGAAGTCCCAAAGACTCGTCTCGCCCTTCGTGGTCAGGAGCGCCAGCCGGCGGCCGGGCCGCGGCGCGCCACACCTCGAACCTGGCCCAAGAATTGTAGCGGGCGATCGACAAGGCGTCGAGATAGTCCATTCCGGCGCGCCGGAAGCGGCTGTCGCCGAAACGAAAGCCGGCCGGCTCGATGATCGCCGCGTCGACGCCGAAACAGGCGCAGGTGCGCATCATCGCCCCGGCGTTCTGGGCGATGTCCGGCTCGATAGAGGGCGAGCAGAAGCGGGTCGGCGGGCTGGCTCATCGCCTGCCACCTTAACCCCGCCCGCGCGAGGCAAGTGGGCACAGGCGGTCGCGAGCCATTACACGGCCGAACGCGACGAAAGGTCGAACGCTGCGACCTTGTTCGGTCCTATGGACATCGAAAACGATCGATGCGAAAAGCCGCCTCGAACGCGGATGGCGCTGAGCGCGCCGGTCGACGGACAGCGGTGCGCCCGGCGCGTCCATTGGCAGGCCAATCATGCATGAAAGGCCGCGGACTGGATGCGCCACGGTCCTTGATGGCGTGCGCATTCGAGAACACTCTTGGGGGTTGAATTGGCCGGCGCGACGACGATCGAAGCGACCAAATCGAAGGGATTTTCTGTTTCTCGCCACCGGCGCAGTCGGGGCCGTCGCGCGTCGCCGCGGTCGCTTGGCCACTCATCGACCAGATGAATCCGGACGCGTCGACGCTCGCCATGGCGTCGATCGAGGTCGACATCGGCGCGATTCCCGAAGGGCAGATCGTCACCGTCAAGTGGCGCGGCGGCCCCGTTTTCATTCGTCACCGGACCAAGAAGGAAATCGAGGACGCCGAGAACACGTTCCGCTCAGCGAGTTGCGCGATCCGCAGACTGACCAGTCAGCGGGTCCAGAAGCCGGAATGGCTGATCGTGGTCGGCGTGTGCACGCATCTGGGCTGCGTGCCGCTCGGCCATGACGGCAAGTACGAAGGTTGGTTCTGTCCCTGCCACGGCTCGGTGTACGATACGTCGGGCCGCATCCGCCAGGGACCGGCGCCGCTCAACCTTGCCGTGCCGGAATACGAGTTCCTCACCGACACGAGGGTCAAGATCGGCTGACGCCAGTCTGGTCGACGCGCTTGCATCCGATGTCCCTTCCTCCTCAACGCCTTCAGAGATCCAGCCATGAGCGGTCACTCGACCTACGTTCCCAAGAGCAAGATCGGGCGCTGGTTCGAATTCGCGCCTGCCGGTTATGGGCCTGGTTCATTCGTCGTTCGTCGCCTATCCGGTGCCGCGCAACCTCAATTACATGTGGACGTTCGGCGCGATCCTGTCGTTCATGCTGATCGCGCAGATCGTCACCGGCGTCGTGCTCGCGATGCATTATGTGCCGTCGGCGACCGAGGCCTTCTCGTCGATCAACCATATCATGCGGAACGTGAACTATGGCTGGCTGATCCGCTACATGCACACGAACGGCGCGTCGCTGTTCTTCCTCGCCGTCTACATCCACATGCTTCGCGGCCTCTATTACGGCTCCTTACAAGCCGCCGCGCGAGCTGCTGTGGATCATCGGCGTCGTGATCTACTTCCTGATGACCGCGACCGCGTTTCTCGGCTATGTTCTGCCATGGGGCTCGATGAGCTTCGCCGGCGCGACCGTCATCACCAATCTCGTCACCGCGATCCCGCTCGTCGGAACGTCCATCGCCCATTGGCTGTGGGGCGGCTACGCGGTCGGCGCGCCGACGCTCACCCGGTTCTTCTCGCTGCACTATCTGCTGCCCTTCGTCATCGTCGCGTTCGTCGTCCTGCACGTCTGGGCGCTGCACGTCTCGGGCCAGAACAACCCCGACGGCGTCGAGGTGAAGAACGTCGAACGCGACACCGTCGCCTTTACGCCCTACGCGACGATCAAAGACCTCTTCGCCGTCTCGGTCTTTTTCATCCTCTACGCCTGGCTGATTTTCTACATCCCCAATTATCTGCTGGACGCGGACAACTACGATCGATCGCCAACCCGCTGGTGACGCCCGCGCATGTCGTGCCGGAATGGTATCTGCTGCCGTTCTACGCAATCCTGCGCGCCATCCCGAACAAGCTCGTCGGCGTGATCGCGCTGTTCGCGGCGATCGCGATCCTCGCCTTCATGCCGTGGCTCGACCGCTCTCCGGTCAAGTCGGCCAAATACCGGCCGGCCTACCGGTTCTTCTTCTGGATTTTCGTCGCGATCTGCATTGGCCTTGGCTGGATCGGGTCGCAGGAGCCGACGGAGGCGCTGACTCTGATCGCGCGCTTCCTCACGGCGGGTTATTTCGCCTTCTTCCTCGTGATCATGCCGGTCCTGAGCTTCACGGAGAAGACGAAGCCCATCCCGGCCTCGATCGTCGACGCGGTGCTGGCAAGAAGCCGGCCGCGCAGCCAAGGCCTGAACGGCGACCGATCCCGAGGAACAACGATCATGATCCGCTTCTCATCCACAGCCCTTGCCTCGGCCGCCCTCGCTTTCGGGCTCGGCGGCGGTTTTGCCCTCGCGCAGAAGCAGACCGAGCAGCCGAAGCCGCCGCGCCAGGTGTGGAGCTTCGGCGGCATGTTCGGCACTTTCGACCAGGCGCAGCTGCAGCGCGGCTTCCAGGTCTACAAGGAAGTCTGCAGCAACTGCCATGCCGCTGAGCATTCCGTTCCGCACGCTTGTCCGATCCGGGCGGCCCGGGCTTCACCGAGGATCAGGTCAAGACGCTCGCGGCGACCTATCAGGTCACCAACGCCGAGCCCAACGACAAGGGCGAGATCTTCAAGCGCCCGGGCACGCCCGGCGGACGACATCCCGCGTCCCGAATCCTATCCCAATGATCAGGCGGCGGCGGCGGCCTTCGGCAAGGCGCCGCCCGACATGAACCTGCTCGCCAAGGCGCGCAAATACGAGCGCGGTTTCCCCTGGTTCGTCTTCGACGCGCTTCCGGGCCTCGAGTACCAGGAGATGGGCTCCGACTATATCCACGCCATCCTCATCGGCTACACGAAACCGGACGATCCGCAGTGGAACCTCTATTATCCGGGCCACAAGATCGCGATGCCGCAGCCGATCACGGACGGCGCGGTCGAGTACAAGGACGGGACGCCCAGACCCTGACGAACTACTCCAAGGACGTCGCGGCGTTCCTGACCTGGGCGGCGGAGCCCAATCTCGATCGAGCGACGGAAGATCGGCGTCGGGTGATGATCTTCCTGTTCGTGCCTGACGGGTCTGCTCTACTTCACCAAGAAGCGGGTCTGGGAGTCGGCTCACTGACAGCCCGCGCCGACCATCGCTGATGACGCCCCTGGTCCGCCGCGGGCGTCGACCCGCGGCCCCATGCTCGTGGTCCGGTCGGCAGCGCCGAGGGCCGGGAAAAGGCGGAGGGAGCCGGAATGACGAAGGCGATCGTCGGAGTGATCGGCGGCTCGGGCGTCTATCATCTCCCGGGACTGACCGATCTCGCGAAGAGACCGTTTCGACGCCATGGGGCGAGCCGTCGGACTCGCTGCGCTTCGGCCGGATCGGCGACACCGAGGCGGTCTTCCTCGCCCGGCACGGGCGCGGCCATCGTTTCTCCCCCTCGACGATCAACTACCGCGCCAATATCGACGCGCTGAAGCGGGCGGGCGTGACCGACATCATCGCCCTTTCCGCCTGCGGGTCGTTCCATCGCGAGCTCTATCCGGGCGTCTTCGTGATGATCGACCAGTTCGTGGACCGAACCCATCTGCGGGCCTCGACGTTCTTTGGAACCGGCTGCGTCGCGCATGTCTCGATGGCGCATCCGATCGCCCCGCTCCTGCGCCGGCGCCTGCTGGCGGCGACTGAAGCCGAGGGGATGCCATGTAAGGAAGGCGGCACGTACCTTTGCATGGAAGGGCCGCAATTCTCGTCGTTCGCCGAATTGCTCGGCCACCAGGCGCGGGGCGCCGACGTCATCGGCATGACCGGCGCGACCGAGGCCAAGCTCGCGCGCGAAGCGGAGATCTCGTATGCGACGGTGGCGATGGTGACCGACTACGACTGCTGGCACGAGGAGCACGAAGCCGTCGACGTCGCCACGGTCATCAAGGTCATGTCCGACAACGCCGACAAGGCGGCGCGCGCTCGTCGCCCGCACGCTGCGCGACTTTTCCGCCGAGCACGAGCCCTGTCCGATCGGCTCCGACCGGGCGCTCGAATACGCCATCATCACCCACCCGGAGGCGCGCGATCCGGCGCTGGTCGCAAAGCTCGACGCGGTCGCCGGCCGGGTGCTCAACCGCAGCTGAAGCGGCTTGCACGAGTCAGCGCCTCCAACCTAAATGCTCGCTGGCGGCGGCCGCCCGGCGCCGTCGAGCCGATGTGGGGTTGCATGCTCAGGACTTGGGTCGAGCGGATTCTGTTCGCGAGCCGCTTTCTTCTGGCGCCGCTTTATCTTGCGCTTGCGGTCAGCCTGCTGGCTCTCCTTTTCAAGTCGCGGCATGCATCTCTATTCGCTGTTCACCGAACTCCTCACCTTGGACGATGAAGGGGTGCTGCTGACGGAGCTGGCGATCGTCGACATGACGCTGACAGCCTCGCTCGTGGTGATCGTTTTCCTGTCCGGCTACACCAATTTCGTCGCGCCGGTAATCATGCGCGCCGACGACGGACGGCCGCACTGGATCGCCGAAATCGACTTCAGCGAACTCAAACTCAAGCTGATGGCCTCGATCGTCGCCATTTCGGGGATCAAGCTGCTGGAGGGGTTTATGGACATCTCGCACGAGAGCGACCGGAATCTGTTCTGGCTCGTGGCGATCCATCTGACGTTCGTGGTGTCAACTTTGTTGCTGGCGGTCTCCGACCGTTTCGCCCACCGGACGCGGCTCACTCCCGACCACGACCGCGAAAACGACGCCGAGGGCATATAGGAGACGGAAGGGCGACCCGTATCGACCCGTATCGTCGATCATGGCTGTGGTTGCGGTCGGCGCCCCGAAGCCGGAAAGACACCGCGCTCGGCGAATGCCGACATTATGCGTTGCAGACCGCGCCCGAGCGGATAGAGTTTCTCCCGGCGCAAACGGCGCGGCAACCCGGAGGATGACGGCATGAAACCAGGCATCGTCTTGCTTCTGAGCGCAGCGCTCCCATTGGGCGCGCTCGGCGCATCTCCGGCCACGGCGCAGTCGGGGTCGCAAGTCGGCACGCTCTCGTGCGACGTCTCGGCCGGGATCGGCATGATCCTGTCGCAGAAGCAGACCATGACGTGCCTGTTCACCCCGGCCAACGGCGGGATGTCCGAGCCCTACCTTGGGCACATCGATACCTTCGGCGTCGCGCTCGGCGCGGTCAATCAGGGCCAGCTCATCTGGGGCGTGATCGCGTCGACCTCCGGCCTTCCGCGCGGCGCCCTCTCAGGGACCTACAGCGGTGTCGGCGCCCAGGCGACCGCCGGCGCAGGCGTGGGCGCCAATGTGCTCGTCGGTGGGACCGGGAACGCCTTCTCCCTGCAGCCGGTCTCGATCCAGGGCCAGACCGGGCTCAACGTCGCCGCGGGCGTAACCACGATCACCCTGCTGCCGCCGCCCCCGCCGCCGACGAGGTGACGGAGCGCGACGCCGACGCATCGCCAGGCGTCCGCCGCCTCTGGTTTGCGCGGGCGTAGCGCAGCGACCGAGACATCGGCACATCTCCGGCCCAGGAGCGCTTAGCGTCTGGTCTTGTTCACTAATTTCGATTCCGATCACCCGGCGCCTCACGCTTAGCCTTCAAAACGACACGGTTGTAAGTGTTCGTGGAAGCAGGCGTCCGGATCGTCTCGTTTGTGTTGCGCATGGATCGTCGGCGGCGGTCCGCTTCCCTGACCAATGTGTGAAAAAGTCAAGCGCCAGGAGGGCGTCGATGAGCGCGTCGGCGAACGGTGAAGCGGCCTCCCGCGAGTTTGGTCGCGATTTCCTGTCCGGCGGCGGGGAGCTCGGCGAACTCCTGCGCAACTATCCGTGGGACACGACCGCTCTGGGGCCGCCGGAGAACTGGCCTCAGAGCCTGAAAATGGCGATCCGGATCATGCTGACGTCGCGCCAGCCGATCTGGATCGGCTGGGGCGAGGAGCTGACGTACTTCTACAACGACGCTTACAAGTCCATCATCGGCGGCAAGCACCCTTGGGCCCTGACGCGACCCACCCGCGAAGTCTGGAGCGAGATCTGGCCACAAATCGCTCCGATGCTGGACACTGCGCTCGGTGGGGACGAGGGCACTTACGTCGAAGTCTCAGCTCCTGATCATGGAGCGGAACGGCTACCCGGAGGAGACTTACTACACCTTCTCCTACAGCCCGATCCCGAACGACGACGGGACAGTCGGTGGAATCTTCTGCGCCAATAGCGACGATACGCGGCGGGTGATCGGCGAGCGGCAGCTTGCCCAGCTCAAGGATCTGGCCGCCGAGGCGGGCCACGCGCGCAACTGGCGGGAGGTCCTGCGCACGGAGCGCCGCAGCGCTCGAACGGAACCCGCACGACCTGCCGTTCGCGATGATCTACGTCGCCGAACGCGACGCCTTGAGCGCAGACCTCGCCGGCGCCTCCGGCATCGAGCCGGGGCGACCGGCCGCCCCCACGACGATCGCAGTCGGCGACGCATCGCCCTGGCCGATCGGTGAAGTTCTACGATCGAAAAGCGTGCGCGTCGTTTCGAATCTGCGAAGCCACTTCGGCGAGCGACATCCCTGCCGGACCCTGGCCCCATCCGCCGACTCAGGCCGCCCTCATTCCGGTTCTGCCGACCGGAGACACTGGCCGCGCAGGCGTTCTTGTCGTCGGACTCAACCCGTTCCGCCTGTTCGATGACAACTATCGGGGCTTCCTCGGTCTCGCCGCCGGCCAGATCGCGGCGGCGATCGCCAACGCACAGGCCTATGAGGAGGAGCGGCGGCGCGCGGAGGCGCTGGCGGAGCTCGACCGTGCGAAGACGGCCTTCTTTTCGAACGTCAGCCATGAATTCCGCACGCCGCTGACGCTGATGCTCGGGCCGATCGAGGACATGCTCCAGGATACGCCGGCGCATTTGCTGCCGGTCCATCGCTATCGCCTCGAGACCGCCCACCGGAACAGTCTCCGTCTGCTGAAGCTCGTCAATTCCCTGCTCGATTTCGCCCGCATCGAGGCCGGTCGCGCGGACGTCGAGCTTCGAGCCGGTGGATCTGGCGCAGCTGACCGAAGAATTGGCGTCCAACTTCGAGTCGGCGACCGAGCGGGCCGGGCTCTCCCTGGCGATCCGACTGCGAGGAGCTGCCGGAGCCCGTCTATGTCGATCGCGACATGTGGGAGAAGATTGTCCTCAATCTCCTGTCGAACGCATTCAAGTTCACCTTCGATGGCGGGATCGCGGTCGAGCTCAAGAGTTCGCCGGACCGCCGGACCGCCTTGCTCGTCGTCAGTGACACCGGCGTCGGAATTCCTCGGTCCGAACTGCCTAAGCTGTTCGAGCGGTTTCACCGGATCGAGGGACAGAAGAGCCGCTCGTTCGAGGGGTCCGGGATCGGTCTCGCGCTGGTGCAGGAACTGGTGAGGCTGCACGGCGGAACGGTCGAGGTCGAGAGCGGGGAAGGCGAAGGCGCGGTGTTCACGATCGCCATCCCGTATGGGACCAATCACCTCGCCGCAGACGAGATCGGCAAGTCGCGCTCGCGCGCCTCGACGTCGCTGCGCGCGGACGCCTTCGTCGAGGAAGCGCTACGCTGGCTGCCGGAGGACAGGAACCCGGAAGACGCGCCGGACGATCGCGCTGACGAACCCTTTGATTTCTACCTGCAGGGACGCACGGCTGGATCGCGCATCCTGGTCGCCGACGACAATTCGGACATGCGAGCTTACGTCCGCCGGCTGCTCGGATCGCGGTGGCAAGTGGAGACGGTGGCGGACGGCGTGCAGGCGCTGGCGGCGATGCGCGCGCGCAAGCCCGATCTGGTGCTGACCGACGTCATGATGCCGCATCTCGACGGCTTCGGCCTGTTGAGCGAAGTGCGCAAAGACCCCGAGTTGCGCGACCTGCCTGTGATCGTTCTTTCCGCGCGGGCGGGTGAAGACGCGCGGGTGGAAGGGCTGGACGCCAAGGCCGATGACTACCTGACCAAACCCTTCTCCGCGCGCGAGCTGCTGGCGCGCGTGAACGCCAATCTCGAGATGGCGCTCCTTCGCCGCGAAACCACGCGCGACTTGCGCGAAAGCGAGGCGCGCTTTCGCAACATGGCCGAGCATGCGCCGGTCATTATGTGGATGACCGACCCGGACGGATCGCTGACCTATATCAACCGGCTGTGGACCGAATACACCGGCCAGAGCGTGGAGGAGGCGCTCGGCTCCGGCGCCTGGGAGACCCTGCATCCCGACGATCGCGAGGCGTCGCGCCACGGATTTCTCGAGGCCAGGACGGAGCGCGCGCCCTTCCGGATGGAATGCCGACTGCGCCGCAGCGACGGCAGCTATCGCTGGGCGATCAACGCCGCAGGGCCGCGCTTCGGCGACGACGACGAGTTTCTCGGCCATATCGGCTCGGTGATCGACATCGCCGATCGCAAGGAAGCCGAACAGGTTCTGAAGCAGGCCAACGTATTGCTGGAGCAGCGGGTGGCGGCCGCAATCGCCGAGCGCGCGCAGGCCGAGGCGCAACTGCTTCAGGCGCAGAAGATGGAGGCGGTCGGCAGGCTCACCGGCGGCGTCGCGCACGACTTCAACAACGTGCTGCAGGTTATCAGCGGCAACCTGCAGCTGCTTGGCCGCGACGTCGAGGGCAACGCTCGCGCCGAGCAGCGCTTGCAGACGGCCGTCTCGGCCATCTCGCGCGGATCGAAACTCGCCTCGCAACTCCTGGCGTTCGGCCGCCGCCAGCCTCTCGCGCCGAAGGTGGTCAATCTCGGCCGCCTGATCAGCAGCTTCGACGACATGCTGCGCCGGGCGCTCGGCGAGGGCGTCGAGGTGGAGACGGTGATCGCCGGCGGCCTGTGGAACACCTTTGTCGATATGGTCCAGGTCGAGAACGCCCTGCTCAACCTCGCCATCAACGCGCGCGACGCGATGGAGGGCCACGGCAAGCTCACCATCGAAGCCGGCAACGCCTATCTCGACGACCAATATGCGGCGCGTCACACCGAGGTGTCCCCCGGCCAGTATGTGGTGATCGCCGTCACCGACACCGGCGCCGGCATCCCGGCCGAGATTCTCGAGAGCGTCTTCGAGCCGTTCTTCACCACCAAACCCGAGGGGCAGGGCACCGGCCTCGGGCTCAGCATGGTCTATGGCTTCGTCAAGCAGTCCGGAGGGCACATCAAGATCTACAGCGAAGTCGGCCACGGAACGACGGTGCGCCTTTACCTGCCGCGCTCGAAGAATATGGAGGACGTCGAAACCGACGTCGAGTTCGGGCCGGCGACCGGAGGCGCCGAGACGGTGTTGGTCGTCGAGGACGACGAGCAAGTGCGGCACACGGTGGTCGACATGCTGTCGGAGCTCGGCTATCGCGTGCTCAAGGCGAAGGACGCGGGGAGCGCGCTCGCGATCATCGAGAGCGGCGTTCCGATCGACCTTCTGTTCACCGACGTGGTGATGCCGGGACCGCTGCGCAGCCCCGAACTCGCCCGCAAGGCCAAGGAGCGGCTGCCGAGCCTCGCGGTGCTGTTCACCTCCGGATATACGGAAAACGCGATCGTGCATGGCGGGCGCCTGGACGAAGGGATCGAGCTTCTGAGCAAGCCCTATAGCCGCGAGGCGCTGGCCCGGAAGATTCGGTATTGTGCTGAGAAACCAGCGGCAGCGCCGCGCAGCCGGGTCCGACTCGGCGGCCGCCCCCCGGGGCCGAGACGCGAGCGAAGGCCGGACTGTCTCTTCCGGTCCGCTGCGGGTGCTTCTTGTGGAAGACGACGCCCTGATTCGGCTCTCCACCGTCGATATGCTCGAGAATCTCGGACATTCGGTGGAGGAAGCCGGAGACGCGCCGGCGGCGCTCGAGAGGCTGGACAAAGGCGTGTTCGACGTCCTCGTGACCGACGTCAAGCTGCCCGGCATGTCCGGGGAAGACCTCGCCCAGCACGCTGCCCAACGGCGCCCTGGCCTCGGCGTGGTCTTCGCGACCGGCTACCAGATGGCGCCGAACAACGCAGGTCGCCATGCGGAGCTTCGGGGCGCTGTGGTGCTGCAGAAACCCTACGACGAGCGGAGCATCGGGGCGGCGCTGGGAAAGGCGATGGCGGGCAGAACGAGTGCGGGAGCGCCGGAGCCGAAGCCTGCGACCGCTCAGCCGGCGCAGGAGAGCTGACGCACGCGCTCATCGTCACGCGACGGCTCGTTTCCCTCGCTCTGGACGTCCGCCAACATGGGATGCCGCTTCCCCACCGGGCCGAAGCCGCCGATCAACCGCCAAGCGGCGTCCGCGTCGATCCCCAACATCGCGTCTCGCGAATTTCCATCGCCGCGTCCGCGCACGCCACGAGGAACGACGCGGCGCCCGGAGTGTTTCCGAACGCGCGGCTGCGGCCTCAACGCCGCAGGCCGTGGGACGTCGCGGCGAGGCGGCGCCTCAGCCGCGATCTGCACCTGCCTTCCGATCGGCGCGAGCATGCGGAGCCAGGCCGTGGTTATGGGATCTGCGTCCCCCTTCGCGCGGCGTTCCGCCTCGCAGGCCGAGATCACGGTGGTTCGGAACCAGCGATGGGCCGGATCGAGGTCCATGCGCGGATGCCATAGCGCCGCCACCGAGATCTCCGGCGTGGCGACCGGGAGCGCGAAGCCACGGACGCCCTCTCCCAAGCCGTCACCGGCCGCAAGGACGCCGTCGAGGAACGAGCGCGAGACGAGCCCGATCAGGTCCGAGGATCGCACGAGCCGCACCGCGTCCAGAAATCCCGGCACGACCGCGACCACCCTGCGCCGAAGCCCCAGCGCTTCAAGCGCGTCGTCGACCGGCCCGGCGAACGCCCCGCGGCGCGACGCCGCGACGTGGCCGAAGGCGGCGTAGCGTTGGGGCGTGACATCCCCGTCGAGGAGCGGATGGCCGGCGCGGGTGACGCCGACGAACGTGTCGCGAAACAGCAGCTGGGCGCGCGCCTCCGGCGGCGTGCTTCCGAGGACGCCGATATCGAGATCGACCAGCCCCTCGCGGAGCGGGCGCGCATCCTTCTCGGGTTTTGGGGCGAAGCGAATCCGGACTCGCGGCGCGACACGGATGATCGCCCCAACGATCGGCGCGGCAAACAGGGCGACGAACCCCTCGTTGGCGCGAAGGGTGAAGGTCGCCTCCAGCGTTTCGGCTCTCAGAGCCGTCGCGGCCGGACGAAGCACAGCCTGCGCCTCGTGCGCGAGGACGGATACGCGCGCGCCGAGTTCGAGGGCGCGCGGCGTCGGGACGAGCGCGCGTCCGGCGCGCACCAGCAAAGGGTCGCCGGTTGCGACGCGCAGGCGCGCCAGCGTCCGGCTCGCAGCGGCGGGGCTCAGGCCAAGACGTCGCGCCGCCCCGGTCACGCTGGCTTCGGCAAGCAGGGCGTCAAGGGCGACGAGCAAATTCAGATCTACGGACGGCATGCCGGTCGGGTTCCCGATTGCATGAGACGCAATCGACCATTGCATCAATTGCGCCTGGCGCAAGATCGGGACGAACTCCATCTTGGTCTGCCGCCCAACTGGAGACCATTCGATGTCAACGTCGCCGCCGAAAACCATTCTGCTGATCGGAGCCTCGCGTGGCCTCGGCTATGCCATGGCCGAGGAATTCCTGAAGCACGGCTGGAATGTCGTTGGCACGGTCCGAGGAACTGCGCGGACTCGGCTGCATGATCTCGCCGCCGGCTCCGGTGGCCGGGTCGAGATCGAAACGCTCGACATCTGCGCGCCGGACCAGGTCACGGCGCTCAGGGCTCGGCTCGCCGGCCGGACCTTTGACGCCCTGTTCGTCAACGCCGGAGTCAGCAACGACCCGAATGAGACGATCGGCCAGGTGACGACCGACGAGTTCATCCGCGTCATGGTGACCAATGCGCTGAGCCCGATGCGAGTTGTCGAAGCCCTGCAGGATTGCGTCTCGCCGACCGGGACGATCGGAATCATGTCGTCCGGTCAGGGCAGCGTCAGCAACAACGTCACGGGGATGCGCGAGGTCTACCGGGGCAGCAAGGCGGCGCTCAACATGTTCATGCGCAGCTACGCCGCCCGCCACGCCGCGGACGCCCGGGCGCTGGTGCTGATGGCGCCCGGCTGGGTGCGCACCGACATGGGCGGCCCCGACGGCCGGCTGAGCATCGAGGAGAGCGTCCCGAACCTGGTCAACGCGCTCCTCGCCGCCCAAGGCGCGCCCGGCCTGCGCTATCTCGATTACCTCGGCCGCGTCGTGGCGTGGTGAAAGGCGAACGGCGCGGGTGGCCTTCGGGAATTGGCCATTTTGCTGAGCGCCGCGTAACTGCCGAGCCGCCCCTCGAAGGGACGCAGGGCGCGCGTCGCGGTCATCCAACGGGTCCGGTCGAACGCCGGCTGCGGCTCACGCGATCGCGCCTTGACCGAACGGCGCTGCGTTTCCGGGGATGACCGATGCCGCGCCCGAGGCGCAAATGCCAGAACAAATACTGTACGCAGATTTGATTTTATGGTATGATGATATTCTACAGGCGGAATAGCGCTGAATCCGCCAAGTGCGGGTGTTGGAACGCGCATGAGCTTGAGGACGATGAACGGCGGCGGCACGATGGGCCTGAGCGGGGTGGGCGTCGCCGAGCGCCCGGAGACGCAGAGCGACAGTTCGGAGGCCCTCTCGCGTTTGCGCAAAGGCGGCATGCTGGCCGCTCGGCGGCCGCGAGCGACCGCATTCACGAACCTGACGACTTTGAAAACCTGTAGCCGAGGCAACCTACTGGGCTCCCTTGTAGGGCGGGGTCGGCGAGTCTCTCGGCGCACTGAGCGGGCGCGCCCTACTGGCGAACCATGCCTGTCAATTCGCCCCGGCCAGGCCGCCCGTAGAACTCACCGCAAATCCTTGAAACGATTAGTTCCGCGCCCGGAAATCCAGCCGCGGCGGCCGCTGAGGACGAAGCCGCGCGAGACGAATGTCGCCCGTCTGAACTCTCCGACTCTCGGTGCCGCGCCGTCCGGCCGCGGGCCGCCCCACGACCTCGGCCCGCGCGGCCGCCCGGAAATCCGGCCACAAAGCCTTGAAAAGGTTGGATTCACGCCCGGGAATCCGGCCGTCGCGGCGGCCCGTGAGCGCCAGACCGCGCCAGACGGGCCTTGCCCGTCTCGACCCTTCGACCGCGGTCCCGCGCCGCCCGGCCGCGGTCCGCCCCATGACCTCGGCCCGCGCGGCCGCCCGGAAATCCGGCCACAAAACCTTGAAAAGGTTGGATTCGCGCCCGGGAATCCGGCCGCCGCGGCGACCCGTGAGGACCAAACCGCGCCAGACGGGCCTTGCCCGTCTCGACCCTTCCACCGCGGTCCCGCGCCGCCCGACCGCGGGGCGCCCCACGACCTCGGCCCGCGCGGCGCCCGGAAATCCGGCCACAAAGCCTTGGAAAGGTTGGATTCGCGCCCGGGAATCCGGCCGCCGCGGCGGCCCGTGAGCGCCAAACCGCGCCAGACGGGCCTTGCCCGTCTCGACCCTTCGACCGCGGTCCCGCGCCGCCCGGCCGCGGGCCGCCCCACGACCTCGGCCCGCGTGGCCGCCCGGAAATCCGGCCACAAAGCCTTGAAAATGTTGGATTCGCGCCCGGAATCCGGATGCGACGACAGCCCATGACGGAAGCGGGCCCCGCCTCGCGCCAGACCGGGCGGTTTCAGAAAGCCGCCTCCTCGAACGCGGGGTCGACCGAACGGCCCCAGGGGCCGTCGAAGCGTTCGATCCAGTCTTCGGCCGGCGAACGTCCGCGCTCGGCGATCACCTCCAAGGGCGCGAGCCACACCGTCTCGTCCTCGCCGCGGCCATTCCTGTGGGCCCGCGCCTCAGCCCGCCGCGGGCCAGCGCGATCATATCGGCAGCGACCGCGTGAAGCGAACGGCCCCGCACCATGGCGGCGAAGCCGAGCTTCGGGACCGCGTCGCGCAGAGCCTGCCTGTCCTCCGCGGTCCAGTTCTCGACGAGCGCCCAAGCCGAATGAAGCGAATCTCGATCGTAGAAAAGTCCGGCCGTCAGCGCCGTCATCGCGACGATCCGCGCCGGTGGTCCGACGTCGGCGCCGCGCATTTCGAGATAGCGCTTGAGCCGCACCTCCGGAAAGATCGTCGACAGGTGGTTCGCCCAGTCGGCCATGGTCGCGCGCTCGCCCGGCGCGGCGGCCAACCGGCCGGCGAGAAGATCGCGGAAGCTGCCGCCTGCGACGTCGACATAGGCCGAGCCGCGCTTGAGAAAATAGAGCGGCACGTCGAGCGCGTAGTCGACGTAGCGTTCGAAACCCATGCCGGGCTCGAAGGCGAAGGGCAGCATGCCGGTCCGATCGGGGTCGGTATGGCGCCAGATCTCGGACCGGGCGGAAAGGAAGCCGTTGAGCTTGCCATCGGTGAAGGGCGAATTGGCGAACAGCGCCGTGATCGCCGGCTGCAGCGCCAGCGCCACGCGAAGCTTCGTCACCATGTCCGCTTCGTCGCGGAAATCGAGGTTGGTCTGCACGGTCGCGGTGCGAAACATCATGTCGAGGCCGCGCGACCCAACCCTGGGCATGTAGCGCTTCATGATGCCGTACCGGCTCTTCGGCATCGTCGGAGTCTCGGCGAGCGTCCATTTCGGGCTCATGCCGAGCGACAGCGCCGAAAGACCGAGCGGCTCGGCGACCGAGCGGCAGACGTCGACGTGGCGAGCGAGTTCGTCCGCCGACTCGTGCGCGGTGACGAGCGGGGCGCCGGAGAGCTCGAACTGCCCGCCGGGCTCGAGCGAGATCGCCCCGCCGCCCTCTTCGTCGAAAAGGCCGATCAGATGGCCGTCGTTCTCGATCCGCTCCCAGCCGAGGCGGGCGTTCATGCCCTCCAGCAGCGCCCCGATCCCTCGCTCGCCCTCATAAGGGACCGGCGTGCGGGTCGCCCGGTAGAACAGGACCTTCTCGTGCTCGGTCCCGACGCGCAACGGGGCGTCATGCTTGCACCCGGCCTCGAACCAGGCCGCGAGCGCCTCGCGAGACTCGACAATTTCTCCATCGACGACGTCGCGAGCCATTCGGCACTAAGCCCCTGCGGCCGGCGATCCGGCTTCCCGGGGCTAGATAGTGGCGCGGCCTGAAGAAAGCAATTGACGGCCGCCGCAGCTCGGCCGGTCGGGGCGCTTCGGTCTCAGGTCGGCGTCTGCGGCTGACCGAAGGTCGCCGCGACCGCATTGAGGCTCGCCTGATTGGCCTGCGAGGCCGCGAGCCCGGCCGCGAACATGCCGCTTAGCGTCGTCAGCCCGGCGACGAGCGCGGCCGTCTGCGGAACGACCGGCTCGTGCGCGCCGCCAAAGATCGAGTTCAGCATGCCGATGAACCCGCCGCCCGAGCCCTCCGGCGAGCCAAGCGCAGCGCCGAGACCGCCGGGCGAGGCGGCCGCGCTCGCAAGGTCGCCGAGCACGCCCGACAGACCTTGGTCCGCCATCGCATGGGCCAGACCGCCCAGCAGGATCGAGGCGACCGCCGGCAGCATCGCCTCGATCGTCTCCGGAGCGACTCCGGCCGCCCGGGCTGCATGCTGCGCCGCCTCGCGGATCGCCTCGGACGAACCGAACACCCGGGTTACGGCGTCCGCCCCAGCCGCGCCGTCGGCTGCGGCGGGCTCCATGTAGGACGGTTCGTGAGCGCCCCCGGCGACCTCCGCGATGAGGCCCCCGAGGGCCTCGGGATGGGCCTTGAGACGCTCGAGCGCGGTCGAAAACGCTGCGACCATATCCTGCGTAGCGGCTTCAGCCTGCTCGGATGTGAGGCCGTAACGGGCGGCGAGATTGTCGACGGCCCGACCGCCCTGCGCGCTGTGAAGAATGTCGTTAAGCGTCATGGCTTCCACCCTCCTTCGCCTCTCTCCGGCCAGCAGTCGCCGGGCAAGCGCCGCCGTGGTCCCATAGCCCGTCGCCACGCCGATGACGCCGAACACGGCGCATCCGAGAGCGATGCCGATAAGGCCGCCCTTCACTCCACCATATCGGACGCCCAACGTCACGAACGGAATTGTTCCGAGCGTCGCCCGGCCCCAGTCGAAAACCATGCTCAGGACTGGGAAACCGAGATTGTTGAAAGCCGCCGCGCAGGCCGAGGCTGCTCGGTCCGGCCTATCGGCGCCCTTTGGGTCTGGCGGTTATCGCGCTGGCGCCGGCTTCGCTCGCCTTGTCACTGCGCCCTGTCGAGCTCGCGGACGCGAAGTCGCGGCCCATTGAACCGCCGTCGGCTGCGCCGCCGTTTCAGGCCACAATCGCGGCCTCGGCTTGAGCTCACGAGGAGTCGTGGCGCGTCCTGCGCCTGGGCTCAGGCCGCCTCGGAAAAGTCGAAATCAGCGTAAAGCAGGGCGGCCGCCGCGCCGACGATAATGATCGCTTCCCCTTTTTCCTTCACGCGAATCCGGCATGCCTTCGAGGGCGCGCGCTTGGCAAGCTTGATGACCCTGGGCCAAGCCGCTCTCGGACTTTGAAGTAGCACGCCCCGCTCGGCTGCGATGATTTCGTCACCGCTCAAAAGCTCGAAATCGTAAAGCTCCACCCGTTCCTCCGTAGTGGCTCTCGAGCGACCGCGGGTCACGCTCGCCGATCGTCCATTTCCTCCGCGCGAACTTTCAACTAAAGTCGCTTTAATAAAGTAATCAGCGCTTGATATCAGTTTATCATGTCTTCAACCCATCAAGTTGGCCGGGACTAGGCTGTTCGGACCAGGGCGAGGGCGGTGCGGTCGTCACAGGCGGGGATACGCGACCCAAAGTGAGAGGTGGCTTCGACCAGAGAGGTGCAGAGGGCACTGGCGCTGGTGATTTCGGCCGACTGAAACAGCTGCTTGACTTGATCAAGGCCGAAGGTGCCACGGGTGCCGTTGGAGTGCCCCTCGCATTCGATCAACCCCAGTGAAACGAGGAGGAGAGATGCACCTTTTTCCAGTCCCATCGTGGGGGCTTCGCTGGTGGCGTGGGAGAAGAGGCCGAGGGGAAGTCCAGTGGCAGGGAGTTCCGAGATTCCAGAGTGTCACGAACAAGGCCGGGAGCGTGCCCGGCATTGGTATAGCAAAGCGTGCCGAATTTTTCGTGATAGCAGGCGATGAATGCGGGGCACGAATGGACGCCGCAGCAGATGTCGATAAGGCCACGGTTCAGGCGCAGACAGAGTTCCGTCATGGCATTGGATTCGTTGATGTCCGGCTTGGAAAAGAGCTCCATGCCCGAGGTACGGAAGATTTCCTGCGCGTGGTTGAGAATGTAGCGGTTGTCCTCGCGCCGTCCTGCCACATCGAGCAGGCCGATCAGCACGCGCTCGGGACTGGTGCGAATGGAGTCGTAGAAATCTCCGGCGACACGCTTTCCGCTGAAGACAGCAGCAATGTCAGCACCGGCGATCTGGGGAAAGGTCGTGGGAATTGGCTCGACGGTGACAGGAGCGGATTGAGAGTTACGAAATCGCGAGAGCACACCGGAACCCCATGGGAACGCTAGCATAGGTATGCGCGGTGAGCAAACATTTGGCGTTCAACGGCGCGGGTTTTTCTCAGTGCATTCGTTCCGTCACCAGCGACAGCAGATTCCTCTCAGCTTCGCTGTTCGGAATGACAAGATTGGGGTTCTGTCCAAAGTCGGAGTTCTTTGAGAGGTGTTCAGGCTTACTCACCGTATTTATCAGACAAATATTTCGCCAGGTCTGATTCCAGCTGGCCGTAGTCCGAATGAATGGTGGCGCGAAGGGTGGCCTCTGTGGAGTTGCCTTGGCTCAGGCGCTGGAGGATTCGCTGGATGTCGCTCATGCCGTAGGAGTCGGAGATGTAGGTCACCGCGGCTAAAGACTCGGCATACGCCAGATATGCCTGCGCTCCAGAGAATTGCAGGAAGCTACCTTCGAGTGCGTTCAGTGGAATGTTTTGCTGGTTCTTGAATAGAAGCGCGAGTTGATGCCCGTTGCCGCCTAGACTCTTGGGCTCGAGGTATTGAGCTATGCCTTCGTGGAGCCAAGGCGGGCAGCGTCCTGCAGAGAGCTGTGTAATGAAGGAGTGGGCGAGTTCGTGCTTGAGAACGTGTGCGAGTTCGGATGTGACCGTGGTAAGTCCACTGACCGGGATGCGGAGTTTTCCGTCATTCATCGCTCCCGACCAGCTGGGAGCATGGGTCACGTCGAAAAAAGCTTGCTCTGTGTATAGCGTGACGAGGATGTTGTCGCGGGGCGGAGTGCCGAGATCGCGGACGAGATCGTCGTAGTCGGATTCAAGAACCGAGAGGATTTGTCCTCGAAAAGCGTCCGAGGTCTGCTTGCCTTCATAGTGAAGGTGAAGTGTGAGCTCTCTCCCTGGGAGAACTCGGATTCGACGTTCTGCTCGCGTTGAGCCTTTGCAAGATATTGTTCGACTGCCCGGTCGGGACGAAGGGCGAGAGAGTGCTTCCAGGAGGCAATCGCCTCCTTGGTGCGATCCGACGCGAACTGGGCGTATCCCAGCATGGTGTAGGCGTCAGGCGAATCGGGGGCCGCACGTACGGCGCGTTGCGCATAGGAAAGAGCCTGGCTGGCGTTGCCGGTGCGGACCAGGGCGGCCGCGTAATAAATGAGGATTGTCGAGTTGTCGGGCTGGAAGCGTAGCGCGTTATCGAAGTATTGCCGCGCCTGATTGATGTTGCCGTGATCGAATTCGAACTTGCCAGCGATGAACTCTGCTGTGGCGCTGAGTTCGGCATTGCTTTTACTCTCCAAGCTGGAAAGCGCGTCGGGGTTCACCTTACCCTCTTTTATGATCTTGCCGACAATGTCGCCTTCGTTTGCAAGACTATCCGCGGGCGCGAAGGTGGGGAGATCGGCTGCAGGGGACCCGGTTGCGGAGTGATTGGGGATGCCTCCGGCTTCGATGTGATCGACCGACGACTTGGGTATCGCGTAGGTATCCTCGCCGATTTCGTATTGGTAGCGATTTCCGTCCTCCCGGACTTGATCAGCGACGATCTTGCGACCGTTCTTCAGGTGGATTGTGTCCGCTGCGCTTCGCCCCGAACGCGACAACTACCGAAAATGCAAGGTAAGAGATGACACGTTGGCAGCATTCAGGCGCATTCTAGCAACGGAGGAACTCGAACCTACGTGACCAAGGTACTACGGATTGTCCGGATTTCTTGCCTGTTGGCCACTCTGCTGTTCGGGCTGCTGATGCAGCCGCTCTTGAGTCCGCAGACTACCCGCCCGAAACCAGCCGAAACGCTGTATATGCAGCTGGGACAAGTTGGGCTTGATCCGCACGCGTATATCAGGTGCGCGGTGCATCACTGGATAGGTCGGCGATCCATATCAGCCTGGAAGACGGAACGATCGGCTTTACCCAGGATGTGATGGGGAGAATCACAGGCGCCTTTTTCAAGGGAGATGGAGAGATTTTGCTGACTCCTCCGACCGAGGTCGAACGCAGATCGATGAGCCTCTTCACGGGGATGGCGATTCTCGAGGAGAGGTTTGCGACTGCTTATTTCCGCTTCGACGATGACGTACCCGACGAGTTAAAGGCTGACCTGCGAAGCAGACAATAAGCAGGAATTCTCGGAACTCTACGGCTGACGGCGAAAAACCTGGCGGGCCTGATGCCATGCGGCTATTAGTAACTTTCAGCCACCTGCTACCCGTGGACGGACCGGCGGGCTCCGAGAGGAAGTGGGATCAACGATTTATCGGCCCATCGTTTTCTGCATGCTGCGTCTGCAGGGGCTGAAGCTAGGAGTATTCGACGTGTACTTCGACTCCAGGCGCTGGAGCATGTGATGGCGGGTCAAGCTAAGGCAGCGGACGGGGGAGAAAACTACTACGACGTGTGGACCTCGTTTTCGCCTACTCAGGGAAATCGCCCCAGAGCAAAGAGCGCAACGGCGGACCCTGAAAGGACCAGCCTCCAGAAGACGGAATCGCCGTCGCAGTCTACACGATTGTGACTGATGTTTTGCCACCAAGGAGATCCGCGCGAAAGCTATTCTTAGTGCGTGCGTGAGGTCGAGGACGGAACTCTTTTCTTTGAATTATCCCGATTCGCTCAAAGTCGAAGGACTGAAGCTCGAGGGAAATCCGGTGAGTACATTCACAATCCAGCGCTGGATGGTACGCAGCTGGCACGACAGGGAAACGATCTTGTGGCCGTGGTTTTGCCGCACCGATGAGGACGACAAAAATTCGAATTCGAATTTGTTTACGGCGGAGAAGTTCTGGCAGAGGCCGGCAGCGGACTGCTTTATGTAGGAGCGCGGGGAACATGGTATCCGAATCGCGGGTTTCGAGTGGCGAACTTCGATCTGGAGTTTCGTTACCCGCAAGGTTGGACGCTTGTTGCGACGGGAAAGCCGTCAAAGCCGGCGGAGAGCGCAGAGACATCGGATCAGCAGCGTTCACGGTGGATATCCGATCGTCCGATACCGATAGCCGGATTCAACCTCGGAAAATACCGCGAGGTCACGACACATGCGGGAGATGTAACAGTCGAGACGTATGCGACGAAGGGGTTGAGCGAGACTTTCCCAGTGCGCCAATTCAAGTGATTCAGGCTCCCCGACCGATTGCGCCTACTGCGATGCCAACACCCAGGGTGATAGCGCCGTCGATCCTGTCGCCCGTGCAGCACGAAGCTATGGTTGGTGAAGCGGCAGCGCATGCGATCGAGTATTTCGCCGCGCGATTTGGCCCGTTTCCCTACAGCCAGCTGGCCCTGACGCAGTTGCCGGGGCGCGAAAGCCAAGGTTGGCCAGGACTGGTGTTCTTGTCGTCGTATGCGTTTCTGGATGATCAGCAGAGACAACAACTCAAGTTCGATCAATACCGCATTTTGCTGCAGAAATCAGTGCCGCACACGAGACGGCGCACCAGTGGTGGGGCGATCTGGTGATGTGGAGCACCTACCGCGATCAATGGTTTTCTGAAGGGTTGTCGAACTATTGCGCGCTCATGATGTTGCAGCAGACGGATCCAGCAGGTTTTCGCGAAGTTATGAACGAATACCGGCGAGACCTGGTCGAAAAAACCAAAGACGGATTACTGCCGAAAGATGCGGGGCCGGTTACGCTCGGGACGAGATTGCTTTCCTCGACGTTTCCGGGAGCTTACGAGTCCATCAACTACGGGCGGGGTACGTGGTTATTCCACATGTTGCGTACCATGTTGAACGATGCCACACAGCAGGAGCACGGTGGACAGAAGGCAAGCGGCGACGAACCATTTGTGCGGGCGTTGCGCAAAGTGCGGGAGCGTTATGAGGGCAAGGCCATCAGTACCAAAGAATTGATTGATGCGTTTGCGGAAGAGCTCCCGCCATCGTTGCGCTACGAAGGGAAAAAATCCTTGGATTGGTTCCTGGAAGGGTGGGTCAATGGGATTTCACTGCCGAAACTGGAATTGAAGTCGGTGAAGTTCGCGCCTCATGGAACAAAGATGACGGTTAGCGGCACGTTGCTTCAGAAGGAAGCGCCAATTGACCTCGTGACGTCAGTGCCGATTTATGCGACAGGTCCAGGCAAAGAGATGATTTTTCTGGGGCGAGTATTCGCGGATGGTGAAGAATCAACTTTCCGGATTACGC
>CAWFJG010000001.1:0-429374 GCA_963816065.1 uncultured Alphaproteobacteria bacterium | reverse complement strand
CAGCAGGGCGAATATACGACTGTCGGCGGCCGGACGCCGATCAAGACCAACGTGCGCATCGTCGCCGCGACCAACAAGGACCTGCGCTTCGCCATCCAGCAGGGCGCCTTTCGCGAGGATCTGTTCTTCCGTCTCAATGTCGTGCCGCTGCGCTTGCCGCCGCTGAGGGAGCGGTCGGAAGACATCCCCGACCTGGTGCGCTCGTTTTTCCAGCGCGGCGTCCGCGAAGGCCTGCCGATGAAGTCGATCGAGCCGACCGGCGATGGAGCGGATGCGGCGCTATCCCTGGCCGGGCAACGTCCGCGAACTCGAGAACCTGACCCGCCGTCTCGCCGCGCTCTATCCGCAGGACGTCATCGCCGAGGCGCTGATCGAGGCCGAACTCAGCGCCGGAAGCGCGCCCCGTCCTCCGCGTCGGGGCCCCGATCGACGAGAGCTCGCCCGCGCGCGTCGCCGATGGCCGGTCCGATCAGCGGCGAGGGCTTCGACGCGTCATGGAGCGGGAGGTCGCGGAGCTTTTCCGCTCGTTCGGCGGAGTCCAATCCGCCGGTCGGCCTCTACCATCGCGTCCTGCACGATCTCGAAGCGCCGCTGATCGCCGCGACGCTCGCGCTGACCCGCGGCAATCAGATCAAGGCCGCCGAGATTCTCGGCCTCAACCGCAACACCCTGCGCAAGAAGATCCGCGACCTCAACCTGCGGGGCATGCCGAGCTTCCGTTGAAGCTCGCCGCCATTTCGTCGCAATTGTGCAACATTGTTGCACGATTGCCACTGATTCGCGTCTTGCGCGAATCAGGCCTGGCGATTGGCGGTTCAGGGCTTTGACGGCGCAACGACAAAGAGCGGCGCGGGCAGGCGCGCGCCCTTCGACGACAGCGGACCGACGGCGCGGTTCGGGCCCTTTGCGGTCGGCGGCGCGTTCGTCCTGGCGCTGGCGACCTTCCTCGTCTTTGCCGGCTTCACCCCGATCATCCCGACGCGACGGTCGTCTCGACGCTGCTGGTCGGCGACGGGCTGGTCGTCTTCGTCCTGCTCGTGCTGATCGGGATCGAACTCGCTCGGCTTCGGGCGGCGCGCCGCGCCGCGCGCGCGGGCGCCCGGCTGCACAGCCGGTTCGTTGCGCTGTTCTCGCTGGTCGCGGCCATTCCGGCGATCGTGACCGCGGTCGTGGCCACTGTCTCGGTGGATGGGCGATCAACCCGCGCTTCATGAGCGATGTCGCGGTCGTTCATCAACGAATCCAATCAGGCGACCCAGCTCTATCGCGAGTCCCAATGCCGGGCGCTGCTGCGCGACGTCGAACTGACGGCCGGCGACATCGCCCGCAGCGCGCTGCTGCTGCGCTCCGATCCGGCCCAGTTCAAGGCCTACTTCAGCTCGCGCGCCAAGACGCTCGGCTTCTCCGCCGCCGCCCTGATGAAGAGCGACGGGACCACGATCCAGACTCGCCGAGGGCTCCGACAGCAAGCTGATCGCCAGGCCCGACCCGTCCGATTTCCGCGACGCGATCAACGGCGAGGCGCTCTGCGGCTTTCTCGGCGTCGGCAACGTCTTTGTCGGCATCCGGCCGATTCCGGGCGCCGAAGGCCAGTTCCTTTACGCCGCGCGCGGCATCGACCCGCTGGCGGCCAAAGTCGCCGAGGACGCGGCGAACGTGTCGAGCATGTGGGGCCGTTTCGAGGCCCACCGTCACAGTCTCGAACTCGGCTTCGCCACCGTGTTCGTGCATGCTGGCGCTGACCATGCTGTTTTCGGCGATCTGGCTCGGGCTCGCCTGGGCGAACCGGCTGGTCGGACCGATCCGCCGGCTGATCCGCGCCGACCGACGAGGTCGCCTCCGGCAATCTGCATGTCCAGGTGCCGACGCGCGCCTCCGACGGCGATCTCGGCCATCTCGGCGACACCTTCAACAAGATGACCTCGGAGCTTCTGCGCCAGCAGAGCGGCTGATCGCGGCCAATGCGCTGAACGACGAGCGGCGCGCCTTCATCGAGGCGGTGCTCTCCGGGCGTTCCGGCGGGCGTCTCGGCGTCGACCGCGAGGCGCGATCACGATCTGCAACGCCGCCGCCGAAACGCTGCTCGGCGGCGAGCACAGTCTGATCGGCCGGCCTCTCGACAGCCGTCCATCCGAGCATCGCCTCGATCTGGGAGCAGGCGCGTTCGATGCGGCTGCGCCTCCATCAGGGGCAGGCGACGGTGCTGCGCGACGGGCGCGAGCGCATCCTCAACGTTCGCGTCACCGGCAATCCGGGGCGCGGCGACCGCGCGAGCGTCATTACGCTCGACGACATCAGCGATCTCGTCACCGCCCAGCGCACCGCCGCCTGGGCCGACGTCGCCCGGCGCATCGCACATGAGATCAAGAACCCGCTGACGCCGATCCAGCTCTCCGCCGAGCGGCTCAAGCGCCGCTACGGCCGGCATATCGTCGAGGGCAAGGACGTGTTCGACCAGTGCACCGACACGATCATCCGCCAGGTCGACGACATCAAGCGCATGGTCGACGAGTTCTCCTCCTTCGCCCGCATGCCGAAGGCGCGGCCGGCGCGGGACGACCTCACCGATTGCGTGCGCCAGGCGGTCTTCCTCATGCGGGTCGGGCGCGCGGACATCGATTTCGAAGAAGCGGCTGCCGGACGACGCCGGTCATCGCCGATTTCGACCGGCGGCTGATCTCGCAGGCGCTGACCAACGTCCTCAAGAACGCCGCCGAGGGCATTGACGCGCTTGGCGCGAAGCTCATGAGCACGGGCGCGTCCTGGTGACGCTCGAGCGCCGACGTCGGCGGCTTCGTCGAGATCGCGGTCAGCGACAACGGCAAGGGCTTTCCGATGCGAGGACCGCAACCGTCTGATCGAGCCTTATGTGACGACGCGCGCGGAGGGGACCGGGCTCGGCCTGCCGATCGTCGTCAAGATCTTCGAGGACCACGGCGGCGGGGTCGATCTGCTGGACGGGCTGGCCCGGCCGGACGGCGGGCGCGGCGCGAAGGTGCTGATGAAACTGCCGGTCGCAGGCCGCCGATGGCGAACCGACGAGCGGCAGAACGAGAAGACCGGATCACCGTTGATGGCTGCTGACATTCTCATCGTCGACGACGAAGAAGACATCCGCGAACTCGTCGCCGGCATTCTGGAGGACGAGGGCCATCAGCCGCGCGCCGGCCCGCAATTCCGACGAGGCGCTCGCCGCGATCGAATCGCGCCGGCCGCAACTCATCCTGCTCGACATCTGGCTCCAGGGGTCCGAAGCTCGACGGGCTGCAACTGCTCGAGGCGATCAAGAAGCAGAATCCAAGCGTGCCGGTGGTGATGATCTCGGGTCACGGCAACATCGAGACGGCGGTGACGGCGATCAAGCTCGGCGCCTACGACTTCATCGAGAAGCCGTTCAAGGCGGACCGCCTGATCTTGATCGCCGACCGGGCGCTGGAAACCTCGCGCCTCAAACGCGAAGTCAACGACCTCAAGACGCGCGGCGGCGCGGTCAACCGCATGGTCGGCTCGTCCGCGGCCCTCGCCAACCTCAGGCGGATCATCGAGAAGCTCGGCCCTGCGAATTCACGCGTGCTGATCTCCGGCGCCGCGGGGTCAGGCAAGGAACTGGCCGCGCGGCTCATTCACGAGCGTTCCGGCCGCGCCGACGGCCCGTTCGTCGTGGTCAATGCTCCCGCCATGGCGCCCGAGACGATGGAGGCCGAGCTGTTCGGCGTTGAAGAAGGGCGGACCATCCCCGGCGAATCGGCGCCCTCGAGGAGGCCCACAGCGGCACGCTCTATCTCGACGAAGTGGCCGATATGCCTCGCGAAACGCAGTCCAAAATCCTTCGCGTGCTCGTAGACCAGAATTTCCAGCGCGTCGGCGGCTCCTCGCGCGTGCATGTCGACGTGCGGATCATCTCCTCGACCAGTCAGGACCTGGCCGAGGCGATCACCGAGGGCCGGTTCCGCGAGGACCTGTTCCACCGCCTGTCGGTGGTGCCGATCCGCGTGCCGACGCTTGCCGAGCGGCGCGAGGACATTCCGGAGCTCGTTCAGTATTTCCTCGAGTTCACCGCGCACAGCATGGGCGTGACGCCGCGGAAGATCGGCGTCGACGCCATGGCGGTGCTGCAGTCGCACGATTGGCCCGGCAACATCCGCCAGCTGCGCAACAACGTGGAGCGCCTGATGATCCTCGCGCTCGGCGACCCCAACGCCGAGATTTCCGCTTCGATGCTTCCGGCGGAGGTCGGAGCGCTTGTCCCCGCTGTTCCGAGCGGCATCGGCGGCGAGAAGCTGCTGAGTCTGCCGCTGCGCGATGCGCGCGAAGTGTTCGAGCGCGACTACCTGTCGCGCAGCTCAACCGCTTCGGCGGCAACATTTCGCGTACGGCGGAATTCATCGGCATGGAGCGTTCGGCCTTGCACCGGAAGCTGAAGTCGCTTGGGGTGGAGTAGACGGCGCAAACCGAGAGAAGGGACGCGTGTCGCGCATCGTCTATGTCAACGGCCGCTATGTTTCGATGGCCCAGGCGGTCGTATCGGTCAACGACCGCGCCGTGACGTTCGGCGACGGGGTCTATGAGGTCTGCGAAGTAAGCGTCGGCGTTCTGATCGAAGAGGCGCGCCACCTGGACCGGCTCGGGCGCTCGCTCGAGAGCGTCAAGATCGGCTGGCCGATCGGCCGCGTGGCGCTCCGAGGTGTCATGCGCGAGGTGGTCCGCCGGAACCGGGTCCGCGACGGCCTCGTCTATCTGCAGGTGAGCCGCGGCGCAGCGCGGCGCGACCACGGATTCCCGCCCGACGGCGTCAGACCCGGCCTTGTCGTCTCCGCACGGGCGCTCGACCCGGCCGTCAACGTCGCCCGCGCCGCGGCGGGCGTCGCCGCGGTCACGGTTCCGGAGACGTTGGGCGCATCCGCACATCAAGACGCTTCAGCTTCTCCCCAATGTGCTGGCCAAACAGGCCGCTCGCGACGCGGGCGCTTTCGAGGCCTGGTTCGTCGACCACGACGGCTTCGTCACCGAGGGGGCTTCCACCAACGCCTGGATCGTGACGCCCGATGGGACCCTCGTGACGAGGCAGGCAGACGATTCGATCCTCCACGGCGTCACTCGCCTCGCCCTCATTGGCGTCGCAGGCGCGCTCGGCCTTCGCCTCGTCGAACGGCCGTTTTCCCCGGCCGAGGCGAAGGCCGCGCGCGAGGCCTTTCTTTCGAGCGCGACAATGATCGCGTTGCCGGTCGTGTCGCTCGACGGGACGCCAATCGGCGACGGGCGGCCCGGACCGGTCGCGCTTGCGCTCCGCAAGGCGTTCCGGCAGCGCGCCGAACGGTCGTGAAATCCAGTATAACAATGATATATCGGCTTATCTGTCGCCGCGCAGCGATATGTGATACGGTGCGCCGTGCAGCGCGCCACAAAAGGGCGCGCATGGGGAATCAATAACAACGCCCGGGCGTGGGCCCGGCAAGATGGAAAACAATCATGCCGACAGAGAAGGCGCAAAACCTCCAGGACACGTTTCTCAATCATGTCCGCAAGTCGAAAACTTCAGTGACGATCTTTCTGGTCAATGGGGTGAAGTTGCAGGGATTTGTCACCTGGTTCGACAACTTCTGCGTCCTGTTGCGGCGGGATGGTCATTCCCAGCTCGTCTACAAGCACGCGATCTCGACCATCATGCCCGCCAGCCCGATCACCATGTTCGAGGCGGTGGAGGAGCAGTCCGACGCCCATTGACCTGACTGCCGCGGACCCGCGCGGCGCCCTCGACACCCGGGAGCGCGCCGCGGCCGCGGGGACGCGAACCCGGGTCGTCTGCCCATGCCTGCAGCGCGCGCACTTCGGCGACGGCGCGGCTTTGCGCACTCCCGAGGCCCGTCGCGAGGAGGCGGTCGGCCTGGCGCGCGCCATCGACCTCGATGTCGTCGGGTCCGAGACCGTGTCGCTCGCCGCCCTGCGGCCAGCGACCTACCTCGGCAAGGGCAAGGTCGAGGCGATCGCCGAGGAGGCGAAGGCCGACGAGATCGACCTCGTGGTGATGGACTGCGCGCTCTCTCCCGTCCAGCAGCGCAATCTCGAAAAGGCCTTTGCCTGCAAGGTGATCGACCGCACCGGCCTGATCCTGGAGATCTTCGGCCGGCGCGCCCGCACGGCCGAAGGGGCCTTGCAGGTGGAACTCGCTCATCTCGCATACCAGAAGTCGCGCCTCGTCAGGTCATGGACCCACCTCGAGCGGCAGCGCGGCGGCTTCGGCTTCCTCGGCGGCCCAGGCGAAACCCAGATCGAGACCGACCGGCGACTTATCCAGGAGCGGATGGTGCGGATCGAGCGCGAGCTCGAAAGCGTCAAGCGCACCCGGGCGCTGCACCGGGCGAGCCGGGCCGACGTTCCCTATCCGATCGTTGCGCTGGTCGGCTACACCAACGCCGGCAAGTCGACCCTGTTCAACCGCCTGACGCGGGCCGAGGTGATGGCGGCGGACATGCTGTTTGCGACCCTCGATCCGACCATGCGACTGATCAAGCTGCCGCACGGAGGCTCGGCGATCCTGTCCGACACCGTCGGTTTCATCTCCGATCTTCCGACCATGCTCATCTCGGCCTTCCGGGCGACGCTCGAGGAGGTGCGGGCGGCCGACGTCATCGTGCATGTGCGCGACATCGCCCACGCCGACAGCGAGGCGCAGAGCCAAGACGTCGAGACGATCCTCGCCGAGCTTGGCGTCGCCGACGCCGCGGAGCGGGTGATCGAGGTTTGGAACAAACTTGACCTGCTCGACGCCGACGCGCGCGCCGTGATCGAGCAGGAACAGGACATGCGGCCTACGGCGCCGCTCGCCGTCTCGGCGCGGACGGGGGAGGGGATCGACCGGCTCGCCGCCGCGATCGAGGAGCGGCTCGCTCGCGGCCGTTCGCTGATCGAACTCACCCTCGATCCGTCCGACGGCCAGGGGCTGCACTGGCTTTACGAGCATTCCGAGGTGATGCGCCGGGCCGACGCCGACGACGGCGTCCACGTCACGGTCCGCGTCGCCCCCGACCAGGTCGAGCGGGTGAAGCGGCGATTTGCGTAAGGCGCCTGCGGGGCGGGCGGAGGGTAAGCGAAGGGCTGCGTGGGCCGCCGGGACGGCCTGCACCGTTTGATCGGACTCCATCATTTCAAGGACATAAGTGTAGAAAGTTGGAACTTTCGATCCTTTTAAACGCTGTTTACTGGTTAAATAGATTGGCGCCGGCGTGAATCCAACCGAAGTCAAGGCGAGGATATATACAATAATTCTATGTGATATAAGATGATGCAGCGGCGGAAACGTCTGTTCGTCCCCGAGCGTCCTTCGACGTCCCGGGGCTTGACCCGGGGATCAGGACGAGGAGTGAAAGGGGCGACCGGCGAACGAGTTGACGCCGATCAATCTCCAGCTCCACGGGCGCGCTCAACGAGCTCCGGCTTCCTCGGCGAAGCCGTTCGAGGCTCATACGTAGACGGCGGCAATGGACAAGTCATTGGTCGCCTGCTTTTTCCCATGAGTTTCAGACGGGCCTTGCTATTCCCGCCGATCATTGAAATTTTGAGCGCGTCGTCATTGGAGAACAGGTTTTGGAGGCGGAGCGTCGTCAGGTTGTCGTGCTCTTCGCGGACATGGTCGGTTTCACTACGTTTTCCGAGCGCTTCGGCGAAGAGGCCGCATTCGGCCTGATCCAAAAGCTGGCGCGCGTCGTCGAGACTGCGGTGCAGGCCGAAGGCGCCCGGATCAAGGACATCGCCGGCGACGGCGTGATGGTGGTGTTCGGCGTGCCCGTCGCGCAGGAGGACGCGCCGGTTCGGGCGTGCCGGGCCGCACTGGCGATCCTCGAGCGTCTGACCGGCGAATGGGTGGAGATCGAACGGAAATTCGGCTTTCGCGGCAATGTCCGGATCGGGATCAGCGCGGGCCCCGCCGTGTTCGGTCATCTGCAGTCTGGCGGCGCGGCCGGTCTAGCGGTTCTCGGCGACGCGGTGAACGTCGCCGCGCGCGTGCAGGGGCTCGCGACCCCGGGAACCGTTCTTCTCAGCGAACTCGCCTATCGTCTCGTCGAGGGGCTGGTGGACGCGGAGTTCGCCGGGGAACATCCCATCAGGGGACGCAGCGCAACCGAGCGGGTCTATCGACTCGAGCGGGTCCGCAACGAGGCGTCGCGCTTCGACGCCTCGCGCTTTCGCGGATTGACCGCCTACGTCGGCCGCGAACGCGAACTCGACAGGCTCGAACGGGCCGTGCGCGACATTGGCGGCGATCTTCGGGCCGTCGACATCGCCGGCGAGCCGGGCATCGGGAAGTCTCGGCTGTTGCACGAGTTCGGCGAGCGAGCCGGGAAATATCGGGCGCTCTTGGTGACGGGAGGATGCACCGCCGAGGGCAGGGAGACCGCCTTCCGCGCCTTCATCGATGTCGCGCGGGGCCTCTTCCGCATTGCGCGCGGAGACGAACGCGCGACGGTCGGCAGCCGGCTCGACGAAGGTCTCAGCAGCATCGGCCTGATGACGGACGAGAACGCCGCCCTGATCCTCAATCTCCTTGGCCACGAGCCTGCGAGCGGCGCGCTGGCCACGCTGGACGGCGTCCTGATCGGGCTCAGAACGCGCGAGCTTCTGCGCAGGATCATCCGGGCGCGGGCGCGCCTTGCCCCTCTCGTCATCGCCATCGAGGATACCCACTGGATCGACAGCGCGTCCGAGGAATTCCTCGGCAGCCTCATCGCAACGGACGCATCGGTCCCCCTGCTTCTTCTCCTCACGCGGCGGCCAACCTATACGCCGCCCTGGCTCGGCAAGGCGCAGGTCGTCGAGATCGCGCTCGATCCTCTCGGGGCGCGAGACCTCGCGCATTGCGCAAACGAGGCTGGGCGCCGAGCGCATGCCCGACGCTCTTGATTCTCTGATCATGGAAAAGGCCGAAGGAAACGCCCTGTTCGCCGAGGAAATCGCGGCGTTCCTTTTGGAGCGGCACATTGTTTCCGTTCGCGAACGCGTTGTCGAATTCGACGCGGAGGCGGTCGGCGACGCCCTGCCGCAGAGCCTTCACTCGATTTTCACCGCCCGCGTCGATCGCCTGCCGCAGGAGGCGCGCCGTCTCCTCCAGACCGCTGCGGTGATCGGGCGAAGATTTCGACCCTCGCGTCGTGCTGGCGCTGACCGAAGGCGGCGATCGTCTCGAAGGCCATTTCGCCGACCTCGAGGCGCAGGATTTCATCCGCCGCGACGGAGCGTCGGGGGCCTGCACCTTCAAGCATGCTCTGCTGCGCGATGCGATCTACGACGGGCTACTCGGCCCGCAGCGCGCCGAGTTGCACCTGAAGGCGGCGAAGGAACTCGAAAGACGGAGCAGCAATGCGCTTCCCGAAAGGGCGGAGACGCTCGCCCGGCACTTCGCCGCCGGGCAGGATGCGCCGAAGGCCTTCCGCTACCTCGCCATGGCGGCTCGCAAGAGCCTCAACGTCTATGCGATCCCCGAGGCCGAAAGAATTTCCGGAAGGCGTTGGCATTGCTCGAGAACGATCCGGCCGTCGCCGCCCCGCGCGAAGCCGCACCGGTAGTCGTCGGCCTGCTCGAGACGATGATGCTGAAGAGCGACTATCGCGAGGCCGGACGAATCGCCGACGCCTACATGCCGGTCGTGAAGGGGGCGGGCGAAACGCCCGAACTCGTCATCGCCTACTATTACCAGACACTCGCCCTGGTGCAGCGCTACGAGCTTCGCGCCGGCCTAGAGCGGATGACCGAGGCCGGCGCGGTTGCGGAGAAGATCGGCGATCCCCGGGCGCTCGCCTTCGCCGAAGCCGGAATGCTGCATTGTCGGACGCGGCTCGGACTCGACACGCGCGAGGAGGCGGAACGGCGGCGGAAGCAGGTGCTGGAGAGAGGCCTCAGCCTCAACGACAACTTCTTGCGCAATTCGGCCTATTTCTTCGTCGTCTGGGACTGCATCTATCGCGGGCTGCTCAGAGACGCGCGGGCGCTGGCCATTCAGCAGATCGCCTCTGGCGAGGCCAGCGGCGACCCGCGCGCGATCAGCTTCGCCAACTGGGTCCTCGGCTGGATCAGCGTCATCGCCGACGCTCCGTCGGAAGCGATCGCCTATGCCGACGAATGCCTTCGCCTCGCCATCGCGCCGCTCGACCGGCTGCAGGGCGAGAACATCAAGGCGGTCGCGGCCATCCTGTCGGGGGGCGGGCGTGAAGCGCTGCCGCGCATCGAAGCGCTGAACGTCGAGTTCGAGCGGTTAGGCATTCTCTACAACATTCTCGAGGGGCCGCGCGGCGTCGCGCTGATCGCGGCCGGGCGCGTCTCTAAAGGCGTCCGCGTCGTCCAGCGCGCAATTGCCGCGCGCGATGCTGTTGGCGACCGGACCCTCGCGGGATTCGCCCGTATTGTGCTCGCGGAAATCTATATCCAGGTGCTGAAGGGAGGCCAGCGGCCTCCGTTCAAAGTCGTTCTGAACAACCTGCCGACCCTCATGGCGGCGCGGGTGCGAGGCGCCCGCCGGGCGAGCGCGCTCATCGAAGCGGCGGCCTCGAACCCACAATGGGACGCCAATAGCGCGGCGCTGGCGAGGATCGACTTCAATCGCGGCGAGCTTTGGCGGCTGAAGCGTCGCCCGGCGAAGGCGCGCGAATGTTTCGAGCGCGCCGCTCGCGCCGCCGAGGCGCAGGGTCTCGACAAGCTCAGGCGGCGCAGCGAGGAGGCGCTCGCGCGGCTCGCTTGAGGGCTGAACGGCTTGATAAAAATCGTGCAGGGGGCGCGAGGGTCTGTTGTCGGCCGCGGCGGCCAATGCTAAACTTTCTTTTACTCAGGGTTTGGTTTTTCCAAGTCTTTTTTCAGACTGGTGGGAAGACGGTCTCGCGCTTGGGAACGACGCGAATGCCGATCTTTGACGACATCATTGCCAGGGAGGCCGTCTGGCCGGTCGAAGCGGTTTGGCCGCGCCGACGCGCCGATGCGCTGCTCGACCGTTTTCGCGCCCGCTTCCCGTCGATCCACTACGACCTCTGCTGGGAAACGCGCCTGATGAACGCGCAGGCGTATATCGGCGAAAAGGGCCGCTCCGTTCGGCTTTACGGCGGCCTCGGCCGCCACCGCGAGGTCGGCGTCGAGGGCATCGCTTTCGCGCTCGCGCATGAGACCGGCCACCATCTCGGCGGCCCGCCGCACCATCCCTCTTACACGACCATCAGCAGCGAGGAGCGCGCCAACGCATGGGCCGAGGAGACGGGTCTGCCGCTCGTCTTCGGCGATGAGGTTGCGAGCCGCTTCACTCGCCGGGGCGCCGCGCAACTCGCCGCGATCTGGAAAAAATATGAGGTGTACCGCGAGGCCAGACGGGAGGTTGAGAAAGAGTAGCAGCACTGAATAGCAAGAGCATATCTACGCATTCTCGGAGACAATTGAATAATGCCCTTGAAAGCCAACCCTAACGTTTGGAGTGACAAAAATGGGAATGGTCTTCAATACGACCCACACAAAAAACCTCCTACACTTTGCAAACACGGCTTTTGATTACGCGCATTTCCCTAGTCGTGTGTCAGATGCGACCTTAAGGGCAAATCTTCAAAATTTGGGTGCAACCTCTACGACGTATAACGATATATGGAATTACCTTTCCTTGGGCCACGATGGGGTGCCCCGCCGCTTAGAATTCTGGTTCAATCTCCTCGACGCCACGTACCAAGCCGGAAATTCAGTTTCTTTTTGGATCGGACAGTATATCCTGAGCGCTCTCAACAATGCTGACCAGTATTCAGCCATAGAATTTTTTGCTGTACCTGTATCAGGTCAACAGATTGCTGTAGAGGCGCCGCAGGACGTCATCGATCACTATCATTCTGGTATGCTTATACTAGCTATAACGATCGACACCGATGTCGTGGACAGCTTCCCCAACCACCCGAAGCATGGTACGTAAAGGACGCGTTAGCTGAGCTGAGATTCTGACTCACGCCTTCCGCTTCCTCGCCACCCGCTTCCGCTTGGCCGGCGTCCGCGCCGCGCCCTTGATCTTCGGTTTCGCCTTGGCGGCGAGGCTCGTCTCGACGGCCAGCGCCGCGATCCGCGCCTCGATGTCGGCGCCCGAGGTTTTCAGCCGCTCGGCGATGCGGAAGGCTTCCTCTTGCGTGAGCGCGCGAGGTTTTCCGACCGTGAGCGCAATGGCGTAAAGGCGGGCGAGGGTTTCGAGTTCGAAGGCTCGGGCGAGCGCCGCCTGCAGCGTCCCGCCGGTGGTCAGGGCGCCGTAATTGCCGAGCAGCGCCGCATGGCCGGCGCCGAGCGCCTCGAGCGCGACGTCGGCGAGCTCCTTGCCGCCCATCGGCGCGTAGTGGGCGCAAGCGATCTCGGACGCGCCGAACAGGGCGATCATCGGATGGACGGCCGGGATCGGCTTGTGCGCCATCGCCAGCGCCGTCGCATACGGCGACTGGAAGCGCACCACCGCGCCGACGTCCGGCCGGGCGCGGGCGATGTCCAGGTGGATCCGCCATTCGCCGGCCGGCTTGATCGGCCCTTTCCAGGCGCCGTATTCGCCGGCGAGCGGCATCTGCGCCAACAGCGGCGGCCGGAGCGAGCGATAGGGCGCGCCGCTCGGCGTGATCAGGATCGCATCGGCGAAGCGCACAGAGATGTCGCCGTCGGAAGCGCCGCCAAAGCCGGCCTCGCGGATCCGCGCCGCCGCGGCGACGACCGATTCCCGCAGGGCTTTTTCCGGTATCGCCATGACCCCGCCGCCTCTTTGTCACCAAGGCCGACTTATGCGCCCGAGCGAGGGTTTGACAAGGACGACGAAAGCGGGGCGGGGCAGTTCACGGCAAGCCACGAGCGACGATGCAATCGCAACGACCTCATCCACAGCTTGTCGAAGGATGCTCCAAAGGGAGGATCGTTCGTGCGCCGCACTTTTCGCCCACCAGGATTAGTGAGTGAAGGGGTCCGGCTTCGACCCGAAGAGGATGCTCCAGTCTCGTTGAGAATTGACCTTCGATTGCCGCTGGTTCGGTGAGATGTACCACCGAAATCGGGGCGACGTCGAACGGCGCGGACGATCGCCGACGACGGTGGCCTGGTCGGTTGTTTCGCTTTGATTTCACATCAATGCCAAGGACGATGGCGCGGACTATGAGGATGCCAAGAAGGCGGCATGAGCGCCGGCAAACCTCCGAACCGGGTGTCGGCGGGTTGCGCCTCACTACGGAGGCCCCATGAAACACTATCTCCTGACTTCAGCGGCAGCGGCGACTATCCTCGTAGGCGCGGTCGTTTTGTCTTCGGTATCCGCCGCCGGCGGATTTGCGAACCTCATCTACAACGGAGATTTTGAAGCTGGCAACACCGGCTTTTCCAGTGACTATACCTACGGCAATGTTCAATATGGAGGCCCCTACGGAAGCTATTGGATTGGTTCTAGCCCCGCGGCTGCGCCGGGAGCTTGGGTCGACTGGATGAATTTCGGCGATCACACAACCGGGCACGGCCTTATGCTCATCGCCAACGGGCCTGCATTTGCGGAATTTCAACCTTTGGACATCTGGTCTCAGACCGTCGCGGTCGTGCCGGACAGCAATTACACATTCAATTTCTGGGTTGCTACCTTAAGCAATGACTTACCAGCCCCGGCGCAAATTCAAGCGGACGTCAATGGCGTATCTCTTGGGTTCACGCTCGGCCTACCGGGGGTTGGCGCCGGCGGACACTGGGTAACAGCTGGCGGTGAGTGGTTTTCAGGCTCTGCTACATCGGCGAAATTGTCAATCGTCGACGCGTATAGTGCAGAACAGTGGAACGACTTCGTTGTCGACGACATAAGTTTCGTCGGCGAAGCGGGCGCCCGACCTGCTGTTCCTGAATTGCCGACGTGGGCCTTGATGCTGCTCGGATTTGTCGGACTGGGTCTAGCTGGATGTCGCCGTTGGCAAAAGTATGGAGTAGCTACACGATGCGACTAAAGGGCGTCGCAGCTTAGTTAAATTGCTCTTGGCGCAATTCCGCGGTTTCTGGACGCCCCGGAATGACCGGAATTCGCCATTGAATTCCGGCCTTCGATTCCGCACGACCGTCCCCGACGGGCCGGCGGCCGATACCCTTCATCTTTTGAGATATGCCGCGCTCGGGCAGAAGAGTTGGATTTTGACCACCAGGCGGTTACGGCGGCGGACAAGCTGCGCCCGTGGATCCCATGGGTGCGCCTTGCGCTCCAAGCCGGCGAAACGCCACCCCTCCGATGAGGCAATCGCGTCGTCGCGCGACCTGAGCTAAAGAAACCCGGATCGGCCGACCGGCTCGAGCCCAGGCGCATCCCTTGAGCGAGGACATCGTGCCCCAATCCTCCGCAAACCTGTTCGACGTGATCGTCGCTCGCGCCGGCCGGCCCGGCCAGATGGCGCTCGAGACGCCGGACGCCACCGCCTTGACCTACGCCGCCCTGTTCGAACGCTCGGCGCGCGCGGCCAATGCGCTCGTCGCCCTCGGCGTCAAGCCCGGCGACCGCGTCGCGGCGCAGGTCGACAAGTCGGCCGACGTGATCGTGCTGACGCTCGCGTGCCTCAGGGCTGGCGCGGCGCTGCTGCCGCTCAACACCGCCTATACCCTGGCCGAGCTCGAATATTTCCTCGGCGACGCCGAGCCGGCGCTGACGGTCTGTCGTCCCGCCGCGCTCGCCGACATCCGGGCGCTCGCTCGCCGTCTCGGCCTCAAGGCGGCTGAAAGCCTCGGGGCCGCCCATGACGGCACGCTTGCGCAGCGCATTGCCGAGGCGCCGGCCACGTTTGAGACCGTTCCGCGCGCCGCCGGCGACTTGGCGGCGATCCTCTACACCTCCGGAACGACCGGCCGGTCGAAGGGCGCGATGCTGACGCATGAAAACCTCACCTCGAACGCGCTGACGCTGATCGACGTATGGCGCTTTACGGCGGCCGACCGCCTCATCCACGCGCTGCCGGTGTTCCACACCCACGGCCTGTTCGTCGCGGTCAATGTCGCGCTGCTCGCCGGAGCGACGATGATCTACCAGAGCCGCTTCGAGGCCGACGCGGTCATCGCCGCCATGCCGGGGGCGACGGCGCTGATGGGCGTGCCGACCTTTTACACGCGGCTCCTCGATCATCCGGGCCTGACCCGCGAGGCCGCGGCGGCCATGCGGCTCTTCGTCTCGGGGTCCGCGCCGCTGCTCGGCGACACGCACGCCGCGTGGCGGGAGCGCACCGGCCACGCCATTCTCGAGCGCTACGGCATGACGGAAACCAACATGATCACCTCCAACCCCTATGACGGGGAGCGCCGGGCGGGGACGGTCGGCTTCGCGCTGCCCGGCGTCAGTGTCCGGATCGGCGAGGCGGAGACGGGCGCGCCTCGTCGCCGCCGGCGAGGTCGGGGTGATCGAGGTCAAGGGGCCGAACGTCTTTGCCGGCTACTGGCGCATGCCGGAGAAGACCGCCCAGGAGTTCCGCCCTGACGGCTACTTCATCACCGGCGACCTCGGCCGCGTCGACGCCGACGGCTACATCCACATCGTCGGCCGCGCCAAGGACCTCGTCATCTCCGGCGGCTTCAACGTCTACCCGAAGGAGGTGGAGAGCGAGATCGACGCGATCGAGGGGGTGCTCGAGAGCGCTGTGATCGGGTTGCCGCATCCCGATTTCGGCGAAGGCGTGACGGCGGTCGTCGTGGCCCGCCCGGGCGCGGCGCCGACTGAGGCTGACGTGCTCGCCGCGCTGGAAGGACGGCTGGCCAGGTTCAAGGCGCCGAAGCGGGTGTTCTTCGTCGAATTGCTGCCGCGCAACGCGATGGGCAAGGTGCAGAAGGCGCTGTTGCGCGACGCCTACAAGGCTACCTATCGGTAAGCAGCCGGAGCCCCCCGGTTGCTTGCGGGGAGAGGGCTGGGCTGAGGGGCCTTGGCGATTGGCCGCGCGGGTTCGCCTCGCCCCTCATCCTGACCTTCTCCCCGCAGCGGGACGCAGCGGGGAGAAGGGATTGTCAGCCCAGCCGGCCCGAAGCATGGGCGAGGATGGTGTAGACCTTGCCGGTGTTCGACAGCAGATACGCCCGCCACTGCGATCCGTCGCGGTCGTTCTGGCCGACCTTCGCCAACAGCCGCTCGAACTCCTGCACGTAACGCATCACCGTCTCGCGGAACTGTGGATCCGCCTGATAGCGGCGCCGGATCTCGTCGAACGCCTGCTGCCCGGCCTCGGTGTAAAGCCGTCGGGAGACGGCCGCCGAATCGCCGCGGCGCCAGCGGTCCCAGGTCTCCGCGGCGACGGCGCCGTCGACCAGGCTGGCGATGCTGCGGGTCAGGTCGTCCAGCGTCTCCGGCGTGCGCGGCTGGGGAGCGCTGGGCTCCTCGCGCGATGCGGCGGCGAGCAGGTTCGACAGCCACCCGGATTGCGACCGGTCGACTGCGGAAGCAGGCTGCGGCGTGGGCGCTCCGATCCGCGGAGCGCCGCCGTTCCGTTCGAGCGGCGGCTCGGCCGGGACGATCTGAGGATGCAGCGCGGCGACGGGCTCGGCCACGATTGTCGGCGAGACGACCTCCATGGCCTCGGCGGAGATGGTTTCGCGCGGCGAGATCACCTCGACCCGGCGGGCCGTTTCCACGGTCCGCGCCGCCGGTTGCGGATAGCGAACCGGATGGCCGACGGCCGCGCCGGTCGCCGCGGCCTGCGCCTGGGGCTCGACGACATCGAAGTCGGCGCCCGAGTCGGACACCAACGCGGCCAGCTCCTTCAGCGCGCGGATCTGGTCCGACACGACGCGACGCATGGCAGCGGCGGTCTCGCTCGTCTCCTGGGGCAGCTCCAGCACCCCGCGCCGCAGCTCCTGCCGCGTCGCGTCAAGCTCGCGCTGGACTTCGCTCGCCATCGCCTTCACGTCCTCGACCGAGCGGCGGAAACGTTCGGCCGCGTCATCGAGCGCGCCCGACAGTTGGGCGTTGGTCTGGTCGATGGCTGCCTTGAGGCTTTGTGCGGTCTTCTCGCGTTCCTTGGCCGCCGTGTCGCGGATCGATTCGAACTGTCCGGCCGCCGCGACCGACGCCCCGCGCGTCGCCGTGGCGAGCGTCGCGCTGATCTCCTGGGCGCGCGCCTGCGCCCGGCCGAAGCTCGCCTCGACGTTGGTTGCGAACTTCTCCAGCACCGAGTCGAAGCCGGCGCTGCGCTCCGAGAGCTCGCCGACCAGCCCCTGGAGGCTCATCTTCCGATGTTCCAGGGCGGCGTCGATCGTCTGCTGTTGCGACGTGAGCTCCTGCGCCGCCTGCGAAAGCTGTTCGGCATGCTCGGCGAGCTCGCGGGCGAGGGCGCTGGCGTCGGCCTGCGTCGTCGTGCTGAGGCGGCCGAGGGTCGCGACCTGCGAGGCGATGCCGCCGAGCGCGCGCTGGAACTCCTCGACTCGAGTCGCGAGTCCGCCTTGCACGGCGGCGAGGCGGTCCCCGGCGTCGGCCACCGTCTGGTCGATGGCCGCGCTCGTCTGGCCGAGATTGTCGAGCACGAGCGCCAGCTCCCGGCGCAGCCGGTCGCCCGCGCCGGCGAGCGCGCCGGCCGATCGCTCGGCGCTGTCGGCGACAGTCTCCCGTAGCGATGCGCTCGAGGCTTCGACCTGTTCGGTCATCCGCTTCAACAGCCCTTCGATCGTCTCGCTCGAGCGTTGCGTGCTCTCCTCGGCAAGGCTGCGCAGCGCCTCGCTGGAGGCGACAACTTCCGAGCGCAGCTGGCCCGCCAGCGCGTTCAGAGCCCGCACAGGGTCGGACGCCGCGCCGTTCACCGCCTCGATCAACTCGTCGGTGCGTCGAGTTAGCAGGGCCGCCAGCCCGGCCATTTGCTGGTCGATGGTCTCGATCGCGTGCTCGCCCGCGCGGGAGATCTGGATCGAGACGTCCTCGCCGCGATCGCCGAGCGCGGCGGCGACCCGGTCGAGCGACTGGGCGGCGCGTTCGCCGGCATCCGCGATCCGGCCCGAGATCGCAAAGCCGCGATCGTCGAGCGTTGCGGCGACGCGGTCGAGCGCCTGGGTGGCGTGCTCGCCGACCTCGGCGATCTGGCCGGCGACCGTCCTTCCGCGATCGTCGAGCGCCGTACTGACGCGGTCGAGCGCCTGCGTCGCCTGCTCGGCGACCTCGGCGATCTGGCCAGAGACAGCCCGTCCGCGATCGTCGAGCGCCGTGGCGAACCGGTCGAGAGCCCGTGTGGCCTGCTCGCCAGCGTCGACTATCCGGCTCGAGACCACAAGTCCGCGGTCGTCCAGCGCCGCTGCGGCTACTTCGAGCGCGCGGTGAGCTTGGCCGCCAATTTCGGCAATTTGACCAGATAGGGCCTGACCGCGGTCGTCGAGCCCGGCCGCGATGCGTTCGAAGGCCTGGGTGGCCTGCTCGCCAGCGTCGACGATCTGGCCCGAGACCACGAGTCCGCGGTCGCCCAGCGCTGCGGCGGCGACTTCGAGCGCGCGCTGAGCCTGGCCGCCGATTTCTGCGATTTGACTGGACAACGCCTGCCCGCGGTCCTCGAATCCGGCCGCGATGCGGTCAAAGGTCTGCGCCGCCTGCGCGCCGGCGCCGGCGATCTGGCCGGAGACGGCCCGTCCGCGGTCGTCGAGCGCGGCGGCGACGACGTCGAGCGCACGGGTGGCCTGCTCGCCGACCAGGGCGATCTGACCGGAGACGGCCCGTCCGCGGTCGTCGAGCCCTGCCGCGATGCGCTCGAAGGCTTGCGCGGCCTGATCGCCGGCGTCAATGATCCGGCTGGAGACGGTGAGTCCCCGGTCGTCGAGCGCGGCGGCGACACGGTCGAGCGCCTGCGTGGCCTGATCGCCGGCGTCGACGATCCGGCTGGAGACGATGTGTCCGCGGTCGTCGAGCGCGGCGGCGACGCGGTCGAGCGCCTGCGTGGCCTTCTCGCCAACCTCGGCGATCTGGCCGGAGACGATGTGTCCGCGGTCGTCGAGCGCGGCGGCGACGCGATCGAGCGCCTGCGCGGCCTGGTCGCCGGCGTCGACGATCCGGCTGGAGACGATGTGTCCGCGGTCGTCGAGCGCGGCGGCGACGCGATCGAGCGCCTGCGTGGCCTGGTCGCCGGCGTCGGCGATCCGGCTGGAGACGATGTGTCCGCGGTCGTCGAGCGCGGCGGCGACGCGGTCGAGCGCCTCCGTGGCCTTCTCGCCAACCTCGGCGATCTGGCCGGAGACCGTCCGTCCGCGGTCGTCCAGCCCGGTTGCGATCCGCTCCAAAGCCTGCACGGCCTGTTCGCCGGCTTCGACAATCTTGCCCGAGACCGCCGTTCCGCGGTCGTCGAGCGCTGCGGCGACGACATCGAGGGCCTGCGCCGCGCGTTGCCCTGCCTCGGCGATCTGGCCGGAAACCGCACGCCCGCGATCGTCGAGCGCAGCCGCGACGACTTCAAGCGTGCGTGTAGCCTGGATGCCGGCGTCCGCGATTTGCCCTGAGACGGCCCGTCCGCGATCGTCGAACCCCGTGGCGATGCGGTCGAGCGCGAGCGCGGCCTGCTCGCCGGCGCCGACGATCTGACCCGCGACGGCCCTTCCGCGATCGTCGAGCGCCGCGGACACGACGTCGAGCGCCTGCGCCGCGCGCTCCGCGACGTCGGCGATCTGTCCGGAGACCGATTGCCCCCGCTCGCCGAATTCGCTCGACAAGCGTTCCAACGTGCGCAGGGCCTGGTCTCCCGCGCCGGCGATCTGGTTCGACACGACCAACCCTTGGTCGGCGACCGATCCCGAAATCCGCTCGAACGTCTGGGACGCCCGGGCGCCAGCCTCGGCAATCTGATTCGATACGTCGCGTCCGCGTTCCGCCAGCGCCTCCGCCACGCGTTCCAGGGTCTCCGTGGCCCGCGCGCCCGCGCCGACAATCTGACCGGACACGTCTTGGCCCTTCTCGCCGAGAGTTGTCACCAGCGCTTCGATGCGATTCGTTACGACCTGACCATGCTCGGCGGCCGTGCTGGAGATCTGCTCAAAGGTCTGCGATGCGCGTTGGCCGGCCTCCGCGATCGAATTGGAGAGATCCCGGCCACGCTCGTCGAGCGCCGAAGCCACGCGTTCGAAGGTCTGCATGGCCCGCACGCCCGCTCCGGCGATCTGCCCGGAGACGTCGTTCCCCTTTTTCGCCGAGCGCGGAAACCAGATCGGCGCCCTTGCCGTCGATCAGGCGATGCAGTTCGTCCACCCGCGCGCCGATGGAGGCCGCAAGCTCGCCGCCGCGCGCCGCGAGGTTGGCGTCCGCGTCGGAGGCCGTTCTGGCAAGCGAACTCGTCATCGCCTCGATACGCGCCGCCAGGCGGCTATCGATCGCGCCGGCGCTGCGATCGGCGGCCTCGGCGAGATCGGAGATCCGCGCCGCGACGATGCGCGCGCTCTCGTCCGCGGCTTCGGCAAGCGCCGAGAGACGCGTGTCGAATTCCTCCGCGCTCCGACGAGTTGCGTCGGTGAGCGAGGCCTTGTGCCGGTCGAACGTTCCGTCGATTGCGGCTCGGTGGGCGTCGAGGGTCGAGCCCAGACCGGAACGATGGGTCTCGAACAGCGCGACGACCTGTTGCGCGTGCTCGCCGACCCGGGCCTCGAGCTCCGTTCGATTGGCGTCAAAGCGTTGTCCGACCTCCTCTAGCGGCGCGATGACCCGGTCCTTGAACCGCTCGACGTGGTCGCCGAGCGACCGCGACATGTCGTCGACCCGACCCGCCAGCGTGGCGTTGATGTTCGAGGCGAGCCCGGACAGAGTTTCGGTCAGCGCATGAACGCGGTTCTCCAGCGCCTCGCCGATTTCGGCCGACTTGGCGTCCAGCCCCTGAACGACCTCGCGGCCGCCCTCGCCGAGCACGCGGGCAGTCTCGAGGGTATTGCGCGCCAGCATTTCCGAGACCGCGCGGCCGCGCAGCGCCAGGCCCTCGTCGATGCGTTGAAGCAGGGATTTCGATCGAGCCCGAGACGTCGCCGAGCTTGGCAGAAGCGCGCACGTCGAGAACCTCGAGGCTCCGTTCGAACTGGGCGGCCGCCTCTTCGTTGCGGCGGCTCAGCTGCTCGCCAATGGCGCCTCCGCGGGTGACGAGCGTCTCCTCGACGGCGGTGAGCTTTGTCGCGAGGTCGCTCGCCAGCGCGTCCGAACGCTCGCCGATCTGCGCCACGATTTCTCGGCCGCGCCCGTCGAGAGCGCCCTCGAAGCGCGCGAGCCCATCGCCGAGCGAGACCTCGATCCGCCGGGCGTGCGAAGCGAGGGAGGCGTCGACCGAATTGAAGTGAGCCGTCGAAACCGTCTCGAATTGCCCGAGACGCTGGGCGGATTTGGCCGAGAGGTCCTCGAGGTGCGCATTGAACCGGGAGTTGAAGTCGTCGCCGCGCGACCGCATCACCGAGTTCGACCGATTCGATATGGCCTGCGAGTTTCGCGTTGAGATCGTCGGAGTGCGCAACGATCCGGTCGGCCACGCTATGACCGTTTTCGCCGACGAGGTTGTCAAGCGCTTCCAGATAGTCGCGCATCCGTCCGGTTTGCTCGGACAGCGCCTCGACCAGGCGGCCGCCGCGCTCGCCGACGATGGCGTCGAAAGACGTCACCTGCGCGCTCAGCGCGTCGTGGACACCGCCCGCGCCAGCCGTCACGGTCGCCGAGGCCTCGCCAGCCAATGCGACGAACCGCTCGGTGATCTGTGTGGCTTCCGAGTTCAGGCGGGCGAGCGACGCTATGGCCGCCTGCTCGATCTGAGACTGCGTCGTCGCGCTGTGGACGGAAATCGCTCCCACGATCCGCTGGGTCGAATTATCCATCAGGGCCTCGAAAACGGCGGTATGGCCGTCGATGGCGCCGCGCAACTGGGTCTCTCGCGCGTCGAAACGCTCCGACCATCGCGTCGCTGCGGCCTCGAGCGCCGCCGACGTATTCTCGGCGCGCTCCTGCAGCACCGTGGCGAAGCGTTCGCTCGATCCGTCCAACCGGTCGCCGAGGGCCGAGCCGCGTTCGACCAGAGCCTCGTGAAGGCGTTCGGTGACGCGGCCCAGCCGCTCGACCAGATCGTCGCCCTGCCGGCCGACGGTGTCGGACAGGCGCGCCTGGCTTCCCTCGACCCGGTTCATCAGCGCGAGGGCACGCTCCGCGAAGTCGCGCGTTACCGTGTCGTTCGCTTCGACAAGGCGTCCCGCGACCGACTCGCTTTGGGTTCGGATCGCCTCGACGGCTTCCGCGCTGCTCGCACTGAGCCGGCCGACGATTTCGTCGGCGTGGCCCTCGATCGCGCCGCGCATGATCAGAGACGCCTCGGCGAGCCGGCTCTCCACCGCATTTCCCTGGATCTCGACGGTTTCGGCCGCTTCGGCGAGGCGGGCGGCGACAGCGTCGCCATGGATACGCAACGCCGTGACGACTTGGTCGCCGCTCGCGTCGAGCCGTCCGACCACTGTTTCGACGTGACCGCTGACTGCTCCCTGTGCGCGATCGGCCGCGTCCGCCAGTTCCGCGGCGACCGCTTCGCTGCGTGAGCGAAGAGCGTCGAGGGCTTGCTGATTGCTCGCACGGATACTGCCGACGACGTCGTCTGCGTGAGCAGCGAACGCGCCGGACATGGCGAGCGACGACTCGATCATCTGCGTGGCGAGTTCGCTCTGCCGCTCCCGAATGGCTTCAACCGCGCGCGAGGCGCTGGAAGATACGCGATCGATGAACTCGTCCGCCCGAGCTTTGACGGCGCCGGACATCGCCTCCGTCGTGCCGGCGAGTTCGGCAGCGATCGCCGCGCCATGGCTGCGGATCGCCTCGACTGTGTTTGCGCCGCCAGCCAGGAGGCGATCGACGATTTCGTCGCCGTGCGCGCCAAGTGTGTTCGACAGCGTCGCTGACGCCTCCGAGAACCGATTCGCGACCCTGTCGCCGTGCCCGGCAATGGCGTCGACGGCGTCCGTGCTGCTTGCCACGACCCTCGATACGATCTCGTCGGCGTGCGTCGCGGCCGCGCTCCTCAGAGTCGCCGTGGTTTCGGCATAGCGAGCAACGACGCCATCGCCGGTCGTTCTCAACGCTTCGACCGCTTCGGCCCCGCTCGCCGCAATGCGCCGGACCATATCGTCGGACCGAGAGCCGAGAACTTCGGCGATCTCATCGGCCGTGTCCGCCAGACGGCTCGTGACGCTGCCCCCGTGAGCCTGAATGGCCTCGACGACGTCGGCTCCGTTCGACCGCAGGCGGCTGATTAGCTCGTCGGAGCGTGCGCCAATCGCGTCCGTCACGGCGTCTGAACTCTCCGCAAGGCGCTCGGCGACCGCAACTCCGTGTCTTTGGATGGTTTCCGTCGCCCGGGAGCTGCTCCCGGCGATGCGGCCGACAAGATCGTCAGCGAAGGCGCCGACCGCGCCGCGGGCTTGCTCGGATGTGTCGGCGATCTGCGCCGCCACGCGGTCGCCGTGCACGGCGATCGCGTCGACGATGTCCGTTTGGACCGCGTTGATGCGCGCTACGAGGTCGTCGCCACGCTCGCCAACCCCGGCCACAAGCGCTTCGCCAACCGCCTTGACTCGGCCGTCGATGCCTTCGACGCGCGCCATCAGGTCGTCGGCCGCGAAACGGCCGGTTTCGACGAGCCGAGCGGCAAGGCTCTCGCCAACGCCGGCGATCGACACGGCGATCTGCGTCCCCTCCGCGACCATGCGCTCGACCGCAGTGGAGCCCGCGCGGTCCATCGACATCGCGATGTCCTCGGACGTCGAGCTAAGCGCGGCTGCAAGCCGCTGTCCGGTTTCGTCCAACCGCTCGGTCAAGCGGTTTCCGGCGGCATCGAGGTCGCCGGCAATGCCGCCGTGCGCGTCGGCGATCGCGTCCCGCACGCGGGAGCCGCTGGCCACGATCGATTCGCGCTGATCGGCCATCTCGGCGATGAGCGAGCGAATTCGCCGTTCGTTGTCGGAGTAGGAGCGCTCGAGCGTCGAGACTTCGGCCTTGACCCGGGTTTCGAGCTCGGCCGCGCGCGCCAGGGCGCGTTCGACGCCGTCGCCCATCGATGTCAGTTCGCGCCGGATCGCCTGCGACAGGGTCACGACATGTTCACCCGCGGAGGACTCTGGCTCCGCAAGTCGAACGGCGACCTCCGAGATCGCGCGCGCCGACTGGCGCAGCTCCCCCATCCGGCGCGCAAGCGCGGCAAAGGCGAAGACGAAAAAGATCGGCCCCAGCGCTGCGAGAAGGAATAGTGGCGTCTCGGGACGCAGGAAAGTCTCGGCAGTCGACGCGGACGCGACCGAGGGCCATAGGCGCTGATAGGCATAGAGGACGCAAGCAGCGAGCCAGAGGAGCGAGGCAGCGATCGCGATGGCGTACGGAGCCCGGCTCGAGCGGGGCCTGTTGAGCGCCTGCAGGATAACGCCGACCGTTTCGCGGTCGTCATTGGCTGGAGGCGTGGCGGCAATCGATGGCCTCTCCGCGTCAGCCGTCGGCGACGGCCCGGGCCGCAGCAACGGGGTCGCTTCCGGCGCGGGGGCACTCGGCTTCAGCATCGGACCAGGCGGCTTCGATCTTGCGAACTCGGATTGCGATCTCGGGAAATCGGTCTGCGGGGGCGTCTCGACAACTGGCTCAATCGTTTCGTCGTCGGTCAGGTTCAGGGCGCTCTCGATTGCCGACATCGCCGCTGAAACCGGATCCGTCGCCGGGTTCTGTTTTGCCATTGTGAACGCCTCGCTCCATCGGCGTCGACCAAATCTGGCCGACTGACGCGCCAACGCCTTCCTTCGGCCTGGCTTCGACAGCCGAAGGAAAAGCACGCATTAACCACGTCGCAGTCTATCGCGTGGCGCCGGTGATGAAAACTGCGCCCGCGGGGGATCCTTCAAACGTCGTTAACGGTTCTTTTACCATGGCTTTTCAAGCTCTTCACCTTGAGAGGAAGGTCGCGGCCGAATCGGACCGGCATTTTTAGCGCTGCTGGCCTCTTGCACGCGAGGAGGCGACGATGGCGTATCCGACCCCAAACGGAGCGCTCGCCGACCCTGCCGGGCTTAGCGCCGAGAGGGCAGGCGATCGATTGCTCGATCTGGCGCATTTGTCCCGACAGTGCATGGGCGACGAGGACCTCGAGACTGAGATCCTATCGCGGTTCCGGACCCAGTCGCTTGCGCTCGCCGCGCAACTCGCATCCGATAGTCGGTTGCCGTTTGCAGCCCAGGCCGATATCGCCCATCGGCTGCGGGGCTCGGCGCTGGCCGCCGGCGCTTCGGCGGTCGTGTCGGCCGCCGAGGTCGTGGAAACCTGCGGCAGGGCAAGCGGTTTCGGTTGCGCAAATCAGGTCGTCGAAATGTCGCAGGCCATTTCGACGCTGAGCGAGGCGGTCGCGCGGACCGTCGCCGAGATCGACCGCCTGAGAGATTAATTCGTTTCGGATCAACGGCGCGGCTGGCGTCCGGGCGCCGGACGGGCGTGCGCGCCCGTGGCCGCTCGATCGTGCAAGCGGGTTGCGACGACGCTCTTCCGGCCGCTTCGCCCATGCTTTATGAAGACGCCGCTCGGCTCGGACGCATCAAGCGTCGCGGGCGCGACCGGCAGATTTGGGGATTCGTTCGGCCCGATGACCAAAGTGACTTATATCGACACAAAAGGCGAAGCGCGCACCGTGGACGCCGAAGTCGGCTCGACCGTGATGGAGACGGCGCTGCGCAATTCCATTCCCGGCATAGAGGCGGAGTGCGGCGGCGCCTGCGCCTGCGCGACCTGTCACGTCTACGTGGCGGAGGACTGGACCGAGCGGGTCGGCAAGGCCTCCCAGATGGAGGAGGACATGCTCGACTTCGCTTTCGAGGTCCGGCCCAACTCGCGGCTCTCGTGCCAGATCAAGGTAAGCGAACAGCTCGACGGCCTCGTCGTGACGACGCCTGCCAAACAGGGATAAAGCCATGAACGAGACAATCGTCACCGACGTCGCGATCGTCGGCGCGGGGCCAGTCGGGCTTTTCTCGGTCTTCGAACTTGGCCTGCTCGATATGAAATGCTGCCTGATCGACATCCTGCCGAAGCCTGGCGGCCAGTGCGCCGAGCTATATCCGGAAAAGCCGATCTATGACATCCCCGGCTATCCGATCATCAACGGCCAGGAGCTGGTCGATAATCTGATCAAGCAGATCCACCCGTTCGGGCCGAAATTCCATCTCGGCGAAATGGTCGAGAGGCTCGAGACGCTCGGGACGGCGGATCGTCCGCTATTCCGGATCAGCACGGACGCCGACACCGCGATCGAGGCCAAGGCCGTGTTCGTCGCGGCTGGCGGCGGGTCGTTCCAGCCGAAGAAGCCGCCGATTCCGGGGATCGACGCCTACGAGAACACCAGCGTCTTCTACTCCGTTCGCAAGATGGAGCATTTCCGCGGCCGCCGCGTGGTCATCGTCGGCGGCGGCGACTCGGCGCTCGACTGGGCGCTGAACCTGCATCCGGTCGCGAGCCGGATCACGCTCATCCATCGCCGCGACGCCTTCCGCGCGGCGCCCCATTCGGTGAACGCCATGCGGGCGCTGGTCGGCAGCGGCGCAATGGATTTCGTGCTCGGGCAGGTGACGGCGGTCAAAGGCGAGGCGGGGCAGCTCTCGGCGCTGTCGTTGCGCAAGGAGAGCGGCGAACTCGTCGACCTCGCCTGCGACGACCTGCTGCCGTTCTTCGGGCTGACCATGAAGCTCGGGCCGATCGCCGACTGGGGGCTGAACCGCCACGAAAACCTCATCCCCGTCGGCACGGAGACGTTCGAAACCAGCACGCCCGGAATTTTCGCCGTCGGCGACATCAACACCTATCCGGGGAAGCTCAAGCTGATTCTGTGCGGTTTCCACGAGGCGGCGCTCGCCGCGCAGCGGGCGCATCACTACGTCTACCCGGACAAGAAGCTGACCTTCCAGTACACGACCTCGTCGACCAGCCTGCAGCGCAAGCTCGGCGTGAGCTGACTCGGACGCCGGGCGCAAGCCCGTCCTTCTCGGGTGCGGGGAAAAGGGACCCGGCTCGACCGAACAGCGGCGCGCTCTAAACGATCGGCCCTACGAACGCCCCGATGACGATCGACAGGATGATCGCCGAGACGACGACCACGAGCGCGTAGGGTCCGGTCTTGTCCGCAGGGCACTTCATCAAGACCGGCAGGCCGAGCCAGAACAGGTAAACTCCGTAGAGGAGGGCGAGGAATCGTAGGAAGCCGAGGCCCGGAACGAGCGCGAACACGCCGGCGAGCCAGATCGGCGTCATCGAATAGACCGTGAGCTTCAGTGCGCTCTGCTGGTTCTTGGCGGCGGAAAAGGTCGGCGCCAGGCCGTCGATGACGAGCGCCATGAGATAAAGCGCGACGAACGTCGCAAGATAGCGGACGATCGCGCCGGACAGGCTGGAAAAGAAGCCAGCGTGGTGGAAATGGTGGAAGCGCGGCAGGGCCCAGCCGAACACCCCGCGGCGCAGGAACTCGCAGATCGGGGGGATGGCGGCCAGCACAGCCGCGTAATTTACGAACAGGTAGCCGGCGTCGCCCAACTCCGGCTCGATCGCCCGCCACTCGGCGGCCGGCGACAATGTGATGGCCTTTGCCCGCTCGACGATGTCCACGACAGCCCCGCTTGCGGCCGTCGAAGGTTCCGACGCCCCGGTTCGGCCGCCGCGGGCATTATAGATCGCCCATTCGGCGGGCGCCAGCGGGGAACGGATGGCCGATTGAAACAAACGTCGAGGACGCCCGTATAGCCAACGAGACTTGAATGAACGCAATCCCACGCTAGGCTCCGCCGCCATGATCGCACTGAAAGCGCCCTGGAACGAACGCAACGGCCGCTTCTCCCCGTTGAAGGCCGCCGTCTTCGCCGGACTGTTCGTCCCGGCGGCCTGGATCGTCTATCTCGCCGCGACCGGGGCGCTGGAACCGAAGGTCGTGACCGAGATGATCCACCGGACCGGCCTCTGGACGATCCGCTTCCTCATGCTGTCGCTGCTGGTGACGCCGTTGATCCGCTCAGCGCGCTACCCCAAGCTGATCGCGGTCAGGCGCATGGTGGGGGTGGCCGCCTTCGCCTATGCGACGACCCATCTCACGCTTTACGTCGTCGATCAGCACTACGACCTCGCGCATGTGGCGAGCGAGATCGCGTTGCGCTTCTACCTGACGATCGGCTTTGTCGCATGGCTGGGGCTTGCGACGCTGGCTGCGACCTCGACCGATGCGATGATCCGCAGGCTCGGGCCGAAATGGCGGACGCTGCATTCGCTCGTTTACGGGATCGGCGTGCTGGGACTCTTGCATTTCTTGATCCAGGCGAAGGCCGACGTGACCGAACCGGTCATCATGATCGGGCTTTTCCTCGTCCTCATGCTGTTCCGGATGGCGTTGAAGCGCGGCGCGCCGGCGTGGGCGTCGGCGCTCATCGGCGCGGCGCTTTCGCCGCCGCTGACCGCGCTGATCGAGGCGGGCTGGTATGCGCTCGTCCGCCACATCCCGTTCTGGGAGGTCCTGAACGCCAATATCGACCCCGACATGGCGTTCCGTCCCTCGGCCTATGTGCTGGCCGGCGGCGTCGCGCTGCTCGCGGTGGCGCTCGTTCGCCGGGCGCCGGCGCCCGTCCGCGCGTCGATGGCCGTGGCGCCCCGGCCGAACCCGATTAGAACGTGATGGTGGTGCGCAGGCCGATCACCAGCTCGTTCTTGATCGCCTGCGTCGGCGCGTGAGGGTTGGCGAGGCCGCCGCCAGGGTTGACGACATACTGGACGTCGGGCTGGACCTGCCAGGAGGGCAAGGCCTGGAACTGATAGGTCGCTTCCAGGAAGGTCTCCGTGCCGCGCACGGGACTATACGTATATGTATTGTATAATTGCAACTGCCGGTCGTAATCGGCCGCGCCGCCGCTGGCCTGCGCGACCCCGAAGCCGACGCCGAAGACGTCATTGTCGCGTCCCGGCAGGGGGTCGTGCAGGGTCAGGCCGCCGTTGACGCTGAAGACGATGGCGTTGCGGTCCTGCAAGGTGGTGAACGTGATGCGAGCAAAGGCGCCGATCGTGCGGATTGCGTCGCTCGAGCGCCAGATCGTCTGGTCGGCCATCGCATAGAGCGCGTAGTTGCCTTGCTTCTGCGCCGGCGTTCCGTTGCTCCTGGGGCTGGCGAGAGGGACGCCGAGGGTGTCAACCTGCTCGTCCTCGAAATTCTCGCTGTCGTACCACGCCCCGATCTTGTACGTCGCCGGCAGCGGGCCGTCGGCGATCGGCTTGCCCGACGCGTTGGCCGCCGGAACCGCGTATTGCAGCTCGGCGATCGCAAGGACGCCGGTGTTCAGCGGGAAGCTCACGCCGTTGGGATTGCTGAGCTGGCTGTTGGGCGAATTGAGCGGGATCGGGCTTCCGTTGAAGACCCCCGCCATCACCGTCAGGGCGTCCGACGGCCGCGCCCGCAGGCGAACGCCGAGGCTCGCGAGCGGATAGGCGGGGCCGCCGCCCGGCAGATTGGTCGAGGGCAGCGCCGGCCAGCCCATCGCCTCGTTGAGGAAGTAGCCGGCGTTCTCGCTCATCATGAACTCGTTGTCGAGGCTCTGCTCGCCGATCTTGACGTCGAACCGGTCGCCGAAATTCTGCTGATACCAAAGCTCCCAGAGCCGGATGGAGGCGTCGGCCTCGAGACCGCTGACGGTCTGCAGGTTCGCGAGATTGGAGGCGCTGAGATTGCCGCCCCAGATATGGAAGCCGCTGACGCTCAGGATGCCGCCGGCGAGCCCGAACAGCGGCTGCGTAGCCAGTTGCACCTGGGCGGTCGTGACGCCGTTGACCTCAAAGCCCTGGCGGACGCCGCCGGTCAGGTTGCCGAACGTCTCGGCCTCCTCGAAGAGCTGCAGCGTGACCCCGTATTTGGCGAGCGCGGGCCTCAGGCCGCCGAGGTCGCCGAGCAGATTGGCGTTCTGCCAGTCGGCGCTCAGGACGCCGAACGGCTTGGCCGCGCCCGCAGCGGCGCTCGGCGCCGGCGCGTCGGCGCGAAGGCGCGGATCGAGGACGGCGGTCGGCGCCGGGAGGGCGGGCCAGACCACGGCGTCCGCCGCCGCGCCTTGCGACGCCGTCTGCGCGGCCGCCGGAAAGGGCGCCGCCGGGGGCGCGATCGCCGCGGCCGGGTCGGCCGCGGCGTCGTCGCCAAAGGCTGCGGCGGCGGCAAAGATGGCGACCGCGAGGCCCGGGCCGCGGCGCATGTCCGCCAGAAGCCGCGAGAAAGGCGCGAGCCGCGCCCGGCGATGAGAAGGCAACGCGAACTCCGGAAGTCGGAAAGTCTTCAGGCGGCGTCCTAACGGGTCGGCAAAACCGTCGCATGACACTCGGGTTTCGGCCGGGCCCGCGTCAAGCGCCGCGGCCGGTCATCGAAGCGCTGCCGAAGTGTGGCCGGGCAAAGCCGGCGCCAAGCGGACGCGGCGCCGACGCCAAGTCCATGCCAACTTCTTGCAAGAGGCGCCCATTGCCGTTTTGAGCGTTTTCAACGGGTTGGAGCCGCGCAAGGGGTGTGTTTGCAACCCCCGGGGCCGCCCGCATCGCGGCGAAGCGGCGCCGGTCCCGGCCGTTGTGCCGGTCGCCGGCGAGGGCCGCGGCTTCCGGCAGATCTGAGCGGCATTGTCATGTCCGAGTCCATTTTGAGCCTTTTCAATGGCTTCGAGAGGTTTTTCCGGGCGAAAGGATAACGCCCAAGCCGAACAGGAGCCGAGATCCCACCCCGTCATCGCGAGCCTCGAAGGGCGTCGAACGACGCCCGTCTCGTGACGGGCTTTGACGGACCCGAGGAAGCGAGCGGCGGCGTTCCATCGCCAGGGCGTCAAGTTCAGCCAATAACTCTGTTATTGCAGACGGCTTATTTGCGATGTCTCAGTGAACACGTGACCAACCGATCCGAACGGCTGCTTACGAACCTGAAAATCAAACCTACCATAGGCAGCAGGTTCTGTACATGTTTTGTTCGATCTGATGATTGGAGTTGTGGATGCGAAGAATCGCGGATTGAAGCCCCGGCACGCCGAACCGCGCTTGGCGCCACATCTGTCGACTGCCTCGCCGGAGCCCAAGAGCAAACGGCGCCGAACAGGCAACGGCGGTGACCGGACGCCGCCCAAAGCGTAAGGGAGACGCACGCGAACGGTGGGCGATCGGAACAGGAAACAGGGATTTCGAGCCCGGAACAGGCAATGCGAACCGCCGGAACAGGGCAAACTCCTCGCCTGAACAGGGCCCGAACAGGCAAACGTCGGCGCCGCGATCGATCTCTGCCCGGACGCCTGCCGAATCCGATCGACGCTTTCCGGGAACCGTCCGAACTCATGCTAATCGGACGGAGATGCGCAGCCCGACGCCCCGCCCATGACCCCGCAGGACTTCATCCGCAAATGGAAGCCGGTGGCGCTCACCGAGCGGGCGACGGCGCAGGAGCACTTCCTCGACCTCTGCCGCCTCGTCGGCCACCCGACGCCGATCGAGGACGACCCCGCCGGCGACCATTTCGCGTTCGAGAAGGGGGCGCCCAAGACCGGCGGCGGCGAGGGCTGGGCGGACGTTTGGAAGAAGGGGTTTTTCGCCTGGGAGTACAAGAAGAAGAAGAACGACCTGGGCAAGGCGCTCGAACAGCTCACCCGCTACGCCGCCGCCCTGGAAAACCCGCCGCTGCACGTCGCCTGCGACACCCATCTCTTTCGCATCGAGACCCGCTGGACCAACGAGGCGCCCGCCCGGTACGCGTTCGAGCTGGAAGAGCTCACCGACCCGGTCAATTTCCAGCGCCTGCACGACGTCTTTCACAATCCCGACGCGCTGCGCTCGGGCCGCACCCGCGAAGTGCTGACCAAGGAGGCGGCCGACAAGTTCCAGACCATTTCGGACTCGCTCCAGCACCGCAATCCCGACAGGGAGGCGGTCGCCCATTTCGTCAATCAGCTCGTCTTCTGCTTCTTCGCCGACAGCGTGAAGCTCTTGCCGCCAGGACTGTGGAAGAAGCTCTTGACCGCCGCCGAGCGCAAGCCGAGCCAGTCGCAGCGACTTCTCGCCGAGCTGTTCGACCATATGGCCACGGGCGGCATCTATGCGCTCGAGGACATTTTGGAATTCAACGGCGGCCTGTTCGACGGCCGGCCGCCGCTCGCCCTCGAGTTCAACGAGATCGGCCTCCTGTTCGCCGCCGCGAGCCTCGACTGGAGCCTGATCGACCCGACCATTTTCGGCACGCTGTTCGAGCGCTTCCTCGATCCGGACAAGCGGGCGCAGATCGGCGCGCACTATACCGACCCGGCCAAGATCATGTTGATCGTCGAACCGGTCGTGCTGCGGCCGCTGCGCGCCGAATGGGAAGCGGCGAAGGCCAGGATCGAGGCGATCATGACGCCTGTGCTGGAAGCGGGCGGTGGGAACGGAAAGGGCGCCAAGCGGGAAGCCGGCAAGAAATTCGAGGCCGCGCGCGCCAAGGCCGAGGGCGAGCGGGACGCTTTCATCGACCGGCTGGGCAAACTCCGGATTCTCGATCCGGCCTGCGGCTCGGGCAATTTCCTCTATCTCGCCCTTCAGGGGGTGAAGGACCTCGAATGGAAGGCGATCCTCGGCGGTGACGCCCTCGGCCTCGGCATGGTCGTGCCGAAGGTCGGGCCGGAGATTTTGCACGGGATCGAGATCAACCCGTTCGCCGCCGAACTGGCGCGCACCACGATCTGGATCGGCGACATCCAGTGGCGGGTGAAGAACGCCATCCAGCATCACCCGCGGCCGGTGCTGCGAAAGCTGGACTTCGATCGAATGCCGCGACGCGCTCATGACGCCGGACGGGCAGGGCGGGTTCGTCGAGGCGGAATGGCCGGAGGCGGATGTCATCGTCGGCAACCCGCCGTTCCTTGGTGACAAGAAAATGATACGCGGCCTCTCTGAGCCATACGTGAGAGTGCTGCGAGCTACGTATCGCAACAAACTCCCCAAGGCAGGCGACTTGGTTAGTTTCTGGTTCGCTAAGGCCTGGGAAAAGTTGCAATCTGGCGGTTGTATACGGGCTGGCCTTGTCGCAACGAACTCTATTAGGTCCGGATCTAATAATCATATATTAAAGCAAATAGCTGATAGTGGCCGTATATTCGAGGCTTGGGATGATGAACCATGGCTGGTTGATGGCGCGTCCGTCCGGGTCTCGCTGGTTTGCTTCGATCTAGGAGACGATGGCTCCGTCTATCTCGACGGAAGTCCTGTAAGACAGATTTACGCAAACCTCACGGCCGGGAAAAATGACTTTACAAGACGCCGCAGGCTGAAGGAAAACGAAAGTGTCTGCTTTGTGGGTGTTATCCTCAATGGAAATTTTGAGATATCTGGGGCGGAGGCACGAGAATTACTCTTGAGTCCGTTAAATGTAAATGGAAGACCAAATTCCGACATTATTCGACCGACGCTGAATGGAGATGACTTCAATGGACAGCGTCCGGACAAATGGTTGATTGATTTCGGGACGGCAATGTCAGAGCAGCAGGCCTCGTTGTACGAGGATCCCTTTAAGTTAATTGACTATCGGGTCAAGCCCTTTCGATTTCGAAGAGATGCGGAAGGAAAATTTGAGGTCCGTGCGAAAACAGAACGTGAAATATGGTGGCGACACGCTCGATCAAGGGAAAAGATGCGAAACGCAATCGCAGGCATAGAGCATTACATAGCCACTCCGATGGTGTCGAGCTATCGTGCTTTTGATTTTCTAGCTGTAAGCGTCATCCCAGACCAAAAATTGGTCGTTTTTTCAAGGGATGATTACACGTTCTTTGGCATAGTCCAGTCGCGCATACATCGCGATTGGACCGCCGCGACTTGTTCGTGGATTGGCGCTGGAAACGATATAACCTACGCGAATACGACCGTGTTCGAGACCTTTCCCTTCCCAGACGGTCTGACGCCGAACATCCCGGTCGACGCCTACGCCGACGACCCGCGGGCGCAGCGCATCGCGGCGGCGGCGAAGCGGCTCGACGAGCTGCGCCGCGCCTGGCTCAATCCGCCTGATCTCGTCGACATCGTGCCCGAAGTGACGCCGACCGCCGCGCCCGGCGAAGCGCCGCGGCGCTATCCCGACCGGATTCTGCCCAAGACCGTCGAGGCGGCAGCCGTTCTCAAGACCCGCACGCTGACCAACCTCTATAACCAGCGCCCGCGCTGGCTCGCCGACGCCCACGACGCCCTCGATCGCGCCGTCGCCGCCGCCTACGGCTGGCCCGAGGACATTGGCGCCGACGACGCCCTCGCGCGCCTGCTGGCGCTCAACCTTGCGCGGTCGGCTGCGCCGTAGACGCTTCCAGAGTATTGTCGATATCGGCATCCGTGTCTTGCGCCGGGCTAGGCGTGGCTCGCAGGCGATGCGGGACGGCTTGTCCCAGGCGCTCACGCGATCGGAGGCAACTCTGTCCCGACAACACGGACTCGGATGGCTCTTGCGACACGCTCGACGGCCGGGGCTCTTATCGTGTTACGTCTTGTTAAGTCGAAGGCGTCTGGCGGTTCTGCCGGCCATGACGAGGAGGGCGGTTTCTGTTTTGACTAGCAGCTCGCGCTGCAAGAGCGACGGCCGGCTTCCGAAATGTCAGGCGTCGTTCGCAAGGTACAGAGGAATGGCGAAAAGAATGAAGACGGCGACATCGACGCCGACATTGAACCACACGTCGAGCCACGCGGAGGCTGCGGCTTCCAAGGCGAGCCAGACAGCGAGGCCAGCGAACAAGGCTCTTTTGAGTTCGCCATCCTTTCGCCGAAACGCGAGGCGGCCAACACAGAACAGCGTCACGCCCCAGCCGACCATGATCGCCCCGTAGAGCGCGCTCTCCCACGGCAAGAGCGCCTCGTGCGGGATGATCGGAACCACTTCCGAGAATATCCTCAGCCCGAAGACGATAAAGAACAGCCCGAAGAGAATCAGGACCGCCGTTACAATCCGAAACCACATCTCGGATATGCGCCTGCTCATTGGACCATGCCTATTGTAAAAATCTCGCCCGCTTGCGGGCGCTCGACCTTCAAAGCGCGTAACGTCAGGCGAGCAGTTCGTGAAGGACACGGCGCAGGGCGGGGAGGTCGTCTTGCACGGCTTGCCAGACACGCATGCGATCAATCGTTGCGTATCCATGAATGAGAATGTTGCGAAAGGCCACAATCTGGCGAAGGTCTGGAATTCTTGCGGCCAGCGCGGCATCGAGGCGCGCAAGCCGGCCGAGCGATTCGCCCATAATTTCAAACTGGCGTTCGACGGCCGAACGGACCACGATGTCGCCGTCGAAGTCGGCGAAACTCTTCCCAACCGTCATTGTCGCGATGGCGCTCGCCGCCTCCTGAGCGTCCCAAAGAAAGCTCCTCGCGTCACGCGACAAAGATGGACTCCTGAGATCGGCTTATGCTTTCGCGCAAGTACGGATTGCGGATCGCGCCGGCCTCGACGAGATCGACGCTTCGGCCAAACAGGGCCTCGAGCGCGTCCTTGAGATCGAAGTACGTCGCAAACGACATCGCCCCAGGCGCGTCGCGATCGAATTCGACCAGGAAATCGAGGTCGCTGCGCGCGGGATCGAAATCGCCGCGCGCCGCCGAGCCGAACAGGTCGAGCCGGCGCACGCCAAAGCGGCGGCACAAATCCTCCAGTTCCCTGCGGCGCGCGGCGACTGCGGCAATCATCGGAGGCTCCCGCGCGGCTTATAGCATGGCGCGGAAGGGCGCGCCGCCCACCCCATGCTCTGCGCCGCCCGCCGCCTCAGTACCCGCAGACCGTCGCGAGCTTCGCCTGCGTCTCGGAGCCGGGAACGCCATCGACGATAAGCGGCGGGTAGGCCTTTTGGAAGCGGAACACCGCGCCCCGGGTGAGCGGACCCATGATTCCGTCGACCGGCCCGGCGCCGAAGCCGAGGGCGTTGAGCCGATACTGGACCCCGGTCAGCCACTGGACCGGCGGCGCCTTCGTCCGGCCGGCGGCGACGACCATCGGCGGCAGCCGCATGACCGGCTTCCCGTTCTTGCGCTCGCGGAACGCCTGATAGCTGCCCTTGATGGCCTCGAGCGGGGCCGGATCCGAGTTGGCCTCGGCGCCATGGACCGCGAGCGAGACCGGAATCGCGAGATCGACTCCGCCATTCTTCACGTCGATCGCCGTCAAGCCCTCGAGGATCAGAACCGCGCCGGTGGCGAGCTTGTAGGCGTCCTCGGCCGCGCCGACGACGGCGGAGGTCGCCGACCCGGCCCGGGCGACCTGTCGGCCGGCGAGCGCGACGCCTCGCTTGTCGACGTCTCCATACCCGAGCGCTTTTACGAGTTCCTCAAGCGTATTGTAGAACGTGTGGCCGTAGTCCGCGTATCTGACCCTGCCGAGCGAGTTGCGCACGGCGATGACGGCATGTTTGATATGGGTCACAACCGCCGTCTTCGCCGCAGAGGACGCGACCTGCTCGGCCTTCGCCGCCTCGCAAGCGAAGCACTCGATGCCGAATATCACGACGCCCTTGGCGTTGCGCGCGACCTCGGTCGCCTGAGCCACCGACCCCACGTCTTCGAGCATCTTGACCTTGACGCCCAGGCTCTTCACGAATTTCACCAGTTCCGGCAGCGTGCTGCTGAGCTTCGCCCTCACCTCTTGTCCGGTCAGGTCGAGGGTGAAGTCTTTGCCGAGCGCATTCGCCATCTCACGAATATTCATGAAAAGACTCTTGTTTTTCATGAATGCGTTGTCGTTCTTCAAAATGGCGAGGAGATCGTTCACCGCCTGATAGCCGCATGGGCCGCTGACGCCCTCGACCTGCAGCGCGACGCGGAGCCGCGACATCATCGCGATGCGGCCCGCGAAACCTGCCGTCTTGCCGACCGGGCCGACGATCGACGCCGCGCGCAGGACATCGGTCCCGACGCCTCCGAAGCCCCCTTCGGCCAGGCCCTCGCCGAACCGGAGGACGTCGACGAATCCGCCGGCGAACACCATCAGCGTTTGTCCGCCGGCGGCGAGGACGGGCGTCCACCACTGGGGATTCTGCTCGACCCATTCGGAGAAGAACGCGTCGGTCTTCTTCGTCTGCTCATCCCACCAATCGGAGATCTGCGAAGGTGCGAGCTTGACGGCGACGCTTTGCCACGACATGGCGTCCTCCCTTTCGGGACCGCCGTTCCGGGGCCAATTTACGACTGTCGGTCGATTTTGTGAATTCGCCAAACTGTCGCGGCGCCCGATCGCGCCGCCGCCCTTCGAAAGCCCGTCGTCTAGGCGAACGCCTCGTTGATAAGGGTGTTGTAGTTGCCCAACTGCGGGCCCGCGGCGACGACGACGAACTGCTTGGCGATCGGCTTTGCCGCCTCCTTCGTGACGTTCTGGGGCGTGAGAACCTCATGAATTTGATCTGTGACGGCGCCAAACTGTTTCAAGCATAAATCCCGGTCCTTGAAATCCAGCGGCATGAAGTATTCCTCATCCACCAGGCTGGCCTGCGCGATTTGCATGCACTGATCGTGGATGATGACGAGCTGCTCGGGCGTGACCGCCTTTCCGTTGCCCGTCTTCTGAAACGTATATTGGGCGCCGTTGATCTGGGCTTGACCACGGAATTCAAGGCCGAAGAGGCACGCATAAAATGCGCTCAAACCGCCGACCTTGGAGGAATTCGTCGTATAGATCCCGTTCGTCTTGAGATGCGTGCTGACGACCTTCAGGTCGACCGTGTCCGAGGTCTCCCAGAAGTCCTTTTCGAACAAAACATCGAACTCGAAGTGGTTTTGAGCGAGAAAGGCGTCGTGCGACTCGTCGAACAGGAAGACGAACCGGCTGGAACCCTCGAACTCGAATGTCCAGGCGTTGACCGCCTTGGACCCGATGTTCAGGTCCTTCAGGATTTTGGCGCTGTCCTGAGCGCCGAGCGCCGCCTTCGACGGCTCACGGATCCCACCGTCCAGGTTCTGCGTAATCTTATACTCGATCACGCCGGGATCGACGAAGATGTAGTAACGTCCTCGCGCATAGGTCGCAAACAGCGGATTGAGAATATCCGAGCCGGAGCCAGGGTAATAGACGACCGCGTCCTGCCCGGCGTTCTTCACGAGGATATTCGTCTCGGCTAGGCCGTTCCGTCGCCCCTGCGGCACCTCCCATCGGTCTTCCGCGCTCATCCGAACCCGCTTCCGGCGTCGGCCAAACAGAAGCCGTTTTCAACCACGAACGCCGGTGCGGAGTGAAAGTCGCGTCCCGTGCGCGGGGACACGCGGCGCGCCTGCGGAAGACGCCCGTCCGCGTCACTCCCCCTTGCCGCTGAACAAGAAGGGCGCGACGTCGGCGACGCCGGGGGGCTTGGTCACGGCGAAGGGGGCGGGGCGGCAGACGGCCAGGGCCGAGAGGCCGACGCGAGCGGTGAGCATGCCGTTCAGCACGCCTTCGCCCATCTTGGCCGAGATGCGCGAGGCGATCCCGTGGCCGACGAGCTGCTGGATCACGCTGTCGCCGACCGCCATTCCGCCGGTGATGGCGATATGGGCGCCGATCGAGCGGCCGAGCTTGACGAGACCCAGAAGCCCGGGTCGTCCACCGTAGATCTCGGCGATCCGCCGCACCAGGCGGATGATCTGGGCGACGACGAAGGCCACGTCGAGGATGGCGCGCGGGCTGATCGCGGTGACGAGCGACACCGCCTTGGCGGCCTTGGCGATCTCCGCCTGCGCCCGCTCGTCGAGCGGCCTCAGGAGCGCGCGCTCGGCGATGTCGATGAGATCCCGCCCGTCGATGATCGCGGCGGCGGCTTCCTCGACCTGAGCGCGCGCCCGCGCCGTCTCCGGCCGGTCGCGGTAGAGGGCGACGAGTTTGCCGACCAGCCGCCGCGCTGCGTCGTGGTCGTCGGCCGCGCGCGCCGCGGCGAGCGCGACATGCAATTCGGCGATCCGCGTCTGGCGGCCGACCGCCAGCGTCTCGCGCGCGAGTAAGCCGATCGCGCCGACGACGAACAGGACGGCGAAGGCGAGGCCGATCAGCCCGAGCGATTCGGCCTTGGCGAACAGGCCTTCGATCACGCTCGTCGTCCACAGGCCGAAGGCGAGCGAGACGAGGCCGCCGAGGCCGGTCCATAAAATCCCGGCGAGGCTGAAGCGCCAGCGGCTGAGGAGGCCCGATTTCTGCGCCGCCTCGACCTCGCGTTCGGCCTCGTCGATCGGCGCCTCCCTGGTTTTCGGCGGGATCGGATCGTGCTGGGACTGGATGATCGCGGCCGGCGCAAGCGGCGCCGGGCCGTCGTCGACGGCGATGCGCGCATCGTCGAGGCGGAACGCGCGCGGGCGGGGCGGGCGCCCGCTCATGCGAGGCGGTCCCCGATCAGGAATTGCAGGGCGCGGTCGAGCCGGATCTGCGGGGCGGGCTGCCCGCGCGGGACGACCGGCGGCCGAAAGCGGATAAAGCGCCAGTCGTTGTCCGCCTCGGAGAGCGCAATGCCGTCGCCGGCGAAGATCGCCGACGGGTCGGCGGGAAGCTCGCCCGGAAAGACGGCGGCCTCGGCGACGCCGTCGAACGTCTCGCCGCCCATCGTCTCGCCCTTTTCCGGCGTGCCGATGATGGCGTTGAGCGCTTCGCCGTGCTGGCGGATCTCGGCTTCTCGGGTGGCGCGGATGGCCGCCAGCGCGATGACGTCGATCTCCGCGCCGACCCCCTCGGCCCGGGCGATGGCCTTGGCGGTCAGCGCCCTCAGGATCGCCTCGAGCCGGTCGTGGCTGGTGTGATGCAGATGGTCGGCCTTGGTCGCTGCGAACAGGATCCGGTCGATGCGCGGGCGGACGATCGAGGCGAAGGACGAGGCGCGGCCGGCGCGGAAGGCGGACAGCACCTCGGCCAGCGCGTGCTCGAGGTCGTTGAGCGCCGCGGGGCCGGAGTTCAGCGCGGTCAGCGCGTCGACCAGCACGATCTGGCGGTCGAGCCGGGCGAAATGGTCGCGAAAGAACGGTTTGACGACATGGCTCTTATAGGCCTCGTAGCGGCGCTCCATCATCGCCGCCATCGTGCCGGGGGCGATCGTCTCGGACTCGCCGATCGGGACCGGGGCGAAGGTCAGCGCCGGCGAGCCTTCGAGGTCGCCCGGCATCAGGAAGCGGCCGGGCGGCAGGGTCGAGAGCGCGTAGACGTTCTCGCGCGCCTTGCGCAAATAGGCGGTGAACCGCTCGGCGACGTCGCGGGCGCGGTCTTCGTCGGCTTCGGCGTGCGGGTCGAGTCCGGCGAGCGCCGAGCGCCAGTCGGCCGAGAGCGGCGAGCGGGCAGGGGTCTCGCTGGCGACGAGGGTCTCGCGCGCCCAGGTCGCGTAGGACTTGTCGAGCAGCGGCAGGTCGAGCAGCCATTCGCCGGGATAGTCGACGAGGTCGAGCGCCAGCCTGCCGTTGCGGCCGTTCCAGCGGGCGGCGCTCTCGAACTCGATGGTCAGGCGCAGCTGCGAGATGCGCCGGGTCGATTGCGGCCACATCCGGTCCGAGCCGGCGAGGCTCGCCACATGATCCTCGTAGGCGAAGCGCGGCACCGCGTCGTCGGGCTGCGGCTCGAGCCGCGCCCGGGTGATGCGTCCCTCCGCGGAGGCTGCGAGCACCGGCAGCCGGACCCCGGCGATCAGGTTGCTGACGAGCGCGGTCAGGAACACCGTCTTGCCGGAGCGGGAGAGGCCGGTGACGCCGAGCCGCAATCCGCCGCCGGCGAAGTAGTCGCCGATCGAACGGGCAATGAGCTCCGCCTCGAACGCAAGATCGGAAAAAAACGACAAGGCGGGCCCGCACGCGAGATCAGCCGGGCCAATCTAGGGCGCGCGGACCGGATTTCACAGAGGGTCAGTCCGTCACGTCCTCGAGCTCGCCCGGCGTGAGGAACAGGGTCAGCGCCGGCGGCCTTGCGTTCGATGGCGTCCCAGCGGTCGATCGCGAAGTCGATGACGGCGACGGCGCAGGTCGGGTATTTGACCGCCATGCGGCGCAGCTCGGGATCGGCGCCGCGCGCCGGCGAGCAGCGTCGGCGACCTCGCCGATGGCCGGATTGTGTCCGACGAGACCGACGCTCCGCGGTCCTGTCCGGACAGGGCTCGCAGCCGCTCGAACAGCATCGCCCGCGTCGCGTCGTAGAGCCCGAGCTCGTCCTCGAGCCGGACCCGGCGCGGCCATTGCGCGGCGAAAATCTCGGCCGTCTGCGTGGTGCGCAGCGCGCCCGAATGGATGAGGACGTCGGGCAAGCGAGGCCGCGCTCGGCGAGGGCGGTCGGCGACGCGACGGGCGTCGGCGCGGCCGCGTTCGGTCAACGCGCGCTCGTAGTCGTCCTGTCCGATGGCGGTCTCGGCTTTGGCGTGACGGATGAGGAACAGGCGGCGCATCGGCAAAGATTGCGCGACGGGGCCGCCGCGCGCAAGCGGGCCGCGCCGAAAAGCCGCAGGCGGCGTCAGCGCTCGCGGCGGCTCAGGAAGGCGAGCTTCTCGAACAGATGCACGTCCTGCTCGTTCTTGAGCAGGGCGCCGTGCAGCGGCGGGATCAGCTTCTTGGCTTCGCGCTCGCGCAAGGTTTCGGGCGAGACGTCCTCGTTGAGCAGGAGCTTCAGCCAGTCGAGCAATTCCGAGGTCGTGGGCTTCTTCTTCAGGCCCGGCGTCTCGCGTAAGCTGAAGAACGAGCGCATCGCCTCCTCGACCAGCCGCGGCTTGATCGTCGGATAGTGCGCCTCGACGATCTTCTGCATCGTCTCGGTGTCGGGAAAGCGGATGTAGTGGAAGAAGCAGCGGCGCAGGAACGCGTCCGGCAGCTCCTTCTCGTTGTTGGAGGTGATCAGGACGATCGGGCGGACCTTCGCCTTGACCGTCTCGCCGGTCTCGTAGACGTGGAATTCCATTTGGTCGAGTTCGAGCAAGAGGTCGTTGGGGAACTCGATGTCGGCCTTGTCGATCTCGTCGATCAGCAGCACCGGGCGGACCGGCGAGACGAACGCCTCCCACAGCTTGCCGCGGCGAATGTAGTTGACGATCTCGGAGACGCGCGGGTCGCCGAGCTGCGAGTCGCGCAGGCGCGAGACCGCGTCGTATTCGTAGAGGCCCTGCTGCGCCCGGGTGGTCGATTTCACGTGCCAGGCGATGAACGGCGCGCCGATCGCCGCCGCGATCTCCTGGGCGAGCAGGGTCTTGCCGGTGCCGGGCTCGCCCTTGACCAGCAGCGGCCGCTCGAGCGCGATGGCGGCGTTGACCGCGGTCTTCAGCTCCTCGCCCGCGACGTAGGATTTCGTGCCCTCGAAACGCATCGACAGTTCCTTCGACAAAGCCCGCGCGGTCGCCCCTTCGCCATGCTCTGGGCGGCGACTTCCCCGGAGCTATAGCGGCTGGCCGCGCCTCACGCCATCGCGCCCTTCACCGTCTCGACCAGTTGCTTGAGCGTGAAGGGCTTGGGCAGAAAGACGAATTCCTGCTTGCCCGGCAGGTTGCGGGCGAAGGCGTCGTCGGCGTAGCCGGAGACGAACACGACCTTGGCTTCGACTCCGCGGCGGCGCAGTTCGAGGAGCATGGTCGGCCCGTCCATTTCCGGCATGATGACGTCGGAGACGATCAGGTCGATCGGCACGCCGGCTTCCTCGAGCACATTCAGCGCGTCGACTCCCGATTCGGCCTCGAGCACCGTGTAGCCGCGCGAGGCGAGGGCGCGCGCGGCGAAGGCGCGCACCGCCTCCTCGTCCTCGACCAGGAGAATGGCGCCGCGGCCGGTCAGGTCCGCGGTTGGTTTCGCCGGCTCCTGCGGCTTGACCGGCGCTTCGGCCTCGGCCTCGAGGAGGCGCGGCAGCAGGATGCGGAAGGTTGCGCCTTTGCCCGGCTCGCTGTCGCACAGCACATAGCCGCCGGTCTGCTTGACGATGCCATAGACCATCGACAGGCCGAGGCCGGTGCCCTTGCCGACCTCCTTGGTGGTGAAGAACGGCTCGAAGATCTTGCCCAGGACCTCGGGCGGGATGCCGTGGCCGGTGTCCTGGACCTCGACCAGCACATAGTCGGCCGGCGCGACGGTGACGTCCTTGAAGCTCCCGCATTCCGCCGCCGGCACGTTGCGGGTGCGCAGCGTGATCCTGCCGCCGTCGGGCATCGCGTCGCGCGCGTTGACGACGAGATTGACGATGACCTGCTCGAACTGGTTGATGTCCGCCTTGATCAGCCACAAGTCGCGGCTGTGGACCACGTCGAGCGCGATCGGCTCGCCGACGAGCCGGCGCAGCAGCATCTGCAATTCCGACAGCACGTCGTTGAGCTGCAGCGTCTGCGGCCTCAGCGTCTGCCGGCGCGAGAAGGCGAGCAGCTGCCGCACCAGCCCCGCCGCGCGGTTGGCGTTCTGCTTGATCTGCATGATGTCCTGGAAGGACGGGTCCGTCGGCCGATGATTGGCGAGCAGCAGGTCGGAGTAACCGATGATCGCGGTCAGCACATTGTTGAAGTCGTGCGCGACGCCGCCGGCGAGTTGCCCGATCGCCTGCATCTTCTGGCTCTGAGCGAGGTTCTCCTGGAGCGCGCGCTGCTCGGTGGTGTCGAGGGCGAACACGATCGCGCTCGCCCCGTCGTCGCTCGCCGGATCGGCGGCCGAGACGAACAGGCGCGCCGACCGGGCGGGCTCGGCGCCGTCCAGGGAGACATCGAGCGGCTCGATCCGAGCCTTTCCCTCCACGGCCTCGGCGAGAGCGGCGCGCAGGGCCGGATGATCGCGCTCGGCCACGAGACTGAGGATCGACGGCTTGCCGTCGCCGCCGGCGGCCTTCAGCGCGGCGGGGGCGAGCCGGGCGAAGGCGGCGTTGGGGCGCAGCAGCGCGCCGCCGGCCTCGACCTCGGCGATGGCGACCGGGGTCGAGTTGAAGATGCGGGCGAACCGGACCTCGGCCGCGCGCAGGTCGTCGCCGCTCGCCACTTCGCTCGGGGCGCGGCTGATCACCAGCGAGCGCGACGGCCCCGGGCCGCCGTCGCTCGAGAAGGCGACCTTGTGCAGGATGCGCGCCGGCAGGACCCGGCCCAGCCGCGGCTTGAGATCGACGTCGAACGTCTGCGTCTTCACTTCGCCCGGCCGCCCCGCCATGGTGGTCAGCATCGCCCCGCCGTCGCCGGCGATGATGTCGCCCACCTTGAGCTGGCCCAGTCCGAACTGCGCGAGGTCGTAATCGAGCCACTCGGCCAACGTGGCGTTCATGTGGACGATCGCGCCGTCGGGCTCGGCGGAGAAGAACCCCGCAGGGGCGTGATCGAGATAATCGATGGCGTGCTGGAGATCCTGGAAGAAGGTCTCGTGCCGGTCGTGCTCCCGCGTCTCGTCCGAGACCGTCCAGACGGAGACGCCTTCGCGCGCCAGACCCTCGAGCGGCCGGACGCGGATGCGGTACCACGCCACGGCGCCCTCGCCCAGGAGCGGCGGAGCGAGGCGCAGGTCCTCGCTGGCGGACTTGCCGGACTTGGCGGCCTGCGACAGGCGATAGACCGATTCCGACACGTCCGGCGAGCCGGCGAAGACGCGCTCGACCGGCCTCAGCTCGCCCTCGCCCGAGAGCGCGCGATAGGCGGCGTTGGCGTACACGATCCGCGCGCGGCTGTCGGTGACCACGACGCCGTCGGGGCTCGTATCGGCGATCGCCTTGGCGGTGTCGGAGCGCCCCGCGCGCGATGGAAGCTGGAGGAGGCCGAAGGCGAGCAGCAGGAGCCCGAGCGCCCCGAAGGAGGCCAGCGCGACCACCGCCGAACTGACGATTGTCGGCCCGAGGCCGGTCGGGGCGAGCCAGACCCCGGCGGCGACGCTGGCGAGCGCAAGCGCCAGCGCGAGCAACGCCAGCAGAAGCGGATTGGCCGTCCGCTCGATCCGGTCCACCACAGGCTGGGGCGGCGACGCATTCATGGCCAAACGGAATCCCAAAGAGGCGCCGGGAGCGCGCGCCGACTCGTATTTCACAGGATATCTGCTACCACGCGTCCCGACCGATGTCTTGACGCGCCCCCGGGCGATCCGGGCCGAAATGCCGCAAAGGCCACAGTTTTCATTGCGTCTCTGTTTTGTTATGGTCCGCGACCGGTTCATCCGGAGCCGAGGTGGATATTGCGCCGAAACCCCCGGGCCTGAAGGGCCCGCGGGGTCCATGAGTTTGAGAAAACGCGGTCTGGCGTGACGGTCGGCGGGGAATGGCCGGCGCGCCGGAGTCGGGTGCCTCGACTGCGTGCTCGGCGGCGCGCGCGTGGGATTGAGCATGCAGTGGTTGAGTGATCTCTGGACCGGCGACTACCGATTTTCCCAAATCGCCGTGCTGGCGGCTTGCGGAATCGCCGTTCTGGTGGCGTTGGCGATCATCTATCGCGTCGTCTTCGCCCATCGTTTGCGGGTACCGGGAGGCCGGACCCGCCAACCCCGGCTCGGTCTGGTCGACGCCTTCAGCCTTGACGGACAGAGGCAGCTCGTTCTCGTCCGGCGGGACAATGTCGAGCACTTGGTCATGATCGGCGGCCCGAACGACGTCCTGCTCGAATCGCAGATCAACCGCGCTGCGACGACCCCGCGTGAGAACGGCCTCGCCGCGTCCGGGCCCGCCGCGCCGGCTCGGCGGCGAGGCGAGACGGCGGCCGTGACCCCCCAAACAGCCGCCCAGCCTCCAGTGGCGGCCGAGGCTCCGCCGTCCGGCGCCGCCCGCGGCCGCCATCGCCGAAACGCGTGCGACTCTGCCGCGTCCCGCCGCGGCCCCGGCGCCCTACGCGCCCCAACCGCAGCGGCAGGCCGCGCCGGTCGCGGCGCAGACGCAGGCCGCCCCGGCCGCCCCGGCCGCTCCGATCGCGCCGGCGGCCGAGGGGACGGCGGAGGTTGCGCACGCCGCCGCCATTCGCTCGGCGCAGACGCTGGTCCGTCGGACGATGCCTCCTCCGATCGCGCCGCTCGCCCGGACGATCGTCTCCCGTCCGCCCGAAAGGGCGCCGCAGCCCGCCGAGCCTTCCGCAGCGCCGCCTTCGGCGGGCGGGGCACCCCGTCCCGGCGAGACGGCCCACCATGCGGGCGACTCCACGGCCCGTCCGACCCCCGCGTCGCCGCCTCAGCTGCCCAGAGTGGATGCGGCGCTGAAGACGGAGCCGGCGGCTCTGACGGTCAAGGTCGAGCCGGCGCCGTTTCCGAACCTTATCGCCCGCGAGCCCATCGGGCGCCAAAGCCCGTGCCGCGTCAGGTTCCGCTCGGGGCCGCGCCGGGCACGGCTCCGTGGCCGGCGGCCGATCACGCGCCCGCCGCCGGTCCGCCGCCGGCCTCGACCGACGCCCGGTCTTATGGCTCGCGCGCCGAAGCGCCCGGCCCCGCGCCCCATCCGGAGCCGAAGCCCGAGCAACGCGTCGAACCGAAAGCGGAGCCACGGACCGACGCGCGCCCGCCGACGCCGCCGCCGGGCGCGAACGCGCCGACGAGTTCGCATCGCCCGGCTGCCGCCGCGCCTGCGCCTCAACCTGTCGAGAAACCGCACGCCGCGGCCGACGATCCGTTCGCCGGACTGGATTCGCTCGAAGCGGAGATGGCCAAGCTGCTCGGGCGCGAAAAGCGGAGTTGAGACCGCGCCCAGCGCCGAGTATCGTTCAGTCGTCGCGGTAGATCTTCTCGCGACGCTCGTGGCGCTCCTGCGCTTCGACCGACAGGGTGGCGATCGGGCGCGCGTCGAGCCGGCGCAGCGAGATCGGCTCGCCCGTCTCGAGGCAATAGCCGTACGAGCCTTCGTCGATGCGACCCAGCGCGGCTTCGATTTTTGAGATGAGCTTGCGTTGGCGGTCGCGCGCCCGAGCTCGATCGCCCGGTCGGTTTCCGACGACGCTCGGTCGGCGATGTCGGGGTGATTTTCGCTTTCCAGTTGCAGAACGTTCAGCGTGTCGCGGCTTTCGGCGAGGATCGACTTCGCGCCACGCGATCAGCTTACGCCGGAAATACTCGCGCTGTCGCTCGTTCATGAACGGTTCTGCGTCCGACGGCCGATAGGTTTCAGAGCCGAAATCGTTCATGCGTGATCCCTGTCCCCGATGGATTTTGGCGGCCTTATAGCGATCCCGCGTCGAAGGAACAACGACTATCGTCCACACTTTGTACACGCACGCGGTTGTGAATCGGTGAACGCGCCTGGTGGAGCATATTGCCGCAGGCGGCTTGTCAGACGGCCGGTCCGGCTTCACCTTGCCATCGAGCTCGGACCCGAGGACGTGGAGTCCGAAGGGAGGATGTCGATGTACAAGCGTATCATTCTCGCGGTCGACCTGGGCGAGACGCCTCACCCGCCCAAAGGGTTGGCCGAAGCGCTGGAACTGGCCAAGGCCTGGGGCGGCGACTTGCGGCTGGTCAACGTGCAGCCGGTCGTGCCCGCGACCTTCATGGAATACGTACCGGCGGATTTCGACGCGGAGCAGACCAAGCGGGCGCAAGGAGTTGCTCGACACGATCCTCGCGGAGATCGACCTGCCGGCCGACCGCAAGAGCGGCGCCGCGCGCGCCGGCGGCATCTACCACGAACTTCTTCAGGAAGCCTCAGACTGGGACGCCGATCTCATCGTCGTCGGCTCGCACCGTCCGGTGATGAGCGACTATCTGCTCGGCTCCAACGCCAAGACGATCGTTCGTCACGCGCAGTGCTCGGTGCTGGTGGTGCGCTGACGGCGTAGCCGCTCGGGTTGTCGGGCGGACTCGACCCGGCGAGGACGACGAATTATCAGCGCCGGCGCCGGGAGCGAAGCTTCTGCGTCCGCTCCGGCGATGGAGACGAGCGCCGCCGCCCCGATTTGGTCTCAGGCGGCCAGCGCCTTCATCGCCGCTTCGACGCCGTCGGGCGTCAGGGCGAACATGCGGCGCTGGAAAATCTGGGCGATGATCTGGGTCGACTGCGAATAGTCCCAGTGCTGCTCCGGGGTCGGGTTGATCCAGACTGTGCGCGGCCAGGTCGCGATCACCCTTTCCAGCCAAACTCTGGCCGGGCTCCGGATTGAGATGCTCGACCGAACCACCGGGCGAGACGATCTCGTAGGGGCTCATCGACGCGTCGCCGACGAAAACGACGCGATAGTCGCGGCCGTAGGCGTTGATGAGGTCGCGGGTGGCGATCCGCTCCTCGTACCGGCGGCGGTTGTTCTTCCACACGCTCTCGTACAGGCAATTGTGGAAGTAGAAATGCTCGAGCCGCTTGAACTGGCTCTGAGCCGCCGAGAACAGGTGCTCCGCCGCCTCGACGTGCCAGTCCATCGACCCGCCGACGTCGAGGAACAGCAGCACTTTGACGGCGTTCCGCCGTTCGGGCCTGAGCTTGACGTCGATAAAGCCTTTGTCGGCGGTCGAGCGGATCGTGCCGTCGAGATCGAGTTCGTCGGCCGCGCCCTCGCGGGCGAATCGCCTCAGCCTGCGTAGCGCGAGCTTGATGTTGCGCGGCCCGAGTTCCGCGTCGCCGTCGAAGTCCTTGAACTCCCGCTTGTCCCACACCTTCACCGCGCTGCCGCGGCGGCCCTTGTCCTGACCGATCCGCACCCCCTCGGGGTGGTCGCCATACGCGCCGAAAGGCGACGTCCCTCCGGTGCCGATCCATTTCGAGCCGCCCTGATGGCGTCCCTTCTGCTCGGCCAGACGCTGGCGCAGGGTTTCCATTAGTTTGTCGAAGCCGAGCTTCTCGATCTCGGCGCGCTCCTCGGGCGAGAGGAATTTCTCGACCATGCGGCGCAGCCATTCCTCCGGCAGCTCGCTTGGCCTCGATGGCCGCGCTGACGGACAGGATACCCTTGAAGGTCGAGGCGAACACCACGTCGAACTTGTCGAGATTGCGCTCGTCCTTGACCAGGACCGCACGCGACAGGCGATAGAATTCGTCGACCGACCTTTCCGCCAGATCGCCTTCCAGCGCCCGCATCAGGTCGAGATACTCGCGCGGCGTGACCGGAACGTGCGCCTGCCGAAGGTTTGCGAAGAAGGTCAGGAACATGGAAACAAACTAGCGCGTTGCTCGAGCGCTGTGCAATGCTCGGCCGTGGAGTGGGATCGGACATCATGGCCGCCGTGGTCGATCGACAGACTTTTGCCTTGCCGCGCTCCATCGCCCCCGATGCGGAAGTCTTCGCCATCGGCGATATTCATGGCCGGCCCGACCTTCTGCGCGCGCTGCTCGACGAGGCGGCCCGCGAACCGCGCCTCAGGGCGCGGCGCGTGCTGGTCTTTCTCGGCGATCTCGTCGACCGTGGTCCCGACAGCCTGGGGACAATCGATCTGGCGATGGGCGCGCGCGCGGAGCTCCGGGCGGACGAGTGCGTCGCGCTGATGGGCAACCATGAGGCGATGATGCGGCTCGCGCTCGATCCCCGAACGGCCTGGGACGATGCGCTGGACGCGCTGCACAACTGGGTTCGCAACGGCGGCGGCGCGGTTGTGCGGCAGTTTGCCGATTTCGAGGTCGAGCCGTCCGGCCCGGAGGAATTGCTGACGGTGATCCGCGTCGCTCTGCCGGAGCGGATAAGGGGCTGGCTCGAGGGCCTGAGCCCGAACTGGCGCTCGGGCGAAGCGCTGTTCGTCCATGCGGGGGTCAACCCGAATATGGAGCTCGAGAGCTTTCTCGCCACGCCCTGGAACACCCCGCTTGCCGAACTCGACGAGGACACGCACTGGGCCTGGGTGCGCTGGCCGTTTCTCGAGGCCGCTCCGGGCCCGGGATGCTATGGCGGCTACTTCGTCGTGCATGGCCACACGCCGAACGACGCGCGGCTCAACCCTTCGCACGAGGATCAGATTTGCGCTTGCCGGCTCAATCTCGATGCGGGTTCCGGGCGGACGGGCCTAGCCAAGATGGGCGTCTTTCGCGGCGCGGAAGTCAAGGTGCTGACCGCGCTCGGCCCGACGAACGCGATGATGAGCCGCGCTTGACCGGTGAGTTCGAACCGAACATTCGTCGCAGGCGATTGAACGTCGCGAATTGACCTATTGCAGCCGTAGCCGACGTTGGGCTTGAACGCCTCAAATGGGCGGATAGCCGTCGTAAGGGACTCGCGCTCAACCGCGCTGTTGCCGCCACAGGGAGACGTCGGCAACGCAAGCGCCCGCGACGATTAGGACCTTCAGAAGCTAACGTCAGTTTGTTATCATTGGCCTCCGTGCAACAGTCCGTCATCCAACCTCGTTGCGGCTAAACAAGTGCTGGCTAACGCGTAACGGAGAAACTTTGTGACAGATTCATATTTTGATAAAAGGAATTTACTCGAATTTGATAGCACCTACAAAACTGAGCGTGAAGACGGCGCGCTACGCGCGCAAAGACGTTTCTTGCAAAAATTTCCAAAGAAGTCCTTAGGAAACATTACAAAAGAAGACTACGCTATCGGTCACGGACCGTCTACTTTTTGCTATTATGTAAGAAAGAGACCGAAGCTTGGGCGCGAATTACGGGATCACCTGCCAAAAAATTTGGTATATATTGGGGAAAGACAAAGTCTGACCCAACAAAAAGATACAGATATGCAAATAAGTTCGGCAACTCCGAAACCGCTGCCTTCAATTTAGTCAAGCAGTCGTTGGTATCGCTGATCGAAGAAGGCTCAAAGCAAAAACCTAATTTTGTATCGATCGATAAAAACCCATTATCGCAAATGTTTAAAGCAAAGATATTGTCGCTATATTTCTCAACCAGATTTATAAACGTATGCAGCGGACAACATTTACAAGATTTTGCTAAGATATGCGGCCTACAAAAAGCCGCATATCTTAGCCAAATCCAATATAAATTGTTGGACTTTAAGAATGCTAACATGATAACCCGTGGATGGCACAACCCCAAATATATGTCATATTTATATCATATATATAAAAATGCAAATAAAGATGCGCCCGGTAAGGCGGCCGGGAGTGGAAATACCGTCGCAAGTGGCAGCGGAGGGTCTGGCGGGTGGCCTTGCGCACCCGACATCGCACACAATGCTAGAGTTGAAGCAGCCGCGATCGCCTTCGTGTTGAACAGCCTTGGTGGGGAAAAACGCGATCGACAAAAGGATAACTGTGGTTGGGATTTGGAGTTTACAAAGGATGACACTACCTTATGCGTCGAGGTCAAAGGGTTATCGGGCGCTGTGCTGGGCGTAGAACTGTCGCCCAACGAATACAAAGCGATGAAGCGGGCGATGAATAAAAACTTTTCCGAAGGAGGATACCGTCTGGCGGTAGTCCGCAACGCCCTGACCACGCCCGAGCTTTTTCTATTCGCTCACGCGGGCGGAGCGGATTGGGTGTGCGAGCTCACATCCAAACACATCAGCGTCACGGAGCGTATCGCTGCTCGCCTGGGTGAAACCTAAATGCTGCAAGCGGCCTAGCGCGCGCTAACCGTCCGACGCTACGGCAAGCACGAAAGGCTTGGGAGTCGCTGTCGCAGGCATTCGGTTCGCGCTGGCGAATATCTCCAAAGGGTCGAGACCGCTCATTTCCTGTGCCCCCCGGTGGACGACAGCTATGTGCGCATTGCCGCCATCTATGGCGTCAGCTTCGAACTCCCACCTTCCCGCGACATTCAGGCCAGGGGGCTTCGCTTTGGATTTCGTTGAGCGGCGCCGTCTCCTTGACACGCGAACAAAGCCTGTGACGGTCCCGCTCGATTGTCCTGTTCGCTCTTCCGCTTCTGGCTGGCCCGCATTGACAGAGGCCCTCGCCCGTCCGCAAAGAGGGCGCGCGGCAGGCAGGCGGCGGCATAATGCGGACATGGATCAAGGATCCCGTGGCGATTCTCGCTGACGGCGCCGAGCGAGGGCTCGTCGTCGAGGGGACCCGCATCGTCGAGCGCGTGGACGGTAGCCGGACGCCCGAGCGGGTCGACGCCGTATACGACGCCTCGCGGTCGATCGTGCTGCCGGGCCTCGTCAACGCGCATCACCACTTTTACCAGACGCTGACGCGCGCCCACCCGCAGGCGATCAACAAGACGCTGTTTCCCTGGCTGACGGCGCTCTATCCGATCTGGGCGCGGCTGAAGCCCGAGCACCTGCGCCTCGCCGTCCGCATGGCGCTGACCGAGCTGCTCATTTCCGGCTGCACGACCGCCGCCGATCATCACTACCTCTATCCGGCCGGGCTCGAGAACGCCGTGGACATCGCCGTCGAGGAGGCGCTCGGCCTGGGCATGCGGATGACGGTGTCGCGCGGCTCGATGAACCTGTCGGTCAAGGACGGCGGCCTCCCGCCCGACAGCGTGGTGCAGGAACTCGGACACGATTCTTGCCGACAGCGAGCGGGTGCTGAAGCTGTTCCACGATCCGAAGCCCGGCGCGCGAATCCGTATCGCGCTCGCGCCGTGCTCCCCCTTCTCGATCGACAAGGCGCTGATGCGCGAAAGCGCGCGGCTCGCCGAGCGCTACGACTGTCAGCTTCACACCCACCTCTGCGAGACCGACGACGAGGAGCGGTTCTGCCTCGAGACCTACGGACTGAGGCCGGTCGATCTGCTCGAGGAGACGGGCTGGATGTCGAGCCGCGTCTGGCTCGCCCACGGCATCCACTTCAACGCCGAGGAAATCGGCCGACTCGGCCGGGCAGGGGTGGGGGTCTGCCATTGCGCGACGTCGAACATGGTTCTCGCCTCCGGCATCTGCCGGACCTGCGAGCTCGAGGCGGCGGGCTCGGCCGTTGGACTCGGCGTCGACGGCTCGGCCTCGAACGATTCCTCCAACATGATGGAGGCGGCCCGCCACGCGCTGATGATCGGCCGCCTGCGTTACGGGGCCGACAAGGTCACGCATCTCGACGTCCTGCGCTGGGCGACGGAGGGCTCGGCCCGCTGCCTGGGCCGATCCGATATCGGCCGGATCGCCGAGGGTTATGAAGCCGATCTCGCGCTCTATACGCTGGACGAGCCGCGTTTCTCCGGCGCTCACGATCCGCTCGCGGCGCTGATCCTGTGCGGCGCTACCCATGCCGACCGGGTGATGGCGGCGGGCGCCTGGCGCGTGGTCGACGGCGCGCCCGTCGGTCTCGATCTCGACCGACTGATGGCCGAACACACGGCGGCCGCCAAGGACTTCGCGTAGGGATCGGGCGGCTAGTCCGAGAACTGAACGATCTGGTTGCTGTTCGTATCGACGATGGCGTTGTGGCCATTGACGATCGCGCGGCCGTAGCCGGGCCGATCGGACCATGGGGGCGGCGGTGGCGCCTTCCGGCAGCGCCTGCCCGACCTGGGCTTCGCCCGGCATGGTGACGTTCGGAACGCTGTCCGATGTCGAGCTCGATCCGGTGATCGACGTCGGCAGGCCTGCCGGGGCGGCTGACTGGGGCGGCCCATAGACTCCGCGGAGTTGCCCGGACCCCGCCGAGAAGGCGGGCACGAGCGTGCTCTTCTGCTGCGCGTGGCCCACGGATACGGCGACAAAAGTGACGGCGAGCGAAAGAACGAAGTGGCGCATGAAACGCTCCTTATGACAGCCGTTGCTTGCGATCCCGGATCTTAGCAGGCGCTCTCGACGAATGCGATCGGATCGCCCGGCGGTCTTCGTTCGCGGTCTGCCGGTCGGCGGAACGGTTCGCAAACGCTGTTCCTCCTGTTAAGGAAGTCGCTCGCCGCTCTCAAGCCGCTGGGGTCGCCCGCTTGGCGCCGGCCCGGCGAACACCGTAAGCGAGCGGTCGCTCTCTGCCGCCCGGAGACTCCGTTGACCCTGTCGCTCGCCATCCTCTTCGTCGCCTCGATCTGGGCCGGGGCGCAAAATGCGCTTGCGGGCGGCGGCTCGTTCATCACCCTGCCGTCGCTGATGCTGACCGGCATGGGCGCGCGGGCGGCCAACATCACCTCGACAGTGGCGCTGTTCCCGGCGCAGCTGGTGACCGGCTTCACCGGACGGTCCGACGCCCAGAGCCCGCCGGGCCTGTCGATGACGGCGCTCTTCGCCATCAGCCTGCTCGGCGGGGCGATCGGAGCGATGATCCTGCTCTGGACTCCCCCGAGCGTGTTCGCCAAGCTCGTGCCGTGGCTCGTCCTGTTCGCCACGGTCCTATTCGCCTGGGGAAGTTTCTTTCGCAAGGCCCCCAGGCCGGGAGAGCAGCATCTGCCGCCATGGGGCGCGGCGGTCGTTCAGTTCTTCATTGCCGTCTACGGCGGTTATTTCGGCGGCGGCATCGGGCTCCTGATGATGGCGTCGCTGACGATGGCGGGGCTCGCGGTGCGCAACGCCGGCGCGAGCAAGAACATTCTGGCGGGCGTCATGAACGCTTCGGCGGTGGCGATCTTCGCCCTGTCGAGCGACGTGCATTGGCTTCAGGCCGGCGTCACCGCCGTCGGCGCCTCGTTCGGCGGCTGGGCCGGGGCGCTGATGCTGAAGACGGTCAACGAGAAGCTGCTCAAGGTCGGGGTCGTCGCCATCGGCCTCGCGCTGACGGTGGGGCTGTTCTGGAAGGCGAGCTGAGGGTCCCGGTCCGACCGCTCACGGGGAGGGGCCGCCGCCGGGGTCTTCGCGGTTCGGCGCGCTTTCCCAGGCGGGGAAGAGACTCCATGGCGTCCCATGCAACCTCGCCGGGCCAGGTCTCGCGTCGTCGTTTCGCCAGCCTGTTCCGACCGGAATGTGCCTGTTCGGCGCCTGTTCCGAGCCTGTTATCGTGCCTGTTAACGCGCCTGTTCCGCGCCCACAGTGACCCGCAACTGACGGGTTGTTCAGCCAGTAAGTCTCTGATATCTCAGCAGTGTGTTGAACAGTGCGCGGACCGCGGCGAAAAAACCGCCCGCTTTGCGCAGCTTCGAACGCCGAAACAAGCGTCCGCGATCATTGAAGCGTGATCGGCTGCGACGACGTGCGGTCTTGAGATTGTCCCGATTGCCGGTCATGAGGCGGCCTTCCCGTCCAGGGACGCCCGCGCCATGAAGAGCTTTCCGCCGTCGCAGTTCGTCGCCCTCTTTCATCCGTTCCTGCGCACGCTGCATTGGCTGATGGCGGCGCTGATCTTTGTTGCGCTGGGCCTCGGCGTCTGGTCGACGCAGCTCCCGCGCGGGGTGATGCGCGGCGAAGTCCTGTTCGTTCACAAGTCTCTTGGCGTCGCCGTGCTGGCGCTCGTCGTCGTCAGGGTCGTCGCGCGGCTCGCGCTCGGGTCGCCGCCCTACGCGATTGCGCTCGATCGGATGACCCGCGCGGCCGCCCGGAGCGCCCATCTCCTGCTCTACACGCTGATGGTCGCGATGCCGGTCACCGGCTACCTGACGTCGACCGCAGGCGGACACGACGTCTCGTTCTTCGGCCTTGTCTGGCTGCCGGATCTCGTCGGCCGGAGCAGGGCGATCGACGAAGGCGCAGGCCAGGCCCATTACATCTTCGCCTGGGCCATCGGCGCGGTCATTGCGCTGCACCTCATGGCGGTGGTCTGGCACGCCGAAGTCAAGCGCGACACCGTGCTCACCCGGATGTGGCCGCGCTTCCAGCCTTACGCCGGGACGCGCTGACCGAAGTCCCATGGGATCGGCAAAGACATAAGATTGACGGCGGAGCCATATCCGTCGCGAGCCCGTTGCGGTCGCGGGCCGGCCCCCTATGTGGTAAGGACCATTCGGGCTGCTCCTTGGAACGGCCGAAGGAGCGAGATCGACATGGCCCAAGGTTTGACCGCCCGCATCGTCGGGCTTGCAGGAAACGATCCGCTGTTTGCGCGGATCCGCCAGGAGGCGGACGAGGCGATGCGGCGCGAGCCGGAGCTCGCCACCTTCCTGATGACCACGATCCTCAACCATCAGACGCTGGAAAGCGCGGTCGCCCATCGGGTCGCCGCACGGCTGGACAACGCGGATGTTTCCGCGGCGCTGATCCGCCAGACCTTCGCCGAGGCGATCGCCCGCGATGCGTCGATCGGCGAGGCGCTTCGGGCGGACATCATGGCCGTCGCCGACCGCGATCCCGCCTGCCTCCGGATGATGGAGCCGCTGCTCTATTTCAAGGGCTTCCAGGCGCTGCAGGCCTATCGGTTGTCCCACTGGCTTCTCAAGTCGGGCCGGCGGGACTTCGCGTTGAGCCTGCAGAGTCTCGCCTCGGCGGCCTTCGGGGTCGACATCAATCCGGCCGCGCGCATCGGCAAGGGCGTGTTCCTCGACCACGCCACCGCCCTGGTGGTGGGAGAGACCACGGTGATCGAGGACAACGTCTCGATCCTGCAGGGCGTCACGCTCGGCGGCACCGGCAAGGAAACCGGCGACCGTCACCCGAAGATCCGCCACGGCGTGCTGATCGGCGCCGGCGCGAAGATTTTGGGCAATATCGAAGTGGGCTATTGCGCCCGGGTCGCCGCCGGTTCGGTCGTGCTGCAGCCGGTGCCGCACAACAAGACGGTGGCCGGCGTGCCGGCGCGGATCGTCGGCGAGAGCGGCTGCGCCGAGCCGGCGCGCGACATGAACCAGATCCTGGCCGAGAAGGGGGTCGAGGCTTAGCCGGGGTTACGCTCGGGCCGCTCCGCCGGCGCCTTGCCGCCGACCCGCGCATCTGGCAAAGGCTGCGGCCTCAAGGATCGAGCGAGGGCAGGCCGTGGACAAAGCCGAGATCGTCAAGCTGCGCGATTTTTTGCGCAAAACGTTCACCGCCCCGGCGATCCAGGTCGCGCCGAACTCCCGATCGGCGGAAGCGGCCGACGTTTCCCTCGGCGAGCGCAAGATCGGCCTGATCACGGTCGACGACGAGGACGGCGACCGCTCGTTCGCATTCGAGGTGAAGCTGCCGGTCGGGCGCGAGGTCCTGCAGGAATACCTGCGCAAACTGTTCGAGAACGACAAGCTGACGATCGCCGCCCGCCTCAAAAAGACGGACTCGGTCGAACTGAACAACGGTTCGGAGTTCCTCGGCGTCATTTCAGCGGACGATCCGAAAGCCTCGAGTTTCACCTTGCAGATGGCGATCCTCGACATCGATCTCGACGACGAGTGAGGCGGCCGTGAGGCGGCCGCCTTTCCCGACGCCTCCCCGCGGAGACTTTCCACGATGCCGATCTATTCGCTTCATGGCGTGCAGCCGAGGCTGCCGGCGGCGGGCCGCTACTGGGTTGCGCCCGACGCCAACCTCATTGGAGACATCCGAACTCGGCGAGGACGCGAGCGTCTGGTTCGGTGCTGTGCTGCGCGGAGACAACGAGCCGATCGTCATCGGCGCGCGTTCAAATATCCAGGACCTCTCCGTCCTGCACAGTGACATGGGCTCGCCCCTGACCGTCGGCCAGGACTGCACCGTCGGGCACAATGTCACACTGCACGGCTGCACGATCGGCGACGGCTCCCTGATCGGAATGGGCGCGGTCGTGCTGAACGGCGCCAGGATCGGTCGCGGCTGCCTCGTCGGCGCGCGCGCCTTGATCACGGAGGGCAAGTCGTTTCCCGACCATTCGCTGATCGTCGGCGCGCCCGCGAAGGCGATTCGGACGCTCGACGCCGAGGCCGCGACGGCGCTCCTCGGGTCGGCGGCGCACTACGTCGAGAACTGGCGACGCTACGCCGCCGGACTGAAGCGCATCGACGTCGGCGCTTGAGCGCGCCGTCTCGCTTGCTGACTGCGGCGAACGGGAGGCCCGCTCCGACGCGCGGCTGCTTCAGGCGCCTCCTGCAAGACGAGCGCTTGCGCCCGCTCGCGCTAGGCGGAGGGGCCGCGGGGCGTGCCGCCGTTCGCTCGCGGCGGGCTCCAGGCCGCTCCAGGCCCTCAGCGTCGCCGGACCGGAGGCGATCAGGCCGAGCCAGTCGGAGCTGCCGCATACGCTAAGCGAACCCAGCATACGCGTGTGGGTCGCGCCCTGGTTGCGCAGGGGCAGCAGGGTGACCTCGATCTCGACGGGCGCGCAGTCCCGCAGGAGACGCCTCCGCCAGCAGGAGACAGGGCGCCTCCTTGTCTGCGGCGGCCCGCAAAATGACATCGAGCCGCGTCTGATCGACGCTGCGCCAGATTTGCAGGAAGCCGGCGCCGCGCAGTTCCCTCAGGAACAGACCGTTGATTCTGGAACCGCAAATCCTGAAAGGGTATCCGTTTCCCGCGTCGAACTCGAGGACGAACGTATCGGACAGACAACAGCGAATGGCGCAGGGTTCGACCTGGTTGCGCTCGGGCGGACATCCGCCCCTTCGGAGGGCGCACCAATAGGCATAAAGTTCTTTCGAGACAGCATGTCTCATCAGCCTCTCCCACATGGAGGGTCAGCGCGCGTGTCACATCGAGACATGACGACAACATTGCGCATGTCTTCGCGCTTCGTAGCAGGGAACATGCCGTCGCAGCGCGGGACAAGACCAGGACGATGCTATTCAACGCTTGTTTTCCCGTTAACAATAACGGGCGAGGTTTGAGCCATTCGTCACGTCGGGCGATCCCGAAGCCCATTGCGATTTGTCGCGATTTCCTCCAAGCCGCTTGGATTATAGAGGGACATCGACGCATGGACCGGACCCCGAGCCACGCCGGCCGGCAAGAAGAGCCGATTTTCAACGCGCCGCCGGTGGTCGTCGGACTCGCCGTCCTGCTGGTTGCGTTGTTTGCGGTCTTTCATTGGATGCGTCCGGAGATCCAGGATCTGATCATCCGGAACTTCGCGTTCGTTCCCGGCCGTCTCACCGTTTCGATCTGGCCGGGGCGCGCGATCGATCTGCTCATTCGGGCGAACAGCGATCCGGCAGCGCTCGAACAGGTGCGCGCGATGCGCGATCTGCATGCGCTCGGGGGCGCCAAGCCATGGACGCTGTTGACTTATGTATTCCTGCATGGCGCCTGGTCGCATGTCCTGCTCAACACCGTGTGGCTGATGGCGTTCGGGCCGCCTGTCGCGCGGCGTTTCGGAGCGGCGCGCTTTCTCGTGTTCATGGGCGTGACCGCGATCGCCGCCGCGCTGGCCCAATGGGCCATCGGCCCGATGGACTTCATGCCGCTCATCGGCGTCTCCGGCGCCAATTCGGGACTCATGGGCGCGGCGGCGCGCTTTATGTTCCAACCCGGGGCGCCATTGGGTCATCCGACCACGGGCCGCCGGGACCTCGCGTCGATCCCCGCGGCGCCGCTCAGCGCCATCCTGACGGATCCGCGGGCGCGCATCTTTCTCGTCATCTGGCTGGCGACGAATTTCATCTTCGGCGCGTTTGCCCGATCGCTCGGCCTGTCCGACATGCCGGTCGCCTGGGTCGCGCATCTCGGCGGTTTCTTCGCCGGCCTGCTGATCTTTCCGCTGTTCGACCGGTCGGGAACGACCGTAGGGTCGACCTGACAGGCGACGCGTGCGGGTATAAGGCGAAAGACGGCCGATCGGATCGACCTGCGGCGGCCTCGCGCTTGTTTTTGCCCATTCCCACGCTTAGGTATGGGCCGATCAAGGATTGCGCCGACGGCTCATGGCGGCTGTGCGGCGCCGGCACAATGGGAAGGCGGCCATGGGTAGCTTCAGCATTTGGCACTGGATGTTGTTCCTTGCGGTCGCGCTTCTGCTGTTCGGAGGCAAGGGCAAGATCTCCGACATCATGGGCGATGTCGCCAAGGGCGTGAAATCGTTCAAGAAAGGCCTCGCCGAGGACGATGAGGAAAAGCCGGCGCCCAGCGCTCCGGCGCCGCCGCGGCCGATCGAGAACCGGATTGGCATCGACGCCAACGACGTTCACAAGGTCGGCTGAGCGCATCGCAGCTGACGCTCGCGTGGATAGGCGCGACCGCGTCGCCTGCGTGCACGTTCCGCCGGAGCCTCGATGTTCGACTTCGACATAGGCAAGATGTTGGTCGTGGCGATCGTCGCGCTGGCGGTGATTCCCCCGAAGGATTTGCCGCGCGTCATGCGCACGGTCGGCCAGGTGATGGGGCGGATGCGCCGGATGGCCGCCGAATTCCAGGGCCAGTTCATGGACGCAATGCGCGAGGCCGAGTTCGAGAGCGTGCGCAAGGAACTGGCCGAGCTCAATCAGAAGACGACGGCCAGCCTTACGGAGCTGAGCCAGACGATGTCGCCCGCCAGCTTCGACCCCGCGGCGATGATCCGCGACGAGGTGACCAAGGCGGCCGAGCCGCAAGCGCATCTGCCGGCCCCGGCGCCGCCGACCTCGGAGATTGGAACCTCGGAGGTCGCGCTCGGCGCACCCTCCGTCGAGGAGAAGTCGGTCGCGCGTCCCGCTCATGAGGATTCGCCGGCGGAGAAATCGAGCGCCGCCGAATGAGCCAGGAGGACATCGACGCCACCAAGGCGCCGTTGATGGATCACATCATCGAGCTGAGAGGCCGGCTGATCCGGTCCATCTACGCCTTCTTTGCAGCTTTTCTGGTCTGCTTCTATTTCTCGCGCACGATCTACAACGTGCTGACCGAACCCTATGTGCGCGTGGTGGGGGCGGAGAAGGCGACCCTGATCGCCACTCATTTCCTGGAGCAGTTCTACACCAATGTCCAACTCAGCATGTTCGGGGCAGGGGTGATCGCCTTTCCGGTGATCGCCACCCAGCTCTACAAGTTCATCGCTCCGGGCCTCTACAAGCACGAACGGCAGGCGTTTCTACCCTACCTGATCGCCACCCCGATCTTCTTTCTAGCCGGGGCGCTGCTCGTCTATTTCGCGGTGATGCCGCTGCTCATCCGCTTTTCGGTGTCGTTGCAGCAGGTCAACACCCCCGGCGCGGCGACGATCGAACTCCTGCCCAAGGTCAGCGAGTATCTGTCGCTGATCATGACGCTGATCTTCGCCTTCGGGATCGCCTTCCAACTGCCGGTGATCCTGACGCTGCTCGGCCAGGTCGGGATCATCAATTCGGCCTGGCTCATCCGGATGCGCCGCTACGCCATCGTGACCGTGGTCGGGATCGCGGCCATCCTGACGCCGCCCGACCTGATCAGCATGACCACTCTCGCCCTGCCGATGCTGGCGCTGTACGAGGGCGCGATCATCGCGGTGAAGACGGTCGAGAAGCGCCGGGCGCAGCAAAACTCGACGACGAATACGGGAACGTGACCGCCGGCTCAGCCCGCGATCATCGGCGGCAGGTTGAGATGCTACTCGACGCGGCGCAGGCGCGCGTCGAGATCGCTGATCAACATGCCGTGGCCGATCACGGACGAGTGATAGTCGACGACCGCTCGTCGCAGGCCGACGATCTGCTCGGACAACTCCTTGCGCATCGTCAGCAGATCGGAGGCGACGTCGGCGCGGAGCGAATTCACGTTGGACCGGACCTCGGCGAGTCCGGAACGAATGTCGCTGACCTCCGAGCGCACGTTCTCAACATCCGCTTTGGTCGCCAGCTCCGCGCGCATCTCGCGAAGAATCTTGAGAATAAGGCTTTCGGGCTCATCGACCATGGGACGATCCTAACAGTTTCACTGCCCCGAGTCAGCACGCTACTCCTGTTGCGCCGCCGGGGTCTTGGCGGCGCCATCGCGATTGCGAGGATGGATAGGTAGCTTGTGACAAGCGTCTTCGGCAGTCCGCGTGGCAATCCCCTTCTGTCTTGGTGGGGCGCGTGACCCCGCGCGACATGCTGGCGGCGACCAGCGTCGCCGTCGTCTGGGGGCTTGTCTTCGTCGCCATCAAGATCGGCGTCGCCGAGACCTCGCCGCTGATGCTGTCGGCGTTGCGGTTCGTGTTCGCCAGCGTTCCCGGCCGTTTTTTTCATCGCGCCGCCCAAGGCGCCCGCCTGGAAGGTCGCGCTCTACGGCCTGTTGATCGGCGTCGGCCAGTTCGGCGCGCTGTTCATCGCGATGGGCAAGGGCTTTCCGGTCGGCCTGACCTCGCTGGTGATCCAGTTCCAGGTCTATTTCACCATCCTCATCGCCTGGCTCGTTCTCGGCGAGCGGCCGCGGCGGATGCAGGCGATCGGCGCGGCGATCGCCTTCGCCGGGATGGCGGTGATCGGCTCGGAACGACTGGCCGGTGCGAGCCTCGGGCCGTTCCTGCTGGAGGTGCTCGCGGCCCTGTTCTGGGGGGCGGCCAACGTGGTCGCCAAGACCGAGGGAAAGATCGACGCGCTCGCCTTCACCGTCTGGTCGAGCCTCGCCGCGCCGCTGCCGCTGATCGCCCTTTCGCTCGTCTTCGACGGGACCGGGCCGCTCTTCGGCCTCCCGCATCCGACCTGGCGCCTCGCCGGCAGCGTGCTGGCGATCGCCTATGCCGGAACCGTGTTCGGCTTTGGCGTTTGGGCGCGGCTGCTCGCCCATTATTCGGCGGCGACCGTCGCGCCGTTCGCCCTGCTGGTTCCGGTCGTCGGCATGGCGGCCGGGATGCTGATTTTCCACGAACCCCTGCGGACGGTTGAGCTTGCCGGCGCGCTTCTGGTAATGGCGGGCCTCGCGCTCAACGTGTTCGGCGACCGCTGGCTGCGCCGCGCGTTCGATCCCAGGTGAATTCATGCACGACATCAAGGCGATCCGCGACAATCCGCAAGCGTTCGACGCCGGCCTTGCCCGGCGCGGGCTCGAGCCGCGGGCCGAATCGCTGATCGCGCTCGACGAGACTCGCCGCCTCGCCATCCTCGAACTGCAGCGCGTCCAGGAGCGCCGCAACGCGGCCTCGAAGGCGATCGGCGCCGCCATGGCGCGCAAGGACATCGAGGCGGCCGACGACCTCAAGGCCGAGGTCGCCGGCCTCAAGGCGACCATGCCGGAACTCGAGGCGGCCGAGCGCGACGCAGGCGCGGCGCTCGAGACCGCGCTCGCCGAAATCCCGAACCTGCCGTTCGACGACGTTCCCGACGGCAAGGACGAGAACGAAAATGTCGAGGTGCGCCGCTGGGGCGTGCGGCCGGAACTCCGGCGGCATGAACGAGCCGAAGGAACATTTCGAGCTCGGCGAGGCGCTGGGCCTGATGGACTTCGACGTTGCAGCCAAGCTCTCGGGCTCGCGCTTCGTCGTCCTCAAGGGGGCGCTGGCGCGGCTTTCGCGCGCGCTCGAGCAGTTCATGCTCGACCTGCACACGACCGAGCACGGCTACACCGAGATCGAGCCGCCGGTGCTGGTGCGCGACGACGCCATGTTCGGCACGGCGCAATTGCCGAAGTTTCGGGACGATCAATTTCGAGTCGAATCGACCGATTTTGAACTGGACGCGTCAACTCGGAACGCGTACGTCGACGCGCGATATAAAGAGCACAAGTTACCAGCATTGGACCGTCGCTCAGCCGAGACGTTGGATCAGCTAGTATCCAGACAGTCGCTCGAGGCGGTTACTCAAGTTGCCATGGAGCGGTGCGCATGGAGGGGAATTTTAGCGAGTATCGCTGGCTCATCCCCACCGCCGAGGTGCCGATGACCAACCTCGTGCGCGAAAGCATCGTCGACGAGAAGGCGCTGCCGTTGCGCTTCACCGCCGGCACGCTCTGCTTCCGCGCCGAGGCCGGCGCGGCGGGCAAGGACACGCGCGGCATGATCCGCCAGCATCAGTTCCGCAAGGTCGAGCTTGTCTCGATCACCACGCCCGAGCAGGCGCGCGACGAGCACGAGCGGATGACCGCCTGCGCAGAGGAGGTGCTGAAGCGCCTCGGCCTGCATTTCCGCACCGTCGCGCTCTGCACCGGCGACATGGGCTTCGCCTCGCGCAAGACCTACGACATCGAGGTCTGGCTGCCGGGGCAGGGGCGCTTCCGCGAAATCTCCTCCTGCTCGGTCTGCGGCGACTTCCAGGCCCGCCGCATGAACGCCCGCTCCAAGGCGGCCGACGCCAAATCCACCCGTTTCGTCCATACGCTGAACGGCTCGGGCGTCGCGGTCGGCCGCGCGCTGATCGCGGTGATGGAGAACTACCAGGAGCCGGACGGCTCGATCGCAATTCCCCCGGTTTTGCAGCCCTACATGGGCGGGAAGACGCGGATCGAGGCGCCGGCCAACCGTTAGCGCGGCCATTATGGGAAACAGGGAACTTATGCGGTAAGATCGTCGCTGTCGCGGAGTTCCTTCACGGCGGAAGGCTGCGCTCTGCTTCGAGGTGGATCAACTAGGAGAACGGACATTGCGGCGCGAGATCCGGATTTGGCCGACGACGTCCCGCCGCTTTCCCGAAGCTTTGGAGTGTCAATGGCTCAGTCCCGCACTCGTTATCGCGGCGTGTTCCCCGTGGCGCCGACCGTTTTCGACGACGACGGCGAACTGGATCTCGAAGGCCAGAAGCGCTGCGTCGACTTCATGATCGACGCCGGCTCGACCGGCATCTGCATCCTCGCCAACTGGTCCGAGCAGTTCGTGCTGACCGACCAGGAGCGCGAGGACATCATGGATGCGGTGCTGAACCATGTGGCGGGCCGGATTCCGGTCATCGTCACGACGACTCATTTCGGCTCGCAGATCTGTGCGAAACGCTCGCGCGACGCCGAAGCGGCCGGCGCCGCCATGGTGATGGCGATGCCGCCCTATCACGGCGCCACCCTTCGCGTTGCGGAACAAGGCATTACCAGCTTTTTCAACAGAGTGTCGGACGCCGTTTCGATTCCGGTGATGATCCAGGACGCGCCGGTCTCGGGCACGCCGCTCCCGGTTCCGCTGCTCGCGCGGATGGCGAGGGAGATCGAGAATATCGCCTACTTCAAGATCGAGACGCCGCAAGCGGCGGCCAAACTGCGCGCCCTCATTGCAGAGGGCGGAGACTCCATCGAGGGACCGTGGGACGGCGAAGAAGGCATTACCCTGATGGCCGATCTCGACGCGGGCGCCACGGGCGCCATGACCGGAGCCGGTTATCCGGACGGCATTCGAGAGATCGTGGACGCCCACGCCGCAGGCGACCGGGAAGGCGCGATGGCCGCCTATCAGCGCTGGCTCCCTCTGATCAATTACGAGAACCGCCAGTGCGGGTTGATCGCCGCGAAGGCGCTGATGAAGGAAGGCGGCGTCATCCGCTCGGAAATGACGCGCCATCCCGTCCCGCCGCTGCATCCGCAGACTCGCGCGGGACTGATCGAGATCGCACGCCGCAACGATCCGCTGGTGCTGCGCTGGGCGCGTTGATCAGCGAAGATCCAGCCGGCTGATCGCGTTGCGGTCGCACGACCGCGGTCCCATGTGGCTCGTTAGCGACGAGCGACCGAATACGAGGCAATCGAATGACGTTCAATGGACATCTTCTGATTGGCGGAGGCTCGAGGTTCGGGGCGAACGGCTCGTTCCGAAGCCAGGACGCGGCCACCGGGCGCGAGCTCGACGGCGTATTCGGCGGCGCGACCAAGGCTGACCTCGCCGAAGCGGCCGAACTCGCCTGGGATGCGTTCACGGTCTATCGGCAGACCGGTCTCGAGGAACGGGCTCTCTTTCTGGAACAGGTCGCAAGTTGCATCCTGGACGTCGGCGACGCGCTCATCGAACGTTGCGTTGCGGAAAGCGGATTGCCGCGCGGCCGGGTGGAGGGCGAACGGGCCCGAACGGTCTTCCAGTTGAGAATGTTCGCGGACGTCGTTCGCGAAGGAAGCTTCCTGGGCGCCCGGCTCAACTCGCCATTGCCCGAGCGCAGCCCAGCGCCCCGCCCGGACCTGCGCTTGCGCAAAGTTCCGCTCGGCCCGGTCGCTGTCTTCGGCGCATCGAACTTCCCCCTGGCGTTCTCTGTCGCCGGCGGCGACACAGCGTCGGCCCTGGCGGCAGGCTGCCCGGTGATCGTCAAAGCCCATTCCGCTCATCCCGGCACGTCCGAGCTTGTCGGCAAGGCGGTTCAGGACGCCGTGAGGCTTCGCGGATTGCCTGCCGGAACCTTCGCGCTGCTCTACGATACCGGGCGGGAGATCAGCCAGGCGCTCGTGGCGGACCCGCGCATCCGAGCCGTCGGCTTTACCGGATCGCGCGCCGGCGGAACCGCATTCATGGCGATTGCCGCCAAGCGTCGTCAGCCGATCCCGGTTTACGCCGAGATGAGTTCAATCAATCCGGTAATCCTATTTCCGTCCGCACTAAAATCGCGGGCGGCGTCGATCGCTGCAGCGTTTGTGGGGTCCTTGACGCAAGGCGCAGGTCAGTTTTGCACGAATCCTGGCTTGATCCTGGCGATCGAAAGCGAGGGTCTTTCTCACTTTCTTTCTTGCGCGTCGGAGGAACTTGCCAAGACGGCAGCTGCGACAATGTTAACGTCCAATATATTCAATAGCTATTGTGAGGGCGTCGATCGACTTGGCCGCCATCCCGATGTCTCCCTCGTCGGCCAGGGCCTCGAGGGCGATGGCCGCCAAGGCCAGGCTGCGCTCTTTGCGACAAGTGGATCGGCTTTTCTTGCCGATCCTAGGCTGCACGATGAAGTCTTTGGGGCTTCGTCACTTGTCGTGCGATGCCGCGACCTCGACGAGTTGAGCCGCATTATCAACGGAATGGAAGGCCAGCTCACGGTCGCGCTGCACGTGGACGAAGAGGACGAACCTTCCGCGGGGCGTCTGATGCCGAAGTTGGAGGGACTGGCCGGTCGCATCCTTTTCAACGGTTTCGGAACCGGGGTCGAAGTTGGGCATGCAATGGTCCACGGAGGTCCTTATCCGGCCACCTCAGACGGGCGTTCGACGTCCGTCGGCAGCCTGGCCATCGAGCGCTTCCTTCGACCTGTGGCTTATCAAGACGCGCCGTCCGCGCTTCTTCCAGACAGTATAAAGGACAGCAATCCGCTCCGAATTCCAAGGCGGATCGACGGAAAACTGGTCGTCGCCTGATGCGATTCATGACGTCCCGAGCGTGTGGGAGGCCGGCGTCACTGGAAGCCGGGCAGCCATGACGTCTCCTCAAGAAGAGGGCCAACGAGCCGGCCACTATCATGCGCGCCACAGTGTGGCGCTGCATCGCGCTGACAAATAAAGCGATTTGGCCCAACTTGCGCAGATCCGCGGGTGTGGGATAGGCAATTCAAAGACCGCACTTCGTTCTGACCGCAAACAGCTCTCCGCAGCGACAGATGCGCCTCCAGGGCGCTTTTGTGCGCAAGCAAGCGATCGAGCGCGCGATAGAGCCGATCCTTGTTGACCTCCTCTTCGCCGAGCTGCAACAGATCGCCAAGCGCCGTGTGGCGATACCAATCCTCGGCAATGTGCAGCTCGCTCGATGGCGCGCAGAAGCGAGCAATCACCAGCACCGCCGCCATCTTCGCCCAGGCGACGCGCTCCTGACCCAAAGGAAGCAGTCGATTGCACAGCTGCTCGAGCCCCACCCCGCGCCACAGGGCGAGCGCCAGGTAGACCTTGCCAAACTGACGCGAGCGCTCAATCGCGAACGCCGTTCAGGCGAACCAGGGCCGTCAATTGTTCGCTGCCGTCGCTGAACAGCGGCGCGCCTTCGGGAGCGCCGATCAGCCGGCGCGCCAGCGCGCGCGCCTCGATCCGTCCGCGCTCGTCGAGCTTGCCAAGATGCGCGACCGTCCGCTGGATCACCCGTTGTCCAACGCGAACGCTGCGCACCAAGGTCCAATAGCGATCAACCTTCCGATCCGTCTTGCGAATCGTGTGGCGCAAGTACATGCGCTATTTGGACCAACTCCAGCCGACTAGAAAATACCCAAGGTCGTCACTACACGCTAAAATCCGGCTCCAACATCCAATAGCTACCAGATCAAATTCACGACACCTTGTGCAAAATCGGAAGAATCGGCCCCAAACTACGCAAGTTGGGTTGGCGCCTCCCCCGCCGTCGCCGCGCGGCGGCAACCCGCCCATTTCTGTTCCGGGCGACGGCGGCCTGGACGACAACCGCCTGTCTTCCGGTCCGACAAGCGAAGCGTCGTCGTGAAGCCGGAAACCCGGTAAGGTGGCCCGTATGAAGACGATCGGCTTCCTCTCGTTCGGCCACTGGACTCCCTCGCCGCAGTCGGCGACGCGTTCAGCCGCTGACGCGCTGCTGCAGTCGATCGACCTCGCCGTGGCGGCCGAGGAGCTCGGCGCGGACGGCGCCTATTTCCGCGTCCATCATTTCGCCCGCCAGCTCGCTTCGCCCTTCCCGCTGATGGCGGCGGTCGGCGCGCGGACAAAGCGCATCGAGATCGGCACCGCCGTCATCGACATGCGCTACGAGAACCCGCTCTACATGGTGGAGGACGCCGGCGCGGCCGACCTCATCGCCGGCGGCCGGCTGCAGCTCGGCATCAGCCGCGGCTCGCCCGAACAGGTGATCGACGGCTGGCGCCATTTCGGCTACCGCCCGGAGGACGACGAGAGCGACGCCGACATGGGCCGGCGTCATGCCCAGGCGTTTCTCGAGCTGCTCGGCGGCCAGGGCTTCGCGCAGCCGAACCCGCGGCCGATGTTCGCCAATCCGCCGGGCCTCCTGCGCCTCGAGCCGCATGCGCACGGTTTGCGCGAAAGGATCTGGTGGGGCGCGAGCTCCAACGCGACCGCGGTTTGGGCGGCCAAGCTCGGCATGAATCTGCAAAGCTCGACGCTGAAGGACGACGAGACCGGCGAGCCTTTCCACATCCAGCAGAGGAGGCAGATCGAGGCCTACCGCGAAGCCTGGAAGGAGGCCGGACATGCGCGTGAGCCGCGCGTCTCGGTCAGCCGCAGCATCTTCGCGCTCGTCGACGATCGCGATCGCGTCTATTTCGGCCGCGGCCGGTCGGAGGAGGACCAGATCGGCTTCATCGACGACAAGACCCGCGCCATCTTTGGCCGCAGCTATGCCGCCGAGCCCGATGCTTTGGTCAAAGAACTCAAGACCGACGAGGCTGTCGCGGCGGCCGACACGCTGCTCCTCACCGTGCCGAACCAGCTCGGCGTCGACTACAACGCCCACGTGATCGAAGCGATCCTGACCCATGTCGCGCCAGCGCTGGGGTGGCGGTGAAGGGGGGCGCAGTCACTGACCTCGCCGCGGCCGGTCAGCGACGTGGACCCGTGTCTTGCCGCCCGGTTCGCTCGACTTGGAACGCAGCGGTCATTGTGCTCGTGTGTGGCAGCCTTGCAGGAACCCCCAATGCGAATCACCGTCGCGAAGGCTGCGTACGATGACGACGCCAGCGTTTGGTTCGTCGAGCATTCGGACCTCGAGGGCTTTCGCATGGCGGGCGAAACCTTCGAGGCCTTCCGCCAGAACGGGGTGGACGCGACGACCGGCCTTCTGCCCGAGGAACGGGACGGGGACATCCTGATTGAGATTGTCGTGCACGCCTCCACGCGCGCCGCGGTGCGAGGGATTTCGGAAAGCCCGTTCGGCTCATGCTGGGCGAGCGCCCGGCAAATCGCCAAACTCCGGCGTCCGAGCGACCAATAGGGCAGTCATCTCGAGGTTTTGCACGATCTGCTTGGATCGGGCGCCGCGTTGGTATGACGGCGCAACGAGCTTTGGCGATGGCGTATCAAAGGCGGTTGGGGATATCGGCCATCGCATAGAAATCGCCAGAGATAACCGGCGGAGCTGTCAAAATGTAGGAGGAAATCCAATAGTTGCCGTCAACGATCCCGCGACGGCCAGCCTTCGCGAGCGCCGGATAGGGACGCGGCGCTCGCGCGCGTTCGAGAGCATTCAGGAGACGCTTCGACGCCTCCTAGGCCCAGCATAGTCCCGAGTCCCACAGTCCGTCCATGATTTGCTCTAACTGGCAATCTTGGGTGGAGAGCAGGCTGGCCGATCGGGTGTACGCGCCGGTTTTACGATGGGCGCCCTTTCCGGCTTTGCCGTGTGGGGACTTCGTAAGTCACAGGTCGATCGTCCCGCTCCGAGCGATCCCGAGACGCGCGAATACCGGAACCTTGACAAAATCCAAGACGAACGCGAAGGCAGCCGCCGCCGCAAGCGTGCCGGCCACGAGCAACGGCCGGCAAGGGCGTCATTGCAACTCCGCCGACCGCCAATGTCGAGGCGATGGCGATATCGGCGACCGACGACACAGCGAGCAAGAGGCTCGGGCGAGTGCCCCACAAGTGCCGGCGTTCGCGAATTGCGTAAATGGTTGCTTGACTGCCAAACACCAGGACGACGAAGGCCAGAGTTCTCAGCGCCTCGGTTCCGAGATTCAGGCGAAATCTGCCGACGGCCAGGACGCCGGTGCAGAAGGCCAGCAGACAGGCGCCCATGACGACTCCGGCCATAGTCAAGGTCCCGATGCGCCACGAATTCGGCTTCGGCGACGGGCGCACGTTGTCCGTCGTCAAAGACATGGAGAGGAAATCGCCGGTGACCATGACGATGACCATCAACAGAGGAGTCAGGATCGCCTGTCCGGTCATGATCAGGCCCGCGATCAGGAACAGCACCGTCACGATCTTCTTGATGATGGCGTTCAGCGTGTACGTCTGGATGCGCTGGAACGTAATTCGCCCTTCCTTGACCGCGGCGACGATGCCGGCGAGTCCAGCCTCGGTCAGCACCATCCCGGCGGCCGACTTGGCGACGTCGGTCGCCGTCGAGACTGCGATGCCGATCTGCGCCTGACGTAGCGCCGGCGCGTCGTTGGCGCCGTCGCCGCACATGCCGACGGTGTGGCCGCCCTTCTGGAACGCCTTGACCAGTTTGTACTTGTCCTCCGGGAGGACCCCGGCGAAGACGGCGAATTGCTCGGGCTGGACGTTGTCGGGGATCGGCCCGGGCGGACAGACGGCGCCGTCGAGCCCGACCGCGCGCGCCACGATGGCGGCGGTCGCCGGCGCGTCCCCCGTCACCATGACGGTGCGCACGCCCAAGCCATGCAGTTCCGTAACGAGCTTGGCCGAATCCGCGCGCGGCGGGTCGCTGAGCGCGATCAGTCCCGCCAGCTTCAGCGCGTTCGCCGGTCCGACCGCGACCGCAAGAACCCGGAAGCCTTTCCCTTCGAGTTCCTTCGCCGCCGCCGCGCCGGCCGGCGACGGTTGCGCGAGGCCGATGACCGCAGCAAAGGCGCCCTTCACGATTCGCTGCGGACTCCCGGTCGAATCGGTTGCCGTCGCCTCGGACATCTTTTTCGCCGGGTCGAAGGGCTCGAACTTGACCAATTTCGGCGCATCGGAAATCGGCTTGCCAGCGGCAGCGGCGCGGATCGCGCCATCGACCGGGTCCTGGCCGCCATCCGAGCTGGCCAGCGCGGCGAGCGCCAAAACATGCGGTTCGTCAAAGCCCGGCATCGCGCCGACGCTCGTCACCGTCAGCGCGTTCTGGGTTAGCGTGCCGGTTTTGTCGGCGCACAGACACATCGGTCGTTCCTGCTTCATCCACCGCGGAGAGGCGGGTTGGAAGGACGCCCGAGCTTTGCCAAGGCCCGCGCGCCGAGCGCCGCCGCAAGGGTGAAGGTGGCCGGCAGCGCGACCGGTATCGATGCTAGGACCGCCGTCAGGACGAGGGGGATGATCTCGGCGAGCGGCATCTTAAGAAAGTAGGCATAAGCGACCAGCATCGCGATCACGACGCCATTGAACATCGCGAGATTGCGCACCACGCGCAAAACCGCCTTCTGCTGGGAACTGACGACATGGGCGGTACGGACGAGTTCCGCAGTGCGACCGAACTTGGTGCGCGCTCCGGTCGCGGTGACCTCCGCGACCGCCTCGCCCCGACGTACGAGCGCGCCAGCAAAGGTTTGGACGCCCGCGGCCGCTTCGACGGGCACCGATTCGCCGGTAAGCATGGATTGGTCGAGCAGGACTTCTCCCCCCGTGATGTGCACATCCGCGGCGACCACGCCACCGAGCGAAAGTTTCACCACGTCGCCTGGAACCAGGTCGGCGGCAGGCACGGTTTTCCATGCGCCGTCGCGCCGGACCGACGCATTCAGCGCCAGCCGCGACTTCAGAGCGGCCAGAGTTGCCTGGGCTCGGCTCTCCTGGAACAGCCCAAGAGCGGCGTTGAACGCCAGCAAGCCGGCGATGATCGCAGCTTCGACGTATTTGCCGAGCGCCAACTCCAGAACGATCGCGGCCTCGAGCATCCACGGAACGGGCGCCCAGAATTTCTCGGCCGCCATGCGCAACGGATGCACGCTCGTATCCGGCATCGAATTCGGGCCGAACTTCTCGAGCCGGCGGCTGGCCTCATCGCTCGTCAGGCCCTTCTGCAGGCCGATATCGGCGGCTGGCGCCGACGTCGGATGTAAAGCGGTTGCGGCCAGTGGAGGGGTTGTCATAGTTCTTGGCCTTTGCTCGTTCGGGACACCCGTCGCTCGGCTATCCAACATCTCCAGCTAGACATGTCCCTAGAGCAGGTCCGAGGTCAAAAACTTCGGGGCACCCGGGTCTGGGCGCGCCCGGGCTTGATGACGTTAACGGCGCTCTGCTCGACGCTGCTGTAAGTCAAGCAGCACGGTCGATGGGATGCGGCCGTGCTCTAGATATTGTCGAGTCGACGTGACCGCGCTGTTCGCTCATTTTCGCATGAACGAGAGGTGTCGAGGCTTTCGCCGCGTCCAAACTTTCGTGCACGTCCAGGCGAGAAGGGTTGGTTGTGGCAAGTATTGTGTTGGCGCGCGCCATTTCGTCCGAAAGCCACGCGCCATCACCAGAAAGTCATCGGCCTTGAGGGCGGTCTCGTAAGCGAGCACGCTATCCTTGGGAATGCCAAGGCTGTAGAGCGTCGCGCCAAGCGCGCTCAAGCCGCCACCACATTGCGTTCTCGATGCCGGCGAGCATATCCCGTTGACTCGGGTATCCATTTCTGGCTGATACCGCGGTCCTCGAAGGTTTCAGGTCGCCACTGACGCCCGAATGACGCTTGCGGGCATTCGCCGCTCGCAAAGCGGGGCGCATCCTCTTGCCGGGCAACACCGGGCGCCCGGCTGCTCGATGACTTTGTGCGGCGTCGCTCCATCCGAGCGCGGGGCTACTCGAACAGCTTCAAATCGATCGCGTCTCCCATTGCGCGATAGCCGGCGTCGTTCGGGTGCAAATGGTCGCCGACATCGTAGTCGGAGCGGATCCTTGTCGGATGCTCGGGGTCGCGAACCGCCGCGTCGAAGTCGATCACGGCGTCGAAATCGCCGCTGCGAATCCAACTGTTCACCGCTTGCCGCTTGGCCTCGCCCTCCGGCTGATAGTAGCCATGGAAGACGGTGCCTTCATAGGGCGTGAGCGTCGCGCCATAGATCTTGGCTCCCTGCGCGTGGACGCGAGCAATGACTTGCTTCATGCCGGCGATGATCTGGTCGGCGGAGACATCCTGTTCCGGCAGGTCGGCGGAGGTCGAGTGGCCGATGTCGTTGATGCCTTCCATCAGCACGACCCAGCGCAGTCCCGGCGTCGACAGCACGTCGCGATCCAGCCGGGCCAGAGCGCTCGGCCCGAACAGATCCTCGGGATGGTCATGCAGGATGCGATTGCCGCTGACGCCCGCGTTCACCACGCCGACAGGCGCTGCGTTCGACCGCGCAGCCAAACGCTCCGCCAATCGGTCCGGCCAGCGGTGGTTGGCGTCGACCTGTGACCGATAGCCATCGGTGATCGAGTCGCCGAGCGTAACGAGCGCGCCGGGCTGGCCAGCCGCCTCGATATCCACCTCATCGATGAAGAATCGCGACGTGGAGGTGTGCGGCGAGGGCATCGAGGCCGCGGAGGTGACGTCCGCGTCGTTCGAGATGTACGTCGTGGCGACCCCATCGAGATGGATCACCGCCGGGCCCGTCCAGCGCGGCACAAACGTGCTGATCGCCAGCGTCGAGAGCGCGGGAAGCTCCATCTCGACCGGATCCGAGACCACCTCCGCGCCTGGCGCCACGGTGACGGAGCCGGTCCCGCCGAAGGTGAGGGTATGATCGGTCGCGGGATCGATCGCCCCTGCCGCTCCGTCGGCGGCCGGTTTGGCCACATGGGCCGCGCCGATGACGAGCGGGTATTGGCCGGTCGCGTTGGAGAAGCGTATCCTGACCCGCTTGCCTCCAGCGCTGAGCCTTACGAATTGCCGCAACGTCTGGTAGTTGACGTCGGCGCCAACAGGAAAGACGTCGCTCGCCCCCCAGCTTCCGATCCAACCATCCGCCTGCGCGCCGGGCGCCGCAGCGCAGAGCAGTCCTACGGTCAAAGCGGTCGCAAATAGCGTGCGTTCACACCTCATGACGCATCCTCCGTGTTGCTCACCGGTCGTTGGCTAGGCCCATTCCGGCGTTGCTGATGCTCGCGGCGAACCACCCGCAAGCGAACACAAACTCCACCGATAAGAAAGGAAACTCAAGCGCAATTGCGGCGAGGGGGCTGCCGTTCGCACAACCTGTCGTCGAAGGAGGGACACTTGCTCGCGCCGGGCCGGACAGTCGGTCTGCGCAAGGAGCCCCTTGTAGTACGGCTTGGCGAACGAGCCCATACGCCTCGACGGCATGCACGCGTTGAAACCCGCCGAGCTGGTCGCCAAACATCACTCGATCACCGGCGGCGCAATGAAGACGATCCGGCCGAGCAAGGTGATGTTGTAGCCGAGCCGGTAGATCCAGGCGTCGGAATTGTTCACCGCCAAGTCGGCGTTGACGCCGGAGAACAGGTTGCCCACCGGCTGTTTGGTCAGGATGTCCGTCCCGCTGCCGAATGCGTTGGGCCTCCACACGTTGACGGCATAGCCGGCGTTGACGGATTGGGCCTGATCGAAGATGGCGCTCAGGGACACGAACGGCGCCCACTCGTCGAGCGTGAACCTCACCAGATAATCCCGGCCGGCGACCCCCGTTGGCCTCGGAATCCCGTATTGGGCGATCGCGTAGTTCAGCGGGCCGGACGTGGCCCCGGGCACGTCCAGACCCGCCATGTCCGGCTCGAACGGCACGGTCTGCTGGTTCCAGCCGCCGCTGTTGTCGCCCCTCTGGTCGGAGACCACGACGCCGGAGAGGACGAGCAGCCATTTCTGCTGGGTGATGGAATGCGGCGGCGCCTGTCCCACCGCCAGAGCGGCGGGGACGATGAGCCAATTCTGCCCGGCGAACGTCGTCAGGAATTTCATGGCGTTGAACCTCCTGTAGCGCGATGTCCTTTGCAATGCCACTCCGCAGACGAGCTCTCGATACCGTTCCTTGAATCCGTCGCGACGAACGCCCCCTCGCGGGCTTCCCTTCGATCTCAGCGGAACCCGGACGTCAGGCGCGCAATCGCCGCAGGGAAGCGAGGACGGCGACCCTCGCTTCGTTCGCGAGCGAGGGGGACGCTCGCGGCGGGCGTTGCGGCGCGCTCAAGTCCACTTTCCGCGGCGCGAGATCAGGGAGGCGACGAGCGCGGTCCATCCCGTCTGATGCGAGGCGCCCAGTCCCTCGCCGGTGTCGGCGTTGAAATATTCGTAGAACAGCGGCCGCTCGGTCCAGGCGGAGCCGGGTTTGAACAACGGGCCTTGCGCCGTCCGCGGGCCTGCGCCCGTCTCCGCCCTTCAGGAACAGCCCGATCAGCCTGCGCTCGATTTCGTCCGCCGCCGCGCCGAGATGCAGCGCGCTTTCCGGAACCGGTCGGCAGCTCGATGGTGAAGCCTCGCCGAGCACGCTGATGCAACGCGCGAAGCGACTCGACCGCGAGAAGGTTGAGGGGAAACCAGACCGGCCCGCGCCAGTTCGAGTTGCCGCCGAACAGGGGCGTGGTCGAACTCCGCCGGCTCGTAGTCGAGGCGCGTCGTCGGTCCCGCCGAGATCGAGGACGAGCGGATGGTCGCGATGGAAGCGCGACAGCGAGCGCAGGCCGTAGGGCGAAAGAAACTCGTTCTCGTCGAACATGCGCGCCAGCACGCGCTTGAGACCGCGGCTCGTCGACGAGACAGATCAGCTCCGTGCGTCCGCCCCGCGTGAAATAGCGCACGAACGCCGTGAGGTGGCGGCATGTTGTCGATGAACCAGCGCGCCCGCTCGCGGAAGTTCGGCAAGCGTTCCCACAGGGACGTCGGCAGCTGCACCGAGGCGAACACCGGCAGGAGCCCGACCGCCGAGCGCGCCCGCACGACCATGGTCTCGCCGTCGGGCTTGCGCAGGCGGTCGTAGAAGAAGCCGTCCTCCTCGTCCCACAATTCGTTCATCGCCGGGGCGATGGAGGCGAAGTGCTCGAAGAACTTGACCGCGATGTCCTCGTAGGATCGGTCGTGGTTGGCGAGGCGCAGCGCCATCTCGAGCATGTTGAGGCAATATTTCGCCATCCAGGCGGTGCCGTCGGACTGTTCGAGCACTTCGCCGCCGGGCAACCCCGCCGAGCGGTCGAACGGTCCGATGTTGTCGAGCCCGAGGAAGCCGCCCTCGAACACGTTGTCGCCGAGCGCGTCCTTGCGGTTGACCCACCAGGTGAAGTTGATCAGGAGCTTGTGGAAGACGCGCGCGAGGAAATCGAAATCCTCGCCGCCGTCGATGCGGAACACCGCCAGCGCCGCCCAGGCGTGAACGGGCGGATTGACGTCGGAAAAATCCCATTCGTAGGCGGGAAGCTGCCCGTTCGGGTGCGTGTACCATTCGCGGAACAAGCAGCAGCAGCTGATGCTTGGCCGCGGCCGGATCGATACGGGCGAGCACGACGCAGTGGAAGGCGAGATCCCAGGCGGCGAACCACGGGTATTCCCACTTGTCTGGCATGGCGATGATGTCGTGGGCATTGAGGTGCCGCCATTTGTAGTCGCGCGCGGTCAGCCGGCCGGCCGGCGGCTTCGGCTCGGTCGGATCGCCGTCGAGCCAGCGCGCGACGCTGAAATGGTAGAACTGCTGGCTCCAGATCATCCCGGCGTAGGCCTGGCGCATGAGCGCGGCCTCCTCGTCGGTAGACGTCGGCCGGCCGCAGCGCCGCATAGTATTCGTCGGCCTCGCTGAGGCGGGTCGCCAGAACCTCGGCGAACGCGTCGCCGAGATCGGCGGCCGCGCCGGCGGCGTCGCGCTGAAGGCGCAGCCGAAGCTCGACTTCGCCGCCGGGCGGAACCGTCAGGCGATAGCGCGCCGCCATTTTCGTGCCGCGGCGTTCGGGGTTGACCGTCGCGGCGCCCGAGACGACGTGGTCGTTGATGCCGTCCTTGGGGTAGGGCGTCCCGGCCTTGCCGCCGAACAAGAAGCGGAAGGTTGGTCTCGTTCTCGCAGAACAGGAGGTCGGGCGGCATGGCCGTCCGGATCGGGTCCGGCCGCGAGGCGCCAGCAGGCGCCCGTTTCGTCCTTGGCGATCGCTACGGCTTCGCCGGCGCGCTCGGCCGTCGTCGCGGCGATCTCCGGCCGGGGCGCGCCTTCGTCCCAGGTCCATCGGTTCCGCCACCAGAGCGTCGGCAGAATGTGCAGCGTCGCCGCCTCCGGTCCGGCGTTGCGGATGCGGACGCGGACGCAGACATCTATCGGCGCCGCCTTGGCGTAGTCGACGGCGATGCGCCACTAGCGGCCGTCGTCGAACACGCCGGTGTCGGCGAGCTCGAACTCGCGCTCGTTCCGGCCGCGGCGGCCGTTCTCCTCGGCGCAGCCGCGCGTAGGGAAATTCGGCCTGCGGGTAGTGATAGATCCAGCTCAACCAGGAGGCGGTCGGCGTGGCGTCGGCGTACCACCAATATTCCTTGACGTCCTCGCCATGATTGCCCTCGTGCCCGGTCAGGCCGAACAGCCGCTCCTTCAGGAACGGGTCGCGCCCGTTCCACAGGCTCAACGCGAAGCACAGCGTCTGGCTTCGGTCGCATAGGCCGGCGAGCCCATCCTCGCTCCAGCGATAGGCGCGCGAACGCCCGTGCTCGTAAGGAAAGTACCGCCAGGCGTCGCCGTTGGCGCTGTAATCCTCGCGCACGGTTCCCCAGGCCCGCTCGCTGAGGTAGGGGCCGATCGCCTTCCATACGCCCGGGTGGTCGAGCGCGGACTCGGCGAGGCGCCGATGTTCGGCGGTAAGAGGCGAGGAGGGGGGAGGCGAGGTGTCGGACAAATTTTCCCTCCTGCCGCTCCCCGCGCTTCAGTTCAGGGACGCCGGCGCCGCAACGATAATAAAAAAGGGCGCTCATCACGAGCGCCCCCTTCGTCGTCGAGCCGGCGGGCGTCGTCAAGCGGTCGAGTGCGCCTTGCGTCCAAGCGCCGACTGCGCGGCGGCGAGGCGCGCGATCGGGATGCGGAACGGCGAGCAGGACACGTAGTCGAGTTGCGCCGTCTCGCAAAAGGCGATCGAGGCCGGATCTCCGCCATGCTCTCCGCACACCCCGAGCTTGATGCCGGGCCGGGTCGCCTTGCCGCGCTCGACCGCGATCTTGATCAGCTCGCCGACGCCGACCACGTCGATCGACACGAACGGATCGGCCGGCAGGATGCCCTTGCTCGTGTAGAGGCCGAGGAACGAGCCCGCGTCGTCGCGCGAAATGCCGAGCGTCGTCTGGGTGAGGTCGTTGGTGCCGAACGAGAAGAACTCGGCGCTCTCGGCGATCTCGCCCGCCCGCAGGGCCGCGCGCGGCAGCTCGATCATGGTGCCGACCTGATAGGGCACCGTGACCCCGGTTTCCTTGGCGACCGCCTCCGCTGCGGAGACGATGATCGGCTTGACCAGGTCGAACTCCTGCTTGCCGAAGATCACCGGCAGCATGATCTCGGCTGTGACCGGCTTCCCGGTCTTCTTGCCGGCGTCGACCGCGCCGAGGAAGATCGCCCGCGCCTGCATCTCGGCGATTTCCGGATACGCGACCGCCAGACGAATGCCGCGGAAGCCGAGCATCGGATTGAACTCGTGCAGTTCGATCGAACGGGCGCGGAGCTTGTCGGCGGGCACGCCCATCGCCTTGGAAACCTGGTCGATTTCATCCGCGGTCTTCGGCAGGAACTCGTGCAGCGGCGGGTCGAGCAGGCGGATCGTGACCGGCAGGCCGCTCATGATCTCGAAGATGTCTGCGAAATCCTGCCGCTGCATCGGCAGCAGCTTGGCGAGCGCGGCGCGTCGGCCGTCCTCGGTTTCAGACAGGATCATTTCGCGCATTGCGATGATCCGATCGCCTTCGAAAAACATGTGCTCGGTGCGGCAGAGCCCGATGCCCTCGGCCCCGAACTCTCTGGCGTGGCGCGCGTCCTCGGGCGTCTCGGCGTTGGCGCGCACTTTCATGCGCCTCACCGCGTCGGCCCAGCCCATGAGGATGGCGAAGTCGCCCGTGACTTCCGGCTTGATCATCGGCACTGCGCCCTTGATGACCTCGCCTCTTGCACCATCGATGGTGATGACGTCGCCCTTCTTGAGCGTGACGCCGCCGGCGCTCATCGTTTCGTTGGCATAGTCGATGCGGATCGAACCGGCGCCCGCCACGCACGGCTTGCCCATGCCGCGGGCAACGACGGCCGCATGCGACGTCATGCCGCCGCGCGTCGTCAAAATGCCCTCGGCGGCGTGCATGCCGCCAATGTCTTCGGGCGAGGTTTCGACGCGAACCAGGATGGTCTTGCGACCGGCCTTGCTTGCGGCTTCCGCGTCTGCGGCCGAGAACACGATCGCGCCGGTGGCTGCGCCGGGAGACGCGGGCAAGCCGGTGGCGATCGGGGCGGACTTCGCTTTCGGATCGAGCATCGGATGCAAGAGCTGATCGAGCGCCGCCGGCTCGACGCGGGTGATCGCGTCCTCGCGGGAGATCAGCCCCTCATTGGCCATCTCGACGGCGACCTTCAGCGCGGCGCGCGCCGTGCGCTTGCCATTGCGCGTTTGCAGCATCCAGAGCTTGCCGCGTTCGACGGTGAACTCCATGTCCTGCATGTCTTTGTAGTGTTTCTCCAGCAGCTTCGTCGTCTCGACGAACTGTTGGAACACCTTCGGCATCAGCGACTCGAGCGAGGGCTTGTCGGATCCGGCGGCCTTGCGCGCGACCTCCGTAATGTTCTGCGGCGTGCGAATGCCGGCCACGACGTCCTCCCCCTGGGCGTTGACCAGGAACTCGCCGTAGAGCGCGTTCTCGCCGGTCGACGGGTTACGGGTGAAGGCGACTCCGGTCGCCGACGACTTGCCCATGTTGCCGAACACCATCGCCTGCACGTTGACCGCCGTGCCCCAATCGGCCGGGATGTTGTTGAGCCGGCGATAGGTGATCGCGCGAGCGTTCATCCAGGACGAGAAGACGGCCCCGATTGCGCCCCACAGCTGGTCCTTCGGCTCCTGGGGGAAGGGCTTGCCCGTCGCCTCCTGGACTTTGGCCTTGTACTCGACGATGACTTCGCGCCAATCCGCGGCCTTGAGGTCGGTATCGAGCGAATAACCCTTACCGTCCTTGTAATGCTCGAGGATGTCCTCGAAATTGTGGCTGTCGACGTCGAGCACGACGTTCGAATACATCTGAATGAAGCGGCGATAGCTGTCGTAGGCGAAGCGCTCGTCGCCCGAGGTCTTGGCGAGCGTGACGACCGAAGTGTCGTTGAGGCCAAGATTGAGGACCGTGTCCATCATGCCTGGCATCGAGGCGCGCGCGCCCGACCTGACCGACAGTAGGAGAGGATTGGACGCATCGCCGAAAGTGTGGCCGGTGTGGCGTCCGACCTCAGCCACCGCGGCGTTGACCTGCTCGGTCAGATCGGCAGGGTAGGTCTTGCCGTTGGCGTAGAAGTAGGTGCAAAGTTCGGTGGAAATGGTGAAGCCGGGAGGCACCGGCAGCCGAAGATACGCCATTTCGTGCAGGTTGGCGCCTTTGCCGCCCAGCAGATTTTTCATCTCGCCCCGTCCTTCGGCGCGCTCTGCGCTGAAGGAATAGACCCATTTTGTCATTGTTTTCTCCTTATGTGATAGCGTTCGCCACGGAGTCTCAGCTTCGCGCGTGCAGTCCTAATCCGAAACTCACCCATCCGGCGCCGTGGAACAGAAGGTCGACGCCGAGCAGCGTCCCCAGAACGTAGACACTGTCCATTGGCCAGTGCGTGACGATGACCAAACCCAGAAGAATTGTGATCGACGCTGCGACGAATACCAACAGGCGAGATTGAGCGGGAGGCAATCGAAAGGCTAACACGAGACGCACCACCCCTGCTGCGATCAGGCCCGCGCCAAGCAGAAGCGTCAGGACGACCGAGGCGAGCAGGGGGTTGACGATGCAGATCACGCCGGCGGCGAGATAGAGAACGCCGCCGATCACCCACAGAAAGAACAGGCCCCATGTCCGCGAGTGCATGCCGATCGCGACTTCGGCGGCGCCCGCGATCAGAAACAGGACCCCGTTGAGCGTCACCGTCGCGATGGTGGCGATCAGCGCCAGGGCGAGCGCGGCGACGCCGAGAATCGCGAGCAGGACGCCGAAGGCGGCGATCGAGGCCCACTTGCTCTCGAGGCGTTCGATCGCCGAACCGAGACTGTGCGTCGCTTCCCCGGCCTCCGACATGAAACGCGCTTCCTTCCGCTCTCCCGCGTCAGCGAGATCGTTTGAGATCGCCGAGCACTTGCGCCGCGTACTCGACCATCGGCACGATGCGGCCATAGTTCAGTCGCGTCGGGCCGATAACTCCGAGAACGCCTGCAATTCGATGGTCCCCGCCGCGTAGAGGCGCTGCGATCATTGAGGATCCGGACAACGAAAACAGCTTGTTTTCAGAGCCGATGAAAATCTTCACTCCGTCGCCGGTCTCCGCCCGATGCAGGAGTTCGATCACGTCGGTCTTGGTTTCGAGGTCGGCGAAAAGCGTCCGAATCCGTTCGATGTCTTCCGCCGCCCGGACGTCGCCCAAGAGATTGGCTTGGCCGCGGACAATGAGTTGGTCGCGCGCTTCCGACACGCCGGCCCATGATGCGAGCCCGGCCTCGACCAGACGCGCCGCGATCGCATCCAGTTCGCCCCGGGCGCGCCGTCGCTCGGACTCGATCTCCGTGGTCACCTCGGACAGCGTCCGCCCACGGATTTTGGCGTTCAGATAGTTGCTGGCCTCGGTGAGCGCCGAGGGCGGCAGCCCGGCCGGCGTCACGATGACCCGATTTTCGATGGATCCGTCTTCCGCGACCAGAACGGCAAGCGCCTTTTCGGGTTCAAGCCGTAGAAACTCGATGTGCTTGAGCGACGTGTCGGACTTGGTCGTCAGCACGATTCCGGCGCCGCGGGTGAGTTCTGAAAGGATGCTCGTCGTTTCGGCCAGCGCGCCTTCGAATCCGCCGCCCTCGGCGGCGGCCCGCACCTGGGCGTCTATCCTGGCGCGGTCTTCGCGACCGAGATCGCCGAATTCCAGCAGCGCGTCGACGAACAAGCGCAAGCCCTGCTGGGTCGGCAGCCGCCCGGCGCTGGCATGAGGCGCGTAGATGAGCCCGAGCTCCTCGAGATCCTGCATCACGTTACGGACAGAGGCGGGCGAAAGCGAGATCGGCAGCATGCGCGACAAATGGCGCGACCCCATCGGCTCGCCGGTCGTCAGATACGATTTGACGAGGCGCCGGAAGATTTCACGCGACCTGGCGTTCAGATTGGCCAGCGCGCCGAGTTCGACGGCGGGGCGGTCGGCGGGGGAAGCCATGACGAAAATACAATGGCGGGAAGACCGGCCTTTCGCAAGGCGATCGCCCGCGCCCGATCGTCGCGGCCGGTTTGGGGCGCGTGGGCGGCGCCCCGCTTGCCCGGATCGGCTTTCGACGCGTAGAATGTGGGTCCCGTCATCTTCGGACCCCCCGCGCCCATGTCCGTGTCAGCGCCCCGCACCGGCGGGCAGCTTCTCGTCGACCAACTCGTGATCCAGGGCGTCGAGCACATCTACTGCATCCCCGGCGAATCCTATCTGGCCGCGCTCGACGCCATGTATGACGCAGCGATCGAGCTGACCGTCTGCCGGCAGGAATTGGGCGCCGCGATGATGGCGCTGACGGAGGGGCGGCTCACCGGCCGGCCGGGGATCTGCTTCGTCACCCGTGCGCCCGGCGCGACCAACGCCGCTCACGGCGTCCATATCGCCGAGCACGATTCCGCCCCGATGATTCTGTTCATTGGACAGGTCGAGCGCGAAATGCTCGGGCGGGGCGCGTTTCAGGAGATGGACTATCGCGCCGTCTTCGGTTCGGTCGCCAAGTGGGCGACCGAGATCCAATCCGCGGCGCGGATCCCTGAGGTTGTGCAGCGCGCATTCCACGTCGCGATGCAGGGGCGGCCCGGTCCTGTCGTGATCGCGCTGCCCGAGGATATGTTGCTCGAGACAGCGGAAGTCTCCGACGCGCCGAAAGCGTTTCGGGTCCCGATCTGGCCCGGGCTCACGCAGATGGCCGAACTGCAGAAGATGCTGTGGGGCGCCGAGCGGCCGATCGCCATCCTCGGAGGTCCGAACTGGACGGAGCGGGCGACGGCGGCGTTCGCGCGATTCGCGGAACGATTCGACATGCCGGTCGCTGCCTCGTTCCGCCGCGCCAGCGCGTTCGACGGCGAGCACGACAATTACGCCGGCGAGATCGGCTTGTCCGCCAACCCCAGGCTGAAGGCCCGGATCGAAGACGCCGACCTCGTTTTGTTGGTCGGCGGGCGCATGTCCGAGGCGGCGGCCCAGGGCTACACGCTGTTTGACATCCCGGCGCCGCGCCAGCGGCTCATTCATGTTCACGCCGACCCGCTCGAGATCGGGCGCAACTATCATCCGACGCTAGGCGTCATCGCCACCTCGCCGGAATTCTGCGCCGCGCTGGAAGGCGTTCAGCCGCCGGCGACGATCCCCTGGTCGGCCGAGACGCGCCAGGCGCGGGCCGACTACCTCGCCTGGAGCGAGCACGCCCCGGTCAATCCCGGCCGCGTCCAGCTGAGCGAGATCATGTTTGCGCTACGTCGACGCGTTCCCGACGGGATCTTCGCCACCGGCGCCGGCAACTTCGCCATCTGGGTCGGTCGTTTCCTACGATTCCGCCGGTTCGAACAGCAACTCGGACCCACCTCCGGATCGATGGGTTTCGGACTGCCGGCGGCGATCGGCGCCAAACGCGTATTTCCCGATCGTCCGGTGATCTGCTTTGCCGGCGATGGCGACTTTCTCATGAACGGACAGGAATTTGCGACCGCCGTCCAGTACAATTTAGCCGTCGTCGTTATCCTGATCGACAACGGCATCTACGGGACGATCCGCATGCATCAGGAGCGTGTCTTTCCCGGCCGGGTGGTCGCCTCGGACCTGCGCAACCCGGATTTCGCAGCTTACGCCCGCGCGTTCGGCGGGCACGGCGAGACGGTCGAGGAAACGGCCGAGTTCCTGCCCGCCTTCGAACGCGCGCTGGCCTCGGGCGCCCCGTCGATCGTGCACGTCAAGATCGACCCGGAGGCGATCACGCCGGCCACGACGCTCACCGCCATTCGCGCCGCCGCGCTGGCCAAACGCGCGGAAGGATAGGGGCGTCGATCCGGCCCCTCCTGTGAAAAGCCCGATGCGAAGGGATCGACCATGAACGCTGACGAGGCGCTGCGACGGTTTGCGGACACGCCCGGCTTACCGCGAGAAGCGATGGCCTGGGCCCTGGAGCACTGGGAGGCGGCCGCGCCGCGCTTCATTGCGAGGCTGCGCGCGTTCGCCGCTGGAGTCGCCGCCGGCGAAGCCGTCGAGGACCAAGTGTTTTATGTCCTTCACCTGTGCGGGCAGATGCGCGAGACGCGCGCCTACGAGCCGCTCTGCCGCCTGATCGCCGACGATCCGGACATCGAGGTCTGGCTCGGCGACGCCATCGGCGAGACCTTGCCTGGCATCCTCATCAACGTGTTCGACGGGGACGTTGGCCCTCTTCGGGTCGCCATAGAGCGGGCGGACGCGGATGAATTCGCGCGCGGCGCCGCGCTCGCGGCGCTCGGTCTTTTGGTGCGGTCGAAGCGCGCTCTCGACGACGAGGCGATGCGCGAACTGCTTCGCCGGCTCCGGCGAGAGGGGCTTCCGCGCGAAGTTCCTGGTTTCTGGTTCAGTTGGGCGGCGAGCGCCGCGGCGCTCGGCTACGAGGACCTCAAGATCGAGGCCGCTCTTTTGGCCAAGGAGGGTCTGCTCGACGTCGCCGACTTCGGGCTTGTCGAGTTTGATGAGTTCGTCGCCCTCGCGCGGAGCGATCCAACTGGGCTCGCAGCGTTTCGCGAACAGAAGGTGCTTCCGTTAGACGACGCAATCGAAGCGCTCGAAGCCTGGAGTTTCGACAACGACAGCGAAGCCGATGGAGACAGGCTCGATGAGGACGCCGCTGGCCCAACGGACAATTCGCCCGAAGCGCCATATGTCAATCCACTCCGCAATGTCGGTCGCAATGATCCCTGTCCTTGCGGCAGCGGTAAGAAATACAAGAAGTGCTGCATGGCGGCGTGAGCAGCGTGGGCGCCTTCGAGCCCGCGCCGGCGTCTCATTCCAATACAAAACGCCGCGCGGCGCGACGGGTGGTTTGCCGTTGCGGCAGCATCATTTCGCGCCTTGTGGTTCGTGAAATGTTCGCGTCGGCGCCGAGATTCAGGCGAAAAGCGTCTCGAGCCGACCCGGCACGGCCGATGCAACCTCGGCTGCGACGAAGGCAGAAAGGGTTGCGCATGCAAATCGACGATAAGGCTCTTACCCTCCCCTGGGTCGACGCGCTGAATGCGCTCCGCGTGGAGAATCCGCCGCGCCAGATGCTCGCATGGGCGGCGGGGAACTGGGACGACGTCTCGTCGCGCCTGATCGGGCGGCTTGGCGAATTCGCAGCGGGACGCCGTGAAGTCCTTTCCGGAGCGGAGGCGTTCTACATTGTCCATTTCTGTGGCGAGAGGGCCGAGACCCGCGCCTACTCGATCCTGTGCAAGCTCATAGGCGAGGACCGACGCATCTCGGAGTGGCTTGACGACGCCGTGACGGAAACGTTGCCTGGCATCCTCATCCGCGTCTTCAACGGCGATTCCGCGCCGCTGCGCCGTGCGATCGAGTCCGAGAAAGGCGACGAATTCGCGCGCGCCTCGGCGCTTGCGGCGCTCGGTTATCTCGTGCGGGCCAGGGGCGCGATGACTGATGAAGACATGCGGGCCTTTCTCGCGCGTCTGCGCCAGGAAGCGGGCCCACGCCGCGAGTTGGTGCTTTGGATGACCTGGGCCACGACCGTGGCGAACCTCGGCTACAGCGACATGCGCTCCGAAGTGGAGGCGCTGAACCGCGACGGGCTGTTTCCGGAGGGGGATTTCACCCGCGAGGAATTCGATCAGCGGGTCGCGCGTGCGCAGTCCGACCCCTCCGGCCTGATCGGTTTCCGAAGCGACCTCATCGCGCCGCTCGAAGACGCGTCCGCCGCCATCCTGTCGCTGACGGGCGTCGTGGCGAGCCACGCCGGGCGCAACCTGCGCGCCATCGTCGGGCGAAGGGATCGTTCGCGCGACTGACCTGGGCTTTTCAACCCGGTGCGTAGGAAGCCGGATCAAGCGAATGCGGGCGGCCTGGCAGCGCCAGCGCCGTTTCGCGGGCCGGCGTTCGCGCAATAACGCGTCCGCGTCGCAGAACCAGGAGCCGCGTCGCCCGCATTCGTACGGCCTCGATCGGATCGACCGCCTGCAGCAGCACGAGGTCGGCGTTGGCGCCGACCGCGACGCCGTAATTCTCGAGGCCGAGCACGCGCGCGGGAATTGTCGTGACCGCATCGAAGGTCCAGCGGATCGCCTCGCGGCTGGTCATCGGAGCGCCGTGCACCGCCATATGGGCGACGTCGAGCATGTCGGCCCCGCCGAGCCCGTACCATGGGTCCATGACGCAATCCTGCCCGAGGGCGACCGGAACGCCGAGCGCGCGCATCTCGGCGATGCGCGTCATGCCGCGGCGTCGGGGATACGAATTGTGGCGGCCCTGCAGGGTCAGGTTGATCAGCGGGTTGGCGACGGCGTTGATCCCGGACTCGGCGATCAGCGGGATCAGCTTCGAGGCGTAGTAGTTGTCCATCGAGTGCATCGAGGTGAGGTGCGATCCGGTCGCTCGCCCGGCGAGGCCCAGTCGATGCGCCTCCGCGGCCAAGGTCTCGACGTGGCGCGACAGCGGATCGTCGCTCTCGTCGCAATGCAGGTCCACCATGAGCCCGCGCTCAGCGGCGATTTCGCACAGCGCCCGCACCGAGCCGGCCCCGTCCGCCATCGTGCGCTCGAAGTGCGGAATGCCGCCGACGACGTCGACCCCGAGGTCGAGCGCGCGTTCGAGATTGCGCGCGGCGGTCGGCGAGCGGAAATACCCGTCCTGCGGGAACGCGACCAACTGCAGATCGAGATAAGGCTTCACCTTCGACTTGACGTCGAGCAGCGCTTCGACCGCGAGCAGACGGTCGTCGCAGACGTCGACATGGCTGCGGACCGCAAGCAGGCCCTGCGACACGGCAAGGTCGCAATAGCGCAGCGCGCGCTCCGCCACCGCCTCGTGCGTCAGGTGCGGCTTCAGTTCGCCCCACAGCGCAATGCCTTCGAGCAGAGTGCCGGACTGGTTGAGGCGAGGCTGGCCGAGCGACAGCGTCGCGTCCATGTGGAAGTGGCAATCGACGAAGGGCGGAGACAGGAGATAGCCGCGCGCGTCGATCGTCTCCGCCGCTTCGGCCTCGATTTTTGCGCCGATCGCGGCGATGCGGCCGCCTGAGACGGCGACGTCCTGTCCCTTGCGCCCATCGGTCAGGGCGGCGTTGCGGATGATGAGATCGAAGACCATCGGATTTCCTCTGAACGGCGTCCCTGGCGACCGTCAGTCCACCCGCACCCCGCTTTGGCCCGACTCGCCGTAGCTCGGGCTCGGAAAGCGGTTCGAGGTGTAGCGGATGACGAGAACGGCGAGCGCCAGGATCAACGTCGCGCCCGCCAGGATCAGCACGCCGAGGTCCGCCCCCGTCGTCTCCTGGACAAAGCCGATCATGTGACGGGTGAGGGCGGTGATGCCGACGTAGAGCAGGAAGCGCACCGGCATATGATGGGTGCGAAAATAGATGCCGACCATCGAGCCGATTTCGAGATAGATGAAGAGCAGCAGGAGGTCCTCGATCGAGGGCGAGCCCCTCTGCATCATCCCGTAAAACGCCGCAGCCGCCGCCCAGACCGTCGCCGCGCCGATGGCGAACAGGCCGAGCAGATGGAAGCCCTCCGTCAGCAGCCGGCCCACAGGGTCGGCGAGCGCGCGCATCTGCTTGTCTGCCGCGTGTATGCCGCGTGCCGGATCGGCCATCGCCCGCGTGTCTCCCTGCCGGCGCGCCGCCTAGGTTGCGCGCATTGACCTGGGGATCATTGAGCGCGACGACGAACGGCCGAGTCAATGTCCGTCCGACTTGGCCCGCGGCGCAGGGCGCCCAAAGCGCCCGTCTTTTTGCCGAATGACGGAGCCAAAGCGATCCAGCGGCGCGACGGAACGTCCGTCCTAGCGGCGGGCGGCGTTCGTCGAGCGAGAAATTTGGATTTCCTCAGGCCCGCGCAGCCCTGCATCCGCGCTCCGCGAAAACCCGCCAAAACGATGCTTGCAAAGTTTGGATTTCCTTGGAATCTCTCGTCCAAAATTAGACTTATCAATGGGTTACGCGGGGACTCGGGGGCAAAAGAACTATCGAGGCGCTTCCTTCCGGCGACGACGGTCGCCAACCCGCGCCGACGAGGTCGGCGGTGGAGGATTCTGGCGTCGGATCGGATCGCGGCATGGAGCAAGACTAGCGCGATTTCCGATTTTCCGCAACAATTTGCTCACAACGCAATTTTGCTGACGACAGAAGACTCCGCGCCGTCGGCCTTGCGCCGCAAAGGGTCCAATGGAGAAAGCGACTTCACGGAGAACGGGCGCTTATCGCCGTCTTGAAAGACGGGTGGCGTGGACAACTTTCCATTCCTCGAGCGCCCCTGATGGCGCTTGGCGCCGGGGCAACGAATGGAGTAGCGTGCATGACGCTCGAGAGGCTTGTCGTCCATCCGTTCGATGACAGGAGTCCCGCCCATGAGCGAGCAACGCCCCGAGGCGACCGCAGGGAACCGAGCCGACTTCGCGGATTCGACGCCTCCCTCGCCTATGCCCGCGTCGCCGACGCCTTCCAGCGCCGGGGCCGTTGCGCCAGATAAACCGAAGGCAGCGTGGCGACGAAATATCTCGCTTGCAGCCGCAGGCGTTCTGATCCTCGCCGCCACCCTTTGGCTCGGCGTTCCGTGGGTCCGAACGACCCTCAACACGGTTTCAACGGACGACGCCTACGTCAACGGCCACGTCACCTTCGTGGCGGCGCGCGTGCGAGGCCAGGTCGCGCGGGTCCTCGTCGACGACAACAACCGGGTGCGCAAGGGAGACCTGCTCGTCCAACTGGACAAGGAGCCATTCCAGATCGCGGTCGCGATCAAAAAGGCGGCCGTCGATACGGCGACGGCGGACCTGCAGGTGGCGAAGGCCAGGGTGCGTGGCCTCGAAGCCGAGGCCAACAGCCGGCGCTGGACGTTGCAGCACGCCTTCGAGAACGTCGACAACCAGGTCGCGCTGCTTCGCGCCAGGGTTGCGGATGTGGATAAGAGCAAAGCCCAGCTCGCGCTGGCTCAGGTCGACTTCGACCGGGCCGCAAAGCTGGTGGTGACGGGCGATACCCCCAGGTCGGAATACGACCGGCGGCAGGCCGCCTTATTGGCCGCCCGCGCCGACGTGACCGCGGCGCTTGCGGATGTCCGTCAGATCCGCGCCTCCCTTGGATTGCCGCCGCAACCCGACGGGGAAGACCTCGGCCAGGTTCCGCCTGATCTCGATCAAACCTTTTCTTCGGTTCTTCAGGCTCAGGCGGGCGTGATCCAGAGCGCGGCTCAGCTCGGGGTCGTCCATTCGTTCGAGGAGACGCCGAAGCAGATGATTGACGGGTTCGAAAAGCAAGGCGACATCAATAGCACTTTCGCTCGGCTGGCGACGGACGCGCCGGACGTCAAGCAGGCCGAGGCCAAGCTCGAGGTCGCCAAGCGCGATCTCGCTCAGGCGGAACTCGACCTCAAATATTGCGACGTCGTCGCGGAGATTGACGGGGTCGTCACGCGCCGGAACGTCAATCCGGGCGACAATGTGCAGATTGGCCAGAGCCTGATGGCGATCCGCTCGCTTCACGAAATCTGGATCGACGCCAATTTCAAGGAGACGGAGCTGGGTGACCTGCGCATCGGCCAGCCTGTCGATCTCTACGTCGACATGTATGGCGGGCGCCATGTGTTCAAGGGGCGCATTTCCGGCTTTACCGAGGGCACCGGATCGACCCTGGCGCTGCTGCCGGCGGAGAACGCCACCGGCAACTTCGTCAAGGTCGTGCAGCGGCTGCCCGTTCGGATCGACCTCGAGAACTACGATCCGGACAAGACGCCGCTCTTCATCGGCACGTCGGTCGTCCCGTACGTTTACTTCAAGGAGCCGCCAACCGGACCCAACGCCGGGAAGTTCCTGCAGGCCTCTGCGCCGGAACCGCAAACAGACGGTGCAACGAAAAACCCAACCGGCGCAAACAAATGACCGCTGCGGCGCTCGCGCCCCCGCGATCCAGCGTGGCCCCGAACCCCTGGCTGGTGGCCGTCGTCGTCGTCGTGCCGGCATTCATGGAGGTGCTCGACACGACGATTGTTCTGGTGGCGCTGCGGTACATCGCGGGGGGCTTATCGGCCGCCGCCGACGACGCCGAGTGGGTGATCACCAGCTACCTTGCCGCCAACGCATTCATCCTGCCGATCACCGGGTGGTTGAGCGCGCATCTCGGTCGACGCAACTACTTCCTGGCGTCGATCGCCATATTCACCCTCAGTTCTTTGATGTGCGGACTGGCTGGCAGTTTGCCTCAGCTGATCCTGTTCCGCGGCATCCAGGGGCTCGCCGGCGGCGGACTGCAACCCGGCAGTCAGGGGATCTTGCTGGACGCCTTCCCGCGCGAAAGGCAAGGCGCAGCCATGACGATGTTCGCCTTTGCCGTGTTGATCGCGCCCATCGTCGGGCCGACCCTGGGCGGGTGGATAACGGACACTTACAATTGGCGCTGGTGTTTTTTGATCAACGTGCCCGTCGGCGTCGTGGCGTTCGTTTGTTGTTACTTCCTGCTTCGAGATCCGGATTATCTCGTTGCCCAGCGTGCGGCGCTGAGAAAAGAGCCGTTGCATTTCGACGGAATTGGCTTGTCGCTGCTGGCCATCGTCATAATTTCCTGGGAAGTGATGCTCAGCAAGGGCCAGGAGTGGGACTGGCTCTCGGATCCATTCTGGCGCGTCCAGACGCTCATCGCGTCGTTGTGTGTGGGTCTGGTCGCATTGATATTCTGGGAGTTGCGTCATCGCAATCCCGTGGTTAATTTTCGGGTGTTGAGCGAACGCAACTTTGCCGCCTGCTGCATCATCATCTTTTGCGCTTACCTATCGCTCTTTGCCGGAACCAAGTCGTTGCTTGGTCTGCTTCAGGCCCTCTTTGGCTATGACGCGCTGACAACTGGCTTGGTGATGTCGCCTGCCGGATTCTTCGCCGTCCTGGCGATGCCGATCGTCGGCCGTCTGATCGGCCTCAAGGTGGATGCGCGATGGCTGATCGCCATAGGCCTTTTGCTCATGACCGCGGGAAACTATTGGATGTCCCAACTCAACCTCGGCATCAGCCCGGGCCAGGTCGTTTGGCCTCGGGTGGTTTTGGTTCTGGGGCTTTCGGTATGCTTTGCTCCCGCAAACGTAGCCGCCTATCTTTATACGCCGCTGGCGTTGCGCGGAGCCGCCATCGGCTTGTTGAGCCTCCTGCGCAACGAGGGGGGAAGCGTCGGCGTGTCGCTGTCCCAGACCTTTGAGGAGCGGCGAGATCAGTTTCACGCCCTGCGGCTTGGCGAATCCCTCGATCCCTTCAATCCCGCCGTCGCGTCCTTCCTCGACAGGGCCCATGGCGTCTTCCTGCAGCAGTCCGGCGATCCGGTCGCCGCGCAACAACTGGCCTTGCAGGCGCTCGCGAATCTCCGTGAGCAGCAGGCGTCTTCGCTTGCCTATTTCGACACCTTTTGGATGGCCGCGGTCCTGACGTTTGCAGTCACGTTCTGCGTCTTGTTCATGAAACGGTCGGTCGCCGAGAAAGGTGGTCCGGTGGGGACCGAATGATGGATTGTTCCTGACGCGAGAGAGGAATCAGACGACAAATCGTAGGCCATTTGCGACAGCTCCGACTCTGGGGAGGACGTCAATATGAAGTCCACGAGCATCCGATCGACGGTCACGGTCGTTGCGCTGCTCGCTGCGCTGGGCGGCATCGCGCTTGCGGCGCAAGACAAGTACGCCTTGCAGGTTCCGGGCGGTCTCGCGTTCTCTGAGTTCAGGGGATACGAAGATTGGCGGATTATCGCTGTCAGTCATAACGGCGATAGGCTCGCAACGATCCTCGGCAATCCCGAGATGATCGAGGCCTACAAGGCGGGCGTCCCGGGCAACGGCAAGCCTTTTCCCGACGGCGCCAAGATGGCGAAGATCCATTGGACCGCAAAGAATGCTGAAGACCAGCCCGGCGACCCGGTCGTGCCTGGCGCCCTGCATGACGTGGATTTCATGGCGAAGGACGCAAAGAGGTTCGCCGACAGCGGCGGTTGGGGATTTGCCCAATTCGAGTACGACGCTGCCGCCGATACGTTCAGGCCCGGCGACACCTCGGACTTGCCGCCGCAGGAGCACGACGCCAAGTGCGGGTTTGCCTGCCACACCCTCGTTGCGGCGAAAGATTACGTTTTCACGGCCTACCCGAAGCGATGAGAGGGCCTGACTTCAGTTCGTGCGACGCCTCCTGCAGGCGCGCGACGACTTACGGAAATCCGACGCGCAGGCTTGATATCAACTCGAGGGTTTTGAGTTCTGCGAGAATGATCCTGCCTGCTGTCGGCGCAACAGTGCAGACCATTGTCCAGCGACCACGGAAAGGAGCTCATTCATGAAAGTTCTGATGGTTCTTACCTCCCACGACCAGCTCGGCAATACGGGGCGCAAGACCGGCTTCTGGCTCGAGGAACTGGCGGCGCCTTATTATGTCTTCAAAGACGCCGGCGCTGAGCTCACACTGGCGTCGCCGAACGGCGGCCGCCCGCCGCTCGATCCGAAGAGCAACGAGCCGAGCTTCCAGACCGACATCACCCGGCGGTTCGAAAAGGACGCAGCCGCCAATGCTCAGCTCGACAGGACGGCGCGCCTCGATAGCGTCAAGCAGGACGATTACGACACCGTCTTCTATCCCGGCGGTCATGGGCCGATGTGGGATCTCGCCGAAGACAGGAACTCGATCAGGCTGTTGGAATCCTTCCTGGCGGCCGGCAAGACGTTCGCGGTGGTCTGCCACTCAACCGGCGCGCTGCGCCATGTCAAGACACCCGACGGCAGGCCGCTCGCGGAAGGCAAAACCGTGACCGGCTTCACCAATGGCGAGGAAGAAGCGGTCGGATTGACGAAAGTCGTCCCCTTCCTTGTCGAGGACGAATTGATGAGCCTCGGCGCCGTATTTTCCAAGGTCAAGAACTGGGGCGTTCACACGGTCGCCGACGGCCAGCTGATCACCGGCCAGAATCCCGCCTCGTCGGGCCCGGCCGCCAGGCTTCTGATCGAAACGCTCAACAAGAAGGCGAGATAGACAGGACTGCCAATGAAGCCAACGCACCAGCCAGGGCAAGCCGTGTTCCGGGCTATCCTTCCCGAGGAGATCGACTGGAAGCCGTTTGGGGCGTTTCCTCCGTCCGTGCGGCTCGCGGTCGTCATCGGCGAGCCCTCGAAGCCGGGCCCTTACCTGATCCGGGTGAAAGTCCCGTCCGGGGTGAAGCTCATGCCGCACAGGCATCCGGAGGATCGAATCTACACCGTCATGTCCGGCGTCTTCTACATTGGGCTTGGCCAGGCGTTCGATGGGGACAACGTTACCGCCTATCCGCCCGGCAGCGTCATCGTTCTGCCGAGCGACACCTGGCATTTTCACTACGCCAAGTCCGGCGAGTACGTCACGCAAGTGACGGCGATTGGTCCGCTCGGTCTCGAGTATTTGGACCCGCACAATGATCCGCGTCAGCAAAGTCGCTGAGCCGGAATAGGCCGGTACGGGTCGGACGGGGATGCCAGTCCGCGGCGCGCGGACTGGGACGCTGAGACCTGGCCGTCACAGATCGACGACGACGTCGCCGACCGGACGCGAACAGCAGATGAGCAGGTTGCCCGTCGCCGGCATGTCGAGCGGCTGAGGCTCGATAGGCGACCGTTCCCGAGACGAGGCCGCTCTCGCAGTTGTGGCAGACGCCGGTCCGGCATGCCCAGCGCACCGGGACGTCGCACGCCTCGGCCAGTTCCAGCAGGCTTTCGTAGGCCGACGGATTCCAGTGGGCGGCGACGCCGCTGCGCGCGAACGAGACGAGGGGCCCGGTTTCGAGGTCGACCGGCGGCCGATGCGGAGTCTTCGTCGCCAGCGCCGGCGACCCCCGGCGTCAACGATTCGCCGCCGCTGAAGATCTCGTTGTGAACGCGGTCCGGCGCTGACGCCGAGCGCCGCCAGGGCGGCTCTCATGTCCGCCATGAACCTGGCCCGGCCCGCATAGGTAGACGTCGGCGTCCGGCGTCAGGCCGGCGCTTTCGAACGCCGCCCGCGAGAGATGGCCCTCGGCGTCAAAGTCCGTCCCAAGCCGATCGGCGACCTCGGGCCGGCTGAACGAGACATAGCTGCGGCCGTGCGCCAAGTCCGAGACAAGGCGCCGAACCTCGGCGGCGAACGGAAAGTGCTTTCCGTCGCGAGCGGCGTGCAGCCAGAGCACCGGACGCGTCGATCGCGCCGACGACATGGCGTGGAGCATCGCAAGCACCGGCGTCGCCCCGATTCCGGCGCTGAGGAACGCCACCGGCCCCTCGCCGGACTTGCAGGATGAAGCTTCCGCGCGGCGAGCTGACCTCGAGAGCATCGCCCACCCGCACGTGGTCCCTCAGATAGGCGCCCCCCGCGCCGTCTGGCTCGATCTTCACGCTGATCCGGTAGCGATCCGTCGAGAGGGGTCCCGAAAGCGAGTAGCTGCGAAAGAGCGGCGCGCCGCCGACGCTCTGGTCGAAGGCGCAGCACGACGTACTGGCCGGGCAGCGCTTCCGGCAGCGGCTCGCCATCGGGGCGCTGCATCGTCATCGACACGACATCGGCCGATTCCTGGTCGATCGCCGTCACCTTCAGCGACCGGAATCCTGGCGCGGCCGGGTGCGCAGCCGATGCTGGCGCGAGTCCGGCATTGCCGTCCAACCGACTCTGGAGCAAGGCGATGAAAGACGACCGCCAGCCGGGCGAGAGCGCTGCAATCTGCGAGGCCCGTTCCACTCGATCGCGCGGATGGGGAGGCGAATAGAGCAGGGCGTTGACCTCGGCGACCGACATCCGCGCCTTCGCCCTCTTCGACCTTCACGATCTCGTCGCCGGCGCCAACCTCGCCCTCCTTCAGGACACGGAAGTAGAACCCGGGCCGTCCGCTGGACGTCAGCAGCGCCGGCATGCGGGGCTCGTTCATGCGAATGCCGACGCGATAGCAGGTGACCCTGGGCTGCGTGACCTCGAACAGGGCGCTGCCGATTCGGTAGCGATCGCCGATGCAGACGCTGTCGTCGGGCAGGCCTTCGACGGTGAAGTTCTCGCCGAATTGTCCGTAGACGAAGTCGGTCCTTCCGAGCTGTTCCTGCCAGTAGCGGTAGGACTCGATCTGGTAGACGAACACCGCACGGTGCTCCCCTCCGTGCCCGGCGAGATCGCCCTGACCGTCTCCGTCGAGATTCAACCGACCGACGCGACAGCGTCCCGGCGCCGGATCCTTCCAGACGCCGGTGCGCACCGTCATGCCCCTCCACGCGATGTCGCGTGGCAGACCGACATTGACCGACAACAATCGCGCCATGGCGTCAGCCTCAGACCGCGCCGTCCGCCGGACCAGCGCCTCCGCCGCCGAAAGATCCCGGCCCCGAACCGGAATAGCGCCGGCCTGATAGGAACGAAGTTGAACGCCGGTCGGCGTCATCCTCCCTTTTGTCAGCCCCAACGAGTTCGACGTCGCGTCCACGGGGAGCCTCCTTTGCCCGGTCCGTCCAAGACGGCGTCGCCTAACGATCGCGCTCAGGCTTCGAGACATGTCCTGTGAGCACGATGGCGTTGTCGAGACTATGGTCGTTGGGCTCACCCCCTGAGTGTGCTGTACCTGTCTTGCGACGCCGTTGATCCTGATCGGAATTGTTGCCTTTTCCGCCGTAGCCGAGACGAGGCGCAGGAGAAAGGATTCCCAATCGTCGCGATCTGGTCTAGACTTGACGTTCGTCGTCAGAAGCGCCTGGCCGTCCGTCCGAGTCAAGCTGAAGCCGAGCGGCGCAACCGAGTGTCGCCGCTTTCTCCGCGCCGCCGAATGTCCTCGGGGTAGGCGGTCAATGTCCGACGCGCGCGCCGCCGGGACCTCAGCGACCAGGAACGGGAGCAGCAGGAGGATGGACGAGAACGAAATCCGCGATGCGCTCGATCGCCACTGGGCCGCTTCGGACGCCAATGACTTCGATGCCGAGCACGACATCTACCGGGAGGACGCCGTGCTCGAGTACCCGCAATCAGGCGAGCGCATCAGGGGCCGGCAAAATATCCAGGCCTCCCGCGTCGCGCAGCCGAACGCGAAGCGCTTCACAGTGCGCCGCATCCTCGGCGCGGGCGACCTCTGGGTTACTGAATTCATCCTCGCCTATGACGGCCGGCCGTCCTTTACGGTGAGCGTCATGGAATTCGCTGGACGGCAAGGTGGCCCGCGAGACCCAATACTTTGCCGACCCGTTCGAACCGGGACCGTCGCGCGCGCGCTGGGTCGAGCGCATGGAATGAAACCGGCGGTCCACGCTGGACATGAAGACCCCGTCCCCGCGCCTGATGCGGCGGCCATCTTCGGACAAGGGAGTGTGAACATGGCGACCTCCGATACGCTTCGCGATACGAGAATTCCTCTCAACAACGGATCGGACGCCATCCCCGCCGTCGGGTTCGGCACGCTGATACCCGATCCGATCAAGACCAAAGAAGCGACGAAGACCGCACTGGAAGTCGGGTTCCGGCATTTCGACTGCGCGGAACGCTACCGCAACGAAGACGCGATCGGCGACGCAATGCAGGCCGTGTTCAAGGCGGGGACGGTCCGGCGGGAGGACGTCTTCGTCACCACCAAGCTCTGGAACACCAATCATCGTCCCGAGCGGGTCAAGCCGGCCTTCGACGCCAGCCGTCGGCGGCTGCAAATCGATACCGTCGATTGCTACATCATCCATACCCCGTTTGCCTTCCGACCCGGCGACGAACAGGACCCGAGGGACGAAAGCGGTCGGGTGATCTACGATTCCGGGGTGACGTTGGTCGAGACGTGGGGAGCGCTCGAACGCCTCGTCGACGAGGGCAAATGCAAGTCGATCGGCCTATCCGACATTAAATTGGAGACGCTGCGAGAGATCGTCGCCGCCGCGCGCATCAAGCCGGCCGTGGTGCAAGTCGAATCCCATCCGTACCTCCCGGAATGGGAGTTGCTCGACTTCTGCCGGGAGCACCGCATCGTGCTGCTGGCGTTCGCGGCTTTAGGGCACGGCCTCGATCCGAAGGTGCTGGACGATCCGGTGATCACCGCCATCGCGGAGCGCGTCCACAAAACGCCGGCGCAAGTCGCGCTCGCCTGGGCCGTTCAACGCGGCACGGCTTTCTTGACCACCTCGACCACGCCGCGTCGTATCCAGGAGAACTTTGAGATTTCGGCGCTGCCTGATGACGCCATGCGCGAGATTCGGCGGCATAACGACCAACGTCCGGTTCAACGCCGTTGTGGGGACGGGTGTGCCCGGCTTCATTCCTCGGGCCGGCTAATGGCTGCAATCGGCCGGCCGGCCGACCCGTAGTGACGTCCCCTCGTCTGCGGCGTAACAGTCGCCGACATGCCGGCGTATGATCCGCGCGGCCCTTGCGATCCGACCGCCAAGCCCAGGAGCTTTTCCGCATGATGTCCCGCCGCTCGCTTTTCGTCGCCGCCGCTGGCGCTGCGCTGTTTGCAGTCCCCGCCTTCGCCGCGGAAAGAATAGACTATTCGCCGTCCGCCTTCGACGCCGCGCTCAAGGGCGGAAAGTCGATCCTGGTCGAAATCCATGCGCCGTGGTGCCCGACCTGCAAGGCGCAGAAGCCGATCCTCGCCAAGATCGAGGCCGAAGCCCGCCTACAAAGATCTCATCGTCGTCCACGTGGATTTCGATAGCCAGAAGGACGCGGTGCAGCGCTTCGGCGCTCGCATGCAAAGCACCCTGATCACGTTCAAGGACGGGAAGGAAACCGGTCGGTCCGTAGGCCAGACGGATCCGGCCGTCATCGCCGCCCTGGTCGCCAAGGCGATCTGAAACAGTCATGACCTTCGGCGCCTTGGGGCTCGCTTTCGTAGCGGGCCTTTTGTCCGTGTCTGTCGCCCTGCGTGCTGCCGCTGCTGCCGCTCGTGCTCGGGGCGGCGGCGAGCGAGACCCGCGCCGGTCCCATGGCTCTCGCGGCCGGGGTCGCGCTTGCCTTCACGGCGATCGGCCTGTTCGTCGCGACCGTCGGCTTTGCGATTGGGCTCGACGGCGACGGCGTTTCGGAACGCCGCCGCCGTGCTGATGATCGGCGTCGGCGCGCTGCTGGCTCGCGCCGGCCGCGCAAGCCCGGCTTGGCGACGGCCGGCGGTCCGGTTACCGCCTGGGCCAATTCAGCGGATCGACGGGATCTCTTCGCATGGGCCGTTCGGCCAGTTCGGCGTCGGCCTCCTGCTTGGGGCGGCGTGGAGCCCGTGTGTCGGCCCGACCCTCGGCGCGGCCTCCGTGCTTGCGGCGCAAGGCTCTTCGCTCGGGTCGCGTGACGCTGACCATGCTGGCGTTCGGGATCGGCGCGGCCGTTCCGCTCGCCGTCATCGGCTTGGCTTCCCGGCAGGCGATGGCGCGCTGGCGGGGCGCGCTGATGGCGAGCGGCAAGCGCGCGAAAGGCGCGCTCGGCGTGCTGCTGTGACGCTCGGGCTGCTGATTGTCACCGGCCTCGACAAACGAATCGAGACGGCGCTGGTCGACGCCTCGCCGCAGTGGCTGACGGAGCTGACGACGCGGTTCTGACCAGGGCGGGGGCATCCAAACGATCGGCGCCCGGCGCATCCTGAACTCGACATCGGCCGACGTCCTCGCCGGAGGGCTTGCGATCGAGTTGCGCATGACCGCGGACCCGGAGTCGCTACGCCCGCCCGGCGCGCCGCTGCAGCGGGATGATTGACAGCGCGGCGCTCATCGCAATTGGTAACAGTTGATCAGGGTGTGGGGATTGCGCGTCACGTCGAACAGAATCCCGCACTGAACGAGCGCGTTCACCCCGGGATGGCGGAAGAGTATGAGCGACGTGCGGTTGTCGTAGCCGCTCGCATAGCCGGCGATGTCCCAGCCGTCCGCCAGCAGTCCCTCAACGGTGAGTGGCGGCTCGGCGGCCGTTGCGCTGCAAACGCCAATAGCGAGGATCGCCAGGCCCAATCTCACACGCATCGGAAGACCTCCCGGGTTTCCGGACGCGCCGCTCGCTCGTCGCCTTGCCTCCGGTCCCGGCCCCTGATATTCCCCGCGCCAATTCCTCCCTTCAAATTCAAGGACTTCGCATGGCCGCGCGCCAGTTCATCTATCACATGCAGGGCCTGACCAAGACGTGGCCGGGCGGCAAGAAGGTTCTGGAGAACATCAACCTCTCCTTCTACCCGGACGCCAAGATCGGCGTGCTCGGCGTCAACGGCTCGGGCAAGTCGACGCTGCTGCGCATCATGGCCGGCCTCGACACCGAATTCGTCGGCGAGGGATTTGTCGCCGAGGGCGCCCGGGTCGGCTACCTGCCGCAGGAGCCGCATCTCGACCCGGCTCTCGACGTGCAAGGGCAACGCCATGCTCGGCGTCGCGGACAAGCAGGCGATCCTCGACCGCTACAACGAGCTCGCGATGAACTATTCCGACGAGACGGCGGACGAGATGACGCGGCTGCAGGACGAGATCGAGGCCAAGGGCCTGTGGGATCTCGACAGCCAGGTCGAGCAGGCGATGGACGCGCTCGGCTGCCCGCCCGACGACGCCGACGTGGCCACGCTCTCGGGCGGCGAGCGCCGCCGCGTCGCGCTTTGCCGGCTGCTGCTCGAAAAGCCGGAACTGCTGCTGCTCGACGAGCCGACCAACCATCTCGACGCCGAGACGGTCAACTGGCTCGAAGGGCATCTGCGCGCACTATCCGGGCGCGATCCTGATCGTCACCCACGACCGCTACTTCCTCGACAACGTGACGGGCTGGATTCTCGAGCTCGATCGCGGCCGCGGCATCCCCTACGAGGGCAATTATTCGTCCTGGCTGAAGCAGAAGCAGAAGCGGCTCGAGCAGGAAGGCCGCGAGGACGCCGCGCGCCAGCGGGCGCTAGCCGAGGAAAGCGAGTGGATCGCCGCCTCGCCGAAGGCCCGCCAGGCCAAGTCCAAGGCGCGCATCCAGGCCTACGAGGAACTCGTCAAGAAGAGCAACGAGAAGGCGCCGACGACCGCCCAGATCATCATCCCCGTCGCCGAGCGGCTCGGCGCACAACGTCATCGACTTCGTCGATCTGTCGAAGGGCTACGGCGACCGGCTGCTGATCGACAAGCTGTCGTTCAAGCTGCCGCCCGGCGGCATCGTCGGCGTGATCGGCCCGAACGGCGCCGGCAAGACCACGCTCTTCCGCATGATCACCGGCCAGGAGAAGCCGGATTCCGGCACGATCAAGATCGGCGAATCCGTGCAGCTCGGCTATGTCGACCAGTCGCGCGACGCGCTCGACGCCAAGAAGACGGTGTGGGAGGAGATCTCCGGCGGCAACGACATCATCACTCTCGCCAAGCGCGAGATGAACTCGCGCGCCTATTGCGGCGCCTTCAACTTCAAGGGCGCCGACCAGCAGAAGAAGGTCGGCATGCTGTCGGGCGGCGAGCGCAACCGCGTGCATCTGGCGAAAATGCTGAAGAGCGGCGCCAACCTGCTGCTGCTCGACGAGCCGACCAACGACCTCGACGTCGACACGCTTGCGCGCGCTCGAAGAGGCGCTGCTCGACTTCGCCGGCTGCGCCGTCATCATCAGCCACGACCGCTTCTTCCTCGACCGCATCGCCACCCACATGCTGGCCTTCGAGGGCGACAGCCATGTCGAATGGTTCGAAGGCAATTTCGCCGACTACGAGGAGGACAAGAAGCGCCGCCTCGGCATCGACAGCGTCATCCCGCACCGGCTGAAGTATAAGAAGTTTTCGAGGTGAGGGGAATGGGGAATCAGAATGATGCTCGCCGCGACGATCGGTTCAATCGCCGATCGGATCAATAAGAACAGTTATCGGAACGAAACGGACGTTCGCGAGGCCATCGTGAACCGGGTCTTATACGATCTTGGTTGGGATATATTCGATCCCTCGGCAGTTCGGAGAGAGTACACTGTTGATAAACGGCAAGTCGATTATGCGCTTTTTACTTCGACAAGTGCACCGGCCGTTTTTTATCGAAGTGAAGGCGCCAAATTCCGGCGACGCCGGCGATAGGCAACTTTTCGAGTATGCTTTCCATCAAGGCACTCCCTTCGCCATCCTCGTTAACGGCAGGGAGTGGAGTTTCTACCTCCCGGCTGAGCAAGGAAACTATTCGGAGCGTCGAGTTCAGAAACTCGACCTCCTTGAACGGGATCCTAAAAATTCCGCGAGGGTCCTCGAAAGATACCTCAAGTTCGACCGCGTGCGTGACGGGTCGGCCCACTCGGATGCTCGGGCGGATTATCAGAGCGCTGCGCGCCAACGTGAGGCGGAAAAAACCATACCGCGGGCCTGGCAAGACCTGATATCTCAGCCTGACGAATTGCTCATCGACTTGATCGCCGAAAAAGTGGTCAGCTTGATTGGCTTCAGACCAACGGATGAGCAGATTGAAGCGTTCCTATTAGCGTCGAACGCAACGACCACTCGTTCCCTCGCCTCTGAACCAGTCGCAAGTCCTCACCCCACCGCTGACGATCGTTGCAGCGCTCAGGCCCGAATACCAAGCGCTGGCCTTCTCCGTATGGGCATCGGCCACGAGCAGAGACATAAGAACGGATGCGTCAAAATAGATCAATCGAATTCGCCGTCTCGCATTCGGCGAATGATGTCGACCGCGTTCTCGCCAATACCGGTCGAGATTTGGCCGCTCTACGATCTTCGCCACCAGTTCGTGAGGCGGTTGTCGAATTGGGCGCTCGACCGCCGGGCGGACGTAGGCGACCACTTTCCCATGGCGGGTGATCACCACTTCTTCGCCCGCGGCGGCCTCGTCGATCAGCTTCGCTAAATCGTCTTTCGCCTTGGCGATCGAGTAAACGGGCATCCCGCGTCCGGTATGGCCAGTGATGGCCAATATACGCTTCGACCCGACGATCGCAAGCCGCCAGCCCTTTCCCACCTTCTCGCTGAGCCACATCTTGATCAGCCATTTATAAGGCACGTCGCGCTTTCGGGCGGCGATCTTGATCTGTTCAAACAGGCTGATCGGAAGGCGCAGAGAAATCACGTCGTGCTCGGCTGAAGATTGGGCAATCGGACGCGTTCCGCGCGGCTCCAGTCCAGGTCGGCGCCGGCGTCCGTTCGCTCCCAATGGGCGCGCTCTTCCGCCTCGTTGGCGAAAGGGGGGCGGCTCTGCTCGTGGACCACTCTTTCTTTGGCGCTCGTGTCGCGCGCCGAGATGACCCTGATCAACGTGTTCTCGCGGCGTACCTCGGCGTCAACATTTCCCTTGCCGTACAGCGACCGCCAGTTCATCCCCGGGTCAAGGCAGACTTTTGCCTTTCCAGCCTCCGCGCCTCGGACCAATATCCTACGCGCAGAACGACGGCGGACGTGGGGTCGAAGCGCGGCTCTTGCCGACATCGAGCGGAGGGAGATGAGACCATGAACAGCGCGACGCGCGACAAGATCTTCGCCATTCTCGGCGGCGGCAGCGAGATGACCATCGCGACCGTGCGGCCGGACGGCTTTCCGCAGGCGACGACCGTGAGCTATGTCCACGACGGCCTGACGCTCTATTTCGGCACGGCGGCCGACTTGCAGAAGGCGCGCAACATCGGGCTCAACGACAAGGTCTCGCTGACCGTCAATCTGCCCTACGATCGGACGGAGGAGATTCTCGGCCTGTCGATGGGGGCGCACGCCGCACGCGTCACCGATCCCGCCGAGATCGCCAAGGTGGGCGAACTGATGCTCAAGCGCTTTCCCGAAGGCGCGGATTTCGGGCCCGACGAGGCGGACGCCATCGCGATTTTCGCGGTGAAGCCCCTGGTCATCTCGGTGCTCGACTACCGCAACGGGATCGGCCACACCGAGTTGGTCATGATTTGACGGCCGCGGAGCCGGACGCAGCCCGATCCGCTATCGTCCCTGCAACTCCACCGTCACTCCGTTGGGATCGGCGACAAAAATCTGGCGGAGGCCGGTCCCCGGCTGCCGGGTCGGCGGAGAATAGCGCAATCCGAGTTCGTCCAGCCGTTTCTGCGCAGCATCGAGATCGTCGAAGGCGAAGGCGATATGAGAGAGGCTCGCTCCGCCGTCTTCCGTTTCGGGACCAGCCAGGGTCAGGTGAACCACAGGCGTCTCGCCGGCATAGAGCCAAGCGCCCGCAAAACCGAACGACGGTCGCCAGCCCTCGGCGAGACCGATCGCCCGGACGTAGAAGGCGATGGTCCTCTGCAGATCCTTGGCCCTGACGTTGACGTGATTGAGGGTTACGGCCATTTCGCCTCCAATCGCCCCACCTGAACAACTCTACCGAATAGGAACCGATCCCGCCACGATGCGTTTCCGTCACAGTAGCGCCGCGGTTTCGGCGTAAACCCTTCGGCTTCGTTAAGACGGGGCGCGTCGCAAGAAGGGGAACGGCAGTAGGGCGGTCGAGAGGATAGCATGAGCGGCCATATTGTCATTCACCGAGGGCCGGGCCCGTCGCAGAAGGCGCAAGTCTTGAACGGTCATTTCGCCTCGACCAGGAAGTGGCGCATCACGGAGCGGCGCAAGTCTTTCGCCAAGGCGTTGTTTGAAGGTCGGCGGCGGGTCTGGGTCAGCGAGGAAGCGGCCCGAGACGAAAAGCGCCGCAGCCTGATCGACGACAATCCCTGTTCCGGCTGACGCCGGCGCGGAGGCGGGCGGCTCTTGCGGAGAGGTTGAGCGGCCAGTCCTGGGCGGCGGGTGACCGACGCGCCCTCGAGATTGTCGTCGGATCGTGGCCGCGCGGCGGAATTCGAACGGGGAGGGCAAGGGCGGTGTCCAGCGAGCGATGGCGAAGCCGGCGTCTCGGCGACCGGGCGCTTGCGCCCGAAACGCTGATGATGGGTTACGGCTACGACCCCTTCCGGTCCGAGCGGTCGCTCAAGCCCCCGATCTTTCCCACCTCCACCTTCATCTTCCGCACAGCTGAGGATGGCAAGGCGTTCTTCGAGCTGGCGTACGGCTTGCGGCAAATGCGGCCGAACGAAGAGCCGGGCCTGATCTACAGCCGGATCAACAATCCCGATCTCGAGATGCTCGAGGACCGGCTGGCGATCTGGGACGAGGCGGAGGACAACCTCGTGTTCGCTTCCGGCATGGCCGCCATCTCGACCACGCTCTGGGCGTATGCGCGGCCGGGGACGGTCATCGTACATTCGGGGCCGGTCTATGGGGGCACGGACTTCCTCTTGACGCGGATCCTGCCGCAATTCGGCGTAACGACGATCGCGTTCCCCGCAGAAGGCGGCGCGAGCGCGCTGGACGAGGCGATTGGCGGGGCGCGCGAGCGCGGCCCGATCGCCGCGCTGTTCCTCGAGACGCCGGCGAACCCGACCAACGGTCTCGTCGACATCCGCCGCGCGCGGCGCCTGGCCGAGGATCTCCGCGGCCCCGAAGGGCGGCGCCCCGTTGTAATCGTCGACAACACTCTGCTCGGACCGCTCTTTCAGACGCCGATCGCCCACGGCGCCGACCTCGTGGTGACGTCGCTGACCAAGTACGTCGGCGGGCACTCCGACCTGATCGCGGGCGGGTGCTCCGGAACGGCGGCGGCGCTCGATCCGGTCCGCGGCATGCGCACGATTCTCGGCACGATGTGCGACCCGCACACCGGCTGGCTCCTGATGCGCTCGCTCGAAACGCTGAAGCTCAGGATGACCGCGTCGGCGGAGGGCGCGCGCACGGTCGCCGCCTTCTTGCGGGATCACACAAGGGTCGCCTCCGTCTGGTATCTGGGCTTCCTGCCCGAAGACCATCCCGATCGGGCGCTGTTCGAGCGCCAGTGCCGGAGCGCGGGCTCGACGTTCTCGTTCGAGATCCGGGGCGGCGAGGCCGAAGCCTTCGCCGTCCTGAACCGGCTCGAAGTGTTCAAGCTCGCGGTCAGTCTCGGCGGCACCGAAAGCCTCGCCTCGCATCCCGCCTCGATGACCCACTCCGACATTGCGCCGGAAGAGCAGGTGCGGCTGGGGATCACGCCGGCGCTGATCCGCCTCTCGGTCGGGATCGAGAACCCGGACGATCTGATCGCCGACCTGGCCCAGGCGCTTGGCGGCTAAAGGCGGCTGCGGCGCCGCGATCGAAATCAACGCGACCGCGTCGTAACGAGCGGCGAGCCGTGGGGCCCGCCGAACTCCCGTGTCGCGATCGGGCTCAGGCCGCCGCGCGCTGTTCGCTCTCGCGGATCTCGTAGATCTGGAACGCCTCGCTGACGCCGCGCAGATTCAGGAGGCGCGACGTCATGTGGTAGCCGGCCTCGCTGAGCAGGCGCGCCGTCGCCTGGCTCTCCACGATCGGCTTCGTCGCGAGCACCGCCCCCGGTTCGGCGAGGCCCTGGACCCGGGCCGCGATGTTGACCGTCTGCCCGAAATAATCCTGGCGATCGTCGAGCATCACCGCCAGGCAGGGTCCTTCGTGCAAGCCGATGTTGAGCGCGAGATCCTCGCTGCCGCGCTCGACGTTGATTTTGCGCATCGCTTCCCGCATCCGCATGGCGGACCGAAGCGCCCGGTCGGGCGTCGGGAAGGTCGCCATGACGGCATCGCCGATCGTCTTCACCACGGCGCCGCCCTCGGCCGCTACGGCGGCGATCAGCTCGCCGAAATGGCTGCGCACGAGATCAAACGCCGCCAGATCGCCGACCCGGTCGTAGAGCGCGGTCGAACCCCTGAGGTCGGTGAACAAAATGGTCAGGCTGGTGATCTTGAACCGCTGGTCGGGATCGAACGTGCCGCTACGATAGAGATCGCGGAACGTCTGGTTGCTGAGGAGCCTGGTCGCGGTGAGAAATGGCCGCCGCGCCTCGGACAGCATCTCCAGTTCGTGGCCATTGAGCCACAGCCCGGGCAGCGTGCGGCGGGCGGACTTGTTCTCGAACGCGATTCGCGCGGGACCCGGCTGCAGGGACGTCGTGCCGCTGTGGGCGTGCGCGTCGGCGAACACCAACGCAAGGTTGCGACGCTCCCGGGTCGGCTCGCCCTTGACATCGAGAAACATTGTCGCGTGGGTGACCGGATCGAACGCAATGATCAAGCCTTCCGGCAGGGTCAGCGACATCGCGGCCTTCTCGCCTGACGGCAGTTCCATCGCGTCGAGCGTCACATGCGCGAGCGCTCCCTCCATGTCGTCCGGCAGCTCGGCGCCCGACCCCCAAAAAATCTGGCGCATGTATTCGGAGAGCGGCAGCGAATCCGGATCGTGCGCGCCGATGCGGCGGACGCGCGGGTTCACCGTGAACGTGACTTCGATCAGCTTGTCGAGATCCGGTTCGACGTCGGCGACGCAAAAAGCGCAGAAGTACTTGTGCTTGTTTAGCGATTTAAGCGCGGCCCCGGCTTCGAGCACGCCGCCGCAACCGGGACAGAGCACGTTCCACGACATGTCGAACAGCCCGAGCCGGGCCGCATGGACGAGGGCGCCGATCGTCGCTTCCTCGTCGAGGCTGTGTTCGGCGGCGAAGACCAGAGGATTGATGCGGCTCAGGGCCCGGTCGGGCTCGGAGGCGACCGCCGCCTCGAGCGCCTTCGTGACGGACGGCTCGGCGGTCTGACTCAGCAGGTCCCAAAGCGCTGATGATTCGGACATCCGGCTTACTCCTTTTGTCGCATCCGGGTCATGTAGGGCGCCTCGGCGGTCGGCGCCAGAGCGGATCGGTCCAGCGGCCGAGGCGGCGAACCTCGAGACGCCGCCGGGCTCGGACGCGCGGGAGCGCATTGATTTGCCGCAAGCGCGCGCAGGCTCGGGGCGTCTAGGATGGGGATGTGGTCAGAGACCGCGCTCCACCGCCGCCGGCCAGAGGGGATCAAGATGGGCGAAACCCATAGCGAGGAGGCGGACGCCGAAGGCGGCGTCGAGCGCGAACTCAAATTCATCGCCGATCGGCGGACCCTCGAGGCGGCGATGGCCGCGCCGCTGCTTGGCGGGCTCATGGGACCGCCGGACTGGCGAAAGCTGAGGACCATCTATTTCGACACCGAGGACGGCGACCTGTCGCGCGCCCGGGTCGCGTTGCGCGTCCGCCGCTCGTCGAAGGACGGCTGGATCATGGGGCTGAAGCGTGCCGCCGCCGGTGCGGGCGCCTTCAGGCGGCAGGAGATAGAGGTCGCGTGCCGCTCCGGCGAGCCCGATCTCTCGATGTTCGCCAAGTCCGTGGCGCGCGACGTGACCGAGCTGACCGGCGGACGGCCGCTCGCGCCGAAATTCGGATCCGAGATCCGCCGGGCGGCGCGCACGATTGCCGTGGGCGGAGCGACGATCGAGATCGCCTTCGATCAGGGGTTCCTGTTCGCGGGAGACAAGCGCGCGCCGACCGCCGAGATCGAGCTCGAGCTGAAATCGGGGCCGCCCTCGGCCTTGTTCGCGTTCGGGCTCGACCTCCTCGAGGCCTTTCGGCTGCGCCTGGGGGTGACGAGCAAGGCGGAACGCGCCCATGCGCTCATCGGCGGCGAGCCGCCTGAGCCGGTTTCCGCCGAAGATCCGGCGCTCCGGACGGATACGTCGCTCGACGCGGCGATCGCCGCGATCCTGCGCAACGGACTTGCACATTTCCTCGGCAACCTGCCGGCGCTCGAGACGGGCGACGCGGTCGAGGCCGTGCATCAGATGCGCGTCGCCATGCGGCGGCTGCGGTCGGCGTTGGGCCTCTTCGGCAAGGCCTTCCCTTGTTCCGAATTCGAGGCGTTGCGCCTGGAATCGAAGCGAATCGCGACCCAGCTCGGCGAAGCGCGCGACTGGGACGTGTTTGTCATGCGCCTCAGCAAAGGCGCGCTGCAGCGCTTTGCCGGCGAGCCCGGCTTCGACCGCCTCATTGTGACCGCCGAAGGGAAGGCCGCCGCCGCTCACTCGACCGTGGCGCAGTTCGGCGGCGAGCCGTCGGTTACGCGCTTCGCCCTGCGCCTCGAACGGCTCGCTGCCAGCCGCGGGTGGCGCGAGGGCGCCGTCGAAGCGACGCTCGCTGCGCTCGACGAGCCGCTCGGGACCTTCGCTCGGCGCACGTTGGCGGCGCTCGACCGCAAGGTCAGGCGGCGCGGGCGACACGTCCGCTCGCTCAAACCCGAGGCCCGCCACGCTTTGCGCATCGCCATGAAGCACATGCGCTACGCGACCGAGTTCTTCGGCGGCCTTTTTCACCCCGGAGCGGCCGTCGAACATTACGTTCGCACGGCCGCCGACCTGCAGGACCGGCTCGGCGAGCTCAACGACGCGGCGATCGCGGTCAGGTTGGCCAAGGCGCTGGGGCCGCCAACGAGCATCGGCGCCGCCTATGCGGCCGGTCTGGCGACCGGTTGGTGCGCGCGCGAGAGCGAGGGCGATGGGGAGGCGCTGAGGAAAGCCTGGCGCCGCTTCGTCGAGGCCGAGCGGTTCTGGCGGGACGGCAAATAGGCGTGTTCGAAGCGGCAAGGTTGCCAAGGCCTGAAGGTATAGACCGCGCCGGCAGGGCGCCGCGATCGCCGCCCTCAGAAGCGGCGCCTCCTGCGCGCCCGATCCCGCTCTTTGCGACAAACTCTATGCAGAAAAACAATTCTGTGCTATATTTTTCCCATCGAGAGTTTTCCCCTCCACGGGACGTGGCAAGCGAGGGCGGCATGGACGAGCAGAGCGGCATGGACGAGCAGAGCGGGTCACGCGGACGACGCCATTCAGCCTGCGTCGCGCTGGACCAAAGGCGCAGCTACGGATTTTATTGGCCTTCATTCGCCCGTAAGCCCTTGATAAGTCCAGAATCGCGAAAATTTTTTGCAACTTTTTGACACGAACGGAAATTTTTGGAAGCCCCGTTGGAAATGAATTGAAAATTTTTTGAAGGCGTTGGAAAAAAACGGAAATCGCGCGGCAGGGCAATGTGGCCCTGAACAGGGCATCCGTCAGACGCCGGCTGTTCGCGCGCTGGCAACGCTCGTCCGTCGTTGGGCTCCGCGTCCCGCGCAGGCCCATCCGGGAGCAGCGGATGGTAGGACTCGTCAGGCGAAGACGCGAGGCTCCGACATGATGGCGTCGACGAGCTCCGGCATCCGGTCGAGGTCGGCGAGGGCGCCGAGGCGCTCTTGCGCCTGCGCCATGGCCGCCGAGTCCCCGCCGACCTCGATGAGACTCAAAAGACATCGCCGCTCGAACACTGGCGAACCGATCCGGCGCGCTCGGTCCGCCGCGCGTTGCAGACGCTCGACCGTTTGTGTCGCATCTCCTTGCGAGAGATCGTGCTCGATCAGGGCGTTGACCCGCAAAATCTCGGGTTCCGCCCAACCCGCGTTGTTGTCGAGGAGGTTGTCGATCGCACGCGCAGAATAGGCCTTGGCTTCGTCGAGGCGGCCCATGCGGCGCAACGCCTCGGCGAGATTGGTCAGATGCGCGCCGAGGGCGAGCTTGTAGTCGATCGCGTCGAACTCGCGGATCGCCCGTTCCATAAAGGCGACGCCTTCCGCATACTGCCCGCTCTGCGCGAGGCCCCAGCCGAGGAATCCCAGGGCGTGCGGACGAAATCCTGGCAGGTCGTGCTGTTCACACACCGCAAGCAGCCGCTGCGCCTCGCGCAGGAGATGCTGGGTTGCGCCGATGTAACCGAAGACGTTGCCGCCGACATAGCCGATCGTGATCGCGGTCGAATGGGGATGGCGCAGGTCGTCCAGCGCCAGCAGCGCCTCGCGGCCGACCCGGAGCGCCTGCTCCACGTCGCCGAGGCAGAACAGGGCCTGGCTCAACATCGCCTGAGAATGGACTAGCGCGTTCTGCCCGTAGACGCTCGTGCTGCCCGCGTCGCCATCCTGGGTGGCAATGCTGATGGATCGCTCGAGCTCGGCCTTGGCCTTGATGAGTTCGCCAGCGCCCAGGGCCAGCATGCCCTTCAGGCGATGGCCGATCACCCGGCCGGCCGCGTAGCGCATCTGTTCGGAGAGGGACAGGAACATCTCCGCGCTCGCCTCCGCCTCCGCCCGGAGGCCCCGGCAATTGGCGAAGGTGAATTGGCCGAAGATGAACGGAAACACCATTGGCGTCGGGAAGTCGCGCGACAACTCGAGCCCGCGCGCGCAATGGGCGGAAAGCTCAAATGACGTTGCGCCTTGCGTAATTGTGACCGAGCCGATCATGACCGCCAGGAGCTTCATCTCGAGGCCGCGGCGCACGGTCACGTCCGGGACCCGTTCGAGAAGCCTGAGCCCGGTGTTCAGATGATCGATCGCCTCGTCGTGGGCGGACTGGCCGGCGGCCCTCCGGCCCGCCTCGATCCAGTTCGCAATCGCGTCGCCGAACAGGCCGGCCTCGGTCTGGTGATGCGCAAGCATCTCGGGCGCTGTCCGGATGTCGCCCTCCCGGTCGAGCAGCTCGACCATCCGGGCGTGCAGCGCGCGCCTGTCGCGATCAAGTGTCAATTCGTCCGCCATGCGCCGGATCAACGCATGGCGGAACTCGTAACGGATTTCGAGGCCGTGACGCTTTGGCAGCAGGATTTCGGCCTCGACCAGCAATTCGAGCGGTTCGGCGAGTTCGGCCATCTCCTCGCCCAGGAGCGCAGCGAGAAACTCGGGGCGGAACGAGCGGCCGAGACATGCCGCCGCCTGGACGATCCGCCGCGACCCGGGCAACCGGTCGAGACGCTCCGACATCATCTCCGCAAGCAGGAGGGGCAGGGAGGCGCCCTTGCGGTTGCGGGTGATTCCCTGGGCGCGCTCGTCCACCAGAGCGCGCATCAGCTGCTCGACGAACAGCGGCACGCCTTCGGCGGCCTGGCAGGCGGCGCGGATCGCCTCCTCGGGCAAATTCTGGGCGCCTGGAAGGCTCCTCGCCAGAGCCACGCAATCGACCTCGCGGAGCGGCTCGAGCCGAATGGTCTCGTCAGGCGACGGCAGCGCGGGCCCTTTGGGGAAAGATCGGCGCGTAACCACGATAAGGTACGGCGCGTCACGCTTCTGCGTGATCTCCACCAGAAGCTCCGCGGTGGACGGATCGACCCAGTGGGCATCCTCGAGCACCAGGACAGTCGGCCTGCCTGCCGCAACTTTGTGAAAGGCCTCTGCGATCAAGCCGAACCGGGCGCGCTTGAACAAATGCGGCGTCGGAGCGATCGATTCGACCATGGGCGCGGTCAAGCCAAGCCCAGGCAGGCTCAGGAGAATGCGCGCGTTTTGCTCGCTACGAAGATCCCATTCGCGAAGCAGTTCGCCAAGCTTGCGTTGTCGCGTTTCCGTCTCGTCTTCGATCGCAAGCCCGGCGCGCTTCCAAAGATGTTGTCCCACCGGGTAGAGGGGCGTGTTGGCGAACAATTCGTGGGAAGCAATCTGGATCAGCACCCCGCCGCTCATCGCCGGATGCAGGCAGAACTCATTGACCAGACGGGTCTTTCCGACGCCCGCGTCGCCGACGATTTCGACGATCCGACCGCGACGGGAAGCGGAGACCGCGCGCCAGCAGGCGAGAAGCTTCGCCAGACCCGGCTCCCGACCGATCATCGGCGTGCCGATCCTGGCGCGGGTCTCGACCGGACCGGTCAGCGCGACCGGCTTCGATCGCATCACATGAAAAACCTCGATCGGCTGGGTCAGTCCCTTCAGCGTGCGCCAGCCAAGGGGCACGAAATCGAACAGGCCCCTGACCAACGAATAGGTCTCGCCGCTAACCACGACGCCTGACGGTGGCGCCTCATTCTGCAGACGCGACGCAATGTTGACGGCGGCGCCGACGACACCGAGCGGCGCCTCGCCGGCCCGCACCGTTTCGCGTCCGACGACCACGAGCCCGGTGTGCACGCCGATCCGCACCTGCAACTTGCGGATGCGCCCGTCCGCAAGCGGGAACTCGGTTCCGCCGAGCTGCGACACCATCTCGAATGCGGCGCGCACCGCGCGTTCCGCATCGTTGCCGCGGGCTGTCGGATAACCGAAGTAGACGAGGACCCCATCTCCGGCGAAGTCTCCGACGAAGCCGCCAAACCGTTCGGTCACGTTGAGCGCGATCTGGCGGTAGCGGCGCTGGATGGTCAGCAGGTCTTCGGGGTCGACCTCCTCGGACAGCCGAGTGAACCCGACCACGTCAACGAACATGATCGATAGGTAGCGCCGTTCCGGCGACGCGTCGAGTGCATGCGCTTTCCTGTCGACCGTCATTGGCGAGAGCCGCCGCGGCGAAAGGCAGGTCGCAGACGGGAATAACTGAGGTTCACCGGCATCGCCTGTCTTGCTTGTCGCGTCCAAATGTCCGCTTTACGATCGCTTGTCGGGCTGCAGCGGCGTCAGCACGATCAAAGGGCGGGGTAATTGTTGTTGTTGAATGCGGCGCAGCACTCTCAATCAAAGATTATGATCCGCAGCGCCAAGCTGCAAGCCCTCGTCATATGCGCCCACCTGCGGCCCGGGCGCAACAAGCGCCGGTCGCGCTATGTCATGCAGCCGATAAGCGGCCTGCACGTGGCCTCGCTAATTGGCGCCCATGGGATCGATGTCCGCCTTTACCACGAGGATTGGCACGGACCCTTCGATGTATTCGAGCGTCGCCGCTACGATCTAGTCTTCCTGACCGGATTGCAGGTCGACTTCGACCGGATGCGGCAGCTTGCGTTCCACTTCCGGCGCAACGGAGCGATCGTCGTCGCGGGCGGCAGCATCTGCACGCTGTTTCCGGAATTCGCGGCGGAGTTCTTCGATGTTGTCTGTGCGGGCGGGGTTGAAAGCGCCGCCGACGTTGCGGCCGACTTCCTCGCCGGTCGCCTGAAGCCGATCTATCGCTCGCCGATCATCGCGATTCGGCCCTATCGAGTGAATTACCGGCACTTCGCCCGCAACGGGATCAATCCCAGCATGCACCTCGTCGAGGCCTCGCGCGGCTGCGGCTTCCGTTGCGGGTTCTGCACCATGCCGAGCGAGGTGGGCGGCCATGCGGGCTACCGGCTCGACGCGCTCGCCGAGGCGCTCGACAGCGCCATGGCCTCCGCCCCCGTCTTTAGCTTCCGGCGCTGGTATCCGACGGTCCTGCTGCTCGACAACAATTTTTCGGACAACCGGGCGCACATGCTCGCCGTCTGCGATCTCTTGCGGGCGCGCCGCGACGTGCGCGGCTGGGGCGCTCTCGTCACCCAGAATATCCTGCACGACCGGGAGTTGCTCCGGCTGCTCGCTCGGTCGAAATGCAATGGGCTATTCGTCGGGCTCGAATCGCTCGACCGCGAGCTTCTGCGCCGCCATAACAAAACGCAGAATCTTGGCCGGGGCGACGTGATCGCGGCGATCGCCTACGCCGAGTCGCTCGGGATCGGCATCACCTATGGATATCTCTTCGATCCTCGGCGGCAGACCGCAGCCGAGATGCGACGGCAGATCGAGACGATCGCGCGCCACCCCACCATGCCGATGCCGACCTACATGAGCGTGATCGCCCCACTCGTCGGCACGAAGGCGTTCTGGGACGACGCCGAGGCCGGCTCGCTGGCGCCGAACCTGCGCCTGCGCGATCTCGACGGCGAGACGATCGCCTATGCGGACCTCGCCGACGATCCCGCGGCGCTTGCCGATTTCGTCGAGAAGCTCTTCCGGCGCCCGTGGGAGGTCGTTGGGCGGTGGAGCGTGCTGATGAAGACGCTCCGCCGGCTTTCCCGTTCCGGCACGCTCAACCCAATCCGTTGGTTCTACATCGGAGCGGCCAATCTGCACTGTTTTGTCTGGTCCCGCGCCGAGAAGTCCGCCGAACGCACTTATCTCGCCGGGACCGACACCCTCGACCCACAATATTTTGAACGGCCGGCCGATCTTTCCGGGGAGGATCGCCGGCGCTATTTCGATCCGATCGCCGTCACCGAGGCCGACGGCGCGCTTGCCGGCTGGCTGAGGCCGGCGCTCGAGGCGCGCGCCCGGGGGGGAACCAACCGCCAGATGGAGCCCTTCGATGAGCCTTTATAGCCAGGATGTGGAGAGCCAGTACCTCGACCGGCTTCAAAATCGAATTGCCGACTTCGTCCACCGCTATGACGCCAATCCTTCGGCGCAGCACACGACGATCTTCCTCTTTCCTGGGGGGTTCGCCTCGCAACTCGTGCGTGCGCGCCAGCCCGCCGACACCGGTCCCCCCTTCGCCTACGAACCGCTGTGGCTTACCTGCGGCTTTCTCCTCAGCGGCGCGAAGGCGCTCGCAATCGAGGGCGGCGACGACAGCGGGCAGCGCTACATCCTGCCGGACGGCTATGTCGACTTCGTCACGCTCAAGCCCTACGGCGGATTTGCCGACTGGTGCGCGGCGAACTGGCTCGACGTGTTCGTGGTCGGCTGGGACTGGCGGCGCCCGGCGCCGCGACCGCTGATTTCTTCCTCGACAAACTCCTTCCCGCTTTCGAGCAGGGCGTCGCCCATTGCCATCCCGCCCCGCTCGACAATTTCTGGATCGTCGGCCACAGCTTTGGCGGCATCATCGCCAAGCACATCCTGAACCGCGCCGACCACCCGTACGTCCGGCGGCTCAAGGGCGCGATCACCGTCGGCACGCCGTTCTACGGCTACGGCGGCCAGGCGCACCGTTTCTTCGTCGGCGATCCCGACCTCAACATCGTCGAGGGTTTCGACGGCGCCGAGATCGTCACCCGGATCGGCTCGACCCTGCCGGCGAGCTACGAGCTTCTGTTCCTCGACGGGCCGACCTACGACGCGAACGCCGCGAGCTTTGCTGGAGATCCGCACGGCTTTGCGCTCACGAACTACCCTTCCATGGACGCGGCGATAGCGTCCGAGCGCGCCGACCCCTATAGCCCGTCGCCCGGCAAGCCGGACGGTCCGCTTCAGCGCGCCGACTACGTCCGCTACCCGTCGTCTTACGGCTTCGACTGGGACCTCCTGACAGCCGGCCACGAGGCGGCCAGGTCCGTGTCGAAGCCGCTCGACCCGTCGGTCGCGCGCAAGCTTTGGCACATTCGCGGCGTCCAGACGGTCGGAGGCGACGCCAAGAACGATACGGTGGTGAGCCAGACCTGGTCGCGCATTCCTGCCAACTACGTCGCCGACCCGGATCGCGATCCGATCCACGACACGCTCGGCCCCGGCGACGGCGTCATCCCGGCCTGGTCGGCGCGGCTTCTGGGGAACCCGCAATTGACGACGATCTCCGGCGACGACGTCGATCACATGGACCTGATGAACCACGCCCCGGTGCAGCGGGCGCTGGCCGACATCCTCGCGTCGAACGCGGCGGCGCACGGGCGCATGGTCGCGACGGCGGCGACAGTGAAGATCGACGCGGCTGCGCGGGAGCATATCGAGGACGTGACGGGGCGACTGAGGCAGGTCGGCTCGAACCTGACCTCGGCGGCGCGCAAGCTCTCCGTCCAAACGATATTGAAGGACTTGGCGCAGAACGATCCCCTGATCCTCCACCAGTTGCACGCCCGCGCGTTCATGGACGCGCTGAAGAGCCCGAGCCAGAAGCTGAAGAGGGACGGGGGATAAAGCGGAACCGCGAGCGTTCTCTCTCTCTCACTCCTGCAATTCGGGGGCGAGCGGGGCGTGATTGAGCAGGGCGACGAGGGCGACGCCGCCGAGCGTGTTGCCCAAAATGGTGGGAAAGAAGAACCCCACGAGATAATCCCGGACGGAGGCGTCGCCGGCGAAGACCGCGAACGCCGCCTCGACCGAGCCGGCGATCACGTGAGAGAAGCCGCCGATTGCGACGACGTAGGTGAGCAGCATGATGACCAGTAGGCGCGCGGAGCGGGCGCTGGGCAGGAGCCAGATCATCAGGGCGATCAGCCAGCCGGCGAACACGGCCTTGATCGCCGTCGGCCAGAATGGCCCGCTGACCGCGTTGCGGCCGATCTCCGCGAGCGCTGCCCGGACCGGCTCGGGGAAGAGGCCGTGGAACGTGAGGAGGCAGGCGAAGATGAGCGTGCCGAGAATGTTGGCGCTGAGTACGATCGCCCAGAATCGGACGAGCGCCACCCAGGTCGCCCGGTCGCGCCGGACCAGCAGGGGCAGCACGGCCGTCAGGGTGCTTTCGGTGAATAGCTCCTGCCGTCCGAGGATGACGATCACGAATCCCAGCGAATAGCCGGGGCTCGCCAGCAGTCGCTGCGACGGTCCCTCGGGCAATCCGCTCTGGATCAGCGCCATCGCCAGAAACGAGAAGCCCATCGACAATCCGGCCGCGAGACCCGACCAGAAGATCGCGCCGGGACGACGAGCAAGTTCGGCTTCGCCGTCCTTGCGCAGAATCTCATGGATGACCACCGCTTGCGGCGCGGAATGCTCGGCCGCCTGAGTCTTCTCAGCCGCGTCGAGATGGGAGGCGTCGAAGGGCCCGGCCTGGCCCTTGTCCTCGGTCGCAGCAGAAGTTTTGCCCGCCTCCATTTCGTCCCCCATGAAGACGCCGCGCCTCTCAACGCCGCCAAGCGCGGGCAGTTCCAAACGATTTCGCTCATGCGAGCCGCCAGACCGTGACTCGCTCGGCGTAGCCGCGGACGGAGACGGGTCCGAGCGGAAGAGCCTCTCCGATCGCATCCCCCGCCGCCTCGCGCACCGCGTCGGAGACGATGAGTTCTGAGCCGACCTCCTTGTTGAGGCTCTCGAGGCGCGACGCCAGGTTCACCGTATCGCCGATCACGGTATATTCCTTGCGGCGCGGCGAGCCGACGGTTCCGGCGACCGCTTGGCCGATATGGATGCCTATGCCGAGGCGGATCGGCCAAGGATTGCCGACGTTGCTTGCGCCGACAGCGCTCAGCATCTCGCGCGCCGCAGCGACGGCGTTTACGGCCTGAAGCGGATCGTCGATCGGCGCCCCGAAGATGGCGAACAGGCCGTCGCCCAAAAACTTGTTCACTATGCCGTTGTGCCGATCGACGATGTCGACCAGGATCTCGAAAAAAGCATCGAGGCGGGCGACGACCTCGGCCGGCGTGCGGCTGCGCGCGGCTTCGTGTGAAGCCACGAATGTCGACGAACATGACGCAGACGCGCCTCATTTCGCTGAGCTCGGCGGCGCCGATGGCGAGAAGCCGCTCGACCACCCGTGGCGAGACGTGCTGACCGAACAGGTTGGTCACTCGATCGCGCGCCGAGGCGGCAGCGAGCGCCCGCTCGAAGTGGCTCTTGATCGTTACCCCGACGGAGCCGGCCAGCAGACCGGCCACGAGAAGGACGGCGCTGCGCGTCAGATGGTAGGCGATGCTGAAGTTTGGGTCGTCGGTTCGCCAGACGAGGTGCAGTGTCACAGAGGCGAGGGCGAAGAGCTCGACCGCGGCGACCGCTCCGGTGAAGGCCGAAAGCGCAAAATCGAGCCGCAGGGTCGAGAGAATGATGAAGAGAAAATAGAGCAGCGCCGGCCATGTGCCGAAGATGATGCGGGGCGGAGAGATATCCGGTGAGGAGATAGAGCAGCAAAGTCGGAAAGCTGGTTTCGACCAGGGCGTTCGCATAGCGCCCGAAGACCGAGGAAATTTCGAGCCACGACGGAGGAGGATAGTGAGCAAAGCAGCCGCGAGCAATTCGTAGACGATGAAAGCCGAGAAGACCGTCAGCGCGGCGCGCAACGGAAGACGGTCATGATAGATCGACCTGACGAAGTCGGGCGCGAACGTCATCGACAAGAGGATCAGGACGAGAATGACGGCCGCCACCAGGGCCAGGCCCAGCATGCGCCGCCGCTCGCTGACGAGAATCTCGTGGTTCAGGAGTCGGCGGAAGGTCGTGTCGGCGGGGTCTGCGGCTTCGTCCATCGCCGTCCTTTCGGCGCACCGGTGGCGCGGGGACGCGGTCCCGAGGGCCACGCTCCTGCTCGACGACAGCCTAGTCTGGCCGATGGCAACTGCCCAGATGGGGCGCTGCCGGCGAAGGGGAGGGGGAGCGCCGCAGGTGGCTTGGGAGTGACCTGGCTTGGACTTGGCGGTCGTTTTCAGTGCCAACGAGCCGGGCGATTTCGCTGCGGCAGGAGCCGCAATTCGTGCCGGCCTTGAGGCGCGCGCCGACTGCGTCGACCGTCGCGCACCCCTCGCGCTGCGGCCTCGACAATCTCGTTGCGGCCGACGTCGAAGCAGGCGCAGATGGTCGGACCAGGATCCCGCGCCTCGGCGCCGGGGCGTCCGGAGAGCAACCTCAGCCGGTCCTGCGGCGCGATCGACGCGCCCAGACGCTCAGCGAGCCAGGAGCGGGCTGCGGCGGCCGGCTCACGCGCGACAAACAGAGCGCCGGCGAGGTCTCCCCCTCGACAGCGACGAAACGGCGCTGACCGGCCGCGGCGTCGTGATAGGAGATGATTTCGCCGTCGTCGCCGAGCCCGAGCGCAATCCTGGCGAATGCCGTCCAGTCATCGGCGCTGGACGGTCCCCGCGAGTTCGGCCCGCGCAGCCGGCCCGCACGGGCGCGATCGCGAAATAGTCGACCCCCTTGGTCATGATTCGACCGGCACGAGACCGCGAAGCCGTACCAGTTGGCTGCGTAACGCGTCGCCGAGACCGCCGCAATCTTCAGTTCCGGCTGGCCGGAGACAGGGTCGACCACGGCTGGGACAAGGGCGTTGACTCGCGCCAGCGCCGAATACTGGTCCGTCCAGTGCATCGGGGCGAACAGCGAACCCTGCCGCTGCCGTTCGGTGACGACCACGCGCAGCACAGCGCGGCCGAATTCGCTCTCGATCTCGGCGAGGTCCGCCGCGGCAACGCTGATCGTCCTCGCGTCCTCGGGTGGATCTCGACGAAGGGCTCGCCGATATGGGCCATCAGCCGCGGCGCCTTCGCCGTGCGGGTCATCGTGTGCCACTGGTCGCGGATGCGGCCGGTGTTGAGGATGAAGGGAAAGCACGCGCTGGTTTGGGCGGCCGGAGCGCGGAAGGGCGTGGCGACGAAGCGCGCCTTGCCGTCGGCGTGGTAGAAACGGCCGTCGGCGAAGAAACGCGTCTCGGCTGGCGCTTCGCCGGCACGGCGCGGCCATAGGAACGGCGCCAGCGCGGCGTAGTCCGCGTCCGATATATCGGCGAGGCCGCCGAGATCGAGGTCGCGCCGGCCGTCGTTCTCCGTCGCCGTAAGGGCCACGTATTCGCCGAGAATCTCGGATGGCGAGCGATAGGCGAAGGCGTCGCCGAAGCCCATGCGGGTCGCCACTTCCGCAATCTGCCGCCAGTCCGGCAGCGCCTCGCCGGGCAGAGACAGGAACGCCCGCTGGCGCGACATCCGCCGCTCGGAATTGGTGACCGTTCCGTCCTTCTCGCCCCAGGCCGCGCTCGGCAGCAGCACGTCGGCGAGCGTCGTCGTGTCGGTTCGGCGACAGACGTCGGAGACCACGACGAACGGGCAGTTGCGGATCGCTGCGCGCACCCGGTCCGCGTCCGGCAGGCTGTCGGCCGGATTCGTTCCCATGATCCAGAGCGCCTTCACCCGGCCGTCCTCGACTGCGCGGAAGAGGTCGACCGCCTTCAGGCCGGGCCTCGATGCAATCGCCGGCGAGGCCCAGAAATCCTGGACGATACGGCGATGTCGAGGATTCTCGATTTCCATGTGGGCGGCGAGCATGTTGGCGAGACCGCCGACTTCGCGCCCGCCCATGGCGTTCGGCTGGCCGGTGACCGAGAACGGCCCCATGCCCGGACGGCCGATGCGCCCGGTCGCCAGATGGCAATTGAGGATGGCGTTGACCTTGTCCGTCCCTGCTGAGGACTGATTGACCCCCTGGCTGTAGACGGTGACGACGCGCTCGGTTCGGGCGAAGAGGTCGAAGAAGTTTTTCAGCGCATCGGCATCGAGTTCGGTCGTCCTTGCTGTCGCGGCGAGATCGAAGCCGCGCGCCTCCGCGAGCGCCGCCTCGAAGCCGACCGTGTGCTGCGCGACGTAACGCCGGTCGATCCGCCCCGACTCCGCGAGATGCGCGAGCAGGCCGGAGAACAGCGCGACGTCGGCGCCCGGCGCGATGGGGAGGTGCAGGTCGGCCGCCTCGGTGGTCGCGGTGGCGCGCGGGTCGATCGCGACGATTGTCGTCCCGCGCTTGTCGCGCGCAGCCAGCAGGCGCTGGAACAGCACCGGGTGGCACCAGGCGAGATTGGAGCCGACCAGCACGACCAGGTCGGCCTCTTCGATGTCCGCGTACACGCCCGGCACGGTGTCCGAGCCAAAGGCGCGGCGGTGGCCGGCGACGGAGGACGCCATGCAGAGACGGGAATTGGTGTCGATATTGGCCGAGCCGACAAAACCCTTCATCAGCTTGTTGGCGACGTAATAGTCCTCTATCAGCAGTTGCCCCGAGACGTACAAGGCGACGCTGTCCGGGCCATGGGCTGCGATCGTCGCGGAAAAGCGTGCGGCGACCCGATCGAGCGCTTCGTCCCAGCCGGTCTCGACGCCGTCGACGATCGGGTGCAACAGGCGGCCGTCGAGCGAAAGCGTCTCGCCGAGCGCCGAGCCCTTGGAGCATAGCCGGCCGAAATTGGCCGGATGCTCCGGGTCGCCCTCGATCTCGGCGTTTCCGTCGTCTTTGGCGCGCGCGAGCACCCCGCAGCCGACCCCGCAATAGGGGCAGGTCGTACGGGTCCAGTTCTCGGCCATCACGACGCCTTTCCGAGCGACGAGAGGTCGATGAGGATCCGTCCCGCCTCGACCCGCAGCGGCAAGGCGAGCGCCCGGCCCTCGTCCGCGCCCTGCGCCGCGCCGGTCTCCAGGCTGATGACCCAGTTGTGCAGCGGGCAGGTGACGCTCTCGCCATGCACGATCCCCTGGCTCAGGGGGCCGCCCTTATGCGGGCAGCGGTCCTCGAGCGCGAAGGCTTGATCCTCGGCGGTGCGGAACACCGCGACGCAACCCTCCGGCGTACGCACCACCCGCGCGCCGCGGCGCGGGATCTGATCGAGCGCGCCGATGTCCGTCCAGACAGGATGGCTCACGGCTCTTACTCCGCCGCCAGAGCGAGGTCGGCGATCGGCGTGAACTCGTGCGCGTCCTTGCCGGCGACTCGCTCGCTCCACGGATCGGTCTGGGCGAACCTTTGCGAGAATGCGAACCGGTCGTAGAGCGCGCGCCGCATGTCGCGGTCATGGACGACCTGCGCCTTAATGGACTCGACGCCGACCCGCTTCGCCCATTTGTAGATGCGCTCGAGGTAGCGCCCCTGCTCGCGGTAGAGCTGGACGAGCGCCGCGACGATTTCGATCGTCTCCGCCTCGCTCGCTGCATGGCAAAGCGCCTCGGTCCCCTTGATGTCGAGCCCTGCCGCGCCGGCGAAGACGATGTCATAGCCGCTGTCGACGCAGATGACGCCGACGTCCTTGCAGGTCGCTTCCGCGCAATTGCGTGGACAACCCGAGACGGCCATCTTCACTTTGGCCGGCGTCCACGAACCCCACAGGAACTTTTCCAGCTTGACGCCGAGGCCAGTGGAATCCTGCGTGCCGAACCGGCACCAGTCCGAACCGACGCAGGTCTTCACCGTTCGCAAACCCTTGGCGTAGGCCGCGCCGGAGACGAGCCCCGCGGCGTTGAGATCGGCCCACACGGCCGGCAGTTGCTCCTTGCGCACGCCGAGCAGGTCGATCCGCTGCCCCCCGGTGACCTTCACCGTCGGAATGGCGAACTTGTCGACCACGTCGGCGATGGCGCGCAGGTCTGCGGCGCTGGTCACGCCGCCCCACATGCGCGGCACGACCGAGTACGTGCTGTCCTTCTGGATGTTTGCGTGGACGCGCTCGTTGATGAAGCGCGACTGGCCGTCGTCCTGGTATTCGCCTGGCCACGCCGCCAGCAGATAGTAATTCAACGCCGGCCGGCACTTGGCGCAGCCGCACGAGGTCTTCCACTCCAGCGCCTGCATGACGGCGGGGATGGACTTGAGCGCCTTCGCCACGATCAGGCGGCGGACGTCGTCCGGACCGAGATCGGTGCAACCGCACATGGGCTGGGCTGCGGTGGGAGCGTAGGCGCCGCCGAGGGTGAGCTGGAGCATCTGCTCGACCAGACCGGTGCAGGAGCCGCAGCTTGCCGACGCCTTGGTGTGGGCGCGCACCTCGTCGAGAGTCGTGAGCCCCTTCGCCTTGATCGCCTCGACGATCCTGCCCTTGCATACGCCGTTGCAGCCGCAGATGTCCGCATCATCCGGCAACACTGCAACGGCCGCCATAGGGTCCAGCGGGGCGCCCCCGCGGCGCCCGGTCCGAACATCACGGTCTCGCGAAGGTCGGAAATGTCGACGCCGCGCTTCAGTAGGTCGAACAGCCACGCCCCGTGCGAAACGTCGCCGTAGAGCACGACGCCGATCAGGCGATCGCCCTTCAGCACGAGCCGGCGATAGACGCCGCGGGCGGCGTCGCGCAGCACGATCTCCTGTCGGTCCTCGCCCTCGGAAAAATCGCCGGCGGAAAAGAGGTTGATGCCGGTTACCTTGAGCTTGGTCGCGGTCGCGCTCGGGTTGAAGGCGGCCTCTGCGTCGCCGGCGAGCTGCGCAGCGACCACGCTCGCCATGTCGTAGAGCGGCGCGACCAGGCCGAAGCACTGGCCGTGCGCTTCAGCGCATTCGCCGAGCGCGAAGATGTCGGGGTCGCTCGTGCGCATGTCCGGCCCGACCACGATCCCGCGATTGACCGCGAGTCCGGCCTCGCGCGCGAGCGCGGCGCTCGGCCGGATGCCGACCGCCATGACGACGAGGTCGGCAGGAAGCTCGGTTCCATCGTCGAGCAGCACGGCGCGGACGCGTGGGGGGCCGTTCTGTGGGTTCGTGCCGAGAATCTCCCCAGTGTTGGCCTTCGTGTAGACTTTCACGCCGCGCGCCTCGATCGCTTCCTTCAAGAGGAAACCCGAGGGCGGGTCGAGCTGGCGCTCCATCAGCGTCGGCATCAGATGGATGACGCTGACCTCCATGCCCTGTTCCTTGAGGCCGATGGCGGCTTCGAGGCCGAGCAGGCCGCCGCCGATCACGACCGCGGCGCCGCGGGACTTCGCCGCAAGCAGCATCGCGGTGACGTCGTCGAGATCGCGATAGGTGAGGACGCCGGCGAGCTTCGATCCTGGCACGGGGATGACGATCGGCGTCGAACCCGAGGCGACGATCAGCTTGTCGTAGCGGGCGACGACGCCGTGCTCGGAGGTCACGGTCCTGGCGTCGCGGTCGATCGCGACGACGCGGTGGCCCTTATAGAGCGTGACGCCGTGATCGACGTACCAGCCGTCGCCGTGGATGACGATCTGCTCGAACGTCTTCTCGCCCGACAGCACCGGCGACAGCATGATGCGATCGTAATTGACGCGCGGCTCTGCGTTAAAGATCGTGACCTGGTAGGCCTCCGGGGCGGCTTCGAACAGCCTTTCCAGCGCGCGGCCCGGCGCCATGCCGTTGCCGATGATGACGAGGCGCTGACGCGGCGCCGGAGACGCAGCAGCGAGGGCTTCCTTCTGAACGTGTTGCATGGGAACGGATTTCCGTCATCTGGCGCGCGGACGGCGCGGCGGGAACGCGAGGGGCCGCCGGCTCGAGGCCGGCGACCGGCGGGATCAGACGCTTGCCGTGGCGAGCGCCGAGCGGTCGAGCCAGGTCCGGCGCCAGCGGGCGCCGACGGCTCCGAGCGCCGTCAGCGCCAGGAGGGCAAGACCGGCGAAAATAGCCAGGCCCGCGCCGTAGCCGCCGGTGAGTTGCTTGGCGAAGCCGAGGCTTGCAGCGAGATAGAAGCCGCCGACGCCGCCGGTTGCGCCGACGAGGCCGGTGACGACGCCGACGTTGCGAGCAAATCGCTGCGGCACGATCTGAAACACCGCGCCGTTGCCCGCGCCGAGCGCGCCCATCGTCACGACGATCAGAGGCAGAGCGGCGCGCAGATCCACGATTCCCCGGCTGAGGACCAACAGGAGGACGGCGACCAAGCCATAGACGAAGCTCAGCGCCCTGACGCCGCCGACGCGGTCGGCGACCGCGCCGCCGAACGGCCTGACGAAGGAGCCGGCGAACACGCAAGCTGCCGTGCAATAGCCTGCTGCGACCGGCGAGAGCCCGTACTGGTCGTTGAAATAGATCGGCAGGAAGGACGACAGGCCGACGAAGCCGCCAAAGCTGACGCTGTAGAACGCCATCAGCCACCAGGCGTCACTGACGCCGAGGATTTCGGCGTAGTCCTTGAATGCCTTCTTCGGCGGCGAGCGCGGGCTATCCTTGGCCAGGATAACGAACAGCGCCAGAACGATCGCCAGTGGAATGATCGCGAGACCGAGCACGTTCCGCCAGCCGAAAGCGACCGCGAGCGACGGCGCGAACAGCGCCGCGAACACCGTGCCGGAATTCCCGGCGCCGGCGATGCCGAGCGCCGTGCCCTGGTGCTGCGGCGGATACCAATAGGACGCGAGCGGCAGCGCGATGGCGAAGGACGCGCCGGCGACGCCGAGCACGATTCCCAGGGCCAGCGTCATATCGAAGGATTCGACGCCAACCGCCCAAAACGCCGCGAGTCCCGCAATCACGATCGACTGCATCAGGATGCCGGTGCGACGGGGCTTCAGATGGTCGGCGAGTACGCCATTGAGAATGCGCAGGGCTGCGCCGGCGAGAACCGGCGTCGCCACCATCAAGCCCTTTTGTGCGGGGTTCAGTTGTAGGTCCATGGCGATGAACACGCCGAGCGGTCCGAGGATGACCCAGACCATGAAGCTGACATCGAAATAGAGAAAGGCTGCGACGAGTGTGGGCAGATGCCCAGCGCGAAGAAATCCGCGGTTCATGGGAGGAGACTTTCAATCCCGGCGCATGGCGCCGCCGGACCATAGCCCGGGAGCGGACCGTCATTGGGCCGCCGATCGAAGAGGAGCGGCCGAGGGCCGCTATGATGACCCGCGCCGCCGTTGGCGCGCGTTCAGTCCGGGTTCTATGAAAATCGGACGCACATCATCTAGCAGGTAACGTGCCAGGATTTGATATCAATAATTTCAATGGTTTATCGACAAAGCTTTCGCTATCGGCGCCTACGGCTTGATACCCTTTGGTCAAGCGTTGTGCAATGCAACGGCAAAAGCGGCGCCCCTGCGGCGCTTCGGGCCGCCGCGATCATGACGCTCGACAGCGTGCCGTGAGCGCGGTCCTCGGTGGAGGTCCGCGCCGGGGCCCGCCCGCAGCAAAAGCCGCCCCAACGACGTCGGAAGGAAATCAAAGGCACATTCTAAACGATGACGCCGAACGGTCGGTCCGGCTATTCACCCTAAACCCGTCAGTTGGCGCTGAGGGTGGCGCGGTTGTAGCGGGCTTTGGGTTGCATCAGGACGGCGCGAGCCGCGGCGGCGCGCGGAGCAGGCGGCCGGCGAGGAACGCCTGGAAGGCGCGCGAGAGGATGGCGCGCCATGTTTGCAGGCGGGTCAACTGCTCCGCATTTTTCGCCAGTCCACGCAGGAAGTCGGCGACGGCGGCGAGCGCGCGCGCCGCGGGCCTCGCCCTGGCGTGAGAGCTGGCGACGCGGATCGTGGTCTGCCGGGCATGGCGCGTTCGCGTCGCGACCGCCGACAGGAACAGCGGCCGGCTGGTGATCGCCTCGCGATGCGCGTTCGGATCGGCGAGACGAACGAAGATGTTCCACCAGTCGTAGAAGAGCGCGAGCAGGCGCGCCGCCAGCCGGCAGCGCGCGAGATCGTGCGTGGTGAAGCCGCCCCAGCCCCATTGGTTCTTCATCTCGTCGAAGATGTTCTCGTCGTCCCCCCGGTCGCGATAGAGCTGGCCGAACGCTCTCCGTCTCCTCGTCGAGCGAGGTGACGAGAACCGAGTACTCGTAGATGTCGGTCGCCTCGCCGATCTCGGCGAAGGTGAGTTGCGCCGCCCCGTTCTCGTCCTCATAAGAAAGCCCCACGGCCCCCTTCAGTCGCCGCCTGAGCACGATGGCGCGCCGCTCGCGGCTCCAGCCCTCGAGCCGAACCTCGCTCTCCTTGGCCCAGAACCCCTGACCCGCGCTGACCCACTCGCGCCCGGAAAGCTTCTCGATCATGCGCCGGACGTTCCGGGTCAGACGCAGCTTGAAGAGATAGGGAAGCCGGCGCGCTTCCGCCTCGCGCATGACGCCTTCGTTGCCGAAGCCGCTGTCGCCGCGCAAAATCGCCGGCCACAGGTCGCGCGGGAGGCGGTCGAGGAACGCCCACAGGCCGGGCGCGCCGTGCTTGGACGTATGCTCGTCGCCGGGGCTGACGTCGACGTCGAAAACCAGCCGCGTCGAGGCCATCGAATAGGTGTGATAGCAATGGCTCGGCCGTCCGGGCTTCTTCGGATTGTAGCCGAGAACCGCCCCCTCCTGATGGCCATAAAGCGGCTTGATCGTCGTATCGACATCGAGGATCCACGGCTCGGCGAGCAGCGGCTCCACGCAGAACGCGAGATGACCGCGCAGCCAGGCCGCGCCTTCCGCCTCGTCGATCGTCTTGAACGCCCGCCGGACCGCATCCTCGCTGACGACCTTCGTCATGCCGAGCAACTCCGGCAGCACCCCGTCCCCCCGCACCGCCGCGACATGCGCGTACCGCTTGGCCCCGGCCAGCATCGCCAGCATCGCCGTGCCCAGGACGTCCCGCTTCTTCGGCGCGTTGGGGCTCCCATACCGTAGCGGACAATCCGCAACGAAGGCGTCGAACAGCCCCGCCGTCTTCAGATAGTCGATGAAGAACGGAAGCTGACCGAGCGGCGTCATCGCCGCCTCGTGGTCCCATTCGACCCGCACCGTCCCGCCGAAGCTGTCGACCTCGACCCCTGAGGGCTCCCCCTCGACAACCAAGGGTTGCTCACCCAGAGGGTGAGGCGAAAGGGCGTGGGGAATTCGCGCGTCATGCCCTACAAAATGCGCGATTCTCGGCCCAGCGCCAAAGCGCAAACTGCCGTTTCTAGGATCAGTCCTGTGCGGCGCGCGTACGGGAGGGGGCCGCGCGCGACTGCTTCCGCTGGCCCATCGCAAGGGCGGCCGTATTCGCAATTCAAGCCTCTTCGGTCGGCTACGCCTTCCCGCGAGGCGCAACAAGCGGATCGTCGCCTACTTGCGATTGTAAGCCTTTTTATTCCGCCGCCAGGTCGCTTCCGGATGTCGCTTGACACCCGGGAGCAGGCGGCAATCCGACCATGGGGAACCTTATGGCCATGCCTTGCAACCCGGCTGCGCCAATGTTGCCCCCTCGCGTCGCCAGCCTGTTCCTTACCTGTTTCGACCTGATAACAACCTGTTCCGGCGCCTGTTAAGTGCTCGTTCTGTGCGCGCCCTGGCCCGCAACCAGGGGGTTGTCCTATAAGCAACACTTTGATATTACATGGAGTCTGGCACGGATCGTCGCCGCAGCAAAAAAGGAATGGCCTGTTAGCAGGTCAAACGGGTGGAGCAGCGGCAGCCCTGCGCGGGTATCGCGCAAACGGTGGGGCTTCAGACGAGACGGGTCCAGCGCCCACGACCCGCCTTCGATGCCCGGCGGCTTCAAGTGCGCATCCGCTCAAAGAAGAAGGGAAGGTGGCATGCCCGTGTCGGCGGCTTAGCGAAATCGAGTTGAGCGTGCGAGCAATTCTAGTCCAAGCCCAATTGGCTTACCTGGCGTCCGTTCGGGTCATGTTCACCGGTTAACTATTCCTGTTGAGGTAAATTCTGCGAACTCCATTCAATGAAAGCATTATGGATTGCCTTGATGACGAGTTGGCGTAAGTTCACAACGTCGAACGGCGATGTCGTTTCGACCGAACGCTTCGCAGGGGCCCGGTCCCGCCGCACCTTCCGGGTCTTTGCGGAGCGGGTCGAAATCCGCTCCGGCCCTTCAGTAGCGCCTGAACAGGCTCACCATCTTGCCCTGCACCCGCACCCGGTCGGGCCCAAAGATCCGGGTCTCATAGGCCGGATTCGCGGCTTCGAGGGCGATTGACGCGCCGCGCTTGCGCAGCCGCTTCAGGGTGGCTTCCTCGTCATCGATCAACGCGACCACGATGTCGCCGGTTTCGGCCGTATCCTGCTTCCGGATGACCACGAGATCGTTCTCAAAGATGCCGGCCTCGATCATCGAGTCGCCGCGCACTTCGAGGGCGAAGTGGTCTCCGGCGCCGAGGAAATCCGGTGGCAACGCAATCGTCTCCATCCGCGTCTGAATGGCCGATATCGGCGTGCCGGCCGCGATGCGCCCCATGAGCGGCACCATGGCGGGCGCGCGCGGCTCATAAGCCGTTGTCTGCGGCTGTGTGCGAAGGCGGCCGAGATCGCCGTTGATCACGCTCGGCGAGAACTTTTGCGGCCGTGGCGTCGAGACCGTCGCCGATTCGGGCAGGCGCAACACCTCGATCGCCCGCGCGCGATTGGCGAGACGGCGAATGAAGCCACGCTCCTCGAGCGCCATAATCAGGCGGTGGATGCCGGATTTGGAGCGTAGATCGAGCGCATCCTTCATCTCGTCGAAGGAGGGAGGAACGCCGTCCTCCTGGAGGCGCTCATGGATGAATCTCAGCAACTCGCTCTGTTTCTTCGTCAGCATGGAGAACTCCGAACCAATTGGCCCGTCTCGAATGGCGGATCGAGCCGGGATAGCTGCGGGCCGTAAACAAATCACGAACGCAAAGCTACTCGTTCATGCTGTGTTCTGCAAGCGGAATCCGATGGCCATGTTGAACAAACGGGCGCGTTGGGTACGGCCAGGAAACCGCTGGCCGGTTCGTCGAAGCCCGCCGGCCGCAGAATTCCTTCACTCCATTCGCTTCGGCCGGAACCGAACACACTGTCGCTCGTTCTTGCGCGAGGCGGAGGGGTCGCGGCGAGGCTTGGAGGACGAGGATGAGACGGACTTTCATCGTCATAGGCTTGGCGAGCCTAATCGCGGGAGCTTGCGGCTCGGCTGTGGCCGGTGAGAGGCAGCCGGCCCCGGGCGGGAACGCGGTCGCCCCAGCCAGCCGGCCAAACGAGGCCGCCTCCGCGACCTCGGGCCCGGTCAACCCGCAGCAGGTCCACGTCCAAGGCGCCACCCGGATTTCGCAGATCAGCGCGGCGCAGATCGCTACGGCCTTGCGGGCGACCTCTGGACCGCCGCGCAACGCGGACGTCGATGTGAACGTCGGCGCCCCGTTGCCCGGAAACGTCGACGTTCGGCCGCTTCCGACCTTGGTCGTCAATCTGGTTCCCGAGTACCGCGGCTACGAGTATGTGGTCGCCAACGACGATGTCGTCATTGTCGAGCCTTCGACCCGCAAGGTTGTCGAGGTGATCAGCCAGGAGAAGGGCCCCGCCCCAGCAGGCGGAACGAGCCCTTCGCCTGAGGCTGTGCCTGGCGGCTCCCGTAGTCCGTGAGGCCTCATCCGGACCACGCGGGTTTCCCCTCGGAAGGGCTTTTTGCAGCCCCCTTCCGTCGTCTCCGCATCCTCCCCGGGGGCGGCGGTTGCGCGGCGCGCGACTCGAGCGCGCGCCGCGCGCTTTGCTTTTTCCTTGGAAGCCCCGGCGACGATTGCCGAAGTCTGCCGTGTTGGTTCCTCCGCCGCGCGAAGGGGGCGCGGAAAATGGCGAATTGAAAGCCCGAATCTAATTGATCTTCATTTCAGGCACGTCGCCCTCGACGATGAGGGACGCGCCGGTCGCCTTCACGATGTCCTCGACCGACACGCCCGGCCCACGCTCCTTGAGCACGAGCCCGCGCTCCGTCGGCTCGATGACCGCCATTTCGGTGACGACCAGGCTGACGCGCCGCGTCGCCGTCAAGGGCAACGTGCATTGCGGCAAGATTTTATGGGCGCCTTTTGCGGTGTGGACCATGGCGACGATGACGCTCTTGGCGCCCGCCACGAGGTCCATTGCGCCGCCCATCCCGGGCACCATCTTGCCCGGCACCATCCAGTTGGCGAGATAGCCGCGTTCGTCGACCTGGAGGCCGCCGAGCACCGTCATGTCGAGATGGCCGCCGCGGATCAGCGCGAAGCTCATGGCGCTGTCGATCGAGGCCGCGCCCGGCATAGCGGTGACGAAACCGCCGCCGGCGTCGGTCAGATCCTCGTCCTCCATCCCTTCGGGCGGCCGCGGGCCGAGGCCGACGACACCGTTCTCCGCCTGGAAGAACACGTGCACGCCCTTGGGCAGGTAATTGGCGACGAGGCTCGGCAGACCAATTCCGAGGTTCACCAGCATCTCCGCCTTGATCTCCTGGGCGACCCGCTGCGCGATGATGTCCTTGTCTTCCATCAGATTGCCCTCTCGAGAAGGTGGGTCACGAGCACGCCCGGCGTCTTGACGTCGTCGGGGGAGATGACGCCGACCGGCACGATGTGATGCGGCTCGGCGATGACGATCGCGCCGGCCAGGGCCATGATCGGATTGAAATTGTGTGCGGTCAGCGAGTACTCGAGGTTGCCGTAGTAGTCGGCCTGCTTGCAGCCGATGAGCGCGAAGTCGCCCTTGATCGGCTTCTCGAGCAGGTAAGGTTTGCCGTCGACCTCGACGATCTGCTTGCCCTTCTCGACCACCGTGCCGATGCCGGTGGCGGTGAGGACGCCGCCAAGACCGGCGCCGCCGGCGCGAATGCGCTCGATCAGCGTGCCCTGCGGGGCGAGCTCGACCTCGATCTCGCCGGCAATCATTTTCTTCTGCGTCTCGGGATTGAGCCCGATATGCGAGGCGATCAGCTTGCTGATCGCGCCGGCGGAGATGAGCTTGCCGATCCCCTTGCCCGGCATCGCGGTGTCATTGGCGATGACGGTCAGGCCCTTGATCCCGCGTTTCACCATTGCGTCGATCAACCGGTGGGGGGAGCCGACCGCCATGAAACCGCCGATCAGGCAGACTGACCCGTCGGGAATGAGCGCGGCCGCCGCCTCGGCGGATAAAGCGGTTTTCATGCTTGCGACCTTTGTGTTGCCCCGCGCGCCGACCCGCGCGCTGGTTGCCTAGATCAATTTGAGCGTAAGCGGAATACGGAACAGGCGCAGCCGATTGTCGCGGCTGGAGCTGGCGCCCGATGCGGCGCAGTGACGGTTGACCCGCTCCGACAATCGGGAGCATCTGACGCGCGCTGGGCGCCCGCGCACGAGAAGGATGTTCGCCAATGAAAGAACCGCTTTCGCCCGCCGCCATGTGGGACGAGCGCTACCGGGCGGCGCCCTACGCCTACGGGCTGGAGCCAAACGCGTTCCTGGCCGCCCAGTCCAATCGGTTGAGGCCGGGCATGCGCGCTCTTGTCCCAGGCGACGGCGAGGGTCGCAACGGAGTATGGCTCGCGGGGCAGGGGCTGGACGTCGACACCCTCGATCTTTCGGCCTCCGGCGTCGCCAAGGCCATGGCGCTCGCGGCCGATCGCGGCGTGAGGGTCAACGCCGTCCACGCCGACGCCCTCATGTGGGACTGGCCCGAAGCGCACTACGACCTGATCGCGCTGATTTACCTGCATCTCGTCGAGGCCGAGCGGCGGATTGTCCACGCCAAGGCGCTGAAGGCGCTGAAGCCTGGCGGCCTCGTCGTGCTGGAAGCGTTTCGTCCCGAGCAGCTCGACCGCCACGCAGCCGGGACACGCGGCGGCCCGCGCGACGCGGCGCTGCTCTATTCCGTCGAGGCGCTGCGGCAGGATTTCGCAGCCGAGGAGATCCTGCTCCTCGAGGCGGCGGAAACGCGGGTGGATGAAGGCCATCTGCACGTGGGCGAGAGCGCGGTCGTGCGGGCGGTGGTCAGAAAGGGCTGAGGGACCGAAAAGGCGCAGATTCAGGTCCCGGAGGGGACCATGCAGGTCTGGCAAGCTTGCAATTCTTTCAGTGCTTTAAGCGTACAAAACTGTCACAAAAAGCCGTTTGGCCGAGTGTGCCCGCCCGCCCTGCGCCTTATTAAACATATCATTAGTGTATTTATTGTCGATCAGAGCGGGTCGAGCGCCGGTCCTGTCCCCAAATTGACCCACTCCCGGCGCCGATCGTCCCTATGTCCTCGGACGCGAAAGCGTCGCTAGCCCACCCGCTTCACTCCCGGCGGCTTCCAGGTTCCGCTTCCGAGCGGCAGGATCGAGGGCGGGCTGGTCTTCGGCCAGTAGAGGCGCATGACGATGTAGATCGGGCCTTCCGGCGCCGGCAGCCAATTCGTTTCCTTGTCCGGTCCGGGCGAGGCGTTCTGGATAAAGATCGTGATCGAGCCGTCCTGGTTTTTCTTCAGGTCCGGCAGCATCGGCGAGTTGATCAGATAGCGGTCGATCGGATTCTTGACCAGAAGTTGCGTCTTGCCGTCGTACATCGTCACCGACCAGAAGGCGTTGACCGGCGGCAGCCCGTTCGCGGGGAAGGTCAGCGTGTACTTCATCTTCCCGTCGAGCGGCCTGCCGCGATCATCGGCGCGGGCGAAGGGATAGGCCGCCTCGATCGGATCGTTGGCGTAGATGCCGCCCTTGGCGACCGCGGCGCGTTTCAGCCAGTCGCCGTTGAAGAAGGCGGGGTCGCCGCCCGCTGAGACCGATCCGCCAGCCGTTGACGTTTTTGCCGGAAAGATTGACCACGTCGTCGATCCGACGGTCGCCCATCTTCATCCCGACCGCAATCTGCAACCGGTCGTCGAGTCTGAGCGAGTCTGAGGCTGAACGGCTTGCCCGCCTCGACCCCGATCTTGGCGAGGTCGGCGCGGATCACGTCCTCGTTTGGCATCGGCGGCATGAATTGCAGCATGAAGGCGAGATAGTCGAAGAACTTCGTCTTCACGAGGTCGTCGTCGATCTTGGGGAAGTCGATCGCCGGCGGCGCGGGCGGGGCGGGCTGATTGAGAAACGCCGACAGCGGCTGGGCCTTGTAGCCGTCCTGGACCTCGGCCACGTTGTCCATGTCGGCGGCGTTGAAGAGCTGGGTGCGGAAGATCGCCAGCGAGTGCTGCGAGCTCGACTTGAATGTTTTCTTGACGCCGGCTGGGGTTTCGCCCCTCCATTCGGGGCCGACAATCAGATAGTCGCCCGCGTCGCTGCCGGTCGCGCGCGAGCCGATATACCCATAGTTGTAGGCGCTGCTGTCGATCAGCTGGACCGAGTAATAGCGCTTCGGGTCGACCGCGGGCACGCTGATGACGATGGGCTCCGCCCGCAGGTCCATCCACAGCATCGAATAGGGGGTGTCGCTATTGGGCGTGACGACCGCGGTGTCCTTGTAGGTGAATACCTCGTGGGCGTTGGCGATGGTGTTGAAGGGCGCCTTGTACTGTCCGGAATCCTTGTCGATCACGAACTTGTACATGACGGCATAGTTCATCACGATCGGCAGGCCGTAGGCGAAGCCGCTCTGGGCGATGTCGATCGCCCCGAAGAAGCCGGGAGAATTTTGAGCAAGCGATTCGCCCGGCAGGGCGGAGGCGAGCGCGCTGGCGGCGCCGAAGCGAAGGAGATCGCGTTTCGTCAGCATGAATAGCTACCACGGTTTGAAATGAGCGGTGGGAGACAAGCACGCCGCGACGGCTGCCGCAATGCGGGTTCAATCAGGGCTTCCCTGGACGGAGTCCGTCTCGCGCTCCAGAGGCGGCGCGACGCCGCCGCTCCGATCGGCCACGACCTCGCCGCGGCGGTCAAAACAACCGCCCTGGTCTATCCTGTCAACTCCAGACACCCGCCAGGTCGAGACGTCGCGGAGAGCCAGATTGAGCCCTCCTGATCAAACGCTTACGCCCGGCGCCGCTCGGCGAACGGGTCAAAACGCCCGGAAAGCACGCGTCCTTTTCGGTTCTGTACGGGTGCCTGCGCCAGTTGCGAGCGTTGCGGAACTGGGCTCCAAACCGCGACCCAACGCTCCCGCCTTGCTATGCCAGATTCTCGAGCAGCGCCTTGGCTTCTTTCAGGTCGATCGTGTCGAAGCCCTCGGCGAACCCGCCGTACACAGGCGCGAGAATGTTATGGGCCTCGGGCCGCCGACCCTGGTCGCGCCAGAGTCGCGCTAGGCTTGCGGCCGCGCGAAGCTCCCATGACTTTGCTTGTTGAACACGAGCGATGGCCAGCGCGCGCTCGAAGCAGACTTGCGCTTCAACCACATCACGCCCGGGAGCCAGCAGCTTGATTTCGCCGGCCGCGCGGTGGATCTCAGCTTCCCACCACCTTTCCTTGGTTGTTTCAACAGCGGCAATTGCGTCGGAAATGCAGGTCTCCGCGTGATCGAATTGGCCGTTGTCCGCGTACGCCTTCGCCAAGAACGATAGGAAACTCGGATCAAGGAATGTTGTACCGGTAGACTTGAGCGCGGCGCGGGCAGAAGTAATCGCTTGGATCGCGTCCGCGCTTTTGCCTATGAGGGCCAATATCAAGCCTTGCCCCATTTTTCCGATTGCGTTGTAATATAGGGAACCTCTCTTATCCGCCTGCGCCATGAGTTCGGCGAAGCCTACGTTTGCCATCGCGTAGGTCCCGCAGCAGATATGTGTCCACGAGGTAAAGCCCAACGCAAGCATCGATGTGGCGGGGTGCCTTATTTCATTCGCGTCCTTAAGCGCGAACTCAGCGTCCGCGAGCGCGGCGTCGGGATAGCCAAGCACCCACAACAAGTTCGACCGATACGACAAGATCTGCACTCGATAATCTATGCCAAATTGTGTTCCCAACGGTCGATGCTTTACTGGGTCGTAGAGCCTGACCGCTTGATCGAAGTGCGCTCGACCTTCGGCGAGGCGTCCCGTCCACGCCAACGAAGCGCCCATGAACATATTCCCCATGATCAGCGGGACAGTCGTCCTCTTTTCCTCAGCAATCGTGAGGATCTGCTCTGCGAGATTCTGACAGGCTTCGCCGTTGAACGCGATGAAGTTCGCAGCCCAGAATCCAGCCAGGATTGACAAAAAGCTCATCGGATACCGCTCTCCGAGCACTTGAGCCTGCTCGATGAGCAGACGCGCCCGCTCCTCGGCGGCCTTGGTCTCCGGTGCAGCATACCCTTTGATGTGCATCAGGGCGCCTGTGAGCGCGACCTGAAGCGTGATCTGTTCCCGACGCAGCGCGGGAGTGGCGGGCAAGGCCGCGATCTGCGCGAGGGCGCGGTTGAGTTGCTCGGCAGCCTCGACCAGCGCCGAGTGCGCCAGCGAGCGCTGTCCCGCTTTGCCCCATAAGCTTGCAGCTTTCTCGATCAGGCCGGCCTCGGTGCAGTGCCGCGCCAGCAGCGCAGGCTGAGCCTCGGCGATTTCAGCGAATTGGCTCTCGAGGGTTTCCACAATAACAGCATGAAGCGAGCGTCTCGACTCGCGCAGTAGCGTGCCGTAGGCAGCGTCCTGCACCAGCGCATGTTTGAACTGATAGACTGCGTACGGCGGCGCGCCCTGTCTGAACAGCAACCCCGTCTGAATGAGACGGGCGAGCGCCGACCCCAACTCGGCCTCGGACCTGCCCACCACCGCAGCAAGGAACGCGTGGGAGAACTCCCGGCCGATCGCCGCCCCAATCTGCGCCACCTCCTTGGCCGAGCCCAATCGATCGAGCCGCGCCATCAGCGAAGCGTGCAAGCTCGCGGGAACCGTCAGGGCCGAGGAAGGGGATAGTGCCGCGGTCCCCACCCCTTTGCGATCGCCCTCCGCCTCCAGGACCGCCTTGGTCATCTCCTCCACAAACAGTGGAATGCCGTCGCTGCGCCCAACGATGTCCCGTCGGGCGCCCGCCGGCAGCGCCTTGTCGCCGACGACATGGTCGATCATGACGCCAACTTCCCGCTCCCCCAATCTGTTGAGGGTGAGGGCGGTTACATGCGACTGTCCGATCCAGGACGCATCGAACTCTGGCCGGAACGTCGCGATGAGCAGCACGGGTAGGGTTCGGATCCGATCCACTGCCCGACCGAGCACCTCAAGGCTCGTCGGGTCCGCCCATTGCGCATCCTCGAATATCACCAGCGCCGGACGGGAGCGCGTGAGGAGTTCGATCTGAGCGATGAGCGCCTCTAGCGTTCTTTGCCGGCGTTGCTGCGGGGTCAGTTCGACTGCCGGATAGCGTCCATCGTTTTTCAGCGACAGCATCTCGGCAAAGAGGAGGGCGTCCGGCGCCGAGGTCGAGTTGTACGCCAGCAGCGCATCGACCTTGTCGAGCCTGGCTTTCGGGGTGTCGCCGCGTGAAAATCCTGCGGCGCGTTCCAACTCGCCGATGATCGGAAAAAGGGCGTCGTCGGTGTGCTGCGGCGAACAAAAATAGCGCAACCGCGCGTGCGGCTCATCGGCGAGGCGTTCAAGCAGAGCCGCAGTGAGGCGCGATTTTCCGATCCCGGCCTCCCCACAGAGAAGGACCACCTGACCTTCCCCGGACTTGGCTGTCGCCCAACGCCGCGAAAGCAATTCGCACTCTTCTTGACGCCCGACCAGCGCTGTCAGGCCGGTGGAATGCAACGCTTCGAAGTGGTTTGCGACTGAACTCGGGCGCAGGGCGGCCCAAGCCCGCACCGGTTCCTCAATGCCCTTAAGGACCTTCGTTCCGAGGTCCTCAAAGTCGAACAGATTCCCGAGAAGCTTTCTGGTGCCCTCGGCGACGACGACGCCGTCGGGCTCGGCGATGCCCTGCAGCCGCGCAGCCAAATTCGGCGTGTCACCGACGACGCCGAGTTCCTGCGCCTCTCCCGAACCCAGCAGATCGCCAACGACCACGATCCCTGTCGCGATGCCCACACGAACATGCAGTGGTCTGTCCGCGGCTGTCTCCAGTTTCGGCGCGGCCTCGACGATCGCCAGCCCGGCCCGGACCGCTTGCTCGGCGTCGCGCTCGTCTGCCTGCGGATACCCGAAATAGATTAGCACCCCATCACCCATGTATTTGGCGACGAAGCCCCCATTGTCTGCGATCAACGTCGCGCAGCACTTGTGGTAGGCTGCGATAACGCCCCGCATGTCTTCGGGATCGAGCCTCGTCGACATCGCAGTCGAGCCGACGAGATCACAGAACATTATGGTTAGCTGGCGGCGCTCGGCCGCGTCATGAGGCTTCGACTCGGGTTTGGCAGCCGCATGAAATGCCAGCGGCTGGCCGGCGGCGATTTTCAGTCCAGCGATCGCCTTGAGAAGCCGCTTGCGATGGCCCAGCAGGACGCCAAGCTCTTCGAGATCAGCATTGGTCAGATAAGGCAGGACTTCGGCATCGATCCCGTTCTTGTTGAATAGCGCTTCATATTGCTCAAGCCCCAGGTCCCGCAGCCAGTCTCGCAGATCCATGATCACGACCCGAAGGTTCCATATCATGATCGTTCAGACAGAATTTAGTGTCCAGCGCAAACACGGCGGATAGTCATAGGTAATTCGCAGCCGTACACGATGTTCAGTGGCTCCTCGCTGTTTCGTGTGGGCAAGAGTGGAGCCGCGGTTATCCACAGGTCCGTATCGGAACAGCGTAGGGCGAACGCCTTGCGGTTTGCCGCCAAGTCGGTTTCGGTGAGGCGAGCAGTGCCTCGCAAGTCCTCGCTGTTAGCGGCGCCATTGGAATGTAGGCGGAAAGCGCCCGCTGTTCCCCTGGTTCTAAGCCATCGACCTCCGAGGCGGCTATCCGACGCTTGCCGGCAAACGCCATCGGTTGGGATCACGTTGACGAATTTTCATTCTCAAGCTGTCATTCGAACTCCGCGACTTTACCCACTCGGAATAGCGAGGAGCCTGTTCAGTTGGGGCCTCGTGAAGGACTGTTTCGGGCGTACGCCGCCTGTAGAAGTCAAGGTCCGATTTCCTGCCGACTTGCGGCGTCGCGGTCAAGGATTGCGACGGTTGCTTAACGTCGACACCCGCCTTCGCGGTCGCCGGGCGACGGCGACCCCTGTCTTGGAAGAGGGATTTGCACGTCGCCGAAGGGATCGTCCGGCGGCACACTGAAGCCAAATAAAGTCGGCCCAAGATCCACGAAAGAAAACTAAGGCTGACCTGATTTCAAGTATGGAGTTTTCTAGACTTGGCGCAAGAAATGATCGTGTGAGGAGCCAGGAACGATCAGGCCCTCGAATTTTTTGACTACCGCTTGGTATTTCACGTCGGCCAAAACCTTTGCGGCCTTCTCCTCAAAATCGGCCAGGCTTGCGTAATTCGAAACGCTCACATATTCACCGACGTGAGACCCCATGCTGCCGAAGGTCAAGACCTCGACCCCCGTCACCGATCTGACGATCTCGGCCGCCTCCTTCAGCACCGCCATAAGCTCAAATGTCTTTCCGGGCATCGCGACGTTGATGCGAGCAAGTCTGATCATGGCTGTCCTCCCAAGGCGATTTGCTCTTTAGCGTCGCCGCCCCGAAGGCGAGCGACGCCAAGACAGTGAAGCACGCTATCTCGCTGTCGGCAATGTACATTCGAAGCGCAAGAAGGCGGATGGCGCGTACATGGCTACAGACCCACCACGCGTCCCCGGTCTCAGCGACGTGCCGCCAGTGCGGCGCTTCGCTGTTCAAAGACATTTGTTGTGGGCGTTACGGCGGACAGCCGCAGTGCACAAATAGCGGCCGTTCCTGGACGGCTTGGCGGAACAGGCAGCATCGACCCTCAGTGGAAGTTACCGGTTGGCCAACAAGGTAAGCGCAGGTTCCAAGTGCTGAGGGCAGAAGCACTATATACTCTCACCCCCGCCAATTCCGTTGGCGGTCCTGTAGAGCCGCTTCCCGCTCATTCGCGCCATTGCATCGAGCGCACGGCTCTCCCCTATGGAGTTGGCGGTACGCGTTCGACGATTGGTGGGGAACCGCCCTGCGCCTCGACTGCGATCCCGTTCGAACGTTTTGCTTTCATGGAGGCAGCGCGTCTCGCGCTCCTCCGCTCCTCGCAATGCCGGCTGTTCGGTTTGATCGGCAATCGCCCTAGTGCTCGCAGTCCTTGTAGAACTCCGGAAACCGGCTCTTGTCGACCTTCGCGCCCCAAGCGTTGTTAGGGACCTCAGCGTAAGCTGCGGCCGTATAGTCCTGCTGGACGACCGTGAAGGTCGGTTGCTGGCCCGTGTTGTCGACAATCCAGAAATAGTCGTAGTTGTCGCCCTCCCATTTCATCGGCACGTCGGCGCCGGGAATCCGGTAGAGCTTGAGCAACGCCCTTAGCGCGTTCGGATCCTCCTTGCCCGAAGAATCTACGTCGGCGATGTGCTTGTGCTCCCACACGACGACGACGATCTTGCCATCGTACTTCGCCGAGCCGAGCGCGGCGGCGGCGTCCTGCGTTTCCTTGTCGAGACCGCCCTTCGAAAAGACCGTGAGCTGCTGGCCCCAGCTCGCCGCCGACGGCTGCGCCGTTTCCTGCGTATGCTCGGTCACCGCGAGAAAGGCGTCCGGCTTTCGGTCCTTGCCGAAAATCGCGTCGTTACCCGGCGCGCCCTTGCCGAGGTACTGAGCTGCGAGGGCCTGGGCACGCAGGTTCCCGACTTTGCAAAGCTTCGGGCCATCTGTCTTTTCCCCATGGCGCAAAATGACGATGCGCGAGGGTTGCGCCTGCGCCGCCTCGGCGCCGACCATCCCTGCAAGAGCGGCCAGTCCCACCGTCAGTGACAACCCGAGCATGTTCGCCTCCCGATCCGCCGCTTCGCGCCGCCGGCTTGTAATCGGGAGCATTTCACATTGGCGATTCTGAAACAATCGCCAGCTGCCCGGCGGGCTACCTCAGCCCGCCAGCTCGGCGGTGGCGGCTTCCATGGATCGAGCGCGTCTCGCGCTCCTTGGGCGGCCAGACGCCGTGCCTCCGATTGACTTACGCGTCGAGCTCGATCCGGATCGGGGTGTGGTCGGACGCCTTGTCGCGGCCCCGCATCGCCTTGTCGATGGCGACGGCCTGCAGCCGGTCGGTCGCCTGGGGCGACAGGAGCAGGTGGTCGATGCGGATGCCGTTGTTCTTCTGCCAGGCGCCGGCCTGATAGTCCCAGAAGGTGTAGAGCCCGCCGGCGTCGGAGGTTGCGCGCAGGGCGTCGGTCAACCCGAGCGCCATCAGTTCGCGATACTTCTCCCGCGTCTGCGGCAGGAACAATGCGTCGCCGGTCCACATCTCGGGATGGGCGGCGTCCTTCGGCTCGGGGATCACGTTGAAATCGCCCGCCAGCACGAGCGGCTCCTCGTAGTCCAAGAGCTTCCGTGCATGGCGGATCAGCCGGTCCATGAAGGCGAGCTTATAGAGGTACTTCTCCGTGTCGGGCGGGTTGCCGTTCGGCAGGTAGATGCTGGCGAGCCGAACCACACCCCGATCGGTCGGGATGACCGCTTCGATGTAGCGCGACTGGACGTCGGCCTCGTCGCCCGGCAGGCCGCGGGCCACCTCGAACGGGCGCTTCGACAGGATCGCGACGCCGTTGAAACCCTTCTGCCCGTGAGTCTCGACATTGTAGCCCAGCGCCTCGACCTCGGCGCGCGGGAACTGCTCGTCGAGGCACTTGATCTCCTGCAGGCAAAGCGCATCGGGGGCGACCTCGGCCAGATAGTCGCAGAGATGACCGATCCGCTGGCGGACGGAATTGACGTTCCAGGTGGCGATGCGCAAGGCGCGGGCTCCTTCGGGATGCGCCTGACGGGTTATCGCGTTCCGGGCGGGACAGGAAGGGGAGGAGCGCTACACGCGTCGGTCTTGCGCGGCACAAGGGGCGATTGCTCTGCGACCGGACATCAGTCCCCCGGAGCGCCAGGAACCGATCCCGCATCCACCGTTCGCTTCGAGCCCCGAATCGGGCTGATCCATTCCTTGGGGTGCTCCCGCCGGATTTCTGACGGCGTCTGTCCGGTCCAGCGCCGGAAGGCTTTGCGAAAATTGGCGACGTCGTTGAAGCCCAGCAGCATGCCGATGTCGTCGACGCTCATGTGCGTGGTCTTGAGATATTCGACCGCCAGCGACCGATAGACGTCGTCCTGAATCTCGGAGAACGAGAGTCCCTCCTCCTTCAGGCGGCGCCGCAGCGTGCGCGATGTCATGTGGAGCGCGTCGGCGACCCCCTCCATTCCGGGAAAATGGCCGGGCCGCCGAATCAGGATCTGGTAGATCTGGCCGGCGACTCCCGCCGAAGCCTTGGCCTTGTCGATCAGCCCTTCGCAGGTTTCCTGGAACATGGCCGAGGTCAGCGGATGAGCGAGCGGCGGCCGCTCGTCGAGGATCGCCCTGTCGTAGTGCAATTCGCCGCGCGGTTGGTCGAAGACACAGGGGCAGCCGAGATAGTCTTGATAGATCGCCGCGTGGGCCGGCGCGGGATAGGAAAAGCAGGCCTTCAGCGGCCGAAGGTCGTGCCCCGCGACGTCCTGAAGATGGGTGACCTGCTGGGTGTACTGCTGCTCGAGCAGGAACCGCCTCAGCTCCGCCGAAGGCGCAAAGGTGAATTCGTCCGGAAACGTCCACATCGCGTCGTCTGGATATTCCATCCATTCGATGGTCAGCATCGGCGCGGCCAGAAGATGATACTTGACGCCCAACCGGAAGTAATCGCGCAGCGACAGGCCGGACATCAACGCATAGCCGTACATCCCGTAGGCGAACAGGTGCAGCCTCGCCCCGACGCGAAAGGGCGTGCTCGGATGGGCCGAAAGCCGCAAAGCGTTGGTGCAGGCTTGAGCATACTGACGGACGGAGGTTCTCACTGAAAAATCGTGGAGCTCGTCGGGACCGACCCCAGTTCCACGCAGGCACTCCTCGGCGAGGACGCCCTGCTCTCGCAGAGTCTCAACCAGCGCGGCCAATTTGAACGGCGCATAGATCTTTTCGCCGTTCAGAGGCTGCCTCGGGACCATTGCTCCTCCGAATGTCCTCCAAGCACACCGGTTCTGTCCGGAAGCAACCTTGGCTTCTCGACTGGACGAATCTAGCGTCCAGGCAAGAAGACCTGGCGGAGGAAATGGGCGGACGCTTCCCCTTCCTGACGTCAGCCGCGATCCGGACTGATTCGGGCCCGTATTGCAGATCGGCTGGAGGCCGATCCTTCCCTCGCCACGAAGCGTCTCGCGTTCGCGAAATGAAGGCCGCGAACGACGACACGCGATCCAGGAATTCAACGACTGAACGCCCCCTTACCGCAAAATCGACAGGCCCGCCAGCAATGAAGAGCGCAAACCGCAAAGTCATCATTTCCTGCGCGATCACCGGCGCAACCCATGTTCCGTCGATGTCACAATACCTGCCGATCACGCCGGACGAAATCGCTGCGCGCGCGATCGCGGCCGCCGAGGCCGGCGCGGCGATCCTGCACCTGCACGCGCGCGATCCGTCCGACGGCCGGCCGACGCCGAGCCGGCCGCTTCATCGAGTTCTTGCCGGCCGATCCAGCGGCCACGGATGCGGTCATCAACATCACGACCGGCGGAGTCACGCAGATGACGATCGACGAACGGCTCGCGCCTCCGCTGCGCGCGAAGCCGGAGATGTGCTCGCTCAACATGGGCTCGATGAACTTCGGACTCTTTCATGATGGCCGCAAAGCGGATCACGCACTGGCAGTACGACTGGGAGCAAGACTATCTCGAGGGACGCGACGATCGCATCTTCAGGAATACGTTCAAGGACATCGAGGACATCCTGGCCGGATGGGCAGGGTGGGGACGCGGTTCGAGTTCGAGTGCTACGACGTCGGCCACCTGTACACTCTCGCCTATTTCCTCGAGCGGGGCTGGTCAAGCCGCCGCTGTTCGTCCAGAGCGATCTTCGGGATCCTCGGCGGCATCGGCCCCGATCCTGAAAACTCTGCCGCAATGCGGACGATCGCCGACCAGCTGTTCGGCCGCGGAACTACCAATTCTCGATGCTCGGCGCCGGACGCCATCAATGCCTCGTCACGATCGGCGCGACCATGGGCGGCCACGTCCGGGTTGGGCTCGAGGACAGCATCTACCTCGGGAAGGGCGTCAAGGCGCGGACCAACGCGGAGCAGGTCACGAAGATCCGCAGGATCCTCGAAGCGCTCTCGCTCGAGGTCGCCACGCCTGACGAGGCTCGGGAGATGCTTGAATTGAAAGGATCGAGCAAAGTACGCTTCTAAACGGCAGAACTGCAGCAATATAGCAAATCCGCGCAAGCGGACTTTCGAGATATTTGCAGAAGCCCTAGCACAGGGAGGGAATAAACATGAGTATGGATAGGATTCGAACGAGTAAGGACGAGTGTGCACCGCTCGCCACTCTCAAGACGCTTTGGCGTCTTCTGCCGCTGATGTTGGCGATCTACTTCCTGTCGTTCCTCGACCGCACGAACGTCGGCATGGCCAAGTCCGCGCTCCAGCATCAATTCGGAATTGGCCCAGAGGTTTATGGCTTCGGCGCCGGCGTCTTCTACTGGGCATATGCGCTCTGTGAAGTGCCGAGCAACCTCATCGCCTATCGCGTCGGTCCCCGGCGGTGGATCGCTCGAATCGCGGTCACCTGGCGCGTTCCTGTCCGCGGCGATGATGTTTGTCCAGGGCGACTGGTCCTTCATCGCCCTTCGCATCCTCCTTGGGATCGCGGAAGCCGGACTGTTTCCCCCGATCATGTATGTGACGACGTTGTGGTTCGCCCAGAAGGACCGATCCGTTGCAGTCGGACTGATTTATACCGCCCCTTCGGTGGGGCTGATCGTCGGCAGCATCCTGGGCGGCGCTTTGTTGCAACTCGACGGTCTTCTGGGGCTGGCCGGCTGGCAGTGGATGTTCCTGATCGAGGGGCTCCCGACCATCGCGCTCGGCGTGATCCTCTTCTTCCTGTTCCCCGATCGGCCGAAAACCGCCGCCTGGCTGACGCCGGCCGAAGCCGAAGTTCTCGAGAGCCTACGCCGCCGGCGGCGCGAGCCCGCACCATGTCAAGGGCGCGTGGCTGACCGCGCTGAAGCAGCCGACTACGCTGATCATGGGCCTGATCTACTTCTTCAACCAGGTCGGGTTCGTCGGTCTGTACTTCTTCGCTCCCGGCGATGGTGCAGTCCATGCACGTGACGAACTCGTTCTACATCGGTCTGCTGTCGGCCTCGGTCGGAGTGGGATTCCTCCTCGGTGTCCTGATACTGCCGCGAATCCATCGTCACGTCACCAACGACTTCGTCTTCATGGCGATCCTGACGGCCGGCGACGCGGTCACCGCCGGCCTGTTCATGCTCATCCCGGAATGTCCCTCGAATCACTCTCTTTGTTTTGAACTCCTTCTTCGCCGGCGGCATCTTGCCGATCTACTGGGCGGTTTCGATGAAGCGCCTGCATGGCATTCAGGCGGCCTCGGGCCTCGCGATGATCAACACGATCGGCCTGCTCGGCGGCTTCACTGGCCCATATATCTTCGGCTCGTCGGAGAAATCAACCGGCACCAGCCTCTCGGCTTTCGCCGTCATTCTGGTCACCTCGCTGATCGGCCTTGTCCTCATTCCGTTCTGGCAAGGGCGACCAATTCGGCGTCGAGAGTTGCCGGCGCCTCGGCAAGGGGTGGAAAATGCCGCCTAGCGGTCTTGTGGCGGACCGGCGGCGCAAAATCTCGAGCGCCGCCAAGGAAAGCGAGTAAAGGAACCGAGCATGAGCACTTTCGACCTCCTGAAGCCAGCGCCAGGCCTGAGAGTGCTGGTGACGGGCGGCGCGGCTGGGATCGGCGCCGCGATCGCCAAGGCGTTTGATGAGGCCAGCGCGCGCGTGTCGATTTGCGACGTCGACCCTGCTCGGTGGAGGCGATCCGGAAAGACATCCCGGGCGTTCATGCGTCGTCGCCGACGTCTCCAAGAGCGAGCACGCCGCGACGCGTCGTCCGGGCCTCGGCCGAGGTGCTGGGCGGACTGGACGTCCTGGTCAATAACGCCGGGATCGCCGGCCCGACCGCCCGCGTCGAGGAGATCGGGCCTGAGGATTGGGACCGCACGGTCGCGACCAATCTGAACAGTCAGTTCTACTTCCTGCATCAGGCGGTGCCGATCCTGAAGGCCTCCTCGACGCCGAGCATCATCGCGATGTCGTCGGTCGCCGGACGGCTCGGCTACCCCTTCCGCACGCCTTACGCCTCGACGAAATGGGCGATTGTCGGCTTGATGAAATCGCTGGCGATCGAGCTTGGCCCGCAAAACATTCGGGTGAACGCCGTACTGCCTGGTCTCGTGGCGGGCCCCCGCATCGATCGCGTGATCCAGGCGCGCGCCGACGCGCTCGGAGTGAGCTTCGAGGCCATGAAGACGACCTATCTTGAAAAGGTCTCGCTCAGACGCATGGTGACGACGACCGATATCGCGGCGATCGCCTTGTTCCTCTGCTCCCCGGCAGCCGCCAATATCACCGGACAGGCGATCAGCGTCGACGGCAATATGGAGTATCTGTAACGCTGGGCGAGGCCGGAACATCTCGACCCGTCTGCGGCCGAGCCGCGAGTTTCGGCTTCACGCGTTGCTCGATTCTCCCCGAAATTGGCCAGAGCTCTGGCTCTGGCCAATCGCCGCCCGCATCGCCCGATCGCTTGCGCCCCTCGCTCCATGAGAAGCGCCAAGGCTGTTCGATCGCGTTTGCAAATCCGCGCGCGGGTCGGCTATCGTCTTCCCGTGCGGCAGCGCCCGCCGTCGGCAGGGACCCGCCGGCGGGGCGTCTCGGGGTCGCAAGAGCGGGGAGGAAAGATGAAGGTCAATCCCATTCTGTTTGCAGCGGTCGTGCTCTCGGTGTCGACAGCGCCGGCCTTGGCCGCCTGGCCGTACAATCAGATCATCTCGTTCGGCGACAGCCTGTCGGACGTCGGCAATCTCTATCTGACGACAGGCGATCCGGCGCCGCCATATTACGATGGACACTTCAGCAACGGTCCGATCTGGCTCGAGGATCTCGCCGCCAAGATGGGCCTTCCCGCGCCCGAGCCGAGTTTGGTCGGAGGAACTGACTTCGCTTGGGGCGGCGCGACGACCGGCTACTCCGCGACGAACTTTCCTCTGGTCCCCAGTCTCGAGAAGCAGCTGACGCAGTTCACCACGGCGACCGGCGGTTTCGCGCCCTCGAGCGCGCTATACACCCTCTCGATCGGCGCTAACGACCTGTTCACCGCCATCGGCGACGTCGCCGGCGGCACCGCCAATCCTTTGCAGGCTTTTGCCTATGCAAAGGGCGCCGCGGCGGTTGTGGCCACCGAAGCCGGCGATTTGCGACACGACGGAGCGACCGACCTCGTCCTGTTCGACGTGCCCGACCTGAGCAAGACGCCGGACATGCTGGCGCAGGCGGCCAAAATCTCGGCGACCCACGGTCCGATCGCCGGCGACTTGTTCCTGGCTTTCGTGCGGAGCCTGTCGGCCTATTTCGACGCCCAGGTGGTGAAGGACCTGAAGGTCGAGGCGGCCGGGCTGACAGTCTATGACCTGAATACCTTCACGATCATCGACAACATCGTAAAGGATCCAGGCGCCTACGCCTTCTCCAATGTGACCGACCAATATCTGCTGTCCTGCGCGAGCGCGCCCTCCACGTGCCCCAACTCGAACGGCTACCTCTTCTGGGATGGCGTGCATCCGACCTCCCAGGCAGGAAGCCTCATTGCAGCGGACGCGTATGCGAAGGTCGTTCCGGAGTCCTCGACCTGGGCGATGATGGCGATCGGCTTCGCCGGACTCGGGCTCGCAGGCGCTCGCGCCGGCCGCCAGGGGCGCCTGCCAGCTTAGAGCGAGTCGAGCGTAGACTCGGGCCGCCGCTTGTTCGGCGCTCCGAGTCGAGCGTGCGCGTCGATTGAGGATTTCGTCGCGACGGCCAGCCGGCGCAACCTGGCTGGGTCGGGTTTAGCGGCCACGCGCCGGCGCCCGATAATGCCTGCTCGCGACACGTTCGGCCGCGAATATGGACCTGCTTTCGCCTTCGAATTGGCCGCTCCGGCTCGGCGCTTGTCGGGCGTGGAGGCAACACATTGATTCAAAATAAAATTCTGGCTGACGCGGTGAGACCGCGCCGGCGCTGCAAACGCCAGAACAGGGTTTTTCACGATCCCCAGCTGTCGAGCGCCGCCCCTTTCAGTCGTCGATTGCCTGGTAGGCCAGGGCGCGAAGTTCGAGTTCGGGCAGGTCGAAGCTCAGCATCGACTGGGTCATGAACAGCCCAACCATCCGCTCCTGAGGGTCGACCCAGTAGTGCGTCTTCGCGGCGCCCGACCAGCCGAACTCGCCGACTGAGCCCGGGGCGCGGTCTGCGCGACGTCCATGAGCACCCGCGAGCCGAGGCCGAAGCCGTAACCGGGCAAGGGTAGACCGCCGATCTCGAGCGGGAGAAGCGCCGGCGGCAGCGGTTCATGTGCATGAGGCCAAGCGTCTTGCGCCCGATGACGCGCGCGCCCTCGAACTCGCCGCCGTTCGCCAGCATCTGGGCGAAGCGGAAATAGTCGCCGATCGTTGCGAATAGGCCGTGGCCGCCGCGGATGAAAGTATCGGGCGTGTCGACCGGGTAGGTTTCCGAAACGTCGAGCCGCTCGTTCACGCCCTCTTGCCAGGCCTTGAAGGCGAGATGGACGTCGTCCCCGGCGCCATGATGTCCGGCCGCCCGCACATTGCCGCGAGCCGCGGCTGCGCCTGGCTGACGGCGACCTCGAACGCCGTGTCGACCATGCCGAGCGGCTCGAAAAGGCGTTCATGCAGAACCGTGGCGAGCGCCGGCCCGAAATCGACCTCGACCATCCGCGCCGCCACGTCGATCCCGACGCTGTAGTGCCAGCGCGAGCCCGGCTGGAAGGCGAGCGGAAACTGCGCCAGTTCGTCGATCGCCTCGGCGAGCGAAGGCTTTGGGGTCAAGAGCTTCGCGGTTGCGCACATCCGGCTGACCGGCGAATCTTCGAGGAAGTGATAGGTCAGGCCGCTCGTGTGCGCCATGAGATCGGCACAACATCGGCCGGACGGGGTCGACGAGCGCGCCGTCGTCGCCTGAGAACCTTGACGCGCGCCGAATGCCGGCAAGTATTCGGCGACCGGGTCGACGAGCCGAATGCGGCCCTCCTCGAGGAAGGTCATCAGCGCGGTGCAGACGATCGGCTTGGTCATCGAATAGAGGCGGAAGATCGTATCCGCCGCCATTGGCGTCTTGGCCTCCTTGTCCTGCCAGCCGTACAGCCCGGCATGGACGATCCGCCCGCCGCGCGCGATCACGTGCTGACGCCCTCATAGGCTCCGCGGTCGACGTAAGACCGCATGCAGGCGTCGATTCGCTTGAGGCGCGCGCCGTTCATCCCGGCGCTTTCGGGCGTGTCGATTGGCATGGATTTCCTCTCTCGGCGGCCTCGTTCGGCCGACGCCATGATCGACCGGTCGACTGTCGCGATCAAGCCGGGGTTGTGCGGGGCGAGCCGCGGGCGGGGCTGGCGGCGGTCAACTCCGAATTTGGCTGTCCTTGAACCTCCTGCGGCGCATCGGCGGCGATATGGGGAGGCAATCCAGATTTTACCTTGACGCACGATTTTCTCGGCTCATTTCGTAGACGCGAACAGAGAGTGAACGTACGCTTTTTTGCACTGAGATCGAGGAGCGAAGGCCATGCCATTCAAACCCATTGCTGTGCTCACCGAGGCGAAGGCGACGATCGCCGCCGCGCCCGGACCGCTTCGCTGCCCCTGCTGCCACGGCGCGCTCCGCCGCGCGGACGCAGGCTTCGACTGCGACGCCGAGGGGTGCGGCGCACGCTTCCCCGTTCGCGACGGCGTGCTCGTTGTCACGCGACACCGCGACCGACGACAACAAGACCGCGGCCGACTTCTACAACAGCAGCCTCTGGCCGAAAGTCCGGTTCTGGGAGCGTCTATTCTGGGCCGTCAACGGCGGCGAACGGCGGGCGCGCGACGTGGTGCTGCGACACTTGCCTCAGTCGCCCGGCCTCCGCCTGCTCGACGTCGCCATTGGCGACGGCGTCTACACGAGCTGGCTCCCGGAGGACTGGTCGATCGTGGGCATAGACGTTTCCGCCGCCCAGCTCGCGGCCTGCCGACGCAACAACGCCGGCCGCGATCTCCAGCTCGTTCTCGGCGAGGCCGAGGACATGCCTTTCCGCGACGGAGCGTTCGACGCCGTGCTGAGCAACGGCGGGTTCAATCATTTCAACGACCCCGAGACCGCTCTGCGCGAGATGGTTCGGGTCGCCAAGCCCGGCGCCCCCGTGATCATCGCCGACGAAATGCCGAATTTCCTGAACTTGGGCCACCGGCTGGGCCTGCCGGGGCTCGACCGCTGGATCGGCTCGAGGCTCATGAGCATGGGCGACGCCTTCGCCGGTCTCGTCGAGCGTCACCGAAATATCGACATCGCCGAGATCGGCCGCCGCGTCCTGGACGATAGCCGCTTCGAGGCGATCTGGCGCGGCGGGGGCTACTTGATGGTCGGCAAGGCCCCTGATCGAGGACCCCGCCGCATTCGACAGGGCGAGCCGCTTGTCGATCGCGATGCGGCAGTTCCGGCGCTCTGCGGGTAGGCGCAGCAACGCCAATCGCCGCCGGCGCCGCCAGGAGCGTCGCCTGCTCGTCAAGGGCGTGGCCTTGCTGATCGTCGATCCCTTCTGGCCGCACCAGGACTGATCTTGCTCACCTGACGGCGCGCATCAGGCGGTCGGCGGCCTCGACGATGCCGACCTCTCCGCGCAGCGCGGCCTCCAGGATCGCGTCGGTCTTCGCGTCGTCAAGCGCAAGAATCCGGTCCCGAGTTTGGCGGCCGGCGGATTGCGCAACGAGCCGGCGCACGCGACGCTGTCGGTTCGCTCGCTTTTGGGGCAGGGTGCGTGCGGTGCGAGCGTCGATTGCGGCGGCGAGTTCAAGAACCCCCTCGCCGCTGGTCGCGATTGTCTCGACGACGGCCACGTCCCGATTGTCGGTCCTGAGTTTCAGCATGGCCCGCAACTGGTCGACGGTTCGACGCGCGAGCGGCAGGTCGGCCTTGTTGACCGCAAGGACGTCGGCGATTTCCAGGATGCCGGACTTGATGGCCTGGACGTCGTCGCCGAGACCCGGCGCATTGACGACGACGCAGACGTCCGCCACCTCCGCGACCTCCACCTCGGATTGTCCGGCCCCCACCGTCTCGATGACGATCACGTCACGCCCGGACGCATCCATCAAATCCACAACCAGATAAATGCTTTCGGAAAGACCGCCGAGGTGGCCGCGCGAGGCGGTCGAGCGGATGAAGACGCCGGGGTCCTCCGTGTGCCGCTGCATGCGGACGCGGTCGCCAAGCACGGACCCGCCGGAAATCGGGCTCGACGGATCGACGGCGGCGACGGCGACCGTGCGTCCGGCGGCGCGCACATGGGCCACGTAGACGTCGATCAGCGTCGATTTACCGGCGCCGGGAGGGCCGCTGAAGCCGACAACTGTGGACCGCCCGGTCGCCGGGTAGATCGCCCGGGACATCGCGTTGGCGAGCGCGCCGCCTTGTTCGACGAGCGTCAGGCATCGCGCCAGAGCGGCGGGCTCGCCGCGCCGCAGCCGATCGAGCAGCACCCCGAAAGCCGGGGTCACTTCACGCGACGATGAGGGGGTGTCCAAAGCCCATCTCTCTGCGCAGGAGGCCGACGATCTCACCATGGGTGACGCCGCGCTCCGCCGCATTGACGACCCTGGCGAACACATTGTCCTTCTCGTCGTGGGTGGCGCGCGCCAGCGCCGCGAGCGCCTTCTCGACCTCGCTCGGGCTGCGGCTCGCCTTGAAGGCCTTGAAGCGTTCGACATGCGCCTTCATGCGCCCGGGATCAGGCCGCTCGGTCAGCTTGACGGCGGTCTCCGTCTCATCGAGCGCGTAGCAGTTGACGCCGACGACCTTCTCTTCGCCCCGTTCGATGCGGTCCTGGTATCTGAGCGCCGAGTTGCCGATCATGGTCTGGACGAGCCCCGCCTCAACCGCCTTGTACATTCCGCCGGCCGCGTCGATCCTGGCCATCACCACGAGGATCTCGGCTTCCATCTGATCCGTCAGCGTCTCGACGTAGTAGGAGCCGGCCAGCGGGTCGATCACGTCGCAAAGATGCGCCTCCTCGCGCACGTCAGGATGTTTTGGGTCGCGACCGCGATGCGCGCTGTCGCTCCGGTCGGCGTCGCCACCGCTTCGTCATAGGCGTCGGTGTGCATGGACTGGAGGCCGCTTAGAATGCCGGCCGTCGCCTGGATCGCGACCCGCGCGATGTTGTTGAGCGGCTGTTGTCGCGTCAGGTCGACCCCCGAGGTCTGGCCATGGAACTTGAAGCGCCAGGAGTTTGGGTTTTTGGCGCCGAGGCGCTCGCGCGCGAGGCGCGCCCAGATCCGCCGCGCGGCGCGGAACTTTGCGATCTCCTCGAAGAAGCTGATCGAAATGTCGAAGAAGAAGGTGAAGCGGCGCAGCAGAACGTCGATGTCGATGTCGCGCGCGACGCAGTCCTCGGCGTATTGCAGTGCGGTGGAGAAGGTGAAGCCGACCGTCTCGGCCGGGGTCGCGCCGGCCTGCTGCATGTGCTGGCCGACCACGGAAATCGGGTTCCAGTTCGGCACGCGCTCCAGGCAGAACGCGACGTGATCGGTCAGCACCCGCCGAGAGCCTGGAAGCGACAGGCGGTAGAACATGTGGTTGGCGACGAAATGGGAAATATAGTCGCTCTGGTTGGACGTGCCGGAGACGGCCGTCCAGGGGACGCCGCGGCGCTTGGCGACCCCCAGCGTGAAGGCGAGCAGCGTGAAAGGCGAGGGATCGTTCATCGCGGTCGAGATTTGGCCCAGGGGCACACCCGCCAGAGCGACGTCCAAGTCGTCGACGGTGTTCGACACGGTGCCGCACGTGCCGAGCAAGGCGGGGTCGACTTCGTCGCAATCGAGGCCGCGGAAGCCCGAATTGCACGGCAGGAAACTGATCGCAGTCGCGCCCGCGGCGAGAAGTTGACGAACGCGGGCGTTATAATCATCGGGCGTTCCAAGCCCGATCAGCTGGCGCTGCGTCCAGGTGCGCCCGCGGTGCATGGTCGGATAGATTCCGCGGGTGAACGGATACTGTCCCGGAAAGCCGAGATCCGCCTCGTAGGCGGAGCTATCCCAGTCGCGGGGCGTATAGAGCGGCCTGATCTCGATGCCGGAGCGATTGACGACCTTGCGCTCCGAGCCGATCTGGCTGGCGTAATTTGCACGCCATTGGCCGAACGCCTGGTCGAAGCCGGGCAGGGGAAGTTGAACGGCTTCCTTGGTCATGATGTCCATTCCCTGAGTTCGGAGTCACGCGCCGCGCGCGCCTCGGCGGCGAGCGCGGCCACGCGGTCGACAATCTCATCCCGCGAGGCGCCGGGGCCCAGGACCGCCCTCACCCCTGAGGCGATCAGCGCCGGGCGCTCGTCGTCGGGCACGATGCCCCCCACGACGACGGCCACGTGCCCCAGTCCGGCCGCGCCGAGCGCCCGAATGAGCTGCGGCACGATCAGGTGGTCGGTGGCGAGCGAACTGACTCCGATCGCGTCGACATCCTCTTCCGTCGCAAGCTTCACGACGGCGGGAATCGACTGCCAGGGCGGCGTGTAGATCACGTCCATGCCCGCGTCGCGCAAGAAGGCCGCGACGATTCGGCTGCCGCGATCGTGGCCGTCGAGCCCGATCTTGGTGACGAGGACGCGGGCAGGGGGGTCGAGACGCGCCGCTCTCATGGCGCTTGCTCGCGCGCCAGGGCCCGAAGCGGGGCGAGCGCCGCGCGCGCGATCTCGCCAATGGCGACCCCGTCCGGCCGAAACCAAACCGGCGTCCAGTTGAGCGCGCCGAGCAGGAAGAGCCTGGCGAGCTGCGGGTTCACACTCTTCGGCAACCGCACCCCTGCGATCAGGTCGCGAAACCGCTGTTCGTAGCGGTCGCGCAGGCGGGTGAGATCAGCGGCGATCTCGGGGACGTCGTCAGGCAGGATGCGGATGACGACGCGCGCGTAGGCACTGGCGTCGAGGATCGCTTCCAGGTGCGCTTCGACGGCGGCGGCGAGCTGTTCCCAGGGGTCCTCGCCGCCTGCGCTCGCCCTTTCGACGCGATCGACGATGCGCTGGACGCCCTCTTCGTAGACCGCCAGCAGCAGCGCCTGTTTGCCGGGGACGTGGAAATAGATGGCGCCCGGCGTCATGGCCGTCGCGGTGGCGAGTTCGCGGATCGTGGTGGCGTGATAGCCCAGCTCGGCGAACTTCGCGGCCGCCGCGTCGAGCAGCGCCGGCCAGCGATTGGCCTGCCGTTTTGCTTCGGTCGCCGCCACGGGCGCGGTCCCTTCCTACCAGCTAACTAAACGATTGTTTAGCACGTCGAGTTATGCATAATCAATCGACACCGACCCGCGCTCGGAAAGAGTGTCGGGATGCGAAAGCGAATGGAATGCGATGCCTCAGGAGGATGACGGCGCCGATGCGGTCGGAGCCGCCTGCGCGCGACGAATGCTGGCGGGCGACCGGATGAGCCGCGCCCTCGGCGTCGCCCTCGTCTCGGCCGGCGCCGGGCGCGCCCTGCTCGAAATGACAGTCCGCGAGGACATGCTCAACGGCTTCGGCTCCTGCCATGGCGGGGTGCTCTATACGCTCGCCGACACCGCGCTCTCCTGTGCGTGCAACAGCCACAACGAGCGGTCGGTCGCCCATCACTGCTCGATGATCTACCTGCGGCCGGGCCGACTCGGCGAGCGGCTTGTCGCGCGGGCGATCGAGCGCGCGAGGGCCGGGCGCGTCGGCCTCTATGACGTCAGCGTCACCGACGCCTCGGGCAAGATCGTCGGCGAATTCCTCGGTCACGCCCGCTTCATCGGAGGCGCAGTCCTCGACGCCCAAAGGATAATGGCCGAAGCGGAAGTCGCGGATCCAGACATCATTTGAAGGAACGCCGACAAGGACGTTCGAAGAGGGAGGAGCATCATGGCGGACGGCGCCTATTGGGACCGCACCAAGGAAACGCGTTCGCGCGCCGAGCGCGAAGCGGAGGTGCTGGCGAATTTGCAGCGGCAATTGCACGATGTCTACGAGCGGCTGCCCTTCTATCGCGCCCACTACGACAAGCACGGCCTTAAGCCGGAACAGGTCAGGACGCTCGACGATTTCGCCAAGCGCGTGCCGATCATCACCAAGCAGATGCTGCGCGACGACCAGGCGTCGCATGTGCCGTTCGGGCGCTATCTCGGCTGCGAGCCGATCGACATCATCCGTGTGCACGGATCGTCTGGAACCAGCGGAAAGCCGACCCTCTACGCATTTTCGCGCCAGGACTGGGACTATGTGGCCGACGTCATGGCGCAGGGGCTCTATACGTGCGGCGTGCGCCCCGGCGACGTGGTGCAACTCGCAACCGTGTTCAGCCTGTTCATGGGCGGGTGGGGCGCGTTGCTTGGCGTCGAGCGCCTGGGCGCCACCGCGTTTCCGCTCGGCGCGGGCGAGACCGAACGGCAACTCGACCTCATGCATCGGATCGGCTCGACGGTGCTCGTCACCACGCCGACTTATGCGCTCCACATGCTCGAAACCGCGCGCGCGCTCGGCTACGACACCGTCAGGTCCCCGTTGCGCTTAGGCATATTCATCGGCGAGCCCGGCTCGTCGATTCCCGGGACGCGGCAGGCGCTCGAACAGGGCTGGGGCATCAAGGTCCGCGACATGGCGACGACCTCCGAGATGACGCCGTGGGCCACCAACGCCGAGTGCGACGCGGCACAGGGCCCGCATGTGATGCAGGACGAAGTGTGGACGGAGATCGTCGCCAAGGACGATCCCTCGCGCGTCCTTCCCGACGGCGAGAGCGGCGCGATCGTCTACACCCACCTCAAGCGCAAGTCGCAGCCGATGATCCGCTTCTACTCCGGCGACGAATCCCACATGGTCAACGAACCTTGTTCCTGCGGACGCACCTATCCTCGCCTTCCCGCAGGCGTCTACGGCCGCCTCGACGACATGTTGCTGATCCGCGGGGCGAACGTCTATCCGAGTCAGGTGCAGCGATCTTTGCTGGAGGTTCCCGGGACCGGTGTCGAGTTCAAGATCGTGCTCGAAAAGCAGGGCCCGATGGACCACGCGACGGTGCTGGTGGAGCGCGATCCTGCGACGACGCCGTCCGATATCGATCACTTCGGCGCCGACCTGAAGGAGCGGGTGCGGACGAAGCTGAAGAACGATACCGCCGTCAATTTCGAGGTGGATATCCTGCCCCCGAACACGCTCGAACGCGCTCTCTCGAAGGCCAAGCGCGTCGACGATCGAAGGCCGAGATATCGGCCGGAAGGCCACTGAAAGAACGATGTCGGTCAACTGCGAAGTTTGGCGGGGCGGGTCGCCGGCATTCGCCGAGCGGGCGGAGATCAAGGAATTTACCTTCCGGATCAGAGGTCAGGATGGAGGACACAACTCGGATGGCGCGAGCGCGACCGTTCAATTTGCGAGCAAGGTGAGTGCCGATCGTTTCAGGAGCTGAAGAAATAATATCGGCCGGCTCCAAAGCAAGTGGTCGCGGATTCGAACCTTGACGTAGAGGATAATCTCTCCCACTCTGCCAGCGTAACGTAAAATTCAATATTATCATTCATTCAATCGTTCAGGATGCCGCTGCTCGTGTTTCTGCTACAGGACGCCGCCACAAATGGCCTTGAGAATGACCCAGCCGGTCAAGGACAAGCGGACAGGCACGTACATCTTCCGCAAGGCTGTCCCGGACCGGCTCTGTACCAGGGTCGGCAAGCGGGAGCTCTAGGTCACGCTGGGGACGTCCGACCCGACCGCGGCGCGCGAACGCTTCACCGTGGTTGCCGCCCGCGTCCAGAGTGGAAGGCGCTGGAGGAAGAGCCCAATCCGGCGCCCGAGCCGCCGCCGGACGCCTTGGTCGAAGAGCGTCCGCGCACGTCCAGGGACTGGCGGGCGAATACTACCCGCGGCTGGTCGGCAAGTTCGACCAAGAGCCCGGCGATCTGCAAAGGTGGCTCGACGGGCTTGCCGAGGTCGATCGCGTAACCCGCAAGCTGCAAATCGTCCGCCTGGGACCGTGACCGCCTTCCTTCCGAAGGCGCGCGCGTTCCTCGAAGAGAAGGGATACGCCCTCTATGAACCTGCTGCCGGTTGGAGTGTGAGATCCGATTGCGTTGCGTCGCCCAGCCCCGACGCCCGCCAGGCCGCCCTCCTCGACCGCCTCGGCGTCAACCTACCCAAGCCCATGCGCCTTGCAGAAAACCAGCCCCCGCTCCTCGCTCCCAGCGCCTAGCCCAACTTCTCGCCAGTAATGTAGTGACGACTTTTCGTCTAAGTCTTTGAACTGTCTATCCCACATCCCCGGATCTGCGCAAGTCGGGCTGGGCCGCGAAGAGGATCGCAGATAGTTCGCGCGTGCCCGTCATGCCGAATTCATCGACCAAAATTAGCATCTTTCTCGTCGAGTGCGGGACCCTTGGCGCAGGCGCGATCGAAACGCCACTGGGCGATGGCCTGGGATTGAACCCCCGTCGACTTCGTCAGTTCGGCGGCGGCGACCCAACCTGGCGCAAGGGCGATCACCTTTAGCCCCGGGCGCCACGCCGCGTCGACAATCACGTTTGCTGTGGAACGCGTGGTGTCCGCCCGAAGGAGACATTCCCTGGCGCCGTGGCCCAGCTCCGATATGCGATTCTACGACCTGAGCCGACACTCGCTCTTTGGGCTATGTCGTCGCCGCGCCATCCTCAAGGGCGGCGCAAAACTCGCGAAACGCTGCGGCATCCGCGTACGACTTCTGCGTTCCGGCTTGCGTGACAGAGAGCGCAGCGTAGCGAACCGCCCAATGCAGCGCATCGGCGATATCGCCGCTTAGCGCATAGAAGTGCGAGAAGCTGCCGATGAACGCATCGCCCGCCCCGGTCGTATCGAATGGCTTTACTGGCACCGCCGGGACGTGCCTCGCTTCGGACTTCGTCACCAGCAACACGCCATCGCTCCCCAACGTGGCGATCACAACGCGAATCCCGGCCGCAAGCAGCTTACGCGCTGCGGACTCGATCTCGGCCATGGTCTCCGTGGGTAGGCCGGAGAGCAACGCCAGCTCGCTGCGGTTCGGTGTGAAGAAAGTCACATCGCTCAGCTTCGCAAGATTCAATTCCGGCGTCGCCGGCGCCGGATTTAGCAACACCGGTTTGCCGTGGCGCCCGGCAAACTCGATCGTGTGATACACCGTCTCCAGCGGCACTTCGAGCTGCAGCAGGATCAGGTCGCAGCCGAGCAAATCGTTCGCCGCGGCGTCCACGTCCGACGGCGCCAGATGGCCGTTCGCGCCCTTGATGATCAGAATGCTGTTCTCGCCCGATGGCTCGACGAAAATCGGCGCTACACCGCTCGAAACGCCGCGCACGACATCGACATGGCGCGTATCGACGCCGTTGCTCTGGAAGTTGCGGATAGTGTTCTGACCGAACACGTCATCCCCGACCTTGCTCACCATTAGCACTTCACTGCCGAGCCGCGCGGCGGCGACGGCCTGGTTGGCGCCCTTGCCGCCATTGCCCATCTCGAAACGCGGCGCCTCGATTGTTTCGCCGCGACCGGGCATGCGAGTGACGTAGGTGATCAGGTCGACCATGTTGCTGCCGACGACGGCGATACGATTGCTCACTGGTCACAAACTCCGGATTGTTGCGTCCATCTTAGCGGCCGCGGCGTCGTCGAGATAACCAAAGCGCACGCGGAAGTCGGCGCTAGCTCGCGGCGCGAGGCTGCGCACATGCCCGGCGCTCTTCTCCGTCAGATAGCCTTCCGGGTGGCAGGTAGACGGCAAGGCGACAGCCGCGACCTGAAGGTCGCCGTTGCGCAGCAGCCAACGGGCAGGATAAGGAAAGGCGTCGAGTGAGAACGACACCGCTAGGCCGTCACCCTCCGGCCGGCGCATCATGACATGGGTCATTCCAGCAGCGTCGCGCCGCAGATTGTTAAGATAGAAGACTTGCTCCGGATCGTACCCGAGCGACGGATCGAGATGCTCCATCCGGCCGGGGTTGCGTGCGAGCTCTTCGAGCAGCGCCCGGTATTCCGGTGTCGGCTGCACAAAGCTTGGAATCGCCGTACGCACGGCGACGTTCTCGGGCGTATACGCCGCCGCCTGTCGAATATGCGCGTTCTCGACGAAGGCGAGATTGATGTGGCACATGTACATGAGATCCATGGCCTTACCGCCACGGTTCTCCACCGACATGCCCATGTCAATCAGCGTCCAGTCTGGCCGGAGCGTCACCGAAGGTCGCGCCATATAGTGTGAGCCGAAGCCGGCGATGTATTCGTACTCACTGGTCAACCGGATGAACGCGCCCTCGTTGTCGCCGCCGAATTCCAGCGCGGCCGTATCCAATGTAGCGCACGAGAACTCGCCATGCAGTTGGTGGTCGTCCTGTGAGCTCGGCACGCCATTTCGCAACAAACCGCTATGGAAGGCGAGGCACCCGTAAGTGTCGACGATCACCTTCGCCGGACGAGGCGCCGGATACGCGTGCCCCATTCCGAGCCGCACGCCGTCGAAACGCGCATCCCAAAGCATCTGTCCGAAATAAGGCAGCAGGATTACGTAGCCGCGCCGGTTCGCTAGCCGCACCGCCTCGACGCCGGTGTCGTAGCGGAACAGCGACGCTTCCACACCGTCCGACTCCAGGAATCTGCGCTCCTTCTCTTCAAAAAGCGCGTGCCGCAGGTGCACCTTGGCCATGCGCGGCTCCTATGTTGATCGGTTGCGCAGTGCGTTGATCGCAATGACGATCAGCAGGAACGCGCCCCAAATGAAATCCACCAGGAAGTTGCTGAAACGCAGCAGCTGAAATCCGCTGGAAAGCAGCATCAGCGACACCAGAGCAATCGCGACCCCGAGCACTGAGGCCTTGCCGCCGGCCGGGTTGGTTCCGCCGAGCACCGAGATCAGCACCGCCTCCAGCAGGTACGACGTACCGTAATCGGCTTTCGCGGCGTTCACGCGCGCCGACAGCAGGATGCCCGCAATGCTCGCCAGCGCGCCGCTGACCGCATAGGAGACTAGGATCGCACGGCTCGTGCGGATTCCCGCGAAGACTGCGGCCTTGGGGTTAGCGCCGATCAGCTGCAGGTTGATTCCGAGCGGAGTGCGCGCCAGCGCCAGCGCCATCACAACTGCGATCACCACGAACAGCACCAGCGGCAGGGCGACACCGAGCAGCTTGCTGTTGCCGATTGCATCCCAGCCGTTTGGGAAGCCGACGATCGCAGGCCCGCCTGAGAGCACCAGGCAGACGCCGACGTAGAGCTGGCCGGTGCCAATCGTCGCCAGGATCGGCGTGATGCGCACCTTGGCGATCAGAAAGCCGTTGACCATGCCGGCGAGCAAGCCGGTGCATACCGAGATCGCCACACCCAGCGCCACCCATAATAGCGACAGCTGGGTGAGCGCGGGCCCCTGCGCGCCGCCCACCGCATGAAACAGCAGGCCGGCGAGGATGCCGGCGAGATTAGCGACGCCGATCACGGAGAGATCAATTCCGCCAGTCAGCATCGAGAGCATCATCGCCAACGACAACAGCCCGAGCTCGGGCGCCAGGAAGGTGAGCGATTCGAAATTGTAGGGGCGCAGGAACTTTTCTGGGTTAAGCGCTGTCATCAGAAGGAAGATCACCACCGCCAACCCGAGGAGCTGCAGCAGGTTGGCTTGCCGACTGATGAAGCGGCGCAAGTCCTTTTCCTGGGACATCGTCGTCGCTCCCCTCACGCCAGACGCTTGCGATCGCGCCAGGCCGTCGCCGCAGTGGCGACGATCACGATCGCGCCGACCGCGACGCGCTGCCAGGTCGTGCTGACGTGAAGGATGATCAGGCTGTTGTGCACCAGCACCAGAGTGAACACCCCGAGCATGGTGCCGAGCACGCTTCCGCGGCCGCCGAAGATGCTGGCTCCGCCGAGCACCACGGCCGCCAGCACGTCTATTTCGGTGCCGGCCAGGTCGCGCGGGTTGGCGAGCGAGGACATCGAGACGTAGAGCAGCCCGGCGAAACCGGCGAGGGCGCCTGAGAGGCAATAGGCGAAGTAGGTGACCCGACGGACGTCGAAGCCCGCACGCCGCGCCGCCTCCTTGTCTGCACCCATGGCGTATACGCCCCGTCCTATCATGGTGTAGCGAAGCAGCAGGTGCACAAGCAGCGCGAGCGCCAGATAGGTTAGCGGCATGGCGCTGAGTTCGATGGTGGAGCCGTCCGGCTGCACAAGTTTCACCAAAGACAGGCTGGCGAAATGCATTAGCGATTGCGGCATGCGGTCGATATTGATGTTGGCGGTCCCGATCACGCCGAGCAGGAAGCCGCGCACCATCGTGCCCGTGCCAAGCGTGACGATCAGCGGGATCATCCGCATGCTATCTACGAAGAACGCATTCAGCGCCCCGAGCAACAGGCCGATCAGCGTGGCGGCTATGAATGGCAGCGCCACGCCGGAGTAGCCGGCGTTCAGCATGCCGAGCAGCGTGACGTACATCGCGGCCATTGCGAAGTACGGCACGGAGACGTCGATGCCGCCGGAGATCAGCACCGTCAGCACGCCAAGCGCCATAATGCCGGTGATGACATTGGCGCGTAGCAGGCTGAAGATGTTGCCGAGTTCCCACGCCGCGGGGTTGATGACGCCGATCGTCACGACGGCGACCAAAACGACGAGGAAAATGATGGTCTCGGATCGCCGCAACAGCAGGCTCATGCCAGGGCCTTCAGTTTATCGGCGACAAGCGCCTCGGTCACCGCCGACGTTGGCAAATCCTCGATGAGGCGGCCGCGATGCATCAGGACGATGCGGCTGCAATTCTGCACGAGCTCAGGCACATCATCAGAAATCATCAGCACGGCGAGGCCGCTTGCAGCGAGATCGCGAATCTTGCGATGGATGCCGGCCTTTGAGCCCACGTCCACGCCGACGGTCGGACCATTCAGGACCAACAGTCGCGCGTGGTTCATCAGCCAGCGCCCGATCACAACGCGCTGTTGGTTACCGCCCGACAGCTCAATCACCGGCCGATCACCGGTCGGTGTCGCGATCTGCATGTCCTTGATCATCGCCGACGAGCGCGCGAGCGCTTGCGTAAAATTGATGAGGCCGTTGTGGGCGAGGGCGGTGTAGGAACTCGCAAGCAGGTTGCGATTGATCGTGTGCGTCAGAAACAAGCCTTCGCCCAACCGGTCCTCCGGCACGTAGGCGATGCCCTGCGCTATCGCGTCCTGCACGCTGCCGAGCCGCACTTCCCGGTCGTCAATACGGATGCCGCCTTCGTAAACCGGGAACATGCCGAACAACGCCGTCGCGAGTTCGGTTCGGCCGGCGCCGAGCAAGCCTGAAAGACCCACAATCTCGCCGGGATAGATCGTAAGGTTGACGTCATAGAACTGACCTGGCACGCCAAAGCCGCGGGTTTCGAGCCGCGGCGGCGGAAGGGTGGCCGGCCGCGCCCATCGATAAGTCTCGTCGGAGGGATCGTGGCCGGTCATGGCGCGGGTGATAGAGACCTCGTCCCACTCGCTCGTCGGACCTTCGCCCACCACACGGCCGTTGCGCAGCACGGTGATTCGCTCACTGATCTCCAGCATCTCGCGCATCTTGTGGCTGACAAACAGTATGGAGATGCCACGGCTCTGGATGTCGCGCACGACGGCGAACAGCGCTTCCACCTCTTTGCGAGTGAGCGCAGTCGTCGGCTCATCCATGATCAGCAGTCGCGGGTTCGACATTAGCGCGCGCGCAATGGCGACCAGCTGACGACCGGACGTTGGCAGCGTGTCGAGGTCGGCGTCGAGATCCAGTTGCACGTTTAGCCGCGCCAACGCGTCCGTCGCGATCTTGCGCACGTCCCGCCAGTTCACCAGGCGGCGTCGCTCGCGCAACTCGGTGCTGAGCGCCAGGTTCTCGGCTACGGTCAGCGCGCCGAATAGCGAGAAATCCTGGAAGATCACCTGGATGCCGTGAGCGATGGTGCTGATCGGCGTCAGCGGACGCGCGGGCGCGCCGTCGATAAAAAGCTCGCCGCCATCAGGCTGATAGACGCCGGAAATCACCTTGATGATTGTCGACTTGCCCGAGCCGTTCTCACCGGCAAGACAGTGGATTTCACCACGGGCGATAGCGAGCGAGACGTCGTCCAGCGCTTTGACGCCCGCGAAGTGCTTGCTGATGTGGCGCAGTTCGATAAGCGGCGGAGGCATGCGGTGGATTCAATTCGAAATAGCCGGGGGCGCTCGGATCGGCGCCCCTTTCCAGCCGATCAGAATTTGTACGCGTCCATGTTGTCCTTGGTCACCGACACCCAGCCTGCGCCGTAGAGCAGGTTTGGCCGATCGGCCTGCGGTTGTGTCAGGTTCTCGTAGCCAGGCAGGCCAAGGTTCAGGCCGGCCTTGAGATCGCCTTTCTTGCCTGTCGCCGCCATTGCCGCGATGATGTTCATGGCGATGCCGGCAACCGCCGGATCCCAGAACTGAATGTAGTTGATGTCGCCAGACTTCAGATACTCGCCTGCGACCGACACCAAACCTGTGCCGGCGAAGAACACCTTGCCCTTCAGCCCGCGCTCGGCGATCAGCTTGCCGGCCCCTGCCGAAGTCGGCATCGGGCCACCGAGCACACCCTTGAGATCCGGATAGGCGGTAAGGGCTTCCTTCAGCTTGTTGTAGTCCTGAGTCGCATCGTCGTATGTTTCGAGACGCTGCGTGGCAAGCTGCATCTTCGGGAAGTTCGCCTTCTGGTACTCGATGCCGCCGTCGATCCACTCGTTCTGCGACTGCGAAGTCAGGCTGCCGACGGTTGCGACATACTTACCCTCGCCGCCCATTTGCGCCCCCAGGCTCTTCATCAGCGCGGCGCCGTACGCCTTGTTGTCGAACGCCTCGATGATGTAGTCTGCATTCTGTAGGTTCGAGGCCTCGTGGGCCACGACGATGATGCCGCGATCACGCGCCTTCTTCAGCACCGGCTCCACCGCTTCGACCGAGAATGGCACGATGCAGATGGCGTCCACGCCCTGCGCGATCAGATTCTCGACCAACTGGACTTGCTCGGCCGCATCGGCATGGCTCGGTCCGACCATCCATACGTCATCGCCTGTGAGTTGCCCGAACTCCTTCACGCCCTCACGCATGCGGTCGAACCAGGCGATGCCGTCGATCTTCACCACCGTCGCCATTGTCAGCTTCTTGCTCTTCGCCGCAGAGATGTCGGCGCGGACCTTGCTGACGTCAATCGGGCCGAGCCCGGCATAGGCTGCCCGAATCCCTGTCCCCGCGAGCAATGTCGTCGCCAGGGTCAAAGTCGTGAACTGACGTCTGTTGAACATGGTCTCTTCCTCTCCTCTCGTATTTGGCGCCGCTTTGCACCGGCTTTTCTTGCTGCAGTTCCGGCCCCGGCAGCCGACGCCAAAGGTCGTCAAGCCGGTCTTGTCGCCGTGACCATTGCGATTCCGGAACTCGCGCCGATCCGCGTAGCTCCGGCCCGGACCATCGCCAGCGCGTCGGCAAAGGTCTTGATCCCGCCTGACGCCTTGACGCCCATTGTCGGTCCGACTGTGCGGCGCATCAACGCGACATCCTCGACCGTTGCGCCGCCTCCGCCGTAACCAGTGGACGTTTTCACGAAATCGGCTCCGGCTTCTTTCGCCAACAGGCAAGCCTTCACCTTTTCCTCGTCAGTCAACAGGCATGTTTCGATGATTACCTTTAAGGACGATGCGCCACAGGCTTGCTTGACCCCTGCTATATCGCGCCGGACATAGTCATGCTCCCCTCCCTTCAACGCGCCGATGGCGATCACCATGTCGATCTCGCCGGCTCCGTCGGCCACCGCCTGTCGAGTCTCCGCCGCTTTCGCCGTAGTCGTGGTGGCGCCGAATGGGAAGGCGATCACCGAACAGATCGTCACCTCCGAACCCACTAGTTCGCGGTGCGCCAGCGCGACGAAGATCGGGTTCACGCACACTGAATGAAAATGATACTGCCTCGCCTCGGTGCACAACCGCCGCACTTGCTCTGCGGTCGCGTCAGGCTTCAGCAGGGTATGGTCAATTAACCCCGCCAGATCGACCGGTTCGCGGATCAAAGGACTATCGGACATCTTGTTGCTGCTTATCGCCTTCCTTCGCCCTCGGGGAGAACCGAGGGCGGCGGCAGCGTTCTAGAGCGTTCCCTCACGGGCGAGCCATGGAAGATGGGAACACACAAAAACGGCTGATTTCACTGTTACGATTATTACACGCCTCGCCATTCCGAATGTCAATCTGAAAAGTCTATCACAGCTTTTGGTCGCCCAAAACAAGTGCCGGGATAGCGGCCTGCGTAAGCGCGGCGCGGTCAGCGGTCGTCAAGCCGGCATCGGTGACGACCGCGTCGAAGGCGGCGAGAGGAGCGAAGAAGGCTGGCCTGACAACCCCAAACTTGCTGGAATCGACCACCACGTAACTTTTGAGGGAGACGCCCAAGGCCTTCTGTTTGATTGGCACCTCGTGGAAATTCGAACAACTCACGCCCCGTTCGGCATGCACGCCTCCGGCGGACAAAAAGGCCTTTGTGATGCCAATGCGCCCCAGCATTTCGAGGGACTCGGGACTGCTGTAAAACGATGCGGATGAAGCCTGATACAAGCCGCCGAGCATCATGACCGTCAGATTTGGGCGCTTGCAGATGATCTCGGCGATGGTCATGGCGTAGCAGACGACCGTAAGCGACCCCACAGTCGGCAACCGGGTCGCCAACTCGGGCAAAGTCGTGCCGCAGTCGATGAAAATCGTATCGCCGGGTTCGATCAGCTCCGCTGCACGGATGCATGCGTCCCGCTTACCCTGGGGGTTGGTCTCGGCCTCGCGCGCGAAGATGTAGGGCCTCAACCCGTGCGCTTCGCGCGAGGCGTCGTTGCCTGCAAAGATGTAGCCGCCAAGATAGGTGAACCGGCCTGCATCCGCGGCGATGTCGCGCCGCACCGTCATTTCGGAGACCGCGAGTAAGGCAGCGGCCTCCCGCAGACGCAGCACCCCGCGCGTCTCGATCGCGTTCTCAAGGCGACCCAGGCGCTCGTTCCGTCGTTGCAGCGACGGTCGCATGTCACTGGGATCCACAGTCGGCGGCGACAGCCTTGAGGCTGGGTTCGAAACTCCACTGACCTGTCTCATGTCGCCATGAACTCGTCGAGGCGTCTGAGTTATAATCATGACATCGGATTGTGAGAAGTCAATCAATGTCCACTCGTCATGACAAGGCGCCTCGTTGCTTGACAGCGGGGCGGGCCTGGCCCAGATATGGAGTTTGCTCGAGGGGTGTCCCAAACGGGGCTGAGACGGCGGAAAGCCGAACCCTTTGAACCTGATCCGGGTCATGCCGGCGAAGGGACGTAGCCGATGCTCGACAATCGGCCGTCTTATTTCGCTGTTATCCGGCGTTGAGGAGACGGCCATGAACGAGATTCCGACGTCCGCCAAGTTCGCAGCGCCACGAGACGTCACCACCGGGCCGATCCAGGGTTCGCGCAAGGTCTACGCCTCGCCCGAAGGGCGAACGGACTTCCGCGTCCCGTTCCGCGAGATCGCGCTATCGGACTCGAGCGAGCCGCCTGTGCGGGTCTACGACCCATCCGGCCCGTACACAGAGGCCGAGCCGTGGATCGATCTGAAGCAGGGACTGAAGCCGGTGCGCGAGGCTTGGGTCGCCGCGCGCGGGTATCCGACGTCGGAGGGTCGGGCGATCAAGCCGGAGGACAACGGCAACGTTGGCGACGACCGGCTCGCGCCGCTCTGTCCGGCGACCCGCACGCTGCGCGCAGGCGCAGCCGGCCAACTCGTCACCCAGTTCGAATTCGCCCGCGCCGGGATCGTCACCGAAGAGATGATCTATGTCGCCCACCGGGAGAACCTCGCGCGCGAGGCGGCGGTCGCGGACGCAGCCTCGCATCTCGCCGACGGCGCGAGCTTTGGGGCCGAGATTCCCGAATTCGTCACGCCGGAATTCGTGCGCAGCGAGGTTGCGCGCGGCCGCGCCATCATTCCCGCGAACATCAATCACGTCGAACTCGAGCCGATGGCGATCGGCCGCAATTTCCTGGTCAAGGTCAACGCCAATATCGGCAATTCGGCGGTCAGCTCCGGCGTCGCTGAGGAGGTCGAGAAGATGGTATGGGCGATCCGCTGGGGCGCCGATACGGTGATGGACCTCTCGACCGGACGCAACATCCACAACATTCGCTCCTGGATCGTGCGCAATTCACCCGTGCCGATCGGCACCGTGCCGATCTATCAGGCGCTCGAGAAGGTGGGCGGCGATCCCTTGAAACTCGACTGGGAGGTGTTCAAGGACACCCTGATCGAGCAGGCCGAGCAGGGCGTCGACTATTTCACCATCCACGCCGGCGTGCGCCTCGCCTACGTGCCGCTGACGGCCAAGCGCGTCACCGGCATCGTATCGCGCGGCGGCTCGATCATGGCGCGCTGGTGTCTCGCCGGCCACCGTGAGAGCTTCCTCTACGAGCGGTTCGGCGACATCTGCGACATCATGCGCAAGTACGACGTGTCGTTCTCTCTCGGAGACGGGCTGAGGCCCGGCTCCAACGCCGACGCCAATGACAGGGCGCAATTCGCCGAGCTCGAGACGCTGGGTGAACTGACCAAGGTCGCCTGGGACAAGGGCTGCCAGGTGATGATCGAGGGCCCCGGCCACGTGCCGATGCACAAGATCAAAGTCAACATGGATAAGCAGCTGCGAGAATGCGGCGAGGCCCCGTTCTATACGCTCGGGCCGCTGGTCACCGACGTCGCGCCGGGTTACGACCACATCACTTCCGGCATTGGCGCGGCGATGATCGGCTGGTTCGGCACGGCGATGCTCTGCTACGTCACCCCGAAGGAGCACCTCGGCTTGCCCGACCGCGAGGACGTCAAGACCGGCGTCATCACCTACCGCATCGCCGCTCATGCCGCCGACCTCGCCAAAGGACACCCGGCCGCGCGGATCCGCGACGACGCGCTGTCGCGCGCCCGCTTCGACTTCCGCTGGTCTGACCAGTTCAACCTGTCGCTCGACCCCGACACCGCCTGCAAGTTCCACGACGAGACCCTGCCGAAGGATTCCCACAAGGTCGCGCATTTCTGCTCGATGTGCGGGCCGAAGTTCTGCTCGATGAAGATCACCAAAGACCTTCGCGCCGAGGCGGAGGCGATGGCGGGCATGGCGGAGAAGTCGCGCGAGTTTCTCGAGGGCGGCGGCGCGCTTTACGTTGACGCGGCGGAGTAGGCGCTTAGCCGAGGACCCTCTCGTGGCACTCACCCCTAATCCCTTTCCCGACGGGAGAGGGGCGGCGCTCGACCCCTTCTATCCCATCGTCGATAGTGCGGTCTGGGTGGCGCGGCTGGTCGGTGTCGGTGCGCGGCTGGTTCAGCTCCGCATCAAGGACTCGGACGAGGCGACCGTTGTGCACGAGACGCGCGAGGCGCTGGCGCTATGCCGCAAGGCCGGCGCGACGCTGGTCGTCAACGACGACTGGCGGGTTGCGATCGCGGAGGGCGCAGACTGGGTGCACCTCGGGCAGGAAGACCTGGACACCGCCGATCTGGCTGCGATCCGCAAGGCCGGCCTGAAATTGGGCCTCTCGACCTACGACCATTCCGAACTCGAGCGCGCACTCGCGCTCGATCCCGACTATGTCGCGCTGGGGCCGATATATCCTACGCGCTCCAAGGCGCTATCTGTCGCGGCGCACGGACTAGAACTGCTGACGGAGTGGAAGCGGCGGATCGGCGGCCTGCCGCTCTGCGCGATCGGCGGCATCGACCTCGAGCGCGCGAAGTTCTGCCTTGACGCCGGCGCCGATCTCGTCTCGGTGATCTCCGACATCACGCTCAACCCCGACCCGGAGGCGCGCGCGGAGCAATGGATCGCGGCGACCCGGCCGACGTGAGCGCAAACGCTCCGGGCGAGTGGACCCTGATCGCGCTCACCATCGCTGGTTCCGACTCCGGCGGCGGCGCCGGAATCCAGGCGGACCTCAGAACCTTCGCCGCCCTAAGGGTCTATGGCGCGAGTGCGATCACGGCCCTGACCGCCCAGAACACGCTCGCCGTTCGCTCGATCCACGCCGTCCCGGCCGCCATGGTGCGGGCTCAGATCGACGCCGTTCTCGACGACTTCAATGTCGCCGCGATCAAGATCGGCATGCTGGCGAGCGCGGAGATCGCGGAGGCGGTCGGCTCCTCCCTTCTCGCTCGGAGAGAAGGCGGCGCCCGGCGCGGACCCTCGCCCCCGCCCCCTTCCACTGTGGGAGAGGGGTACTACCCCTTCATCGTCTATGACCCGGTCCTTGCGGCCTCCTCGGGCGATCCTCTTGCGGGCGCGGGCTTCATCGAGGCGATCCGGGCGCGGTTCCTGGCGCTCGTCGATTGCCTGACCCCCAACCTGCCCGAGGCGGCGGCGCTTCTCGGTGCGGCTCTTGCGCAGAACGAAGCCGACATGATCAGGCAAGGGGGGGCGCTGCTCGCTCTCGGGTCTCGAGCCGTGCTGATGAAGGGCGGCCACCTCGCCGGAGTTGAGGCGGTCGACCTCCTCGTCACTCCCGATGGCGTTTATCGCTACGCCTTGCCGAGGATCGCCTCGCCGAACACCCATGGAACCGGCTGCACCCTGTCGAGCGCGATCGCCGCTCAGGTCGTGCTCGGACGGCCGTTGCTGGATGCGATCGCCGCCGCCAAGGCGTTCGTGCACGCGGCGATCGAACGGGGCGCCGCGGCGCGGCTGGGCGCTGGATCGGGGCCGCTGCTTCAGATACCGCTCGAGGCGTCGACGTTGGCGCAAGATCGCCGGCAATGACGCTCGCGCCGCTCCTCGACGCGTCGCCCACGATCCAGGTTCACCCCTATCTGGCCGTCGTCGCGATCGCCCTCGGCACGATGCCGCTCCGGCTGCCGACGGGCGTGAGGGTGCACCGCGCGCTGGGTTGGTCGCGGGCGCTGGCGATGATGGGCCTGGCGGGCGCATCGCTTTTCATCCACACCATCCGGACCTGGGACTCTGGAGCCCGATCCACCTGCTGTCGCTCTTGACTTTGACGATGGTTCCGTTGGCTGTCTTTGCGGCGCGCCGCGGACGCGTCGAGAGCCATCGTGCGTCGATGATCTGAGCTCTATCCGCTGGCGCTCGTGGCCACCGGGCTCTTCACCCAGTGGCCCGGGCGGATCACGCTCGCGGTCGTGTTCGGTCCATACAGCGACCGATTTTCAGAAAGACTTGCCGAGCGGCGGCGTTGCGTTACGTAAGCATTGAGGGGGCTGCCGATGGCGGACGAAGAGCGCGATTTCTATCAATCCTTGCCGATCCTGACTGACTTCGCCGCCGCGGTTCGCGCCGAGAATTATCTTCCGCTGCCTGACGACTGGTCGGTTGGCCTGTCTGACATCGTCGGCTCGACCAAGACGATTGCCGAGGGGCGCTATAAGGCGGTCAATTTGATCGGGGCCGGAGTGATCGCCGCGGTCTCCAACGCGCTTGGCGGCCGCCCTTTTCCGTTTGTCTTCGGCGGTGACGGTGCAAGTTTCGCTGTCGGTCCGCAGCACGCGCCCGCGGCGGCCAAGGCGCTGACCGCGATGGCGGCCTTCTCGCAGGCGGAATTTGGCATCGAGCTCAGGATCGCAATGATCGCGGCCGGCGACCTCCGGGCCGCCGGTCGCGATGTCCGGGTCGCCCGCTATGGGGCCTCGACTTACGCCGCCTATGCGATGTTCGCGGGCGGCGGGCTTTCCTGGTTCGAGGAGCGCGCGAAGCGGGGAGATTACGCACTGCCGGTCGACCCCGACGCGCGCCCTGATCTGTCCGGCCTCTCTTGTCGCTGGACGGTTTCGCCGGCCAAGCGCGGGATTGTCCTTTCACTGATCGTTGCGCCGCGTGGCGACGATCCCCGCTTCGCCGCACTGCTCGACGAGGTGGTTGCGATGACGCAAAAAACCGACGGCGGCGGAAGGCCAGTCAACGTGGAGAGCTTGAGTTTCTCTGATCCCGGGCCGGCGATCGGCCTGGAGACAGCAGCCTTGCGGGCGTCGGGCGCGGGGCGGCTGCCTGCGCTGTGGCGTGCCGTAAAGAGCTTTGCGGTTGCCGCGGTCTTTCATCGCTTGATGCTCAAGGTCAGTTCGTTCGACATGCGAACCTATGTCGGCGATCTCGCCGCCAACGCTGACTTTCGCAAATTCGACGATGGTTTGCGCATGACGCTCGACTGCTCCGAAGCCTTCGCCGATGCGCTCGAGGCGAGGTTGGTCGAGGTCGTCCGACTACGCGGACTACGGTACGTACCGCCAGTCCGGCGCGCAGGTCACGTGCTTTGCGCCATCGTATTCCGACCGCGGGCATCTGCACTTCGTCGATGGGGCGGGCGGCGGTTATGCCATGGCGGCAAGCGCTATGAAGGCGCGGAGGCTTTTGAAGACGGCGGCGTTCTAGCAGCCTGTCGGACTGAGTTATCTGCGATTGAGTTGCGATGTCGTTTTTCGAGTTTGCGGCTTGGATTGATCGCGATCTAAGGCTTGGTGGGTTCGAATTGATGCAGTTGGAGCGGCTGTGTATGTCGATTTTCGGCGCGAGGCGGCTCAAGCCATTCGATAGGCCGGAGCGAGGGTGAACATCCGCTTCAAATTCCAGGCCATGGTCACGAGGCTCCACTCGCCGCGCACGTTTTCGAGCCCGCGCAGCGAGAATTGACGGAATCCGAGCGCGGATTTGATGATGCCAAACACTGGCTCCGGCGTTTGTTTGCGCAGGGCGTAGAGGGCACCCGGCGGGCGTCTTCAGCTTGTGGGCCATCGCCTCGACCGGCGTCGGGTCTTTCGGCGCCTCGGGCGCCTTCTCGAACCGCTCGCTCAGCGGCGGATGATGCGGCTGTCGGCCCATCGCGATCACCGGTTCGACCCCGGCCTTCTCGCAGGCGGCCACGTTGCCCGCGCTGAAATATCCTGTGTCCGCCAGCAGATGGTCGACCTTGCCCAAGCCCGTGGGCAACGCCTCGATCTTCTCCAGCATCGGTTCGACCTGGTTCTTGTCGTTGGGCGCCTGGACAACGTCGGTCGCCACCACCAGAAGGCTGCCCGCCGCCACCGCCGCCTGCGCGTTGTAGCATTGGTCGAAGCCGCCGCCGGCTGCCGGCATGATGCGCGACTCCTCGTCCGTCAGGCTGACCTGATCGGCCGGTAGCGGCCCTTCAACCGGCGGCGCCGGCGGCTTGCCCCTGGGTTTCTTGCCCGTCGCGGCGGTCTTGGCCTCGCGCGCCGCCATTTTGACCTCGTGCTCCGCCTTCTCGCGAGCGTCCCGCTCCTTGGCCCGCGCCTCGATCGTCGCCCGCGCCTCGGCGATCTTGCGCAGACGCTTCTCGCGCCGCGCCAGTTCGTCGGGGATCGACATCCCGTCGGGAACATCCGACTGGTCCGCCGCCTCGGCCTTGGCCAGCAAATCGGCGACCTCGGCCTTCAGCTGCTCCTCGAGCCTGCCCGCGTACGCATAGGAAAGCGCGCTGCGCCGGCTCGCGTTGGCGTGGATCTTCGTGCCGTCCAGTCCGATCGTGCCCATCTTCAAAACGCCCATCTCGCGCGCCAACTGAAGAACCTCGACGAACAGCTTCTCGATCTCCTTCAAGAAACGCCGCCGAAACGTCGCGATCGTGTCGTGGTCGGGATGATCGTTCGCCGCGATGAACCGGAACGCCACCGAGTTGTAGGTCGCCCGCTCGAGCTTGCGGCTCGAAAATATCCCCGTCGCATAGCCGTAAACCAACAGGCCCAACAACATCCGGGGATGATACGAAGCCGAACCCGAGCCTCGGTAAGCCCCGCTCATCCCGCCCAAGTCGAGACCGTCGATCACCTCGACGACGAACCGCGCCAAGTGCCTCTCCGGAAGCCATTCGTCGCACCGAGGGAGGCAACAAGAAACCCGTCTCGCGATCGATCGTCCGAAAATTGCTCATCAAACCCGCCCGCCGCCCCGCGCGAATCAACGCCTGATTCTAGCGCAGCCGCAGGCCCAGCGCTAAGTCCGACAGGCTGCTAGACGCGCTCATTGACCGCGTCGCCGCGCTCGAAGCGAACTCGTTGACAATTTTGTCCGTCCACTCAACGCTATTTGGTTTAGCCGCGGGTCCCGTGGATAACGCGAGTTGCGCCCTCACGGGCTGGCGCCGATTTGCTAGGGTCGCGCCCGATGAACGCCACGACCATAAACCCTGCTGCCGGTAATCCCAGCCTCGGAGACGGACCTCAGCGCCTGACGCCGATGATGGCGCAGTACTTCGAGATCAAGGCGGCCAATCCAGGTTCTCTGCTGTTCTACCGCATGGGCGATTTCTACGAGCTCTTTTTCGACGACGCGGAAGTCGCGAGCCGGGCGCTTGGCATCGTGCTCACCAAGCGCGGCAAGCACGATGGCGAGGACATCCCTATGTGCGGCGTGCCGATCGAGCGGGCCGATGACTACCTCAACCGGCTGATCGCGCTTGGCCATCGTGTCGCGGTCTGCGAACAGGTCGAGGATCCCGCCGAGGCGAAACGGCGTGGGGCGAAATCGGTCGTAAAGCGGAACGTCGTGCGGCTTGTCACGCCCGGCACCATCACCGAGGAACGCCTGCTCGAGCCTGGTCGGGCGCGGCTACTCGTCGCTGCACAGAAAGTCCGCGCGAGCGACGGGCGCTCGTCCTATGGGCTCGCTGCGCTCGATCTCTCGACCGGGGCGTTCGCCCTGTCAGAGGCGGACGAAACGAGGCTTGCCGCCGAGATCGCGCGGCTTGAACCCTCTGAGCTTGTCGCTTCGCAGGCAGTGTTCGACGAGCCGGCGTTCGGGCGTCTCGTCGCCGAACTCGGCGTTCCGGCGACTCCGCTCGCGCGCGAGCCGGCTGATGGGTCGGCGCCAGAGCGGCGGGTGTGCGAATTCTACGGCGTCGAGACCCTCGACGGCTTCGGCGCCTTTACGCGGGCGGAGATCGCGGCGGCGTCGCTGGCGCTCGCCTACGTCAAGCGCACGCAATTCGAGGCGCGTCCGGCCCTGTCGCCGCCAACCCGACGCGGCGCGCGGCGCGAGCCTCGAGATCGATTCGGCGACGCGCGCCAACCTCGAGCTTACGCGGACGCTGGGCGGCGCGCGCGAGGGATCGCTGCTTGCGACCATCGACCTCACTGTGACGCCCGCCGGCGCCCGCCTTCTGGCCGAGCGTCTCGCGGGTCCGCTGACCGATCCGGCCACGATTGACGAACGGCTCGACGCGATCGCGTTCTGGATCGAGGCCGCGCCGACGCGAGATGCGCTGCGCCGCGAGCTTGCCGGCGCGCCCGATTTCCTGCGCTCGCTTTCGCGCCTGAGCCTCGATCGCGCAGGCCCGCGCGACCTGGCCGCCGTCCGTGACGGCGTCGCGGCGTCGGCCGCGCTCGCGCGCATTTTGCAGTCGGCTGGGGACCTGCCGCCCGAGCTAATGCGCGCGTATGCGGCCTTCCGAACGAATTGCGGGACGCTGAACGCCGAGCTTCGGGCGACGCTCGCCGACGACCTGCCGCTCGTCAAGCGCGACGGCGGCTTCGTCCGCGCCGGCGCGCTGCCGCCGCTCGACGAGGCGCGAGCGTTGCGTGACGAAAGCCGGCGGGTGATCGCCGACATGCAGGCGACTTACGCCGCGGACACCGGCGTTCGCCAGCTCAAGATCCGTCACAACAATGTTCTAGGCTATTATATCGAGGCGCCGCAGGCGCAGAGCGACGCGCTGCTCCAGCCGCCCATAAACGCGACCTTCATCCATCGCCAGACCATGGCGGGAGCGCTGCGCTTCACCACCAACGCGTTGGTCGAACTCGAGGCCAAGATCGCCTCCGCCGCGGACCGGGCGCTGAACTCGAACTCGACGCCTTCGAGCGTTTGCGCCAAGCATGCCTCGCCGAGGGCGAGGCGTTGCGAGCTTTCGGCGGTGCGATCGCCGCCGTCGACGTCGCCTCGGCGCTGGCGGAGTTGGCGGCAAAGCGCGATTGGAGCCGGCCGAGGGTCGATTCCTCGCTTGCCTTTCGCATCGAGGGCGGCCGGCACCCGGTGGTCGAGGCGGCGCTGAGGGCCGCAGGCGAACCGTTCGTCGCCAACGACTGCGACCTTACCGGCGATATCGCCGACGGCGGCCGGATCGCCGTGGTGACCGGACCCAACATGGCGGGCAAATCGACCTATCTGCGCCAGAATGCGTTGATCGCGCTGATCGCCCAGATGGGATCCTACGTCCCGGCGCGCCGAGCCCATATCGGCGTTGTCGACCGGCTTTTTTCGCGCGTCGGCGCGGCGGACGATCTCGCGCGCGGCCGCTCGACCTTCATGGTCGAGATGGTCGAGACGGCGGCGATCCTCAATCAGGCGACGGCGCGCTCGCTCGTCATTCTAGACGAGATCGGGCGCGGGACGGCGACCTTTGATGGGCTCTCGATCGCCTACGCCTGTGTCGAGCACCTGAACAGCGCAAACCGCTCGCGGGCGCTGTTCGCCACCCATTTTCACGAGCTGACGCGACTTGCCGAAACGTTGCCAAGGCTCGTCAACCTCACAATGCGGATCAGCGAATTCAAGGGCAATCTAGTGTTCCTGCACGAAGTCGCGCCGGGCGCCGCCGATCGTTCCTATGGGATCCAGGTCGCCAAGTTGGCGGGCCTTCCGGCCTCGGTGCTGCGGCGGGCGCGCAAAGTGCTGGCGGATCTCGAAGCGTCGCAGCCGAGCGGCACGCTCGATTCCCTGCCGCTTTTTTCCTTTGAGCCGAAAGAGCCCGCGCCGCCGCCCCACGACGCTTTGCGCGAAGCCGTCGGTGCGCTCGACCCAGACGAATTGAGCCCACGCGATGCGCACGCGGCCCTCTATGCGCTAAAGAGGCTATTGTGACGGTCGAGGCAGCCTAAAGCTCGGCCGTTCAAGGCTGACGGTTCGCGGTCCCGCATCTGGCGCTTCGACTTCGGCGCCGTCCGATTGCGCGCCTTGGGGCGATCATAGTCGCCGAACGGACGCGCCGTCCGGCTGGAGGCTGCTGGATTAGTGCGAGAATCGCCCGGCGGCCGTCGTCGCCCAGGCCGCGATCGCCAAGCGATGCGGGCGCAGTTGCACAAGGACGCCCGCACCGCCAAGTCTTGATGACCCTGCTGGCGCGCGAGAAGTCCAGGCACCCCGTCAGCCGGCTATCGCCCTGCAATCGGAGCGGTTTCCCATTCGCCACCCCAAACGGACGTCCAGCGCCGCCATCGCGGCGTCAGACGATCAGCTTGCGGTAAAGGTGCCAGGTAGTGTGCCCGAGGATCGGGAAGAGCACCAGCAGCGCGATATGAAAGGTGACGAACGACACCGCAAGGTCCATTCCGATCACCACCATCCAGGCGAGCATGGTCTGCGGATTGGCCGCGACCGCACGAACGCTGGTCGTTAGTGCTGTCACGACATCAACGTCGCGATCGACCACAAGGGGCGGCGAGACGGCGGTGAAGGAGAACACGCAGAAGGCGATGATTGCGCCGACGCTATTGCCGGCCAGGAGAAACAGCAACCCGTACGGGGTCGTGAAGACGCTAGCGAAGATGTCGGCAAATGACGACAAACCATTACCGTAGAACATCAAATACAGGAAGACCGCAATATCCATCCAGATCATAAACGTGAACAGACTGACGAGTGCTAGCCAGCCGAGGTCCTGACCGGTGCGGCTCCAGACGGCGCCTAGCACGGATGCCCAGGACAAGGGCTGACCGGCTTCAAGGCGGCGCGAAATCTCATACGTCCCCGCAGCGCCGAAAGGGGCAAGCAACGCGAATCCCATGATTAGTGGATAAGCGAGGTACCAGTAGCCCGTGTAGACGGCCAACCAGACGATCAGCGCTCCGCCGACGGCGTAGAAGGCGCCGAAGAACATTCCGTACTTTGACGACCGCGTGAAGTCCTTCACTCCCTTCTCGATGCACTCGATCAGATCAGCGACACGGATCGTGCGAATCTCCAGCCGGCGCGGTTCGCGAGCGGAGCGGCTCATCGCCGCAGGAGGCCCAGCATCAACCATGATCGCCATTTGTCTCTCCCTGAATCGCTCGCCTCTTCCGGGCAAAAGGCGATTGGAACACGTTCAACGCCTTGAAGCAACGGTCCCTTCGACTATATTACGACGCGACCGCCGCCACGCGCGGCGCTGATGCGTTCTCACCGCAACGCTGCAATGCGATCAACAATGTTGCCGAAAGGCGTGCGTTGTGGCATGAGCTCGCATCCCCGACAACCAATCGCTCCAGGAACGCGATGTCATTTATGAACTCTAACAGCTTCGCCGATCGCCAGGCGGCTGCCGCCAAGGCGCGCAAGGCGATGGCCGACAAATTTCTCTCCACCGCCAAGTACGACCCCAACGATCCGGTGGTTCTCGAGCGCGAGGCCAGGCGCAAGGCGATTCTGAATCGCGCGCGGTTCGCGAAGTCGAGCGCGCCCAGCGACGCGCTGAAGCCGCCGCCGTCGAAGCCGCCCGCAAGGCGGCGGAGGAGGCCGCCCGGCAGGAGCAGTTGCGCCTCGAGGCGCTGGCCCGCGAGGCCGAGGCCGCGCGCGCGCGTGCAGAGCAGGAGCGCCTCGAATTCGAGAAAAAGCTCGAGCGCGACGCGCGTTATGCTGCGCGCAAGGAGCGTAAGACAAAGAAGAAATCCGCGGCTGAGCGCTGGGGCTGAGGCCGCCTGAGCTTCGTTGATCCGGGACCGCAACTCGGGCAGAAACGACGCCCAAGTGTCATGCCCGGAAATCGGAGCCAGTACAATGACAGAGCCGCTGCGGTTGGGCGTCGCCGGTCTTGGCGTGGTCGGGACCGGCTTGACGCGTCTGCTGCGACGGCGGTGCGATGCGCTGGCCGAGCGTTCGGGGCGCGCGCTTGCACTTCAGGGCTATAGCGCGCGTCGCAGGCGGGACGGGCAGCCAGAACTCGGCAACGCCCACTTCCATGAGGATGCAGCGAAACTGGCGGCCGAGGCCGACATCGATGTATTTGTCGAACTGATCGGGGGGGCGAATGGGATCGCCTTCGAGGCGGTCAAGGCCGCGCTTCGGCGAGGATTGCCGGTCGTTACCGCCAACAAGGCGATGCTCGCCGAGCACGGGCTCGAACTCGCCGAACTGTCTGAGGCGCATGGCGCCACTCTGTTTTACGAGGGGGCGGTCGGCGGCGGCATTCCGGTGATCAAGACGCTGCGCGAGAGCCTGGCTGGCAACGCGATCAACCGGGTTTCGGGCATTCTCAATGGCACCTGCAACTACATATTGTCGCGTATGGAGGCGGAGAAGCTGCCGTTCGACGTCTGCCTCGCCGACGCGCAGCGATTGGGCTACGCCGAGGCCGATCCAACCTTCGACGTCGGCGGCTTTGACACCGCCCATAAGCTTTCCATTCTGGCTTCGCTTGCCTTCGGCTCGAAAATCGACGCCACGGCCGTAGCGGTCGAGGGAATCGAATCGATCACGCTCGCCGATCTTGCCGCCGCCGACGAGCTCGGCTTCCGCATCAAGCTCCTTGGGGTGGCCGAGCGGACACCGCACGGCGTTGAGCAGCGCGTCCACCCGACCATGGTCGACAAGAGCGCGCCGCTCGCACAGACGATGGGCGTCCTGAACGCCGTGTCGATTGACGGCGACGCAATCGGCGAACTTACGCTCGTCGGGCCGGGGGCAGGCGGCGACGCCACCGCGTCCGCCGTCGCGGCTGACCTCGTCGACGTCGCCCGGGGAACGCGCGTGCCGATGTTCGGGCGTCCCGCGGCGTCGCTGCTCGACGCCGATCGGGTGCCGATGCAACGCCACGAAGGCGGCTATTACGTCCGGCTCGCAGTCGTCAACAAACCGGGCGCGATGGGCGCGATCGCGGCGCGCTTCGGCGAGCGCATGGTCTCGCTCGAGGCGATCATGCAGAAACGGGCGACGAGGGAAGCGGCCGCATCGGGCGTGGTGCCGGTCGTCCTGATGACCCACGGCACCACCGAGGCCTCGGTTCGCGACGCGCTTGCGCGGGCGGTCGAAGACGGCGTCGTGCGCGAGAAGCCGCAGGTCATCCGGATCGAGCGTGACATGGCGTGAGACCGCTCTCCGCGACCGAGAAACGCCGCGTCGTCGCCGCGGCCGCCGAAGATCGCCACCTGCGCATCGTCGCGATCGCGCTGATGTGTGGTGCGATGCTGCTTTTCACCGGGCTCGACACCTCATCGAAATGGCTCAGCCAGCGCCTGCCGATCTCCGAGATCGTCTGGGCGCGCTATATGGGGGCAAGCGTTTTCGCCCTCCTTGCGGCGCGCCCGTGGTCGCGGCCGGCCGCGCTTTGGTCGAAGCGGCCGGGGTTGCAGGCCCTACGCTCGCTGTTCCTGCTCGGCTCCACGGCATTCGGGGTGGTCGCGCTGCGCAGACTGCAACTCGCCGAAACGGCGACGATCTCGTTCCTCCTGCCGATTCTCGTGGCGCTTGCGGCCGGACCTCTGCTCGGCGAGCGGGTCGGCCGGGAGCGCATGATCGCGATTGCGTTCGGCTTTGTCGGCGTGTTGATCGCCACCCGCCCGGGAACGAGCGCCTTCCAGCCCGTCGTGCTGATCGCCATCGCCGGCGTCCTTTGCAACGCCGGCTATTTTCTCGCGACCCGCAAGCTCGCCGGCGTCGACTCCTCGCATACGACTCTCGTCTGGACGCAGGCGGCCGGCGTTATCCTGACCACGCCCTTGCTCCTGTGGACCTGGACGACGCCGCAGCCCGTTCATGTCTGGGCGGTGATGGCGGGCCTCGGCGTTTTTGGCGCCGCGGGACACGCGCTGGTGATCGTCGCCCACAAATACGCGCCGGCGCCGGTGCTGACGTCCTTCTCCTACACCCAGCTCATCTGGATGATCGTCTCGGGCCTTCTCGTGTTCGGCGACGTCCCGCCGGTCGCGACCCTGATCGGCGCGGCCATCGTGGTGGCTTGCGGCGCGTTTTTGGCGCTGCGCGAAAGGGCGCGCGGATTGGGAGTGGAGTAGCGGCGGTTCAGACCTCACGCTGGCTTTCGGGCGGCAGGTCGTGGTCGGCGGCGCTACTTGTCCTTCTGGCCCGCTGGCGCTCCGGCGGCGGCGACCGGCCCGGTCGGCGACAGGAGATGCGGCGCGATCGCGTCGAGATGGCCGGCGATGGAAACGATTTGGCCCGCCAGCGTCGCGAGCGCGGTCGCGTGCTGCTGCGCCTCGGGCGCCGAGGCGAGCGTCGTCCCGTGCCGATCGGCAAAGGTCGTGAGCGGCGTCATGAGATCCTGAAGCGTGAGGTTGAGATCATGGCGCGTCACCGGGATCTGCACCACGTTCGGGTCGTCGGCCATGGGAGCCTCCTTTATCCAACCGTGAAGTTGGGGATGTCGATCGTGTCGACGCCGATCTGCGACAGGGTGAGGTTCAGCGCGTCGTAGGGCAGGGTGACGTCGTGCAGGACGACTTGCCCGGCGGTGGCTGACGCCGTCGCGCCCGTGATCTGCAGATGATTGACCTCGGTCGTCAGCGAAGGCGTGATCGTCAATTTCACTCTTAGGATGCCCGCATCGAATCCCGCCGCCGGTCCCTCGAAGACGAGCGGGATGGTGAGCGGGACCGTGCTGTCGATTGTCGGGATCTGCGCCGCGGGCAGTTTCAGGTTGCTTAGCGACAAGGCCGGGATCGCCGCGGGGTCGCCGTGAACATGCCCGACGGTCGCCTGTCCGACCGTCGCAGCGGGCACGCCCAGACCCGTCGCCGTGAGCGACCCGAACGCAAGCCCCGAGAGCGTAAAGCCGTTGCTCGGGACCGCCGTGTTGACGGCGTGGATATTGTCGGCCGTCACGTTGTTGAGCTGCACGGCGACCGGGCTGGCGTTGACCGACAGGTTCTGCGCGGTCACGTTGGGAATATTGAACTGCAGATTGCTGAGCGACGGAATGGTCACCGTCCCGACCGGCAGGGTGAATCCCATCGAGAAGGTCACGGTGTCGCTGATGTTGATGTCCGGGATGCCGTCGGGCAGACCGACATGAACGCCCCAATCGAGCCGGATGGAGAGCGTCAGCGTCGCGTGAACGTCGTGCAGCACCGCGTGGGCGGCATTCAGGGCGAAACCGAGATTGTCGAGGGCCAGCGTGCCGACCGAAATCGGTCCGAGGCCAAGCTGGCCGATGGCGATCGTCCGGAGGCCAGCCTGCTTGACCGACAGTTGCGGGACCTTCACCTGCATCGTGTTCCCCCTTCTCACGACGGAGCGGCGCTCGCCGCCGGAGCGCGCGGTCCAAGGTTACCATATCACAAGAGGGCGCCGAAGCACACCGGGGCGCTGAGGGGTTGCCAGCGCTGGCCGCTCGCACGCCCTCGAGGACGGAGACTATCCCCACCAAGGCCGAGTTTCCGGAGGCCGCGGGGCGAGGCCCTCTCGGCCGAGTCTCCCCGACGCGCGCCCGCGGGCAAGCTGATTCAAGCGGGACCAGATGGCGCCGGAAAGACATAATTCAACGAAGACGAACCCGACCCAAATGGCGCGCTTCGACGTGCGCTTTTTGGTCCTTTTGAGCCGTCCGCAGGCCGGAATTGCCGCGACCAAGGGCCGGAACGGGCAGAAACAGGCAGAAAACCTCGCTTCGGTAAGTGTCATTTTCGGAGAAGCGTCGAGCAATTTCAAGATCTTAAGTGCAAAATTCCGACTCAGACAACTCAGACAGGGCGTCGCTGGCTCGATTTGCCGCATTTTAGCCACAATAACGCAAACAAACCACCCGCAGTCGCACCCCCTAACGCGCCGCGCGTGGGCGGCAGCGCCCGATCGGCCGGGATCGAATCCGAAGTGCGGCAAGCCACGTTGTAAATTCAATCCTGCGGCGGAAAACTCACCCTACCTCAATTTTCTCTTTACTGCAATACTTTTATTACGTAATTCTGGCAAACGCTCATCACCGCGCGCCTCCACCTGCGTGAAAGGGCGGCTCATCGTCGGGCGGCGAACCAGCCTCGCCCATCGCAGACGCCGGGAGCGGCACGGGGTCGTCGACGAGGGGACGCTTGGCCAACAGAACCATCCCCGTGGTTGTGTACTACATTGCGGTCGCTTTCGCGCCGCGGTCACATGGACGTCCATCGAGGATGCGAGCCTAGGAGCCTGTCGGACTTAACGATACACCCATTGATATCATTGATGTTTTTGTCTTTTCGTATAAACACAAAACGTCACAATATCAATGTGTTGCGCGTCTCGAAAACCGCCAGTCCGACAGGCTGCTAGGCCCGAACGCCGCCAGACCGCGGTACGCCGGCGTAGCTTCGCTCAGCTCCGGCCGCGCTCTGGCCCGCTGTCCGGCCTTGCGCGGCTGTCGGGGCGCAAGCAACCCCAACTGTCCTGGACGCGTCGGTCAAAACGAAACCGGCGGAAAGGCATTACCCTTTCCGCCGGTCAATCAGATCAAGTCAGACCGTTTCGATCAGAACTTGTAGTTCACGCCCGCGCGGACGATCGAACCTTCGTAGGTGACCTTGCTCGCGACAGTCGCTGCCGGGAAGGTCGACGACGTCAGCACGTTCGGAAGACCAATTTGATTGGTCGTGCCGAGATTATAGTACAAATATTCGCCCTTGATCGTGACGTTGTTGGTGATGGCGTACTCGACGCCGGCGCCGACCGTCCAGCCGACACGGGTATTGCTCTTTGAACCGAACCAGCCGAAACCATAGTCCGTGTCGAATACGCTGAGGTGCGCGTTACCGCCACCGTAGGCGAGACCGCCTGTCCCGTAGAACATTAAGCGGTTGTCTGGGGTAGCGACAAAGCCGACGCGGGCGCGGGTCGTACCGAGCCAATTCATGCGGGCCGAGCCGTTTGTGGTGAAGTTGTCGGTGCCGATCGGTGTGGCGAAGCCTGGGCCGATGACGCTCTTCGACTTGCTCATGCTCGTGCCGTCGAAATCAGTCTCGATGCCGAACACTGCTGCGCCGGACTGGTAGTTATACCCAGCCTGACCGCCGCCGATGAAGCCGCTCGCGCCAGTTCCGAGCGATCCAGTGTTGATGTTGGTCAGGATCGGGAACCCGGCGTTGTAAATAGTCGTCTGCGTGTTGCCAGTGCCCCAGACGCCGCCGGCGTTCACACCGAGGTAGAACCCGGTCCAGGTGAAGGGCGGAGGCACAAAGATCGGCGCGGGGGCTGCCTTACGTGTGGGAAGGTCAGCGGCCTGAGCAGCCAGGGCGGTCGCAACGGTCAACGCCGCGGCGGCGGCTCCCATCATCCAACGTTTCGTCATTTTCGTCTCCGTTTAGATCGGCTCCGCCTGACGCATTTATACGCGCGCCGTCGCCCGTGAAAATCAACAACGCTGTTATAGGGTTGGGAGCCCGCCAAGTCCACCTTTCCGACCGCTTTCGGCGCAGTTCGCCCAAGCATGTGGCATAATAGACACAAAATGGGCCCTTGTGGTTAACCAAACATTTGTAAGCTTGACGAAATCCGGGCTTCGTTTACCGCTGACGAGGTCCCGCGGACGTCTGTTAAGCGCTGACGAGGCTGGCGAGCACGAGCGCGATCACTCCGGCCAGGAAAACGCCATCGAACGTCCCGGCCCCGCCGATCGAGGCGACGGGAGCGCCGAGGCTTCGCAGCAGGCCAAGATTGAGCAGGTCGGCGCCGACCAGCACTCCGAGGCTGCCGCCGATGTAGGCCAGCGGCGCGGCGAAGCGGCGGGAAAGGGCGAGGGCCGACGAAGGCCGCGAGCACGGGCGGCGCGAACCTCGGAACCGCAATCCCGACGCCGGGGAGCGGCGTCGCCAATTTGGTGCACGAAAAAGGCGACTATCCCCACCGCGATCACCCCCAGCGTCCAGAGTTCGTAGCGCACGATGAGATAGAACGACAGTATGATCGGAATGACAGCCCCGCCGATATTGATCGCGAGCACGGTTCCCGGCCAGTTGACCGCGGCTGGAGCCAGGAACGGGACGCCCATGATCTCAACGACCTGCCGCGTCACGATCGTCTCACCCGGCAGCCGCGCGAGCGGCACGTTGATGGCGGACCCGACGAGACAGGCAAACAGAATGAAAGTCACAGTCAGGGGTTGAAGCCCGAGCGCGAACGAAACATGAGCCAGAAGCCCGATCGCCGCGAGGATGGCAAGACCGCCGACGAGGGCGAGAAAGATCCCCGCCGCCCGAACTCAGCGGGAAGTAGTGGATGTGCGTCATGGGCGCTCCGTTCCCGCGTTGACCTGGATCGGCCGCTCAGCGGACGCCAAAGGCGGGAACGATCCGCTCGGCAAACGGACGCAGCGCCTCGGCGCTCTGGAATGGGCCCCCCGGCGGCCGGATCGCGACGCCCGTCCAGCACGGCAGGATGTGAAAATGGAGATGGAACACCTGTTGGCCGCTCGCCGCCTCGTTGAACTGCTGAATGACGACGCCTTCGGCCCGCATGCCCGTCTTGACCGCATGTGCCACGTTCTGCACCGACGGCATCAAGCGGGCGAGGTCGGCGGGGGCGATGTCGAACAGGTTGCGGGCGGCGACCTTCGGGATCACGAGCGTATGGCCGTCGGCGCGCGGCATCACGTCCAGAAAGGCGAGCGAAACGGTCGTCCTCGTAAATCTTGGTGCAAGGGGCCTCGCCGCGCAGGATTTTGGCGAAGATGTTGTCAGGATCATAGGTCGGCGTCGTCAAAGTTCTCTCCCCGCGTCTCGGCTTTGCCATCCTCGCTCCGCCGGAACGGGGCTGATTCTTCATAATGCGCGATCGTGCGCGCCACCGCCGGCCTTTCGTGCCTCAGATAGTCGGCGACGGCGCGTTCGAGGCGCGCGTCAGCGAATTCATGCGCCGAATAGGTGACGACCGGACGATAGCCGCGGGCAAGCTTGTGCTCCCCTTGAGCGCCGGCTTCCACACGCTTCAGGCCGCGGCTCAGCGCGAAGTCGATCGCCTGATAGTAGCAGACCTCGAAATGGAGAAACGGGCGCTCCTCGATCGCGCCCCAGTTGCGGCCGTAGAGCGCGTCGTCGCCGATGAAATTGATCGCTCCGGCGATATAGCGTCCGCCGCGCTTGGCCATGACGAGCAGGATGCGGTCGGCGAGGGCGGCGCCGACCAGGGGAAAAAGTTGCGGTCAGGTACGGCCGGCCCCATTTGCGCGACCCTGTATCCATGTAAAACTTGAAGAATGCGTCCCAGTGAATTGGCCGAATTGATGAACCTGTCACCCATTCGATCGCGACTTCATCGCCGAGCGCATCCCGGCGCTCGCGCTTGATCGCTCTTGCGCTTGCGTGAGGCCAGGGCGGCCGAGGAAGTCATCGAATCTCGAGAATAGCCGTCGCAGAGGAAGTGGAACTGCTCGCCGTGGCGCACCAGGAAGCCCGCCTCTCCAGCCGCGCTGCGTCCTCGGCGGTCGGGAAGGTGACATGAATCGACGAGGCCTCGGCTTGCCGCCGCACCTCGCGCAAGTCCCGCGACCAGCGCCTCGCGCGCGCCTTCCGCGGCGTCGCGGACGATCAGCAGGCGCCGCCCGGTCGCCGGCGTGAAGGGGACCGCGACCTGAAGCTTCGGGATAATACTCGCCCGCCGGCTCGCTCGTAGGCGTCGGCCCAGGCGTGGTCGAAGACGTATTCGCCCATGACTGTGGCTTTTGAGATAGGACGGAGCCGCGGCGACGATGCGCGGCGGCGTCCTCGACGACCACATGCACCGGCGTCCAGCCCGACCGGCCTCCCGTCGAACCCGAGGCCTCGAGCGCGTGCAGAAACGCGTGCGTGAGGAAAGGGTTGAACCGTTCGCCTTCGGCCTCGCTTTCGGAAAGCCCAGGCGGATTGGCGCACGCGTCCCACGTCCCCGGGTCCACATCGGCGATGGAGGATAACAGTCGGACGGTGAAAGGGGGCATGTGAGCGACGAGCAGAGGTCCGGTTCGTCGCCATCCTAGCATGGCTTTCGCAGGCGCGAAGGGCGATAGTAAGGCCCTTATTCGTCCTTCTGACCCGAAGTAGTCGCCCGGTTTCAGATAGCGTCTGATGGGCGTGTCTCCGTCCGTCGTCCAAGTGGATGAGCGGAAGTATACAGCCAAGGAGTGGTAGAGGGGAGACGATCGCGTCAGTCGAACTAGGATACGTCGGCGGCGACCCTCTCGCATCATTATTGCGGGCGACGGGGGAGCGGAGATAGGCGAGCCGCATGCCGCCCTCGTTGCTGCGAGCCCCGACCTCCGGTGAAACCTTGGGTCAAGCTAACTCGGCTTCCGAATTGGAGCCTTCGCGGCGACCTCGTCTAAACTTCACCCGGGGCTTGGATACGGAAAGACCGCGCCGACCATACTTATCGACTACGTTCGCCATCACAGCTTCTGCCGGCCAGTCGTCTTCGACTACGAGTAGGAACGCGTTTGCAGGACTGCCAGCTTCCGCACTCATTACACGGACGACTGCGTTCGCGTCGTCGAGGAATTCGATCTGGTACTGCATCTAGGCGCCTTGCCCCGTCAACCGAGTACCGCTTTTTCTACCTGCCTGCAACGTAACACTGTTTGCGCCCTCCCTAAGTAGAGGCCATAACTTGAATACACGCAAAGGTTGTTGCTTAAGTAGGAGTCAAGGGACCCCAATGAGTAACAGAGGGCCCCGGTAAAAGGGGGCTGCTCCTGCCCGAGCCTTTTCTCAGCGCACCTGACTTCCGCCCTATCGGTCATGGACGCTTTGCGTGCGCGGTCAGTCGAAGGGGTCTTCGTCGTGGCTACTTCCCTGGAGGGATTGAGACGGATGTGGGAAATGGCCTTCCACTCCATATCGATCGCTCCCCCTCAGACGCGGACGGCGTCGTCACGGGCGTCGCCAATCGGCGGAGCGGGGGCTGCAAGGTTCTGGTTTTCCTGGACTGACCGCTTGCGCCCCGCAAGTCTTCGACGCGCGTGGTCGGCGTGACCTCAGGGACAAAAATGCCCGCCCTCAAATCCCCGGGGTGGGGAGCTGCGGGGAGAGTCGATGCGGTGGAAGGCCGGCGCGCGTCCGCCGGAGTACGGAGACGGCGGCGCCGGACGCGACTTCAGTGCTCCGGCGTCCTGCCCGCGTGCGTCGTCCCGTCAGGCAGGAACACGTCACGCTGGCGCGTACGGGCCTCGCCGTAGGCGTTAAGCCTATGGTCGCGCGGCAGCCCGTCTGCGCCGGCCGGCGGGTTTCGCTGAGTCGTCACCGCGAACACGCGAAAATCGACTTCATGAATTGGCTATAGAACATCTATATCTCAGCATTGCTAGTTCAATAGCGTAAGACATACTCAGAGTAACGGAACATTAACCTTAACGACCCCTAATGACGTCAAGGCAGGTTCCGGGGCGGGAATCGCCGCCGGTTTGTTTGACGCCCATGGGGTCCCATGTTATCCCACGACATCCCGTCAACAGACCGCGCCTTAGCGCCGCCGTGTTCGAGTTTCGCTCGTCCGGTCGCGGCGGCTTTTGGCGTCGGGGGGCCTCGTGGACCGATTCCTCTCGCATTTCACCCACCGCTTCGACGCCAAGGGGCGGATCTCGATTCCGGCGCCTTTCCGGCAGGCTCTGGCGAAGGATGGGTTCGAGGGCGTCTACGCCTATCCGTCGCTCGATGCCCCAGCGCTCGATTGCGGCGGCTTGAAGCTCCTGGCGGAGATCGACTCGCTGCTGGCGACCCTGCCGCCGTTTTCCCCGGCGCGCGACGCTTTCGCGACGGCGCTGCTCGGCACCAGCGAGATCCTGCGCATGGATTCGGAGGGACGCGTGACGCTGGACGACCGGATCAAGACGTCGCTCGGGCTCGATCAGGAAGCCGTGTTCGTCGGGCAGGGGCACAAGTTCCAGATTTGGGCGCCGTCGCGGTTCGCGACCCATCTCGAGGCGGCGCGAGAGCGGGTGCGGCGCCTTCGGGCCGAGCCAGGCGCAGAGGCGCCGTCCGTATGACCGGCGTCGCGCCGCACCACACTCCGGTCCTGCTCGCCGAGGTCCTGGAGGCGCTCGATCCGCAGCCCGGCGTGACCATCGTTGACGGCACGTTTGGCGCGGGCGGCTATACGCGCGCGCTTCTTGAGCGCGGCGCTGACGTTGTCGCGCTCGATCGTGACCCGTCGGCGATCCGAGCCGCCGCCGGTCTCGCAGCCCGATCGCGCGGCCGAATGCAGATTGTCCACGCGCGGTTTGGCGATCTCGAAACGGTTGCGCGCGACCTCGGACTGCAATCCGTCGACGGCGTGGTCCTCGACATCGGCGTGTCGTCGATGCAACTCGACCAGGCCGAGCGGGGATTCTCGCTGCGTTTCGACGCGCCGCTCGACATGCGGATGGAGAGCGCGGGCCGTTCCGCCGCCGATATTCTGCGCGACGAGGATGAGGAGGCGATCGCCGACATCCTGTTCCATTTCGGCGAGGAGCGCGCCGCGCGCCGCATCGCCCGGGCCATCGTCGCCGACCGCATCGCGGCGCCGTTCGTCAGCACGCTTCAGCTCGCCGGGATGATCGCCCGGGTCGCCCCGGCCCGGCGCGGGGAGCTCACGCATCCGGCGACCCGGACCTTCCAGGCCCTGCGCATCGCCGTCAACGACGAGCTCGGCGAACTCCTGCGCGGACTGATCGCCGCCGAACGGCGCCTGAAGCCCGGCGGGCGACTGGCGGTGGTGACTTTCCACTCGCTCGAGGACCGGATCGTCAAGCAGTTCCTGGTTGGCCGGTCGGGGCGCGGTCACGCCGCATCGCGTCGCCTGCCAGGAGAGCCGACCGAGCCGGCGCCCACCTTCGACGTTCCGCGCGGCCAGCCGGTCGAACCGGCGGAAGCGGAGGCGGCGGCTAATCCGCGCGCGCGCTCGGCAAAACTCCGCTACGCGACTCGGCTCGACGCGCCCGCACGCGCCGCCGGGGATGCGATCGTCGCGTTAACGCGCCTGCCGGCGCGTCGGGGGAGACACGGATGATCTTGCGGCTCATGCATGCGGCGGCGATCGCCGCGCTGATCGGCTCGGCGGCCTATGTCTACGGCGTCAAGTATCGAACGATCTACGCGTCGGAGCAACTGCTGAAGACCCGTCATATGATCAACAAGGAAAAGGACGCGATCAACCTGTTGCGCGCCGAATACGCTCACCTCGCCCGTCCCGACCGCATCCAGCAGCTTGCCGACGCCAAGCTCGGCATGCAGCCGCTGACGTTGTCGCAGATCGCCGCCATTGCGGACCTTCCCGACGCCCAGCCGAAAGTCGATTCCATTGGTCGCACGCTCGAGTCGCTGGGCTTCAACAAGGACAACGAAACCCCCGCCGCCGAAGCCGGCGGCGCCACTCCGGCCGTGAGATGAGCATGCCCGACACGCCGATCCGCGCAAACCCGGCGAGAGCGGCAGGACGTCGGAGGCGCGGGCCGGTCGGCCGCGCGCTTGATCGCCCTCTATCATCGCCACGCGCCGCAGAATTTCGGCGTCGATCTCGAGCCGCCGCCCGGCCGGCCAGGGGCGACGTTGCGCTCGATCCTGACCCTCGCCAACCTGCGGGCCTTCGCCCGCGCCCTGCTGGTGACGCGACTCGATCGCTCCGGCGTACGCATCCGCACCGTCTCGCTCGGCATGGCCCTCGCTTTTGCGGCGCTCGTGGTCAAGCTCGTCGTGCTCGGGGTGTCGCACGATCCTCCTCTGTCGCTGAAGGACGCCGCCGACCAGGCGGTTTCGGGCGCGCGTCCGGATCTGCTCGACCGCAACGGCGAAATCCTCGCCACCGACGTCAAGACCATGTCGGTTTTCGCCGAGCCGAACCGGATCATCGACAAGGACGAGGCGGTCGAACTCATCACCGCCGTGCTGCCCGACGTCGACGCCAAGGAACTGCGCGAGCGGCTCGGCTCGAAGAAGGGCTTCGTCTGGGTCAAGCGGCAGATTACGTCCAAGGAGCAGGCGGAGATTTTTCATCTCGGCCTTCCGGGCGTGGGATTCCTGCCCGAAAACAAGCGCGTCTATCCGAACGGCCCGATCGCCGCGCACGTGCTCGGCTACGTCGACAAGGACAATATCGGCATTGCCGGCATGGAGAAGTATCTCGACCAGCAAAGTCTGACCGATCCGCACGTTCCCGGCTTCGTCGTCGATCCGGAGAGCCTGAAACCGGTGCGGTTGTCGCTCGACCTCAAGGTCACCCATGCCCTACGCGACGAACTGATGACCGGCATGGACCACTGGAAGGCCAAGGCGGCGGCCGGCATTGTGATGGACGTCAACACCGGCGAAGTCATCGCGCTCGAATCGCTGCCCGACTACGACCCAAACCAGCCGATCGAAGCGCATGATCCCACCCGGATCAATCGCATCAACGTCGGCGTGTACGAAATGGGCTCGACCTTCAAGGCGCTGTCGATCTCGATGGCGCTGGAATCGGGCAAGGTCAATCTCGGCTCACGGGTCGACGCGCGCGACAGCCTGCGCTACGGCCGCTTCACCATCCATGACTTCCACGCCACGCACCGCATCTTGACCGTGCCGGAAGTGTTCACCCATTCCTCCAACATCGGCACCGCGCGCATGGCGCTGATGGTCGGAGTCGAGGGTCACAAGGCGTACCTGAAGAAGATGGGCCAGCTCGATCGGCTGCGCACCGAACTGCCGGAAAACGCCGAGCCCCTGGTGCCGAAGCACTGGGGCGAGCTCAACACCATGACCATCGCCTTCGGCCAGGGCCTCAACGTCGCCCCGATCCAGGCGGTGATGGCGGTCTCAGCGCTGGTCAACGGCGGCAAGATCATGCCGCCCACCTTCCTCATGCGCTCCCAGGAAGAGGCGGACAAGATCAGCCACCGCGTGGTGAGCCAGCAGACCTCCGAATTGATGCGCTATCTCATGCGCTCGAACGCGACCCACGGCTCCGCCAGTTTCGCCAACATTCCGGGCTACTACGTCGGCGGCAAGACCGGCACCGCCGACAAGATCATCCACGGCCGCTATTCGCAGGACCGCGTGTTCACCACCTTCATGGCCATCACCCCGGCGGACAAGCCGAAGTACCTGTACATGGCGATCTATGACGATCCCCAGGCGGCGCCCGGGGACTACGGATTCCACACCGCCGCCTGGAACGCCGGCCGGACCACGGGCGCGCTGATCCGCCGAATCCAGCCGCTGGAAGGCGTGCCGCCGATCAAGGACCCGCCCACGAATCCATTCCCCATCATCGCCCGCTTAGGCTATGGAGCCGACGCCGACAAGGTCGGCAAGGAGTAGATGTGGCGGCATGACCCGGCTTGGCGACATCGTGGAATTGACGGAGGCGGACGCAGCGCTCGCGATCCGGCCCGTGGCCGGCGTGGCCTCCGACAGCCGCAAGGTCGAACCGGGCGACGTTTTCTTTGCCCTTGCCGGGACGAAGGACGACGGACTGAGATACGTTGCGGATGCGCTTCGGCGCGGGGCGAGCGCGATCGTCAAGGAGAGTGCGGGGCCCTCCGAGGGCGCGCCGTTCGTGCACGTCGCCGACGCCCGCCTGGCGCTGGCGCGGGCCGCGGCCCGGCTCTATCCGCGCCAGCCCGAGACCATCGTCGCGGTCACCGGCACCAGCGGAAAGACCTCGGTTGCCGCGTTCGTTCGCCAGATCTGGGCGGCGGTTGGTCGGGAATCGGCGGCGATCGGCACGATCGGCGTCATTTCGCGGCCCATCACGGTCTACGGCTCGCTGACCACTCCGGATCCGGTGACCCTGCACCGCACCCTGCAGGCGCTCGCCGAGGCGGGCGTGACTCATCTCGCGATGGAGGCGTCCTCGCACGGGCTCGACCAGAAGCGGCTCGACGGCGTGAGGCTCGCCGCCGCCGCCTTCACCAATCTCAGCCGCGACCACATGGACTATCACGCGACGGTCGAGGACTATCTTGCGGCCAAGCTCCGGCTGTTCCGGGACCTCTTGCCGGTCGGCGCCGCCGCAGTCGTCGACGCAGACGCCTTGATCGCGCCGCGCGTCATCGAGGCGGCGCGGACGCGCGGCCTCGCCGTCCTGACGATCGGCGCGAAGGGCGAGGCGATCCGGCTCGCAGGCGTCGCCCGCGACGGCCTCGCCTCGACGCTCGATCTTGAATTCGGCGGGCGCAAACGGCGGCTGCGCTTGCCTCTGCCGGGCGATTTCCAGATCTCCAACGCCCTCGTCGCTGCGGCCTTGTGCATCGCCACCGGATCGGACGCCGACGCGGTCTTTCACGCGCTGCAGCGGCTCGAAGGCGCGCCCGGGCGGCTCGAGCGTATCGGCGAAGCTCGCGGCGCCGGCGTGTTTGTCGATTACGCCCACAAGCCGGACGCGCTGGAGAAAGCGCTCGCCGCGCTGCGCCCCTATGTGCAGGGACGGCTGATCGTCGCCTTCGGCTGCGGGGGCGACCGCGACGCCGGCAAGCGGCCGATCATGGGGGAGATTGCGGCCCGAGCCGCCGACGTCGTGATCGTCACCGACGACAATCCGCGCTCAGAAGACCCCGCCGCGATCCGCGCCCAAATTCTGGCCGCCGCTCCCGGCGCGATCGAGATCGGAGACCGGGGCGCGGCGATCCGGGCCGGCGTGGCGATGCTGAAGACCGGCGACGCGCTGATGATCGCTGGCAAGGGCCACGAAACCGGGCAGATCGTCGGAAATGCGGTGCTGCCGTTCAGCGACGCGGACGAGGCGCGCAGGGCCTTGGCGGAGGCGGCATGAGCGCGCTCTGGACCGAACGGGAGTTGACGGATGCGCTCGGAGCGCCGCCGAGCGAACGGCTGACGGCGACGATCGAAGGCGTGTCGATCGATACGCGGACGCTCGCGCCGGGCGACCTTTTTTTCGCCGTCAGGGGCGAGACGCACGACGGCCACGATCACGTGGCGCGCGCCTTCGCCGCCGGCGCGCCGGCGGCGGTCGTGCATTGGGATCGGGTGCGCGACCTTGCCGCCCTTGGTCCAGTCTTCGCGGCCGACGAGACGCTGAAGGCGATGGAGCGGCTGGGTGTTACGGCCCGGGCGCGCACGCGGGCGCAGATCGTCGCCGTCACCGGATCGGTCGGCAAGACGAGCGCCAAGGAGATGCTGAGGGCGATGCTCGGCGCGAGCGGCCAAACGCACGCTTCGGCCGCCTCCTACAACAATCACTGGGGCGTGCCGTTGACCCTTTCGCGCCTGCCGGCGGGCGCAAAATTCGGCGTGTTCGAAATCGGCATGAACCATGCGGGCGAGATCACGCCGCTCGTGCGAATGGTCCGCCCGCACGCGGCGCTGATTACGACGATCGCGCCGGTGCATATCGAATACCTCGGCTCGCTCGAAGCGATCGCCGACGCCAAGGCGGAGATCTTGCTCGGGCTCGAGCCGGGCGGAACCGCGATCCTCAACCGCGACGCTCCCCAGTTCGAGCGACTCGCGGCGGCGGCTCGCGTTCGCGGCGCGCGGGTGCGGACCTTCGGCGCGTCCGAGGGCTCGGACGCCACGCTGATCGCCTGCGAGGAAAGCGAGGCCGGCTCGCGCGTCGCGGCGAAGGTCTTGGGCCGCAGCCTGCGCTTCGACCTCGGCGCGCCCGGCGCGCACATGGCGGAGAATGCGCTCGGGGCGCTGCTCGCCGCCGAAGCGCTCGGCGCCGATGTCGAGCGCTCCGCCGCTGCGCTCGCCGGTTTCTCGCCTGCCAAGGGCCGAGGCGAACGATTGACGCTCGCCGCGCCCGGCGGCGCAATCACCCTGATCGACGAAAGCTACAACGCCAATCCGACCTCGATGCGGGCGGCGCTGAAACTGCTGGGCGCCGCGCGGCCGGGACCGAACGGGCGGCGGATCGCCGTCATCGGCGACATGCTGGAACTCGGCGTGGACGGCGCGGCGATGCACGCGGCGCTCGCCGCCGACCTCGCGGTCAACAAGGTCGATCTCCTGTTCGGGGCCGGGCCGTTGACCCGTGCGCTCTACGACGCCGCGCCGCACGCCCAGCGTGCGGCCTGGTCCGAGCGGGCGAGCGATCTCGCCGGCGAGGTCGCTCGGACGCTGCGCGCCGGCGACGTGGTCATGGTCAAGGGCTCGAACGGCAGCCGGATGGGACCCCTGGTCGTCGCGCTGCGCGACCAATTCGCCGATCCGGTCGCGCGAGGCTAGACGACAATGCTCACTTGGCTTTCCGACTGGTCCCATCTGCCCGGCTTCTTTCGCCTGTTCCACTGGCTGACCTTTCGCGCGCTCGGCGCGGCGGGAACGGCGCTTTTTCTTGTGTTGTTCTTCGGTCCGACGATCATTTCGCGACTGCGCCTGAAGCAGGGCAAGGGGCAGCCGATCCGGACCGACGGCCCCGCCTCGCATCTCCTGACGAAGAAGGGCACGCCCACCATGGGCGGGCTGATGATCCTGTTCGGCCTCTTCGCCTCTTCACTCCTGTGGGCGGACCCCGAAAGCCCCTATGTCTGGATCGTCCTGTTCGTCACCTTCGGTTTCGGAGCGATCGGCTTCTACGACGACTATCTCAAGGTGACGAAGCAGTCGCATCGCGGCTTCTCCGGCCGCGCCCGTCTCGTCGCCGAATACGTGATCGCGGCGATCGCCTGCTATGCGATGATGGTGGTCGGCGGCGCCGGGGCGAGTTCGCTCGCGGTGCCGTTCGTCAACGAATACCTGTTCGATTTTGGCTGGGGCTTCCTGCTGTTCGGCCCGTTCGTGATCGTCGCCTTCGGCAACGCGGTCAATCTGACTGACGGCCTCGACGGCCTCGCGATCGTGCCGGTGATGATCGCGGCGGCGACGCTCGGGATGATCTCCTACCTCGCCGGCAGCGCCTTTTTCGCCCACTACCTCTTGCTCCACCACGTCCCGCTCGCCGGCGACCTCCTGGTCGTCTGCGGCGCGTTGATTGGGGCGGGCGCGGGCTTCCTCTGGTTCAACGCCCCTCCGGCCCAGATCTTCATGGGCGACACCGGCTCGCTGGCGCTCGGCGGCCTGCTCGGCACGATGGCTGTGGCGGTCAAGCACGAGATCGTGCTGGCGGTGATCGGCGGGCTGTTCGTGATGGAGGCGGTCTCCGTGATCGTCCAGGTCGTCTCGTTCAAGCTCACCGGCAAGCGGGTCTTCCGCATGGCGCCGATCCACCATCATTTCGAGCAACTCGGCTGGTCGGAGGCGCAGATCGTCATGCGATTCTGGATCATCGCCTTTGTCTTGGCGATGCTCGGTCTCGCCTCGTTGAAACTGAGGTGACCGTGACGCCGATCGAAACCCTCAGCGGCCAGCGTGTCGCCGTGTTCGGGCTCGGCGGCTCGGGCCTTTCAACCCTGCATGCGCTCGTCGAGGGCGGCGCGGATGTCGTCGCGTGGGACGACAGCGAGACGGCGCGCGCCCGCGCGTCCGCTGACGGATATCTGCGTGACCGATCTCGCCGAGGCCGACTGGCGCGTCTTCAAGGCGCTCGTGCTCGCGCCCGGCGTGCCGCTGACTCATCCCGAGCCGCACTGGACGGTCAGGCAAGCGCAGCAGGCCGGCGTTCCGGTCATCGGCGACATCGAGCTTTTCGCCCGCGAGCGGGCCGTGCGGGCGCCCGACGCGCCGTTCGTCGCCATCACCGGCACCAACGGCAAGTCGACCACCACGGCGCTGATCGCCCATGTGCTCCGGGAAGCCGGGCGCGACGTCGCGCTGGGCGGCAACATCGGCGTGCCGATCCTCGAACTGCCGCCGCCCGCCGACGACCGCGTCCATGTGATCGAGTGTTCGTCCTATCAGATCGACCTGGCGCCGTCGCTGGCGCCGACGGTCGGCGCTCCTCATCAACGTCACGCCCGATCATCTCGACCGCCACGGCGACCTCGACGGCTACGCCGCGATCAAGGAGCGGCTGGTCGCCAAAGCCGAAATCGCGCTTGTCGGCGTCGACGACGAGCCGAGCCGGGCGATCTGCGCCCGGCTGAAGGCGCGACCGGCGAGCCGGCGCGGTCTTCGCCGATCTCCGGCGCAGAGTCGCCGCTCGCCGATGTTTTTGTCGCCGCTCGCGCCGTCGCGCGCCCGGGGTTCCGCCGACGCCGCCGATCGATCTTGGCGACGCGCGCGCGCTTGCGCGGCGCCCATAACGGCCAGAACGCCGCTTTCGCCTACGCGGCGGCGACCGCGCTCGGCGTTCCGCGCGACGCCGTCGCGCGGGCGTTCGCGACCTTTCCCGGCCTCGCGCATCGGATGGAGCAAGTCGGCCGGCGCGGCCGCGTGCTGTTCATCAACGATTCGAAGGCGACCAACGCCGACGCCGCCGAGAAGGCGCTGCTGTCGTTTCGCGACATCCACTGGATTCTCGGCGGCAAGGCCAAGGACGGCGGCATCGAGCCCCTGCGTTCGCTCTTCCCGCGGGTCGCCAAGGCCTATCTGATCGGCGCGGCGACGCGAGGACTTCGCCGCCACGCTCGGCGGCGCTGTCGCTCTTCGAGCGCTGCGGAACCCTCGGCAAGGCGCTCGACGGCGGCCGCGCGCGCGACGCTTCGCGTTCGAGCGCGCGCGGAGCCGGTCGTGCTGCTCTCGCCGGCCTGCGCGTCGTTCGACCAGTTCGCCAATTTCGAGGCGCGCGGCGACGCGTTTCGCGCGTGTCGCGACTGATCGAGCAACGCCTGCAGTCCGGAGCCCAAGGGAGCTGAGCCATGGTGTCGAGAGCCGAACGCGGACCCGTCGCCGACTGGTTGCGCACCATCGATCGCTGGCTGCTCGGCTCGTTCGTGGCGCTGATGGTGATCGGCCTGGTGATGGCGCTCGCCGCAAGCCCGGCGGTCGCGGAGCGGCTCAACCTGCCGACCTTCCATTTCGTCAACCGGCAGGCGCTGATGCTGGTCCCGACCGCGATCCTGATGGTCGCGACCTCGTTCCTGTCGCCGCGCCACGTGCGCCGCGCGGCGCTGGTGCACTTTCGCGGCCTCGCTGGCGCTGATCGTGCTGGCGCTGCTGTTCGGGGCGGAGGTCAAGGGCGCGCGGCGCTGGATCTTCGGCATCCAGCCGTCCGAGTTCATCAAGCCGGCGTTCGTGGTGCTCGCCGCCTGGGCGTTCACCGAGGGCGGCCGCAAGACCTCGACCGCGCCGCTGGCGAAGTTCCTGTCGTTCGCCATCCTGCCGCATCACGATCGTCCCGCTGATCATCCAGCCGGACTTCGGCCAGACCATGCTGGTCTCGATCGTGTGGGCGTCGCTGTTCTTCATGGCTGGCCTGCACTGGTTCTGGGTGGTCGGCGTCGGCGGCCTCGGCGTCGCTCGGCGGCTTCGCGGCCTTCAAGCTGTCGCCGCATGTCCACGAGCGCGTGCTGCGCTTCCTCGATCCGGACACGACGGGCGGCGTGGTCGACACATTCCAGGTCGACACGGCGCTGCAGAGCATTCTCTCCGGCGGCTGGCTCGGGCGCGGGCCCGGCGAGGGCTTGTACAAGCGCATCCTGCCCGACGCCCACACCGACTTCGTCTTCGCCGTCACGGGCGAGGAGTTCGGCATGGTCGCCTGCCTCGTCGCTGATCGCTGTTCTTCGGCTTCATCGTGCTGCGCGGCCTCTGGCTGTCCTCGCGCAACGAGGACCCGTTCTGCCGCTTCGTCGCGGCGGGAATGACCGTGATGTTCGGGGTGCAGAGTTGGATCAACATGGCGGTCAACCTGCGCGCGATGCCGGCCAAGGGCATGACGCTGCCCTTCATTTCCTACGGCGGCTCCTCGCTGCTTGCGCTCGGGCTCGGCATGGGCTTCCTGCTCGCCACCACGCGCCGACGTCCCGTCGCCGACCTGCCGCACGATCTGGTCGCGGCGGAATGAGCGGAGCGCGGCGATCCTGCTGGCGGCCGGCGGCACCGGCGGACATCTCTTTCCGGCGGCGGCGCTGGCTGCGGCGCTGGCAGGCGCAGGGCGTCGAGGTGGAGCTCGCAACCGACGACCGCGCGATGAAATATGGCCAGGACTTTCCGGCCCGCGCCGTACATGCGTTTCCCTCCGCGACGACGACTGGCGTCGGGCGCGCTCAACAAGGCCCTCGCGGCAGTGACGCTCGGCCGCGGGCGTTGCCGCCGCGCTCGTCAAGCTCTGGCGCATCCGGCCGCGCGCGGTGGTCGGTTTCGGCGGCTATCCGACCGTGCCGCCGCTTGTCGCCGCCTCGCTGCTCGGCATTCCGAGCGTCCTGCACGAGCAGAACGCGGTGATTGGCCGGGCGAACCGTTTCCTGAGTCCGCGTGTTTCCGCTCGTCGCCTGCGGCTTTCCCGAGCTCAAGGGCGCGGACGCGAGCATTCGCGACGAAGGTGCGCTACACCGGCAACCCGGTCCGCCCAGCGGTCATCGCTGCAGCGGCGCACGCCTTACCCCGATTTCGTCGGCCAGAAGCTCCGCGTGCTGGTCACCGGCGGCTCTCAGGGCGCACGGGTCATGGCCGACGTCGTACCGGCGGCGCTGGCGCTCATCAGACGCCGACGAACGGCTGGATTCGCCTCACCCATGCAGGCGCGCGGGGAGGACAAGGCGAGCGTCGCGGCGGCCTGCGCGCGGATGGATTTTCCGGTCGAGATCGCCGAGTTCTTCGCCGATCTGCCGGCGCGCATCGCCGGCGTCGCATCTGGTCATCGGCCGCGCCGGCGCCTCGACCGTCTCCGAGCTTGCGGTGATCGGGCGCGCCGTCGGTGCTGGTGCCGTTTCCGCACGCGCTCGACCAGGACCAGGCGGCCAACGCCGCCGCCCTGGCCGCCTCGGGCGGCGCGGTGGTCGTGCCGCAGGCCGAGTTCACGCCCGAGCGGCTCGCGACCATCCTGCGCGAAGCGCTTGCTTCGCCCGCAAAGCTCGTCGAGTCGGCGCAAGCGGCGAAAACCGCCGGCGTCGCCGACGCGGCCGAGCGACTCTCTCAGGTGGTGCTGGAGGTCGCGCGCCCGGCCTGAGGGTCGCTCAGACCTCTGCCGTCTCGAACATCAGCATATCGGCGCCGCCGGTCGCAAATTTCTGCACGTCCGCGCCGGCGGCCTGACCCTCGGGGCTGCCGAAGGCCGCGTCGATCGCGGCCAAACTATCGAATGTGAGGATCGCAACCAGGTGGACGCCGGTGGCGCCGGCCGGCGAGGACGCCGGTCCACGGCTAATCTCATAATTGCGAAGGCCGGGGATCTTTTTCGCGATGGGAATGTGCGTTTCGGAGTAATATTTGTCGAAGGTCGCGGCATCGGTCGGCGTCTTGTACAATACGAGGAGCTTCGCCATGAGGTTCCCTCCCATTTTGGCGCTTCGTTCGAATCCGCGCCGGAACACCCCGGCGGGGCCACGACTGTAGCGGCTCGACGTCTCCGCGCAAATTCTCCGGCGTCTCGAAGGAACAAAGCCAGCAGTCCCGCGTTGGCCGCGTGGCAGAAGGGGCTCGAGATGCGCCAGGTCAAATATCGCTCGTTCACGTCCGGTCTGAATCCGCGCCGCACCCGGCTCGAATCGCCGGGTTGGGGCGGCGACCGCCAACCGCGCCGGGACGGCTCTATGGAGCAGGCGTGGCATTGCCTGCCATTCTCCGAAGCCGCGCGCTACGGGATCGAGCTCTTCTACCCCTACGCCAATCCGCTAAAGGTGGAGACAAGGGGAGGAAGGCTCGCGCTCGAGGGGGATTTCGGCGAGCCGCCAGAGAACTGGGGCGGCGAATGGCCGCCGTTCCGGCCGTTCGGCGACCTGTACTATTCCTATCAGTCTTCGCTCGACCTCAAGGTCGAAGAGGGCTTCGCGCTCCGGACCGAGCCCCATCCGCGCTTCTATACGGATCCGACCCACTCGACGCCGGTCGCGGTTCCGGCGCTGATCCGCCGCTGGTGGCCGATGATCTATTTCCTCATCTTCAAGGCGCCGCCGGAGGGCGTCACGCATATTTTCCGCCCGGGCGAGCCGTTCGTGCAAATTCTCGTCGTGCCCGAGGAGGCCGACTTCGAGCTTGTCCCGATGCCTGAGGACGAGGCGGCGGAGCGGCAGCTGCAATCGCAGCGCATCTACGAGAGCCGGAAGACTCTCTCCGCCGACAGCGAATGGACGTCCGCGACCAACACCGTGTTCGACGGCACCTACCGCCGTATTCTCGGAGCGGCGGCCGAACGCGGCCGCCGGAGCCGCTAGAGCCGAGAGAGACGGCAATTGCGGGGATCGCAAGCCGCTCCGCCGACCGCTCGCAAGAGATGGATTTCCCGCGTGGAAAGGAAGATCCGGGCTCGCCAACCCGGGCGCGCCTGGACGTACCCTCGGTCTGGTCGCCTATGGCAGGCCAACCGACCCCTTTTCTGGAACGCCTGCGGCGGCAGGGCAGGATAGGGAACATCTCCAATCATGCCTCGCGTCGCGCGAGAGACGGCGCTTTTTTCAGAATCGGGTTCTGCCCTTCGTCCGGCCTGGCGGCCTGCGCCCGCCGGCCGGGATGAATGCCACGCCGCGAGGCAATCCGTTTCCCGGGGGTCGACGAGCGCGACATCAGTAGTAATGGTGATGGTGATGGTGGTGATGATGGTGATGGTGATGGTGGTGACGCCAGTGCCACCGGTGATGATGGTGGTGGTGGTGATGATAATAGTATTGCGCCAGTTCCACAGTTGGCAGTGGATCGGCAGCCAGGCTCAAATCGCCCTCTCCCCATTGGGTTTTCAACCTCGAGACCGCATCGGGTATTGGATCGAGGAGCTCCGCATAGGTCTGAGCAGTGGGCAGCGGCCCAGGGGCGGCGGTGCAGGTTGCGGGTGCGCCAAGCGCCAGGGCCGAGGCGGCGCCGACGAGGCCGATGATGGTTTTGTCCAAGGGGGACTCCTTCGCTTCGCGTGAGACCCAGAAAAAACACGGTAAAGCCTCGAAAGTTCCCTGGAGGCGGATAAACTTTGAGACCTGGAACGCCGCACGCGAGGGCGCAGCCGCGAGCCCGCGGGTCACTGGACCGGCGCGCCGCAGGCGGTTGCGCCGGCCCTTCTTTCAGTCCATCACGGCATGCGCGGCCTGGCTCTGCGCCGCGGCGGCCGCGGCTTTCGGCGACCGCATTAGCGCCAGCAGTGGGAACGCGGCCAGCGACACCAGCGTCATGATCAGGAAGTCGTTGGAATAGGCCATCGCCGCAGCCTGCTGGGTGACGAGCCCGTCCAGCATCGCGAGGTCGGCACGTCCCCTTCCCGACAGCATGCTGGCGTTCGGCATGTGCAGCGCGTCGCTGAACGGCGTGACATGCTCGACGAGCTGGCTGTGATACTCGGTCGATCATGCTGGTCAGCTCGGCGATGACGATCGAGATGCCGACCGACGAGCCGATGTTGCGGATCAGCGTCCATAGCGCCGTGCCCTCGGTGCGCAGTCGCCCGGGCAGGGTCGCGAACGCGATGGTGTTGAGCGGCACGAATACGAAGCCGAGCCCGAAACCCTGCATCGACCGAGTTGATCGCGATCGTGCCCGCCGGACGTCGAGCGACCAGCCGACCATCTGCCAGAGCGAGGCGGTCGCCAGCACCAGGCCGAGGAAGATCAGGCAGCCGCGCGTCGACCTTGCCGATGCAGCCGGCCGACCAGGAACATCGCGATGAACGTGCCGATGCCACGCGTGCCAAGCAGGTAGCCGCTCGCGAGCACCGGATAGCCAAGCAGGTTCTGGATGAACGGCGTCACCAGCGCCATGGTGGCGAGCAGGATGATGCCGATCAGGAACATGAATACGAGCGCGATCGAGAAATTCCAGTCGCGGAAGATTCGCACCGTGATGAACGGTCGCTTGGAGGTGAAGCAATCGGCTAGGAAGAAATAGAAGCCGGCGATCGACAGGATCGCCTCGGCGACGATTTCGGTCGAACCGAACCAGCCGAGCTGCTCGCCGCGATCCAACATCATCTGCAGCGAGCCGATTCCGAGCGACAGGCTGAGGAAGCCGAACCAGGAGAACGGCACGTCGCGCCGAGTCGGCGTCTCGCTCATGAAGATCGACAGTCCGGCTGTCGTCAGAATGCCGAACGGCAGGTTGACGAAGAACACCCAGCGCCATGAATAAGAGTTGGTGAGCCAGCCGCCGAGGGTCGGACCCATGATCGGTCCGAGCATGACGCCCATGCCCCAGATCGCCATCGCCGATCCGCGCTTCTCGGGCGGGAAGATGTCGAGCATCACGGCCTGCGAGAGCGGCACGAGCGCCGCCCCGAACACGCCCTGCAAAACGCGGTAGGCGACCATCTGCTCGATCGACAGCGCCACGCCGCACAGCATCGAGGCGACGGTGAAGCCGGCAGTGCAGATGATGAACAGCTTCTTGCGGCCGATGCGGGTCGCCATCCAGCCGAGCGGCGAGGTCATGATCGCCGCCGCGACGATGTAGGAGGTCAGGACCCAGTTGACCTGGTCCTGGGTCGTGGCCAGCGAGCCCTGCATGTACGGCAGGGCCACGTTGGCGATCGTCGTGTCGAGCGCCTGCATGACCGTCGCCATCATGATGCAGACGGTCAGCGACCACTTAACGCCCGGCGCGATGGTCTCGTAGAGCGGCGGCGCGTTCATTTTGTCCAGGCTCACTTCGCCGGAGCGGCCGCGCTCGCGGCTGAGCGGCCCATCAGGCCGTCGACCATGTCGGCGACATCGTCAAGGACCCCTTTGAGCGTGCGCACGCGCCCGGTGTCGATCGAGAGGTACGCGCTCATCCCGGCGCGAAGGTTGGAGGTATCCTCGTCCGGGCCGAAGCAGAAGCGAAGCGGCACGCGTTGCACGACCTTGACCCAGTTGCCGCTCGCGTTCTGCGGCGGCAGGATCGAGAATTGCGCGCCCGTCCCCGGCGCGATCGAGCAGAGCGTGCCCTTCCACTCCTTGCCGGGGAAGGCGTCGATGGTGACAGTCGCGGGCTGGCCCTGGCGGACATAGGTCATGTCCGATTCCTTGGGGTTGCCGTCGACCCAGAGTTCGCTTGTCGGCGACGACGGCGAACACCGGCTGCCCGGCGGGCGCGACCCTGCCGATCTCGATCTGGTTCACTTGCGTCGCCACGCCATTGATCGGCGCGAGCACCTTGGTGTTGCGCAGGTCGCGCTCGGCGTTGTCGAGGCCGGCCTTGGCCTGCATGTACTCGGGGAACTTTTCGATCGGAGCCTCGAGGCTGCCGCCGAGCTTGGTGATCGTGGAGGCCTGCTGATTGTTGACGAATTCGAGAATCTGCTGGGCCTGGATCAGCGCGGCGAGCGAGGTGTCGCGGTCGACGCTGGTGCCGGCGCCGCGGGTCGCGAGCTCGTTCTTGCGGTTGTAGTCGGCCTTGCGGACATTGACTGCGTCCTGGCCCATCTTGATCTGGTCCCGGTTGCTCACATACGACGCCTTGAGGTTGTCGAAGGCGACCTTGGCCGCATCGACCCGGCCCCTGGCGAGGGCGAGCGCGATCTCGTAGGGCTGCGGATCGATGTCGAACAGCGGATCGCCGACCTTCACCTTCTGCCCCTCGACGACATGGACGGCGACGATCGCGCCGGTCACTTGCGGCGTGATCAGCGACTTGTCGGCGCCGACATAGGCGTTGTCGGTCGTGACGTAGCGGCCGCCCGTCAACCACCAGGCGAAGCCCGCGGCAAGCGCGATCAGGGGGATGACGACGATCAGGATGAAGCGCCGCGTGTTTCCTCGCTTCGGCTTGACCACCATCGGCGCGACGGGCGCTGGCGGCGGGGGCGCGGTCTGGGGCGCCGGCCCGGGAGTACGGGCCGGAGTGAACTGGACCGTCTGCCCCGTGGGGGCGGGAGTTCTCAGAAGCGGTCTCGCGAATCGCCGATGTGCTCTGGGTCACTTGTTGCAGGTTCCCGAATGGAGTTCAGACTTGAGATTGACCTTGATCGTCGCCAGGCCCCTGAGGATCGCCTCGACGGTCGCCTCGTCGAGCCCGGCGAGGGCGCGGCTCATGACGTCCTCGGCAAGCTCGCCAAGCGCGCCGAGGGTCGGAATTGCCTTGCTGGTCAGAAAGAGGCGATGGGCGCGGCGGTCGGTCGGATCGGCGCGCCGCTCGACCAGCCCGGCGGCGTCGAGCTTGTCGATCAGGCGCGCGAGAGTGATCGGCGCGATATCGAGCGCCTCGGCAAGTTCGCTTTGCTTGTAGCCTTCGCACCGCTGCAGCCGCGACAGAACAGCCCATTGGGCGCGGGTGGCGCCGAGCTCGCGGGCGCGCAGGTCCGAATAGGTTCGCAGCATGCGGGCGGCGTCGTGCAGAGCGAAAGCGACCTCCCGCCCGCGCGAGTAGATCCGTTCATGAGCAACTGACATCATAAGCCAGCTTATAATAAGCCGACTATGGCGTTTCAAGGGCGCCGCGGCGAAAACCGGCCGCCGCCCGATTTGCGTCAGCCTGCTCGCGGCTCGGAGGCTCGGCGGGTTGACCCTGTCGGGCCGGCACGCGCAATTTGGATTTCCCCAGGTCTCCGCAGGGAGAGCGCGGGGCTCCGCGGAACTCACGGATTCCGAGGGCCGGACTTATTTGGAATTCCTTGGATTCTCTCGACCGAAACGAGCCTTTTCAATAGCTTATAGGCGACCCCCGGGCGGTTTTTTATTTTTCGGCCGACCTTCCCTACCCAAGGCTCGATTTTCCTATAACAAGCGGTCGAAACCGCTGGCGGCGGGTCTGATGCCGGCATGAAAAGACCATACCGATCTTTCCGGTTTTCCGCAATCGAAATCCGCCAGGAGTTGGGTGGGCCCGTTTAATTTCGGCGCTTGCAGAACGCCGATTTGATGCAAATCAAACATTCAAATTCTTGAATACATAGTCCGGCCGCCTTTGAAAGAAGGAGAAAGGCATGTCAGGCGGATGCAAGTGCGGCTGCAAGGGCGAACGCAGCGGATCGTCGGCGATGGAACTCTTGAAGGAGCGTTTCGTCAAAGGCGAGATCGATAGGGCCGAATTCGAGGACAAGCGCGCCGTGATCTCAGAGCCAAGCGACAAGTCCTCGGCTCAGGTCACCAAGGAGAGTTGCTGCTAACCCAAATCAAAACCAGTGGCACTTGCTCTAAAGTCTGTCTTTCCCCTTGCCGGTTTGCTGCGGACAACCGGACAGGACCATCACGCGAGGATGACGTCTGCGAGGCGGCGACGCGGGCTCGCGACGCCGGTCCGGTCGCAGTAGCCGGCGCGAAAACCGAAGGTCGCCTGCCAGCCGGCGCCGGTCAGTTCGGCGATGCGACGCGCATAGGCGTCGCTTCCGCCCGATTTGCCGTTCCCGGTCGATCCGCTCGATCGGCTGGTTGATGGGTTGCAGGGCGACGCCGTTCAGCGTCGCGTCGAGATGCAGGCGCTGCCAGCAGCGACCGGCGGCGATCGACTGCGCGCGGTCATAACGGTCGCTGACGGCGATCAAGCCGAGCGCGGGCGCCGTGCCGACCTGAACGTCGCGCGTTTGCGAAAGCCAGGCCGCGTGGCTTGTCGCCGCGGACACCGGAAACAGGCGCGCGTAGGTCAGCGTAAGGAACGGCAGGCCCGCGGCCTCCAGCGTCGGCCCGTCGCGATGGGCGTCGATTTCGGCGCTGGAATTGCGGAACCAGCGGTCGCTGTCGGCGATCATGCGCGCGTCGGCGATGATGGCCTTGGTCGCCTCGACCATGGCGGCTTCGAGCCGATCGCGCGCGGCGCCGTCTGAAAAGACGATTACCCGCACGCCGTCGGCTTCGCCAATGCGGCGGGCGGCGTCGAGCCAGGCTGCGTCGAGCGGCCGCGAGCGCTCGTAGGCGTAGCGGTTGGTGTGGCGTCGCGGAATGGCGCGGTGGAGCGGATCGGCCGCCTTCGCGGTCGGCCTCGCCAATCTCAGCCTCGCGGCCAGCATCGGCCGGACGGGGTCAGGACTGTCCGTCAGGGCGCCCGGCGCGAGTTCGACTTGGACGGAATAGCCGTTCGGCGGCGCGGCGAGGACCATATTTTCGATGGCGCAGCCGAGGCCCAAGTGCATTTCCCGCAGAAACGGGTCCATCGCGCCCAGATTGCGCGAGACGTCGGCGTAGACCTCGATCGAATTGTCGGCGACCCGGAACAGCCACGGCTGGGTGTCGTGCGGATTGGCGGCGAGCACCGCGGCCGAGACGAGCGAGAAGGGCGTGTCCTTGAGGCTCGGATCGTCCCAGGATTTCCAGGGCTGGTATGCGTCTCCGCTGCGGCAGCGCTCGGGTGACCATCCCCGCCGCATGGAGCGTTCCGCCGCTGGCAAGGACCGCGACCGCGCCGCAGGCTGACTTCAGGAGCGCTCGCCGGCTGGGTGCGATGTCGATCATGGTTACGACCCTCCCTAGGAAGTCACCGGCAGGTGACAAGGACTCAAAACGAAAGCGCGTCAGGTCGGCGGCAGAACCCCCGCAATCAGCGCGTCCATGGCCGCAAGGATCCGTTCCCATCCGTCGTTCGCCCCGATCGGCACGCCGCTCATCACCTTCACGTCGCGGGCGCGCACCGCCAGATAGTTCACGGCGACGCCGAGCAGCATCGAGATCGCCGGCAGATCGACCGTCGCGGGCAGTTCGAAGCGCTGGCCGATCCATCTCAGGAGCTCGAGCGAGCGGCGCTCGCGCACCTCCTCGAGCGCGAGCACCAGCGGAGACCTTTCCGTCAGTTCGCTCGCCAGAATTGCCAGCGTCGTCGGCCGCTCGCGGATCGCCTGGGCGTGGCGACGCATCAGGATCTGCAAGGCTCGTGTGCGTGGCGTATGCGCAGGATCGATGTCGCGGACAAGTTCGTCGACCGTCCACCAGAAGTCGTGCCCCTCGGCGAACTCCCGATACACGCCTCCGAGATCGCCGAAATAGCGGTAGATCAGCACCTTGTCGCAGCCGGCCTCGCGTGCGAGCGCATTGACGCCGACGCTCGACAGCCCGTCGCGCACGATCATGGCGCTGAGCGCGGCCAGCACGCGGTCGCGGACGGCGGCGGGGTTGCGAGCACGGACTGGTTTCGGCTTCGTTGTCACCATACGGTGACATATAATCGAAGGTCTCAAACCCGTCAACAGCCGAGACGTCTGAGCAACAGGGCCGTTGACGCCCTGCGCCCGCCTTCAGCGCGGTTGCGGGGGTCTGAGCGAGCGTGATGCCGATTTTTTATCCCGGGCCGGGCGGGCGCTGGCCGGATTCGCCTCGGCCAGTTCGATCCACACGGGCGCGTGATCGCTGGCCTTTTCCCAACCGCGGACGTCCCGGTCGACGTTCGCCGCCGTGAGACGCTTCGCAGCGGCGGGGCTCAGCAGCAGATGGTCGATGCGAAGTCCGGCGTTCGCGGGCGAACGCGTTGCGGAAATAGTCCCAGAACGTATAGATCCGCACGTCGGGATGGAGCGTGCGCAGCGCGTCGGTCCAGCCTTGCGCGACGAGCCGCCGATAGGCGTCGCGGACTTCGGGGCGGAACAGGGCGTCGTCGACCCAGCGCTCGGGCTTATAGACGTCGAGATCGGTCGGCATGACGTTGTAGTCTCCGGCGAGAACGACCGGCGCGCCGCTGGCGAGCAGCGTTCTCGGCATGGGCCGCGAGACGGTCGAACCATCTGAGCTTGAAGTCGAACTTGGGGCCGGGCGCCGGATTGCCGTTCGGCAGATAGAGCCACCCGATCAAGAGGCCGCTGACGGCCGCTTCGATGTAGCGGCTGTGCGCATCGTCGGGATCGCCCGGCAGGCCGCGCCGGGTCTCGACCGGATCGACATTCCGGCCAAGGATCGCGACGCCGTTCCAGCTCTTCTGGCCATGCCAGACCGCGCCGTAGCCCGCGTCCCGGATGGCGCCAGCCGGAAACTTCTCCTGCGGGGCCTTGAGCTCCTGCAGGCAGACGACGTCCGGCCGAGCCTCCGCCAGCCAGCGCAGCAGAACGGGCAGTCTGCCATTGATTCCGTTGACGTTGAAGGTGGCGATCTTCATGGCGCGTGGACGTGGCCAGGAACGAAACCGCCTCGCGTGCGTCGACCGCGGCGGACCACGAGCCTCTAGCTCCCCCGATAGGTCGAATAGCTCCACGGCGAGACCAGGAGCGGGACGTGGTAGTGCGCGGCCGGGTCGGCGATGGCGAAGCGGATCGGCACGACGTCGAGAAAGGGCGGATCGGCGAGCTTCGCGCCTTGAGCGCGAAAATAGTCGCCGGCGTGGAAGACGAGCTCGAACCTGCCGACGCGCGCCTCGCCCGCCGCGATCAGCGGCGCGTCGGTCCGCCCGTCCGAATTGGTGGTCGTCGTCGTGACCAGCCGGCGGCCGCCGTCGGCGGCGAACTCGTAGAGCTCGACCTTGACGCCGGACGCCGGGGCGCCGCGCGCGATGTCGAGAACATGGGTTGTCAAGCCGGCCAAGAGGCGCTCCTTAACCTTGCAAGCGCGATACCCCTCGGAGGAGCCGCCAACGCGTCCCTTCTCCCCCATATTCGGCTGGAAGGTTAGCCCCCAGAGCCAGTCCGGGGGAATGGGCAGGGCGAGCGCCGCTGCGCCCAATCGCAAAACCCTTCACCCCAGACCTCTTCCCGCTTGGGCGGGAGAGAGGCTGTCGGCTAACTCCACTCCATTGCAGCACGCTTTCTGGTTCCAGCCTAGCGCTGCTCGACGGTCAGGGCCAATTCACCGAACTATGCAGATCGAACATGGCTGGAGCGCACACCCGGTCGATTGCGAATTTCCGCGGCGCATGACAAGAGACTGCGACAAAGACACGCATCGACTTTCGTCGTAGCGTTGTTGTCGCTGGACACGTGGGAGGCCGACCCGATGGACGACAGGGCGCAATCCGTCAACGACGAAACCGACGAGTGGCTCGATGCGCTCGACTCCGTTGAGGCATTTGAAGGTCTCGGCAAGGTCGACGAGATTCTCGACCAGGTCGTCACCGCCGCCCGGCGCAAGGGCGCGCGCCTGCCGTTCGCGGCCAACACGGCCTACGTCAACACCATCCCGCCCGAGGCGCAGCCGCCCCATCCCGGAGACCGCAAGATCGAGATGACGATCCGGCGGTATATCCGCTGGAACGCCGCGGCGATCGTGGTCAAGGCCAACAAGGAATCCTCGGAACTCGGCGGCCACATCGCGAGCTTCCAGTCGGCGGCCACCCTCTACGACACCGGCTTCATGCATTTCTGGCACGCCGACGCCGAAGATCACGGCGGCGACCTCATTTACATCCAGGGCCACAGCGCGCCGGGCGTCTACGCGCGCGCCTTCGTCGAGGGGCGGCTGACGGAGGAGCAGCTCGTCAATTTCCGCCAGGAGGTCGGCGGCAAGGGACTGTCGTCCTACCCGCACCCCTGGCTGATGCCGGACTTCTGGCAATTTCCCGACCGTGTCGATGGGTCTTGGGCCGCTGATGGCGATCTATCAGGCGCGCTTCTTGCGCTATCTCCACGGCCGCGGTCTCGCCGACACCTCGCGCCGCAAGGTCTGGGTGTTCTGCGGCGACGGCGAGATGGACGAGCCGGAATCGCTCGGCGCGGTGTCGCTCGCCGGCCGGGAAAAGCTCGACAACCTCATCTTCGTCATCAACTGCAACCTGCAGCGGCTCGATGGGCCGGTGCGCGGCAACGGCAAGATCGTGCAGGAGCTCGAGGGCGGACTTCCGCGGCGCCGGCTGGAACGTGATCAAGTGCCTGTGGGGCTCCGGCTGGGACGAGCTGCTCGCCAAGGACGCCGAGGGCAAGCTGCGCCAGCTGATGGAGGAATGCGTCGACGGCGAATACCAGGACTTCCGGTCGAAGGACGGCGCCTATATCCGCAAGCATTTCTTCGGCCGCTATCCCGAGACGGCGGCGATGGTCGAGGACTGGACCGACGCGGAGATCTGGTCGCTGACCCGCGGCGGCCACGACCCGCTCAAGGTCTACGCCGCCTACAAGGCGGCGGTCGAGCACAAGGGCCAGCCGACCGTCATCCTCGCCAAGACCGTCAAGGGCTACGGCATGGGCTCGGCGGGCGAGGGGCAGATGATCGCCCACCAGGCCAAGAAGCTCGGCGACGACGCGCTGCGCGGCTTCCGCGACCGCTTCGAAATTCCGGTGTCCGACGAGGACCTGCACAAGCTCCCGTTCCTGCGCTTCGCCGAGGACAGCAAGGAGATGCAGTATCTGCGCGCGCGGCGCGCGGCCCTCGGCGGCTATCTGCCGGCGCGCCGCCGCGACCAGCGCGCCGCTCGCCGTTCCGCCGCTTTCGACCTTCGACGCGCTGCTCAAGGCGACTGCCGAGGGCCGCGAGATCTCGACCACCATGGCCTTCGTGCGCATCCTCACCGCGCTCCTGCGCGACAAGGAGCTCGGGCCCGCGCGTCGTGCCGATCGTGCCCGACGAAAGCCGCACCTTCGGCATGGAGGGGCTGTTCCGCCAGGTCGGCATCTTCAGCCAGGTCGGCCAGCTCTACCGGCCGCAGGACGCCGACCAGCTCATGTACTACCGCGAGGACACCAAGGGGCAGATCCTGCAGGAGGGCATCAACGAGCCGGGCGCGATGGCCTCGTTCATCGCCGCGGGCACGTCCTACTCGACCTCCAACGTGCCGATGATCCCCTTCTACATCTACTATTCGATGTTCGGCTTCCAGCGCGTCGGCGACCTCGCCTGGGCGGCGGGCGACATGCGCACCCGCGGCTTCCTGATCGGCGGCACCTCGGGCCGCACGACGCTCAACGGCGAGGGGTTGCAGCACGAGGACGGCCACAGCCACGTGCTGGCCTCGACCATCCCGAATTGCGTCACCTACGACCCGACCTACGCCTACGAACTGGCGGTGATCGTCCACGCCGGCCTGAAGCGCATGCTGGCCGACAACGAGGACGTCTACTACTACATCACGACGCTGAACGAGAACTACCCGCACCCGGCGATGCCGGAGGGCGCGGAGGAGGGCATTCTGCGCGGCGCTGTACAAGCTGCGCGACGTCGCCCGCGAAGACGCCGGCAAGGGGTCCGCCTTGAGCGTGCGGCTGCTCGGCGCGGGCGCGATCCTGCGCGAGGTCGAGGCGGCGGCCGAGATGCTGGCCGAGGAGCACGGCGTAGCGAGCGAGGTCTGGAGCGTGACCAGCTTCACCGAACTGCGCCGCGACGGCCTCGACGCCGAGCGCTGGTCGATGCTGCATCCCGAAGCCGAGCCGCGCGTCCCCTTCGTCACGCAGGCGCTGGCGGGCGGCAAGGGGCCGGTGATCGCCTCGACCGACTACATGAAGGTCGTCGCCGACGGCGTGCGGCCCTATGTGCCGGCGCGCTACAAGGTGCTCGGCACCGACGGGTTCGGCCGCTCCGACTACCGCCGCCGGCTGCGCTCGTTCTTCGAGGTCGACCGCTATCATGTGGTCGTCGCGAGCCTGAAGGCGCTGGCCGACGACCAGCTGCTGCCGACCCGGCGCGTCGCCGAGGCGATCGCCAAATACGGCATCGATCCGGAGGGCCCGAATCCGGCGCGCAGCTGATCGATCCCGACCAACCTAACGTTCCATGCACCATCTGCGCGAAGGAGAGCGCCGGTGGCGAAAATCGACGTGAGCGTCCCCGACATCGGCGACTTCAAGGACGTGCCGGTCATCGAGGTGCTGGTGAAGCCGGGCGACGCGGTCAAGGTCGACCAGTCGCTGGTGACGCTCGAATCCGACAAGGCGACGCATGGACGTGCCCTCGCCGATCGCCGGCAAGGTCGCCGAGGTCGTGACCAAGGTCGGCGACAAGGTGTCGATGGGCGTCCTCATCGCGCGGATCGAGGCCGGAGCGATGCGGCCGCGGCCGCGCCGGCCGCCGGCGCCGGCATGGGCCGCGCCCGCTGCAAAGCGCCGCCGGCCGCGAAGCCGGCGCCGCGCCGCCGGCCCGCCGGCAAGGCCGCCCGCCGCCGCGAGCCGCCGCCCGGCGCCGCGGCCGCGGCTTCCGCCGCTCCGGGCCGGCGAAGCCGGATTTCTCCGGCGTCTTCGCCGGGCCCGCGGTGCGGCGCCTGGCGCGCGAACTCGATATCGATCTGAACGCGATCAAGGGCACCGGCGAGCACGGCCGCATCACCCGCGAGGACGTGAAGGCGGCGCTCTCGGGCGGCGACCGGCGTCGGTCGCCGCCGCCGGCGGCGGCGCGCTGCCGGCGGTGCCGGCCGTCGACTTCGCCAAGTTCGGCCCGATCGAGACCGTGCCGCTGTCGCGCATCAAGCGCATCTCGGGGCCGCGGCTGCACGCCTCGTGGGTCAACGTTCCCGCACGTCACCCACACCGACGAAGCCGACATCACCGATCTCGAGGCCTTCCGCAAGATCGCTCGACGACGACGCCAAGAAGGACAAAGCAAAGCCCTACCGCGTCTCGCTGCTGCCGCTGCTGATGCGCGCGCGGTCGCGACGCCTGAAGGCCTTCCCGACCTTCAACGCCGCTTTAAGTCCCGACGGCGACTCCTTGATCTTGCGGCGCTATTGGCACATCGGCGTCGCCGTCGACACGCCCGACGGGCTGGTCGTCGCGGTCGTCAAGGACGTCGACCAGAAAGGCGTCGTCGAGCTCGCCCGCGAGCTCGGCGAGCTTTCCGAGAAGGCGCGCGCGGGCAAGCTCTCGCCGGCCGAGATGCAGGGCGCGACCTTCACCATCTCCTCGCTCGGCGGCATCGGCGGCACCGCCTTCACGCCCGATCGTCAACGCGCCGGAAGTCGCGATCCTCGGCGTCGTGCGCTCGAAGATGGCGCCGGTCTGGGACGGCGAGGCGCTTCCAGCCGCGGCTCGATGCTGCCGCTCTGCCTCTCCTACGACCACCGCGTCATCGACGGGGCCGCCGCCGCGCGCTTCATGCGCCATCTGGCCGGCGTCGTCGAGGACATGCGGCGCGTCATCCTCTGAACGCCGGGAGCGAGACCATGGCGCAAGAAATCCGGCTTCCCGACATCGGCGACTTCAAGGACGTGCCGATCATCGAGATCCTGTCGCGCCCGGACAGGCGGTCAGGAAGGAGGCGACGCTCTGACGCTCGAAAGCGACAAGGCGACGCTGGACGTGCCCGCGCCCGAGGACGGCGTGATCGGCGAGATCCACGTCAAGGTCGGCGACAAGGTGAGCCAGGGGAGCCTGCTCGCGACCTACGCGAGCGTCGAGCGGCGAGGTCGCCGTCGCCCGCGCCGGCGGCCCACGCCCTCGCCGCCGCCTGCCGCCGCCCGCTCGCACGCCGATTTCGAGGCCGACCTCCTCGTGCTCGGCGCCGGCCCCGGCGGCTATACCGCCGCCTTTCGCGCCGCCGACCTCGGGCAGAAGGTGCGTGCTGGTCGACAAGCGCGCGACGCTCGGCGGCGTCTGCCTCAACGTCGGCTGCATCCCCTCGAAGGCGCTGCTGCATGTCGCCAAGACCATCGACGAGGCGGCGGCGATGGCGGCGCACGGGGTCAGCTTCGGCCGCGCCGACGATCGATCTCGACGCCGATCGGCGCCTGGAAGGACGGCGTCGTCAAGCGCCTGACGACCGGCCTCACCGGCCTCGCCCGCCAGCGCAAGGTGACGGTCGTCAGCGGGCGAGGGCGCGTTCACCTCGGCCAATACCCTGCGCGTCGAGACGGCCGGAGGGCGCGCGCACCGTGCGCTTCGCCAAGGCGATCATCGCGGCGGGCTCCGAGCCGGTCGCGCCCGGGCTTCATCCCGTCCGATCCGCGCATCTGGGACTCGACCGCGGCGCTGGAGCTGCGCTTCGTTCCCAAGCGCATGCTGATCCTCGGCGGCGGCATCATCGGCCTCGAAATGGCGACCGTCTATCGCGCGCTCGGCGCGGAGATCACGGTGATCGAGATGATGGACCAGCTGATGCCGGGCGCCGATCCCGACATCGTCGCGCCCTTGGCCAAGCGGCTCGGCAAGCTCTACGACAAGATCCTGCTCAAGACCAAGGTGACCGCGGTCAAGGCGCGAGCCCGACGGACTGCCCGTCATCGTACGAGGGCGCGGACGGCGCGAAGACCGAGATCTTCGACGCCATGCTGGTCTCGGTCGGCCGCCGGCCGAACGGCCAGCTGATCGGCGCCGAGGCGGCCGGCGTCGCCGTCGACGAGCGCGGCTTCATCGCCGTCGACCGCGAGATGCGCACCAACGTCCACCACATCTTCGCCATCGGCGACATCGTCGGCCAGCCGATGCTGGCGCACAAGGCCACGCACGAGGGCAAGGTCGCGGCCGAGGTCGCGAGCGGCCACAAGGCCGCCTTCGACGCCCGGGCCATCCCCTCGGTCGCCTATACCGATCCGGAAGTCGCCTGGGTCGGCCTCACCGAGACGGAGGCCAAGGCGAAGGGGGTCAAATACGGCAAGGCGGTGTTCCCGTGGGCGGCGAGCGGCCGCTCGCTGTCGCTCGGCCGCGACGAGGGCCTGACCAAGACGCTGTGGGACGAGGCAGACCCAGCGCCTGATCGGCTGCGGCATCGTCGGCCCGAACGCCGGCGACCTCATCTCCGAGGCGGCGCTGGCGATCGAGATGGGCTGCGAGGCCGAGGACATCGGCCTCACCATCCATCCGCACCCGACGCTGTCCGAGACCTTCGCCATGTCGGCCGAGGCCTTCGCCGGCACGCTGACCGATCTCTATATGCCGAAGAAGAAGTAGCGTTCCCTTCGCCCCGCGGAGCGCCGCGAAGCGGGGAGGTGGTGGCGCGTAGCGCCGGATGAGGGGCTGCGCTGCGGACGTGGGCGAGGGCCTAGCGAAGGGTCCAGATTTGACCCTGAGCGGTCATTGCCGCTGGTGCAAAAATCAAGAATTCTGCTCGCGCGGAGTCGGGGCGAAAATAGGGAAGTTTGAGAGATCGTAGGACAATTGGATTACGGATTACGGTGACAGCGCATTCAATTCGCTCTGCGAAACGTGGCAAGGGCGGCCCGCTCGATGGCGCTAGAGTGCCCTGTCAATGTTTCCCGCTGGGAAGAGCGAGGCCACTTCCGATCAGGAAAGCACGAGAGCTACAACGTTTTTGATCTAAGATAAGTTCGCGATCGATCGGCGCTACAGTGGAAGGCGCTCGCGGCTGCCAAGGGGTCGATCGACTGGACTGACCAGCGGGCTTAGCTAGGCGGCCGAGGTGTCTGCGAGGGAAGTAACGATATGAGACCGACCATTTTTTTGCTGCCTCTATTTATTATCTCAGCAGTAAACGCACAGACTGTGGATCAACGGGTAGTTAGCGCATATCTTGCGTGTAGACATCATAACTACTCGCCCATACAATGCATTACCGCCACCAAAGAAGTCCTCGAAGACGAAACAGGTACAACTCACCCTTCACCTTCGCAGTCACAAACATGCGACGTAATGCCAGGCTTCGACGGATTGCCAGGCGCTGTATTTTGCAATTAGCTCGTAACGCGGCGGGCGGACTTCAGCCGGCCCTGCGGCGCGCGGTTCGCGGACTTGGTTCGTTAGCCCGCCAGCCGCCGCCACCACGGCCGCGCGCGTTCGGCGGCCACGGTCCCGCCTTGCTGTAAGTTGACGGTGCCACCAACTGCGTTTGTAGGGAGTGCTGGAAATGAAAGCACCAAAATCATTTGCGACGAGCACAGCGACAAAAATCCTTAATCGCGGGCTGACGGACATCAAATCTGAACAGCGGCTCTTGCGTGACGAACATAACGAAGCCGTCAATCGGCTGGGCGCAGCATGGTACGATGTCATTGTCGACCAAGCGGCGCACTCCCGTGCGATCGAAGAGCGCCTTGAAGCCATCGAAACCAAACTAGACGCCATTCTCGCAAAGCTGGTCTGACGGAGTCGTCGCCGCTGACTGCCTAACCTAACCAACGAGGCGGTGCCCGCACGGTTGGAGATTGCGGTGACAGTGCAGTCAATCCGCCCTGCGAAACTGTGGCAAAGGCGGCGCGCTGTATGGCGATAGAGTGCGCTGTCACCGTTATCCGGTTGCACGTCCGACGGTAATACTCGCGAGGAGGCCGCACGCAACGTCGAGGACGCGATCACTTGCTGGCTTGAAGAAGCCAAAGCGCGTGGCCGCGCTATACCCGAGGCGCGGGCGTCGCTTCGGATAGCTTGATAGCAGGGCGACCCATCCCGAGCACGTCCTCACCACGCAACTCGGGGGGATACGGTGACAGTGCATTCTGTCGGCATGCGACGCGCCGCCTTTGCCAGGGTTTACGCAGGGCGAATTGAATGCACTGCCACCGTAACCTCGAAGGAACTGGAAGGGGTACGTGAGGTGGCTTCTGCGATGGCCCCTTGAAAGCGAGAGTTCTCAAGTGTAAATGTGCGGATTACGGTGACAGTGCATTCAGTTCGCCCTGCGAAACCGTGGCAAAGGCGGCGCGCTGTATGGCGATATAGTGCTGAACTGTCACAGTTATCCGTGCACTGTCACCGTTATCCTTGTCGTTGTGTCGGTTCTGGTAGACGACCGTGCCGAACCCCGCGACGATTGCGACAACGGAGAAGACCGCTTGCACCCAAGCTGCCAAAGCTGCGGCGTCCATGTTCGCGGTTCCAACCTCACTTCGTCGACTTCCACTCTCGCGCCAATTTCTGCGCCTCGGCGATCTGTGCGGGCGTCATCTTACCCGCCACTTCATCGCGGAACTTTATCAGTCTGGCTCGATCACCTTCGTTCAGATACTTGGTATTGAGCCCGGAGGCCGCCAGATTGAACCACATGTGCGCTTGTACGTAGTCTTGTGGAACGCCCCAGCCATTTTCGAGCATGACGCCGAGGTCGACTTGCGCGTTCATGTAGCCAAGCTCAGCGGCCTTTCGATACCACTCGGCCGCCAGCGCGTAATCCTGCGGTACGCCTTTGCCCTCCTGGTAAAGCTCGCCGATGCGACTCTCCGCGAACGCGCTGCCTTGATCGGCGGCCTTGTGATACCACGTTAAGGCTTGGGCGTAATCGTTCATCCTGCCTTCGCCGGGGAACTCGTACATATAGCCGAGTTCCTCTAGCGCGTTGGTGTTCCCTTGGTCGGCGGCCTTGTGGAGCCAGATGGCCGCCTGTATGACGTCTTTGGGCAAGCCCAAGTAGCCTTTTTCATAGCTCATGCCGAGATGGACCTCTGCGACGGCATTGCCTTGGTCGGCGGCTCGGCGGTACCACATCGCGGCCTTCGCATCATCCTCGGTCACACCCTTGCCGAACTCGTACATCTTCGCGAGGTTCGCTTGCGCATCTGCGTTTCCTTCGTCGGCCATTGCACTAAACTGGTCCGCCGCCTTGCGAAGCCATGTGTCGGCCTGTGATTGGTCCGGCGGCACACCCTCGCCATATCGGTACATCTCGCCAATCGTTTCCTCCGCGCGGGGGTTTCTCTGCTCAGCCAAAGGCCGCAGGAGCCGCAACGCCGCCGCATAGTCGCCGCTCTGATAAGCAGCCTCCCCTTCCTCAAGCGGCCCTGCCATTGCTGTGCCGAGCATCGCGAGGGTGAGAAGGCTGCCGACAAGGACAATGTTGGTTCGCGGTTTCATTGGCGACGCGCGCCTCGGCGAACAGGGATAACGGTGACAGGCCCGTCTTTACCGAATTTACAGAAGAGCCGCAGACGGATACGACCTGAATTTTAACCTAAAAGTTGGTGAGGACGTCGCCTCTCCATCCATCCCGAAGCTCGTGCGGTTCATAGACTCCGTGAGGGACTCGAATGCTCAGGACTGACTACGCCGTCGTGATCGAACCCCTTTCCGCGGAAGACGGCGGCGGGTTCCTTGCGACTGTCCCTGACCTTCCCGGATGCGCGTCCGACGGTGACACCCGCGAGGAGGCTGCGCGCAACGTCGAGGACGCGATCGCCTGCTGGCTTGAAGAAGCGAGAGCGCTTGGCCGCGCCATATCCGAGCCGCGGGCGGCGCTTCGGATCGCTTGAGCGGTATTGTACGGCTGAGCCGGCGCGCGGGACATAAGCATCGGCCTTCTCACAGAACCGCCATGGATCTAGCAGATCCGCGGGCCATGTCAACATGTCCTTGGCGGCGCCACAGGGGAATCGGGTGAACAATTTCATCGGGTGATCAGGCTGGCGAGGAAATCGTCGTCCCATCCGGCGGTTTTTCGTTTCAGCCGCATGGAGGCCTTTCCGGGAGCGAGGCGGAACAGGTTCTGCGCCATGTGCTTGATCGCACAGAAGTTGGCCGGAGCGTGATCGGTTCGCAGCCGGCACTCGTCGTCGCGGAACACCATATCCAACACCCAGTGTAGGCTGTTCTCGATCGCCCAGTGGCTGCGGACGATCGGCCCCAGCATGCACGCGATCATCGTCAGGGAGGTCAGGTAGAAGCGGATCTCCCGTTCGATCTTGTCGCCGGTTTCCCGCTCGCTTTCGACCACGACCACGGCCTTCAATCCGGGCCAGTCGTGACGCTCCTGCACCCAGCCGATGTCGTGAATGACGGTCGTGGTCCTGGTCTCGATGCGGCCATGATCGCCATCCACCGTTTGATGGCGACTGATCGTTGTGTCCTTGAACCCGGCGGCTTTCTGCTCGGCCACGAACAATTCCACGTCCTCGCGCAGCGACCCCTGGTTGCCCTTCAGCGCCAGCACGTAGTCGGCCTTCTTGTCCACCACTTTCTGAGCGATGTCACGCTGACACCCCATGGCGTCGATGGTGATGATCGCCCCCTCGATGGCCAGCAAGTCCAGCAGTTTGGGGATGGCGACGATCTCGTTGGATTTCTCCGTCACCTTGACCTGGCCGAGCACCAGGCGCTGGCGCGCCGCGAAGGCGGAAACCATGTGGATCGGCGCTTGACCCTTCCGCTTCCGGCCGGACCGACGGGCGGTCTTGCCATCGATGGCGATGACCCCTTCGGGACTTCCGGTCAGCGCGGCGACCCAGGCGACGAAGCAGCGCTGGAACTGCTCGTGGTCCAGCACGGCGAGGATGTCGCCAAGGTGGTCGTGCGCCGGCGTGCCATTGGCGAAGGGGCGGAAGCGACGCAGCAGGGCCAGCTTCTTGCGGCCGAACAGGGCGATGTCGGTAATGGTCTCCGCACCGGCCAGGACGGCGATCAGGCAGAGGAGCAGGATCTCTTCCAGCGGGTAGTCCACCTTCCCCTGTTGGCGCGGATCCTTCAGATCTTTGAAATGACTCAGGAAAACGACGGTCTCGTCAAACGCCGCGCAATCCGCCCCCGTCAACGCCATGGCTCGTTCCCTCATGCGAATTGAGGGTCGTCATGGATTCAGCACTTTCGCGATTTGTCACCTACTCCTTCACCCGATTACCCTGGGCGGCGCCAAGACGATGCGCCCTGTCCGGATGACGCGCTCCGTTCGACCTGCTATGCTCTCTTCAGCATCCCGAAGTTCACGAGATGGATTACCGTCAGATTGTCACGATCGAACCGGGTAAACGCGGCGGGAAGCCCTGCGTGCGGGAACTTCAGGATCGCTGTCGCGGACGTGCTCGGCTGGCTCGCGGCGGGGATGTCGCACAAGGACATTCTCGACGACTATCCGGAACTCACCGAGGATGACATCCGCGCATGCCTTGCCTTTGCGGCCGACCGTGAGCGTCGCATCACAACCGCGATATGAAGCTTCTGTTTGATGAGAATTCTGAGCTTCAGGCTTTGCCGGCGTTTGAACGATCTCTTCCCAGGTTTGAGCCAGGTCCGATTGATCGGGTTGGAGCGTGCTGACGACATGGCGGTCTGGACCTATGCAAAGACCAACGACTTCACCGTGGTCACCCTCGACGCGGATTTCATAGACTTGGCTCAGGTCCTGGGGCCGCCGCCGAAAGTCGTCTGGCTTCGGTGCGGCAACCAGTCCACGCGGACGATTGAGGCGCTGTTGCGCAACCACTCCGGCGCAATCGCACAGTTGGCTCAGGGAGCCTCCACCTGTCTGGAAATCTATTGACGTTTTCAGGCGCCGCACGGGCAATCTCGCGCTTTCGGCCCAAGTATCCAAGGCGGAGCGCGACGATGATTGCCGCCCGCAAGGATTTTCCTTACCAGCCTTCGACGCTTGGAGCGTCCGCATGATCACCAGCAAACTCACCAGCAAGGCTCAGACAACCATTCCACAGGCGGTCCGCGCCGCGCTTGGGGTCAAACCAGGCGACGAAATTGCTTACGCCATTACGGACGGACATGTCCTCTTGACCAAGGCGGCCAAGCCTCGTCGCGGCGCGCCGTTCGAGGATCCGTTCGCCTTCTTTGGGGAATGGGATACGCCCGAAGACGACGAAGCCTTCCGCGATCTCTGATGAGCGCCGAACTGGACCGACGCATCGCTCCCTGGGACATCGTTCGCGTCGATTTTCCCTTTGCGGACCACGCCGCGACGCGACGCCGGCCTGCGCTGGTGATTGCAACGCCCGCTGCGACCGACGCGTTTGCCGTTTTGTGGGTGTTGATGATCACGAGCGCCGCCCGCGAAAGATGGCCGCTGGACGTCCCGGTTTCCGACCTCCCGCTCGGCGGCCTGTCGCACGCCTGCTTCGTCAGGGTCAGCAAGGTGACGACTCTCGACCAGCGACTGGCGGCGCGGATTGGAGAACTTTCTGCGCCAGACCGTGCCGACGTCGCGGCGGGTCTGCGCACGCTTTTGAGCGCCGCGCTCCAAGCCAGCCGATAATCGGCTGAAGAGTTTGGGGGCCGACCCGACGCCTTGACCGATCTCCTCACGCCGGCGAAGACACTGGCGAACGAGGAGCCGCGCAACCTGGCGCCAGTCGAGTGGCCCCTGGCGCTTTCCCCAGTTGGCAAGCCACGCGTCCGCCCTCGAATCCGGAGCGTCTCGCCATGATCGTCGTCGTCTTTCGCGCCCACCGGACCGAGGCCGGTCTCGGCGAGGACTATCTGGCCGCGCTGAAGCGCATGGAGGCGCTTGCCACGCGGATGCCGGGTTACGTCTCGCACAAGGCCTATGTCGCGGAGGACGGCGAGCGGCTGACCCTGTTCGAGTGGGAATCGGACGAGACGCTCCGCGCCTGGGCGACGCACCCCGAGCACGTCCCGACCCAGCAACTCGGCCGTGAGCGGTTCTACCGCGACTACCATCTTCAGGTCTGCGAGGTCGTGCGCGAGTTGAGGTTTCGGCGCGCGGACACGTCCGGCGGCTAGAACAAGATGATTTTGGACAATGCGCGGGACGCCTCCGTCCGTTCGCATCGGGGGTTTTCCGGACGAGGAAAAGAGCGTCCCGGCGACGCCATGCAACCTGACCGCGCCCGGTCTTGCGCCCTCGTTCGCCCGCCATTTCCAGCCTGATAAGTGCCTGTTCGGCGCCTGTTCCGAGCCTGTTATGGCGCCTGTTTTGGCGCCTGTTCCCAGCCCGCAACTGGCGGATTGCAAGCTATCTAAGATCATGACCTGACAAGCGTTTTTGAATTCGAGTACGGACCTCAAACAAAAAAACGCCTGCTAGCAGGCGCCGGAATCATTGGCGGCGGCCGAGAACGAGACGATCGCGAGCCGCGCGAACCTCAAGATCAGGGCCCGCCCCAAGGTCAGCCTCGTCTCAGTGCATCAGCGGTCCCCACGACGGATCGCTGGCGTAATTGGCCGTCGGCACCAGGAACTCGCCGTGACCGAAGATATCGGTCATGTAGATCTTCGGGCCGCCCGAGCCGCCCGAGTCGCGGAAGAACAGGACATAAAGTCCGTTCGGGGCGAAGGTCGGGCCCTCGTTGTGGAAGCCCTCGACCAGAATGCGTTCGCCCGATCCGTCCGGCTTCATCACGCCGATGCCGAACGATCCGCTCTTGATCCGGGTGAAGGCGATGAGATCGCCGCGCGGCGACCAGACCGGGGTCGAGTAGCGGCCTTCGCCGAAGGAAATGCGCTTGGCCGATCCGCCGGTCGCGCTCATCACGTAGATCTGCTGGGTGCCGCCGCGGTCGAACTCGAAGGCGATCTGCGAGCCGTCGGGCGAGTAGGAGGGCGAGGTGTCGATCGCCGACGTGTCGGTCAGCCGCGTGGTCGCCCGCGTGCGCAGATCCATGCTGTAGAGATTGGTGCTGGCGCCGTCGGACAGCGACATCACGATCTGCTGCCCGTCGGGCGAGAAGCGCGGAGCGAAGGTCATGCCGGGGAAGTTGCCGACCGCCTCGCGCTGCCCGCTCTCGAGGTTGAGCAGCGTCACCTTGGGGTCGGCGGCGCCGAACGACATGTAGGCGACCTGCTGGGCGGATGGCGAGAACTGCGGCGTGACCACCAGATTGTCGCCGCTGCCGCAGGTACTTCACGTTGGCGCCGTCCATGTCCATCACCGCCAGCCGCTTGCGGCGCTTCTCCTTCGGCCCGCTCTCATCGACGAACACGACGCGGGAAATCGAAGAAGCCCTTCTCGCCGGTGACGCGGGAGAACACCGAATCCGCGATCATGTGCGCGACACGGCGCGCGTTCGAGGCCTCGGAGGTGTACTGCTCGCCCGCCACCTGCTCGCCGGTTGCGACGTCCCACAGCCGGAACTGCGCGGTGACGTGCTCCTTGTCAGGCCGCAGCACCCGGCCGGTCAGGACGAACTGGGCGTTGACGTTCTTCCACGCCTCCACGTTGGGCCGTGTGTCCGGATTGGTCGACTGTCTCGGGAAAGCTCGATGGATTGACCGGCAGGAGGAAGATCGAGCGGGCGAAGTCGTTGCCGACGTTACCGCGCCGATCTTGTCAGGACCGTCATCGCCGAGAAAGGGCGTGACCGCGATGCTCACCGGCTTGAAGTTCGCGCCGGCGTGAACATAGACGTCGCCGGTTGCGGCGCTCGCGGGCGCCGTCGCCGCGGCGAGAGGCGAAACCGCCAGCGCCGCCAGCGCGGACAAGCGAACAACCAGGGACAAAAGCGACATTCTGCACTCATCGGGACAGGCGACAGGCTTCGCCGCCCCGGTTTATCGGGCGGCGACCTGCGGGTTGAAATGGATCGTCTTGGTTTTCCATTGCTCATAAAAGGGGCGATATTGGGCCGGCACCGGCAGCGGATTGCAGGCGTGGACGGCCTGCAGGACGCTCTTGGCTTGCGGTTTGAGCGCCGGATCGGCGGGGGGGTTGACCAGCTTGGGCGTCTTGGCGAGCGATCCGTCGCGCTTGAACGCCACCCGGACGTAAGCGACGTAAGGATCGGACTCGGCAGGCTGCGGCGGCGGGTTCCAGCACCCCAGATAGGTCTTCACGATCCAGGCGTCGAAGTCGGCCTCCTGGGCGTCGGTCATGCGCAGCTCCGGCGCGGGCGCGGGCGGGGGCAGGGGCGGGGCGGCCGGCGCCGCCACGGGCGCGGAGGGCAGGGCGGCGACGCTCTGCGGAGCCGATTGCGCCGGCTTGCCAGCGGCCTTGGCGGCGTCTTTCGCTTCGGAGCCGTTGGAGCTCGGCCAAAAGCGATCGCAGCCGACGGCGCCGAATGCGAAAAGCGCGGCGAGCGTCAGCGGAATTGCGGGGTGCAGGAGTTGGGTCATGGGTGGGCCTCGTGGAAGTCGTCAGCCGTGGCGGCTCATCCCTGCGTGTCGCGCGGATCGAAGTGGATCGTCTCGATCTTCCACTCCTCGAAAAACGGCGCATATTCGGGGGGAACATGCAGCGGATCGCATTTCCGTACGGCTCGCATGGCGCTTTCCGCGTGCGCCTTCCAGCCTGGGTTGGTCGGCGGGTTCAACAGAATCGGTCGCGCGGAGAGCGAGCCGTCGCGATTAAAGACCACCTTGATTTCCGCGACGTAAACGTCGCCCTCGGGCATGGCCGGCGGAGGCGACCAGCAGTTGAGGTAGCTCTCGGTCAGCCAGGCGTCGAGCGCCGAGGCCATCGACACGGACATGCGCGGCGCGTCGTGGTGCGGCAGGCCCTGCGGGGTCGCCGCCGGGTTCGACTCGCGCCCGAACCGGAAGCCGGCGCGGCCTTCTGGCGCGATCAGCTTGGCGATCGCATTCGGGTCGTAGGCGCGCGTCGGCTTGGCTTCGGCGTTGTCCTGTTCGACCGCCTTGGCGATCAGGTCCGGCTTCGGCTTCTCGGCCGCGGGCTTTGGGGGGCGGGCGGCTTCGGCCGCTCGGGCGGCGTGGGGAGGTCGGCGAGCTTCGGCGGCGGGGTCGGCTCCGGTTTCGCGGGAGGCGGCGGTTCGGGCTTTGGCGGCGGCGTCGGCTCGGGTTTCTGCGGCGGTGTCGGGCGCGTCCGACGTGCGCAGTTGGGGCGGCGGCTGCGGGGGCGAGGGCGGCGTCGGCTCGACTCTCGGCGCGGGCGGCGGCTCCGGCGCGGGCTTGGCGGTCTTCTCGCCGTTCATGATCTGGTTGAGCTGCGTTTCCGAGACCGTCTCGACCGGAATTGCTTCTTCGCCGTCATCGAATTTCGGCGCCGACGCGAAGCCAACAGGATCAGGACCAGCAAGAGGGCGCCATGAAGGGCGCTCGAGGCCGCCCACAGCCCGAATATGACCGCCGCTCGTCCAACGCCGCTCCCGGCTACTGACTCGTCGGCTCGGTGACCAGCGCCACCTTCTTGAATCCCGCCTGCGTGACGGACGCCATGATCTCCGCCACCCGCCCATAGGGCACGACTTTCGAGGCGCGCAGATAGATTCGCTGTTCGGGGTCGTTCTGCGTGGCCGCCTGAAGTTTGGCAACGAGATCCGCATCGGCGATCGGCTGGTCCATCAGGTAGAGCTGGCCCTGATCGTTGAGCGAGATCGCGATCGGCTTCTGTTCGACGTTGAGCGCTGCGGCGCTCGTCTGCGGCAGGTCGACCGACACGCCCGTCGTCAGCAGCGGCGCCGCGACCATGAAGATGATGAGCAGCACCAGCATCACGTCGATGAACGGCGTCATGTTGATGTCCGCCATCGCGCCGTAGCGCGGCACCCCGCGCCGTCCCCGGCCGCTCTTGCGTCCGTTCCCGACTGCGACGGCCATGGATGGCTCCTCAGGCGGCGTTCGCCCGCTCGGTCGACAGATGGTGATCGATCTGCCGCGAGAGGATCGAGGAGAATTCGTCGGCGAAGCTTTCGAGCCGCGCCTGCGCCTTGGCGACGTCGCCCTGGAACTTGTTGTAGGCGATCAGCGCCGGAATGGCGGCGAAGAGGCCGATGGCGGTGGCGAGCAGCGCTTCGGCGATGCCCGGCGCGACGACTGCGAGCGAGGTGTTCTTCGAGGCGGCGATCGACTGGAACGAGTTCATGATGCCGAACACCGTGCCGAACAGCCCGATGAATGGACCGGCCGAGGCGACCGTCGCCAGCACCAGGAGGTTCGATTCGAGCCGCTCGACCTCGCGCGCGATCGACACGTCGAGCACCTTGTCGATGCGGGCGTGCAGGCCGCGGAACGAGCCGGCCGCCTGCTGGAACGAGCGCTTCCATTCGCGCATGGCGGCCACGAACAGGGCGGCCGCGCCGGCGTTGGTCTGGCTCGACAGCGAGCGCGTAGAACTCCTCGAGCGACTGGCCGGACCAGAACACCTGCTCGAAATTTTCCATCTCCTTGCGGAATTTGCGGAACAGCCGCGTCTTGTCGAAAATGATCGTCCAGCACCACAGCGACGCGAGAAAAAGTCCGAGCATCACAGCCTTGACGACGATGTGAGCGGACCAGAACATCGACAGAATGCTGGTGTCCGGAGTTGACGGCCGCATGGGCGACGTCGGCAGGATTCATGGGCGTATCGAGACCTTCTTCGACGGCGGGGCCGCCTGCGGCACGGCGTGCGGAATCGGGAATTGAGGCGGGGTCTGCCCGCCAAATGGGCCGAAACTTGGGCTGGCTGACGTGAGGCCCCGGCAGGCGCTGTTCGATCCTGCACAGTCCTTGATAGGGTTAATCGTCTTTCACCGCTATGCGACGGCCTGCCGCGCCGACGCTACCCAAAGCGGCGCGCCGCCGGTATCGTGCAGGCGCAATCGAAGTTCGAGCGGCGGGGAGAGTTCGGCATGGGGGCTTTTGAGGCCTACGCGTGGGAATGGGGATCGGCGCTGATTCGCTGGCTGCATGTGACGGCTGCGATCGCCTGGATCGGCGGTTCGTTCTTCTTCATGCATCTCGACGCATCCTTGCGCAAACGCGCGGGCGACGATCCCGGCGTCGCCGGCGTCTCCTGGCATGTGCACGGCGGCGGCTTCTATCAGATGAGCAAATACACGCTCGCGCCGCCGTCGCTGCCCGAAGAGCTGATCTGGACGAAGTGGGAATCCTATTGGACCTGGATGAGCGGCTTCACGCTGCTCTGCTGGGTCTATTACGGGCAGTCGCAGCTTTTCCTGATCGATCCGGCGGTCATGCCGCTCGAGCCCTGGCAGGCGGCGGGAATCGGCATTGTCGCACTGGCGCTCGGCTGGCTGGTCTACGACTTCCTCTGCCGCTCGCCGCTCGGCACGAACGAGCCGCTGCTGGCCGTGGTCGGCTTCGGCTATGTCGTGGCGACGAGCTGGGTCTTCACCCTCGTTTTTTCCGGCCGCGGCGCGCTCGTCCACACGGGCGCGCTGATGGCGACGATGATGACCGGCAACGTATTCTTCGTGATCATGCCGAACCAGAGGAAAAGCGTGGCGGCGCTCATGGCCGGCAAGACGCCCGATCCAAAATGGGCGAAGACTTCCAAGACCCGCTCGACGCACAACAACTACATCACGCTGCCCGTCCTGTTCATGATGCTGTCGAATCACTATCCGGTGGCCTTCGCCAACCCGAGGGTCATTCCGGCCATCGTCACCTGCGTCATCGTGGCCGGCGCGCTCATCCGCTATTTCTATAATGTGTATCACGCCGAGCACGCGAAGGCGCCGTGGTGGGCCTGGGCGGTGGCGGCGCTCGCGATGATCTTCGCCTTCGCCGTCGCATCGACCGCGTCGCCGGGCATGCGAGGCCTGATCGGGCTCGCCGACCTTCCGGCCGCCGCCGCGCGCGCCGACGAGCCGAAGGCTCCGCAGGAGGCCGTCGATGTCGTGCAGTTGCGTTGCATGATGTGCCATTCCTCCGAGCCGATGGAGTGGATCGGCGAAGCGCCGAAGGGCGTGCTGCTCGACACGCCCGAGCACATCGCGCGGTTCGCACCGGCCATCGCCATGCAGGCCGTGCTGACCCATGCGATGCCGCCCAACAATTTCAGCCAGATCACCGACGAGGAGCGGGCGGTGCTGGCCCGGTGGCTCAAGTTGAATGTGGCGACGAAATGACGCCGGGCCTTTCCGACTCCGAACGCGCGGCAGGCGCCCGGCTGATGGCGCGGCTCGATGCCTTCGCCGCCTTCACCGACGAACCCGGCCGGCTGACGCGCCTTTTCCTCTCCCCTGCGCACCGTCGCGCCGCCGCGGCCTTCATCGGCTGGTGCGCCGAAGCGGGGACGGCGGCGCGAATCGACGCCGCCGGCAACGTGGTCGCGCGCTACGAGGGCCGGGAGCCGGGCGCGCCGGCGCTGATGCTCGGCTCGCACATCGACACGGTGCGGGATGCGGGCCGCTACGACGGCAACTACGGCGCGCTGGCCGCACTCGCCGTAGTGGAGGATCTCGCCGCCCGCGGCGAACGGCTCGACCATGCCGTCGAGGTTGTCGCTTTCGGCGACGAGGAGGGCGTGCGCTACCGCACCACCCTCACCGGATCGCGGGCGCTCGCCGGCGACTATCCGGAAGACGCGCTCGACCAGAACGATGCGAACGGCGTCATGATGCGCGACGCGCTCGCGGCCTTCGGCGGTGATCCGGACGGGGCGCTGAAGCTTCGCGCCGACCAGGTCGCCGCCTTCGTTGAGGTCCATATCGAACAGGGGCCAGTCCTGGAGGCCGAGGGCCTGCCGCTCGGCGTCGTGTCCGCGATCAACGGCGCGACCCGTCTCGAGGTCGGGGTGGACGGCATGGCCGGACATGCGGGCGCGACGCCGATGGCGCTGCGCCGCGACGCCTTCGCCGCCGCCGCCGAAATGGCGCTCGCGATCGAGGCGCGCGCCCGGGCCGAAGCCGATCTCGTCGCGACGGTCGGGCGCATGGATGTCTGGCCCGGCGCAGCCAACGTCATCCCCGGCCATGCGCAATTCTCGGTCGACCTGCGCGCGCCCCACGATACGCGCCGGGAAGCGGCGCTCGTCGACATCAGGGCGAGCATCGACCGGGTCGCCCGCGAGAGGGGCGTCACCGCGACCGTCGCCATCACCCACGAGGCGGCCGCTTTCACCTGCGACCCGCGCATCGTCGGCGGCCTCGTCAAAGCCGTCGAGTTGCTCGGCCTGCCGGCGCGGCTCTTGCCCTCGGGGGCTGGCCACGACACGATGGCGATCGGCCGCTTCCGCCCGGCCGGCATGCTGTTCGTCCGCTGCAAGGGCGGGATCAGCCACAATCCGCTCGAATTCGATCAGCGCAGAGGATTGCGCCTGCGGACTGGCGGCGCTCGCTCGCTTCGTGCGGGCCTTTCAGGTCGGCTAGAGACAGCGTACGCGATCCGGGGCCGCCGGCTACAGAGTCTTGCGCCTTCGCCGGCCGAACAGGCGATCAACAGAGCCATCGGTGGCTGCTGGCTGGCGATGCGGCAGGTTGCGTCGACTTCAACGGAGGTTGACCCGTTCCGGCCGATGCGGACAATGCGGCCCGTGCCCAAAGAGATGATAGCGCGACGCGACAAGGTTCCGGCCTCGCTCCGAGATCCGGGCGCCGGACGGTTCTGGATCGCGGTCATCCTGACGGGCGTCGCCGCCGGGATCGGCGCTGCGCTTCTGACGGCGCTTCTGAAGGAGGTCCAGGGCCTCGCCTGGGGCGCCTATGAGCCGTCGGCCTTGACCGAGGCCGCCCGGCGCGCGAGTCCCGCCAAGCACGTTCTCCTCCTGCTCGGCGCCGGCGTTCTCACCGGCGCCGGCCAATGGCTGCTCACCCGGCTCGCGAGCGGCAACGGCATCGACATCACCACGGCGATCTGGTTTCAGGCCGGGCGACTGCCGACGTTGCGGACGCTCGGCAGCGGGATTTGTCGATCGTCATCGTCGGCATGGGCGCCGCCCTCGGCCGCGAAGGCGCGCCGAAGCAGGCAGGCGCGGTGTTCGGCAATCTGGCCTCGAACTGGCAACAGCTTTCCGACGAGCAGCGGCGTTTGATGGTGGCGATCGGCGCGGGCGCCGGAATGGCCGCGGTCTACAGCGTCCCGCTCGGGGGCGCCCTGTTCGCCCTCGAGGTCCTGCGCGGGACGCTGGCGCTTCGGCTGGTCCTGCCGGCGCTCGCCGCCTCGACGATCGCCACGGTCATCGCCATGGCGATCATTCCCAACGCCCCTGTTTACGCCCTCCCGCCGGCCGACATGACCTGGAAGGTCTACCTCTGGGCCGCGGTCGCTTCGCCCGTCGTCGGTCTTGCCTCGGTGGCGTTCGTTCGGGCGATCGCCTGGGCGGATCGCATCCGTCCGACCCACTGGCTTCGAATCGTGGTCCCACCGCTGGTCTTTCTTGGTCTCGGGCTCATTTCGATCCCGTTCCCCGAGACGCTGGGCAACGGGCAGGACCTCGCCGAGGCGCTGTTCGTTCGCGGCCTGCCGCCGCTCGCCCTCGTCCTGCTTCTGCCGCTTCGGCCGCTCTGCACGGTTGTCTGCTTTGCCAGCGGCGCCCCGGGCGGACTGTTCACGCCGTCGCTCGCCGCCGGGGCCCTGGTCGGCGCCGCGCTCGGCGCGCTCGGGCAGGGGTTCGCTCCGGAAACGCAGGTCGGCGTGTTCGCGCTCCTGGGGGCAGGGGCGATGCTCTCCGCCACGACCCAGGGTCCGATCTCCTCGCTTGTTCTGATGATCGAATTGACCGGGCAGGCGCGCGCGTTCGCCTTGCCGATGCTGATCGTCATCGCCGGGGCGACGCTGACGGCGCGCAGCATCGAATTGCGCTCGATCTACGAAGCCCGCCTGACCGACGCCGAGGTCGCCGAGCGCGCCCGCGCCCGCGACGCCGTCGTGTCGTCGCCGGGCGCGGGAGGGTCCGGTCCGCAGGAGGCCGCCTGACCGATGTGGTCGCAAAGGCCGAAAGCGAGGGCGCCCTGAACCGCGTGGGAGCGGGGCGTTCGCCGGACAAGCCGCAGCCTAAAGCTCGCGGAGACCGCCCGCAGTGGGCGGGGCGGAACCCGGGCAAGGCGCCTTGGCCGTCGATTCAGCGCGCGAGGGGCGCACAGCTCTCGCCGAGCACGAGCGACGGTTCGAACACCACGTTGCGCGCGGGCAGGTCGTTTCCGCGATTGATCCGGTCGACGAGGAGGCGCAGCGCCTCGTTGGTCATGTCGACAATCGGATGCTCCGTCCGGGTCAGGCGAGGTTTCAGGCCGCCGATGCCCGATATCGTGTCGGTCGACGCGATCGAGATGTCTTCCGGACATTTCAGTCCGAGATCCGCCAAGGCCCGCATCACCCCGAGCGCCATGACGCCGTTGGCGACATAGAGGGCGGTCGGGCGGTCCGGCCTCTCCAGAATCTCGCGGGCGATCGAATAGGCCACGTCCTCGCGGAATTCGCCGCTGCGGACATGTCCGGGTTCGGGCGCGAGCCCCCGGCTCTGCATGGCCTGCAGCAACCCCTCCAGGCGCCCGCGGCCCGTCGTCAGATAAAGCGGCCCGGTGATCGTCCCGATCCGTTTGTGCCCGAGATCGAGCAGATAATTGACGACCTGGCGCGCCGGCGGACGACGTTGTCGATCGTCACCGTGTCCGACCGATCGTCGTCGACCGTGCGTCCGAACAGGACCGTGGGCGTGGGGTTGCCCTCGTAGTCGCGCGGATCGCGCCGCAGCTGCGCGCCGACGGGAACCAGGACAACGCCGTCGCAGGACAGGGTCGCGGATGCGGGCGAGAATGCGCCGCTCGTTGTCGGGCTTTTCGTCGCTGTTGAACACGACGAGCGAATAGCCCCAGTCCGCCACCGCCGCCTCGGCTGCCCAGACAAACTTGGCAAAGAAGGGATTGGCGAGATCGGCGACGACCAGGGCGATCAGCTGGCTGCGCTTGCGCTTCAGGTTTTGCGCTGCGTGCATCGGCGCATAGCGGAGATTGTCGATCGCGACGAGGACGCGTTGGCGCAGGCTCGGGCTGACATAGGCGGTTTCGTTGATCACGGCGGATACGGTCGCAGTCGAAACGCCGGCCGCCTTTGCAACATCCTTGATCGTCGCCACCGAACAACCTAGCTAACCGTTTCGCCAAACTTGCGGGAAGTTTCTAGCGCTGTCTAGCGGCAAAATGCCGCAAAAATTCAATTCCGGCTTGCCATGGATGCCGCGTTGGACAATCCTGGCGAACCGATTAGATCGTGTTCGCCAGCTTTGCGCGCCGGCCGTGCGCGCGCAAGGGAGAGGAAAGGGAGAGGACAATGAAACGCTCGAGGATTGGATGGATCGCCGTGGCGTGGGCGCTGACCGCCGCCGTGGCGCAGGCCGCCGACAAGCCCCTGCTCGGAATCGTGTCGATCGCCGCGACGGAGGCGAACAATGTGCGCTACATCGCCGGCGCGACGGCCGCGGCGAACGAGGACGGCTGGACGGTGTCGGTCGTCGACGCCTCCGGCAGCGCGGATCGGGCCAACGCTGCGATCCAGAATTTCGCCCAACGCGGCGCGGCCGCCATTGTCGACATGGTCTTCCCCTGGTCTTCGATCGGGCCAGGCCTCGACGCCGCCAAGACCGCGAAGATCCCGGTGGTGACCTGGGGCGGCAGGCCTCGGCGGCTCGGTCGCCGCAACGAACGGTTCCGGCGCGCCGATCGCATCGCCCGTCATCGATCAGATGGTCAAGGACCTCGGCGGGAAAGGGGACCTGCTCGTGCTCGCGTACCGGACCGGCGAGGTCTGCCGCAATCGCGAAGTGCTGCTCGACCAGGTTCTCGCCAAATACCCGGACATCACGGTCACCAAGAACGAGGTGCGCATCCCCGGCTATTTCGAAGACGGCGCGCAATACGCCAACGCCTGGCTGGCCTCGCACCCGGCCGGCGGCGGCAATCTCGCCATCTGGGGCTGCTGGGACGACCCGGCGATCGGGGCGATCGGCGCGCTCCGTCAGCAGGGCCGCGACGATGTCAAGGTCTACGGGGTGAACGGAAACGCGCAGGCGATCGAGAACATCAAGAATGGCCACATGACGGCCACGGCCTGGGAGGATAGCTATACCGAAGGCTCCCAGATGATGAAGGCGCTGAAGGCGATCAAAGCCGCCGGCGACAGCTGGACGCCGAAGGCCGCCGAAGTGCCCGCGACGCTGATCACCCAGGCCAATGTCGAGCAGTTCATCAAGGATCATCCGGACGCAGTCGGCAAGTGAGCCTGCGGGGCCACCTCTGTGCTGAAGGTTGAGGTCGCCGATGGGATGGAGGCGCGCCAAGCGCCTCCGCTGCTCGAGGCGGTCGACGTCGCCAAGGCGTTCGGCGGCGTGCAGGCGCTCAAGGGCGTCGCGCTCACCTTGCGCCCTGGCGAAATTCACGGCCTGGTCGGCGCGAACGGCGCCGGCAAGTCCACGCTCATCCGCATCCTGGCGGGCCTGACGCAGGCCGACAGGGGCCAGATCCTCGTCGACGGCGCGCCCGTCCGGATCGCGTCGCCGTCCCACGCGACCGAATTCGGCATGAGCTTCATCCATCAGGAGCTGGCGTTCGTCCCGGGCATGAACGTCATCCAGAACATCATGCTCGGCCTGCCCAAGATGTTCGCGCCTCGGCCTGATCGACTGGCGCGCCATCGCGCGCGACGTCGAGCCGATCGCGAGGCGGGTCGGCATCGCCGCGCCGCTGTTCGCCAACGTAAAGGGCCTCTCGACCGCCGAGAACTGGCTGATCGCCATCTGTCGCGCCTTGGTGCGCAAGGCGCGTCTCATCGTGATGGACGAGCCGACCGCCTCGCTCTCGACGAGCGAGAGCGAAAGGCTTCTTCGATCGTGCGGGACCTGTCGCAGTCCGGCGTGGCGGTGCTTTACGTCTCCCACCGGCTGAGCGAGATCCTCGAGATCAGCGACGGGGTGACCGTCTTCCGCGACGGGCAATCGGTGCGGCGGCTGAGGAAGGACGAGCTCTCCCGGGAGGCGCTCGTCGACGCCATCGTGGGCCGTCATGTCGAAACCGCCCGGTCTGGGCGCCGGCATGTCGAAGCCCATGCGGAGGCCGTGCTGAAGGTCGAGGGTCTGACCCGCCTCCCGCGGTCAAGGACGTGAGTTTCGCTTTGCGGCGGGGCGAGGTTCTGGGGATCGGCGGCCTCGTCGGCGCCGGCCGCACCGAGTTGGTTCGGCTGATCTACGGCGCCGACCGGCTCGATGGCGGCGCCATGACCCTGGACGGCGCGCCCTTTGCGCCAAGGAGCCCGAAGGCAGCCGTTAGCGCCGGGCTCGGCCTCGTGCCCGAGGAGCGGCGCGCCGAGGGGCTGGTCCTGTCAAAGAGCGTCGCCTTCAACCTGCAGACTCGCCAATCTCGACGCCGTCGTTCGCAACCCCTGGCTGCCGCTGATCAATTACCGGCGCAGGGACGCGCTGAGCCGGTCGACGGTGCAAAAGCTCGCGATCAAGACGCGAGAGCGTCAAGGCGCCGGTCGGCCGGCTGAGCGGCGGCAACCAGCAGAAGGTCCTGCTCGGCAGATGGCTGGTGCGCACGCCGCGAATCCTCATCCTCGACGAGCCGACGCGCGGCGTCGATATCGGCGCCCGCGCCGAGATCCATCGCCTGATCCGCGAGCTCGCCGGCAAGGGCATGGCGGTGCTCGTCGTCTCCTCCGAGCCGGAGGAACTGCCGGACGTCTGCGACCGGGTGCTGGTGATGGCGGAGGGCCGGATCGTCCGCAGCTCAACGGCGCGGAGCTTTCGCGCAACGCCATCATCGAGGCCAGTTACGCCGGCGCGCACGCCCCTGCCGGGAGTCCATCATGACCGACTCAGACCGCCTCGAACCGCCGGCTCTCCCCGCGCGCCAAGGCCTCGCTGGGATTCTTCGCCCGTTACGGCACCATCATCGGCCTGCTCGCCATGATTGTCGCCTTCTCGCTTCTGTCGCCGCGCGCCTTCCCGACGACCAACAATTTCATCAACGTGCTCAACCAGGCCTCGCTCGCCATGATCATCGCGGCCGGGCTCACGGTGGCGGTCATCGTCGGCGAGCTCGACCTCTCGATCGGCTTCGCCGCGAGCCTGCACGGCATCCTGGTGACCGGCCTGATCGTCGCCGACCGCCTGCCGATCGCGGTTGCGATCCTCCTCGTGCTCGCCGCCGGCGGCGTCATCGGCTGGATCAACGGCCTGATCGTCACCAAGATCAGGGTGAATTCCGTCATTGCGACGCTCGGCGTCGGCACGATCCTGACCGGCCTCGCCTTCGCCTATTCCGCGGGCGTCCCGATCGTGGCGGGCGTCCCGGAGGCCTTCCTTCAGATCTCGCTCGGGCGCTGGCTGTTCGGCATCCCCAACAACATCGTGATCATGGCCGTGGTGCTCGGCGCGCTCTGGGTTCTGGTCGAGCGCACGGCGATCGGCCAGGAGATCCAGGCGGTCGGCGGCAATCCCGCCGCCGCGCGGCTCTCCGGCATCGACGTCGACCGGATCAAGATCCTCGGCTTCGTCATCTCCGGCATGTGCGCCGCGCTGACCGGCATCCTGCTCGCCTCGCGCCTGGGCAGCGGCACGGCGAGCGCCGCCGACAGCTACCTGCTGACGGCGTTCGCCGCCGTCTTCCTCGGCTCGGCGACGTTGCGCGACGGCGAGTTCCATATTGTCGGCACGCTGATCGGCGCGCTGATCATCGCCTTCGGCTTCAACGGCCTCAACATCTTCGGCGCGCCGACCTTTTCGCAATACGTCCTCCAGGGCGCCATTCTTATCGTCGCCGTGGGCCTGTCGAGCCTCGGCCGGGCCATTGCGGAAAGCTAGGAGACCAACCGATGACGAAGATCGGCGCTGCGGGCTGGATCGTGCATGTGCTCGAGTACGCCCGATCGAAGGACCAGCCTCTGGCGAGCCTGATTCAGGGAACGCTGGCGGACGGGGTCGTCGACCTGCCGTTCTCGTTCGTCCTCGCCCGCAACGGCGTCAAGACCGTCCTCGTCGACACCGGCTTCATGCGCGAGGGCGAGGGGAAGTCATGAGCGTGAAGTTCGGCATCCCCGACTGGATCTCGCCGCTCCGGCTGCTGGACGCTGTGGACGTGAAGCCCGAGCGAGGTGACCGACATCGTCGATCAGCCACGCCCATTTCGACCACATGGGCTCGATCGCCAAGTTCCCGAAGGCCCGCATCTATATCCAGAAGCAGGAGCTTCTGAGCTGGATCGAGGCGATGGCCCTGCCGCCGCAATTCGGCTTCCTGACCGAGATCATCGATCCCGACAACCTGCGCAGCGCCTTCGACGCCTCGGTCGATCACCGGCTGAACCTGCTCGACGGCGACGTCGACAATTTGCTGCCGGGCCTCCATGTGCGGTTCGGCCCAGGCCATACCATGGGCCAGCAGTTCGTCGCGATCGACACCCGGAACGGCAGGCTCGTCGTCTCGGGCGATTGCGTCTATGGACGGCGCAACCTCGTCGGCCACAAGCACGACGGCGTCTATGCGCCGCTCGCCAACGGAGTCGGCAGCGCCTGGGAGCAGTTGAAGACGATCGACCGGATCAACAGGGAGATCGAAGGCGATCTCGACCGGCTGATCATCCTGCACGACCCCGAGCGGTGGAAGACCCTGAGCCTCGAGACGGAAATCGAGGGATTTCGGATCCTGAGGGCGAGCTAGCCCGCATTCTGCAGCGCGCAGACAGTTCCGGCGGGTCCTTCGGGGTAGTTGAATGATTTTGGTGGAGTTTGGACGCACCGGCTCCGCTCCGGCTTTGAGCCTGAGTTCTGGTTGGGGGCGGTTTGCGGGTTGGCGGGATGGGCTTGCGGTTTGTGACAGGCCACGCCGCGGCAACATAGAATTGGCCACAAGCACCGTCCGAATGAAAGTCGAAAACGGCGCAATGACAGTTGGACAAATGATCGAGCAGACAGGGCAGGGGGCGCGTTCAACCTATCGACGCTGATCGCGATTGCCGGGCGAGGCCGACTCCGCGCAGCGTCGAACTGCCAAAGCCGGCCTCACCGACGCCGAAGCCGCCGAGCCCGCACGCGCGCGCGACGCCGTCGTACCGGCGCCGGATGCGGGGGTTCGGGACGGACAGTTGGTGGGTCCTAAACGTCGTGCGCCACAGACTGCCCTTGTGCCCTTGTTGACGTCGGCGCCGGATCGGATAGCCTCTCTCTTGATTAAGAGTTGACCTCGTCCCTTCGCCAGCAGACCCAGAATTCTGGAGTCGCCCAAATGCGAACCTTATGGTGAAAGCGCCCGTCGATTCTCCGCTCTTCGAACGCGGTCCGCGTCCGCTGAATAAGGTGAGGCCGACAGCCCCGGGCGGAGCGCGTTCGGAGTCCGTCCAGTCCCTCGTCCGGGCGCTCAGCGTAATCAACCGGCTTTCCGAGGCCGCCGACGGCATGACGCTGACGAGGATCGCCGAATGCGTCGATCTCGCGCCGTCAACCGTCCACAGGCTCCTCACCACCCTCGAACAGGAGCGCTACGTGCGATTCGACCAGGACCGACGGTTGTGGTCGGTCGGCGTCCAGACGTTCGTCGCTGGTTGCGCCTTTCTCAGACGTCGCGACCTCGTCGGTGTGGCGCGACCTTACATGCGCGCGCTGATGGAGGAATGCAGAGAGACGGTGAACTTGGCGGTCCAGGATGACCGCCAGGCGATTTACGTCCATCAGGTCGGGCATCCGGCCAGCGCGTGGCCGTTGGCGAAACCAGGCGCACGAGTTCCACTCTATTGCTCGGCTGTCGGAAAGGCTCTGCTCGCGGCCATGACAGAGGAAGAGTTGGAGAGGCTTTTGCCCGAGGGCGGCGCTCGCCGGCTCACGGCCAATACGATTGTCAGCAGAGCGGCGCTGCGAGAGGACATCACAGGGATTCGAGATCGCGGATTTGCGATAGACGACGAGGAGCACGCGATCGGTCTGCGCTGCGTGGCCGCCCTGGTTTTCAACGAACTCCGCGAGCCGATGGCCGCGATCTCGATATCCGGTCCGACGTCACGGATCTTGCATTCAAAGATACCGCGCCTTGGGGAACTCTTGCGTCAGAAGGCCGCCGGAATCACCGCCAAGCTCGGCGGCGCCGGCGCCGCCGCATTTTGACGGATCCGAGTTTGTAAGGCGGGTAGCGGAGCTCTGACCACGATGACTGAGACCCCGCCGGTCGATGGGAGTTTGCAGCCGATCGACCGCCGCCGAGCGATGCGAATGGCGGCGGGCGTCGCCGCTGGCGTTGCGCTCGGTCCGCGGACCGCCCAGTCGGCCGACGACGAGGCGAACTCTGACGAGACCTTGCCGAGGCAGACCGCCCCGGGCGCAGACGTGCTGACCCCGCCTTACGGGCAGCCTTCGGTCTACGAAGCCGGCGTCGTCCGGCGAGACCGAACCGGAGGCTCGCCCTATCCAACGCGGAAGGCGGCGGCCAGTCTCACTCCGCTTCAGGACCTGCACGGCGTCATCACGCCGAATGGCCTGCATTACGAGCGGCACCACTCCGGGGTCCCGACGATCGATCCGAATAGTCACCGGCTGTTGATCCACGGAGAGGTCGAGAGGCCGATGATCTTTAGTGTCTCCGACATCCTGCGGTTTCCCGCAGTGTCACGAATTTGCTTCCTCGAGTGCTCCGGCAACACACAGAACTGGGGCGATCCGATCGCCAACTATACCGTCCAGGACACACACGGATTGCTGAGTTGCTGCGAATGGACCGGCGCGCCCTTGAAAGCGGTGCTCGAGGAGGTTGGGGTCAAACCCGGGGCCCTCTGGATGCTTGCCGAGGGCGCCGACGCTGCCACGATGACCCGCAGCATTCCCGTCGAGAAAGCCTTCGACGACGCCCTGCTCGCCTATGCCCAGAACGGCGAAAAGCTGCGTCCCGAGCAGGGCTATCCGTTGCGCCTGCTGCTGCCCGGGTTCGAAGGCAATACGAGCGTCAAGTGGCTGCGACGGCTGAAGTTCGGCCGGAATCCATGGCAAACGCGCGAAGAGACCTCGAAATACAGCTGGGTGATGCCTGACGGCTCGGTACGGCAGTTCAACTTCGTCATGGAGGCGAAGTCCGTCATCACCTCGCCGTCGGGCGGACAAAGGCTTTGGAACCAAGGGTTCTGCGAGATTTCGGGTCTTGCATGGTCGGGACGCGGCAAGATCGAGAAAGTCGACGTCAGCGTTGATGGTGGCCTGTCATGGACAGCGGCGGACTTGCAAGAGCCCATCCTGCCGAAATGCCTGACTCGATTCCGCGCGCCCTGGCGTTGGACCGGCGAGGCCGCGGTCCTGACCAGTCGCGCGACTGACGAAACCGGATACGTTCAACCGAGCCGCGACGAACTCCTGAAACAGCGCGACGCGCGCTCGTACTACCATTACAATGGCATTCAGCGTTGGCGGCTGGCCGAGAATGGCGTGGTCAGCAATGGCGGTTAGGCTCGCGGCACGGGCAACGGCTCTCGCTGCAACGCTCGTGGCGACGGCGCGCCGCGTACGCTGGCGAGAGCTACGGCCTCGGGCGGCCCGCGACGCAGGCCGAAATCGCGCAATGGAATATCGATGTCGCGCCCGACGGGGAGGGCCTGCCTCCGGGAACCGGCAGCGCTCGCGAGGGGGAAGCTGTCTTTGCGAATCACTGCGCCTCCTGTCACGGCGATCGAGGCCAGGGACATCCGATGGATCGGCTCGTTGGCGGCGCCGGCACGATCGCGACGAAGAAACCGGTGAAGACAGTGGGCAGCTTCTGGCCCTATGCGACGACGCTGTTCGACTTCGTTCGGCGAGCGATGCCGTTCGACGCGCCGCAGTCCCTTTCGCCCTCGGAGACTTACGCCGTCTGCGCCTACCTCCTCGCCATCAACGGGATTCTCCCAGCCGATGCGACCCTCGATGCAAAGTCGTTGCCGCTGGTGAGGATGCCGAACCGGGACGCCTTCGTCAGCGCGTACAAAACCGGTCCGCGCTGAATGCCTGCCCTCCTGGCGAACTGATTCTGGGTTCCCGTCGCTTTTTCCACAATGCGGAAAATCTACCGTAGGGACTTGGAGCGGAACGCCGTACGAATACTCTCGATAAAAAATGGGATTCAGTGGGAGGAAATGAAGCTTGGGCGCCGAGTGTGTCCAGGCCGCAAAGCCAGCGGCGTGACGCTTTCTGCACTTCGAGGGTGGTCGCTCTTTGCGTCCGCGTTCCAACAATTAGAAACTTGCACGAGGAAACCAGGGAGATTGACATGAAGCTACGCTACGTTTCGGCCGTCGCGCTCGGCGCGCTCATGATTGGAACCGCCGCTGTCCGGGCGGATGATGACAATCTCAAGACGCTCGAGGGCATGCACATGACGCCGCCGGTCGAGTGGCCGACAGTTCCGCAGACCGGTCCGAAAGCGGACGCCGTCAAGGAAATCCTCAAGAAGATCAAGATGCCGCCGGGGTTCCACATCGACCTCTATGCGCTGGTGCCCGACGCCCGTCATATGGCTGTTGGTCCGCAAGGCGTCGTGACCTTTGTCGGCACGCGCAAGAACAAGATCTGGGCGGTGACCGACCGCTCGCGCAGCGGCGTCGCCGAGGACGTAAAGGAATTCGCGCCCTCGCTCGCCGAAGAGGCTGCCGAACGGCCCGTGCTTCTCCAAGGACGGCTTCCTCTATGTGGTCGAGCAGAACCGCATCCTGCAGTATCCGGCCGCGGAGTTCTTCTATGAAGGTCAGGACGTTGCGGTCGGCGTCGTCGTCCCGGAAGGCGAACTCATTCCAAAGTCCGAGGAGAGCTTCAACCACACCGCGCGCGAATGCCGCGTCGGACCCGACGACAAGCTCTATATCCAACTCGGCCAGCCCTACAACGTGCCGCCGAAAGAGAAGATGGACATGTATCGGAAGATGGGCATCGGCGGCATCATCCGCATGGACCAGGACGGCAAGAACCGCGAAACCTACGCGATTGGCATGCGCAATCCGGTCGGCATGGACTTCAATCCGAAGGACAAGACGCTCTGGTCCAACGACAACCAGGTCGACGGCATGGGCGACGACATCCCGCCTGGCGAGATGAACCGCATCGACAAGATGGGCCAGAACTTCGGCTTCCCGTGGTACGGCGGCGGGCACACGCGCACCAACGAATACAAGAACGACACGCCTCCGGCCGACGTCGTGTTCCCCGAGGTCGAGCAGGTCGCCCACGCGGCCGATCTCGGACTGACGTTCTATACCGGCGACATGTTCCCGGCGAAGTACAAGGGCGCGATCTTCTCCACCCAGCACGGCTCGTGGAACCGCACCGTGCCGGTCGGCGCGCGCGTGATGGTCACCTTCCTCAAGGAGGACGGCCATGTCGCCGGTCCGTCGATCCCCTTCGCCGAGGGTTGGAACGAGAACGGCCACTATCTCGGCCGTCCGGTCGACGTCGCCCAGTATTGGGACGGATCCCTGCTCGTCTCCGACGATCTCGTCGGCGCCGTCTATCGCATCTGGTATGACGGAAAGTAATCGGTCCACGGCTACCGAAGTCCGGCTCTCCTCGCAGGAGAGCCGGACCCACGCCGGCCGCTCTCGCGTCTGGGTGACAGCCCTCTGCGCGGCGCTCGCATTTGTGTCTGGTCCACAGACGGGGCTGGCGGCAGGCAACGTGAGCGCTGGCCGGCAAGAGGCGGAGGCGCGATGCGCCGTCTGCCACGGCGTCGATGGTCTGTCGAAGGTGGTTGAGGCGCCGAATCTCGCCGGCCAGAACGAGCGCTACCTCGTTGAGCAACTGGGCAACTTCCAGGCCGGCGTGCGGCAGAATGAAATGATGTCGATTGTGATCAAGGACCTCTCGCAGGCCGAGATCGAGGACCTCGCCGCTTATTACGCTGCGATACAAATTACCGTCGGAAAAATTCCGGGCCAGTAATTCGCTTTTGCGAACTCCACGGGTTTGGAGCAGCCGCGGACCAGCTTGATGCGGAATTCTTGGGAGGGCGCATGTTTCGTCAATTGCTGACGCCGGTCGGAGGAAGCCTCCCGCTCTCGTTCATTATGGCGGCTTTGCCGGTTGTCGTCGTTCTCGTTCTCCTCGGCATCCTGCGGCGACCGGCGTGGCAAGCTTCGCTCGCGGGCCTCGTTGTCGGTTCGCTCATCGCAATCGGGGTCTGGGATCTGCCGGTCAGCCTCGCCGCGAACTCGATTCTGAACGGGGTCGTGTTCGCGCTGTGGCCGGTGATGTGGATCGTCGTCAATGCGCTCCTGCTCTACAATGTCGCGGTCGAGTTCGAAGCGGTTTGACGCCTTCCGCGCCTGGGTCCTCAATCATTTGCCGAACGACCGGCGCATCGTCCTCGTCGTGATCGGATTCTGTTTTGGCGCCCTGCTCGAGGGCATCGCCGGATTTGGAACTCCCGTGGCGATCACCTCGTCCCTCCTGATCATGGTCGGATTTCCGACTCTGGAGGCGTTGGTCTTCGTTTTGATCTTCAATACGGCGCCGGTCGCTTTCGGCGCCCTCGGCGTGCCGGTGACGGTGCTCGGCGCAGTGACCGGTCTGCCCTCTCCGGTGCTCGGCGCGATGATCGGACGCCAACTGCCGATCATCGCGCTTATCCTGCCATTCTATGTCATGACCATCTATGGCGGCATGCGTTCCGTCCGCGCCATCTGGCCGGCCCTGCTGACAGCCGGAGGCTCGTTCGCGATCTTCCAGTTCATTTCGTCGAACTTCATCAATTACGCCCTGACCGACGTTCTGGCGTCGCTCGGCTCCCTGATCGTGACCCTCCTGTTCCTCCAGGCATGGAAGCCGGCGCCGGACCCTGAGTTCGCCGTCAATGTGGCGCGCGCAGAGGGCGCCGCAAGTTCCGAAGTCGGGGCGTGGCAGGGATGGTTGCCGTGGCTCATCGTGACGGTGGTCGTCATCCTTTGGACGACATTCAACATCGCCGCCATCGGCCAGCAGTCGATCCCATGGCCCGGCCTCAACAAGGCGATCTCGATCACGCTGTACAACGACAAACCCTATGCAGCCGTCTGGGCGTTCCAACCTTTGGCAACGGGAACAGCCATTCTCCTCGCCGCGATCATCACGGCGGTCGCGGTGCGGATGAGTTCCGTCGAGCTTCGTTGCCTGTGTCGGCCACACCATTCGGCAGGCGTGGCTCGCGGTCGTTACGGTCTGCCTCATCGTCGGCCTCGCCTATCTCATGAACTATTCCGGCATGGCCTATACGCTCGGCCTCGGCGCATCCTCTGTGGGGCATGCTTTCGTCTTCATCTCGCCATTCCTCGGCTGGCTCGCCGTGTTCCTGTCAGGAAGCGACACTTCGGGCAACGCCCTGTTCGGCAACCTGCAAGTGGTCGCCGCAAAACAGCTCGGCCTCGACCCGGTCCTGTTCGCCGCGACCAACTCGTCGGGCGGCGTGATGGGAAAGATGATCTCGCCCCAGAATATCGCGACGGGCGTCGCAGTGACCAATTTGCGAGGAAAAGAAGGGGTCGTCTTCGCGCGGACGTTCTGGCATAGCGTGATCCTGACGCTTGTGCTCGGGGTGCTGGTCGCCCTGCAACAATACGTGTTCCCGGGCGTCATTCCCCACTGAACGGCTAGGCCGCTTAAAAGGCCTTGATCGCGCCTCCCGCTCGCCGCGGCCGGTTGAATTGGCCACGACTTGCCGGCGCAATCTCACTGGAGTCAGATTGGAGCCGACCAGCGCCGCGTGCGCATGACAGTCGCGAACGCCGCAGTGGCATGTTAGCGCTTGCCGCCGGGCGTTGTTTCGCGCGAAAATGCGACACAGCGACAGCGCCCCTGGCGCACGAGGGAGAAGCAAGAATGAGCAAGCGGTTTTTCGGCGACATCGGACCGATAGCCTATGAAGGGCCGAAGAGCGAAAATCCCCTGGCTTTCCGGCATTATGAGCCTAACCGGGTGGTCCTCGGAAAGACGATGGCCGAACAACTTCGCCCTTCAGTCTGCTACTGGCACAATTTTGGCTGGCTCGGGTCAGACATGTTTGGCGCGTCGACCTTCGACCGGCCGTGGAACAACGAGGACATGGAGGGCGCCCGAATCAAGGCCGACGCCGCCTTCGAGATGTTCTCCATCCTCGGCTTTCCGTTCTTTGCCTTTCACGACAAGGACGTCGTGCCCGAGGGGGCGAACCTCGCGGAGTTCGGTCGCAATCTCGCCGAGATGACCGACCGGTTCGGCGAGAAGATGCTGGCGACTGGGGCCAAACTCCTGTGGGGAACGGCGAACCTGTTCAGCCATCCGCGCTACATGGCGGGCGCGGCCACCAATCCAGACCCGGACGTCTTCGCCTACGCCGCCGCACAGGTGAAGAATGTCCTCGACGCGACCCACAAGCTGCACGGCGCCAATTACGTTTTGTGGGGCGGCCGAGAGGGTTACGAGACGCTGCTCAACACGGATTTGAAGCGCGAGCTGGAGCAACTCGGCCGATTCCTGTCGATGGTCGTCGACTATAAGCACAAAATCGGCTTCAAGGGCGTGCTGCTGGTCGAGCCGAAGCCGCAGGAACCGACGAAGCACCAGTACGACTTCGACGTCGCGACTGTTGCCGGATTTTTGCGTAAGTTCGGCCTCGAGAACGAGGTCAAGCTCAACATCGAGGTCGGCCATGCGGTGCTGGCGCACCATTCGTTCGAGCATGAGGTCGGACTTGCCGCCGCGCTCGGGCTGCTCGGGTCGGTCGACGCCAACCGCAACGACTACCAGTCGGGCTGGGACACCGACCAGTTCCCCAACAACGCGGCGGAACTGATCCCGGCGCTGTATTTCATCCTGAAGAACGGCGGCATCGCGCCCGGCGGGTTCAACTTCGATTTAAAGGTCCGCCGCCAGTCGATCGATCCGGCCGATCTCCTCATTGGCCACATCGGCGGCATCGACGCCTGTGCCGAGGCGCTCGTCTCTGCGGCGGCGATGATCGAGGACGGCAAGTTCGACGCCTTGCGCGAGGAGCGCTATGCCGGCTGGAACTCAGCCCCAGCCCAGGCGATGCTGAAGCCCGGCGCGAGCCTCGAGTCGATCGCCAAGCGTGTCGCCGACGAGACAATTGATCCGAAGCCGCGCTCCGGACGGCAGGAGTTTTTCGAGAACGTGGTGAATCGGTACAGTTGAGGGCCGGACGCGGTCCGTACGGGGCGCCCTATAGGGTGCGGTCGCCGACCGCGGCGCGGGGTAAGCGACCCCGCCCTACAGCCATGCCGCAGTGGGCGTCGTGTAGGCCGCAGGCCGTTTTCCTTCGCGAGACCGGGCGTCCCGGGGACCGCGCGGCGGAATGGCCGTCCAGTCCTAACAGGCGCGCTCCAGCCGTCGCACGCGAATCGCCGTCAGACGGAGGTCGTCCCCGCGCGTCTCACCGTCCAATAGCTCGCGAGGCCAAGCCCACCGAAGCCGAGCAGCAACATGGCCCAGGTCGCAGGCTCCGGCGTCGCGTAATATCCGGTAAGGGTGATGGTACCCTCGCCAAACTGTATCCAGTTGCCGGCGGCCATGTTCGTCTGGTCAATGTCGCTGTCCAGTACGAAGCTGAAAGAGCTTGTGGGGGACAGCAAGGTCGGAGTTGTCAACGCAACCGTCGGAATGTTGATCACGTTAATCCCGCAACAGACGGTTACGTACTGAAACTCGTTGCTGTCAACGTAGTAGTCGATGACCGCATATCCGGTGTTGTAGTAATTCATATTGACAGAAATTCCTGTCGCAACGAAATTGTTTAGAACAAGATAATTACCATGGCTTGTGATAAAGGAGTACTTGGTCTTAAGTTCTCCCGTAAGACCGCCGCCGCTCAATGTGCCGCAAGTTACGCTCGCGGCATCACACCATCCGTCGCCGGCGGTCGGAAAATCCACGGTCACCGTCGCCGCCTTCGCCGTGGCGCCACTCATGACCACGGCGAAAGCGGTAAGAAGAAGAGCCGAGAGTCTCATAAAGTGATCTCCGTCGGGGCTGGAACTGGCTAGGGACGCGTCGTCTCCACGAAGGACTGCGGGAGGAAACTACATAGACCCGGGGATGGCCGCGTCAGCGGTCGGGCGAGGGCGTTCGGCGCGATTTGACCCGAGTTCATCGATCCTCCGACCCGTTCGCCGGTTTCCGGGGGTCGCGCGGAGGCGACCCCCTTTGTCGAGCCGCCGTCAGACTGAAGCGATCTTCTCGGCGCGTCTCGCTGTCCGATAACCGGCGAGGCCGATCCCCCCGAACCCGAGCAGCAGCATGGCCCAGGTCGAAGGCTCCGGCGTAGCGTAATATCCCGTGAGAGTGACCGTGCCCGTGCCGAACTCGATATAGTGGCCGCTTGGCATGTCGTTGAGCAGGGTGAACGTGATCGGACTTGTCGATGATAGCAGGACCGGCGAAATAGACTGCGTGCCGGTGGTGTAGAGCTCACCTCCGCAGCAATCTAGCAGAGGGATATCAACAGTCGAGCCTCCAATACTGTAATCAATCGTGTTGTATTGAGTGTTATTGATATTGAACGTAGCAGAAAACGCAGTCGCGACAAATCCATTTAGCGAAGGATAAGCGTTGCCTGAGCTTGTTACGTATGAATTCGCGCTTGTCAATTCTCCGGTAAAACCCCCGCCGGTCAAGGTTCCGGAAGTTCCGCTGGCGATATCGGCCCACGCGTCCCCCGTCGTGGGGAAATCTATTGTCAATGATGTCGCCTTGGCAGGGCCTCCGGCAAAGGCCACGGCGGCTAGGGTAAAGAGAAGCACCGAAACTCTCATCCGCCCATCTCCTCAGCTTATCGTCCGGCATTCCCAATGCTGGCGCCGTAATCCTGGCAGGAATGAGCGCATAGTCAAACGGAATCTTCAATATCGTTAGTAATATCTCATTGATTATGTTATTAGATCAAGTTAGTATCTCTGGAACGTTCAGTTGAAATAATATATGTGCGTATAAGTCTCATATGTTACTAACAATATAGGTATTTTGAATCAGACGTCTCGGACTGGAGGAAGGCTCCTGAAGCCCGCCGAACCGCCGCCGTCGCATTCAAGCCGCTGTCAGACGGGCTTCTCCGGCCGTCTCGCTGTTCGATAGCCGCCGGGCCATCTCCCTTCTCCGCCAAGCGCAGCGAGCGGCGCTGGGAGGCTGGGGAGAGCGGCCAGCGGCCACAAGAAGTCCATTTGTGACTTTGTGACAGTTTTGTACGCTTAAGCCGATGAAATCATGGAGTTGCTGCCAGCGCTGCAATGGGAGGGAATGCGGCTGGGCCGGTGGTCGGTGCGCGCGATCGTAGGGCGGGGTCGTTGACCGCGCGCCGGCCGGCGCAATCCAGCGCATTCGAGCGGCTCACGTTACGCTTTCTTGCGCCTCGCGTCCGACAATGCTCCCGGGGGCGCCGGTGAGGCCGCCCCGCGGTGGCGGCATGCTCAAGGGCGCTCTGACGTTGTCGATTGGGGTTCTGGCGCTCGCCTTCATGGCGCCGGCGCTGCTTCCCGGCCTGGCGACAGCGCCGGATGGCCCGGTCTCTGTCGTGACCGCGGCGCAGGCGCCGGTTCCCGAGGGCGACGCCGACCGGCCGATGCACGGATACCGAGAGGCGACGCTCGCCGCCGACGCCCGCGGCCAATATGCGGCGGATGCGCTGGTCGACGGCCTGTCGGTTCGGATGCTGGTCGACACCGGAGCGAGCCTCGTCACGATCTCCGCCGCGACCGCCGCGCGACTCGGGCTCGTTCCTTCGCCCGGACCGAAATGGAGACTTCGGACGGCCAACGGAGAATTGGTCGCTTCCCCGGTCGTGCTCGGCTCTATGAGCTTCGGCGGCCTCTACCTGCGCGACGTCCAGGCGCTCATCCTCGCTCCCGAGGCGGGGGACGTGAACCTGCTCGGCGCGAGTTTCTTGAAGCGGATCGTCAGCGTCGAGCAGCGGGACGGGATCCTGATCCTCAGACAGTAGGGGCGCGAGACGGGCAAGGGACGCGGGCCTCTAGGCGAAAGCACGCGTCTCCGCTTTAATGACCCCTGACCCAAGGGGGAGCACGAAGCCGATGAAGACCCGCGCCGCCGTCGCCGTCGCCGCCGGACAGCCGCTGGAAGTGACCGAGGTCGATCTCGACGGCCCCCGCGAGGGCGAGGTCCTGATCGAGGTCAAGGCCACCGGAATCTGCCACACCGACGCATTCACCTTGTCCGGCGCCGACCCTGAGGGGCTCTTTCCCGCGATCCTTGGACACGAGGGGGCGGGCGTCGTCGTCGAGGTCGGCGCCGGTGTGACGACGGTCCGGAAGGGCGATCACGTCATCCCGCTCTATACCCCCGAATGCCGCCAGTGCCCGTCCTGCCTGTCGCGCAAGACCAACCTCTGCACGGCGATCCGTACGACCCAGGGGCAGGGCCTGATGCCCGACGGGACCTCGCGTTTCTCTTGCAACGGCGACCGGACCTTCCACTACATGGGCTGCTCGACGTTTTCGAACTTCACCGTGCTGCCCGAGATCGCGGTCGCCAAGGTCAATCCGGACGCGCCGTTCGACACGATCTGCTACATCGGCTGCGGCGTGACGACCGGGATCGGCGCGGTCGTCAACACCGCCAAGGTCGAGCGCGGGGCGACCGCGATCGTCTTCGGCCTCGGCGGCATCGGCCTCAACGTCGTCCAGGGTCTGCGCCTCGCCGGCGCCGACATGATCATCGGCGTCGACCTCAGCAACGCCAAGAAACCTTGGGGCGAGCGCTTCGGCATGACGCATTTCGTCAACCCCAAGGAGGTCGGCGGCGACCTCGTGCCCTATCTGGTCGATCTGACGAAGCGCGGCGCCGACCAGATCGGCGGCGCCGACTACACCTTCGACTGCACCGGCAATACGACCGTGATGCGCCAGGCGCTGGAAGCGGCGCACCGCGGCTGGGGCCAGTCGATCGTCATCGGGGTCGCCGGAGCGGGGCAGGAGATCTCGACCCGGCCGTTCCAACTGGTCACCGGCCGGGTTTGGAAGGGCTCCGCGTTCGGCGGCGCGCGCGGCCGCACCGACGTCCCCAGGATCGTCGACTGGTATCTCGCCGGCAAGATCGAGATCGACCCGATGATCACGGCAAGGCTCTCGCTCGACGAGATCAACAAGGGCTTCGACCTCATGCGCGCGGGCGAGGGGATCCGGAGCGTCGTGGTCTATTAGGGGCGCAACCGGATTCGATAAGGAACGGCGATCGATGACGGAGCCGGATCTCGCAGTTCTGTACCGGGAGTACATCGCCTGCCTGAACCGTCAGGATTGGGCGCAGCTTGGCCAATTCGTGCGCGACGATGTGCGCCACAACGGTCGTCCGTTCGGGCTGGCCGGCTACCGCGCGATGCTCGAGGGAGACTTCGACGCGATTCCCGATCTTGATTTCCAGATCGATCTCTTGGTCGTCGAGGCTTCCTACGTGGCGGCCCGGCTGCGCTTCGATTGCACGCCAAAGGCCATGCTTTTCGGGCTCCCCGTCAATGGCAAGCGCATATCGTTTTGCGAGCATGTAATTTACGAATTTCGCGAGCGGCGGATCGAGCAGGTCTGGTCCGTCATCGACAAGGCCGCGATCGAGGCTCAAATTTCACCGCCGAGGACGCCGGGGGACACCAAGCCTTCGTGATCCCCAGCGCTCCTTGTCGCCGAAAAGACAGTCCGCGGGGCGGCGCCAAGCGAAAAGCCGATCTAAACGATCGGATCGCGCTCGGCGCGCCTCCGGCGGTCGGACGGATCGCCTGTTTGTGCCTGATAGCAGGCGGAATCCAGGCCTCATTGACCTCGTCTTAAAGAGAAACATCAGTGGTAACAATGATTTGCATCGAATTACACGCCAACAGACCGCTTAAATAACAGGCGCCATAACAGGCTCCATAACAGGCGCCGAACAGGCCGATAACAGGCCCCGAACAGGCCGGAACAGGCGCGCCCGGCCGGCCGCCGAAGGGGCGGCGCAGGCCCTGCCGCGCGCCCGCCATCGTCTAGAATTTCTAAACTTTGCCGGGCCCGCCGGAGGGTCGGCTTTCGCGATCGACGCCGATACCGCCCGATGGCGACCCGCGTCGGCGGCGACGCGTTTCGGCGGGCGGGCGATCGGCTCGCAACCCACGTTCGAGCCTCGCGATCTCCGGGTCATCTGGGCGCGAACGCTCCAATCCGTCTTGACTCGCCGAGACGCCGCCCGATGCTGGACATGCGACGGAAACCGCCATGCCGACCGAGTCCGGAAAGCCGCTGATCGTCATCAGCTACGCCCACGCCGACGAGCCGGAAAAGCCGGCCGAGGGCGAGGTGAAATGGCTGTCGTTCGTGACCGGCTATCTGCGCCCGGCGATCAAGCACGGCGCGGTCGATCTCTGGGTCGACCGGCTCATGCCCGGCGGCGCCGACTGGGAGCGGGAGATCACGCAGAAGCTCGCCGCCTGCGACGTCTTCATCCTGCTCGTTTCGCGCCATTCGCTATCGTCCGACTATGTGGTCGACAAGGAGATCGCGATCATCCGCGAGCGGCAGGCGAGGGGCGAATCCGTCCAGTTCTATCCGCTCGTCCTGACGCCGACGCCGAAGATCGCGCTCGACCTCGTGCGCGACACGAACCTGCGCCCACGCGACGGGAAGCCGTTTTCCGACTATCCGTTCAACGAGCGATTTCGTCCGATGAACGAGGCGGCGGACGAGATCGCGGACATCGCGAACGCCATCGCCGCGAACCCCGTTGAAGACGGACGGCGGCCGGCTCGGACGGGAAGCGTCGCCGATCTCCGCCCCGCTCGTTCCGGTCGTGCCGGTCCAGCCAAAGTGCGCAGCCCCTCGACCAGGACTCCCTTCGGCGCTGGATGCGGCGGCGCCATCCCGATGTCGTGCTGGCCGTGGCGGTGCGCGCCTCGCTACGCGTCGCGCCGCTGCTGTATCGCGCGCGTCATGGGCGTGCGGGCGCCGCGCCCGCACGCGAACTGGACGTCATGCTGTGCGCGGTCCTGCGCGCGCTCGCGCCCGCCGAGCGCAGGCCGCAAGGCACTTTCACCGACGAATTTCGACTGGCTTTTCGCATTGCGGGCGATAAGGCCAAAGCCGCTGCAAGGGTTGGAACCTATTCCGCCGCCCGCGCCGTCTGCCAGTCCGTCTCCGCTGTCGCTGCGGCCGCTACGACTTGGTTTGACGATGAGACGCCACGCGCGGTCTTCGCCGCCGAGGCCGTCACATTGGCCGCAGAAGCCTGTGCCCGCGGCGCCGCCGATCACGCGGCGCGCATTGTCTCCGAGCTTTCCCGGCGGCCGGACGCCAAGGACACCGACGACGACGTCGGCGGGCGGCGTGAGCGGGACAATGCGGCCCGGGCCGCCGCGACGGCCGCGGAAGGAAGCGGCGCCGCCGCCCTTTGGGAAGAAGTGCAGGCCGATCTCGACTGGGCGGAGGGGTTCGATCCGGATTCGCTCGCGGCGAACGGGCCGGTGGATCGACCGCTCTGGGCGCATGGCCAGCCCGACTGGGTGCGCAACGTCTGGTCCAGCTTCAAGGTCGACCTGTCTCTGGCGCAGCGATGGGATGTCTGGATTGCCTGGTACGAGGAGCGGTTGCGCGGCGTTCGCCGCGGCGAAGCCTACGAATCCATTTTCGCCAGCGTGCCGACCGAGGAATGGGACAAAGGGTCCGCGGCGGCGAACGGATGGATCAGGCAGCGCCTGGAGCACTTGTCGTGGCAGGGGGACCCCCGGACCGCGCCCAAGATAACGGATCGGGAGTCATTCGCCCTTTGGCTCGAAGGTCAGAGCGAGGCCGTCGCGGTCGCGCTCGCGGCGCGGGCCGCCCTCCGAGCCGTTCCTCTTGTCGCGTCGCCGAGCCTTGTAGCCGTTCCGCAGGGCCTCGAGGGCGCCGCGGCGGCGATCTTTCGCGTCAGCGCCATTGCGCGGGTCATGGCGAAATATGGGGCGGGGACCGACGGAACGCGGGCCGCGGAATGTCGCGCCGCGGCCTCCGCCGCCGTCCGGGCGGCTGCGCGGGTCGGTGAGGCGAGCGTCCGCGTGGCGGCCCAATCCGCCTACGACGCCGCGCGCGCCGCCGCCCCCGCCGCCGGCGGCGAAGCCTTCGTTCGCGGCCTCGCCGTCGACGCCGCCTCGCGCGTGACCGCCTGGGCCGAGGTGCAGTCTGACGCCGTGACCGTCGTCGGCGGCGGGGCCGGCGCGGTTATGGATCAGCCGCTTTGGTCCGCCTCGCACGACGGAATTGACCAAGCCTGGGCTTCTCTCTGCAACGCCCTGCCGCGCGAGCACGATTGGGGCGTCTGGATCGACTGGTACGAGAAGCGCGTACGCGGTGGTTCGCTCGGCGAGGCCTACGAGCTTGTTTTCGCTTCGGCGCCTCAAAAGGAATGGGACAAGGGACCAGCCGCCGCGAACGCATGGATCAAGTCGCGTCTCCCGGCGCCGGAAGCGGAGAACCAGCCCGAGCTGGAGCCGCCGATCCGGGATGAGCCTGCGCTTAAGGCGTGGCTCGAAGGGCAGAGCCGGCAGGTTGCGGTCGCGATTGCGGCGCGCGCGATGCTGCGAGCCTTCCCCATCGTCGTCCGAGCGGGCCCGATAACGAGAGCCGAGACGAAGGCCGAGGCTGTCGCGAAGCTCACAAGCGCGATTTTTCGGGTCGGGGCGTTGGGAAATGTCGTGAAAGGCGACGGTCCGGGCCGTAGTGCGCATTTCACAGCCTTCCATGCAGCCCATGACGCGGCCGCGGCTTTGGCCGACGCCTATGCCTCCGCGTCCGAAACTCAGGCGCGACGTGTCTCCGACAGGGGTCTGGCGGCCGTTGCGCGCGCCGCGGCCTATGTCGCAGCTGTGCCCGACGGCGCAGCGGACAGCCTCGCGGCGCACGCGGTCGCATGGGCCGCGTCCGCACTCGCCGCCGATCAACTTGCTACTGGCGCCATTGATCTCCGGACCGCCACCGATCTGGAGGCTCCTGATTGGGCGGAGGTCCGTCGCGATGCTTACACAGGCTCGAGTCTCGGCGCCGAAAGCCTGGCGACCACGCCGCTCTGGACGAATGGCGCTCCCGCCTGGGCCACGGCCGCCTGGATCGAACTGAAGACCAGAATTCTTGACGGACGAGGACTGGGCCGTCTGGATCGAGTGGTACGAAGATCGCCTGCGCGGCGTTTCGCGCAGCGAGGCGAACGAGCTGGTTTTCGCCAGCGTTCCGCTGGAGGTGTGGGACCAGGGACCTGCGGCGGCGAACGCCTGGATCAAGGCTCATTTGCCTGACGCTCCGGTTAGGCCTGCAATCGGCAACGAGGGGGTCATTCGTGACGAGGCGTCTCTGGAAGCCTGGCTGAAGGGTGAGCCGCCAGAGGCTGCCTTCGCGCTTGCCGCGCGCATGCTGATGAGATCCTGGCTGTACGCCTCGGAGCGTTGGCGCCGGCGGTCGCCCGAACGGCGCGATGCGATCGTTGCGGCCTTCCTCCGCATTGCGGCGATCGGACGAATTGCCGCGATCTATCCGGGTTTCGTCGACGGGTTCCGCAAGTCGGCCCGGGCCGCTGGCAAGTCGGAGGCTTTCTTTCGCCAGGGCGACGAGCCCGACCTCGCCACGCCGCCGATCGAGGCGGCCGAGGACGTCGCCCGCGCCGTGTTCGAGACCCGTTTCGTCGACAGCGTGCGTCTGGCCGCGTCGGCCGTGGGACTTGCCGTCGAGACAGCCGGATTTGCGGCCGGCCGTACGGAGAGCGGCAAAAGGCCCGAGGCGGGATGGGCCGGGGAGGCCGATGGTTGGGCGGAAGTCCGCGAGGAAATGGCGGACCTTCGAAGGCTCGGCGCGGGAACCGTCTCCGATCTTCCGCTTTGGCGCAAGAGCGAGCCGAAATGGGCGGAGCAGGCGTGGACGCGGCTTCAGGGCGAGCTTCCGCCAGACGACAACTGGGACGTATGGATCGCGTGGTGGGAAGATCGCTTGCACGGTCGGTCACGCGGACAGGCTTACGAAGTACCGTTCGCGACGGTCCCGCAGGAAGAATGGAATAAGGGACCTGCGGCGGCGAACGCCTGGATCAAGGCGCACCTGCCGAAGGCGGTCGAGGGCGCGCGGTCGAAGGACTTCGCCTCGCCCATTCCCGGTCTCGCCGCCCCGTTCGCCTACGGCTGGACCGCCTCGCAGCGTGTCGCAGTGGTGGCCGGCGCGCAGAACCTGCCGTTCTATCCGCATTTTTCGAGCGAGGAGGACCATCGGCGGGCTCTGGAGACCTGCCGGATCGGCGGCGAGCGTCTCCTCAAGGCTCTGCGCGGCGGGCGCTTCAACGCGCGGCCGGAATACGGCGAGGCGCTCGAGTATTATCTCGACGATCTGCCGAAGACCGCGGGGGCGGGCAACATTCTCCTCGCTAACGATCAAATCCGCATCCTGCACGCGATGTTTCTGGCCGACGCGGCCATGCTGCCCGAAGGCCTCGCAAGCCGGCTGAAAAGCGTGATCGCCAACCAGTTCGCCCTCAACGCCTTCTACGACCTCGTGCAGCGGCACAACGAGGCGGTGAGCGCCGGCAACTGGGCCCGGCCGTTCCCGCTCGACGCGGCCAGGGGCTTTTTCGGGGCGGTCGAGGACAATACGCCGCGCTGGTTCGAGCCCCAGGTCGAGCAGGGCCTGCGCCAGGTCGAGCAGGCCGAGCCGCCCGCCGCCACGCCGGCCGAATCGGGGCCGCCCTCCGCCATCGAGCCGCCGCCGCTGCCGCCCGGCACGCCCGATGCGCAGGAACTCGTGGAAGCGGCAGATGGCGACGGCGGCCAATGCCCTGTGGGAGACGTTCCTGCAGGGCCACGCGATGCCGGTCGACAAGGACGAGTGGCGCACGACGGCGGACGCGCTCGGCGCGCACGTTAGGCCGATCCTCGAGTTCCTGCGGGGGCAGGAGCAGGGGAAGTAGGCCGCGCCTTCGCCGACGGCGGGAGCCAGGTTGTTTCGCGCGGCCCCACCGCCCCGTTGCGGCGCACGAGACAGTGCGTTGCGCAGGGGCGGCGTTGTCGTTTGGGCGCGCGGCGCTTAATTAGGGCGACGCCGAAGAATTTGGGGACCCCTCATGCCCGCCCGCCAGCCCGCCATCTTCCTGCCGCACGGGGGCGGCCCGTGCTTCTGGATGGAGTTCCCGCCGCCGTTCGGGCCGCACGCCTGGGACAATCTGCGCAGCTACCTCGCGGGCCTGGTGAAGTCGCTGCCGGAGCGGCCGAAGGCCTTCCTGGTCGTCACCGCCCATTGGGAGGCGGCGGAGCCGACCGTCAGCCTCAACCCGAAGCCGGGCATGCTCTATGACTATTACGGCTTCCCGGACCACACCTACCATCTGCAATATCCTGCGCCGGGCGCGCCGGAGATCGGGGCCGAGGTCAAGCGCCTGATCGAGGCGGCCGGACTGCCGGTCGCGACCGACGACACGCGCGGCTTCGACCATGGCGTGTTCGTGCCCTTCCTGATCGTCGATCCGAAGGCCGAGATCCCGGTGGTGATGCTGTCGCTGCAGAAGCGCCTTGACGCCGCCTTCCACATCCAGCTCGGCAAGGCGCTCGAGCCGCTGCGCGACCAGGGTGTGGCGATCGTCGGCAGCGGCATGAGCTTTCACGACCTTCGCAGTTTCTTCGCCGGCGGCGACGGCGCGTCGTCCGTGTTCGACGCGTGGCTCGACGAGACGGCCCGGGCCCCGGCGGCCGAACGGGAAGCCCAACTCGCGGCGTGGGACAAGGCGCCCGGCGCGCGCACTTGCCACCCACGCGAAGAACACCTCATTCCGCTGATGGTGGCGGCCGGCGCCGCAGGCGACAGCGAGGGGCGCCACGCCTTTCGCGACGTGATCGGCGGCAAGACGATCTCGGGCTTCGAGTTCCGCTGACGCGTCCGGGCCGAGCTTACGCCCGCGTCAGACGAGCGCAAGCACGGCCGACATGGTGAAGAAGGCCAATACGGTCGCGCCGAGCAGCGCGGCCGCCGCCTGCCGCTCGAAGCCGTAGCTCTGGGCGATCAACGGGTAGGCGGAGAGCATGGGCGCCGAGGCGAAAATCACCATCGACTTGGCGAGCGGCGGCGCCAGACCGGGGAAAAAATGCACTCCGGTGAAGATCAGCAGCGGATGCAGACAGAGCTTGAGGACGACGATCTGTCCGACCTCGACGCCGAGCCCCTTCGTCTTCACGCCCGCCAGCGCGCCGCCAACGCCAAACAGCGCGGCGGCGCTGGACGCGCTGGCGAGCAGGTCGATCGCGCGAAATATCGGTTCGGGCAGATGGAGGCCCGCCGCCGAGGCCGCCGCGCCGAACACGATCGCCAGCACCATCGGATTTTTGGTCAGCCGGCGGACCACGTAAAACAGGATTTCGTGAAGCCGGCTGTCCTTGCGGTCATCGCTCTCTGCGAGGCCGAGCGCCAGTGGAATGATCACAATGTTTTCCACCAGCATCGCCATCGAACAGGGCGACGACCGCGGGCCCGCCGACCACCAGGGCCGCGGCCGGAAAGCCGACGAAGCCGGAATTGGAGCACGCCACGCCGAGCGCGGACATCGCGCTGATCCGGACGCTGTTTTTGTCCGCGAGGCGGCAAGTCCAGAACATCGCGGCGAAGGCGGCGAGCGAGCCGAGGCCGTAGATCAGCAGGAAATGCAGGTTGAGAATGTCGGCGATGCTGCGCGTCGACAGGGCGCGGAAAATCAGCGCCGGCAAGGCGAAGCGCAGGACGAAGACGCCGATGCCGCGAATGTTCTCTTTTGTCGTCACGCCGCGCGCGGTCGAGACGTAGCCGAGGCCGATCAACAGGAAGATCGGCAGGGTGATGGACAGGACGGACAGCATCGGCGCTGCGTGACTCTCTGGAGGCCCGATCGCCGACGCCGCTCGGCCTTTGCTAGCGGTCCAGCCGCTACACCGATTCCCGCGAGCTAGCGAGGTCAATCGGAGAGGCGGCGTCCCGCCGCCCGGAGAGCCTTCGTCGCGGCTTGACGGACGTCACTTCGCCTCTGGCGCGAAGGCTAAGGTTGCATTAGGAATCCTGGTACAGTCTGGCGCAACGCGGCGGCAATTCGGGGAGCCTGCTCTGTGGAGACGATCGCGGCGGTGGCGGCCAGGAAACTGGGGAAGTTTCTCGCCGACGACTTTCGAGACATTTTCGGCCCCGCGCACACGGAGATTGGCCGAGCGGCTCGGATCCCTGGCGCGCAGCGCCATTGAGGCGATCGCCAAGAGCGACGCCCTTTATCACAATTTCGAACATACGATGCTGGTGACGTCGGTCGGCCGCGACATCCTGCGCGGCCGTCTGTTATCGGAGCGGATCGAGGTTTCCGACTATCTGCATCTCGTCTGCGCCTGCCTGCTGCACGACATCGGCTTCGTGCGCGGCATCCTGAAAGGCGACAGCTCGACCGAATTCGTGGTCGACCAGAGCGGGCGCAGGGTGACGCTGCCGCGCGGCGCGTCCGACGCCGCCCTGATGCCCTACCATGTCGACCGATCCAAGCTGTTCGTCTACGAGCGGCTCGGCCATTCCCCGGATATCGATCCGGCCCGGGTCGCCGAGTCGATTGAGCTGACTCGCTTCCCGCCCCATCTCGAGGGCCGCGAGAAAGCCGACCTCGAGGCGCGGCTGGTGCTGGCCTCGGACCTGATCGGTCAGCTGGGCGACCCGCTCTATCCGAAGAAGGCCAATGCGCTGTTCGCCGAGTTCGAGGAGAACGGCCAGAACCGGCAATTCGGTTACGACACGCCGGCCGACCTCGTGGACAAGTACCCCTCGTTCTTCTCCAACCTCGTGAAGACTCACATCGAGGAGGGCGTGAAGTTCCTCACGGTCACCGCCTCGGGCCGCAGGTGGGTGTCCAACCTCCACAATCACGTCTGGTGCGCCGAGCACGGCCAGTGGATGATGGGGCCGCAGCACTAGGCCCCGATGAATTCCAGCCGGCGCCGCATTCCCTTGACGCCGGCGCTTTAGCTACGCCGCCGCCTGGTCCGCGATCCGCCCGAGGCTCTCCTCGCGTCCGAGCACGGTCAGCACGTCGAAGATGCCGGGCGAGGTCGAGCGGCCGGTCAGCGCCGCGCGAAGGGGCTGGGCGACGGCGCCGAGCTTCAGGCCGGTCTCTTCCGCGTAGGATCGCACGACGGCTTCCAGCGCCGGACCGCTCCACGCGGCGGCGGCCATTCTCGGCAGCAGCGCGGCGAGATGGACCCGGCCGCCCTTGGCCAGGATGTCGGACGCCTTCGGGTCGATCGCAAGCGGCCGCGCGGCAAATAGAAACCCGGCGCCGTCGAGGAGTTCGACCAGGGTCTTGGCGCGCTCCTTGAGTCCCGGAATCGCGGCCCGCAGTTGCGCCCGCTTCGCCTCGTCGAGCGCCGTCAGAACCTCGGGCCCGCGAGGCAAGTAAGCAAGCGTGTCGATCAACGCGTCGTACAGCTCGTCGTCGCTCGCGGCCCGCATGAAATGGCCGTTCATGTTCTCGAGCTTGGCGTAGTCGAAGCGCGAGGCGGAGCGGCCGATCGCCGGCAGGTCGAAGGCGGCGACGATCTCGTCGGTGGTGAAGAACTCCTTGTCGCCCTGGCTCCAGCCAAGCCGCACCAGATAATTGCGAAGCGCCGCGGGCAGATAGCCCATGGCGCGATACGCCTCGACGCCGAGCGCGCCATGGCGCTTGGAGAGCTTGGCCCCGTCGGGCCCATGGATGAGTGGGATATGCGCCCAGACTGGAACATCCCAGCCGAGGGCCTGATAGATCTGGGTCTGGCGCGCGGCGTTGGTGAGGTGGTCGTCGCCGCGGATGACATGGGTGACGCCCATATCGTGGTCGTCGACCACGACAGCGAGCATGTAGGTGGGATTGCCGTCCGAGCGCAGGAGCACGAGGTCGTCGAGGTCCTTGTTGGCGAAGGTCACCTTACCCTGGACCTTGTCGTCGATGACCGTCTCGCCCTCCTGGTTGGCGCGCAGCCGGATGACCGGCGCGACCCCGGGAGGCGCCTCTGCCGGGTCGCGGTCGCGCCAGCGGCCGTCGTAGCGCATCGGCTTCCCTTCGAGCCGCGCAGTCTGGCGCATCGCCTCGAGCTCCTCGTTGCTGGCGTAGCAGCGATAGGCCGCGCCGCGCGCAAGCATCTCATCCACCACCTCGCGATGGCGCGCCGCCCGCTCGAACTGGCTGATCGCCTCGCCGTCCCAATCGAGCCCGAGCCACTCGAGGCCGTCGAGAATGGCATCGACCGCAGCCTCGGTCGAGCGCTCGCGGTCGGTGTCCTCGATCCGCAGCAGGAACGTTCCGCCGAAGCGCCGGGCGTAGAGCCAGTTGAACAGCGCCGTGCGCGCCCCGCCGATGTGCAGGAAGCCGGTCGGGGAGGGCGCGAAACGGGTGACGACGTCGGACATCGGCAGAGCTCAGAAAGGAAGGAAATGCGAGGCGGCGCTTCTAACAGACGGGGGCGGCCGGGCAAGGGCGGCGTTGATGCGCGGCGCGCCGGCGAACGCCTCTAGACTTGCGCGCTCGCGCCGCATTCCCCTCGCGCGGCGAGCGATGGTAGGCTGTTGCAGCGCAACAAGGCGTCCGAGGCGCGGTGATGGAATTCGTTTTCATGTTGACCCGCGACGACGCGACCGTCGCCAATGCGCTCGAGATTGTCGAAGCCATACGGCCGATCGGCCTGAAGCACATCGGCTTCAAGGACGTTGGAGCGGCGCCCGAGACGCTCCGCCAGCTCACGGCGGCCATTCGCGGCGCGGACGCGTCGGTGTGGATGGAGATCGTATCGACCTCGCGCGACGACGAGCTCCGGTCAATTGCGCTGGGGCGCGATCTCGGCGTGGACTTCCTGATGGGCGGAGTGGGCGCGCAGGAGGGCGTTCGGCTTCTCCAAGGCAGCGCGACGCGCTATCTGCCCTTCCCGGGCAACCCGGTTGGCCATCCGACCAAGCTCGGCGGGTCGTCCGGACGAAGTGGAGGCGCATTGCCGCGCCTTCGCCGGGCTCGGCTGCGCCGGCGTCGACATTCTCGCCTATCGGGCGACCGAGGCCGAGCCGCTCGACCTCGTCGCCGCTTGCCGGCGCGGATGCGGAGAAACGGGACTGGTCGTGGTCGCCGGCTCGATCGACGGCGCCGAGCGGGTCGCGGCGATCCGCGCCGCCGGGGCCGACGCCTTCACCATCGGAACAGCGGCGATCGACGGCTCCTACGCCCCCGGCGCCGGGCCGCTCGAGGCGCAGCTTCGGGCGGCGCTCAGGGACTGCGCGGCGGACGTCGTCCTTCATGGCGTCCTCCCGACGGTCCTGCCGCCAGTATAGGCGCTCGGCGCACCCAGCGCACGGCGCCGTCCATGAAGGCTCGGCCGATCGGCTAATTCCCCGAGACCCCCATCAGGCTTAAGCGTACCGCATGGGCACATCGGGACGCGCGGGCGTTCTGGCGGCGGCCGGCGGGCTGTCGCGCGCCGTCGTTTGGGCGCCGGAATGGCGAGCGATCTTCGACGGGGCGCTGGCGCGCGAGGTCGAGGAACGCCGGCTCTTCCTCTGGCTGCCGGTCGCCGCGATGGGCGGCGTCGCGCTCAACCTGTCGGCCGACAGCGAGCCCGCGCTGTGGGCGCCCGTCGCGTTGACGCTGGTGTTCTCGGCGCTCGCTTACCTCTCGCGAGCGCGCCCGGTCGCGTTCGGCGTCACGCTCGCGTTCGCCGCCGTGTTTGCCGGGTTCCTGGCGATGTCGCTGCGCACGGCCCGGGTGGCCGCGCCGGTCCTCGACCGCATCCGGATCGTGTCCCTTACCGGTTCGGTCGAGGAAGTGGATCTGAGGCCGGTCGGGGCGCGCATGGTGATCGCGGTCAAGAGCGCCGAAGGCATGCCGGCTCAGAAAGTTCCCCGGCGCGTCCGCGTCACCAGCCGCAAGACGCCGAACGTCGCGGCGGGCGATTTCGTGGCGCTCAAGGCGCGCCTGCTGCCGCCCTCGCACGCCTCGCTGCCTGGCGGTTACGACTTCGCTCGCGACGCCTTCTTCGCCGGCGTCGGCGCCGTCGGCTCGACTCTCGGAAAGATCGAGGTCCTGCCGCCGCCCGCCGACGCGACCTTTGGCCAGCGCTTCGCCGCGGCGATCGATCACGCCCGCAACCGCCTTGCCGTTCGCGTCGACCACGTCATTGGCGGCGACGAGGGCGCGATCGCCGCCGCGATGGTGACGGGCAAACGAGACTTCCTGTCCAACGACGCCAAGGATCTTATTCGCGAGGCCGGCATTTTTCACATCATCACCATTTCCGGCGTGCAGATGACGCTGGTGGCGGGGATTCTCTTCGTCGTCGCCCGCCGCCTGCTCGCGCTGTCGCCGACGCTGGCGCTGAACTATCCGATCAAGAAGTGGGCGGCCCTTGTCGCGATGGCCGGTTCGTTCCTCTACGACATCGCGACCGGCTCGCGCGTCGGCACCGAGCGCGCCCTTGTGATGACCTTGATCGTGCTCGGCGCGGTCGTCCTCGACCGCCGAGCGCTGACCATGCGCAACCTCGCCTTCGCCGTCATCGCCGTGATCGTGATCGAGCCCGAGGCGATCCTTGGGGTCAGCTTCCAGCTCTCCTTCGCGGCGGTCGCGGCGCTGGTCGCGGTGATGGAGGCGCGCATCGCCGGCCTGGACCCGGACCCGAACCCCTACTTGCCGCAGCGCGGCCGGTCGCCGCCGCGCACGCTAATGGAGCACCTCCTCCGCAAGCCCGCTGCGCTGCTCGTCGCCACCGCCTGCGCGACCAGCGCGACGGCGTCGTTCATGGCCTATCATTTCCATGATCTCAGCCCCTATGTGCTGATCGGCAATCCGCTGACCCTGTCGATCATCGAGTTCTTCGCCGTGCCGGGCGCGCTGCTTGGCGCGGCGCTCTATCCGCTCGGGCTCGACGCCCCGGTCTGGCTCTACGTTGGCGCGGGCATCAAGTTCATCCTGTGGGCCGCTTGGTTCATCGCTGCGACGCCCGGCTCGACCGTGCGCCTGACGGCGTTTGCGCCCTTCGCGCTGCCGTTCCTGGCGCTCGCGGTGATGAGCGCGACCATCTGGCGGACCTGGACTTTCCGGGCCATCGCCATCCCCTTCGCCGTCATCGGCCTGATCGGGGCGGCGAATGGGCCACGCTACGACGTGATCGTCGCGCCCTCGGGCGATCAGGCGGCGGTGCGCGACGCCGACGGCAAGCTGATGATCGTCGGCAAGCGGTTCAACGCCTTCGCCGCCGAGCAGTGGCTGACCGCCGACGGCGACGCCCGCGACCCCGCACAGGCGCGCGACCCGGACGCGCCCTGCGACCGGCTCGGCTGCGTCGCCGCGCTGCCCGAGGGCGAGTCGCTGAGCGTCGTCCTCGACCGCCTGGCCTTCGAGGAGGATTGCGGGCGCGCCGAGATTGTCGTCAGCGCGCTCACGGCGCCCGGTGACTGCCGGGCTAAGTTCGTGCTCGACGAGAAGGCCCTGGCGAGGCTCGGCGCCGTGGGCTTCACCTGGAGCGACGACAAGGGCTTCACGCTGACGGCCGACCGGACGACGCTGCAGAACCGCCCCTGGTCGCCGCTGCCGTCGCTCGCGCCGAACGACCGGATCGTCCGCCCGGGGCATCCGACGGCGCATGGAGCGGAGCCGGCCGACCCCGACTAGGCGCGACCACGGTTTTCGGACAGAACGCGTTAGATTTCAATGGTTTACGCGTCCATTTGATGGGTTCTCGAGTCCGGACCCGAGTGTTTTCAATGCTTTAGCGGCAACTTGGGCGCCGGATGCGCTGACGGGTTTCTTCCAACCGCCAGCGCGCCGCCTCGTGAAGCCGTGCGCCATCGCGCCTTGCCTCGATCAGCGCCGGATGCGCCGTCCGCCGTCGCCGGAGCGCCGCTTGCTCTTTCCCCGCCTCTCGCGCCATAAGGCCGCTTTCGCGGGACCTTGGGTCCCGCCCGAATTCGAAAGCGCCCGAGTTCCATGCGCCTCTCCCGCTATTTTCTGCCCATCCTCAAGGAAACGCCGAAGGAAGCGGAGATCGTTTCGCACCGGCTGATGCTGCGCGCCGGCATGATCCGCCAGGAGGCCGCAGGCATCTACGCCTGGCTGCCGCTCGGTCTGCGCGTGCTGCACAAGATCTGCGCGGTCGTGCGCGAGGAACAGAACCGGGCCGGCGCGATCGAACTGCTCATGCCGACGCTGCAGTCGGCCGAGCTTTGGCGCGAATCCGGCCGCTACGACGATTACGGCAAGGAGATGCTGCGCATCCGCGACCGGCACGAGCGCGACATTCTGTACGGGCCGACCAACGAGGAGATGATCACCGAAATCTTTCGCGCCTCGATCCGGTCCTACAAGGACCTGCCCTTGAACCTCTATCATATCCAGTGGAAGTTTCGCGACGAGGTCAGGCCGCGCTTCGGCGTGATGCGCTCGCGCGAGTTCCTGATGAAGGACGCCTATTCGTTCGACCTCGATCAGGCCGGCGCGCGTCATTCCTACAACAGGATGTTCACCGCCTACCTGCGCACTTTCAAGCGCCTCGGCCTCACCGCGATCCCGATGATGGCCGACACCGGGCCGATCGGCGGCGACCTGTCGCACGAGTTCATCATCCTGGCCGCGACCGGCGAAAGCGAGGTTTTCTGCCACAAGGACTATCTCGGCTTCGACACCCCGCCGGAGGCCATCGACTTCGACGACGCGGGCGTCATGCAGGGCGTGTTCGACAAGTGGACGTCGCTGTATGCGGCGACCTCGGAGAAGCACGATGCGGCGGCGTTCGAAGCTCTGCCGGAAAGCGCGCGCATTTCGGCGCGCGGCATCGAGGTCGGCCATATTTTCTACTTCGGGACGAAGTACTCGCTGCCGATGAAGGCGGTCGTCAACGGACCGGACGGCAAGGAGACCGCTGTCCACATGGGTTCCTACGGCATCGGGCCGAGCCGGCTCGCGGCGGCGCTGATCGAGGCGAACCACGACGAGGCGGGCCCGATCTGGCCCGAGGCCGTGGCCCCGTTCCGGGTCGGGCTGATCAACCTCAAGGTCGGCGACGCGGCGACCGACGGCGCGTCCAGGCGCATCCACCAGGCGCTCGAGGGGGCGGGCGTCGACGTGCTCTACGACGACCGCGACGAGCGGCCCGGGGCGAAATTCGCCGCCATGGACCTGGTCGGCGCGCCGCATCAGGTGATCGTCGGCCCCAAGAGCCTCGCCGACGGCAAGGTCGAGCTCAAGATCCGCCGGACGGCAGAGCGCGAACTCATGAGCGTCGAGGCGGCGATCGACAGGCTCGGCGGGAAGGCGTGACGGCGGCGTCCCCTCATCCGGCCGACTGCGTCGGCCACGTTCTCCCCGAGGGAGAAGGGGCGGATGACCTTCTCCCTCGGGGAGAAGGTGGCGCGAAGCGCCGGATGAGGGGCACGCCTCGCATGACCGCCTCCGCCGTCGACGCCGCCGCGCCGTCTCGCGCGACGCGCCCGTTCGCGCCGTTCGAATGGATGGTGGCGTTTCGCTACTTGCGCGCCCGCAACGCGCAGAAATCGATCTCGGTGATCGCCGGCTTCTCCTTCCTCGGCATCGTGCTCGGGGTTGCGGCGCTGATCGTCGTCATGTCGGTGATGAACGGCTTTCGCCACGACCTGATGGAGAAGATGATCGGCCTCAACGGCCACATGTTCCTGCAGGGGATCGATAAGCCGCTGACCGATTACCAGGCGGTGACCGAGCGGGTGAGCAAGGTCCCGGGCGTGACGCTGGCGCTGCCGCTGGTCGAGGGTCAGGCCTTCGCCACCACGCAGTTCGGCTCCGCCGGCGCGCTCGTGCGCGGCATCCGCCAGCAGGACCTCGAGCGGCTGCCGGGGGTCGCGGGCCATATCACACAAGGGTCGCTCGACGGCTTCGACGCGGGGCAGGGGCTCGCCGTCGGCGCCAAGCTCGCCGAGCATCTGGGCCTCAGGGTCGGCGACCACGTGACGATCATCGCCCCGCACGGCGCCGAGACGCCGTTCGGCGTCACGCCGCGGATGAAGGCCTATCCGGTCGCGGCGATCTTCCAGATCGGCATGTCGACCTTCGACAACACCTTCGTCTTCATGCCGCTTGCCGAGGCCCAGACCTTCTTCAACCAGGAGGGCCAAGCCAACGTGATCGAGGTCTATGTCGCCAATCCGGACGACATGGACGCGATGCGCAAGGCGATCGAGCCCGCCCAGCAACGGCCGATGATCGACACCGACTGGCGCCAGCTCAACCGCAGCTTTTTCGACGTGCTCGCGGTCGAGAGCAACGTGATGTTCGCCATCCTGACGCTGATCGTGCTGGTGGCCGCGCTCAACATCATTTCGGGCCTGATCATGCTGGTGCAGGACAAAGCGCGGGCGATCGCGGTTTTGCGCACGATGGGCGCGACGCGCGGCGCGGTCATGCGCATCTTCCTGATCACCGGCGCGACGATCGGCTTCGTCGGCACCGGCGTCGGGCTGATCCTCGGCCTGCTCGTGGCCTATAATGTCGAGCCGATCCGGCGCTTCCTCTCGTGGGCCACAGGTCAGAACCTGTTCCCCTCGGAGTTTTACTTCCTGTCGCAGCTCCCCTCGCGCGTCGAGACGACGGACGTGGTTGCGGTGGTCGGGCTGGCGCTCGTCCTGTCGATTGCGGCGACGATCTATCCGTCATGGCGGGCGGCGACGCTCGATCCGGTGGAGGCGCTGCGCTATGAATGACGCGGGCCGCTTCGCCGCCTTGACGCTCGAGGCCGTCGAGCGCCGCTACGGTCGGGGCGACACCACGGTCGAGGTGCTGAACGGCGCCTCGCTCGCCCTCTACGCCGGCCAGTCGGTGGCGCTGATCGCGCCGTCAGGGGCCGGCAAGTCCACGCTGCTTCATCTGGCGGGCCTGCTCGAGCGGCCGAGCGTCGGCGAGGTGACGGTCGCCGGCAGCCCGACCTCGACGATGACGGACGATCAGCGCACGGCCCTGAGGCGCGGCCAGATCGGCTTCGTCTACCAGTTCCATCATCTCCTGCCGGAATTCACGGCGCTGGAGAACCTGGTGCTGCCGCAGATGATCGCGGGCCTGCCGCGGGTCGAGGCGGCCAATCGCGCCCGCGAGCTGCTCGGCTATCTCGGGCTCGCCAAGCGCGAGACCCATCGGCCGGCGGAACTCTCGGGTGGCGAACAGCAGCGCGTCGCCATCGCCCGCGCCGTCGCCAACAGCCCGCGAATCCTGCTCGCCGACGAACCGACCGGCAATCTCGACCCCAAGACCGCCGGGCACGTCTTCGCTACCCTCGCCGCGCTGGTGACGGCGACCGGCCTCGCCGCCCTCATCGCCACCCACAATATGGAGCTCGCCGGCCGGATGGACCGCCGGGTGACAATCCGCGACGGGCAGGTCGTGGAACTGGGGTAGGCGCGCCAACGGGCCATCCGACCGTGGCCTTGCGATATTAATTTGTGACGCCATGGGGACTTAAGCAGCAAGCATCGCGCGACTTTCTCGGCGATCTTCGCCGAACCTGAAAGTCCGGCATCCCGTGGAGAGACGTCGTCCAACGCTTTGCGTCAGGGCCTCGCGTTGGCGTGCGCGAGCCTCATCGGCCAGGCCAACGCGTCCGGCAGGGCCTGTCCAATGCTGGCGAAGAAGGCCGAGGCCGTTTCGCTGCCCCAGGTCGAACTCGACCACAGGCGAGAGGACGACGCCGACGCCCACGAGATAGACGATGATGAGAAGCGTTATGACCAGCCGCATGATCTTGCCATCCCTGCTGAGCGCGTGAAACGCGCCTGACGCCCTTTTGTTCCACACCGTGATTTGCACGGGCATCCTCCGTCCGGCAAAGGTCAGCCGGCGTCGTGACGCGACAACGGGACGACCAAGTCCCGGTCCTGTGGAAGCAGCATCTGCGGAACCTGCTGAAAGTCCCAACCGCCTGGCCGGGACGTCAAGACCCAGACGAGCCACAGCGCATGGACAAGCGGCGTGACGGTCTGAGCCGGCCGCTTGCTGCCGATTTCGGGCGACGCCGCGAAGACGACGTCGGGCCTCTCGATCGGACGTACGGTCGGCCGGCTGAAGAAGGCGACGAGCTTGCTGGCGCGGTCCCAGCCCGCTTGGCTCAGGCTTTTCGAATCCGGCGACCCGTCGCGATCCCCGGCGCGCCGTACGACCCGCGTCGACAGCCGTGCGCGTCAGGACGAGCGAAACTTGTAAGCGAACTCCAGCATCGAATTGAGGCCGTTCAAGGCCTCGTCCCGGTTGACGCCGACTGACGCAAAATAGGTCGCCAGCCGGGCGACGCCGGCCGCGTCGGCCGGCCCAAGGGGCGGCGACTGGCCCGCGAGCTTGGCGCAAATGATGTAGCTCATCGTCCGCCGCTCCCGGTTTGCGTTGGCGTAAAAGTTGGGATTGGAGGCCGCGCGTTCGAACAACCGGCCCCATTCCTGGTTGACGGCGCTGGGCACGGCCTCGATCCGGATGAAGGTGGCGTCCCTCGGACTGCGGGCGCGATTGAGAAGGTGATCGACATCGAAGCCGTTCAGATCCGACGGCTTCGCTTCGAGCCGATAGATCCTTCGCAGGAAGCTCAGATACGCGCCCTTGTAGTCGCCGTAATCGGCCGCCACCCACACGCTCGCATTCAGGTCGGGGTTGGCGAAGTCCTCGACCAGCGCCACCTTGGTCGGATTTCGCCGTCCAAGGGCGCCATGCGCCGCCGCGGGCGAGACGCTCTGAACGAACGCCAGCCGGGGCAGGGCAAGGGGAGACTCGACCTGCACCTGGATCAGCGGATCGCGCACCCAGGCCGAAACCAAGGCGTCGCGCCGCCGCCGTATGATGTTCTGCACCGACATCGGCGTCACGAGCCTCCGCATTGCCCCGGCGTTCCGATCGCCGGACGGCGCCGTCCGATATCACCGTCCTCTGCTGTACGCGGACTGCATGGCCGTGGCTGTGAGACCCATCACAATTCCACCCTGCGCGCCAGCGCGGGCGTGCAGGGTCTGCGACCACGACGAGCTTTTCCGAGATCAGGCGGACGCCTTTCCGGCGGCCGGCTAAAGCACGAACGGAATCAGCGCCCGCACCTGTCGGGCGTATCGCGTATAAGCCTCGCCGAACTGCCGTCGCATGACGGCCTCCTCGATCGTCAGCTTCCGCCAATAAGCAAAGCCCACGATGACGACCCCGAGCGCCGCGCGCCACTCGCCGACCGCGAGCGCAGTCCCACCGAGGCCGAGCAGAATACCGGTGTAGATCGGGTGGCGGACCAAAGCGTAGGCGCCATCGACGACGAGCTCATGGTCGCTTTTCAGCGTGACGTCCGAGCTCCAGTTCCCCGCGATTCGAATCCGCGCCCAGATGGCGAAGGCGATGCCCGCGAAGGTCAGCGCCGCGCCCAATTGCACCGGCCACAGGCGCAGCGGCACGAAGCGGTCGTCGAGGAAGGCCACGGGAAACTGAGGCGCCGCGATCAGGATCACGCCGAGCGCCAGCGGCCCGTAATGCGAGAGGCGTGAAAATGCGCTCTCGCGCTCGACGACCGCCTTGCCGCCGCGCGCCATCGCGATCCAGACGACGATGAAACCGAGCCACACGACAGGGAAGAACCAGCGATAAAACATCCGCCGACCCTCGCCGTCGGCGAGGCGTTCAGGCCTCGAACGACTCCACCGACTGAACCTCCGGTAGGAAGTGTTTGAAAAGATTCTCAATTCCGTGTCTCAACGTCGCGGTCGACGACGGGCAGCCGGAGCAGGCGCCTTTCATCGTAAGATAGACGATTCCATCGCGGAAGCCCTTGAAGATGATGTCGCCGCCGTCGCCGGCGACTGCGGGCCGAACGCGGGTCTCGATCAGCTCCTTGATCGCCTCGACCGTCTCGGCGTCCTTCGGGTCGAAGAACTCGCCGGTCGTGACCACGTCCGCTCCGCCCGTCTCGATTAGCGGCGCGCCCGAGAGGAAGAATTCGGTCACGATTCCGAGCACGGCCGGCCGCAGATGCTGCCACTCCGCTTCGCCCTTGGTGACCGAGATGAAATCGTTGGCGAAGAAGACGCCGGTGACGCCCGGCAGCTCCATCAACGCCTTGGCGAGCGGCGAGCGCTCAGCCTGGCTGAGATCGCGCGCCTCGAAGGTGCCGTCCTCCATCACCGTGCGGCCGGGCAGAAACTTGAGCGTCGCGGGATTGGGGGTTGCTTCGGTCTGGATGAACATGGGGCGGGCACTCCTTACGTCGTAGATAGGCGGCCGGGCCTGACGAAGCAAGGCGTGGCCTTGCTTCCAAGCGCGTGGTCCCGGTCGGCGTTTGACGCGAAATGCGGGATCGCGCGCCTCTCGCGAGATGAAGTAGGATCGCGCCAGCGAACCCTCACCCAGCCGCTTCGCGGCTTCCCTCTCCCGGTGGGAAAGGGGCGTCTCCTTCCCCCTCTGGGGGAAGGCGGCCCGTAGGGCCGGATGAGGGTTTGGCGCGATTCGATCAGAAGTCCTCACGCTCTCACATGGCCCATCTGGAGGCCCAGCCATGATCAGCGTCTTCGACCTGTTCAAGATCGGCGTCGGTCCGTCGTCCTCGCATACGGTAGGGCCGATGAAGGCGGCGGCCGCTTTCGCCTTCGGGCTCGCGCAGTCCGGCGCGATCGCGCGCGTTGCAAGCGTCGAGGTCACGCTGTTCGGCTCGCTCGCCTTCACCGGACGCGGCCACGCGACGGACCGGGCGGTCGTCCTCGGCCTCTGCGGCCTTGCGCCGGAGACCCTTGAGCCGGACGCCGCCGACGCGCTCGTCGCCGGCGTCCGCCAAACGAACCGCCTGCCGCTTGGCGGGCGATGGTCGATCGGCTTCGACCCGGAACGCGCGATCGTCTTCAATGTCGTCGACCCGCCGCCGCGCCATCCCAACACGCTCCGCCTCGTCGCGCGGAACGGCGACGGCGCGTGTCTCGCCGACGAAACCTGGCTTTCGGTCGGCGGCGGGTTCGTGCTGCGCGACGGCGCGGAGAGCGAGTCGAGGTCCGACGACGCGGCCGTTCCCTATCCCTTCCGCTCCGGCGCCGAGCTTTTGGCGCGCGGTCGCGAGGCGGGGCTGACGATCGCCGAGCTCGTGCGGGCGAACGAGGCCGCGTTGCGTCCGGCCGAGGCGGTCGAGGACAGGGCCGTCGAGATCCTGTCGGTCATGTTTCAGGGGATCGACCGCGGTTTGGCGCAATCGGGCGGCCTGCCCGGCGGCCTCGCGGTCAAGCGCCGCGCGGGCGCGATCTATCGCGACCTGATCGAGGCGGCGCGCCGGAATGCGCGGCCGGCGCACGAGGTGATGGATTTCGTCAGCGCCTATGCGATGGCGGTCAACGAGGAGAACGCCGCCGGCGGCCGCGTCGTCACCGCGCCGACCAACGGCGCGGCCGGCGTCGTCCCGGCGACGCTGCGCTACTACCGCGACCATTGCGAAGGCGCGACGCCAAAGGGGCTTTCGGACTTCCTGATGACCGCCGCCGCAATTGGCGGCCTGTTCAAGCTCAACGCGTCGATCTCCGGCGCGGAGGTCGGCTGCCAGGGGGAAGTCGGCGTCGCCTCGTCAATGGCCGCAGCGGGCCTCTGCGCCGTGCTCGGCGGCTCGAACGCCCAGGTCGAGAACGCCGCCGAGATCGCCATGGAGCACCACCTCGGCATGACCTGCGATCCGGTCGCGGGCCTCGTCCAGATCCCCTGCATCGAGCGCAACGCCTTTGGGGCGGTCAAGGCGATCGCGGCCGCCTCCCTGGCGCTGCACGGCGACGGCCGCCATCGCGTGTCGCTCGACAGCGTGATCGCGACCATGCGCCAGACGGGCGCCGACATGCAGTCGAAGTACAAGGAGACGAGCCTCGGCGGGCTCGCGGTGAACTTCGTCGAGTGCTGACGGAAGGTGCTGATGCAGATCACGGAGTCGCTGGCCGGCACTACCGGCCACGGCGATCCCGTTGAGACCCGTGTAGCGGCCGTCAGCCAGGCCTTTACGGCCATGGGACAGCCCGCGCCCCCGCACATGATTGCAGAGGCGAAGAAATCGGCGGTGGAGAAGCTGGTTGGCGCGAAGGGGCCCAACCACTGGGTCCTGGCCAAGCGCATCATGACCGACGGAGGCAAGGTGCAGGTCACGCGCTACAGTTGGGGGACGAAGGAGACCACGAGCCCGATCGCGTTGGAGCTTTTCTGCCAGGTGTACGGTGGCTTTGTCGCGGTCACCGAGCTCGATCTGTTAAGCGCGACGAAGGCGTGGAAATAGTCTTACCGCGCGCTGGAACCGCGGTTGTTTCGGCTCGAACGGCTAGGGCGAAGCCGACCCGCTGCACGCTCGGGCGACGGGCTTTTTGGCCGCAAGTTTTCCGCGGGCAAGTCTTGGGAAAACTTGGTGGGGGCGCCAAAAGCAAAAAGGGCCGAAGCGACCGCTTCAGCCCTAGTTTCTCGGAGAGTCATCGCGGCTGCCTCTGCACGAGGCTTTTGGCCGTGGTCTGCTCCGACGCCGTCGCCGTCATCACCGGTAGTGGGTTTGGCTCTTGTTTGGCCCTGCCTCCCAGGTGAGCTCGTCAACGTTTTGAGACAATGATCCCGTTCAGAGCCCGCGTATTGATCTGGATCAACGACGAGACCGTACCCGCGGCGGCCGCGTGGTCTATTGGCGTAAGTCAGCTCGGCCAGGGGGGCGGCGGCGGCGACGATGCAACCTGACCGCGGCGTGTTCGAGCCCCCCAAGCCGCCGCGTGCTGCGCGCCTGTTCCGACCTGTTCGGCGCCTGCTAAGCGGGCGCCAAGTCGCCTGTTCTTCTCCTGCTCCGATCGCGCAAGCGTCGGGTTGTCATTCAGCAAGAGGTTGAGTTGCATAGATTTTCGAGCGCGACCATCGGTCGCGGCAAAAAGAGCGGATTATCAGGTCGCGCCAATCTCCGGTTCCGGCCGCCCAGCGGGTCTCTCACATGGCGTCGGAATGATGGCCCGGCCGGGGCGCTACCGCTCGACCCGCGTCCAGCCGTGCAGGCCCAGGCGCTCTTGCGGCAGATAGGCGGCCTTGTAGCCCATCTTCTTCGACCCCTCGACCCAATAGCCGAGATAGACGTGCGGAAGGCCGAGTTGCTGCGCCTTGGCGATATGGTCGAGGATGACGAAGGCCCCGAGCGAGCGGCGCGAATGATGCGGCGCGTAGAAGGAATAGACCAGCGACAGGCCGTCCGCGAGCCGGTCGGTGAGGCAGACGGCGTAAAGGGGACCTGCGCCAACCTCGTCGTCCGGCGACCGGCGCGGCCTGTATTCAACGAGCTGCGTGTCGATGTGGGTGTCCTCGACCATCATGGCGAAGTCGAGCGACGACATGTCCGCCATCCCCCCCTCGGGATGACGGGCGTCGAGATAGGCGCGGAACAGGGCGAAATGCTCGTTGGTCGGCTTCGGCTGACTAAAGCCACTCACGAGATCGGCGTTGGCGCGGATCGCGCGGCGCTGGCTGGCGTTGGGCTGAAAGTCGTCGACCATCACCCGGACGGACACGCAGGCGCGGCAGCTCTCGCAGGCCGGCCGATAGGCGATCGTCTGCGACCGGCGGAAGCCGGTTTGCGTCAAGAGGTCGTTCAGCGAGGCGGCGCGCTTGCCCACCAGATGGGTGAAGATCTTGCGTTCCTGCTGGCCAGGGAGATAGGGGCAGGGCGATGGCGCGGTCAGGTAGAATTGCGGCGCGTCGCGGACTTCCCTGGTCACGCTTGATCTCCGCTCCCTTTCCGGCAGCCTCGGGGCGAACGACCGCTCCCGCGCGACGGCTCCGACAGTTCTGGCCTGTTACAGCCGGCGCACGATCACCACTCCGGCGAGGATGTCGTGCAGACAGCGTTTCTCCGAATCGACCAGCGACACGAGGAATATCGGCGGAAAGAACCAGCTTAGATAAAACATGACCGCATGCGCCGCCGCGTTGAGGAACGGGACGCGCTGGCCGCTCTCGTGCAGGCGCATCTCGAGGTCCATCGCACGCATGCCGGGCGTCGCCATTCCGGCGCCCGACACGGCGAGGCCGTTGTAGAAGAAGGCTACGATCGGAAACAGCGGCGGCAGGAAGAACAGAGCCAATCCCAGCGTCAGAACCACCGACGCGGTCCAGAAGAGCGCGACAAGGATGCTGACGATCACGAGATCGAGGCAGACCGCAACGGTGCGGCGCGTGCGAACGCCGGCGAAGGCGTCGCTGCGCAACGATAGCGCCGGCGGCGGCGCATAAGACTGAGCCATGGACTCCTCCGGACCGAACGGCCCTTATGAGCGTGCCGCAAGGATGTGGGAGGGGGGGCGCCCAAGTCAAGATCGACGTTGTCGCAAATCGCCGAGCACGCGCTCGCGCGCGCCCATGAGCCCGGTCGGCCTCAGCGCGATGAAGACGACCAAGAGGGCATAGACGGCGATGTCGCGGTCGTCGATCGGGAAGACCGAAGACCAGCCGGTTTCGACGGCGCCGATGACGAGTCCGCCGACGAAAGCGCCGGGCAGGGAGCCGATTCCGCCGACGACCGCCGCCGCCAGCGCCTTGAGCGTCAGCGTCGTCGAGAGCGCGTAGCCGACCGCGCCGAAGGCCGCGGTCATGATCGCGCCGGCGAGACCCGCCAGGGCCCCTGCGAGCGCGAGGGCGCGCGCAATCGTCGCAGTCGGACTGACGCCGAGCATTGCCGCTTCCAGCGGATCCTCGGCATAGGCGCGCCATTCCCGCCCGGCGCGAGTCCAGCGGAAGATGACGACGAGGGCGAGCGCGACCGCGAGCGCGACGCCGCTCGCGACGAAGGTCATCGGCGAGGCGACGGCGATGAACTGCGGCGAACGCGCCAGCGCGAACGGCTGGTTCAGGATCGGCGTCATCCAGCTCGTCCGGTCGCCCTGGGCGATGCGCATGAGTTCCTGCAGGAAAATGGCGAGGCCGACAGTCGCGACCAGCGTTTGCTGGCCCCGCGCGTGTCTCAGCGGAATGAACACGCAGCGCGCGGTCGCGTATCCCCAGCCGAGCGCCACCGCCCCGGCAATGCCGAAGGCGGCCGCGAGCAAAGGCGCCGGCGGCAGGCCCGCGAGCGCCAGCGCGGTCATTGCCGCGCCATAGCCGCCGGCCGCCGCGAGCTCGCCGAAGGCGAAGTTGATCCTGCCGATTAGTCCATAGACCAGCGAGTAGGCGGCGGCGAGCAGGGCGTAGACGGCGGCGAGCGGCAGGCCGTCGATCGCCATCTGGATCGCGTAGGCGGCGGACTTCGGCAGGACCGGCGCGCTCCGGAGGCCGGCCAGCGGCGCCGGATCGGCGTCGCGGCCCTCGGGGGTGGCGAGCCAGTAGCGAATGAGGACGAAGAGCCGCCCCTCCTCTATCGTCTGGCCGTCAAGGGTCAGCCTGATCAGGTCGCGTGATTCCCTTGGCCGTCCGGGCTCGCGAAAGCGGCAGGCGGCCAGATGACGCTCGGGCGCCGCGCCTTGCGTCGCAGCCGTAAAGGCGACAGCCAGGCCACGGCCGTCCGGGTCCGGGCTTTCGGCGACGACGTCGATTGCGGCGCCGGCCGGCATGAGCGCCGGCAGCGCCATGCGGCAAAGCCTGGCCTGATCGGTCTCGATCGTTGGCGAACAGCCGGCGAGGAGGCCGGCCGCCATGAGAACGACAAGGGCCCGAATCATCCGCCGCGCCTTCGCGCCGCGAGCCGCTTCTGCTTGGCGCGATTGCCGCACACCTCCATTTCGCACCATCGTCGGCGATTGTTCTTGGTCGTGTCGCAAAAGAGCCAGCCGCAGGCATGGCCGTCGCAGCGCTTGATGCGGGAGACGTCGCCCTCGGTGAACAGCTTGACGGCGGCGAGCGCGATCGGGCCCAGCGCCGCCTCGACGGGCGATTCCTCGAGGCTCCAGGTCCACCGGCAGGCGCGCTCGTCCGCGACCAGAGCCGCGCGCGACAGAAAGCGCGCATGCAGGATCGAGAGAACCCGGAGAGCGGCGTCGGGCGGGGCGCTATGGGCGGCGATCGCCGAACCGGCGTCCTGAATCGCCGAGCGCAAGGCGAGCGCGGAGGCGAGGAGGCTCTCCCTGCGCTCGGGGCTCGCGGCAAGCTCCGCGCGAAGGCGCTCGATTTCATTCGCGGACGCCGGCGTCGCGTGCGCGATCCAGTCCGCAACGGTCTCGGCGTTGCGCAGATGGTTTTGATGCGAGTCGGTCCCGCGGCCCGACTCCGTGTTGGCGAAATCGAGCGCAAGCGAGCCGCCGACGAGCGGCAGCGACCCGGCGCGCGAGGGGGGAAGCGGGGATGGGGTAACTGTCATTCGTCGCTTTACAAGTTAGGAGCGCGTGCTAGCTTCGGCAAGCTAACCGAAGAAACAAGCATAGGAGGTTACAATGCGCGCGGGTTTCATCACGCTCGTGTCGATTGCGCTCACGGTCGCGCTTGCAGGGCCGACGCAGGCGCAGGTGAAGATCGGCGTCGCTGGGCCGATTACCGGCGCGAACGCCGCGTTCGGCGCCCAGCTGACCCAGGGCGTCCAGCAGGCCGTCGAGGACATCAACAGGAGCGGGGGGATACTGGGCCAGAAGCTCGAGGTCGAGGCCGGCGACGACGTCTCGGATCCGAAGCAGGGCGTCTCGGTCGCCAACAAGTTCGTCGGCGACGGCGTGAAGTTCGTCATCGGCCATTTCAACTCGGGCGTCACCATTCCGGCCTCCGACGTCTATTCGGAAAACGGCATCCTGTTCGTCACGCCGTCGGCGACCAACCCGAAAGTGACCGATCGCGGTCTCTGGGACGCCTTCCGCACCTGCGGGCGCGACGATCAGCAGGGCCTGGTGTGGGCCGAACTCGCCCGGGACAAGCTGAAGGGCAAGAAGATCGCGATCGTCCACGACAAGACGACCTACGGCAAGGGCCTCGCCGACGCGGCGCGCGACAACATGCACAAGTTCGGCGTCAACGAGGTCCTCTATGAAGGCGTCAACACCGGCGAGAAGGATTATTCGGCGATCGTGTCGAAGATCAAGGAATCCGGCGCGGACTATGTCATGTGGGGCGGCCTGCATACCGAGGGCGGCCTGATCCTGCGTCAGATGCGCGATCAGGGCATGAGCACGGTCATGATTTCCGGCGACGGCATCACCGATTCGGAGTTCGCCCAGATCGGCGGTCCCGGCGTCGAGGGCACGCTGATGACCTTCGGACCCGAGCCGCGCCACAACCCGAACGCGAAGGAGGCCGTCGCGTCCTTCAAAGCCAAGGGCTTCGATCCGCAGGGGTACACGCTCTACTCCTACGCCGGCGTCCAGATCATCAAGCAGGCCGCCGAGAAGGCGAATTCGCTCGACCCGAAGAAGGTCGCCGAAGTCATGCGCTCGGGCATGCCCTTCCACACCGTGATCGGCGATATTGCCTTTGACAAGAAGGGCGACCGCACGACCGTCGACTATGTCTGGTACGTCTGGAAGAAGGAGCCCGACGGCAAGATCGGCTTCGAGCAAATCTAGCGCTCCGATCCGACCGCTGCGGCTGGCCCGGTTCGCCGCCAGCATGATAGGAGCCCCTCGGTCGCCACCCTTGTCGGCGTCCGGGGATTGCGACGATGACCGTTCTTGTCACCGGAAGTTCGGGCCACCTGGGCGAGGCGCTGATGCGTACGCTTCGCGACCGGGGCCGTCCCGCGGTCGGTCTCGACGTCTTGCCGTCGCCCTTCACCGACATCGTCGGCTCGATCGCCGACCGCGCCGCCGTCGCCCGGGCGATGGCGGGCGTGCGGGCGGTCCTTCATGCGGCGACCCTGCACAAGCCGCACGTCGGCACGCATGGACGCGAGGCGTTCATCGAGACCAACGTTCGCGGCACGCTGGTTCTGCTCGAGGAGGCCACGCGCGCCGGCGTGGAAGCCTTCGTCATGACCTCGACCACCAGCGCCTTCGGCGATGCGCTCAAGGCCCGGCCGGGCGAGCCGGCGGCGTGGATCGACGAGACGGTGACGCCGGTCCCGAAGAACATCTACGGCGTCACCAAGACCGCGGCGGAGGATCTCTGCCGGCTCTTCCAGCGCAACGAGCGGCTGCCCTGCGTCGTGCTCAGGACGTCGCGGTTCTTTCCCGAGGCCGACGACGATCCAGACGCGCGGGCGGCGTTCGCAGCCGACAATCTGAAGGCGAACGAGTTCCTCTACCGGCGCGTGGCGATCGAGGATGTGGTCGACGCCCATCTCCTGGCGGCCGAGCGCGCGCCGGCGATCGGGTTCGGGCTCTACCTGGTCAGCGCCACCACGCCGTTCCGGCGCGACGACGCCGCCCGGCTGCGCCTGGACGCGGCCGCGGTGGCGCGCGAGCGGGCAGGGGAGTGGCAGGACGAATACGCCCGCCGCGGCTGGCGCATGGCGACCGCAATCGATCGCGTCTACGACAACGCGCTGGCGCGACGCGAGCTCGGCTGGCGGCCGCAGTGGGACTTTGCCGCGGTCATGGCGCGCCTGAAGGCGACCGGCGACCTGCTTGGGCCGATGGCGAGGCTCGTCGGCGAGAAGGGGTATCACCCCGAGGCCTATGCAGGGCAGCCCTATCCGGTCGGCGGCGGAACGCGCTGAACGATCGTTCCAACCGGCGACGCCGTAACCTGTTTAACAGGCGGATTTTTTTTGCAACGGTCGCACGGGCGCTGGATTGCGCCGGTAAATCTAAGCATCTCCAAGGCTTTGCTGGAATTGCAATCCGAAGGTTGCGGGCTTGGAACAGGGAAAAAGCAGGCGACTTAACAGGCGCCGAACAGGCAAAGAACAGGCTCGAACAGGCGCGGAACAGGGGTTGGAGCGGAGCCGCCCGCCGCGCTGCTTTCAGGTTGCATCGCCCCCGCCGCCGGTCGCCTGCGCCGTGGGCCCGGCTCGCCTGACCGCCGCGCAACGCTCACTCCAGCGCGGCGAGGCGGCCGGCCAGGAAGTCGCGCGCCGCCGGGTCGGTCTGCAGGCCGATGGCGATCGCGTAGGCCTTTCTCGCGCCCTCGACGTCGCCGGCCCTGGCGCTGAGGTCCGCCCGCGCGACCCAGTAGGGCTCGAAGCCCTCGAGCCTGTCGCCGGCCACGGCGTCGAGTAGCGCCAGACCCGCCCTCGGCTCCCCGCGTCTGCGCGACGGCGGCCGCCCTGTTGACCGCGACGACCGGCGAACCGGTCAACCGATAAAGGGCGTCGTAGAGATGTCCGATCGCCTCCCAGTCGGTCACGCCGGTCGAGCGCCGCGCCACGTGGGCCGACTGAACCGCCGCTTCGAGCTGAAAGCGGCCGGGCGCGTTCGCTCCGCTCGCGACGCGCAAGAGCCGCTCGGCCTCGTCGATCGCCGAGGCGTCCCACAAGGAGCAGTCCTGCTCGCTCAGCGGCACATAGCGACCCAATGCATTGCGCCGCGCCGCCCGCCGGGCGTCGGCGTAGAGCATCAGGGCGAGCAGCCCTCTCGCCTCCGGCTCGTCTGGGGCGAGGCTGACGATCAGCCGCCCGAGCCAGATCGCCTCTCCCGACAGGTCGCGGCCGCGCGGATCGTCCGCAAAGGCCTCGTCCCAGCCATGGGCGAAGGCGGCGTAGATCGCCTCCAGCACGGCGCCGAGCCGCTCCGGCGCCTCGTCGCGCTCGGGGATGCGGAACGGCACGCCGGCGAGCCGGATCTTCGCCTTGGCGCGCGCCAGCCGCTGGCCCATTGCAGCCGGCGAGACGAGAAAGGCCGAAGCGATCGCGGCCGCGTCGAGGCCGAGGATCGTCTGCAGGATCAGCGGCGCGCGGACCCACTCGTCGATCGCCGGATGCGCGCAGGCGAACATCAGGGCGAGGCGGCGGTCGGGGATCGCCTCGTTCTGCACGGTTTCGATCTCCTCGGCGATCAGCGCCATCAGGCTTGTCGACCGCGTGCGGCGCTCTGGCGGCGGCGGGCGGCGTCGACCAGCTTCCGCCGCGCCGCCGTGACGAGCCAGCCCTCCGGATTGACCGGGACGCCTCGGACCGGCCAGACGGACGAGCGCCGCGGCGAAGGCGTCGGCGAGCGCGTCCTCCGCGCCCGCCACGTCGCGCCCGCGCGAGGCGAGAAAGGCGACGAGCTTGCCGTAGTTTTCGCGCGCCGCCCGTTCTGCGGCCGCGCGCGCCAACGCGTTCGGCGTCGGAATGTCAGGCCGCGCCGGCATAGACGCCCTGGGCCGCCAACTCCCAGATCGGCCGCACCTCGACCGCGCCGATCGCCGCGCCGGGACAGCGCGCCGCCCAGGCGAGCGCGGCGTCGAGGTCGGCGGCTTCGATCAGGTAGTAGCCGCCGAGCTGCTCCTTGATCTCGGCATAGGGCCCATTCAGCACCTGGGTCTTGCCGTCCCTCGCGCGCACCACCGTCGCGGTCGAACTCGGATGCAGGCGTTCGCCGCCGATGTATACCCCGGCCTCCTTCAACGCCGTCGTGTAGGCGCCGTAGGCCGCCATCATCCGCGCCGCCGCCTCCTTCGGGGCCGCCTGCATCGCCTTCTCGTCGGTATGGATCATCAACAGATAGCGCATGGCTTCATCTCCACATTCGGCGCAGCCCGACGCCGCGCTCGAGACAAAGACGCTCGAAGGGCGCCCGTTTCGACATGAGCGGCCGAAAAATGCTGCGGCCGTATAGCTGCCTGGTTTTTAATCTCCGGGCGAAGACCAGGCGAAGACCCGGGGCTAAGCTCGAGGTCAGTGTGGCGCCGCAACCAAATCCCGCGGCGCAACCCGTCGCCTCTCCGAGGGAAAGACGAGACTGACGACGGCGCCGCCGCCGGGCGCATCGTCGATCTGAATGCGACCGCCATGCAATTGCATGATCGTCGATGCGATGGCCAACCCGAGACCCGCTCCCTGCGCGCGGCTCTTGTCGAGCCTGAAGAAGCGTTCCAACACGGCGCCTCGTCGGTCGGGCGGAATGCCGGGGCCATGATCGCGGACCGAGCATTGGCCTCCCGGGCCGGCGACGACCTCAACCGCGGTTCCCGGCGGCGTGTGTGACAGTCCATTTTCGATCAGATTGCGCAAGGCGCGCCCAATGGCGTCGGCGTGCCCGGGAATGACCGTTGCGCCTGCATCCCGAAATACAATGGAACGCCCGCGCGCGACGGCGAACGGCGTCAGCTCCGTCGCCAGTTCGGTTGCGATGGCGCGAAGGTCGGCGCGGGTATCAGCGGTGATTTCCAGCGCCGTGGCGTATGACAAATCGAGCATCTGATCCACCAAGCGTCTCATCTCCTGGCCATCGGCGATAAGCTTCGATTTTTCCTTGCTCTCCGGCAACTTGCCGATGCTCAGCATCATGATGGCGAGGGGCGTCCGAAGCTCATGGGCCGCATCGCCTGCAAAGTGTTTCAGCGCTCGCACCGAGCGCTCTACGCGCTCCAGCAGTCGGTTGACCGATCCCACCAGCGCTTGCGCCTCCCGCGACGACGCTTCCGGCCCGATCCTCGTCGCGATCTGCGCCGGGTCGATGCGGTCGACGGCGGCGATAGTCGCCTGAAGCGGCTTCAGCGTGCTGCGCACCACGCTGAAGTTAAACAATAGGAACATAAGCGACAAGATAATGAGCGGAAAAATTACGTGGAACCTGATTTCGTTGATGATGACGGGTATGAAGGGTTGGAAGCCGTGGCCGGATATGGCCACCGTGACCCAGTACGGTTCATGCTCGACGTCAACGCGCCGCGTCCCCGACAGGAGGAAGCGCGGGCCCCAGGACTCTCGCTCCGTCCGGATCACCAGGAACGACATCGGGGCGTCGTCCGCGACTTTGACCTCGCCGTCGTCGAACCGAGCGAGCACCCCGCCACCTCGCCCGTGGATCAGGAATGCACGCCGCGTCCCGTCGGCCAACTGTCGCTGAAGGCTATCAGGAACGGCGCCGCCGGACCGCATCTCCGGTATCGCATGAGCAATGCGGTTCGCCTCGGCGGTGACCAGCAGTTGATCGAGCTCGTTCGGGTTCTCGACATACATCCAAACCACGGCGAGCAACTGGACCAGCAGGAACACGAGTCCCACGACCGCGAGCCGCGCGGAGAGTCGGAAGAACAGGCTGCGAGCCGGGCGAACGTCGGCGGGAAGATCGACGGCGGACATCACGCGTCGCCGGCGGCTTCCAACCCGGCCGTCGCTTCGCGCGTTTCGGGCGCCCCGTGAGCATGTAGCCGATGCCGTGGGCCGTGTGCAGGTTGACATGCGCGCCTTCCGTGGCCAGTCGGCGACGCAACCGCGAGACGGCGGCTTCCACGGCGTTGGGCGTGACCTCAGAGGAAAGCGGATAGAGCCCGTCTTCCAGGCTGGACCTGCTCACCACGTGTCCGGCCCTGCGCATCAGGCGCTCGAGCAGGTCCATTTCGCGGGGCGGCACGGGGACCACGCGACCTGAAATCCGGACCTCGCGCTCAACGCTGTCGAAGTCGAGGTTCTCCACGTTCAAAGTGACGCCGAGGCAGGCCCCCGGACGGCGTAGCAAGGCGCGGCAGCGCGCCGCGAGCTCAGGCATCTCGAACGGCTTGACCAGGTAGTCGTCGGCGCCGGAATCCAGACCGCCGACCCGATCGTCGAGGCCGTTGCGGGCGGTGATCACCAGGACGGGCGTCGTGCTTCCCTTCCGCCGCAAGGCTTGGATGAAATCAACGCCGTCGCCGTCCGGCATGCCGAGGTCGACGAGCAGCAGATCGTAATGCAAGGTGGCTGCGCTCTCTTCCGCCTCGCGGAGCGTGGCGAAACGGTCGAGCACAAAGCCTTGCTCGCTCAAGCCTTCCGCGATCAGGGTCGGCGAGTCTGGCGTTATCCTCCGCGAGCAGCACCCGCATGGTCGACGTCCGTTCCGGAGGCGCGGCGCTTGCGCCCCGTGATCATGGAGAGAACGAGATTCTCTCTGTGCGCCAGGCTTTCGGCAAGAGCCGCGAGCACGTGCACCGCCGCCATGGCGATAATGAGGTTGGCGCAGATCTTGTGCGTCTCCTGCACCCACTCGACCCCCCAAAAGGCGTCGAGCCCCTGCATCCAGCCGGTAACGGAGGTTACCGCGAGAAGGATCATGAACGCCACGATCATCGCCCCGCCCGCCGGATTGTGGCCCAGGTATCGGCGATCGCGACCCGCCACAACGGCGCGGAGATGGAAGACCGCCACCCGCGGCGAGGCGACAAAGTCGGAAAAGCGCGAATGGGCGCTACCCACAAAGCCCCACACAACGCGTATGGCGAGGGCGGCGGCCACGACATAGCCCACGTAGCGATGGGGCGTCTTTCCGCCTTCCAGGAGGAAGAAATTTATGAGGACGCCGAGCGCCACCGTCCAGTGGAAGGTTCGCACCAGCGGATCCCACACCCGGACGGTCTCCTCTTCACGAGGCGCAACGGATTGCGGCGCTTCTGTTCGATTGAGCGTAGCGGACATGACTCAGTCCACGTTTTTCTCGACGACTTCGCCGCTGACGGGGTGGAAATAGACTTCCGCCTTATGACCGTCGTTCGTGTAGCCGTAGATCTCGTAACATCCGGTCGTCGTTTTCTTGAAGACCTTGATGTCCTTGTAACCCATGTCGGCGATCTTCTGCTTCATGGCCGCTTCGCTGAGCCATTTGTCTTCCGGCTCATTCGTGCAGGTAGGGCTGGCGAAAGCCGCCGACCCTGTGAAGCAGATTCCCAGGAGAGTGAGTGCGACATACTTACGCAGCATAGTTTTTCCTTTTCCGTGTGGCGGCGCGCTCGGCATCGAGCTGCGCCCTCTTTGACCGCGCCATCTCTAACCATCGCCGCTGACAAAAGCCTGACGACGGTGCGCGTGATCGCCGCCAGCGGTGGCCCTCCGGCGGCGATGCGCGCCTTCGATTGGTGGAGAGCTGATGCTCTCCACCGGGCGGCGGAGCCCGGATGAATCCGGCAGCCCGCCGACAGAGCTCCGACCTGAAAGCCGCCGCCCCAAGCAACGCCGGGAGATCGCGTTGCCGGCGAGGGTTTTCGGCGAAGCCGTCAGGACCTCGTCAGGGCCGCAGCCTATTGACGAGCCGCTGCGCCGAAGAGCGCAGAGCCTCTTCAGGAGATCATCTAATGAAAATCGCTCGAAGCTTTCTCGTCGTCAGCGCCCTCGCTGGCGCCTCTTTCGCCGCCGCACCCGGCTTTGCCGCCGACCAGCTCGATCCTCAGACCAAGACAAATCTGGAGGCCGCGATGCACGGCGAGGCCTTCGCAGAATCTGAAGTATCAGGCCTACGCCGAACACGCACGCAAGAGCGGGCACCCCGAGATCGCCAAGTTGTTCGACGAAAACGCGAATGTCGAGGCCTCCGAGCATTTCGCCCGCGAGGCCGATGCTCTCGGGCTAGCGAAAACGGATGAGGCCAACCTTCTCGACGGCGTTGCCGGCGAGCAGTACGAAAACACCAAGATGTATGTCGACTTCGCTAAACAGGCGGATGCGGCAGGCGACAAGAAGGTGGCTGCGATGTTCCGGCAGATCGCCGCCGACGAAGGCGACCACTATACCGCGTACAAGAACGCGGTGGAAAAGCTGCGCGCGGGCAAGTGAGCTTTGTGAGCGGCGCAACAATCCGTTGCGCCGCGTCGCTCCCGCCGGGCGCCTCGTTGTTCGCGCGATTGGCTGTTCAAGCTCTGAGCGGCCTGTCGTCTTTCGCGTGTTCAGCCACGCCCAATCGCGCCTCTCGAAAACAGAACTCAGGAGCCCATTCATGGAAAAGACAGAAGCCTTGGGAATGCAGTGCCCAATGTGTCACGTTGATCTCGCGATGAGCGAACGACAGGGAATTGAAATCGACTACTGCCCGAAGTGCCGCGGGATCTGGCTCGATCGGGGCAAACTCGACAAAATCCTCGAGAAGGCGACTGCGGAGGCATCAAAGACTAGCAGTCCTTGCCGGCCTCGTTCCTTCCGCGCCTGGATCCATCGAATGGCTCATTGAACCAGCCCGCACCCGTCCGCGGAAATTTCGAGAAAGCGGACGAGTATCATCATGATTCTCATGACGACCACCGGTCCGACCATCGGAGGCGGGGCAGCTTCCTCGAAAGGCTGTTCGATTGAGCGAATGGGTAATGACGGCGACGCTTAACGCAACCCCATTTCGCCAGCGCGCCCGTGACGGACGGGCGCAGTGCGCATGAAGGTCTCGGTGTGTTCGAAACTGACGATGCCTGCGTCGGATCCAAGCCCGGTCGCCACCAGCGCGCCGCAGGCCGAGGCAAAACGCGCGGATTTCTCGAGGTCCCAATCGTGGTTGAGGCCGGCGATCAAACCGGCGGTGAAGGCGTCGCCGCAGCCGGTGGTGTCTTTCACCTCAATGTCGAAGGCGGGCAGGCGAAACATGCCGTCTTCCGTCGCCACCAGGCAGCCCTCGCCGCCCATCGTCAGCAGGCACGCGCGGACGCCCAGGTCGAGGAAGAAGCGCGCCACGTCGTCCGGCTTGGAAAGGCCGCTCATCGCCCAGGCATCCTCGATGCTCGGCACGAAATAGTCGACATAAGGCAGCGAGGGGCGCAACACTTCGGTCGTGGCCGGCGTGGCCGAGAGAAGATCGAAGGTCGTCGTGCGGCCCGCGGTCTTGGCCGCCTTGAGCAGCGCCGTCGTCGGCGCCCCATCGAACTGAGCCAACAGCGGCATGCCGCCGACGTGAACGAATTTGGCGTCCAGCACCCGGGCGTAATCGGCATCCGTCAGGGTGAACTGGTCCGAGGCGCCGCGACGATGCAGGGCGGGCCGTTCGCCATTGGGGCGGATGTTCAAGATCGTCGCCGATGTCGGCACGCTCTTGAGACGCCGCATCTCCGAGACATCGACGCCAAAACTCGAGAGCGTGTGCAACACGAAGTCGGCCTTCTCGTCTTCGCCAACCGCGCCAACGGCGCGGGCCTTGAGGCCGAGCTTGGCGCAGTCGATAACGGTGCCGCCGGCGGTGCCCGCGACGGTCAACCGGATATCCTCAATGAAATGAACCTCTCCGCCGGGCGGAATCACGTCCACCGGACGGCCCAGAATGTCGAGAATATAGAGTCCGACAACGCTCACATCAAAAGCCATGTTTCTTCCCTCCAAGCCGCGAGCGCCGGCGCCTCGCCGTCCGCGCCGCGGCGCCCATTTTCGATCTGGGTCTTTCCCCCTTTACCCCGATGGCGTCAGGACGAATGCCGTTTCGCGAACACCGTTCCGGCGAGGACGATGAAGCACCCCACGACGAAGGTCTGCCAAGTGCTCGGGATGCCGGCCAAGATCAGAACGTTGTTCACCAGCGTCACAAGCACCACGCCAAGCAATGTTCCCGTGACGGTGCCGGCGCCGCCCGTGATGCGGGCGCCGCCGAGCACGACGGCGGCAATGACGCTCAGTTCCGAGCCGGCAAGATCGAAAGGATTCGCCAAGCGATTGCTCGACGCGTGCAAAATTCCGGCGAGTCCAGCCAGCAGTCCCGCATAGGCGAAGATAAAGATGTGGACCTTGCGAAGGTCATACCCCAAGCGCTCTGCAATCTCGGGACTGCCGCCAACGGCGAAGATCGCGCGTCCCATCAAGGTTCGATTGAGGATCCACCATGTGACGACCGCGGCCGCCACGAGCACGAGCACATAAGCTGGCAAGGTCGCGATCGAACCGCGATCGGTTTGAACGCGCCAGAGCTCCATCTTGCCGAAACGCTCCATCGAAAGGGGGATATTGATGAACAATTCGGTGCCGACGAAGGTCAGGAGAAAGCCACGCAGAACGTACTGAGTGCCGATCGTTACGATCAGGGCCGGCGCCCTGAGATAGTGGACGAGCAGACCATTGCAGACACCGAGCAGCATGCCGCCGAGCGCCGACGCAAGGAGAATGACCGGTATCGGCAACCATGGCGCGTGCGCGGCGGTCGCCGTGGTGATCGAGTACATCAGCAAGGCGGCGATGGCGGTAAACGACAGATCGAGGCCGCCGGCGGCCAGGACGACCAGAAAACCAAGCCCGAACATCCCCGGCACAACCGAGGCGCGCGCCATGTCGAAGATATTCGAGATCTGCCAGAATTCGGGCGATATCACGCCGACGACAACGCTGACGAGCACGATCAGCGACAATGTGAAGATTGGCGGATGCCGGATAAGCCACGCCGTGATCCGCGCTGGCGACGCATTGCCGAGCGTATTTGCGGAACTCCAGGCGAAGTCGCTCATGACCGAACCTTCGACGGCTTTTCGGCGACGAGGGCCTGATAAAGCGTCGCTTCATCGACACGATCTGCGTCAAAGACATCGGCGACCGCTCCCTTGCGCATCGCCGCGATGCGATCGCAGTTTTGCAGGAGTTCCGGCAGATCGTCGCTAACGATTATAATTCCCATGCCTCCCTCAGCGAGTTTCTGAATGATGCGGTAAATAGTGTCTTTGGATCCGACGTCGACGCCGACAGTCGGACCGTGCAACACGATAAGTTTCGGCCGGATGGCCAGCCCTCGGCCGATCATCACGCGCTGCTGGTTGCCGCCTGAGAGCGACTGGACCGGGTTGTCGAGGTCGGCGGCGACGATCTGCAGTTCGCCGACGATGTCCGCTGCCTCTGTTTGACTGAGGCGCGCGTCGACAACGCCGAAACGGTTGCGCAGGCGGTCGAGCACCTGGACGATAATGTTGGTGCGAATCGGCTTCTGAAGGAACAAGCCCTCCGACAACCGGTCTTCCGGCAAATAGCCGATCCCGGCCTTGATCGCCTCTATCGGACGCTTCAAGGCGAGGGCCCTGCCGTCGATGCGGATCTCACCGGCATCGGCAGGGGTCACGCCCGCAATCGCTCGGGCCAACTCGTTGCGTCCAAAGTCGAGCAGTCCGGTGACGCCAAAGATCTCTCCGTGCGGCATCGAGAAGGTGACGTTTGAAAACGCGCCTCTTCGGCCCAGACCGACGACATCGAGCAAACCCGCTGCGCCCTTTTTCGCGGACCGATAGCGGACGACGTCGAGCTTCTTTCCGGTCATCCAGAAACTGAGCTCGCGCTTGGAATGCTCGCCGATATCGCCTTCCATCACCTTCTGTCCGTCGCGCATGACGATGAACCGGCCGCCGATCGACTTGGATTCATCGAGCTTGTGGGTGACGAACAGCACCGCGACGCCATTCTCCCGCAGCCGCTCCACGACGCCGACCAGGTTTTCCACTTCATGTTTGGTCAGCGCCGACGTCGGTTCGTCCATGATCACCAGCTTGGCCTCGGTCGCGATTGCGCGCGCGATCGCCACAAGCTGGCGCGTGGCGATCGGCAGCTCTTCGACCGGAGTCGACCAGAAACGCGGGTCCGTGGGCAGATTCACCGCTTCCAGCGCCTGCGTCGCCGTGGCGACCATCTGTGGCCTGTCGAGGCGGCGCGCCAGATGTCCCCTGGAGGCCACCAATTGCTGCGACAGCGCGATGTTCTCCGCGACCGAGAGATTGGGCAACAGCGACAGGTCCTGGTAGACCGTCTCGATGCCGGCCGTCAGGGCGTCGAGCGGGGTCAGGGACGTCGCCTCCTGTCCATTGATCAGGATGCTGCCCTCATCGGCCGGTTGCGCGCCGGAGATGATCTTGATGAGCGTACTCTTTCCGGAGCCGTTCTCTCCCATCAGGTGATAGATCTGACCCGCTTCGATCGTGAGATTGACGCCGCGTAAAGCGTGAACGCCGGCGAATCGCTTGTGAACGGAACGCAGCTCAAGGAAGGGAGAGCCAGTCGGCGCGGCAATCGTCGCCTGCGCGGGTTGGGTGTATTTTATGTCCATTCCTAGGCCCTTAAAGAACACGGCTCCGAGAAAGTCGAGAACTCGTGCTTACGGTCCTGAAGCGGGACCCCGACGCGCCGGAAACCTGTCCCTCCGGCCCGAGGAGCCTCGAGCGAAGCGCTGACGTTCGCCCATTTCGACGCCGCGACGGAACGCGGCGTCGAAACCGTCGCGGCGGACAAAGTCTGTCGACGTTGGTCGCCGCGACGTGTCCAGTTCACTCCTAGAAGGCGTATTTTTCCAGGTTGTCCTTGTTGACGTCGATCCACGCCTGGCCCGTCATGATGATCCCTTTGCCCGGACCCGGCTTCACGTGCATATTTGTATAGCCGGGCACGCCCAGGTCCATGCCGTCCTTGATTTCGGTTCCGTCGATCAGCATCTTGGCGATCTTGTTCATGATAAAGCCGGCGTCCTTCGGGTCCCACAGGCTGACGCCGTTGACAGCGCCGCTCTGAAGATAACGGCTGAAGTCCTTGGGCATTCCGATGCCGTAGACACAGATCTTGCCGACCAGGCCCGCTTCCTCGATGGCGCGACCGATGCCGAGAACGTCGACCGCCGAACCGCCTTCAATTCCCTTGATGTCCGGATATTTCTTCAAAAGCTCCTTCGTCTTGTTGTAGGCGGTGTTGGCGTCGTTGAACAACTCGTTCTTCGGAGAAACGAGCTTCATTTCGGGATATTTCTGCGCGGCGTTGGCCGCGGACGCGTCGGCCCATTGAACGTGGGTCAGGCTGCCGAGAGAGCCGACAAAGCTCGTCCACTGGCCCTTTTCACCCATGCATTTGGCCAGTTGCTCATTGAAGTGAGCGCCGAACGCCGAGTTGTCGAAAGCCTCCATGTCGACTTGGGTGTTCTTCAGGTTGCTGGCCTCGTGAGTCATCACCTTGACGCCGTGGTCCATCGCCCGCTTCAGCACGCCTTCGAGCATCGGGGGGTCGAAAGGCACGACTGCGATGGCGTCGACCTTCTTGGCGATCAGATCTTCAATTTCACGCACCTGTTGTGCTGCGTCGGCCTTGCCCGGACCGATTTCCTCGGTCGTCACTCCTGGCGTCTTCTCTCCGTACTCCTTGACGCCTTCCGCCATGCGGACGAACCAGGTCTCGCCCTGCAGCTTGACGATGGTCACGATCGACTGGTTTTCCGCGGCGACGACTCCGCCGGTGAAAACGGCGGCGCTCAGCATCAGGGCGCCGACCGTCAGTTTATTCCATTTGGACACGAAGTATCTCCTCTCACTCCCTGAGAGCCCTTATTTGATACGCGCGAGGGCCTCCGCATCGAGCGGCCCGCGAACTCCGGGTTGATTCCCGGTCGAGGGCCGAATCCCAAGGTCGATTCTGGTGACAGCGAGGAAAACCAGGAGGAGCAGCCCCCATGCGAAATCGCGGAAGAAGTCCGAGATGTTGAGGAAGTTGAACATGCTGGACACGGTTTGCAGAGCCGCCGCCGAGAGAACCACGCAGATGATTCGGCCATAGCCGCCGGCGGGGTTCACGCCGGCCATGACGGCGATCAGAATCGAAATCAGCACGTAGGATGTCCCGTAATCCCATTTGACGCTGGAAATACGGGCGGCGATGACGTAGCCGGCTATCGACGCAAGCAGGCTGGAGACGGTGTAGGCGGCCATCAGGAGGGCGCGCTGGTTAAATCCTGCGAACCGCGCCGCCTTGGGGTTGCTGCCGAGCAGGAAAAGGCGCAGGCCGAAGGGCGTGAACCGAAGCGCTCCGCCGATCGCAGCGGCGATGGCGAGGAATAGGGCGAAGCTGATCGGGACCCCGAGCACCGGCATATGGCTGAAGTTGTCGAGCGGCTCGATATAGCCCAGGCGAACGCCTGAGCCGTTGGTCAGAACGACGCTGACGCCGGTGAAGGCCAGCGAGGTCCCAAGCGTCGCGATGATCGGCGTCAGACCAGCGCTGGAAACAAGAACGCCGTTAATGAACCCACAGACCAAGCCGACGCTGAGACATATTCCGGCGAAGCCGAAAGCGAAGACCAGGGGATATTCGTCTGGCAAGACCCAGTGCGGGACGGTCAGCGCAGCGACGATGCCGCTCAGGTTGGCGACGGCGATGCCGGAAAGGTCGATGCCGCCATTGCCAGAGATCATGGTCAACGCCACGCCGATCGCAAGCAGACCGAGCTCGGGTATCTGAACTGACATTGATTGTAAATTATCGATGCTGATAAAATTGACTCCCGCGATCGACACGCCGGCGAGCAGCACCAGCACGTTGACGGCCACGAGAAAGTTCAGCTGCCGATCCAACATCGTTCCTCGGCCTTGCTTTTGTTGGCCCTTCTGAGGCGTCGCTGTTCCCGGCCGATTCCACCCGGGCCGCTTGTAGTCGCAGGTTCTTGATATTTGTCTACCGGCGATCGACAAACGTCAAGATGGTTGCTTTCGCCGATGCGACAGAAGTCGACCGGACGACGGCGATGACCATCGCCCTGTCGCGCTCACCGCGGAGCGGGCTGCGACTGGCAGGTGTCTCTTCGTTGAAAGTTCAAAGGGTTGCGCCTGGCGGGCGAAAGTTTGCCTGCGTCACTAAGCCGCGTCGCTTATGCGCCTCTCCCAGACGCGGAACGGCGGCAAACGAGCCGATGGTCGGTGGCGATTACGGCGACGACCGGGAACGCGCCGCCATCGTTCTCGCAGGTAGCCGTCCGTCAAACTCCCGCGTCCGACATATTTCGTCTCCGCCTTCGCCAACAAGAGATCGAGCATCGGCTCTGCCGTCGCCATCAGCGAGAGTGCGCGGTTGTCGCCCTGGCGCCCAGTTTGCGCACGTCTCCCGCGACCCGCGCCGCCGCCCCCGGCAAGAGATGCGCCAGACTGCGCAGGTTCGCCTGGCGCCGGTTGTGGGGTCGGCGCTTGCCGGCCTCGATCTCCTCGGTCGAGGCCGGCCGGCTTTTGACGACGATCGAATCGGGCCCGCTGTTTTCCGGCGCCCCCAGGGTGAGCGCCGACATGAGATCCGGCGCCGCCGCGACGCGCGGCGTCAAAGGCGGCCCGAGATCGAACAGCGTGTGCAAGGTCGCCTGGATGGAGCAGTGATCGAACGGGACCCCCGCGTCTCGGAGTCCTGGCCGCTTACCAAATGCATCGTCACCCGCGAAGATACCTGTTCAGCCAGTCGATCGCCCGCGTCCACGCTTCCTTCGCCGCCGCCTCGTCGTAACGGGGCGTGGTGTCGTTGTGAAAGCCGTGGTTGGCGCCCCTGTAGATATGGCCCTCGTGCGGAACGCCGGCCGCGGTCAGCGCGGCGTCGAACGCCGGCCAGCCGGACGTGATGCGCGTGTCGAGTTCGCCATATTGCGCGTTGATCGGCGCCTTGATTTTGGCGGCGTCGGCCGCGGACGGCTCCATGCCGTAGAAGGGGACGGCGGCCTTGAGGTCCGCGCCCATCGCGACGGCGAGCGTGTTGACCACGCCGCCGCCGAAGCAGAAGCCGATCGCGCCGAGCTTGCCCGTGCAGTCGGGCTGGGCCTCGAGCCATTCCGCCGCCGCCAGAAAATCCGCCTGCATCTTTTGCGGGTCGACGGTCTTGAACAGCGCCAGCCCCTTTTCGTCGTCGCCGGGATAGCCGCCGACCGAGGTCAGGCCGTCGGGCGCGAAGGCGATGAAGTCGGCGAGCGCGAGGCGGCGCGCGACGTCCTCGATATAGGGGTTGAGGCCGCGGTTCTCGTGGATGACGATCACCGCGGGAAGCCGGTCCTTGTTCGCCGGCCGCGCCAGGTAGCCGGCGACCGCCCCATTGCCCTTTGGCGAGGGAACGCTCACCCTGCGGGCGACGAGGCGCGGATCGTCCGGCGGGACCTGGACGGCGAGGGCGTAGTTCGGCCGCAGCATCTCGAACAGCGCCGCGGCCGTGAGGCCGCCGGCCGCAAACTTTTGCGCGCCCTCGAGGAAGCCGCGACGGCTGACGCCGCCATGCACATAGGCGTCGAACAGGTCCAGCAACGCCTGCGGGAAGTCAGAGGCCTTTTTCCGTTCCATCGTCGCGCAGAAGGCCGGTGATGAGCGGCGATTTTATGACGCGGGCTTGTTCCTGACAGCCGGACCTGGTTCTTCCATCGCACGCCTCGGCCGGAATTCTCAGGGGGTGAAGACGCTCTGTCCCGGCCCGGCGAGATGGTACACGTCGCCCTTGTCGTCCTGGATCGAGGCGGCGAAACCGCCCTTCGGCTGGAGGATGAGGTCCCGGTCAAGCTTGGCGGCGCGAAATTTCCAGCCCTCGGGCAGTTTCAATCGGTCGCCAAGCAAGTCGAGATCGTTGAGGCTGCCGCTCGGGACGCCGGCGCTCGTATAGGCGGCGAGCACCCAGGTGTGCCCCTTGGGATCGTCGAGCAGATAGACCTTCGACCCTTTCTTGAAGCCTTCGATCGCCGTGCGTCCGAACGGCGCGGCGCGATAGGCGGCGGGTGGCGGTTTTGCCGTGAGCAGCGCCTCGGCGGCCTGACCATTGCCCATCCAGGCCGCGTCGAGACCGTCGAAGTTGCGCACCGCGCCGACGCGATCGGCAAACCAGTCGAGGGCCCAGTAGCGAGGCGGGCTGATCCGCACCGCCGTCGCCTGATACTTCCGGGCGATCTTTTTGGGATCCACGTGTTCCGCGTAGGACTGCGGCGCCGAGTTCGCGCGTTTCGTCGCCGTCGTTCTGGCCGGTGGTGTTGTAGATGCTGACGTAGAGAAGCTTCTTGATCACGTCCCGCGCATAGAGGTCGATCTCCTCGAAGCGGTAGCCGCGCAGATTGTCGAATTTGCGCTGCTCGGCCGCGGCGCAGTCATCCGGCAGCTGACTGAAAAATTTGCAGGTCGAGCGGTCGGACGCTGAAGCTGCCGAGGTAAGCAGCAAAAACCCGAGAGCGACGCCCATTGACGCCAGGCCGCCCCAACCGCGGTCGCACCTCGCCCGCATGACCAATTGCCCAGCTCCTGACCGCATTCTCGGCGCCCGTTGCGGGAATGGTATTGCCGAATGCGGCGGTTCTGCAACTCCGCGGCGCGGTCGCCGCGAGGATTCTCCCGCTCCGCTACGGTATGGGCCGCATCCGGGAGCCGCGCAATGCGTAAGCGCACGACAGACTGAGATGGACGCGCGACAGAGCCTTGGGTGAGCGGTCGAGGCGTCGTCCGGCCGGCTCTTCGGCCTCCGGGTCTTCGGCCTCCCTGGCCTTTTGCTTGAACTCGCAGAGACTCCGGCAGGTTCCAAGCGGGATTGCAATTGACCCCGGCGTCCCGAACCTGTAGGCACGCAGCGCCTTGGCTTTTGGCGCGAGCGCGTAGCTCAATAGGTAGAGCATCTGACTTTTAATCAGAGGGTCGTGGGTTCGATTCCCACCGCGCTCACCACAGCAAAATCAATCACTTGGCGAGAATTATGACAGCGCGAGGTTTCTAAGAAAATTGTCGGGGTATACATTAGGGTAACGCAGAGCTGGGATCTGGCCTGCGGGTAGTCCGGCGGTGAGCTTGCGGCCTGTCTGGCCTACCTAAGCGCGCTTTCAACAAGTCCTGCGCGCGAGCCCGCGCTAGAGTTCTGGTTCATCTGCCAAATGTCGTTGGACTCGTTTAAGATATTTGCGTCCGCGCCACCCGTAAGCCGCTTCCTCGGACAGTTGAGAAAACAGTGTGTCATTCAGACACAGTCTTGCGAAAATGCTAGGCGCCAAGTCTTGGTCAACAAACAACTCCGTCACACCCATGCGAAGTCGGTAACAGCGATCCCACTCACGCCATGAAGACTGAGGCAGCCGGGATTCCAGGAGCCGCCAACCCTCATCCGGGAGACCGCTATTTGCAACCGCGTCATGAACGCTCTCGAAGGTCAGTTGTGCGGCTCGTCGCTATTTCAAATGGGTGAATGAGCGAGCACGTCACCGGCGATGAGGTAGACGATGGCTTTGAGGTTTCGCTTGGTTCGGTAGCCTTTGGCCTTGCGCTTGGCGGCCTGGACGTTGCCGTTGATCGCCTCCAGGACCCCGTTGGACAGGCCGGTGGCGATCGATCTGAGGATGCCGTCCGCCTTGGCCATGATCGTCTTGGCCAGCTTCTTCATCGGCCCGAGGTCGCTCACCTGAACCCAGACGTTCCAGCGGTCGAGGAAGCGCCGGGCCGATTTGACGCTCATCGTGAACAGCTGTTGCAGGTTCAAGCGGATCTGCATCGCCTGGATCGTGTCCAGGTTCTGCGCTTCCAACCGAGACAGCGCCTCCTTTTCCTCCTGCGTCAGATGGTCGACGTTCTTGAGGAAGATGTAGCGCCGGCCCTTGATCTGGAAGGTGTTCCGCGCTTCCTCGCGCCGAACCTGGTCGACCGCATCGTTGGCGAGCTTGACGACGTGGAACTTGTCGAACGTGATCTCGGCGTTGGGGAAGTTCTCCTTGGTCCCCGCCTCGAATGCAGCCCCCATGTCGATGCTGGCGTCGGTCACCGCCTCGCGCTTGCCGCCGTGCGCCTCAAGGAAATCCGCGAACTCCCTCACCGTCGCCGCGTCCTTGCCGTCGGCGACGTAGACCACCTTGCGCCGCGCCATGTCGACGAACAGGCTGATGTAATCGTGGCCGCGCCGCGCCGAAGTCTCATCGGCGGCGATGCGCCGCACCTCCGACAAGTCCAGCTTCTCGACCGCCCGCCAGACATAATGCTCGACGATGCGCCACAAGCGCGTATCGTGCTCGCCGAGCAACCGCGCCGCATCGGCGATCGGCATCGCCTTGGCCAGCGTCAGCATGAAGGCCTCAAACAACAGCGTGAAGCCCGATCCCGCGCGCGCCCACGGCGTCGCCACCTTGCGCACGCCGCACTGCGGACACGTCACTCTCGGCACACGCGCGTGCAACAATGTGCGGTGCTGGAAGAAATCCAAGTGCCGCCAGGTCTCGTCTTTCGTATCGTGGACCGCGCAGCCCTCGTGCCCGCACTGCGCACAGGCGAACCGGCTCCCCCGCGCAAAATCCACGTACAAATCAAGCCGACCGTCCCCCGCGTCGAACGCGCTGCGCCTCACCACCCACGGCGACGAAAGACCAAGGGCCAACTGGAAAAGATCAGTGTCTCGCATCCCCCCTGATTAGATCCCGATCCCACCCAGCGATCGCTAAACCGCCCCCAAATTCCGACTTACCCACTCCAAACAGCGAGGAGCCTGAAACTCGCGCTCGCGGTTGTTGATCGCTCGTCTGATGGCGTCCCTCGCATTCCGGACAGCTGGAGTAACTCGAATGACAGAGTGATCAACGTCATGGTTGCCTGGGATTACAAAAACGCGCTCCATCGGACAGCCGGCAACAGCAGCCAATTCATGGATCCAAACCATCGCAGTCGCGTATTCTTCTGGCGCGCCCTTAAAGGCGACGTCGCCGCCGATCAAAATGGCTCCGACCGATCCAAGCTCCGCCACGCAGTTGCGCACATCCGCAATCAGCCGGGTCCGATAAGGCCTATCAGGATCGAGATCGGCGTTTAGGCAATCTGGGGCCCGGAAATGAATGTCTGATATGTGAAGAAGCAGCATGGTTCTGTTACTAGCACACCCGTATTCCATTCGCACCGGCCGCAGGAAGTGCCGGAGGCTCTGTGAAATCAACCCGGTCAAGACTCTTTCCATGGCAGCGCGTCGGTCGACATGGCCGCGGCGCGGAGCCATCCCACCCCTCTCGAGCGGCTTTGCGTCCTCTTCGGTCTCAACAAGACGATCAGCCGGGATCGAGACGGCGCGGCCGGATCCTGCTTCGACGCGAGCGAGTTGCGCGTCTCCCGCGTCACGCAGCCATGCCGGTCATCGGATTGCGCCAGGTTTGGTCGACCCAGGGGACGACGGCCCCCAACGTCGTATCGACTTAAACTGTACCAACGGAGGCGCGTGCCAGACGAGACGAAGATGCGCTCTGCGGCTGAAAGCGTACGACTGCAGCTCTGCCAACCGGAACCCGCCAAGCAAAAATAAGCGCGACGGGTCGCTCGGATCGTCGTCGATCCCCGATGTTGGAAGGGGCTCGGCGCCCCTCCAGTTTTGGTATCAAGTTAGGGCCGGCCATTGATCCGACGTTCGGGTGCGCCGGCCCATTCCTTGAGCCGGCGCACCCTCCGCGCAGATCATCCCCAGCCGCCGCGTGAAGGAGCCAATAGCCGCGGCGGCCGGCAGCGCGATTCTGTCACCCCGTCTGCGCAAGCATGTGCCGCAAGGTCTCCGCCTTCACCTGCTCGCGAAGGTCCGCGTTTCCAGGATGCGCATAGACATGAGCGTAACTGGCCGCCTTCCCGCGGTCCCTGCGCTCCGCTAGTTGCGGGTGGGCTGATCGTGTCGGCGGCGGCATGCATGCCTTTTCCGCGCACGGTCGCGTCGACCGCCGTGGCGCCCTCGTCCGTGAGCACGTCGTTCAGATTGAGGCTGGGGAACGTGATGGCGTTCGCTCTGAGATTCTTAGCGACACGGGCGAAATTGAATACGCTGCCGTTGAAGGATCCGACGAGCGCGGCGAGATCCGCGTCTGGGTCGCCCCCGCGAGGCATGACGACCGGGAGGTCCTGTGGAGCCGTCGTGACGAACCCGACCCTCCCGACACCGTCATATGCGGTTCCGGTCCAAGACGGATAGTTCGCGAGGCTCGCCGCGGCGATCGCCCCAGCCAGAGGTCAGGGCTTTCTCGTTGTCCCGCGACGCCGATCGCGCCGGCCGCCCGGCTTCGTCGATTCCCTCGCGGGACTGCGTCGCGGCGACGGGGTATCGTTTGACAACGTCCCCTGCTGAGCCGGTGGCGACCAGGCGACGCGACGATCAAGCAGATTGTGCGAAACAAAGGGTTCAGCCGCGGCCTCGTCCGGAAGGTTCTCCGCGGCCAGCGGACCGAATGCAAATCAGCCCCGTAGCGGGGTCCCTATTCCATGAAAAGCGACAATCGCCTTCTCACGCCAAGCGTACGCTTAAGTTGACGATGCCAACAAAGTCACCCACCTCGAATGACAGCTGATGTAACAAAACGCGAAAAGTCGCGGACCGCCAAAACTTGGGATCGGTCAACTGCCGTTGTTAGGGTCACCTCTATGGAAATGCGATAATGCCTAAATCTGTCAGACTCAATGACTCTATTACTGTTCAAGATGAAAATGCTGCTGGAGCAGGCAGGCGCTGGCGAGGTAGACGAGCTGGTTGCCGATGCCCTCGATTGCCTGGGGCGTACGTTCGATCAGCCGCGGCAGGCCGTCGAGAAACTGCACGATCGCCTTGTGATCGAAGAATGCGACCGCGGCCATCTGCTCACTGCGCAAAATATCCTGCAGCATTTGGTTCAGGCGGCCGGCAGGCCGGAGCGCTGGAGACGGCGCCAGAAAGGCGTTCTTCCGCCGCCGATACACGGTGTCGGTTATAAAGGGCCGTGCCGCCTCCCGCAGTACGTATTTGCCGTTCTGGCCGTGGATCTTCATCGACACCGGCATGTCGCGTAGCACGGCGACCACTCGGTCGTCGAGGAACGGCACCCGTCCTTCGATGCCATGCGCCATCTCCATCCTGTCGCCTAGCTGGTTGAGGAGAAGGTTCACGAACATCGACTTCGTCCACAGGTAAAGCGATTGATGAACCGGCTCTCGTTCGGCGATTTGCCCCGCAAAATCGAGGCTGTCTAGGAAGGCTTGGTACGGATCGTGCGCGGAGAATTCGAACCGGAAGTCCGGCGACCACAGCGACCGCGAGTGCGTCGCCGCCTCGGCGAACCAGGCCACCCAGGATGGCACGAAATGTAGGTGCTCGCGTATCGCCGTCGTCGATACGCCAACGCCACCACTCGGCAATCCCGGTCCGGAAAGGCCCGCGAGCATCCGCTCTCGCCGCGGGGCCATCTTGCCGCTGTATAGCAGCATATCGCGCACAAGAAAGTCGTATCCCGCAGCCACTTCGTCGGCCCCCTCTCCGGTGAGAACCACCTTGAAGCCGGATTGGCGAAGATGCCGGGCCAGCAGGTATTTCGCCACGCCGTTGGTGTTGGGATTGATAGTCTCGCTGTGCCACACAGCATCTGCGAACGATTCGGCGATCATGTCCTGGGTGACGACGAGTGTGTGCTGATTCCCTCCCACGAACCGCGCGGTCTCCATTGCCACTGCGAACTCGTCGTGCGCCGCATCATCGAAGGCGACCGTGAACGCCTCGACCGGCGCTGAAACATGCCGGGACGCCATGCCCATCACAGTCGAAGAATCAAGGCCTCCGCTCAAATAGCAGGCCACCGGCACATCGGCTTGAAGGCGCAACCGCACCGCGTCATCCAGCGACTCGCGCAACAGCAGGATGTGGTCCTGCGGCGTCCGCTCAGGTAGCGACGCGTCCCTCCTCGGATAGTCGAGGTCCCAAAAGGTGACGATCCGGGTCTGCCCCGAGCTCGCCACGATGTAGTGCCCGGGCGGGACCTGCGATATGCCGGCGAACAATGTCCGGCCTTGGGGGTAGTAAAGATGGCACATCTCGAAGAATAATTTGCGGTCCCAGCGCGCCCGCACACCGGCTGCAAAGAGGGCTTTGACCTCGGAGGCGAAATAGAGGGCGTTTCCTGCTCTCGCGTAATGTAGCGGACGTACGCCGAACCGGTCTCGGGCAGCGAACAGGATATTCCGCCTGGCGTCCCATAGGACGAATGCAAACTCCCCGCGTAGTTCGGCCAGACAGTCGATCCCCAGATCCTCCCAAAGATGGACGAGGATTTCGCTGTCCGCCCGCGTGGTGAATTGGTGCCCCCGGTTCTCGAGCCTCTTGCGGATGCAGCTGTAGTCGTAGAACTCGCCGTTGACGACGGCGACGACCTGGCCGTCCTCGTTGGCGAGCGGCTGGTCGCCGGTCTCCAAGTCCACCACCGCCAGACGGGCATGCCCCAGCCCGACATGCCCGTCGTCTGAAATCCAGTGGCGCCGGGCGTCCGGTCCGCGATGGGCGATTCGATCGATAGCCGCCGACATCATCTCGTGCGAGATCCGGCGCTCGGGAGTTACAGCGGCAAAAATCCCGCACATGAAATTTCGGCCCGCGGCCGCGACTGATAGCCGCCTGTGTTGCCGTCGTTACCCGGTAGCTCCGACCGCACCGGAAAGACGCTGGCCCAGGCTTTCCAGCTGTTGGACCAAACTCTTTGCCTGCGCCAGCAGTTGCGCCGCCGTCAACGCCACGGACGGGGCAAGCAGACCGTCCGCAGCGAAACCGGAAGTTCCGACGTGAGCCTCAAGCTCGATATCGAGAACTCCAGCTGCGCAACACGCCGGTGTCTCCCACGGACGTGTCGGCCACGATGAGCACCCAGTCCCCTTGCGCCGGCTGACCAACCAGCGTCGCCAGCTTGTCGTCGGTCGTGTAGGTGGCCTGGAGGTCGGGCGTATCCTTAAAGGTCGGCGGCCGGACGACGATATGGGGCGCCCGGGCGGTACCAGCGCCACATGGAGATCCGCCACGTAGGTGTGAGCGATATCGACTTTGAGCGTGACGCGCTTGATGGCGCCCACCGTGTTGACCGACAAGTGTCGGACGATCCCGGTCTCGTTGCCGTCCGGGATGGCGACGCGCATCGTATCCTGCATACTGACGTTGCCGCCCGGCTGAGGGACTGAACCTCCGGAATTGGTCGGTGTCGTTTGATCTCCCGGCTGTACGGTCGGCGGCGATGTCGGCTGGCCGCCAGCCGCAGGAACGGTGAAATCTTCGACGATATTGCCGAAATCAGCGCTCGCCGACTGGGCCTGCACCCCCAGACCGAACTTGGCGAACGCCGTCCATATCCCGGTTTTGGCGGTCGCATAATCAACCTCGCTGAGACCCGGCGAGGCGTTGCGTTTCTGGTCAAGCGCCGCCAGGATCGCGTTGCGCATGTCGATCATATTGGGGTTGGCTGGCGACAGCTTGAGGGCATCGACCACCAGCTGAAGCGCCAAGCGCTTGCCGCGGGGCGCCAAGCCGGCTGTCCAGGTTGCGGTTCATCGCCAGCAGGCTTGCGCACCAGATCTCGCCCACGCGATGCAACTCGTTGTAAACGCTTCCACCGATCTGGCCAAATGTCCCGGGGTAGTTGTCGTCGTACGGGGCAATTCGGATGCCTTCCGGTTTTGCCGTGACCCAGGCCCCGACGACGTTCTTGCCGGTCAGAGTGCAGGCGATGTAGTCGCCCCAGCCTTCGCCCATCGCTTTGCTCTGCGGCACCTCCAGCGCGTGCGAGTTCAACGGCCCGCCGACGAGGCGGTTCGTTACCCCATGCATGTACTCGTGGAATACCACACTGGCGTCAAACGCGGTGTGCCGCCCGGTCGCCTCGACCAGCCCCATGTTCATGACCGGGCTCGTGCCGTCGGGCGGAGTGGTCATGTTGGCCGTGCCCCACACCGCGCCGCTATAGGCGCGCGCATCCACCGGGTCGTTGCCTATGCCCCCGATGCCCTTGCTCTGAAAGCTTCCATCTTCCTCACGGAACCCTAAAAGATAGAACACGTCGTGCAGGTAACAGTTGAAGTAGAACATGTTCAGGATTTTCTGTTCGTCGCCGGCGCCATCCGCCGGGTTGAAGACTGCTGTCCCACCGTCGTTCTGGCCGTTGAGGGAACGCCCATCCTCGTCAAGGTGCGCGTTCGCCAGGTTACCGTTTGTGCTGATGCTTGGGCCGTCGACCCAATCGGCTGGAGACGCCGGCACGCCAGGCGGCAGCGCGCTAGTATCGAAGGTGTTCGCGTAGTCGCTCCAGGGACGTGGGAATGTCACTGTTTGCCGGGTGGCGGGCGGCCCCTCGGAGACATAGACGGTTCCGCGTCCGATCAGGAGGTCGGCCAGTTGCGAGCGGAACAGTATCTTACCGGTGCCGGCATCGACGATGACGCGATACTGTCCGGCGGCATGCGGCATCGCCAGAATGACCTCCCAGCCGAGGACGAGCTTTCCGTCGCTCGGGTACCAGATCAGGCTGGCCTTGATCGCGTTACCGAACGGCCCCGCCTCGAGAACCGTGGGGCGCGGGGGAAACTCGGCAAAAGTGGCGATCACCTTCGGATGAAAGTGGCTCACATCAAGGCTAGGCGCCGCGAACGCGTTGCCGAAATCGTCCCCTTCGCCGAGCAAGCTCTGGCTCTGATCGGCGACATGCTTCGCTGCTTCCAGCACCGCGTCGGCGGGGCTCAGCCGCGGCTCTACCGGAAAATCCTCGCCGATGGTGAACGCCTTGCCGGTGCTGCTTTCCAACGCGCCAGTGGCTTGGAACTTGACGGTTTGAGCGCCCATCAGGACAGGAATGCTCTTGAATTGCTGACGCAAGTGAACCGTCACGCCGCCGCTGCTGGTCTTGCCGAATTCGAGGATCAGCCTCGAATTCCGCGGGAAGTCCGCTAAACGCGGCTATCGAGCGCAGATGTTCGAGGGCGCGCGGGACAAAATCACCGCTCAGGCGAACGGAGGCGTTTGCGGTGAGCCCAGCCAGGTTTCCCGCGAGAATGGTCTGGTTCGTGACCTTGGGTATGCCAAATTCTTTTTCCCTGCCGGCCATGGCTCGTTCTCCTCGGCTGCTTATCCTTGGGTAACGGACTTCATTGAACTGCCTATCGAACCGCCGACCTGAGATGCGCGTCGATCAGAGGCCGCACAGAAGCAACCTGCTCGAGTAGCGTCAGATGTCCGGTCTTTTCGAGATAGACGCGCCTGCACTGAGGAATGCCCCGACGGATAAGCTCAGCGCAACGCTTGAATGCCTCGGAATCCTCGTCGCCAATCAGGATCAAGGTCGAAGCCCCGACCCGCTTCAGGTCATCCTCGGTTTGTCTCACGGTGGTCAGCGCCTGCATGCGCAAATCCGCCAGCTCCGTCCACCGATGGTCGCCGACGATGTCGCGCAGACGCTGCCAGAGAGCTGGATTCTTCGCAACGCCCTTAAAGATGTCCGGGGGCGATGTCATCCACAAATCCCGCAGCTTCATGCTCGGGCCGTGCGACCGGTATAGCCGAGCTAACTCCAGATTGCGCGCTTGGGCGTACCGGTCCTGCGGCCCGCCAGCCAGCGCCGGAGCGCCGAGCACGAGCGATGCAAACGCATCGCAGTATTCGATCGCGATCTGGAGCGCGATCATTCCGCCAAAAGAAAGTCCGACCAAATGACGGACGTTCTGATCGATGGCGAACAGTCCCAGCCGGTTGGCGAGGCGCACCAGATCAGTCCCGGACGCCAACGGATCGGACCGCCCGTGCCCCGGCAGATCTACGCCTAAGTGGCGCCATCCCGGCAAGTGCTCCCAGAGTTCATGCCAGACGCGGGAGTCCATGGTATACCCGTGAATCCACAGGACGCTTTCGCCCGCCGGGCGCGTGGCGGTCGCCACCATGCCGTCGCCGACGTCGAGCACCATCATGTCGCTCATGGGTGTGACGCCGTCATCCGGCTGCCTCTGTAAACCTTGAGCAAAATTCCTGGAACTTCGTCACCGGCTCATCGTCTGCGCCAAAATGTGGCGCCGCGGTTTCGGCCCGGTGCTCCCAGATCACCCGGTCGCGGTCAAGACCCGCTCGGCTGCGGCGCAGCAAGAAATCGCACAATTCTCGACGGATGGGTCGGCCGTCTTCCGGCAGCGGCAGCACTAGCGACAGCCAGATGACGCATTCATGGGCCGACGTCGACGTTGCTGCCGTGATCACCGTGTAGGGGTATTGGCCGCCGAGATGCGACACGACTATGCCAGGACTGAAGGCCAGCGCGGTGAACGGCACCAAAGCGCCGCCTGCACCGCTCTGACCCCGCTGCCACTGAGAGGGAGGCAAATTGAACATTCCGTCGACGCCGAATTCGCCGCACTCGCCTGGCCGCACGCGAAAGGCTCTTGGTGTGCCGATGTCGTGCACCGAATGGAAATGAGCTTGGTCGAAGGCGTTCTCGATGACGATGTCCGGCGCGCTGCGGACCTTCATCATGAAACCGGGCACGATCGTCCGGCTATCGGCAAACCCCTCCATAACTTTAGAGAAACCGTTGTCTTCGCGCGTCGAAAGACGGACGAACACCAGCCCGCCCACGACCAGAGCGCCGTATTCGCTGACGCAGAATCCTTCTTCACTGGCTTGTCCTAAACCGACGCGCCGGCCGTGAAACGGACAAACAAACACCCCATCCTCGTATATCGCCCCATAGCCCAGGTTTGCGCCGCGGTGAGGACAGATGGCATCGGCTACCCGAATACCGTGCTTGGTCCGAACTGCCACAAGCTGACGGCTCCCCGCTGTCACCGGGCATACGTCGCCGGTTAAGTCCTGTTCGAACGCGATCTGGTACCAGCCATGACGATACATTGCGTTAGTGCCCGAGCGACGGAGCTTCCCCATCGCATTCGGAAGGGGAGCCAATGGCGGCGAGATAGATCGTCGAATGGTCGATCCCGTCGAGGCCGAGGAGATCGTCGATCCGGCGGTCGGCGAAACCGCCGACATTGAGGCAGCCGAGGCCCATTCCGGTGGCCGTCAGCGCCAGATTCTGCGCTACGTGGCCTGCCTCCAGCAGCACGAATTGGTAGCCGCGATCGCCGTATTTGAACACCGAGCGCTCGAATATCGCGGTGATGAAGACAATGAGTGAGGCATCGACAGCGAGGCTGCGCTGGACCAGGGCATCAGACAGGTAGCGCGAATCATCGCCATAACGCAGCAGGCGCAAGCGATTTTGCATCGGATTGAAATGGTAGAGGCCTGCCTCGAGCGCCCGTACATGGGTCGTATGAAAGAAGATCTCGAGCGGGTAGAGCGCCCCACCCGACGGCACGGTGCGGAACGGCCGCGGGAAAATCGTCCCGAGGTTGTCGCGGGTGACACCGTAGGCGTAATTCAGCAACGTCCCGAGTTGTTCAAGGGTCAGCTGCGACGGCGCCAAGCCGCGCGCGCTCACCCGACTGGTGATGGCTTCGGCGAGGCCGAGTTCGAGCGGTGTGCGCGCGATCGGCAGATCAATCGCGGGGTATTGCTCAAAGCCCAGAGACTGGAGCGTGCGCTCCATGCGCTGGTTTATGTATTCGGGGTGCGGGAACGCGTCGTATCGGCCTGCCTTTGAATTCTCGTGGAACATTTCCCAGGCGGGCGCGTCCCGGCCTGTTCCGGACATCAGTCGTTGCGCGACTTCGGCAGGGATCATGGCGGTTAGCCCTCAAGGATAGGGGTGCGGCAATCCGCAATCGGCAGTTTCGGTCAGCCGGTTGGCTCCTCCCAGAATTCTGGGCACCGAACGCAGACGGCTCCCGCCTAAGGCGCGGATGTCGAACCCCATAAAGAGGGGATGGAACCCGGGGATCACGGCGCGGACGACCGAAAAACCCAGTTCCGCTACGTCCGGCGTCGTCAGATCGCAGATCACGACGCGGTGCCCGATCGCGTCGATGTGCTCGAGAATGGCAGCGAGGTTGCTTTCTGGGTCCGCGGTCGCAAGGTTCGGAAGATCGTCGAAGTCGACTCGCCCTGATGAACTGAACAGGAACTCGGCGAGTGGGGCGTTCCCATGGTCGCACCAGAAGTTCAAATGGTCCATCTGCTGCACGACCCCGCCGAGATCGTCGCGCGCCAGCCGGGGTAGGCGGCTCTTCACCTGCTGGCTGTAACGTCGAGTGTGGGCGAGCTCTTCGAGGCTCTTGCGGACGGCAAACTCGCGATCGGGGTCCGCGGACGCGGCCACGACCAGCGCCGGACAGCTCTCGGCCTCGCTCTGTAGGACCGACAGGATCGTCGGGACGCCGACATCGTTGGTGATGTTCAGGATCGTCACTGCGCCGCCGGTCCGCTCGAAACGCTGAACCAGATCATAGTTCTCATCGCTCAGGCTTTCGACCCGCACCTGCGGCCGGCTGAGACCGGCTTGCCAAGTGATGGTGAAGGCGTCACGTTCGATAACTTCGCAGATCCCGGCGATCGCCGCGGCGGTTCGCCCCATGTGGCAGGCAAGGCCGGTGGAGATCGGCTGTACGATCGGGGCTTCTCCGGCGTCCTGATAGAAGTGGTAGGGCATGAAGACCATCGCCGCAGGTACGTAAAGCGGCTTACCCGATCTGGGTTCCACACCGCCAACCCAGCGCACCGGAGTGTCGTCGCGGAATGGCACCCACGGTAACCCTGGCGAGGCGTACTGTTCCGCGCTATACAGCGAGAAGGTCGCGGGATCAGCGCAGGGAAATGGCGCTGCCTCCCGGGTGCACACTGGCATATCCTCGATGTCGTAAACCGCTGAGGCGTAACGCTCCACTGCCTCGCCGACCGCCTTCGCCAGGGCGCCAGCCATCGTCGTCGACGCGCCCCCCGTATTTGCGAAATTGACCTGCCGCTCGAATGCGCCGGTGTTGCAGGCCTTTGCCGCGACATGGAAGAAGTCCGGATCCCCCGCCTCGCGTGGCACCAGCTCGACCTGGCGCACGATGCCTGTGCGGTTGTCGATCAGGCTATCAAAGACGCCGAACAGGGCATCCAGCGACCCGTCTCTCATCGCACGACCTCGTGGCCCGGCATGAATGTCGCCTTGTCATCGCTCAGCGGCGAACGGTGGACGCCAGGACCGCAGACGGCGCAGCGCGGGAGCTTCAGCACGCGGCGCTCTTTCATCTCCGGTACAACGAGATTCACCTCGATCAGGCGGCCAACAAGACGCGTACGCATGAACTGTCCATAAAGCTTAAGCAGTTCCATGGCCGCTATGTCGCCAAGGGCCGACGCCATCGAGGGGTGAAAGGCGTTGACGATTTGTCCCTCGAACGCGGCGTATTCGACGGCGCGGCGCGGCTGCGCGTCGCCCATGTTTGCGTTCTCCCGGGCGCGCAGGCATTCGAGGCACGCGCTTTCCCCTGGCACGACGAGCGGCCCAATGGTACCAATAAGATCTTGCAACACGACCGGCAGAAACTGGATGCGCTCCTGGACGCAGTGCGAATTCCATGCCCGCAACAAATGTTGGCCGCCAAAGTCGGAAGTAGCCACCAGGCAGTCCATTTCCCGCGCCTTGGTCTCGGCAAACCAGTCGCGGTAGGGTCTGGGGCGGCTGAGCTTTGCCGGCCATTCGGCTTCCAGCACTTGGTTGGCGTCACCGTACAGGCGGACATTGGCGAGCAGCGGAAAGTCGACGACCTCGACCGATTCGACCCCCGACTGCAGAAGCGCGGACACCAGCTGTCGAGATACGCAATTCACACCCAGTACGGTCAACCGGGCTTTGCGGAAATTGCGCCGCACGTCATCGACCCGCTTGTCGAAATGCCAGTAGAAGACATCTAGCGGTGCTTCGCACTCCTGCGCCGATGTAGAGGACTCGTCCGCGTCAACCAGCAAGCGCCGTGAGGACAGCGCATCGATCAGGTTCTCCACCCCCGACCGCAATCTGGCGGGAAACGCCTCACAGGCCTGCCTTCGCGTCAAACCGCCGGCGGCCAGCAACGACAGCAATGTCTGCGCGAGCTCCGCCAATTCAGCGCCTTGTACCTCCACGACGATCCGACCCCGTTTCAGCAAAAGACCGTCTGCGGTATCGATCATTTGGAGGCGGTGAAGACGTAAGGTGCGATCGTCGCCTATTTGTCCAACGTTCATTGCTGCCCTGCCTATCCACTACCAATGTCAGGTGAAGTGACTTGCGCTTCTGCCATGGTGCTTGGCCATCTGGAGCGATAACGCTCCCACGTCGCCGTCATGAACGGCGCGCGTCATGACAAAAGGGTGCTCCTGATATTGCGTGTAACTGCCTTTGAAGACGTGATAGAGGTTTTGGTACTCTCGCCTGAATTCGCTGGGGCTCAATGTCGTCTTCGTCACTGCATTTTGGCAGTCGAACATATCCCAGTTGGGGCGACCGTTCGGCTGCCGCTCGATGACGCTGTCGAAGTCTTTCAACAGTTCCGTGCCTGGTATGGGGGTTAGTACCGTGAAGGATGGATAGCGGATCTTATGGTGTTCGATAAACCGGACCAGCCGCTGAAAATCCCGCTTGGTGTAGTCTGTATTGACGACGAACTGAGCGAAGATTTCGATACGCAGCTCCCGGGCAACCTTCAGACCGGCTTCCACTTTTTCGACGGTCATCCGTTTCTTGTATTCGGCTAAATCCTTTTCCGTCACCGCATCGATGCCGACAAACAAGCGTTCGAGCCCTATTTCTTTCCAATCGTGCAATACAGTGCTGAAACGAATCAGGGAGTCCATTCGGCAATAGGCGAAATACCGTTTCCTGACACCAGCGTTTCGCAACGCCACGGCGAGAGCGCGCATACGCTTGCCATTGATGAATGCCTCGTCGTCGACCAGGAACACGAAGTCTTCACGGATTCCGTCGATTTCCTCGACCACGCGATCGATGTCCCGCATCAGGTAGCGGCCATCCATCATCTTCCATAGCGAGCAAAAGGTGCAGCGGTAGGGGCAACCCACTGTGGTCCTGACCAAGGCGACCGGCTTCATCCAATCAATGAAATACGATGAGCGATCGCTTTCCGTCACCGATCGGTCGGGGATCGGCAGTTCATCGAGTTGCGGCAGGGATTGCGGGCCGCCGCTGGTGAAGACGCCGTCGATCCGCGCCCACAGGCCGGGAATAGGGCCGGGCGGGGATTGGTTGCTCAACGAGCTGGCCAGATGACACAAAGGCTTGACGCCTTCGCCCGCAACGACAAAATCGACCTGCGGCTCGAAAAAATCTTCCGGGTGAAACGTGGCGTGATGACCGCCCACGATCGTGGCGCAGCCCGGCCGCCACGTCTTGACTTGGGTACATATTTTGAGTGCGGTCCGTACATGCATCGAGAACGCCGTGACTCCGACGATGTCCGGGGCAATGCCTTCCAGCGTTTCCCCCAGGGCGCCGGGGTGCAGTCGCAGGTCGAGAACGGCCACGACGTGGCCGTTCTCCTTGCAGTCCCGCGGCGAGATATTCCAAGGCCAGCGGCTCCGCGATGGCCCCAAGGTCACCCCAGCCCAGCACCTCGTTGCGAGAGTTCGGCCAGATCAACAATACCCGCACAGCGAGCGCTCCTTTGTTCTATGCGACCATGCGCATGGGCTGAACCACCGCGGCCGCGCAACAGCACGGCGTGCAGGAGCAACAGGAGAGGCTGAAGGCTTCGGGCCCATCGTCGAGCGAAGAGGCCTTGCTCAATTGCGGTGTGAATACATCCCGGATCGTCTGGATGTCCTTGGCCGAAAGCCCTAGTTCGCTCGGCAGCTTGCGTGTGACACCCCAACCCCCCAAGGCGATCAGATCGTCCTTCGTTAACTGCGCGACGGCCGGCGACAGACGCGCCACCAAGCTGGGGGCGATCATCTTGGTGATCAAAGTCGACCCGGGGAGGTCAAGCGCTTCCAGTCCACTAGCGCTTCCCTGCAGCTTCTTTTTGAGCCATGGGACCACGACCTGGACGATCTTGTCGTCATTGTCGGTAATGAATTTTTTCACCTTATCGAACATGTCATCGAGGCTGAACGAGGCGGTCGAACTTGCCGAACTATCGGTGCCCATGGGTAGCCCGACTTCGTTCACGCCGCTGCCTGTTGATGGTCCTGCCATAATGTCCTCCTCAATCGGGGTTGCGTCGGTGGAAGGCTTTATTGCGCTCCGGCCTGCCGCCTTCCTGGCGGGCTTTCTACTGCCTTTCAGGTTCGTGTGAGACCTCCTGTACTTAAGGAAAGTCGAGCGTTGTAAGCTACCGCCTGGAAGTCCCCCTTCAAATCGAATGGAGCCGCTCGACGATCAACAACCAAACCGATAACCTGCGGTCGAATTCGAAGCCAAACACCGCAAAGTCGAAATCGTTTGAAAAGACACAAACCAAGCTCTGTCACTCAAATCCAGTGTCTTAAGCCGAGGAGTTCACTCCACGCACGTTTTCCTCGTCGGGCTAGGCCAAACCATCCGACGCCAGCGGGGCAAGCTTGTCCGCGAACTCACGCGGGGTAGAAGCATTTGCTTGAACGCCTGTTCTCGCAGCGCTCATCTTCTCCACCTAGCTCTTCCTAGTCGTACAGCCCCTTATGAGGCCGGTATGCGTCGGTCCGGGCCGGGGATTTGACATGTCACTATCTGACCTAGGATCTGAACGAGATCAATGCGTATTTCTACCCACTCGATCGCTCTTGTTTGCTATACGCAGCCTAGGCTGATCTTCTACGGTTGGAGCAGGTCGGCACGTCGTAAGATATTGAAATCATTGCAGGTGATTGGTGCCGAACGCGGAAATGTAGTGCCACGTTTCTGACCGATTGAGATTGATTTTATTCGATTATTGATGCATCCTGTGCAAACCAAGACCGAGTCGGCCCCCAACTTTCGGGCATGCAACTCAGCAAAAAGATCTCGGATTGGCGCACCGCGACGCCCTGGCGTTAACTCCAGACCGCCGCGGATGGACGTAGCGCCCGACGTCGCGTCGCAAACGGCCTATCAACATCTGGATGTTGTAATGTAGTGCCACGCCTGCGGGGCAGCGCGTTTTTACGCTCGATATCAACGGCTTAGTTTTTCCAACTGTCGAAGATCAGCTAGGCTGTGGAATTCACGCCCAGATCGCACGAGCGAATGGGTAAAACTACGCATTGAGCTTGCGTCGGGAAAACAGCAGCTTTCAACGGAATGGATGGTCAGCAAAGGGAGCAGATTGGTCTCGTCCATGTAAGGTGTGGGAGTCTAACAGCAATACTGGTAGTACGGCGCGCATGTATGAAGAGGATCGGCATGTGTCTAAGCCGCTTTGCCAGGCGGAACGCGGAGCAGATCCCGATCCGTAGACCGCATTACAGCGCGACGGCAGGTGCCGGTCTAAACCGCAGATGCAGCCCCAGCGAACTGCGGCGGAAAAATCGTCGAGGCGGCGGTGCTCCGACACTAGTTAGCGCCCGCGGCGGCCGTACAAAGCCATCCCTTCCAGATCGCGTCCGCGTGTCGCGCGCGACGGGAAAGCCCCTCCGCAGCGATCGGCATCCGACCGTAAGGGCCGGTCGTGGGTCGGACCCCCGGTGGCCGCCAGGTGGCCTTCCGCCCGTCACACATCCGATGGCTGAAATTGTTGTCGGCGCGGGGGACAATCGCCGCCTCATTGCCATAGCGGTCGGCGACTCGCTACGGATAGAGTTGTCGGAAAACACTCGACAGGGTTTAATTCTGGCGCGCGAGGGCAGGAAGATCGGTGTGATGTTCTTGGGCATGTCGAGATGGCTTGTGGTGTGCCATCCGGTCCGGTCGGGCAGCAACACGGCGTGTGCGCCTTCGGCGACATGGCGCGAGTTCTCGTCGAGATGGAGTTGCATCGCCTCGGTGTCGGTGTCGGGCAAAGCGAGCGACGCGCCCACGCCGCGGGCTGGGCAGATGGTGCCGAACAAGTAGGCATTGTCGTAGCGCTGATCGGCGGGTTGGCGAGCCGCGTTCCGCGCTTGAACCATTGCCGAACCTGGCAGTTCTTCTGACCGATCCGGGCTTCGTCTTGGAACCAGATCTCGATCGGCGTTGTCTCCGGCAATCTGTGTTTCGGCGTCCAAAATTTTGCACGCCGAAACACAATATCCCTGCTATATCGCCGATATCATGCGGATAAGGCGCGCGGTCGACGGAGCGCCCAGCTTCTCCATGATGCGCGCGCGGTGATGTTCGGCCGTACGGACGCTGATGCCGAGCCGACTGGCGATAGTCTTGCTTGGCTGACCGCTGGCGAGCAGATCCAAGACCTCCGCCTCCCGCGACGTCAGCGTGTCGAGCCGAACCTTGAGGTCGGCCTTTTTCAATTCTTGATCGCGGACGGCCAGCGCTCGGCGCGACGCCTCCTTCACACTCTCCAGAAGAAGGGGCGGGTGAAAGGGTTTCTCGATAAAGTCCACCACTCCCTCCTTCAAGGCGGCTACGGCCATGGGAACGTCGCCATGGCCCGTAATCATGACCGTCGACGGAGCCGCGCCGCGTGCGACGAGGCGGCGGTAGAGGGCGAGTCCATCCATTCCCGGCAGGCGGATGTCGGTGAGGAGACAAATCGATTGAACGCGGGTCTCGTCGGCCAGCATTGCTTCGGCGTTTGGATAGCTCCTAACGTTGTAGCCTCCAGTCCGAAGCAGCAGTTCCATTGCGGCGCACATCCGCGGGTCATCCTCGACGACAAGAACCGTCTGCAGCGCCGTCATTGCATAGTTCCTCTTTCGTCCGGCAGCTCCAAAACGAACGTGGAGCCACTCGCGCTGGTGTGGTCGAGCCACAGGCGTCCCTTGTGCGCCGCGACGATCTCCCTGCTCAAACAGAGGCCGAGCCCCATACCGTGCTGCTTGGTTGTCTCGAACGGCTCAAAAAGGCGTTCGACAATATCGGGAGGGACGCCCGGACCATTGTCCTCGACTTCGATCCGGACCGATCCGGAGGAGGCCGAAAGCGTCGCCCGGACGCTTCCATCGGCCATTTTCCGCTGGGCGGCCGCTTCGATAGCGTTTCGCATCAAGTTTGCCAGGACCTGCTCGATCTGTACGCGGTCCGCGTCGACCGGAGTTCGACGAGGACCCCCTGGTTGATACCGAGACGCCATAGGCTCGCGCCTCGTCGGCCAGCGCGCCGGCCACCTGGCGCAGGACTTGGCCCGGATCGATCGAGCTCCAAAGCAACTCTCCGCAATCGAGGAATTTCCGAATTCGCGTCACGATCGCGCCGGCGCGGCGCGTTTCCTCTTCGACGTTCTCTACTGTCTCCCTCAACAGCTCGATATCTACCGGCTCCTCAGCCAGCAGGCGCTTGCTCGAATGGGAAAAGGACGCGGCAGCCGCCAGGGGCTGGCTGATTTCGTGGACGACTGCTGCGCCGAAAGCCCCGACCGTCGTCAGGCGCGTGTGCCGCGCGAGCTCCGCCTGCTGATGCCGCAGGAGTTTTTCGGCGTAATGGCGTTCTGTCACGACGGCGCCGAGAATGAGACCGGTAGCAGAGATAACGATCGACAGGAGCTGGCAGCTCAAGAAGTCGTTTGGCGAAAGGTTCAAAAACTTGATCGTCGTGACAAGCGCTAACTGATCAGCGAGAACCGCCAACGCGCACCAAGCCAGCCCGCGACGCACGGCGATCCAGATCACCGGCGGCAACATCAGGTAGAAGAGCTGAAGCTCCTTCTCGTGGGCGTTGCCGAAGACCAGCAGGAGAGCGGCGGCGAGGCCCACCAGAAATATGCCGAGATCTACCGCACGCGCGCCCGATGAGACGTCGTTCCACTGGCGCCACGCCGTCCTCCAGGCGAGAAGCGCTGGAAGCAGGCCAATGATGCCGGTCAGGTCGCCGATGAATGAATTCCGGATCGCGGAGCCGGCAACTGCTGCCGGAAGACCCTCTAGCGCCACGACCGTCTTCACGTCGGCAACCGCGACGAGAAAGGCGCCGGCGGTCGTTATCGCCAGGAATCCCGCAACTGCACCCACGCGAATCGGACTACTACCCGTGAGGTAAATTCGGCGCAGCAACGCTGCTGTGGCTGTGTAACCGGCCGCAACCACCGCGGTGCTGGCGAGAGAAGCAGGAAGGCCGGTTGGGAAACCCGAGACGACCTGGCTCGAGATCAGCTCCGCGGCGAAAACGGCCGGGGCAACCCAGAGTCCCTTGCTGATTAGCAAGGCAAGGCTTAGCGCTGGGGGCGGATTCCATGGCGTGTAGCTGGTGCCTTGGAGTGGCTGTAGGAAGCTGATCCAGTCGAGGGCGGCATACAGCGCCACGTAACAGCCGGCGGCCGCAACGACTTTCATCGCCGTGGCGCTGTGCAGCCTCCACAACGGGTGCACCCGTATAAAGACCAGCGCTGTCATTGGACGATACCAGCTCTACCGCGAAGCGAAGAAGAGATCAGGCGCGTCGGCATTGTTTGTTTTGCGCCGCGCCCCGAGTTACTAAATGCGGTTCTGCGGCGCGCTCCCGCCTTCGGCGGCGAAAGACATGCAATTCCTGGCGTCTTAGCGGACGTCAACCGTGATGACGAAAGTATCACGCGCGGCCTCTCCTTCCCAGGCAGGCGCCAGTTCAAAACGAAGCGTCGTCTGACCGGGCGCTTCGGCAGAGAACCGGAATACGCGGCGTTCACCGCCCGCTTTGCGCCCCTCCATCTGATGATCAACCGATTGAAGCCGCAACGCCGACACGCCTTCCAGCGAAGAAGGCTCCGTCTGCCAGCGAAAGTCAGCCTGGTGTTCTGGCAACTCTATCCGCAGCGAGTCGCCGATCGCAACGGCAATTTGGCGCCGGTTCCCGTCTGCGCCGACGACGATTTCAGCCATCACGCGTGCGACGGCGGGCGGAAGACCCGCCGACGGCCAGCCCGGTGTGACGAAAGACGCGTCTGACCTGGGCGCGAGTTGACAGGGTTGGATTTGACCCTACGGGATCTCCTTTGTCCGGCAGCATCGATAGCTCTTCAACAAATTTAATCATCGCCTCTCGTAACGCCACATCCCGGATGCCCACAAAAGCTCGCACTAAGCGAAGCCCCTCTTCTGGCTCTGGCAAGGACGCCTCTGAATGGTCGCATGGGGTTGGCGGACGCACTGCCACCTCAACGGTACCGACGCGGCAGTTTACATGCTCAACCGCCGCATCGGCTGCTTGGAGCAGGACCTTGGTCTGGGCGGTTTCCTCATCTCGAGCCAATATATGCGCTCCGGTTGCCGTCGAGCCGACCCGCCGGGACCCCCTAGGGGTGTCGGCGCGAAATGGGGTGGTAGGCTTTATTGGGCTTGCGCCGGCCAAGCGCAAAGCGCGCCCTTGCGTCCAGTAGGCGGTCGCACAGTTCCCGCCCACTCGACCCCCGCAACGACGGGCGGCCCTTTTCAGCCCCTGGAGGTCCTGCCGCCATTTCTTGCACCACCAGCGATGCAATCCTTTCGTTGCCAAGGATGAAAGCTGCCTTTTGCTTCGAGTAAGTTCAATTCGTAGTTTTGCCTATTCTCATATCACGAATATTGGCTGTATGTCACCGGAGAATCGCGAGTTAGCAGCCCATGGCGATTGAACGCGATGATGCTGATCGGCTTCGTGGGTCTCGTCTTTGCGGGCTGTCGTGCGTTGCCAGAGGCCAATCCTGTCAATGATCACCGAAACGGGACCCCGGATTTGCATTGAATAGGAATTTTGCACGCCGAAACACATCCTTGCGTTGGCCGCGGCGCTTGACGATCAGACGCCGGCCTCTTCGAAGACCTTGCGGGCGATCTGCAGCGCGGTCATCGCCGGCGGCCAGCCGGCGTAGAAGGCGAGGTGAGTGATCGCGCCGACGATCTCTTCGCGGGTGACGCCGTTTTCCAGCGCCTTCTTCAGGTGGAACGGCGTCTCGTTGGTGCGATAGAGGGAGATCAGACAGGCGATCGTCACCAGGCTGCGGTCGCGCGGCGACAGGGCCGCATTTTCCCAGACATCGCCGAACAGCGCCTTGTCGGTGAGTTCGGCAAGGTGAGGCGCGATGTCGCCGAAGGATTTGCGTGCGTTGGTCGGTTCTTCCGTCACCGGCTTGGCTCCTTTTGCCTGCGCCCGACGCCTCAGCGGCCGGACAATTTCATCATGTCTTCCGGGTATCGCGCGCCCTGCACCTTGATCTGTGCCGCGGCGCCCTCGATCTCGCTGAGGTCATCGGCAGAGAGAACGACCGAGACTGCGGCGAGGTTCTCGTCCAGGCGCTCAACGCTTCGCGTGCCTGGGATCGGGACGATCCATGGTTTCTGCGCCAACAACCAGGCGAGCGCGATCTGCGCGGGGCTTGCGCCTTTGCGTTCGCCGATCCTACCGAGGAGATCGACCAGCGCCTGGTTGGCGATCCGCGCTTCCGGAGTAAATCGGGGGTTCGGCTACGGATGTCGGAACTGTCGAAGGGGGTGCTCTCGCTGATCTTGCCGGTTAGGAACCCCTTGCCGAGCGGGCTATAGGGGACGAGGCCGATCCCGAGCTCCTCCAGAACCGGGATCACGTCCTTTTCCGGTTCTCTCGTCCAGAGCGAATACTCGCTCTGCAGCGCAGCGACCGACTGGACGGCGTGGGCGCGACGGATCGACTGCGCGCCCGCTTCCGACATGCCGAAATGGCGGACCTTTCCCTGCTGGATCAACTCCTTCACGGCGCCGGCGACGTCTTCCATTGGGACTTCGGGGTCGACGCGGTGCTGATAAAGAAGGTCGATATGATCCGTCCGGAGCCGTTTCAGCATGCCCTCCGTCGCGGTCTTGATGTGGTCGGGATGGCTGTTCAGGCCGCCGAGATGTCTTCCGGTCTCGAGATCGACGTCCCACCCGAACTTGGTGGCGATCACCACCCGATCGCGGACCGGCGCCAGCGCTTCGCCAACGATCTCCTCGTTGCGGAACGGGCCGTACACTTCGGCGGTGTCGAAGAAGGTGACGCCGCGCTCGACGGCCGTCCGGATGAGCGCGATCATGTCGCGCTTGTCGGGGCCAGGGCCATAGCCCATGCAGCCAAGCCCGAGAGCGGACACTTCGAGACGGCTCCCGCCAAGAACGCGGATCTGCATGGCTTCCTCCGTCGATCGCCAGTTCGATGATCAACCCAAATATTGCTCGTCGCTGACCTTCTCCAGCCAGTCGACCGCCTTGCCGTCGAGCTTCTCGGTGATGGCGATATGGGTCATGGCGGTGGTCGGCGCCGCGCCGTGCCAGTGCTTCTCGCCGGGCGGGAACCAGACGACGTCGCCCGGCCGGATCTCCTCGATCGGGCCGCCTTCGCGCTGGACCCGGCCGCACCCTGCGGTGACGATCAGGGTCTGGCCGAGCGGATGCATGTGCCACGCCGTGCGCGCGCCGGGCTCGAAGGTGACGTGCGCGCCGGTCGCGCGCGCCGGCTCGGGCGGGCTGAACAGCGGATCGATGCGCACCGTGCCGGTGAACCAGTCCGCCGGCCCCTTGCCGGATGGCTGAGAACCGCTTCGCTTGATCTCCATCGCATGCCTCCGGTTTTTCCGCCCGCAATGTAGCGCGCGGGCGGAGACACCAGTAGCGGGCGTTACGCGCATGCGCTTATGAATGCGGCTCATGAATGCGCCCAGGGCCTCGGGTCTCGCCGCTTCGCCGAGGCGGCGCGCAAGCCAGCTTCGCGGCGGCGAAGGTCGCAGCCGTTGTCGGGGCCCTTATCGCGCCGACATCTCAGGCGATGGCGCCCGGGCTTCGGACGGCCTGGCCCGGCTCGCGCTCCAATGGGCGCAGGCGAAGCCGAAGAGGACGAGCGCGGTCGCCTGATGGGCGAGCGCGAGGAAGATCGGCACGGAGAAGACGAGCGTCAGGACGCCGAGCGCGACCTGAAGCATGGCGACGCCGGCGATGGAGACCGCGCGCCGCGCGACCGCGTCCGGCGCCGCGCGGATGGCGGCGAAAGCCTGGACGAGGGCGAAGGCGAGCACGCCATAGCCGATGAGCCGATGGTCGAATTGCGCCGTCGCCGCGTCGTTCCAAGGCGCGTCCAGCGTATGGAACGCTTCCGCCGGCAGGAAACTCGAGCCCATCAGCGGCCAGCTATTGTAGATGAGCCCGGCGCGGAGGCCCGCGACCAGCGCCCCGAGGCCGAGCTGGACATAGACCATCAGCGCGAAAGCCGCCGCGGCGACAGCGAAGCCCCGCGGCGTGGTTGCGCGCGGCCCTGTGCGCAAGCCGACCGCGGCGTAGATTGCCGTTCCGAACACGCCCGCCGCAATCAGAAGGTGCATCGAAAGCCGTTCCTGCGCCACCTCGACGCGGTCGCTGAGACCCGACGACACCATCCACCAGCCGACGATCGGCTCGAGCGCCAGCAGAGCGGTCGCCACCGCGACCTGCCGGCCGAGCGCGCCGCGCAGCGCGCCGCGCGCCCAGAACCACAAGGCCGGCAAGACGTAGACGAAGCCGACGATCCGGGCGAGCAGGCGGTGGGTCCATTCCCACCAGAAGATGGTCTTGAAGCCCGCGAGCGTCATGTCCGGATTCAGGCGCGCGTATTGCGGAATCTGCTTATAGCGCTCGAATTCCGCCTGCCAGTCGGCGCTCGACAGCGGCGGCAGCACGCCCGTCAGCGGCTTCCACTGCGTGATCGAGAGCCCTGATTCGGTGAGCCGGGTGGCCCCGCCGACCAGCACCATGACGAAAACCAGCGCGGCGACCGCGAAGAGCCAGCCGCGTATGGCTGCACGCGAGTCGGCGAAGAGCGCATCAGCGCGAGAGGGCAGGGCGTCGATCGAAGCCATGGTGTCGGTCAGTCTGCACGGGCGGCCGAACCATATCCGCCCCGTACCCACGCGTCCAACGGCGAAGGCGCGCGGCGGGTAAACGACGACGCGCAGCCGATCGTGGCGGCAGCCCGCCGAATTGCATCGGATGTCGAAACCCAAGCGCTCAGGAAGCAATTGTCGGAGCTGGCGACCGCCAAGGTGGGCGCCGCCTCCGTCGGCTACAAGCCTCGCGCCGTCACGCGAACCGCTTCCCGAAGCGCCGCCGCTTAAGGCTGACCGCGTGACTGGAAGACAGAAACCGCGACAATTTCTTGACATTTGGCGAATGTTGTTCTTATAATGTTCTCACCATCCCACTCCCGGAGAACACCCCGCATGTCCGATTGCCCCAACGCCCTGTCGGCTAAGCCCTCGCCTCGGCCGACCGACGCCCGCGCCGCGCGGCTCGAGAAATTCCAGCGGGAGCAGCTCATCGTCGACTATCTCAACCGCGGCGTGTCGGTCGCCGAGATCGCGGCTCGGGTCGGGGTCGGCGAGAAGCGGCTGCGGGCGATCATGAGGGAGATCCTGGCGCGCCGCATGCCGCGCCCGCCGATGGAATTTGTCGCGATCCAGGTCAGTCGCCTCAACGAGGCGCTGCTCGTGGCGTTCAGCGCCATGTCGCCGACCAACCTCAAGGCGGTCGACCAGGTCGTGAAGATCGTGCGCGAACTCGACCGCTACGGCGGCGCCTTCGCCGCCGAGTGGGCGCGGCCCGAGGCCCCGCGGCTCGACGCGCCGGCGGAGGAGGACGTCGCCTTCGCCAAGGCGTGGCTCGGCGGCGGCGAGCTCGAGGACGACCGGGGCGGCGATCGCCCGGAAATCCCGCGCAAGGCCTTGAAAAGATTGAATTCCGCGCCCGGATTTTTCCGACGCTGGAGGCGGGCGTCGGACGCCGGGGCGGCGTCAGGCGGGCGGCCGGCCGGTGAAGCCGCGCTCCGCGGCCTCGCGGCCGAGGATCGCCCGGGAATCCCGCTGCAACGCCTTGAAAAGATTGAATCCGCGCCCGGGATTCCGGCGAGCCCGGCGGCGTCGACGCCGCCCGCCGCGCTTCGACCGGAGGAGGGTCGGGGCGAACTGCTTGCGGGCCCGAGCGGTCCGCTCGGAAGCCTCCGTCCCGACGCCTTCCCCCTGATCCCCGGGCCAGAGCGCCGGCGCCAGGGACGCCCGGGAAATCCGGCGCAAAGCTCTTGAAAAGGTTGAATCCGCGCCCGGGATTGGGTTGGGCTCCCAGACCGCCGAGGCCGTCGCGGCCAGCCCGGTCTCGACTTCCGACCTCATGCTCAGCCTGTTGATGTCGCCGCGACCTCCGCGCCTGTTCGAACGCGCCGAGGCCCGACGCGCATGACATCCCGACGCGAAAGCCTAGACGTTCGGTTCGCCGCCCCGGCAGGCTGCGCTCACCCGCAAAACCCGGTGCAAGGCCTTGGAAACATGGACTCTGCGCCCGGGAATCGCTGGCTCGACGAAGCGGAGTCCGGCTCCCTCGCGAGCCCGCCCGGTCCCCTATCCGATCGGTCCCGGGCGTCTTCACGGGACCTTCAATGACGATTCTGCGTGGTCGAAAATCGCTGTGGCGAATTGAAAACGAGCATCCGCTGGACAGGCTGCATGGGGTCAAGGCTTCAGCCGCCAGCCCGTGTGGAAGATCCAGACCAGGATCGCCAGGCAAGCCACGATGAAGGCGGCGGTGAAGCCGAGGCTCGCTGCGATGCTGACGTCGCCCCGGCCGTAAAAGCTCCAGCGGAATCCGCTGACCAGATAGACGACCGGATTGAACAGACTCACTCCGCGCCAGAACCCCGGCAGCATATCGATCGAATAGAAGGCGCCGCCCAGAAAGGTCAGCGGCGTCACGATGAGCGCGGGAATGATCGCGAGCTGCTCGAAGGTGCGCGCCCAAATGCCGACGATGAAGCCGAACAGGCTGAAGGCGACGGAGGTCAGGATGAGAAAGGCGACCATCGACAGGGGATGATCGATCCGCACGCTGACGAACAGGGTCGAGGTCGCCAGGATGACGAGGCCGATGAAGACGGACTTGGTCGCCGCCGCTCCGACATAGGCCGCAACCGCCTCGAGCGCGGACAGGGGCGCCGACAGGAGCTCGAAGATCGTGCCAGTGAACTTGGGAAAGTAAATCCCGATCGCGGCGTTGGAGATGCTCTGGGTGAGCAGCGACAGCATGATCAGGCCCGGCACGATGAACGCGCCGTAGCCCACGCCGTCGACCTCATGGATGCGCGAGCCGATCGCGCCGCCGAACACGACGAAATAGAGCGCGGTGGTGATCACCGGGGTCGCCACGCTCTGCCAGAACGTCCTGACGGTGCGCGACAACTCGTAGCGGTAGATCGCCCACATGCCGCCGGGATTGAACGCCCTCATGCCGCACGCCCGACGAGGTCGACGAAAATGTCCTCGAGGCTGCTCGCCGCCGTCTCGAGATCGGTGAAGTCAACCCCGGCGTCGGCAAGGCGCCTGAGCAACGCCTGCACGCCGGTGTCCTCGGCCGAGGCGTCGAAGCTGTAGGCGAGCCGCCGGCCGCCGTCCTCGAGCGCGATCGGCCAGCCGGAGAGCGAGCCTGGCAGTGCGGTCAGAGGATGCTGCAGGGTGAGCGTCAAACGTCGCTTGCCGAGCTTGCGCATCAGCGCCGCTTTGTCCTCGACCAGCAGGAGGCGACCGCCGTCGATGACGCCGACGCGATCGGCCATTTCCTCGGCCTCCTCGATATAGTGCGTCGTCAATATTACCGTGACGCCATCGCCGCGCAGCCGACGCACCAGCGCCCACATGTCGCGCCTGAGATTGACGTCGACGCCGGCGGTCGGCTCGTCCAGGAACAGCACTTCGGGTTCGTGGCTCAGCGCCTTGGCGATCATCACGCGCCGCTTCATGCCGCCCGAAAGCTCGACGACGCGCGAATTGCGCTTCTCCCACAGCGACAAGTCGTTGAGCAGGCGCTCGATATAGGCTTGGTCGGGCGGCCGGCCGAACAGCCGGCGGCTGTAGGAGACCGTCGCCCAAACGGTGGCGAAAATGTCGAGCGCGATCTCCTGCGGCACGAGCCCGATCCGCGAGCGGGCGGCGCGAAAGTCGCGCTGGATGTCGAAACCGGCGACGCTGACCGAGCCCGACGTCATCGACACGGTGCCGCAGACGACGCCGATCAGCGTGGTCTTGCCGGCGCCGTTGGGACCGAGCAGAGCGAAGATCTCGCCCCGTTCGATCGCGAGGTCGACGGCGTCCAGCGCCAGATATCCGTTGGCGTAGCGCTTGGTGACGGCCTCGCAGGCGATGATCGGCGGCATACGGGACGCTCCCCCAAGCGGCTGAAGCGGTCCCTGCTCGTGGCGACCAGTCCGCAGGCCCTATGTAGGGGGCCAAGCCGCGCGCGTCGACCCGGGTACGTTGATCCGCGCCATCAGAACCCGACCGGCACGAAGAAGCAGTAGACCGTCGACTGCTGGCCGTCGCCGTCGTCGCGGTAGAAGATCCAGTAGTCGCCGTCCTGGCTCGGAAGCGCTTCCCGGGCGGGGATGCGGTAGCGATAGCCGTCGACCATGTAATAGTCGTCCGAGACCCGGTGAACCTGATCGGGGCGCAGGTGATGGACGTCCTCGGGTCCGCAGCACGCGGCCTTGACCCAGCCCGGCACGGCCCTTCCGTTGGCCCAGATGTCATGGGCGGCGGCTGAGCGCCCCCATAAGCCGCAAGACAAGGTGAGAATAACGATGGCAAGTCTCATGTCCGCTCCGGTTCACCAGCCAGAATTCGGTCGTCCTCGCTTGCCCACCGAGAACGCAGTTAGTTTTTTAGCGGTCCATCGGGGCGAAACAATGGAACGACCTTCACTTTGTGTTCGCCACAAACGCTGAAAGCGCTCGTTCTGTCCCGCATACTAGAGTTCAATTGCCGCTGTTTTCATCGTAAACTGGCTCGGCGGCCCCGGAGGTCCGACGATCACGTCTCTCAAACGCTTGCGCTTGCCCCAACTCAGGGCGCGCGCTAACCCCAACCCATGGCCAGAGCCGCTCCTCCACCTCCGCCGCCGCCCTCGGCGCCGATCGACGTCAGCCTGCGCGATGCGCTGGAAGAGCGCTATCTCGCCTACGCCCTCTCCACCATCATGGGCCGGGCGCTGCCCGACGCGCGCGACGGGCTCAAGCCGGTGCACCGTCGCATCCTGTACGGCATGCACATCCTCAGGCTCGACCCCGGCTCAGCATTCAAGAAATGTGCCAAGATCGTCGGCGATGTGATGGGGTCGTTCCATCCGCACGGCGACCAGGCGATCTACGAGGCGCTGGTGCGGCTCGCCCAGGATTTCGCCTCGCGCTACCCGCTGATCGAGGGGCAGGGCAATTTCGGCAACATCGACGGGGACAACGCCGCAGCCTACCGCTACACCGAAGCGCGCATGACCGACGTCGCGCGCCTCCTGATGGAGGGGGTCGAGGAGGACTCGGTCGACTGGCGCGACAACTACTCGGGCGACGCCAAAGAACCGATCGTCATGCCGGCGGCCGTGCCGAACCTGCTCGCCAATGGCGCACAGGGCATCGCGGTGGGAATGGCGACGTCGATCCCGCCGCACAACATCGCCGAGCTTTGCGACGCGGCGCTCTATCTCATCGCCCATCCGGGGGCCGATACCGAGGCCCTGACCCAGTTCGTGCTCGGGCCGGATTTTCCGACCGGCGGCGTCGTCATCGACGATAGGCATGCGATCGTCGAGACCTACCGCACGGGCCGCGGCGGCTTCCGCCTGCGCGCCCGCTGGGAGAAGGAGGACCTAGGACGCGGCGGCTGGGCGGCGATCGTCACCGAGATCCCCTACGGCGTGCAGAAATCGCGCCTGATCGAGCAGATCGCCAACCTCCTCAACGACAAGAAGCTGCCGCTGCTGGCCGACGTCCGCGACGAGTCGACCGAGGACGTGCGCATCGTGCTCGAGCCGAGGAGCCGCGCGGTCGAGCCTGCGACGCTGATGGAATCGCTGTTCCGCATGACCGAGCTCGAGACGCGCGTTCCGGTCAACATGAACGTGCTGGTCGACGGCGTGACGCCGCGGGTGGTCTCGCTCGGCGAAGCGCTTCAGCAATGGCTCGACCATCGCCGGGTGGTGCTGGTGCGCCGCTCGCGCCACCGGCTCGCCGCGATCGACAAGCGGCTCGAGCTCCTGGCCGGCATGATCATCGTCTTCCTGAACCTCGACGAGGTGATCCGGATCGTGCGCGAGGAGGACGACCCGAAGGAAGCGCTGAAGCTCCGCTTCGCGCTTTCCGAGAACCAGGTTGTCTACGTGCTCGACACGCGCCTGCGGTCCCTGCGGCGGCTCGAGGAGATGGCGCTGCGCAAGGAGCAGACCGATCTTGCGCAAGAGAAGGCGTCGATCGAGTCCCTGCTCGGCAATGACCGCAAGCAATGGCAGATGATCGCGGTCGAGGTCCGCGACGTGAAGAAGAAGTTCGGCCCGGACACCCGGCTCGGCAAGCGGCGCACCCATTTCGCCGCCCCGCCCGAGGTCGTCGTGTCGGAGCTCGCCGAGGCGCTGGTCGAGCGCGAGCCGCTGACCGTCGTCGTGTCGCAGAAGGGCTGGATCCGCGCCCTCAAGGGGCAGGTCGCCGACACTTCGTCGCTGGCGTTCAAGGGCGACGACGGGCTGAAGATTTCGTTCTTCGCCGAGACGACCTCGAAGATCCTCGTGCTCGCCAGCGACGGCAAGGTGTTCACCCTCGACGCCGCCAAGCTGCCGGGCGGGCGCGGCCAGGGCGAGCCGATCCGGCTCATGGCCGACCTCGACGAGAGCGCGGCGATCGTCGCTGTCTGGGCCTATGCGCCGGGCGCGAAGCGGCTGATCGTCGCCTCCGACGCCAACGGCTTCGTGGTCGCCGAGGACGACCTCATCTCCTCGACCCGCAAAGGTCGCGCCGTGCTCAATGTCGGCGATAAGGCGACCGCGTCGCTGATCGTTCCGGCGGCGGGCGATCATGTCGCGGTGATCGGCGAGAACCGCAAGCTTCTGGTGTTCCCGATTGCGCAGCTGGCCGAGATGGGACGCGGCAAGGGCACCCGGCTGCAGCGCTACAAGGACGGCGGCGTCTCCGACGCAAAGGTGTTCGCCGTTTCTGACGGGCTGACCTGGCGCAACTCGGCCGGCCGAACCTTCACTGTCGCCATGCCGGAGCTCAAGGAATGGATCGGCAACCGCGCCGAAGCCGGCCGCCTGCCGCCCAAGGGCTTCCCCAAGAGCAACCGGTTCGACGGGTAGGCGGCTCCGGACGGCCGGCGCCGCGGACCGCGGGTTTCTGACAAGAGTCTCGATATTTCAGAGACTTATGCCGTAAGAACGGCAATTCTTCGTCGAGCAAATCAACGATTTCAAGGGCTTAGCAGAGGTTATGGAGTTCTGGCTCACATGCGGGGCGCGTCCTGAGCTCGGCGCGGTCTTTGCTCGCCTCCACGGAGCGAGCCCGAGCGCGCCGAAACTCGGGCAATCATCAGCCATGTCGAGGCGCTATGGCGCCGGGAAGGCGGGCGGCGGGCGGTTCGCGCCGCGGTGAGAGCCACCCGCGCGGACAGTCCTCCAATCGGCTTTGCCCCTCGCCTGGAAGGCGTCGACAGCGGCGCCGACGGTCGCGAAGAAGAAGTCCTCGCCGATCCGATCGAAAAGGCCGAAACGCTTCAACTTGTCCTTCACCGGGTCCTTGAGCTCGGCGAAACACAATTTCGCGCCCTGGCCGCCAAGGGCCTCGTCGAGTTCGACCAGAGCGTCGGCGGCGGTCACGTCGACGCTGGTGACCGGCTCGGCTGCGACGACCAGCCACCTTACCCTCGCCGGCGCCCCGCGGCCGCGGCGAGAACCCGCTCCTTGAAGAATTCCGCGTTAGCGAAGAACAGCGGCGCGTCCCAGCGAAACAGCAGCAGGCCCGGAGTTTGGCGCGCATGCGGATAGCGTGTGACGTCGTGATAGCCCCGCACGCCTTCCACCTTGCCGAGCACGGCCGAATGAGGCCGCCATCCGTCCCAAAGAAACTCGATGACCGCGATGACGACCGAGAGTCCGATACCGGGGATTGCCCCAAAGACCGCCACGCCGACAAAACAGAAGATCGAAAGCCAGAACTCCCAGCGCTGAACGCGGAAGAGGCGTCGCAAGTCCGCGATCTCGAACAGGCCAATCGCGGAGGCGACGACGACAGCCGCCAGCGCCGCATTGGGAAGGTTCTCCAGTAGGCGCGGGGCAGCGACCAGCAACAGCGCGACGGCGAGAGCGCCGACGACTCCGGTCAATTGTGTCCGGGCTCCCGCCGCTTCTGCGACGGGCGTGCGCGATGAACTGCTGCTGACCGGAAACCCTTGAAAGAACCCTGCGAGCAGATTGGCGGCGCCGAGCCCGACCATTTCCTGGTTGGCGTCGACCGTTGCGCCAAGTCGCGCCGCGTAGGCTCGCGAGAGAACGCTCGTGTCGGCGAACGCGACGAGCGCGACCGCGAGGCCGCCGACCGTCGCCACGGTCAGATCCTCGAAAGGGAGCCAAGGGATCGAAAATTTCGGCAGCCCCTCGGGAAGCGGACCGAGCGCCGCGACGTGCGCGCTGGCCTGCAGGTCGAAGATTTGGACGACGGCAGTCGCTCCGACGATTGCAAACAGAACGCCGGGAAGCCGCCCGAAACTCCTGATCGACAGGATGGTCGCAAGAGTCGCCGCCCCGAGGCCGAATTCAGCCCAGTTCACTCTTCCGCCCAGAAGCTCGCCGACGATCGACCAAATCTCCCGCAATGGTCCCGCACTTTCGATCTTGACGCCCATCAGCTTCGGCGCTTGGCTCACCAGGACCGTCAGCGCGATGCCGTTCATGTAGCCGTAGCGGATCGGCTTGGACAGAAGCTCCGTGACGAAACCGACCCGCGCCAGGCCCGCAATGATGCAGATCGCCCCGGACACGATCGCCATCACCCCTGCGAGCGCTACTGCGCGGTTCGTATCGCCGGAGGCGAGCGACGCGGCTACGCCCAGAATGATGGCGGCCAGAGAAGAGTCGGGTCCGAGCACCAAGATGCGGCTCGGCCCGAACAGGGCGTAGGCCATAAGGGGAACGATGGTCGCGTAAAGGCCGCAGACCCCAGGCAGCCCGGAGGCGACCGAATAGGCGAGGCCGACGGGAACCAGGACGGCGGTTAGGACCAACCCTGCTCCGATGTCGTGAAGGAGCCAGTGCGGGTCATCGGCGCGCAGGGTCCCTATCCCCGGCAGAAAGCGGAGCCAGCGTGTCTCTTCGACGCGGGGACGGCCGCCGACCATGCTCGCAGAACCCTACCCTTGCCTCGACTTCAATCCGCGCAAGTCTATATCCGACCGAGGGCTTGAGGTAGCGCCTGATCTTCCCCGTAGCGATGGAGGGACCCGATCCTGCCACCGGATCTGCTTCACACGCTTCAGCGTGCGCCCAAACGGCCATCGGCGCCGTCGGCGCGGCGGCAACCGCGCCGAAGCCGGCCGCGTGCCGCGAAGGGCTTCCCTGAGACCAACCGGTTCGAGTGGTAGGCCGGCTTTGCAGGGCTATGAGGCGGAGCGAAGAGCGTCGGCCACGGCCGAAGGGTTGCGGCCGATGACGATACGCGCGGGCGGCGGCGTCAGGGTCCTTGCGCCCCTGTTCCCAATCCCGCAACGTCCCGAGCGGAATGTGAAACCGCGTGGCGAACTCTTCCTGCGACAGGCCGAGTGCGCGCCGGATCACGCGCACCTGCGGCGTTCGCTTCATCCGCCTGAAATCCTCCGGCGTCAGCGGCTTTGCGTCCGGATCGTCGAGCGCAGCGGCGTGGCGCTCGTCAGCGGTCATGGCGTCGAGGCGGGTCCAATCCTGATCAGATGTCTTGCTCATGATCCTGCCGTTGCTCGAAAGACCCCGCCGCTCGGGCCGAAATCAGACGGATGCGTTCGTCTCGCATGGTGTAGACGACGGCCAAAAGGCGATGTCCCGCCTTGCCGATGAGGATGAATCGCACCTCGCCGTAGTCTTCGCGGTCGTCCACGATTTCCATGGCGAACGGGTCTTTGAAAACGTCGCGCTCAGCCTCGAACGTGACGCCGTGCTTGGCGAAGTTCGAGGCCGCCTTGGCGTCGTCCCACTCGTGAATAACACCAATGCCGTGGTGAAGTCCAACGAATAACGAAAATATAGACGTCACCCGAAATAGGACTAAGAGGTTTCAAGGGCGCTCTTTTGAGGCGTTCTAGCGCAATGTTTATATCAAACCGACCTCCTTGACTTCTGCAAACTCGTGGCGTATCTATAATCAGCATTTCGTGTCCCATCGACCGTTGGCCGACAGCGTGAGGTCTGAACGGTGACCCGCGCCACAAGACATTCTGGGAAATCAACCCGCTGTGAGAGCGAGCGCTTTTTGTTTCGCTCTTGATGACTCGTAGAGGCCAACGCGGTTAGACCACCGCGCGCGGGGCTGGACGGCAGAAAATAGAAAATTAAGGGAGCGCGTCGCTATGGCATTCGCACGGACGACCAGTATCGCGCTGCTTCTGCTTCCGCTGCTGTTCGCACACCCGGAACGGGCCTCCGCCGACCCCGACGACATCCTTGCTGGCGCGTTCGACGCCACGACCGGCGTGCCGTTCGCGACCATAATGCTCGGCGTCGTACGGTCAGGCGAGGAAGTCCCGACGACGCCTTCAGTGCTCGACGGTCGCCTCGCTGCGGTCGAGGCGCTGCTGGCCAATATGGAACCTCGATTGGCGCTCGTCGAGGCGCGGCTAAGGCAGGTGCAGGTCGAACTCGTGCGGTTCGAGAATCGCGCTCGTTTGAACGAGCTGAAAACGGTCAAAGACGAGCTGACCGTCCTCAACGAGGAGTTGCAGACCCACCCAACCGATGCGGGCCAGCGCAAGCTGCTCGCGTTCCGGGCGATGACTGCCGCCAACCGGCTCAAGAACAGCATCGAATTCGACGTCTGGAAATGGAGCAACGTCAATCCGTCCGACCAGACAATCCGAACGCGGTTCATGATGTATCCATCGTTCGAGGTGTACGCAATCGCAATCGCCACCTGGTTCGACGCCCTCGATGTCTACTCAGGCGACCAGCCGCAACGAATTGTGTCGGAATACGGGCCGGTCTTGCTCGATCACGCCGCGTTCCTGACTACGCCGAACAGCTTCCGCTTGTTCACTGAAGAGCCAGTGACACTTGATGAGCACCTGCGCGTGGCGGCTTTTTCCAGACTTGAAGCGGTGGATCGCTTCGCCGACGCCGCTGGGAACTGCGTCTTCGCCATTGAGACGGTCGACATGATGACCGACACAACGGTCGAGACTGGCCGCGAGACGATCGGCATGCATCCGCCGACAGTCGGCACGCTGTGCACGACCAGTCCCGCACAGTCGGTCGGCTTGGCCGGGGAACAGGAACTGCAGGACCGCTACGGCGCACAGGTCATGGCGGCGCTTGCGCACGATCTCGATCAGCTCGCGCACACGGGGTCGCTGCGACCGCCATTCGTCGGTACGTTCGGCAATTTCATCGAGGCGCAGATCTTCTCGATCCCGCTCGACGGGCCTGTCGTGGTGGGGGCCAACGCGGTCGCCGGCGCGCGCCCGGCCGTGCCGAGCTGCCGGCTGTCGATCAATGGCGGATGCAACCGGGGCGTAACGCTATCGCACGACACGGCTTGGGAACTGCGCAACGTCGATCCGTTGGCGGTTGGCGGCGGCGCCGGCGCCATCAGGTTGCGTCAAAATGGCAGCGGGCTGTGCCTCGACGTGAAGGGGGGCGTGGCGGTCGCGGGTGCAGAGCCGATCCTGTTCTCGTGCAACGATACGGCTAGTCAGGTGTGGAGGAAGCGGCTGGTCACCAACGTCGACTTTGTCCTCGCCGCAAGCGGCGGCTTGTGCGCCACGATTGAACCAGAAATACCGTCCCACTTCGGGATTCAATTCTCCCGCGGGCTGGTCCTACAGCCCTGTGACGGACGGCCGCTCCAGCATTTTAGTCACTCCGATAGCACGCCTGTCGGGCCACACTAGCGGCGCTCCGCCACGCCCAACATTCGCCCAAGGTCGCCCTCAAGCTGCCGTGATTCCCGGAAGGAGACCTGTCCATGGCGAAGATGCGCGCGATGGTCGTCCGCAAGAAGGGTGGACCGCTCGAGGCGGAGGAGCGCGACCTTCCTGAGCCCGGCCCGGAGGAGATGCGGATCCGGGTCCACGCTTGCGGCGTCTGCCACAGCGACGTGATGACGGTCGAGGGCCTGATGCCGGGGATCGCTTATCCGCGTATTCCCGGCCACGAGGTGATGGGCGTCGTCGACGCCATCGGCCCGGGCGTAGAGGGGTGGAGCGTCGGAGCGCCCGCCGGCGTCGGCTGGTTCGGCGGCTCGTGCGGATATTGCCGCCACTGCCGGCGCGACAAGGCGTTCGCCTGCGAGAATGTCCATGCGATCAGCGGCGTCACCCGCGACGGCGGCTACGCGACGCACATGATCGCGCATGTCTCCGCCGTCGCGCATGCGCCCGACGACCTCGACCCTGTCGCCTCGGCGCCGCTGATGTGCGCTGGCGTCACCACTTTCAACGCGCTGCGCCATACCGGCGCAGGTCCTGGCGACCTCGTTGCGGTCCACGGCGTCGGCGGTCTTGGACATCTGGGGATCCAATATGCGGCGAGGCAGGGTTATCGCACGGTCGCCGTCAATCGCGGACGCGACAAGGAAGAGTTGGCGAGGCAGCTCGGCGCGCACGACTATATCGACAGCGCAGCGGAGGACCCGGCCAAGGCGCTGCTCAACATGGGCGGGGCGAAGGCGATCCTCGCAACAGCGACCGACGGCGCGGCGATGCAGGCGATCGCCAAGGGGCTCGGGCCCGAACGGCGTCATGATGGTCATCGGCGTGGTCGGACCGCTCACGGTCGACTTCCATCGATCTGATCGGCAAGTACGCGTCGATCAAGGGCTCGTATTCGGGGATCGCCCGCGATTCGGAAGACACGCTGGTGTTCAGCCGGCTCAACGCCGTGGCGTCGATGAACGAGGTCTATCCGCTGGAAAAGGCCGAAGAGGCCTATCAACGGATGAAGAGCGGCAAGGCCCGCTTCCGTGTGGTGTTGAGCGTCGAGGCCTGAACTCGGCCGCGCGAGCGGCGGGTACTTTCGGCGCCGCGCGCGCAAACGGCGCGGCGTCATCGCCTACCATACGCCTCGTCCTGAGGAGCGGCGCCGGAGGCGATGCCTCGCATTGCTTCTTGAGGCATGAGGAAGCGCGGGCAGGCCCCTTCGCGCCGTTTGCGAGTTCCTGGAGGCCGGCGCGGCGATCGAGGCTACCAAAGCGTGTAGCCTCCATCGATGACGAAGACGGAACCCGTGATGAACGAACCGGCGTCGCTGGCGAGCAGCAGCGCAGTCGGCGCGATCTCCTCTGCACTCGCGTACCGCTGCATCGGCGCCTCGTCGCGCCAGTAATGTCGATAGTCTTCATACTCCGTGCTGGCGATCTCGGTTTTCACGTAGCCAGGAGCAATGGCGTTTACGCGCACGCCCTTTGACGCCCATTCGGCGGCCAGCGACTTGGTCAGATGATGCACCGCCGCCTTGGTTATTCCGTAAGGCGAGTGCCATTGCGGCCTATTGATGATGAAGCCGGAAATAGACCCGATGTTGATGATCGAGCCCGTGCGCCTCGCGGTCATCTGCCGTCCGACAATCTGACTCGCCATCCAGACCGCGTCCAAGTTGGTGTCGAAGGCGCGCCGCCAGTCCGAGTCGCTAAGCGTCAACGCGTCGGCGTGGAAGCCAATGCCCGCATTATTGACCAGGACGTCGATCGGGCCGAGCGTCGTCGGTTGCCGTATTGAGCATCGCTTCCAGCTCGCTGCGCTCCACGACGTCCGCTTTGATCGCAATGGCGGTAGCGCCTATCGCGCGCAATTCTTCGACGGTCTCGGCGCTCTTGCCTTCATCGCGTGCGACAATTGCGACCGCGGCGCCAGCTTCGGCGAAGCCCTTCGCAATCGCCTTGCCGATGCCTCGATTGCCGCCGGTGACCAGAGCGACTTTTCCACGCAAAGAGAACCTGTCCAAGATCGACATTTGCAGCCCCTAAATTGCTTGATACGCTTCCGCCGGAAGTGCGGAGATGACTTGTTCGGGTCGAAGAGCGCCAGTCATGACGGCGACGACGTCGCTCATCGCAGTCGTCTTAGGGCTTACCACCGCCGCACGGCGCCCAAGTCGATGGATATGAATACGGTCGGCGATGGCGAACACCTCCGGCATCGAATGGCTGATCAGAACAACAGAAAGACCCTGCTCTTTGACCCGGCGAATGAGGTCGAGCACCTGGTTGGTCTCACGGACGCCGAGCGCGGCGGTTGGCTCGTCGAGAATCACAACCTTGCGGCCCCAGGCTGCGGCGCGAGCGACCGCGACCGCCTGACGTTGGCCGCCGGAGAGCGTCTCGATCGTCTGACGAATGGACTGGATTCGGATGCCGAGCGTCTGCATGTGCTCGTCGGCTTGCCGGCGCATCGCCCTCTTGTCGAGTTGCCGGAAGACCGCGCCGAGCACCCCGGGCTTCCTCACTTCGCGCCCGAGGAACATGTTCTGCGCGATGTCGAGCTGAGTCGCGACCGCCAGTTCCTGGTAAACGGTTTCAATGCCGAGCAAGCGCGCCGAAAGGGGATTCGAAAAGTGAACTGCTTGGCCGTCTAGATAAACTTCTCCGGCGTCCGGGATCAACGCGCCGGACAGCGCCTTGATGAGGGTGGACTTGCCCGCGCCATTGTCGCCGACGACGGCGAGAATTTCTCCGCGGACCAGATCGAAATCTGCGTCTTCCATCGCGACAACGTGACCGTAAAGTTTCGTGAGGCCGCGCGCCTGCATTGCGAAATCGGGACTCGACGTGATTGGACTGGTCATGTGCGCTGGCCCCGACCGAGATATTGATCAGCGCCGACCGCCAGCATGACGAGCGCGCCAGTTGCGATCTCTTGGTAGAGTGAGTCAATTCCCGCTTGGGTCAGGCCGTTCTTGAGCGCGACGACGATGACAGTGCCGATAAACGTTCCGGCGACGCCGCCCCGTCCGCCGAAAAGGCTGGTTCCGCCGATGACAACCGCGGTGATGCTGTCGAGATTGGCGATCTGATAGCCGCTTGGGTCGGCAATCGGCGTTCGACCCAGCGCCTGCCAGGCCGCGAAAGCATAGAACACGCCGGCAAGCGTGTAGACGCTGAGCACGACGCGGGTGACGTTGACCCCGTTGAGTCGCGCGGCCGCCGGGGAGTTGCCGATCGCGTAGACACGCACTCCCCAAGCTGTTTCGTTGAGCGCGTAGCCCAGGAGGAGCGTCAGGGCGACCCAGAGCATCATGCCGTAGGTGGCCGTGAAGGCGGCGATGTCCGGGCCGGAACCAAGAACGGAGAGAAGTTCAGAGTTGATCGGGTAACTGCGCGATTCGGTGTACAGGCGCGCGCCTGCTGCGATGATGGTGAACATGCCGAGCGTCGCGATGAACGGCGGCAGGCGAAACCATGTGATGACCACCCCATTGAGAGCCGAGGGGATCGACGCAGGCAACCAAGCCGAGCGCCATCGCGATAACCGGATTTCCATGCGATGCGAAGCTGCCGGCGACGACCGTTCCGAGCACCATGATGGCCCCGTTCGCGAGATCAATCCCCGAAACGAGAATGATGAGGGTCTGCCCAAGCGCCAGCGTTCCGATCACAACCGACTGCTGCGCAATCAGCGAGATGTTGCCGGCGTTCATAAATGTCGAAGTCGTAGTCGAGAAGACGATGAAAATGACGATCAGCGCGGCAAGAGGACCGGTCGTTGGATAGGCAAAGAGCCTGCCGATTTGCCGTTTGAGACCCTGCGAGGGGGCGGCGGAAGCCGCCACCCCTTCGGATTCGCGACCCAGTCTCGCTCCGCCTTGGCGGAGGTCGGGTCCCAGCATCCTCATGCGCCCCAGCAGTTCTCAAGTCCCCATTTGGAGTCTTTGGATTCGATGCCGGGAACCGGATGATCGGTGATGAGGATTGTCCCGGTGTTGTGGAATCCGCTGGGTTTCACGCCGTCATTGACCGCCTTGATGATCGCTTCGACGGCCATCTGCCCCATGCGATCGGGGAACTGCATAACCGTCGCGCCGATCGTACCATCCGCGACGCTGCGAACGCCCGAGCAACTTCCGTCGATCGAAGTCACGAGCAACGTCGCGCTTCGCTTTCTTGATCGCGAAGTGTGCGCCTTGCGCGGCAGGCTCGTTGATCGTGTAGAGCACGTTGATGTCTGGATGCGCGGATAACAGGTTCTCCATCGCGGTTTGGCCCGTCTCCGCATTGCCCATGTTGAGCGCGGAGCCGGCGATTTGCGGATCGCCTTCCTTGACGCCGAACCCCGAGAGGAAGCCGTCGTGTCTGGCTTTCGAGGTCTTGTCCGAGAGGTCGTAGTCGAGCAACGCGATATGGACCGGTTTCGATCCCATCGTACGCCTTCGCCCACTGGCCGATCAGCACGCCCGCCTGAAAATTGTCGGTCTCGTAAGCGGCTTCGGCCGCATCTCGCGGCTGAAGCGAAGTGTTGGTCGTCACAACGACAATGCCGGCGTCGCGCGCCTTCTTCACCATTGGCACGAGCGCGGTCGCGTTGGCGGGATCAAGCGTTATGCCCTTGACGCCGCGATTGATCATGTTCTCGATCGGCGGCGATCTGCGTGGCCGAGTCGCCGGCGGTCTTCGCCTCGGCCGTCATCACGTCGAGCCCGTGCTTGCTTGGCGGTATCGACGGCGGCCTTTTCGAGCTTGCCGAAGAACGGATTGGCGAGTTGCAGCTCGACGATGCCGATAAGGAACTTCTTGTCCTCGGCTCGCGCCAGGCTCGGCGCTGTGGCGACACAGGCCACGCCCAAAGCAATGAGAACGCTCTTGCGAATCGCGCGGCCGCCTCTTGTCGAGTCCAGACCCATTGATTTTCCTCCTCCTTGTTGAATGGCGCTCAAGGAACATGAACGCTCAGGGCGCCGATCGCGATGTCCTCCCGAGGACCGCCTTCGGCAAACGACGAGGCGGCTCTCCCACCGGTTACAATTGCGCGTTTTGCTGGATATGTCTACAAAAAACGTCTTTTATGTAACCGTATGGACAAAAATGGTTGCAGCATCCGGCGGCAGCTCACGCAACCGAAGCCGCACGTCGCCCGTTTGCGCCGGTCGCCCAATGGCGCCGCAACGTGCTCCTGACCCGATCAGGGGCAAACTCGGCGTCGATCACCATCTGGGCTGCGCCAAGGAGGACACAGGTCCGAGGGTCGGCTTTCGCGCTCTCCAGAATGAGGCCGCGTGTGACGAGGGGGAGGGCGCGCTGGTAGAAAAGTCCGCGTAGTCCATCCATGAGATGATCGTCGGCCATCGAGAGCACTCCGCCGACGATGATGGCGGCGGGGTTGAGAAGGCAGCCGATGTCCGCAGCAACCTTGCCCAGGGTTTGTCCTGCGTCCCGCACCCTCTGGATGGCTTCTGGCCTCTTGGCCCGGACAAGAGCCAGGAGATCGCGCGCGTTTTCTGCTGGAATGCCCAAGGCGCGAAGATCGCGCGCGAGCGCCCATCCGGATGCGCGCGCCTCCAGGCATCCGAGCATCCCGCAGCGGCAGAGCGGGCCGCCCGCCGCGTCGACTTGGACGTGCCCAATCTCGCCGGCCGCGCCGCGAGCGCCGCGATAGATACGCCCGTTTGCGATAATGCCGCTTCCGATGCCCGTCCCGGCCTTGAGGAAGAAGAGATCGTCGATCTGAGGCCAGTACCTATGGTGCTCGGAGATGGCCATCAGGTTCACTTCGTTTTCCACGATAACCGGCGCCTCCATCCTCGCGCCGATCCAGGACCGAATGTCGAAATCCTCCCACCCGGTCATCAGCGATGGCGCGACGACCTGGCCGGACTCGAAGTCGATCTGCGCGGGAAGGCCCAGGCCCATGCCGAGCACTTCGGACGGCAAACGGTCGATAGAGGACAGGAGTCGATGGAATTCCGCAATGATCCAGTCCAGCATGGAGACCGGTCCTTTGTGGATGTCCATCGCTCGGCCGGTCTCCGCCAGCACTGTGGGGCTCAAGTCGGTGATCGAGAGATGCGTGTAGGTCTCGCCAATATCCGCTGCGAGGATCAATGCGGAATTGACATTGAGTTCAAGCCGCCGGGTCGGGCGGCCGCGCAGAGCACTTGGCTGTACCTGTTCCACGATGAGTCCGCCCTCAATCAAATACGAGAGACGGTCAGCGATGGTCGATCTGGAAAGGCCTGCGACCTCAGACAGTTCGAGGCGCGAACGCGCTTTGCCCGAAGCAATAAGGGAGAGGATCCGCGCGGCTATGTGCTCACTTTCGGCACTGGGCGGGCTAGCCAATTCCTGCATCGGAATCACCCTGGACACTCCATAACTTCCGTCAGTCGACGAAAATAAGGGCAATTTTGCACCATTCATACATAAATGTGGATTGGTAGCGGGTAAACCTTCTAGCGTCAGCGGGAGACCCCCGGCATTGCCGGGGTGGCAGTAGAAGTTTGACAACTACGGCGGTATGCGCGCCGGGCTCACTTCTCATGGCAACGACCGATCCTTGGAGGCGCGCCCAAATCCTGCGCGGCGGACGGTTCCTGACTGACGGTGAAGCGGTCCCCACGGCATGATCGAGCGTCCTATGGGAGTGCGCATTCCCGGGACATCGGCGAAGGTGGGGGAATCGGCCCCTTTGAGGGGCCCCAAGTCAAAAGCCCCCGGCTTTGGCGGGGGATACTTACTTTTGGGACCGCGGCTCACGCCGGCTGAGCCGCCGCCTCCGGCTCGTCCTTCGGGAAAGGCCGGAAGGTCGTGGCGATCAAAAAGGCGCCGAGGCCCATCGCCCAGGAGCCGACATAGAGCCATCGGTAGCTGGCGAGAGCGTCGTAGATCAGCCCTCCGGCCAGCGGTCCCAGCGCCATGCCGAGGCTGCCGGCCATCGCCGTGCCGCCGATCACTGTCCCCATCATTCTCAGGGGAAAGTTTTCGCGCGCCAGCACGGCGTAGAGCGGCATGATCCCGGCATAGATGAAGCCGAACACGGCCGCGACGGCGTAGAACTCGCCGAGGCCCCGGGCGAAAACATAGGCGAGCGCGCCGAACGCCTGCGCGAGGAGCCCGAGCGCCAGAACGCGCTTGGCGCCGAACTGGTCGCCCAAGAGTCCGAAACCGATCCGCCCGCCCATGCCTGCCAGTCCCTCGACGCTGTAGATCGAGACCGCGGCCACGAGCGGGATGCCGCAGGTCTGAGCGTAGCTCACGGTGTGAAAGATCGGGCCGGAGTGGGTGGCGCAGCAGAAGAAGTTGGTCAGCACCAGCACGACGAATTGCGGCGATCGCAGCGCCTGCGGAACCGTCATCGCCGACTGCGGATCGCCAGGCGCCCCGGCGGCGCCGGCTGCGAGCGCAGGCGGCCGGCGCACCAGAAGCGCGGCCGGGATCATCAGCGCGGCCGCGACCGCGGCGAGGATCTGCAGCGTCGTCCGCCAGTCGTGGTGCGAGACGAGCCAGGCCGCGAGCGGCGACATGGTCATCGGCGCCATGCCCATGCCCGCGGAGACGAGCGAGACCGCGAGACTGCGATGGGTCTCGAACCAGCCGGTGACGCAGGCCATCATCGGCGCGATGATGGCCGCCGCGCTGGCGCCGATGAAGAGACCGAACAGGAGCTGGAACGCGATCAGGGAGGGCGCAAGGGCCGCGAGCGCGAGGCTCGCCGGCAGGGCGATCGCGCCGGTCAGCGCCACGGCGCGCGGGCCGACCCGATCGGAGAGGCTCCCCCACGCCATGCTGGCGAAGGCCATGGCGAGAAAGCCGATGGTCATGGCGCTCGACACGCCCGTCACCGACCATCCGGTCGCTGCCGCGATCGGGCGCAGGAGGACGGGCAGCGAGAACATCGAGCCGATCGCGACGCAGCCCATCAGGCCGCCCGCCGCAACGATCACCCAACGATAGCCAGAAGCCGTCATGCGCTCGACCCTTCAAGACGCGGCTGAAAAACGTTGTTCAACCTCTTGGTTGAATGTATGCGGCGAGTTTCAGGGAGTCAATCGAGCAGGCGACCCGGGCTCGGAGATCCGCGCGAGGGAGCCGTTGCGATCTTAAGGCGCCCGACCATCCGCGTGCGGCTTCGCTTCTCGCATTGACGGTGACCTGCGACCTGGCGCGGGCCTCTCCTATTTTTCCGGGAAGTCGCATGGCCGGCCCGCAGAGGAGACTTCGGGCGCCGGCGCGGCCCCCGCGCGCGGGCCGCTCACGGCCTTGGCTCGACTCGTGAGCCGCGGAGAGCTTTTCACGGGCTGGCGGCGCCCTCTTTACTTCGCGGTCCAACTGTTCTTAGCTCGCCCGCAGGAAGTCTCTCGAGTTCGCCGGATCGCCTGGCCGCTTGCGCGAGCCGGCGTCCGGGCGGCAAACTGGCCAAGGCGGCTCTCGGATTGGGCGGGGCGGTGCATGGTCGACGGCCAGCGGTCCGACACGACGGGTCCCTCCGACACCTCGATGCAGAAGGCGATGGCGCGGACAGCCATCGGCGTGGATCTGGTCGAGGCGATCAAGCGCCGCCGTGACGCCGAGCCTGCGCCGACCGGGTCGCCTCCGGCCGCTGCGGGAGAGGGCGTTGCGCCGGCCGCGCCTCAGCCCCAGCTGTTCGCGGTCGTGATCGAAATGAACACGGCCTTCACCGGCGGCGTCCAGCGCGCCCGGGCGATGCTGCTCAAACAGTTTCTCAAGGATCGCGCCGCGGGCGGCGCCGCGCTCGCAAAGGGCGAACGCGCCCTCGCGCGGCGGGAGATCGCCCGCATCGGCCGAGCGGCGCGGACGCTCCCGGCGACGCCGGTGTTCGCGCCCGAGGATCGTCTGTCCGTCGCCAATTCGCTGTTCACCGATCATTACCTTTTCGCCGAGGTCGCCGAGGAGACCATAGGGCGGCTCGGCAGCCTGTCGATCGTCGGCGCCGCCGATGCGACCTCGCCGATCTACAAAGTCTGGAACGACCATCAGGTCGAGCGCCTCGTCTTCAAGTCGGCGCAGACGATCAAGTGCGATGCGGTCCGCGCCGCGTTCGCGGCCACGGGCAAGGACATCGTCTGGGCGGTCGCCGACACTGGCGTCGACAAGACCCATCCCCACTTCCAGTCGCACGGCACGCTGAAGCTGGCGGCCGGACTCCATCACCGTGACTTCACCGACATCCACGGCAGCGACGCGGAGGCCGAAGCGTCCGCGCAGATCGACACGGTCGGCCACGGCACCCATGTCGCCGGCATCATCGCCGGCGAGACGATTCCGCAGAGACCGAAGCGGATCGCCATCAAGCAGGAAATCCGCATCAACGACACCGACAACAACACGCGAACGATCGAGGTCGCTGCGCGACGAGCCGATCCTGGGTCTTGCGCCGTTCTGCAAGATCATGAGCCTCAAGGTCCTGCGCACGGCCGACAGCGGCCGCGTCAGCTACCTGCTGGCGGCCATCGGCTATCTGCAGAGCGTCAACGAGAACGGCCGCAATATCCGCGTCCACGGCCTCAACCTGAGCGTCGGCTATCCGTTTCTTCCGCGCTGGTTCGCCGCCGGGCAGAGCCCGCTCTGCGTCGAGGTGAACCGGCTCGTCAGGTCGGGCGTCGTGGTGGTGGTCGCGGCGGGCAACGGCGGCTACGGCACCGTCAACACCACGGAAGGGCGGCCCGAGTCGGCGGCCCACGCGTCGACCATCTCCGACCCCGGCAACGCCGACCTCGCCATCACGGTCGGCTCGGCCCATCGCGAGGCGCCGCACACCTATGGCGTGTCGTTCTTCTCGGGCAAGGGACCGACCGCCGACGGCCGCATGAAGCCGGACCTCGTCGCGCCGGGCGAACGGATCGTCTCCTGCGCCAGGATGGCGGACGCCACCAGCGCCAACGCCATTCCCTTCCGCGAGGATTCAGGAACCAGCATGGCGGCGCCTCACGTTTCCGGCGCGATCGCCGCCTTCCTTTCGGTCCGCAACGAATTCATCGGTCAGCCGGAGCGCGTCAAGGAGATCCTGTGCGCCAATGCGACCGACCTCAAGCGGGCCGCCGAGTTTCAGGGCGCGGGTCTCGTCGACGTCTTGCGGTTCATGCAGGCGGTCTGACCGGCTCTCCGCGCCAGAGCGAAGCGCCCCGCGCCGGGCGATGAGGAGGAAACATGGACAAGATCGGACCCTCGCCTTTCTGCTGGCTGGAACTCGACGCGGACGGTCGGCCGCTGGACCCGGGCGCCGTGGGCGCGATCGAGGCCGTGCTCGGCGCTCCGGGCGTCGGCGACCTCGTCGTCGTCTCTCATGGCTGGCAGACCACCAAGGCCGACGCCAAGACGCTTTACGGGACCCTCTGGGGCAACGTCGTCCCCGCCCTGACCCACAAGGACCCGACGAAGATCGCGGTCTGCGGGATCGTCTGGCCGTCCGTCGCCTATTCGACCGACCTGGACGACGCGGCCGCGACCGCGAGCGCCGCAGGACGGCCGCTTTCGGCCGCCGCCGGCGTCGAGGAGCGCGATCTCAGCGACAGCGAGTTCGACGCCGTGCTCGCGAGGCTTTCGGATCTCCTGGGCGAACGGGGGAAGCCGGTCATCGAGGCGGCCCGGGCGGCGGGGCAGGGCATCGACTTCGCCACCGCCGACGCGCTCTTCTCCTCCGCTTCGGCCGCGGTGCAGCCGCATGGCGGCGATCCGGAGCTTCAGGTCAACGCCCAGCTTTTCGCTCCCCAGGGCAGCCCGGATGCGATTCTCGCCGCCTTGGCCGAGCCGCCCTCGATCGCCGCGGCGCCTGGGCTCGGCGGAACGCGGGACCTCGGCGATGCGATCGGCGGACTGCTGAATGGCCCACGGGCCGCCGTCGCCCGGGTCCTGAACCAACTCTCCTACTACGAAATGAAGACCCGCGCCGGGGTGGTCGGCGCGGCGCTCGGGCGAACAATCCTGCCCCGCGTGACCACGACGGCGGGAAAACGCCTTCACTTGATCGGGCACAGTTTCGGCGCTCGGCTGGTCACCGCGGCCGCCAGCGCGCTGCCGAACGCGCTGCCGTTCGAATTCTTCAGCCTGACGCTGCTGCAGGGCGCGTTCTCTCACAACGCGCTCGCGTCAGCCGCGTCAGGCCCGTTCGTCAATGTGGTCGGCCGCCCCAAGGGGCCGGTGGCGATCACCCACACGCACAACGACCGCGCCTGCACATTTTGGTATGCGCTCGCCTCCCGTCTTTCGCAGGACTCGACCAAGGGCTTCGGCGACGCTGACGACATTTTCGGCGCGATGGGCGCCAACGGACCGCAGCGCCTGGCCGCGAGCGCGCTCGCTCCGGATGTCGGCGGCGCGGCGTTTGCGCCACGGCGGGGCAAAGTGAACCGTTTTCTCGCCGACGCCTACATCGTCAAGACAGCGGCGAGCGATGCGCACAACAACGTCGCCAACCCCACCTGCGGCAAGCTCGTCGCCGCGGTGCTTCAATCGTAGCCGGCCTCGCTGCGAACAGGTTGCTTCAGCGCCCCTGCACGGAAAGGCGGCGCGGGACTTTACGATCGGTTGTGGATCTCGACGTGGCCGACTTCGCCCGGGTTTGGCCGTTGGCCGGTCGTGACCGCCTTGACGTAGCCGTAAGCCAAGACGAACGCGCTCGACGGGGCGTCCCAGTAGCGCGCCTCGCGCATCCGCACCCGCACCAGCGCAATGTCCGGGTCGGACGGGCCCTTCGGGAACCATACCCGCATGGGCTCCTTCCACAGGTCCCGCACCTTCTGCGCGTCGCGCACGAGCTCGCCGTCGCCCTCGATGCTGACGTAAGTCTGCTTCGAGGGATCGGAGTAGGTGAGCAGGACCTCGCGATTGGCCTCGAGCTCATCGAGCTTGCCGGACGTCGCGGAGGTGAAGAACCACAGCTCGCCGGCGAAAGCGTCCTGCTGGGCCACCATCGGACGCGAGCGCATCCTCCCGTCGGCGCCGATCGTGACCATCTGGGCGACCTCGATGCTCTTGACCAGATCGAACACCTTTTGCTGAGCCGCATCCTGCTGTTGCGCGTCCATTGATCATCTCCCATGTTCGGCACGGCAACGCGCGGACCCCGAGCGCTGTTCCCCCGTGGCGAGCGCGGGGCCGGTTGGCCGCAGACCTGATCCGTATGGGAGACAGCGATGTCCCGCGCCCCGTCCCGCGTCGACTACCGTCTGGGAAGCCTCTACGCCCTCGTCACCGCAGCGCTCTATGCCGTGCAGGAGCCCTTTTCGTTTCTCGCCGCCAATCGCCTCAACGCGCTCCAATTCGTTTTTTTGACCCAGATCGCGCTGCTCCTCTCGCTTCCGCTTCTCGCGTTGCGTGCGAAAAGCCGCCGCGATCTCGCCGCCCTGCTGGGCTCGCCCTCCAGTTATGGAAAGCTTGCGGTCATTTTCGCGATCGGGATAAGCGGGCTCCTATTGTATAATTTCGGCCTCAGCGACACTCATCCGATCATCGTCTCGGCGATCCTCAACCTGCTGCCGTTCTGGGCCGCGCTGGTCGCGCTCGTCGTCTCGCGCGTGCCGATCCCAGTGTCGCCGCTGGTGTTCTTCGGCTGTTTCGTCGGCGCGTTCCTTGGGGCGATGATCGTCGCCTGGAGCCAGCTCGACGACCGGCAGTCGGCGGACGCGCTGGTCAGCGCCCTTCTGCGCGGAAGCTGGATCTACGCGCTTCCGGTTCCGATTTGCACCGCGTTGGGGGGGACCCTCATCGCGAAGTGGTTCGGGAATTACGACGAGTCGGCGGCGATCGCCTCCAACTTCCTTTTCGCCAACGTCCTGCTGATTCCGGCCACCCTGTTCCTTCTCTATCGGCGCGGCGAACTCGGCTTCGACGGCCAGCTCCTGGCGATCGCGCTGATGATCGTCGGCACGGTGATCGCCGCGTCGATCGGACGCGTCTTTTTCCAGGTCGCGCTCACCGTGACCGCGGGCGACAATGGATTCGTCTCGATGTTCCTCAACCTCGTGCCTGCGCTGACGGCGCTGATCTCGCTTGCGCTGTCGTGGGGGATCCCTGCGCTCCATTTCGGTTTCGACATCCGCTTCTTCGCCGGCCTCGCGCTCATCGTCGCAGCGCTCGCCCTGTTCTCACTGAGATCCTGGAGAGCGCCGGCGCGAAGGGCGTAACGGCCTCCGACTTGACCGCGCCGGACCTGACCCCATAAGGCGGCGGCCCGTCCGCGAGACCTCGCCATGTCGTCACAATCCAGCGCCGTCGGCCTTCTTGCCGGCGCGCGCGATATCGCGCCGCTCGCCTTCGGCGTCGCAGTCTATGGCCTCGCCTTCGGGCTTCTGGCGGCGCAGGCCGGTTTTATACCAACCGCCCTAGACATTGACTGTCGCCCAATCCCGGGCGCCGATGGACTTGATACGGTCTGTGTCGTGGACGAACCAGTTCCAGGCTTGGGCGCAAGCGTCGAGGATGTCATCGTAGCTGTCCCACACAGTCGCGGAAAGTTTGTTGGCGCGCAGAAATTCCCAGACGTTCTCCATTGGGTTGAGTTCGGGAGAATAGGGCGGCAAGGGCACGAGAACGATGTTGTCGGGCAGTTCGAGCGCGCCTCCGGTCTGATGCCAGCCTGCGCCGTCGCAGATCAGCGCGGCGACGGAGCCTGGCGCGACTTGGGCGCTGATCTCGGCCAAATGGAGGCTCATGCATTCGGCGTTGACCGTCGGCAGGACGAGCGCGGCGCCGACGCCGCGCGCCGGGCAGATCGCCCCGAATAGGTAGGCGTTGGCGTGGCGATTGTCGCGAACCCTCTCGGGGCGTGATCCAACCGGCGCCCAGATGTAGCTCAGCGATCCCTTCTGACCGACGCGCGCTTCGTCCTGAAACCAGATTTCAACCGATGTCGCGGCCGTCGAGCCAAGCAACGCTTGCTTCACGCGGCTTGGAAAGTTTTTTTAAAAGCGTCCTGCGCCGCCTCATCCTTCTTGGGATGGCGCGGGCGAGGCTGCAGGCGCGTCAGGCCGAGCTTATGCAGCCACTTGCCCATCGTGCGCTCGCGCACCACCACCGAGAAGCGCTTCTCGACCTGCCCGCACAAATCAATGCAGCGCCAGCGTACGACTTTGTCGACTTCGGGATTCGGACCCGCCAGGACCAGCTCGCGCAGCTCGGCCATTTGCGCCGCCGTCAGTTTGGCGGTCGCCCCGGGGGCCTTGCGCGACGCCAAGCCCGCGACGCCCTCCTCGTTGTAGCGATGCGCCCAGTCGCGCAGGGTCTGGCGGTCCATCCCGGTCCGGCGCGCCGCCTCCAAACGAGACGCGCCCTCGAGAACCATCGCGATCGCCAGAAGCCGCCGCACGACTGCCGGGTCGCCGCATTTCACCGCAAGGCCGCGAAGCTCCGCCGCGCTATGCCGCCCATACGTGATTTCAACCGCTGCGCTCATCCCGCCCTCCGACACGGCGATTCGCCGCCGCCGAGCCAGAGAATCCTACTTTCCCGCCCAAGGGAATCCCGACAGAGTCACCCTCACAGGCGGTTGGTATTACACCGTTGCAGGTCGGCGTCATGGCGCTCGTCGTTTACGCGGGGAGCTCGCAAATCATCGCGACCCAGCAATGGATGGCCGGCGCCGGGCTCGCCGTTTCCATCGTGGCGGGGCTCGCTCTCAATTTACGGATCTTGTTGATGACGGCTTCGGTCCGCGACCTCTTTGCGCGGCAACCGCTGTGGAAGACGGCGTTTGGCGTGCACCTGACCGCCGACGAGAACTGGGCGCTCCTCATGGCGGCGCGAGCGCGTGGACGCGAAGTTGGATACGGCTATCTGGTCGGCGCGGGCCTCACTCAGATGGCGGCCTGGTGCGCCTCGACCGTCGCCGGCATCGTCTTCGCCGAGGCGATCCCCGACCCGAAGGCGCTCGGCATGGATTTCGCGTTCACCGCCGCCTTTATCGCCATCGCCTGGTCGCTGTGGCGGGGACGGCCGGACTTCTTGCCGTGGTTGGCGGCGGTCGCCGTGGTGTTCGGCGGAGTGAAGCTCGCCGGGGCGCCGCCGCACTGGATGCTGGCGCTCGGCGGCCTTGCCGGTGCGGCGGTCGCGGGAGCGCGCCGCGATGGATGAGCGTTGGATGCTGATCGGGGGGCTGGCGCTTGGAACCTTCGCCATCCGCTTCGGCGGCGCGCGGCTCGGCCAGGCGATCCCGGCGCACGGGCCGGCGGCGCGCGCGCTCAATGCGCTTCCCGGCTGCCTGATCGTCGCGCTGGTCGCGACCTCGATGCTGTCGGGCGGCTGGCGGGAATGGACAGCCGGCGCGGTCGCGCTCGCCGCCGCCGCATTTACCCGCAACGTGCCGGCTGCGATGGCCTGCGGCATCGCCGCGATCTGGACGCTCCGGCACGGCCTTTAGGCCAGCCTGCCAGTGCGTCTTTCTGGCCCTCGATTCGCCTTCGGCGTCACGCCGTCGCCGCGCTCGTCGCCCCGTTGTGGGTGCGCTCGAAGGCGGAGGAGAGCGCGATCGCCTGCGCCCGGCTTCTCACCTGGAGCTTGCGCAGCACGGCGCTGACATGCGCCTTGACGGTCGCTTCGGACACGCCGATCTCGTGGGCGATCAGCTTGTTCGGCAGACCGGTGATGAGGTGTTCGAACACCCGCTGCTGGGCCTCGGTGAAGGTCGCGGCGCGCTCGGAAAAGGCGTCGAAAGCCGTCGGCCGCTGCGGCTTCGCCTTGGGCGCGCGGATCGGGCCAGGGCTCGTGTTGACCACGACCGCGTTCATGAACTTGCCGGCCTGGTCGAGGAAACGGCTGAGCTGCGCGCTGAAGCAGGCGTTGCAGTGATTCCAGTCGCCGAGGTGCAGGCAGGCGGATTCGCGCGGGCAGAGGCCGTCGCCGAGGCGTTCCGCGAGGCTGAGAGCGACGTCGGCGCATTCCTGAAGCGCGGATATCGTGCGGCGCTGGAGTTCCACGACATCGGGCCGCCGGGTCCTGGCGTCGCGCTCGACGCTTCTGGCGGAAGTTTCGAGCAGTGTCTGCAGCCGCGCGTGTTTTGGCGTCAGTGCTGCAATGCAAGATCGTGAACTTGGAAGCGGTATCGACATCTTCGCGCCTGCTCCCTCCCCACTCCGTTTGTCCCGGGCATGTTGCAATGCAGCATAGCCTGCCCTGTGGAAAGTGGGTAAATCGTCGCACCGGGCCAATCCATTGCGGATTGTTGACGCAGGCGCCGGCTCAGGCCCGCGACGTCGGGGCTCGCGTCCAAGGGCAATCATGAAGATGCGCCCGGTGCGGGCGTCAAGCGGAACGGCAGGCAGGCGCCGACCGCCGCCGCGCGTCGACGAAGCGGGCTTTGGCGTCGGCCTCGCCCTCGATCCGCCCCATCTCATCCGAACAGCGCCTTGCGTTGCGCCAGGCTTTCCGGCGGCCACAGGGCTTTCGAGTCGTAATAGGCCTCGACGGCGGGCACGCCCTCGGGCAGGGCGACCCAGGGCAGCTTTGAACGGGTGTAGATGTGGATGTCCGGCGGCAGCGCCGCGGGCGCGTCGAGCGCGCCGACGCGGATGAAGCTCAACTGCCGCCGCCCGCCGTAATGGCTCCAGACGGCGATCTTGCACACCGGGCAGCGATGGATGATTTGCGGGACGCCGCTCTCGGCCGGCGTCGGAACCGCCTCCGTGTCGCCCGCGAGCCTCTCGACCCGGCTCGTCTCGATCAGAGCGTTGATGACGAACGCGCTGCCGGTCTGCCGCTGGCACTCCCGGCAATGGCAGCAATGGACGAACATCGGCTTCGACTGAAGCCTCACCCGGACGTGGCCGCAAGCGCAGCCGCCTTCCGACGCGTTCATCGTCTCCCTCCTGAAGGACGATCCTGACTGGGGCGGATCTTATCTGTTCGCGGGAGGCCGGGCGATCCTCGTCACGGCCCGCTGCGGATCCCTTCGCTCTCGGCGCGCTCGATCAGCAGGTCGGCGTCGTCGGGCAGGAGATAGCGCTGGGCGACGAGCCCTTTCGCGGCCTTCAGGAACGCGGCGAGGTAGGCGTCCTTCGACGGATAGCGTTCCTCCAGCGACAGCCGGGGATCGCCGGCCGCGAGCCGTTCCGCCTTCGTGGCGGCGAACGGAATGAAGCTGCCCTGGAGGTTGCACATGCCGTCCTCGAACCGGTCCTTTCGGCCGAGGTTCCAGCCGGTGTAGGTGCCGATCGGAGTCTCGAGGAACACCGACCGGATCCCGGGGATGTCGTTGCCGTCGGCGTCGACCTGCATCTCGAGCACGCCGTAGCTTCCGGGCGAGGTTCGCGGCGGCTCGCGCATGATCACGCCGCTCGTCTCCGCGGCCCGATAAAGCGGGCCGAAATCGAGCGGATGGAGGGGATCGTAGGTCCTCAGCGGCGACACCGCCGGCCGCTCGACCCCGCCATAGGCGTTGGCGGGGATCTCGGGGAAAAGCACCCGGTCCGGCGGCACGAGCGTCCCGTCCGCAATGCGCGGGCGGGCACTGGGAGGCGGGACCACATCGTCACGCACCCACGCGGCCAGGGCGGTCAGAAGCGCCCGCATCGTCCAGAGCTGCGGATTGGGATTGGGCTGCTGCTGGCAATTGCCGAACGGCGCATGGGTCGCCAGCGGCAGCGGCGCGGACCCGTGCTGCGTGCTCGCCATGATGTAGGTGCGCACGTTCGCCAGGTCGGCGGCGTCGGCGAGGCCGAGCGGATTGGTCAGTCCGAGCGACTGGCGTCCCTCCCACATTTCCAGGGCGGTCGCCACGTGAAACAGCCGCGGACAGGTGTCCGTCGCCCCGCAACGGTCGAACAGGCCGCCCGATCTCTCGGTCAGCGGGTCGAACTGGCGGCTGTAGGTGAAGGGGAAATCGTAGGCCGGATAGAGATGATCCGTCTGCTCTCCCCAGGCCCGCACGGGCTGGCCGAAGCGGACATTGAGCGGCATCAGGCCGCCGCCGATATGAGGATACGCGCCGTCGAACACGCGCCGGCCGCTCTCGTCGCGATTGAACCCGAGGGCGATGAAGCTGCGAATCATGCGCCCGCTCTGCGAGCTGCCTTCGATCACCGCCCGATTGCCGGGCCGATACGCCGGATTCGGTTGTCCGGCGTCATCCTTCTCCGCGTTGCGCAGGAAGGCGCCTAGGTCGCGCGTCGCGGCGAAGCCCAAACCGCCGACGGTCGGATCCTGGGCGCGGTAGATCAGCTCGTAGAGCCGGCCGGGCTGGAATCCGGCGCGGAGGCAGATGTGTTTGGGATTGGGCGTGGTCGGTCCGCCCGGCTGGCAGACGCCGAAGCTCCATTCGGAGTTCGGAACCGGTTCGCGGGGGTCCTGCTCGCGCGCCCGCACCGTGAGGGTCGGCAGGAAGCCGTCCGGCGCGGCGGTCGCGTTGTCGAGGCTCGCCGTCGGATAGCTGTCGTAGCTGTCGGGCGGATAGTTGAGGATCTGCTGGCTGAGGCTGATCGGAACGCTCGCCGCCGGCGCAGGCGTAATGATCTCCGAACGGACGACGCCCGTGATGGCGGATCCGTCGTGAGCTCGGGCGACCACCGGCGGCATGCCGATGCGGCCCATGCCGGGGCGGACGTCCATCTCCCAGCCGAACCACACCATCGTGTAGCCGGCGCGCATCAGCCACCCGTCGCCGGGAGAAGTCAGCCCATTGCGGTCTGCGACGCCGCCCGCGACCGCCTCGTCGAAGTTTGCGAGCGCCAGCTTGTTGCCCCGGTTGTCGACCTCGAAGAGCAGGATCCGATTGCCGCGCGCCATGTCCGCCGGCTTCAGGATTTCGATATTCGTCGTGTAATCGATCATGCCGTTGGCGTTGCGCGGCGCGAGATCGATGTCCTGGATGATCGCGTTGGCCGGGTCGGCCGGATCGAGCTCGCCGGTCACCCGGCCGACGAGGCGCTCGTAGGCTCCGGCGCCGCCGAACGTCTGGCCGCCGAAAGCGGGCTCGCTCCGGACAATTTCGATGCCGGTAATCCGAGCCTCGGCCGGCGCCGCCGCTGCGAGCGCGATGGAGGCGAAGCCGATCGCGGCGGCGCGATGGAAACAGCCGGTCAAGGGCGTCCTCCTCATTCCAGTCGGCGTCCGCCGACCCGCGGCGATTCCGCCGCGGGTCCTCGCGAGATCGTTATTGGCGCAGCAACGGATACGCCGGGATGCTCGGATACCTTTGGTCGATTGGCAACAGCGCTTGGTCGAGCGGCCGGCCAAAAGACTTCACAAGCGCTTGATGGCGAGAGACGCGAAGTCCGAACTGGCGGCGCCTTCCGCCGGAGCAGACCGATTGGAAAACCAAGCCCTTGGCTTTCGCGCGGGGCGGTCGCCGAATGGACGGAAACCGATCGTTCGCTGAACAGGGGCCTTCGTTTGTCGCCTCGCTGGCGTCAAGCGCCCGGCGGAACGCCATTGCTCAAGGCGGGCGAATTGGAGGGGGAAAGACCACCGTCGAGAATGGTCCTGTCCGAACTCGCCTGAGCTTCAGGAAAAGGAGGCCACCTTTCGGTGGCCTTCAAGTCTAGGGAGGAAACGCCCAAGGAGGGCACGTGCGGGCGAATTGCACCGCACGTCCACAACATAGGCCTGCGCCTCCGGAATGCAAGAACTTCTGTTTCGATTTTCGAAGCAAAAGTTGCGACCATACGTCGCAACGCTGGCCGTTGCTGCATCGTCCGGCGCCCGGCCACGGCGCACGCCTTCCGCGCCTTCTGGCCTCAACTCGGAAAGGGCGTCGCATGCGCCTCGGTCAATGCGTCCTCGAGCGGCCGCCCCTCCCGATAGCCGCCGAGTCCCGCGGCTCGCTCGACGCCCGGGATGAGCCGCGCGCAGGGCTCGGGCGCGCCGAGCACGGCCCGAACGCGAATGCGTTCGGCCCAGATCGGCAGGCCGTAGTCCTCCTCGTCGTCGCCGACGCCCCTGGCCCGGACCTTCGCCGATGCCGTTTCGATCGTCATGCCGATGACCCCGGTCGCCTTGATTTCCTGCTCGGTCGGCGGCCGCAGCGTCGCCCACCGGCCGGGATAGAAGCGGTCGATCATGGCGGCGAGCGCGCGCGTCTTCTCACCCGGGTCGTCGACGATGCGCGCATGGCCAAAGGCCATCGCCGACCGATAGTCGACAGAATGATTGAAACCCGAGCGCGCCAGCACCAGAGCGTCGAGATGACTTCACGGTCAAGCAGACCGGCTCGCCGGCCGACTCGTTGCGCAGCATTCGGCTTGCGCTCGACCCGTGCCAGTAGAGCCGATCCCCCTCGCGCCAGAAGAGTGTCGGCGTGCAATAGGGCTGACCGTCGACGACATAGGCGACATGACAGAGCATCGCGGCGTCGAGGATCGCGTGCACGGTCTCGCGGTCGTAGGATCCGCGTTCATGCAGGCGCCGGACGCGGCTCAACGAGGTGATGGGGTAGGAGGTCGCGTCTGACATCAAGCTCTCGAAAAAACCCGCCGGCCCCGCTGCGGCGCCGGCCGCTGCGGCCTCAGCCTCGGATGAATTCCAGGAGGTCGGCGTTGACCTTGTCCTTCTCGGTCGAGCACATCCCGTGCGGCGCGCCGGGATAGACCTTGAGTGTCGCATTCTCGATCAGCTTGACCGAAAGCTGCGCCGAATTGCCGATCGGCACGATCTGGTCGTCGTCGCCGTGCAGAATCAGCGTCGGGACCTTGATCATCTTCAGATCCTCGGTGAAGTCGGTCTCCGAGAACGCCTTGACGCAGTCGTACTCGGCCTTGAGCGAGCCCATCATGCCTTGCAGCCAGAACGAATTGCGCAGGCCCTCGCTGACCTTCGCGCCCGGCCGGTTGAAGCCGTAGAACGCCGTCGGCAGCTCCTTGAAGAATTGCGAGCGGTCGGCCGCCACGGCCTTGCGAAGGCCGTCGAAGACCTCGATCGGCAGCCCGCCGGGATAGGCCTCCGTCTTCACCATGATTGGCGGCACGGCGCCGATCAGCACGAGCTTGGCGACCCGGTGCAGGCCGTGACGCGCGACGTAGCGGACGGCCTCGCCCCCGCCGGTCGAATGGCCGACGTGGATCGCGTCGCGCAGGTTCAGGTGGCCCGCGAGGTCGGCGAGATCGTTGGCGTAGTGATCCATGTCGTTGCCGTCCCACGGCTGGCTCGAGCGCCCGTGCCCGCGCCGGTCATGGGCGATGCAGCGATAGCCGTGGCTGGCGAGAAACATCATCTGGTCTTCGAAGGCGTCCGCGGTGAGCGGCCAGCCGTGGCTGAAGACGACGGGCTGTCCTTGGCGCGTGTCGTTGTAATAAATCTGCGTTCCGTCGCGCGTGGTGATCGTCGGCATGTCGTTCTCCTCATTCCGGGGGCGTCGCGATGGGCGGGACGCGTCTTCCCGGTCTCCGTGCAAAGCGCTGCGTTCATAGCACACGGATTGGGACGTCCGCCGTTGGAAATTGTATCGGCGTCCGGCCTCTGGCTTCCGAACATTATCCTTGCCGAATTCGCAGCCGGGGCGACAAATTCGTGCGCCGCGCGTTCTTTGATGCGCGTTCTTTCATGAATGCGCGAGCCGACGAACCGGGGCGCGATCGGCGCTCGCGGACAGCCGAACGGGGAAGCCGATGACGGATCGCTCGCAAACGCTGCGCAAGAGCTACGCTCGCCGGATCATGCGCCTGGCCGGCGTCCTCGACCCGCGGATCGAGGCGGCCTACGCCGCCGTGCCGCGCGAGGATTTCGCCGGGCCGCCGCCGTGGCGCCTGTCGGCCGGCTTCTCCGGCCTGCAGGCGGGCGAGCGCGACATCGCGAGTCTTTACGACGACGTGCTGATCGCCATCGACGACCGGCGCGGCATCAACAACGGCCAGCCCTCGCTGCACGCCCGGTGTCTCGCCGAGCTCGGCGTCCACGAGGGCGAGACGGTCGTGCAGATCGGAGCGGGCGCCGGCTATTACACCGCCATCCTCGCTCGCCTCGTCGGCCCTTCCGGGAAGGTGTTCGCCTACGAGATCGAGGCCGACATCGCCGAACGCGCGATGCGGAATCTCACGGGCTACGTCCAGGTCGAGGTGAGGGCGGGCTCCGGCGTGACCGACGGCCTGCCGAAGGCCGACGCGATCTACGTCAACGCCGCGGCCTCGCATCCCGTCCAGGCGTGGCTCGACGCCCTGAAACCGGGCGGGCGCCTGCTCTTTCCGTTGCAGGCGGCTCATTCCTCCGGCGCCATGCTCATGGTCACGCGCCCGCTGTCCGAATCCGATGCGTGGCCGGCCAAGCTTTTTAGCGGCGTGGTGTTCATCGCCTGCGTGGGCGCCCAGGACGCGGACATCGGGCGACGGCTCGACATAGCCTTTCGTCGCGGCGGCGCGGAGCGGGTGCGCTGGCTCAAGTTCGGCTCCGACGCGCCTGACAAGGCTTGGCTTCACGGCGACGGCTGGGCTCTGACGACCGACGCGGCGGAGTAGGGGGCCGGCGACCCGACCCGTAGCAGCGACCGTGTGTCGCATTGCGGTCAGTGACAATGTGTGCGTGGTTGTTTGTTTAGACAGGAGTTGCGTCTCGGCGGGGAGAGCCGGCGCAGATCCTCGAAGAGGCCGACGTCCGACGTGGGGCGAGCAAAGGCCCAGTAAAAGCGTCCGGGGCTGTGGGGACGGTTTGGGAGGAGGTGCGGCCGTGAACGACAATCATGAACATTATGCTCGTTTCGGGGCCACGTGCACGCTATGCGAGTTTGTGACCGGCCTGGCCTACGCCATGGAAGCGAGCGGCGGACTGGACGAAAGCCTTAGCGATCGTATGGACGAAGTGGTGGCGCCGGTCCGCTCCGCGCGCGACTGGCTATGGCACGTTGGCCAGCTGATGAGCCAGACGAGACCGTTGCCGACCGACTTCGACCGCGGGGTCGTTTCGGCCGAAGAGCGCGCGCTCGAAGCCCTGCCGAGGCTGAAGGAGCTGATCGACGAGGCCTGCGACTCGCTCATCATGGTCAAGGCGCCGTCCGCCGGGTCGGCGCGGCCCCACACGCTGATGTAATCGCGCTTCCGGGCCGGGTCTGGTTATGCCGGATGACGGCGCGCAGACGCGCGGCGACGGTCGACGGCCTGCCGCCAGACGCGGATCCGATAGCGGCCACGCATGAATACTGTGGGGCCAGCCTTCCCGTACAGCGGCGAGATCGGCCGGTCCCTGCGATCCATCCGGCCGGAACACGCCGCGTTGCCGCTGCGGGAAATATTATCCTTAAGTATAAACAAGTTTGTTTGAGGATTTGCGCTAGGCTATAAGCGGCGCTCGTTAGCCGCGGCGCAGCCCGCTAGAAGGCTCGAGCGCCGATCCAAGAAGACATGTACGCGGCTGACAGCATTCGCGTACGGAGCTCGTGGGCGAAATGGGAGGAGGCCACGTGACCGACGATCATGTCCTTTATGCTCGATACGGAACCACGCGCACCTTGTGCGAGTTCGTCACCGATATTGCCTACGCCCTGGAAGCCAGCGGCGGAATGAAAGACGGACTGAGCGACCGGGTCGATGAACTGGTCGCTCCGGTCCGCTCGGCCCGCGACTGGCTCTGGCACATCGGAAAGCTGATGAGCCAGACGAAGCCGCTCCCGTCCGATTTCGACCGGGGACTCGCTTCGGCCGAAAAGCGGGCGCTCGACGCCCTGCCGAAGCTAAGAATTCTGATCGGCGAGGCCTGTGATGCGCTCGCCCTTTCGCGGGCGCCGACCGACGCTCAGCCGGAGCGCACGCGGGTCTGATCTTCCGGGCGTTTTGCTAAAGGTAACGTCGGACAAACGCGCCGAGCTCGGCGAGCGCCTCTCTGCCGGGCTCGAGACCCGCGTTCCACAGCGGCCACGCATGAATCATGTGCGGCCAGATTTCCAGGGTCACCGAGACTTGCGCGGCGCCGGCGGCTTGAGCGAAGCGGGTTGCGTCGGCGAGCAGCGTCTCCTCGGAACCGACCTGGACGAGCAGCGGCGGCAAGCCGGCAAGGTCGGCGAACAGCGGCGAGATCCGCGGGTCCCGGCGATCGATCCCGGCCGGAACATAGGCTGAGGCCAGTTCCTCGAGGTAGGGCTTGTGGATCAGCGGATCGGCCGCGTCCTTGCTCGCGAGCGTGTCGCCGGACATCGTCAGGTCGGTCCATGGCGAGACCAGCCAGGCGACGGCTGGGAGCGCCTCGCCCGTGTCGCGCAGCCGTTGCATCAGGGCGAGCGTCAAGCCGGCGCCGGCGCTGTCCCCGCCAACGACGATCCGGCTGGCCTCGATCCCGTCCGCGCGCAGGAATCGCCAGGCGGCGAGGGCATCGTCGAGCGCGGCCGGGAAGGGATGCTCCGGCGCCAGCCGGTAGCCGACCGCGAGCGTTCGCGCGCCGCAGGCGCGGCCCGCCTCGGTCACCATCCGCCGGTGGCTGACGATCGACCCGGAGCAATAGCCTCCGCCGTGGAAGACGAGGAGCGCCTTGGACGGGTCGCTGCCGGGGACGATGGAGAACTCGCCCGGCGGTCCGCCGGCGTTGACCGCTTCGAGCGTCACATCCTCGGCGACGGGCCAGACGGCGCCGACCTCGTCGAGCCGCTCCCGGCGGGCGGCCCAGCCGACCGGCCTCGGCTTGGCCGTCAACAGGGCCCGGATTGCGTCGATCTCGCGCTCGGCCATGCGATTCGGCTCCGGCTGCCCCTATGGCAGTATAGGCGGGCCGGGGCGCCGGGCAATCGCGGGCGAGCGGCCGACGGGTTTTACCGTCCGAGAAACATCGCGACGCGCGCCGAGATGACTCTACGGCGAGCTTCATCGGAAAGCCCCGGTAGCACGGCGCATCGCGCGGAAGCTCGGAATTGGCTTGGCGACCCTCAATCTGGATCCTCATCTCCAACGGCGGCGGATCGTCGCCCTCGAAGCGAGCCCTGTAGCCAGAGACCCAGAACCCAGGCGCGTATTTCATAAACATCGCGGAGTTGCAGCATGACGCCACCATCCTGCGTGTCGGCGCGCTTTCCCGGAGCTTGTAGCCGACCAGCAGGTCCTCGCCGGACGAACAGCGTAATCGATCGTCGCGGTAGGTCAGCAGCGGCGTTCCCCTCGGCGTCGCGGAAGGGCGCCGAGTTTGGAAGCGCTTCGATGGCGCGGGCGCCTTCCTGGCAACTGTTGCAGTAGCAGACGAGGCTGACGATCGGCTTGCCGAGAGCCTCGCATTGGACGCGCCCGCAGGCGCACGAAGAGCGCGCGACAGGCAACTCAATCCGCTTCATGCATTCCACCTTTCTGCTTCCGTCAATTTTTCAGTTCTGCTCGGCGTTGATGGCGCCGTCTGCCCGCGGCGCCGATTCCTTGAAGCCCGCCGCGCTCTCCGTCCGCAGCGACGCGCGTTTCACGAGCCCGCTGGCAGGGCCGCCGCCGTGCCGCTAGTCTGCCAGGGTCTGAACGAACTTGGCGAGTCTCGGCATGGGCATCGCGCTTGAAGCGGCGATTCGGGCAAGCCTTCGGGCCGCGCTCGCGACGATCGCGCTCGTCCTCGCCGCATCCGGCGTCTCGGCCCAGACGCTCGAGAAGGTCAAGGCGCGCGGCGCGCTTGTTTGTGGCGTCAATCAGGGCCTTCCGGGCTTTTCCTATATGGACGACCGCGGCGTCTGGTCGGGCTTCGACGTCGATTTCTGCCGCGCGATCGCCGCGGCGATCTTCGGCGACGCCAACCGGATCAAGCTCGTTCCGTTGTCCGCCGAGGTGCGCTTTCAAGCGCTGCGCGATGGGAAGATCGACGTCCTGTCGCGCAATTCGACCTGGACGATGGGGCGCGAGGTCGCCTACGGCCTCGCGTTCGTCGCCGTCACCTACTACGACGGACAGGGCTTCATGACGCCGCGCGCCATGCGGGTTTCCTCAGCGAACGAACTCGACGGCGCGCGCGTCTGCGCGCTCTCAGGCACGACGACGATCGACAATCTCGCCGACTTCTTCTCCGCCAATCACATGGTCCTGCAGCCGGTTCCGGCGGATACGATCGAGGAGTTGATCGGCGCCTACGACTCCGGTGTTTGCAACGTGATGACGAGCGATCTGTCACAGCTCTACGCCTTGCGCCAGCGGCTCAAGACTCCACGCGCCCATGTCATTCTACCCGACGTTATTTCGAAAGAGCCACTGGGACCCGTCGTGCGGCAGAACGATCCGAACTGGATCGAGATCGTGCGCTGGGTCCATTTCGCCATGCTCAACGCCGAGGAACTCGGCATCAGCCAGCGGACGCTCGGCGAGGCCATGCGGTCGCAGAAGCCAGAAGTCATGCGCCTCGTCGGCGCGTCCGGCGCGTTCGGCGAAGACCTGGGCCTCGGCGCCTCGTGGGCTGTGAACATCATTCGAGCGGTCGGCAACTACGGCGAAGTGTTCGACCGCAATCTCGGAGTCAAGTCGCCGCTCGCCATCCCGCGTGGCCTGAACGAGCTGTGGAACTCCGGCGGCATCCAGTACGCCCCGCCGATCCGCTGAGCGGGAAAGACCGGCCTCCGGGCGTCACAGCTGCGCTTGCCTGAACCCGATCGCCAGAGCGGGATCGTTCGCCCTCGAGTCCGCCCCGCATCGTGTGGACCAGCGCCAGAAGAGGGCGACCATGAGCATGCCGGCGCCGAAGCCGACGCCCACCGGAGCGAGACGGAGGAACGCGTGCTTCGCCGCCTCCATCGCGGTCGGCGGAGTCGCCCGAGACAGAAGCTCCGGCGGCAGAAACGCGCGCGTCTCCGGCTTATCGAGATAGGCCCGCAACCGGCCCGCATCCGAATAGGGAATGGACGCGCCGGGACGGGCCGAGAGATAGGACGCGTCGCCCGTGGCGAGATGGAAGCGAACGGTTTCGCCGCCGGCCTCCACCGTGTCGCGCCAGCGCTCGATCTCGCGCGGCAAATGACGCTCGGAGCGCGGCAGCGTGACCCCGAGGATGGCGATCCAGGCCGCGAGCGCGACAAAGGCCCGGGTGCGCCGTTCGCCGAGCACATTCCTCTCGGCCATCCACAAAGCGGAGACGAAATGGATCGTGACGGCGAGGATCAGCGTGTCGAGGTAGCGGCTCTGCGGAATCGCCTGCGCGCGTCCGTAGGCCAGCGCGCCGATCTGAACGGCGATCCAGGCGAGCGCGGCGAAATTGAACCAGCGCGGATCCCTGAGGTTGGCCCGGTCCAAGACGAGCTTGAGACAGAAGAGAGCTGACGGGAAAATGAGGAGCCAGCCAAAAAGGCTTCCGGCCGGCCACTCAGAGAGGACCATGACAGCGCGCAGGAACTCCCAAAGCGACCGGGCGCGAAAGGCGTCGAGACTCCGGGACGTGAGGCACAAACTGCATGAGAAGGGCGGTCGCGCCGCCGAGAGCCGCGACCCCGAGCCCCTCCCGGAGGCCGGTCCGCCGGCCGCACGCCATCTGGACGGCATGCGTCGCGGCGATCGCAGCGAGCGTCAGCGCGCCTGAGGCCATGGCGAAGAACGAGGCCACGCCGCAGAGGACCGCCGCCGCCCACCGTGCCGACCACGCCTTGCTGTCGACGGCGAGCCAGAGCGCGCCAAGCGAGAGGGCCGGAAGCAGAAAGAAATGGGTGTTGAAGCCCAGAAGAATGTTGTCGTAGGCGAACGGGACGACGTTCAGGAGGCAGGGCGCAAGGATCGCGGCCAGCGCCCACGCGCCGCTCGCCACCCGCGACAGAGCGAAGGCGGCGAGCACGAGAACGGCCGAGCCGAGGATTGCGTTGACGATCATCTGCGCCACCACGTCCCAGTAGCCCGACAGGTTGAAAAGGGCGAGCACCAGGAGCCTGGTGAACAGAATGCGGTGCTCCATGAAGGGGCTGAGCCAGCCCGTCGAGCGTCAGCGAGCCGGCGAGCTAGGGGCGGATCAGGCCGCCCCACTCCCCGTCCCACTCGTCCATGTAGGGCGCGGGGCTGCCGGCGAAGCCGATCAGCGCGGCTCGCGATCCGATCAGAATGAGGAACAGCGAGGCGGCCAGCGCAAGCCGGAACGTCCTGTCCTGGAGACGCGACAGAGGGGTCATCGAAGCCGCGCTCCGTCAGTCGACGTCGCACGAGGAGTCGGGGACGGAGCTTTCGCGGCCGGGCCCTATGCCGTCGGCGGAACCCCGATAGGTCCATGCGGGGGCCTTGATCTCGACGCTCGGCGGGCTGTGCCGGAGCGAAACCGACGACGAGCCGAGCACGGCGAGCCAGACTGCGAGGCCCGCCGCCGCGACCACGATGGAGCGGCGCAGCGCCGAGAGATGCGAGCCCTTGGCGAGCCGGAAGGGCATGATGGCGATGGCGGAGCAAACTACCATGGAGCGAAAGCCCTGAGCGTTGACGTCTATCGGGTGTACGTGGGAAAAATTCCCACGTCAAGCGATCTGTGGGATTTAATCCCACGATCTCATGCGCTAGAATGGACGCGATGACCGAACTCGCCCCAGCCGCCGGACGCCGCGCGCCTGCAGACGCCGATCGCGCGCCTGCTGCGGCCGCTCGTCCGGCTGTTCATCCGCTCGGGGCTGACGTTTCCCGCGCTCGTCGACCTTCTGCGCGAGCTCTACATCAACGTCGCGGAATACGACTTCGCCCTCAGCGGCAAGGACCAGACCGACAGCCGGGTCAGCCTGCTCACCGGCATTCACCGCAAGGAGGTGCGCCGTTTGCGCGGGGCAGGGGCGCCGGTCCGCCTCGTGCCCGCCAGCGTCTCGCGCTCGAGCATGATCATCGCGCGCTGGATCGCGGCGCCTGAATTCACCGACCCGTCCGGCGCGCCGCTGAGGCTGCGCCGGGCCGGCGATCCCGGCGGCGGCCCCTCCTACGAGGACTTGGTCGAATCGGTGACGCGCGACGTGCGCCCTCGCGCGGTGCTCGACGAGTGGCTCGACCGCGGCATGGTCTCGATCGACGAGGAGGGCCGCGTCCGCCTGGAGGAGGCGGCCTTCGCGCCGCGCCCGGGCGACGACCGCCAGCTCTATTATTTCGGCCGCAACCTGCACGATCACGTGGCGGCGGCGGTCGAGAACGTGCTCGCCTCCGAGCCGCCCTTCTTCGAGCGCGCCGTGCACTACGAGGGCGTCTCGCGCGAAATGGCGGAAGCGATGCTGGCTCTGTCGCGCCGGATCGCTCACGATGCGCTGCAGACGGTCAACCGCGAGGCGCAGACGGCTTACGCCCGCGACCCCGGCGGAAGCTGGCGCTGGACCTTCGGTCTCTATCTCTTCCGCGAGGACGAGGCGGCGCGACGACCCACCGAGGCGGAACCAGCTTCGCCGCCCGCCCCGGATACGAACCGCGGAGACGCGCCTTGAGCGTCGCGGCAAACCTGAGCCGCCGGCAGGTCCTGCGCCTCCTGGCGTGTCTCGCCGGCGGCGGACGGCGCTCGCCGCCGAAAAGCCCAAGCCCGGCGGCGACAACGGCATCGGCGGGACGGGCTACCAGCCGGGCGACAACGGCATCGGCGGCACCGGCTTCATCGGCGCGATCCGCAAGTTCGGCAGCGTCTGGGTCAACGGCGAGCGGATCGCCTATCCCGCGGACGTGCGCATCCGGATCGACGGCGAGCCCGCCGTGGCGAGCCAGATGCGTATCGGGCAGGTCGCGCGCCTCGTTGCGGCGCCGCGCGACGGGGTTTTGACGACCGACAGGATCGTCATCCTGAGCGAGGTCGTCGGGCCGGTCGGCCGGATCGACAAGGCGCGGCTCGAGGTTCTCGGGCAGAGCGTCGAGCTCCGTTCCGCCCGAATGGCGCGCGGGCTGAAGGTTGGCGACCGGGTCGCCGTCAGCGGGCTCAGGAAGCCCGATCAGACGATCGTCGCGAGCCTGATCGAGAGGCGGGACCCGGGACCGGATCAGATCGTCGGCATCCTGGCGCGCGACGCCGGCGGCCAATTCCATATCGGCGCCCAGACCGTGACCGGCGTCGGCGCCGGCGTGATCGGCCAGCGCGTCATCGTGCGCGGAACGGCCGCGGACGGCGCTTTCGCCGCCCTGGAGACGAAGCTCGACACCCTGATCGGGATTGGCCCGGCGCGAACCCTGAGCGTCGAAACCTGGGTGACGCGGCGCGACGGCGAAGTGGTGACGGCGTCCGGCGTCCGGGTCGAGCGCGCCGGCGACATCGGGACCGGGAGTTTCCATGTCGTGATCAACGGAGAGCTGGGGCAAAACGGCGCGCTGATCGCCCGCAGCGTCGAGTTGCCGACCCGGCGCGGCGACTTTGCTCCGCCGAGGGGGCCGGGCGGCGCGGGCGGCCCGGGAGGCGGCGCGGGCGGGCCGGGGGGCGGCGGCGCCAACAGGCCCGGCGCGCCGTTCGGCCCCGGGACGAATCGCCCGGGCGGCCCGGCGGGCGGAATGAACGGCCCCGGCGGCGGCCCGCCGGGCGGCGGCGGCGTCCGGGCGGCTTCGGCGGCGGTTCAAACGCGCCCGCCGCGCCGACCTTCCCCGTCGGACCGCCAGGGGGGTTGCAGCCGGGGCGCGGCCCGGGCGGCTTCGGCGGCTTTGGCGGGCCGCCAGGGCCCGGCGGGTTCGGCGGCGGCGGGTTCCCACGGTAGGCGATGGGGCTGCGCCCCGGCTTGATGCAAGTTGGCGTCATCTCCCTGTTCGCTCGGTTCAACGTCCCTGTTCGCTCGATTTAACTGCCCTGTTCCTGATTCCGAATTCCCTGTTCTCCCTTGCAAGCGTGCGTCGTCTGCGCGCGCGTCGCTTGCGGATCGGATTCTCCCGCTGTCGCGCCGACTCGCGCCCGGCGCCGCGCCGGCTGGGGCCGAAGCGACGAGGTTGGGCAGGATGAGCCGAAGCGCGCTTAACCGTGACAAGGCGAGTGCGAACAAAACATGTACATACTCTCGAATCGGAGCTATGCTCAGTGTTGAATTGAGAGCGCACGGACGACTGAGCGTCGGCGCGGCCAATGCGGAGTTCGTATTGGGTCCGACTTGGGGTTGCAAATGGCGCCTTGCGCGGTGCAACCCATTGAAAAGGCTCAAAACGGCAATGGGCTACTCTTGCAGAAAGTTGGCATGGATGAGGCCTTGGCGCCCCGTCCGCTTGGCGCCGGCGCCTGCTCGTCTTGGGTTCCCGAGACATCCGGCATTTGATCCGCCGCCACGTTCGCACGTCGGATATGGCGGGCTGACGCTTAGGCCCGGCACCGGCGAGGCGAGGCCGTGCTCGCCCCGGTTCCCGAGAAACACCCATTCCGTCATCGCCGCGCCCGGCCCGACCATGATCCGCCATTGTCGTTGGCGCCCCGCGCCGGGCGTTACGCCGGAGAGCATGACAGCGCGACGTTGGCTACTTGTGCGCCATCCTAGATGCGAGCGCCCGAAAAAATCGGCGCAAACCGTTGAAAAGGCTCAAAACCGGTTCGGAAACGCCGCGCTCGGCGATCCGGTCGCCGCTGGCGAAGGGAGCTTCGTCGCCGGCGAATGCTCAGACCCGCGCCGGAGCGTTGAGGAAGTGGTCGATCGTCTCGAAGAATTTGACCACCGAGATCGGCTTCGAGAGATACGCCTCGCAGCCGCCGCGCAAGATCTTCTCCTCGTCGCCTTTCATGGCGAAGGCGGTGATGGCGATGACCGGGATGTGGCGCAGGTCCTCGTCGTCCTTGAGCCACTGCGTGACCTCGAGGCCCGAAACCTCGGGCAGCTGGATATCCATCAGGATGAGGTCCGGGCGGTGCTTGCGGGCGATGTCCACGGCCTCGATGCCGCTGCGGGTCTGCAAGATCCTGTGGCCGCGCGTCTCGACGAGGTCGTTGAAGAGCTTCATGTTGAGTTCGTTGTCTTCGACGATGAGCACGGTCTTCATCACGGGGGGTATCCGGCGGCGGACTCTGGCGGGGTTGGCGCGGCTACGTTATCGCATACGTCTTGATAAAGGGAGAATTGGTCAAATGCGCGCGCCGCCGGGACGCCGGTCATCCACAGCCGTCGATGCGGGGCGCGACCTTGCGGTCGAGGCCCTGATCTTTCTGGGCGCGCGACCCGACCCGGCTCGAGCGGTTTCTGGCGATCACCGGCCTTGGTCTGCACAACCTGAGGCGCGCGGCGGCCGATCCTGCCTTCCTCGTCTCCGTGCTCGACTACCTTTTGGCGGACGATCGGTTGCTCGTCGCCTTCGCCGCGGAAGCGGGCCGTTCGCCTGAGGAGGTGGTGCGGGCGGGCGAGGCGCTCGCCGGGCCGCCGCCGGTCGACGATCCATGAGCGCGGGCGCCGGACCCGTCCTCTGCCGCGACTGCCTCGCGAGGCGGTCGCGCGAGGCGTTGCGATGCCCGGGCTGCGGCTCTCCGCGCGCTATCGATCTCGAGCGGGCGGCGGGGCTCGAGATCGCCCATGTCGACTGCGACGCCTTTTACGCTTCGGTCGAAAAGCGGGACAATCCCGCCCTCACGCGACCAGCCGCTGATCGTGGGCGGGTCGGGGCCACGCGGCGTCGTCGCGACCTGCTGCTATATCGCGCGCACGTTTGGCGTGCGCTCCGCCATGCCGATGGCGCGGGCGCGGGCGCTGTGTCCGAGCGCCGTCGTCCTGCCGCCCGATATGGCGAAATACGCGCGGGTGGGTCGGGAGATCCGCAACCTCATGCAGGGACTGACGCCCCTGGTCGAACCGCTGTCGATCGACGAGGCCTTTCTGGATCTCGCCGGCTGCGATGGAGCGAACGGGGCCGGCGCGGCGGAAACGCTTGCCCGGTTCGCCCGCCGGGTCGAGCGGACAATGGGGGTGAGCGTCTCGGTCGGCCTCAGCTACTGCAAGTTCCTGGCGAAAATGGCGTCCGACCTCGACAAGCCGCGCGGGTTCACCCTCATGCGACGGGAAGAGGCCAGCGCCTGGCTCGCGCCGCAGGGCGTTGGCCGCCTCTGGGGCGTTGGCAAGGCGGGTCAGCAGAAACTGGAGAAGCTGGGCTTCCGGCTGATCGGCGACCTGCAAGGCGTCAACGAATGGACCGCCGTGGCGCGCCTCGGCGAGGACGGCCGCCGGCTTTGGCGGCTCGCGCAAGGGATCGACCAACGGCGCGTGACGCCCGACCGGGAGACGAAAAGCATTTCCAGCGAGACAACGTTCGATTTCGACGTCAGCGACCGGGAGGAACTGACGCGGGTGCTGCTCGCCCATTGCGATCGTGTGGCCGCCCGTTTGCGCAGGGCTGGTCTCGCCGCAAGCGGGGTGACGCTGAAGCTGCGCCTGCCGGACTTCAGCCTGCGTTCCCGCAGTCGCGGCGGACTGCCTGGGACCCAGCTCGCCCCGAGGCTGTTTGCCGCCGCAAGGGCGCTGCTCGAAGCGCAGCCCGCGGGGACGCCCTATCGGCTGATCGGGGTCGCGGCCACCGATCTCGGCCCCGCCAGCGACGCCGACGAGACCGATCTCATCGACCGCAACGCCGGGCGGGAGAAATCGCGCGAAGCGGCGATCGCGGCCTTGCGCGAAAAATTCGGCGCAGCCTCGGTCGAGCGCGGCCTTGCGTTTCGAGGAGGAAAGTCGCGACGCTGAACGCGCTATGGCTGCTTCACGCAGGCCGAGGCAGGCAGAATTTCAAGCTTGCGCAACCGCGCTTTGAGGGCGAACGCGCCGTAGTCGAGCTTGAGGCTGCCTGAAACGCCATTCTCGTAGAGATCGTAGGAGAGAACGTACTCGGGCGCCGAATCCTTGGAGGCCTCGTTGAAATAGGACACCACCACTGGCCAGCGGCGAACGTTCTTGAGGGCGGCCAGGTTGTCCGCGTCCTCGCTCGGCCGGGTCGCTTCCTTGCCAATTACCGCCATAGTTACGTAGATCTTCGCGCCGGTGTCCGACCCGTCGTAGACGCGCGCCTGAACCACGCCCCCGCCGGCTTTGGCGGCCTCGATCAGCCTCTCGACATGCTGGGTTGGAAAGATGATGTCGCGGCCGAAGTCGATCGTCTTGGCCGCCGGCAGGGTCAGTTCGACCTTCACGTCGTCGTTCGCGCCGCGAGTTGCCGTGCCGGAGACGGGCGCGACATCCTGTATCCCCTTGGTGTCGATCTTGAATTGCATCGATGCGCCGCCAGGGGCCTCGAACGACGACGCGTTGACGTCCATGTCGATACGGCGAGCCCTCGCTGCGCTCCATCTCGGTCATCTGGCGGAAGCTGGACGTATAACCGTCGCACGCCGATCCGCGAAACTCGTAGGCGATCATTCCGGTCGCAGCGACCGGCGCCTGGACCGCAGCCGACGGCGGCGACGTCGGATCGGCGAGCGAAATATCATAGGCCGCCCGATGGGACGCCAGCGGCGCGGCAAAGGCGGCGCTGGGGATGGCGCCGACGCAGGCGAGTGCAAAGGCGGCGCCGGCGAGCAGTCTCAAAGCCATGATCTCTCCAGGAAAAAGCCCTGCCACATTTCCCGACGTTTCCGGCGCTTTCGTGACGCCGGTCGCGCCGAAGTCAGGCCGTTTCCCCGGGTGGGATCGGCCCCCAGGACTCGTCGAGCGGATTGGCGTCGCCGAGCGGCTCCTCGTCCGCCTGCAGCGCCGGCTCATCGCTCGGTTGCGGAACGCCATAGCCCGGGGAAGCTTGCCGTCGAACAGCCCGGCGGCCTGGAGCTCGTCGAGTCCGGGCAGGTCGCTGATCGCATCGAGGCCGAAATGGATCAGGAACTCTGTCGTTGTCCCGTAAGTGATCGGCCGGCCGGGCGCCTTGCGCCGGCCACGCATTCGCACCCAGCCGGCCTCCATCAACACGTCGAGGGCGCCCTTCGACACCGCCACGCCCCGGATCTCCTCGATGTCGGCGCGCGTAACGGGCTGGTGGTAGGCGACGATCGCCAGCGTTTCGATGGCGGCGCGCGACAGTTTGCGCTTGTCTTCGTCCTCGCGGGCCAGCAGCCACGACAGGTCCGCGGCCGTGCGAAACGTCCAGCGCCGGGCGACTCGGACCAGATTGACGCCGCGGCTGGCGTAGAAACGCTGCAACTCCTCCATGACCGATCCGACATCGGCGCCCTCGGATAGCCGCGCTGCGATTGTCGTCTCCTCCAGCGGCTCAGTCGAGGCGAACACCATCGCCTCGGCGATCCGCACGTCCTCAGGCGTCGCGCGGGGAACGATCGCGTCGAAGAGTTGCGCAACGTTGCTTCCGGCTCTCATGCGGGACATCAGCGGCCTTTCCTGATCCATTCAGCCGACGTCATGCGGCGGCGCCTTCAACGTCCGTCGGCTCTGCGCGGCGAATCCATAGCGGGGCGAAGTTTCTGTCCTGCCTGATCTCGATCTTCCCCTCGCGCACCAGTTCAAGCGAGGCCGAGAACGAAGAGGCGCGGGCGCTGCGTCGCATGCAGGGGTCGACGCAGGCGTCGAGAAGCCAATCGTCGAAGGCGGTCCAGTCGACGCTCCCGCCGATGAGCCGCGCCAAGGCTTCACGCGCCTCGGCAAGCGACCAGACCTCGCGCGCCTTGAAACGGACTCGGGCTCGCGCGTGCTTTTGCGCTTGGCGCGCGTAGGCGGCGAGCAGGGCGTAGAGGTCCGAGTCCCAATGCGTTCGTCGCGCGACCTCGACGGCCTCCGGCTGACCGCGGCTGAAGATGTCACGGCCCAGGCGCGCCCGATCGAACAATAACCCGGCGGCCTTGCGGATCGCCTCCAGCTTGCGAAGTCGTTGGGCGAGCGCCTCGGCCAGTTCGGAGGCGTCGGGCTCGGCTGCCTGCGGCGGCGCCGGCAACAGCAATCGCGACTTCAGAAAGGCGAGCCAGGCGGCCATGACGAGATAATCGGCGGCAAGTTCCAGCCTCTGCTTGCGTGCGGCCTCGACAAATCGCAGATACTGCTCGGCCAATGCGAGCACGGAGATACGGGCGAGGTCGACCTTCTGCCGCCGGGCCAGTTCCAGCAGCAAGTCGAGCGGACCTTCGAACCCGTCGAGGTCGACCGTGAAGGCGGGGTCGCCGCTCGCCCGGTCCTGTTCGAAATCGCTGCGTAACGGCGCCTCGGCGAGCACGAATCACCTCCATATGACACCCTCCTGTCTGACGCCGGCTTGCTGGGCCTGCAAGGCCGCGCCCAGGCCACGTCAACAGGGGAGTGGCTATGCGGCGGCGGACCGAAGGGCGCGGTCCTCGGCGCCATCACCGAGAGCTTGCTCTAATTCAGGATTTGCGCGAACCCAAGACATCGTCCGCCTTAATTAGGGACGCTCTGCGGATCGAATACGGCCCCGTCGCAGAAAAGATCCGCCCTCATCGGAATAGGCGCCGGCGAAGCCGGGAGCGACCAATCGGCCGCATGCTCGCCTTCCCGCTTCCGGTCCACCTTGGGAATCGGCGCGGCGGTCGGAGCGAGCGCGTCGGCGTAGAGATCCGGGCGATAGACGCGCTCGGCGATCGCGCCGAGCGGCAGGCCCTTGTCGATCAGCCCCCAGCGCGTCATCTGCGTCAGAAACCAGAGCGCATGCGACCGCCACGGATAGGTCGCCGCATGGTCATGGAACCGCGATCGGTTGCGCCCGACAGTCCCCGGCAGCGACGACAGAATGGCGTGGCTGTCGACCGCGAGCCACGCCCGCCGGGAGAGCAGCGAGGCGACATAGGTCGCGTTGGCGGGCGCGTCGCAGAACCGCGCGGCGCGATGGAGCGCGCGCAGAAGGCCGGCGAGCGCCTTCGGGTTTGCCTCGCTCCACCGCTCGCGCATGGCGAGGGCCTTGCCCGGACCGTTCAGCCAGACGTCGTCCGGACGTGGCGACCGTCGCGCCGACGCCCGCGCGCTCGGCGATGTCGCCCCAAGGCGCGCCCGCGCAGAAGCCGGCGATCTTGCCCGAGCGCAGCGCCTCGACCATGCGCGCCGGGGGCGTCACGACGACGCCGAAGTCGCGCTCGGCGAGGGCGCCGGCCGCCGCCAGCCAGTAGCGCAACGCAAGATTGTGGTTGGAGTAGTCATGAACGATGGCCAGCGTCTTTCCGTTCGTGGACGCCTTGAGCCGCGCGGCGAACGCCGCGGCGTAACCGACGCCGCGCGCCTCGTCACGCAGCTCGTCGGCAAGGCCTTTGGCGAGGGTGATCGTGTCGCCGCCGAGGCTCATGCTGTAGGGAACGATCAGCGGCTCGGCCGGCCCGCGCAGGCCGAGCGAGATGGCGAAGGCCAGCGGCGGCACGATGATCGCCGCATCAAGTGCGCCATAGGCCAGCTTGTCGGCGACGTTCGCCCACGACGGCTCGACCGACAGCGCGACGTCGAGGCTTTCGTCGGCGAAGAAACCGAACTCGTACGCGACGACCGCAGGCGCCGAATCGGTCAGCCGCAGGAGCCCGATTGCGATTTTCCGGCCGGGCGCAGAGCGGGAGGAGGAGGCGGCGTCACTCATTTGAGCAGTCCATCGGCGTCCTGGTCTTTGATGAGGTCGGCGGCGACCTGCGCGATCCGGAGATTGTCGTTCATGGCCTTGTTGCGCAACCAACGGTAGGCCTGCGGCTCGGTGATCTTGCGCTCGGCCATCAGGAGCGCCTTGGCGCGCTCGATGACGCGCCGCTCTTGGAGCTGCGCGGTCGCCGCCGCAAGCTCGGTCTCGACCTTGGCGTAGCGTCGAAAGTGCGCGACCGCCGAAGCGACGATCGCCTTCATGTCGCGGTCCGAGACGCCGGCGAGGTTGTATGAGCAGACGCCCGCGGCGATCGCGTCCTCGACGAAAGCCGGGTCGTTCTTGTCGGAAAACATGACAATCGGACGCGGCGCGTTGGAAGACAGCGCGCGGACGCCTTCCAGGGCGTCCCGGTCGGGGAGCGCCATGTCAAAGATGACGAGGTCGGGCGCGAGCCGGCGGACCGCGTCGACGAGATCGCCGTCCGTATCCGCGCGGCGCACCTGGGAGAATCCCGCGTCCGCCAGCGTTCGCTCGAGCGAGCGCGCGCGATCGGGATCGGAGTCGACGAGCAGGATCTTCAGCGACATCGGCGATCGATCGCATCATGCGACGGCGACGGTCAATTCCCCCGCCCGGCGCATGGCCATCGTCGACGGCGCGTTGCGTCCGTCCGCTGTCTCAATCGATCGCCAGCGGTTCTGTCATGAATAGGCCCATAGGGCGTTGTTGGCGACGACGACGCCCATCAGTCCGACAAACGGGGCGACGTATCTCGGCTTCCACCGGACCATGAGAAGCAGGCAGGCCGCCATCAGGGCGAGCTTGGGGATCGGCCAGTAGGCCCCGAAGCGCGCCATCGCCAGGACGCCGAGGGGGTTCGCCTCCCACCCGCCGTGGGCGAGCACCTGCTGGGTCGTCATGACGTCGCCGACCTGAAGGGCGGCGAACACCGCCAGCAGGATCGCCTTGTACACAGTGGGGTACGAAGCAAAACGGAGCATCGCGGGTTCCTCGTCGAAGACGCGCAGGGGTCGAAAATCGCACGAAGCTTGGGCTCATCGCTTCTAACGAACGTCTAACTGCCTATGCCCTTTTTCGATCAAGCCGAGGAACGGGTTAACGGACGCCTCCGGCCGCAATGACAATCCTACAAGTTTCCAACGGCGGCAACCGCGCGTTTCCTATTGGCCACACGCCAACTGGGCGTCCGGGCGCTGGGGTGCTATGGTTCGGTTTGGCGCATGCGGTCGAGGGAACGGCTCTTGCATGCAGTCCCTGAGGTTGGCTGTTGAATATCCGGGTTCGAGGGAGGTGGGTTCCAGTGACATTGGCGAGCATCGTGCGGGCTACGGCGACAGCGGCCCTCGCGGCCGGGTCGGCGATCGCCTTCGGTGAAGCGCTGGCCGAGGAGGCGGGCGGCGTCCAACCCAGGCCGGTTCAGGCGGTCGCGGGCGCGGCCGAACAGATTACCCTGATCATGGGCAAGGGCGGGCTGTTCGAGACGTCCGCCCCATTTGCCAAGATTTCCGTCGCCGACGAGAAGATCATCGACGTCACGCCCCAGTCGGATCGGGAGTTCGTGTTCACCCCCAAGGCCGTCGGGGCGACCAACGTGTTCGTGTTCAGCGACAAGAACACGCTGATCGCGAGGCTGGACGTCAACGTCATAAGCCAGGCCGTGCACGCCGAGGGGGTTCGCGAGGACACCGGCAAGGTCAGGATTTACAACGACAAGAAGTCGCTGGCGAAACCAGCGCTCTATCGCTGCAGCGGCACGAACTGCGAGCTCGAAGGCGAACCTCCGAGCGGGGTTGCAGGCATGGCGGCGACACCGGCCGCCGAGCCGGGCGCGGCGGCCCGAAGACGCCGCGCAGTAAGCCCCGGCATACTCGACGAGCGCGCGACGCTCGGCCGCGCTGGCTTTGAATTGGCTCCCGTTTTGAGTGTTTTCAACGGCTTGCAGCGGATTTTGGTTCCCTTTTGCGCATCTTCTGACGCCTCGCGCGGCGCGACCCCCGAGAGGCGACCGGCGCGGCGCATGCTCCCCGCGGACGCCTGGCCGCCGCGCTTCCGCCAATCGACCTTGGAACCACCCTAGCACCAGCGCCGGCGTTTGTCCATGATTTGTTCCAGTTCTCATGCTCGAGACCTGGGCAAGGACGCGCGGCGCGGTTGGGCCGAGTCGCTGCAGCCGTCCTATTTTTGACAGGAAGCACAACCTGTCGCCTTGCTTCCGCCCGCTTTGCCGATGTTTGCTCGTGTCAAGCAGGCTCAGTTTCCGCGTAACCCATGCGGCTTAACGTTAAAAAGGAGTTGCTACCGCATGGTTGCTAAAACCTTGACAAGTTGTCGGCGTAAGTTTACATCTATTACCGTCGGGTTAACGCGAGTGAAGCCGGCTGCCGGATCGCGATTGGCGCGACGCGCATTTCTTAGGGAAAAGGGACTCCATTCATGATCAAGTTTTACGTCAAGGCTACCGACCTCATCGACCGTCTGCGCAACGACAAGGCCGGCGTGGTGTCGTTCGAGTACGTGATCGTCGCGGCCTGCATCGTCGCCGCAGTGGCTGCTGCGTTCGGCACTGGCGCCACTGGCACTTTCGGGACGGCGCTCGCAGCCGCGATCGCCAAAGCTATCTCGGCCGTAGCTCACTGCGGCTTCATATCGCGATAGCTTCAGCGGGGGCGCCGGCGCTGTGCCCCCTCCCTTCTTCGGGGCATTGCATCTGATGACCTGGATTGCTCCCACGGCCTTGGCTCTGCAAATCCTGCTGCTGCTCTATGTCGCGATGATCGATATCGCGACACGCCTGATCCTAACGAGATTTGCCTGACGCTGGCGCTGCTCGGGATCGCTCGGCCAGTTCGCCGGTCCGACCCATCTCGCCGAATCTCTGGTCGCCGCGACCATCCTGTTTCTGCTGCTGCTCGTCCTCTACCAGCGGGGCGCGATCGGCGGCGGCGACGTCAAGCTGCTGATCGCCCTGGCGATCGGCCTGCCGTTCACGGGCGTCGTGCAATTGTTGACCGTCACCGCGCTGGCCGGCGGCGTTCTTGCGCATGGCGCATCTGATGATGCGTCTCCTGCCCCATCCCGGGCCAGCGCCCGCCGGATCGTCGCTCCTGCGCCGCGTCTACCGCGGTCGAGCGTTGGCGCCATGTGCGGCGCGCGCCGCTGCCTTACGGGGCCGCGATCGCCTGCGGCGGGATCTGGACTGCTTCTCAGCCACGGGGTTCTGACATGCCGTCTGCTTTGCGTCTCTCGATCATCATGGTGCTGGTGCTGGCGACCGCCGCGCTGGGGATGATCGCCTACAACGCCTACCTGCCGAAGCCGGTCGCGCAGGTGGCGGACACCACCGCTCCGGCGCCCGTCACGACGGGGTACCTTGTCGCGGCGCGATCCGCTGCCGGCGGGCACCTTGGCGCGCGACGAAGATTTCGCCGTCCGCTCCGCGCAGCCCAGCCTCGTTCCGTCGGGGGCGATCCTCGATACGGCCGACGCCAGGACCGGGCTGCGCGGTTCGCTGGTGCGCCAGTTCGTCGACGCCGGCAGTCCGATCACCTCGGAAGACGTGTTGCGTCCGCGCGATCGGGGCTTTCTCGCCAGCGTGCTCGCGCCGGACACCCGCGCCATCAGCATCAAGGTCGACACGGAGTCCGGCGTCTCGGGCCTGATCTGGCCGGGCGATGACGTCGACGTCGTGTTGACCCAGGTCGAGCGACAAGGCGGACGCCGCCCATCGCTCGCTCAGCGAAGTCGTTCTTCACAACGTCCGGATCATTGCGATCGACCAGGACATCGTGCAGGGCGCCAAAGACAATAAGGACAATAATGCCGCCGCCGGCAAGGAAACCCGCTCGGTGTCGTTGCAGCTTCCGCCGGAGCAGGTGAAGACGATCGCCGTCGCCAAGGATCTCGGAAAGCTGTCGCTGGCCATCCGGGCCGCGGTCGAACACGAGCAAACCCGCGACGCCGGCACGATGTTCGGCTGCGACGTGTCGCCGGAGATCGCCCGCCAGAGCGCGATCGCCAACGAGAGCGCGACGGTGGTGGTCTATGGCGGCGACAAGCCGAAGGAATACTCGGTCAAGAAGCACGATCCGGCGGGCGTGGCCCCCGTCTGGTTGCGATCGGCCCGGGGAGGTCGCTGGCCAAGGTGGGACAGTGGCGATTTGAGCGCTGATAAGGGCAGGGAATAACGTCATGGCGCCCCCTTCTCCGCGAAGCGGGGAAGGTGTCGGCGAAGGCGACGGATGGGGTGTGGAAAGCAGATGGGGTCCGACGAAGGTTCGCGGCGACGGTCGTGCAAGCCGTTTGGCATCCTAGCAGCGGGCCACACCCCATCCGGCCCTTCGGGCCACCTTCCCCAGCGAGCTGGGGAAGGGTCCGCGCGGCGATCCGAGATGGGTGAATACAAGTTGTCGGGGAAGCACTTATGAGCGTCAACGTTGCAGTCGTCAGTCCGCCCGAAGACACGCCGTCTGCCGTGACGCGCAACCGGGTCGTCTGTTTCGTCAATGACGACCTCAGCGCGGCGGCGTTGCGCACAGGCCTCGAAGGCAGCAACCTCGAGGTCAAGCGCGGCACGATCCGCAACGCCATCCGGATGCTCGAAACCGACACCGATTTCCTCGCGTTGGTGGCCGACATCAGCGAAATCGCCGATCCGTTCACCGAACTGGAACGGCTTGTCGCGCGTCTGCCCGGCCGATGTGCAGGTGGGGCTGATCGGCGACAACACGGACATCGCGTTCTATCGCGCGCTGATGGAGCTTGGCCTGAGCGAATACCTGCCGAAGCCGCTCACGCGCGATCTGGTCCAGACCCAATTGCGCCCGAAGCTGCTCGGCGACGCGGGGCCCGATCCGGCGGATCGCGGCGGCCATGTGATCTCGATCTGCGGCGCCCAGGGCGGCGCCGGAGCCACCAGCATCGCCATCAATCTCGCGCTGCAACTGGCCGAGACGACCAAGGCCAAGGTCGCGCTGCTCGACCTCAATCTCCAGGGCGGCGAGGCCGCGGTGATGCTGGGCGTCCGGCCCGGGCCGGGCTTGCGCATCGCTCTGGAAAACCCGATGCGGGCGGACACGCTTGTTCCTCGAGCGCGCGGCCATCGACATCAACGAGCGCGTTCGGCTGATTTCCGCCGACGAGGACCTGGATGCGACCCTCGAGCATCACCGAAGCGGGCGTGAGGCATGTGCTGGGCCTGCTGCGTCAGCGGTTCAGCTACGTCGTGGTCGATGTGCCGATGCCGCTGGCGCCGGCCATCCATCCGGTGATCGCGCTCTCCCGCCACGTGCTGGTGCTGCTGGAAGCGGAAGTGACCGGGCTGCGCAACGCCCATGCGCTGCGCACGATGGTGACCGCCATCGCCGGCAAGAACCGCGTGTTCACCTTGCTCAATCGCGCCAATCGCGCCGGCGGCCTGCCCCTGGCGACGATCGCCACGGCGCTGGGCGGAACGCCGGACATGGTCATTCCCGATCTCGGCAAGGGGATGACCCAGGCGGTCAATCTCGGCATTCCGGCGCTGAAGCACGTGCCGAAGCTGCGGCGCTACCTCGCGCCGATCGTCCGGGAGATCGCGGCGGTCGGCGACGAACAAAAGGGCTGGTTCAGCAGGCTGTTCGGCCGATGAAAACCTTTGGCAAGCTCGGGCGCTACGGCGCCCGCGATCCCTTCGCCGGACCTGGCGCCGGGGCGTAACGAGCCTCCCGCGCGGCAGCCCGCACCGTCGTCGCCACTCGAAAAGCCCGTGATGTCGGCTTCGCTGCGCGAACGGGTGATCGAGCAGATCGAGCCGTCCGTCGCCGCGACCGTTTCGCGCGAGGTGCTTCGGCGGCAGATCGAGGAAATCATCCACGCCATCGCCAACCAGGACCGGCTCGAACTGTCAGGCCGCGAGCAGCTTCAACTGGCGGACGAGCTTGCCAACGACATGACCGGCTACGGCCCGCTCCGCCCGCTGCTGCTGGACGATTCGATCAACGATGTCATGGTCAACGGGCCCAGCAACGTCTATGTCGAGCGCGCAGGGCAAGCTGGAGCGGGTCGCGGTCCGCTTCCGCGACAACGATCACATCGCAGTCGGTGGCGCAGAAGATTGCAGCGCGGGTCGGACGGCGCATCGACGAATCCAGTCCGATGGTGGATTGCCGCTTGCCGGACGGCAGCCGGGTCAACATCATCTTCCCGCCGCTGGCGATCCATAGCCCCTGCATCTCCATCCGCAAGTTTCCCAGCCATCGTCTACGATATCGCCGGAATGATCGCAAACGGCACGATGACCCCGGCGATCGGGCGACTTGCTGGAGATCGCCGCCCGGTCCCGGCTCAACATTCTGGTCTCCGGCGGCACCGGCTCCGGCAAGACCACGCTGCTGAACGCCATGAGCCAATTCATCGATCACAGCGAACGCATCGTCACCATCGAGGATGCGGCGGAATTGCAGCTTGCAGCAGCCGCACGTGATCACGCCTGGAGACCCGGCCGCCCAGCCTCGAAGGCACGGGGCAGGTCACGCAGCGCGATCTGGTGTGGAACGCTCTGCGCATGCGGCCCGACCGGATCATCGTGGGCGAGGTGCGCGGCGCCGAAGCGTTCGACATGCTGCAGGCGATGAACACCGGCCATGACGGCTCGATCTCCACCGTGCACGCCAACAGCGCCCGCGACGCCCTGACCCGCATCGAGAACATGGTGCAGATGGGCCAGGTCAATCTGCCTTCGCGCGCCATTCGCTTCCAGATCGTCGCGCGCGCTGGACCTGATCGTGCACGTCGAACGCATGCGCGATGGCCAGCGTCGCATCGTCCAGATCACGCGAGGTGGTCGGCCATGGAAGGCGACGTGATCACCACCAACGACATCGCCGCTGTTCGAGTTCAAGGAGGAGGACGTCCACGGACGGATAACGGGCGCCTACAGGTCCACCCAGGCCGTTCCGAAATTCAAGAGCCGTCTTGCCTATTACGGGCTCGATCGGGCGTGGGCCGAAGCGATGCGGCAACTCTGATGCTTAGCTCCCGACGAGCCGGCGCACCACCTTCCCCAGCAAAGCTGCTACGGGATGCACACATCTCGGGTGCCGGGCGGGCGCCCCCTTCTCCGGCGAAGGCCGGGGAAGGTGTCGCCGAAGGCGACGGATGGGGTGTGGCCCGCCGCTTAGACGCGAATTGCGTTGCACAAACCGCGTCGCGATCCGACGGGGGCGGAGACCTGCTTTCCACACCCCATCCGTCGGGCTTCGCCCGACACCTTCCCCAGCAAAGCTGGGGAAGGGGGGCTTGGCGCCCTTCGACCCCGGCTTGGGGGTTATGATGCAGCAGTTTCTCGATCATTATCGTTCTCTGCTGCTGATCGGCGCAGCGGCCCTGACGCTGGTCCTCGACGCTCGACAAAGGCGCATCGATCGTCACGTGGCGATGGCCCTGTCGACCGCGCACGCGGAGAGCGTCCCCTCGATTCGCCGAGCACAGATCAAGTCCCGGTGGCGCTTTCTGCATGGCCTGGCCAACTACAAGGCAGGAAGCGCCTACTATTTTCGTCCCGGCTATGTGCTGCTTGCCGGCGCCATCGCCGCCGCGGCTGTGTTTTACGCCAACGGCTTCCTGCAATTTCCAATCCTCTACGTGTCGCTCGCGGCGCTCGTTGTGGCGGTCATGGTGGTGCGGGGCCTGTTTGGCTGGCAGCGCCGTCGCCTTGCGGACGCCCTGTTTCGCCAGCTTCCCGACGCCATCGAAATGGTGACGAGCGCGGTTCGGTCCGGCCTGCCTGTCAACGAAGCGTTTCGCACCATCGCGCGCGAGATGCCGCAACCGACGGCCGGGCAATTTGCCCTGGTATGCAGCGAACTGGCGCTCGGCAGACCTCCGGAGGAGGCCATCGAGGGCGTCTATCGGCGAACGGAAGTGGCGGAATATGGCTTCTTTGCCGTGACGCTCGGCGTCCAGATGAAGTCCGGCGGCGGCCTGGCCGAAACCTTGCAGACTCTGGCGGACACTGTGCGTCAGCGCGTTACGTTGGCGGCTCGCGCCAAGGCTCTGGCGGGAGAAGTGATCTTTTCCTCGCGCGCGCTGTCTCGTGGCGCCCGTCGTTGTCGGTGGGCTGCTATACCTGGTCAATCCGTCGACGGTTGACCTCCTGTTCACTGATCCGATCGGAAGAAAGCTGCTGGCCTATGCGGCAGCGTCCGTGATTGTCGGGACTCTGGTGATCCGCTGGATGGTCAGAAGGGAGACGGCGCTATGACGTCTGGTCTCAGTTTGGCGGCCCTCGCCATAGCATCGGCGACGGCGACCTTGGTGTTGATCCTTCACGAACTCCACGTTCGCGCGCTTGACCCTGCGGGTCGAGAAGGCCGTGATGGGCATGCCGAGCCGGCCAGCCCCCTTGCCCGAGCATGACGAATTGGCTGTCGGCGCTCGGCATGCGCTATCGCCGCTTCTACTCCGACGACGATCTGGAGCAACTGAAGGCGATCGTTCATTCGTCAGGTTTCAATCCTCATCGAACCTTGCCGATCTGGATCGGCGTCAAGATCGTCAGCATGGCGGCTTTCCCGCTCGATTGCCGTGTTCATCGGGGAGTTCTTGGGGAAGCCGCCGATCGACCTGTTGATCTTCGCGCTGTTCGGCGTGGTGATCGGGATCATGGGGCCGCGATTGCTCCTGTCGTGGCTGAAACGGCGTTTTGCCGCCGCGGTTCGGAAAGGCACGCCGGACGCCATCGATTTGCTGGTTGTGTGCAGCGAAGCGGGCATGGGCCTGGAAAGCGCGCTGGAACGCGTGGCGGAAGAAATGAACCGGACCAATCCCGCCATGGCCCGGGTCCTGACCAGTCTTCTCGACGATCTCCGGATCCTGCCCAACCGCCGCGACGCGTTCGAGAAACTGGGAGCGACCTCGGATGGAATGCGCCGGTTCGGCGCCATGATGAGCCAGAGCCTGCAATTCGGGACGCCGTTGAGCCAGGCTCTGCGCGCGATCGCCGACGAACTCCGGCGAGACTCGATCATCAAGCTGGAAGAAAGAGCGCACAAGTTGGGCGCGAAACTGATCGTTCCGATGGTGCTGTTCATGCTTCCAGCCATGTTTATCATCTTGGGCGCCAGTCCGTTTCTGCACCTCATACGCGCGTTCCAGCATTGTGATATAGCCATGAGCACGGCGATAGTGTCAACCAGCGGTCAATGCGAGCGAACACCGGGTCGAAGAGACCGGGGGGAAGCAACCCTGGTCACCGTCGAGCGCGCTACGGTCTTTGCATGGCTTCGTCGCGCTCCTGCTCGCAATGACGACAAGGGTCCATACCCACGGTTCGAAGAGACCGATCGGCTATGTTGGGTGAACTGACTATTAACCCGTTTGTCGAAGCATCGAGCTTGGAGATTGACCCCGATGTCGGAGAGTGACCGATGAAGATCCTGGATGTTATTACGGCCAGTTGGTCGGAGCTTGCTGCAAGTCGCGGCTGGGCGCCGGCCGGCGCGGGTCACCGTCGCGGCGGATGGCGATGCGGCCCCTCATCTCGCTCGTCCGCTGTCGCAAGGGCGCCGTGGCGCTCGAGTTTGTCCTTGTGGCGCCCGTCCTGTTGCTGATCCTGTTCGCGATATTGTACTTCGGGCAATCGCGCTTAACAATTATCTCATTTTGACGGGCGCGGCGCAGCAGGGCGCGCAGATCCTGTCCTTTGGGCGCGGGACAACGACTCCCTACTCGACGGCCCAGACCGCTATCACGAGCGCGGCCGTCAATCTCACAGGCACGATCACAAAGACCGTAAAGATCGGCGGTTCGCCTTGTAGCAGCGACAGCGCTTGCAACGCTCTGCTCGCCGCCGGCGCCGTCGCCTCTGTAGCGCTCACCTATCCCTGCGATCTGACGTTCATGGGTTACGACTTCGGAGGATCGCCGTGCACCTTGTCCGCGCAATCCGCGGCTGTCGTTCAATAGGAGGGGAAAATGTCTCGATGGATCCGCTCAATCGCGGCCAAACTCAGCAAGCCGTTGCACGACCGCCGAGGAGTGGCCGCATGGGTGTTTGTCGCCGCGGCGGCGCCGCTCATCGGCGCGATGGGATTTGCGGTTGACGTCGGCGTCGTGCTCACGGCGCGACAGGCGCTGCAAGCCAACACCAACGCAGCGGCGCTCGACGCCGCCTATGTATGGGACCAGCCGGGAGGCACCTCATCCGCCGCGGTGAGCGCCGCCCAGAGCTGGAACACCACCCATGCGGTTCCGATGGTCAGCAGCATTTCGGCAAAAGCAACCGCTATCTGCGCCACGACGTCCGGCCTTCCCTTGTGCGCTGCCGGGGGCGGCAATAACGCGATCTCGCTGACCCAGACCGGAACCGTTCCGACCTATTTCATCACGGTCCTCGGCTTCAAATCCTGGACCGTCTCGACGACGGCGATTGCGGCCTATGCGGGCGGCCCGACCAAAGCCATGAACATCATGTTCGTGCTCGATACGACCGCGTCCATGCAAACCACAACGGACGACACCGGTTGCAAGGTTCCGGGCATTGGCAGCCCCAAGAAGCTCGATTGCGCGAAGTACGGCGTCCAGTTGATCCTGAAGCAGCTCAACCCGGCGATCGACAAAGTGGGACTGATGGTGTTTCCCGGCATGTCCGCCTCCTGGACGCCCTGCACCGGTTCGCCGAAAATCGAGCCTTATGGCACGGCCGGCATCACCTATCAGATCAATGGCAGTTCCCTCAGCACCGACTATGCGAGCCCGCAGGGCACGCTGAATCACGCGTCGAAACTGGTCATGGCGGTCGGCGACAACAGCAAGAGTTTCACCGGCTGTCTGGCGGCCCCGGGAGGCGAGGGAACCTTTTACGCCGATGCGATCTCGGCCGCGCAGGCCGCTCTTCAATCGGAAGGTTCGTCCGCGGCGCAGGACGTCATCATTCTGCTCAGCGACGGCGAGGCGAATATATCGCTCGGCTCTTCCGAAATGGACGCGACCTGGCAGACAACCCCCTGTTCGCCAAGCTCGGTCTGCTCCTATGGGCACATTGAACAGCAATGCAACCAGGCCGTTAAGAACGCCGCGACCGCGACGAGCGACGGAACGTGGGTCTATGTGATCGCCTATGACGCGGGCGGCGCGGGGACGGGGTGCCCAATGCAGACCGTGACGACGGGCAAAGGAAAAAACAAGACGACCACCAACTACTATGACAGCCCCACCGCCACAAACACCAGTGTGTGGAATCCGTGCGGTGCGCTGCAGAACATGGCTTCGGATAAATCTAAGTTTTACTCAACAAATTCGAGCTGCAGCAGCGTCAACCCCTATAAAGACGTTGCAACCAATTTTCAGCAAGCCGGCTATACGCTTAGCCAGCCGCGCCTGGTGTTGTACTAGGCGCGCTGGGGTGATGGTCGTGAAGGACGGCGCCCGCGATCGGGGGCGCCGATGCCGGCGTAGCGCTCAAAGAGGACAACCCTCCGCGGCCGGGAAGGGAATCCCGGCCGCGCCTTGTAACCTGGCGGCGCCCGTCGCGCGCCCCGCCTTCGCCTGAGTTCTGCCCACGATCCGACCTAATAGCGACCTGTTCTTGCCTTGTTCCGGACCTGCCAAATCGCCTGTTCCGGGCCCGCCGGGCCCGGCAATCAACAGGTTGCAAGCCTGGCAAAAGCTTGAGATCGCATGATTTTCCCGAACGGAGCGGCGCCGTGCAAAAAGAAAACGCCTGCTAGCGGGCGTTTCGGACTGGGCCGATGGTCGGGTTTGACCGGCTTCCCGGCGTGGGGTAGTTCAGTAACGAATCTGTGGGTGCTGCGGGCAAGCGATTCGGGCGACGCCAAAGGTTGTGCGCGCCCGAGGGGCGAGGGCAGTTGATGAGCAGCGAAAGCAAGCGGCAATGGGGCGGCTGACGAACGGGATCCTTTTGGCGTCCGCCGGAGCGACGGGTTTCCTTCGGGCCGCAACGGCGGCTTTGCTGATCATCGGGTTGGCCGGCTGTCAGCCGATCGCGACGCCGACCCCGATCCCCGATGCGGTCACCGGGCAGAACCCGGGCGACATCAAGTACTACCCTTCGGACGAGCCGGTGAAACTCGGCGTCCAGCGCTTCTACGAGGGCAATTTCGGCCTTGCCCAGCACTACTTCCAGGACGCCGTCGAGAAGGCGCCCAAGGACGCGACCGCCTGGGTCGGACTGGCGGCGAGCTACGATCGCTTGGGGCGGTTCGATCTCGCCGACCGCAGTTATGCCGCATGCGGTCAAGCTGGTCGGCCACACCCCGAGCATCCTCAATAACGAGGGCTATTCGTATATGCTGCGCGGGCAATTGGCGAAGGCCCGGGCGAAGTTCGACGCGGCGCTGAGCCGCGATCCGGGCAACGCGACGGCGACCAACAATCTCGCTTTGCTGAACCAAAGCGCCCAATTCGTCGAGCGCGCCTCGAACGGGCAGCCGTGCGGGAGCGTCGACTGCGTTCAGTGAACAATCGACGAGGCCGCAAGCCGCGCGCGACGGCACAGCAGCGAGCGGATGAAGTCCGGAGGCGCCGCGCAAATCGGCCCAAGGGTGGAGGGTTTCGAAAGTGACGCACGACGGACGGCCGACGTCGTCGGCGAGGCGCGGCGGACAGCACGCTGGCGCCTGGCGGGTGTGTGCGGCCTCACGGTCGCGGCCGCCGTCACCGCGAGCCTGACTTTCAGCGGGTTTTGCGGAGCTGTCCGGGCGCAGATCGTCGAAGACGCGCCCGTCCGTCACATCAACGTGACGCTCAACAAGTCGAAGACGCTGACGTTCAAGGCGCCCTTCACCACCGCCGTGATCGGCTCGCCCGACATCGCCGACCTCCTGCCGATGACCGACCACACCCTTTACGTGCAGGGCAAGAAGGTCGGCACCACCAACATTTCGGTGTTCGGCGCCGACAAGCGCCTGGTCGCGGTCGTCGACCTCGAGGTGACGCTCGACGCCGCCACGCTGCACAGCAAGATCGCCGCGAGCACCGGCTCCGGAAACATCGCCGTCGCCAGCGCGAACGGCGAAGTGGTGCTGAGCGGCGAAGCGAGCGACGCCGTCTCGGCGGCGCGCGCGGTCGACGTCGCCAAGGCCCTCTCGCCGAGAGACCCATCGGGCAACGGGGCGCCGGTCGATCAACGCCATGCGGGTCGCGCCGACCCAGCAGGTGATGCTGAAGGTGCGCTTTCTCGAGGTCGACCGCACGGCGGGCCGCGATCTCGGCGTGAACTTCTTCGGCGGCAACAAGAACGGGCTCGGCGTTTCGGGGCTCGGCGCGGTTTCGAAATCGCCGACCGCCGCCGCCGGCGTCATCACGGGAACGTCTCCGACCGGCGCCCAGACCTCCGCCGCCATCGCTGGCCCAGACCATCGGCGTCAACGGACCCCTCATTACAGGCGACCAACGGCGGCGCCATCTCACCGGCGCCGTCGTTCCCCTGCTCAGCGGCCTCTTTGCCGGCGCGGCGTCCGGCGCCACGCCGTTCGGCGCGCTGCTGGCGCAAGTGATCAATACCAACGGCCTGCAGGTCAACACCCTGATTTCCGCGCTGGAGGACAAGGGTCTGGTCAAGACCCTCGCCGAGCCCGATCTCGTCTCGCAATCCGGCGAGAAGGCGAGCTTCTTCGCCGGCGCCCAGATCCCCATCCCGACCGTGCAGCCGGGCACCATCGGCACGACGCCGACGGTCACGGTCAACTACTATCCGTGCGGCGTGACGCTCAATTTCGTCCCGACGGTGCTGAACACCGGCTTGATCAATGTCCATCTCGGACCGCAGGTCTGCCAGGTCGCCATCACGACGTCGGTCATCGTCAACGGGACGACGATCCCGGAGCTGAACACCCGCAGCGCCGACACCACGGTCGAACTGCGCGACGGCCAGAGCTTCGCCATCGCCGGCCTGCTGCAAGCGCAGGACGTCAACCAGCTTTCGCAACTGCCGTGGATCGGCAACGTTCCGGTGCTCGGCGCGCTGTTCCGCTCGACGAACTACCAGAAGTCGGAGACCGACCTCGTCGTCATCGTCACCGTGCATCTCGTCAGGCCCGTGCCGCCCGGCAAGCATCTCGTGACGCCGTTCGACACCACGCTGTCGGCCAACGACGTCGACCTGTTCCTGATGGGCGACACCGAGCGGAAGAAGAAATACACCGAGTTCGTCACCGGCGGCGGCGGGCTGCAGGGACCCTACGGCCACATCCTGGAGGCCAAGTGATGCGTGCGCGGTCGCTCACAGTCGTCGCGGCGCTCGGCCTCGCGGCCGCGCTCGGCGGCCTGCAATCCCGCCGGCTATCCCGCCTGCTACCGGGTGCGAGTGTCCCTATCCGCCGGTCTATCAGAACAGCTACGCCGGCTATGTCCCGCCTATGCCGCCGGCCGCCCCGCCTTCGGCGAGCCGCCGTTCGACGACCCCTTTGCCGACTATACGCAGCGCAGCCTGACGATTTCGCCGGGGGCCGGCAACGCTCAGGCCGCGAACCAGGCGCTGCAGACGGCCACGCCCTGGCCGCGCTACTCGAGCAACACCAACATCCCCGGCAACGGCGCGCAGATGGTGAAGGCGGTCCACGACTTCGAGAGCGGAAAGAGGCCCCCGCTCGAATCCACCGGCGGCGGCGGCCCGGCAATCCAGATCAACAACAATAGCGGCGGGACGGGTCCCACGTCCCAGTGAGCAGGGTCCTCCCCCGCTCAACAGTTCGTCGCGCTGCCGTCGCAGCCGTCGTAGCCCTCTGGCGCGACGCAATGCGCCGCGACCTGGGCGCCTAGCGTAAGCGGGAGACCCCCCGGCTATGCCGGGGTGGCAGTAGCAGTTTGACGTTTCCTGCAGTCCATCAGCGAAGTTCCAACGTGAGCAGCCACTCACACGAAAGGAACTCCGCCGATGGACGAGTACGAAAGCCTAAGCCACACGACTTGGGACTGCAAATATCATGTTGTCTTCATCCCGAAATGTCGCCGCAAGACTTTGTATCAGGAGCTGCGGCGGCATTTGGGCGAAGTGTTCCGCAGGCTTGCGCTTCAGAAGGAATTGAAGGTCGAAGAAGGGCATCTGATGCCCGATCACGTGCACATGCTGCTATCGATCCCGCCGAAATACGCGGTGTCGCAGGTGGTGGGTTTCATCAAGGGCAAGAGCGCGATCCACATGGCCCGGGTTTACGGAGAGCGCAAACGCAATTTTGTGGGGCAGCATTTTTGGGCCCGGGGATTCTTCGTCAACACGGTGGGGCGCGACGAAGAAGCCATCCGCGCCTACATCCGCAATCAGGAGAAGGAAGATCAGCGGTTGGAGCAGATGAACCTCTGGCGCTGACAAGCCGCCTTGGGCGGCTGCAATTTCAAGGGGCCGCGTCAGCGACCCCTTCTGCCGCTTCGAGCGGCTCCAATCCTAAAGCCCCCGGCTTTGCCGGGGGATACTTACCCGGGCCAATCCACCGCGACGGTCAAGCGGCGAAGATTTCAAGTTTCGCGGTTGGCTGGGGGACCTGGATTCGAACCAAGATTGACGGAGTCAGAAGTCCGCTGTTCTACCGTTGAACTATCCCCCAACGGCCGCCGGCGAGAAGATCGCCAATCGGCGGTTTCAATAGCGAAGGCGGCGAGTCGACGCAAGCCTTTCGCGCAAGTCTGCGGCGGGCCTGTCGCGCGGTTTCACACATGCTCGACCGCAACCACGCCCGGAGCGGCCTTGAGCGCGCCGGCGACGGTCGCGCTCACGGCGTAGCGACCGGGCAGGCGGATTTCGACCTCGCCCTCCTTGGGCCCCAGCATGACGACCAGAGACACCTCTCCATCGCCCTTGCCTCCGAGGCGGCTTTCGATCGAGGCGAGCGGGCTCTCGTCGCGCACAAAGATGCGCAGGCCCCTGTGCACCTTGGCGGCCGCGTCGTTCAGCGGCTCGACGCCGACGATGCGGGCGCGCACATCCTCGCCCTCGACGTTGGCCTGCAAGGTCACGAGGAGGTCGGAGCCCTTCTCAAGCAGGTCGCGATACTGGTTCAATCCCTCTTGGAAGATGATCGCCTCGTACTGGCCGGAGGGATCGGAAAGCTGGACGATTCCCATCTTGGAGCCCGTCTTGGTGCGGCGCTCGGTCCGGTCGAGCACGCTCGCCCCGAGCCGTGCGGTCGTTGCGCCGGCACGCACGGAACGGACAAAATCGGCCCAACGCGTGGCGCGCAGCCGCTTCAGCGCCGCTTCGTAGGCTTCGAGTGGATGACCGCTGAGGAAGAACCCGACCGCGTCGAACTCGCGTTTGAGCTTTTCGGACTCCGTCCACGGCGTCGTCCGGACCCTGAGCGGGGCGGCCTCAGCCTCACCAAAAAGCGCGTTCTGTCCGGCGGCCTTTTCCGAGGCGCCGCGATTGGCGATCGCCAGTATAGGCTCGATCGAGGCAAAGACGACGGCGCGATCGGGCTCGATCTCGTCGAACGTTCCTGCCGCCGCCAGACTTTCCAGCGCCTTCTTGTTGACGAGCCTGGGATCGAGCCGGGCCGCCAGGTCGGCGAGCGACACGAAGGGCCGGCCGTGGCGGGCCGCGACTAGCGCTGCCGCCTGTGCTTCGCCCACGCCTTTGACGGCGCTCAGCGCATAGACGATCGACGGCCGGCCGTTGGCATCGCAGCGCACGTCGAAATTGACCTCCGAGGCGTTGGACGAGGGCGGCGCGACCTGGATACCGAGCCGCTGCGCATCGCCGCGGAATTCGGCGAGCTTGTCGGTATTGCCCTTGTCGAGGGTCATCGAGGCCGCGAGGAACTCCGCCGGATGGTTGGCCTTGAACCACGCCGTCCAGTAGGCGATCAGCGCGTAGGCCGCCGCGTGGCTCTTGTTGAAGCCGTAGTCGGCGAACTTGGCGAGAAGGTCGAAGATCTCGTCCGCCTTGGCCTTGGCGAGGCCGCGCGCAACCGCGCCGTCGACGAAGCGGGCGCGCTGGGCGTCCATCTCCCTCTTGATTTTCTTGCCCATCGCGCGCCGGAGCATGTCGGCTTCGCCCAGCGAATAGCCCGACAAGGCCTGCGCGATCTGCATCACCTGCTCCTGGTAGATGATGACCCCAAAGGTCTCGCGCAGGCTGGGCTCCATCAAAGGGTGCAAATAATCCGCCTTCTCGTGGCCGAGCTTGCGGGCGCAGTAGGTGGGGATGTTCGCCATCGGTCCCGGGCGATAGAGCGCGACGAGGGCGATGATGTCCTCGAGCCGGTCGGCGCGCATCTCGACCAGCGCCTTGCGCATGCCGGCGCTTTCCACCTGGAACACCCCGACCGTCTCTCCGCGTCCCAACATCTCGTAAGTTTTCTGATCGTCGAGTGGAATCCTGGAGAGGTCGATCCTCTCGCCCTTGCGGGCGATCAGGTCGACGGCCTTCTGCAGCGTCGTCAGGGTCTTGAGGCCGAGGAAATCGAACTTCACCAGGCCGGCCGGCTCGACCCACTTCATGTTGAACTCGGTCGCCGGCATCGAGGCCTTCGGGTCGCGGTAGAGCGGCACCAGCTCGGTCAGCGGTCGGTCGCCGATGACGACGCCGGCGGCGTGGGTGGAGGCGTTCGAATAAAGGCCCTCGAGCCGCTCGGCGATGGAAAGCATGGTCGCGACCCGCTCGTCCTCGGCCGCCGCCTGCTGCAGCCGCGCCTCGTCCGCCACGGCCTGCTTCAGGGTAACCGGGTGGGCGGGGTTCTGCGGCACGAGCTTGGCGAGCTTGTCGACCTGGCCGAGCGGCATCTCGAGCACCCGGCCGACGTTGCGCAGCACGCCGCGGGCGAGGAACGAGCCGAAGGTGATGATCTGCGCCACGCGGTCGGCGCCGTAGCGGTCGCGCACGTAAGCAATCACCTCGTCGCGCCGCTCCTGGCAGAAGTCGATGTCGAAGTCCGGCATGGACACGCGCTCGGGGTTCAGGAAGCGCTCGAACAGGAGGGCGAACCGCATCGGGTCGAGGTCGGTAATGGTCAGCGACCAGGCGACCAGCGAGCCCGCGCCCGACCCGCGGCCCGGTCCGACCGGAATGCTGTGGGCCTTCGCCCATTTGATGAAGTCGGCGACGATGAGGAAGTAGCCGGGAAACTTCATCTTGACGATGACGTCGAGCTCGAAGGCGAGGCGGCGGTCGTAGTCCTCGCGGCTGTGGCCCGGCGCAAGGCCGAGATGGGCGAGCCGGGCATCGAGCCCCTCGCGCGCCTGGCGGCGGAGTTCCTCGACCTCGTCGACCGTCTCGCCGCCCGGCGACGAGAAATGCGGCAGGATCGGCTTCCGGGTCAGCGGCCGGTAGGCGCAGCGCATCGCGATCTCGACGCTCGCCTGCAGCGCCTCGGGCAGGTCGACGAAAAGCTCGGTCATCTCGGCCCGGGTCTTGAAGCGATGCTCGGGCGAGAGCCGCCGCCGCTCAGCATTCGAGAGCAGCGCCCCCTCGGCGATGCAGAGCAGGGCGTCGTGCGCCCCATAGTCCGAGCGGGTCGCGAAATAGGGTTCGTTGGTCGCTACGAGCGGCAGGCCGAGCCGGTCGGCGAGGTCGATCAGCGCCGGCTCGGTCGCGATCTCCGACTCGAGCCCATGACGCTGCAGTTCGACGTAGAGCCGGTCTCCGAAGACTGTGGCGAGGCGCTCGAGCCGCGCCTGTGCGAGGTCGGGCAGGTGCGCGCTAAGCGCCCGGTCGATCGGACCGGCCGGACCCGCGGTCAGCGCGATCAGGCCGTCCGCGCCGACGAGGGCGTCGAACGGGATGTGCGCCTCGTCGCCGTCCTTCGGGTCGAGCCAGAGAGCGGAGACGAGCCGCATCAGCGTCCGGTAGCCGGCTTCCGACTGGCTGAGAAGCACGACGGGCGCGCGCGCGACCCGGAGCTCGGCCAAGCGCGAAGAGGAGGCGGGCGCATCGCCGAAATCGACGGCCACCTGAGCGCCGACGATCGGCTGGACGCCGCTCTTGGCGAGCTTCTCCGAAAACTCCAAGGCGCCGAACAGGTTGTTGGTGTCGGTGATCGCCAGCGCCGGCATGGCGTCGGCCTTGGCGAGTTTCGCGAGCGTCTCGATCGTCAGCGCGCCCTCGCGCAGGGAGAAGGCGCTGTGGACATGCAGGTGGACGAACCCGACGGCTTTGAGGATCTCTGATTCCATGCCGCCGAGTGTCGCAAGGCCGCGAGCCGCGAGTCGAGGGGCGGGGCCTGTGGATGTCGGGGAGATCGGCCGGTTGCCCCGGTTTAGCGCCTCTTATCGACCAGGCCTCTATTTTGCAAAGGGTTGCGGGCCCTCTTATCGACCGCTCGCGGGCGCCCCGAAAACGACCGACCGCCCTCGCGGCGTGCGTTCCGAAATGGGACTCCGCCGCCCGCCGCACCAATGTGAACCATCGTTAACTATCGCTTAATCGCGCGCTGGACGGGATGTGTTAACGCATGTAAACATCATCTCCTCAACACTTCCACGGGGGACATCCACAATGCGCGTTTCGCGTCTCGCTCGGCTTTTGGCCTTTTCCGCCGCCGGCCTCGTTTCCCAACAGGCCTTCGCCTATACGGTCAGCGTCCTGCCGGACGGGGCGCTCATGCCGGCCGCCGGCAGCGTGGCGACCTTCGACGAGCCGAACGTGGCGGTTCAGTCCTTCCTGACCACGTCGCCCTATGGAACTCTGACCGAGGGCGGGGCGACCTTTTCCGGATCGGCCGTCATCATGAACAACGGCGGCCAGGGTTCGGCCGGCCTCTATGCCCAGCCCTACGGCGACAGCACCAACTACATGGCCGTGCTCGGCGGCGGCAGCGAGACGATCGCCTATGCCGGCCCGAGGACCAGCTTCGGGCTGTTCTGGGGCTCGGTCGACGCCTACAACAGCCTGCAGTTCCTGAACGGCTCGACGGTCGAGGCGACGATCACCGGCGCCGACGTCTCCGGACTGATGGCCGACGGCGGCCAGGCGGACTGGACCTCCAACCGCTATGTCGAAATCGCCGGCCTGCCGGCGTTCACCTCGGTCAAGCTGGCCTCGTCGTCGAATTCGTTCGAGTTCGACAACGTCGTCGCCGCGCCGGAACCCTCGACCTGGGCCCTACTCGGCATCGGCTTCGTCGGCCTCGCGTCGGTTGCGACCCGTCCCGGCCGCAAGGACCGGCTTGCGGCGGGCCTCGCCTGAGACGGACGTGGCCTCCTGACGATCCTGGCGGAGCGCCGCCGCCGCCCAGGCCGCGACGCCGATGAAGACCCTCGGACCAGGCGCGCGAAATGTCGCATGACGGCGAAAGCGACCCTTTCGATTGGGCGAGGGAGCAAGCGGCGCTGGCGCGCGCCGGCCGGGGCGATCGAACCGACGTTGGGCGCCTGCCCGAACACGGCGACAGCGCCGGCCGGAGTGAGGACCGCGAACTGGTCAACCTTCTCGCCGCCCTGCAGCTCAATCTGCTCAAATGGCGGTTTCAACCCGGCTTCAGAAGCTCGAGCGGCAGCTCGAGCATTCGCGAGCGGCGCATCCGGCTGCGCAGCTATCTCAGGGACAATCCCAGCCTGAAGGCGCGCCTCGGCGACGCTTTCGGCGAGGCTTACGAGCTCGCCGTCATCCTGGCCGCCCGGGATACGGAGCTGCCCGAAAGCGCGTTTCCGAATGCGGCGCCCTATCGCGTCGAGCAGGCGGTCGACGACGCTTTCTGGCCCTAGGGTCGCTTGCTTCAGGCCGCGACTGACTTTGGCCGCTGCGACCGTCCCGGCCGCGTTCAGTCCTTCGCCCGCGATGCCGAACGCGACCGGGTTAGCCGAATTTGTCGCGCGCCGCGGCGAACCGGAACTGCGGGATCGATAAGGGCGCGACCAGTGCGGCCCAGGTAAGCAGTGGCTCCGCTCTGGCATGGAGTTTTCCGGCCGTCTCGACACCGAGGGCGAAAGAACTCGCGAGCCTACGATCATCCGCTCCCTCAACGCTACATAACTTTTAGCAGAGGTCATGGCGCCTGACCGACGTGCGCTCACTGGCGCATCCAGTTGAGGTGATGGCGCCGGGCTGTGCGACGAGCTTCTGCTAGCCTCGCAGGCTAAATCGATGATGGCGTGTAGCCCTCGAAGACGGGATTGGAGGGTCAGTTGGCGCGGAGATACTATCAGATGTTCTCGACGGGGTTAAGTTCGGGAGCGCGAGAGCGCAGAAGGATCGAAATGCCGGCGAGCAACGAGCGCTCGCTCTTGTAGAGAATGGACGTCCGACCCGATGCTTTGCATCGCCGGTCGGGCGGTCCTTCTCGATTACGCGATGCAAAAGACGTAATTTCTTGACAATGAGTTTAATCCGGAGTTCGATTGGTCGCGCAAAAATACGAGAAGCCGCTCTTAGACCGCGGCCCTCTGGACGCTGGGCGGAAACGACTTCGGCAATTCGGTTGTTGAACCATTGCGGGAGGCTAAAGTGAGATTTCCGATTTTTGTAGCAGCATCCTTCCTATTTACTGCTGGCATCTTCGCTGCTCCGACGTGGTCACAGCCAATCGGGGATCAACAAAAAGCTGTTGAGGTGGCGCCAAAGACAATTCTGACCGTCCCGTCTGAGTTTACCGCACTACCTCAAAGGACGGGCGGTCTTCGGGAGCTTGTGCTCCATCGAGAGGGGGGCGCGGCATACATAAGGATAACGACCGAAAAGCGCCGAAACGCTCAGGAGGCGGTGCAACGACTTCTGGAAGTGGCGCAGGAAGCTGACGGCAAGCGCGTTTTCCTGTCAATTTGCGGCTGGCCGGCGCTGGAACGGCTCTACCTCGTCAAACTCGCCCAGACGGCGGAGGAGCGGTCCGACGAACCGCTTCCCGAGCCGGACATTGTCCGAGCCGCTACGGTCGCCATTGCGCAGGCGGATGTCTTAATTCGGTTCGAGGCGACGCTTCAGCCAAAGGCGACCGTCGAGGACCTCGGTCCCGTTTTCGCGCTGGCGAAAATGCTCTCCTGCCCGACGAATCCCAAACCGGAATCGAACGGCGCCGTCATCAAAACGCTTGAAGGGCAAATGTCGAGCGGCCAGAGCGGAATTCTAAATCCGCGGCCATCCCAGATCTTTCGCGCGAACCCGTTTGCGTCTGAACACGGCCCTGCGCCCGGAGGACCCAGCAGCCTGGCGAGCGTCAACGCGGCTTCAGGTTCCAGCTGGAGCGAGATCCAGATCGCCGCCTCCGCAGACGGACAGAAGGTTGTCGTCGGCTCCAACGGAGGGACGGCGTTTTCCGGCGACTACGCGGGGAGCTTCACCGCGGGCTCCACGACGCCCGGCTTTAGCGGCGGCGACCCGACCCTCGCGACGGGAGCCAGCGGCAAGTTCTATTTCGGCGGGATCAACGTCACATCGACCGCGTGTACGGACGCCGTCGAATCCGACAGCTCCGGAACCGGGTCGACCTTCGGTTTAGCGGGCGCCGCCGCTTTTTGTCCAATGACCGGCGCAATCTGCTTTCCCGATCAGCCCCAAATGGCGGCCGACGCGAAGAATGCGGCGCCGGGCGGCAGCGACCAACTTTACGTCGTCTGGCGGGACTTTCCCGCACCGTGGTGGCAGATCGGCGGCACGTGTTCAGGCGTTTCGACCGGCTCGCCGACGCCGACCATCTCGTGCTCGACGAACAGCGGAGCCGCATGGGGCCATCAGCAAGCCGTCGGGTCGGGCGACTGGGGCCGGGTGACTGTCGGCCCGGACGGCTTCGTCTACGTCACCTACGCCAGCGGCGGCAACGTGATGCTGAATAAATTCAGCTCCTGCTCGAGCGGCCTTGTTTCGCAGCCGGGCTTTCCCGTCACGGTGGCCGGCACGTCCGGCGTCGATTGTCCGATTTCCGGTCTGGACCGCTGCAACTCGAACGCAACGGCCAGTCCTCAGGCGGCAGTGACGAAAGACGCGCGAGGCAGCGTCTACGTGGCCTACGCGGAGAAGAACGGAAGCGGCAACGACGATATTGTCGTCCGCCACTCGAACGACGGCGGGCTGACCTGGCCCGATCGAACCACCGCCAACTCCAGCGCTCCGGCGCGCCGCTTTCTTCCGTGGATTTGCGGCGAGAGCACGAACGCGGTGGTGAGCTGGTATGACCGGCGGGCCGCGACGGCGTCCGACAATTCGCTCACCAACTACTTCGCCAACACCGTGACCGGCGCGCGCGCGGGCTCCGAGCAGAATGTCTCCGTCAACGCCAATTCGCAAAATTCGGCCACGGCGCCGTGTTGTCCGAAGTATGGCGACTACAACGGCAACGTTTGCACCGCAGACAGGGCGTTTGTCGGTTGGGCGTCGGCAACCGCGCCGCCTGGGGTCGCCTCGCCGGGGACCGGGATCAGCGTCTTCGTTCAAGCGATACCCATCGGCCCCCCCGTCGTGACCGCGGTCAGTCCGTCAGAAATGCAATGCGGGGCGTCGGGGACGATCGCCATCGCGGGAACGAACTTCGTTCATCCGCTCGTCGAGCTTCGCTCCGGCGGTCTTACGGTCGATCTCCACAATCTTACCACGACTTCGAACAGCATAACAGCGTCCATCCCATCCAGCATTCCCGGCGGTCTCTACGATGTCACGGTCTATGACGATCAAGGCGTCTCCAGCGCTGCCGGGACTTTCATGGTCCGGCCGATTGTCAGCGGGCTGAATCCGAACAGCGGGCCCGCCGCCGGGGGGACGTCAATCGTCGTCACGGGCGCGTGTTTTTGCGAAACCGTCGCAGGCGTCGCCGGATGTTTCAATCCGCGCACCACCTTTTCGTTTGCAGGCGGCCCGAGTGCGTCCGGTGCGCCCGCCACAGGCGCCTCCTGCGCAAGCGATACCGAGTGCACGCTCTACAGTCCCGTCGAGACCGCCGCCGGGACAGTCGACGTCATCGCACACGCGGCCGGCGCCTCCAGCCTGCCGGGCTCCGGCGATCGGTTCACATACTTGGGCCCGCAGATCACGAGCATTAGGCCAAGCAGCGGCCCGAAAACGGGCGGCACGCTTGTCGCGATCGACGGCAGCGGTTTGCCGCCCTACGATTTTCACACGCTCGACAATACTCCAATTTCATTCGGCGGCGTCACGACGGTCGGTCAATGCGACCGAAGCTGGTGCATGGTGACCAGTCCAGCGGCGGCGACCGCTGGCCCTGTGGACATTCGGGCGACTGCATTTGGCGCTCAGAGCCCCGCCACCTCCGCCACCATATTCAGCTACACCACCGATGTTTCGCTGATCGAGATCTATGCGAACAGCCCAATGTACCCGGGCGGGGCCTGGGTCGCCGGCGTCCGGTTGGACGGGAGCGCGCCCTTGGGCGGGACAACGGTTGCGTTGAGCAGCTCGAATCCAACCGTGATCAGCGTTCCCGCTTCGGTGACGGTTGCGGCTGGCGTCGGCGGAACGACGACGCCGATCACCGTCAATCCGTCGCCCGTGGCGCAGGCTGTTACTCTCACAGGCAGTTACGGCGGCCATTCGGTCACGACCGCAGTGAATGTGGCCAGTTCCCCGGCGCTTTCCGTTTCCATCGACGCGATCACATTGAGCGTAGGGGAAGCAACGAACGTCCACCTCTCCCTGAACAATCCCGCTCCGGCAGGGGGCGCGGCAATCGCGCTCTCGTCGAGCAATCCGGGCGCGATCGCAGTTCCGGCCGCGGCCACGATCGGCGCCGGCGCCTATTCGACCGCCTTCCCGGTCACCGATAACTATGCGTCAGGACCACACGTGGCGACGATCTCGGCTTCGTACGACGGAGCTTCGGCCTCCGATTCCGTCACGGTCTACACGGCTCCGCCTCGCTGTATTCCCCGGTCGTGCACCCGTTTCCAGCACTGGGACTCGACACGTTGCCAATGTGTCGCCGGAATTCCGACCGTGCGTTGAATTTCTCTGGTCCACTGCAAGACTGTGCGCGTTTCGCGCGGCCCAAACCGGGAAGCCGAGCCCGCGAAACCGGGGCGCCCAGCAACGCCCACGGCGATGGCTCGGGGATGAGCGCGGCGCCGACAGGGAGAATGTCGATCAGCACGTAGCCGTTGCGCTTCGCTCGCCCGGGCGCAGGTTCCTCTGGCGCTTCTTCACCGGATTACCCCCCGACGTGGCGATCCAGGGGAATGTCGGGCGCTCAACGATCGCTTCGCTTGCGCTCGCGATGACGTCGTAGCGTTCGTTTGCGCGGCCTTCGCTTCGGGTTCATAATTCTCGTCAAACCTCATCGGGCGCGAAGAATGTCCAACGTCTACGAGAGTGACTTTTACGCCTGGGCCATGCAGCAGGCGGCGCTGCTGCGCGAACGTCGGCTCGACGCGGCCGACATCGACAATATCGCCGAGGAGATCGAGAGCATGGGGCGAGGGGAGAAGCGCGAGCTCGTCAACCGGCTGGCGGTCCTGCTCCTGCACCTGTTGAAATGGCAGTTTCAGCCGGGGTTTCGGAGCCCGAGTTGGAACGCGACGGTTCGGGAGCAGCGCTTGAGGTTGCGCAGCCACTTAAAGGATAATCCCAGCCTCAAGACGAGGTTCGATGAGACTTTCGCCGAGGCCTATGAACTCGCGGTGATCGGCGCCGCGCGCGAAACGGGCTTGCCCGAGAGCGCGTTTCCCAAGGCGCCGCCCTATGGCGTCGAGCAGGCGGTCGACGACGCCTTCTGGCCTTAGGGTCGCTTGCTTCGGGGCCGCGCCTCTCCCCGGCGGCCATGGCGGACCATCCTCACTCAGCGGCGCCCGCGAGGATGGCGTTCACCTTCATTTCACCCGGTGCGGCGAGCGGCCCCATTGCCAACGCGGCGGAGTTGCGCGAACATCATATTGTATGAGGAAACGGCGTTCATCGTCCGATTTCCTCCGGGAGGGATGGCAATGGCGCCCCCGACCTCCGAATTCACGTCGATCGTCCGTCTGGAGGACGTCCAGAAGTATTTCGGCGCCGTCCATGCACTGCGCGACATCAACATCGCCATAGGCCGCAATGAGATCGTCGGTCTGATCGGCGACAACGGCGCCGGAAAGTCCACCCTCATCAAGGTGATGACCGGCGTCCTCGCCCCGACGGCCGGAAAGATCTTCATTCGCGACCGCGAAATCCAGCCGAGCGAATATTCGGTGCGCATGGCGCACGACCTCTCGATCGAGACCGTCTATCAGGACAAGTCGCTGGCGGAGAAGCAGCCACTGTGGCGCAATTTCTTCGTCGGTCGGCAGATCGCTAACCGCTTCGGCTTCATCGACATCAAGCGCGAAAAGGAACTCGCCCGGCAGATCCTCATCGATGTGATCGGCTTCCGCGGCGTCGGCATCACCGTCGATTCGACCGTCGGCAAGCTCTCGGGCGGAGAGCGTCAGGGCATCGCGATCGGCCGGGCGATGCACTACAACGCCGACCTCATCGTGCTCGACGAGCCGACGGCCGCGCTCGGCGTCGCCGAAGTGCGAAAAGTCATCGACTTTGTGCGCAAGATCAAACTGTCCGGGCGCGCCTGCATCTATATCGAACACAATCTGGCGCACGTCCATGAAGTTGCAGACCGACTGGTCGTGCTGGATCGGGGCCGGATCGTTTCGCAAATCGATCCGAAGGACATGGCGGTGGCGGAGCTGACGGAGTACCTGATCGGCCTGCAGCACGAGGGCTAGGGGGCGAACCGCATGACTCGGGGGTCAGGCGAAGGTTTCGTGCAGCGTTTCGAGGCGCTGCCGATCATCATCGTCTACGCGCTGCTGCTGGCGCTGTTCATGTACCTGTCGCCGGGCGTGTTTCTGGCGCCCTACATCTACACGACCTTTCTCTCCACCCTTCCCCCGCTGATCTTGCTCGCTGCCGGCCTCACCTTCGTGATCGGGGCGGGGGAAATCGACCTCTGCTTCCCCTCGATCATCGCGTTCTCGGGGTTCGTTTTCGCGGTTTTGTTCAAGGAATACGAGCTGTCCTGGCTGGCGGTGATCGCCGGCCTGGCGTCCGGAATCCTGGTTGGCTTCATCAACGGCCTGATCATTGCGAAGGTCGGCATTCCTTCGTTCATGACGACGCTCGGGACCCAGTTCTTCTGGGCCGGCATGGCGACGGTGTTGTCGGGCGGCAAGTCCTATGCGCTTCGCGGCGCCGAGCCGAGTTCGGTCTGGCGATGGATCGTCGGGCGACCGTTCGCTTCGGTCAGAGCGTCCCCTGGCTGCAGGAAGTGTCGATCCAGGCCTTGTGGACGGCCGTGATCGTCGGGCTCCTCTGGCTCGTCCTCACCCGCCACCGCTTCGGCGAGCACACGCTGTTCATCGGCGATTCCAACGACGTCTCGCGCGTCGTCGGCATCGACGTCGACCGCGAGAAGATCAAGATCTTCACCCTGATGGGGTTCCTGGCCGCCTGCGCCGCCATCATTCTCACGCTCGAGAACAAGAACTTCTTCGGCAATCAGGGGCAGGGCTACCTGCTCACCGCCATCGCCTCGGTGCTGATCGGCGGCACCTCGATCTTCGGCGGGCGCGCGACCATTCTCGGCACGGTGTTCGGCTGTCTCATCATCGGCATGGTCGAGGCCGGCCTCGTCGCCGCGGGCCTCACCGGCGCCTGGGTCAGGACCGTGCAGGGGCTGATCTTTCTCATCGCGATCATCTTCTACTTGTACGTCGACGAGCCGCAGCGCCGGCAGGCGTTCCTCGCCCGGCTGGGGTCGTTCAAAAGGTTCGGGAGCGCCCGCGCTGCCGAGTAAAACGGGCCGTCGCTGGAGGCGGACCCGATGATAGGGAGAAGCGAAAATGCGTTCACTCAACCTGACTTTGGTCGGCGTCGCGGCCGCGGCGGTCACGGCGATCGCAGGACCGGTCTCCGCCGACCCGATCGGCAAAGGCCTCGTCATGTACATGCAGATGGGCGGCAACGCCGGCGACGGCGCGACGCTTGCCCGCCAGACCGGTGCAAAGGAAGCGTCCGAAGCGCTCGGGGTCGAGCTGAAGTCCCAGTTCTCGAAGTGGGAGCCGGAGACCATGATCGCCCAGTTCAAGGAAGCCATGGCGGCCAAGCCGAATTGCATCGAGATCATGGGGCACCCCGGCAGCGTCGCGTTCCATGACCTTGTCAAGCATGCCGTCGACCAGGGTATCGTGGTCACCGACGGCAACGCGCCGCTGACCGACCTGCAGAAGGAGTTCGGCCCCAAAGGCTTCGGCTATGCCGGCGTCGACCTCTACGCCGGCGGCGCGCTGACCGCCAACGCCATGATCGCGCAAGGCTTGAAGGCGGGCGACGAGGCGGTGGTCTGGGGCATCTTCAGCCAGGCGGAGCGGGGCGTCTCCGAGAAGGGCCTCGCCGACACGCTGGAGAAGGCCGGCCTCAAGGTCGATCGGCTGGACATTCCCCAGGAGGTCAACAGCGACCCGACGCTCGGCATCCCGCAATTTGCGGCCTATATCCAGGCCCATCCGAATCTGAAGGCGATCGGGCTGCAGCATGGAAGCGTCACTGGCGTCATGCCTGAGGCCCTGAAGAAGGCGGGCAAGAAGCCGGGCGAGATCATCGTCGGCGGCATCGACCTCGCGCCGGCGACCATCGATGGGCTGAAGTCCGGCTACATCAGCGCCACGCTCGACCAGTTGCTCTATCTGCAGGGTTTCGTGCCGGTCGTGCAGTGCGTGATGTCCGCCAAGTACAAGATGCCGGGCCTGTCGCTCAACACCGGCGCGGGCACCGTCACGCCGAAGACCATCGACGCGCTGACCAAGCTGATCGACGCGGGCATCCGCTGAGCGTCGCCATTCTTTTTGGAAGGAGCGCCGGCTGTCTCGCCGGCGCTTTCGTCGACCCGGTCCGCCAGAGGCCGGATACGCCGAGCGGCTCGGAGTGTCGCGTCGCCGCAACGGCATAATGCCGCGACGCACTCAGAGGCTAAGCATTCAGCATCAGATTGCGCTGCCGCGCGCGAGCGATTGGCTTGATCGCTTTCGCGATCTCGCGGGCGGCGCCATGAGCCCTCAGCCGCATGCGCTGGGCCCGTCGGTGGAGGCCTGTTTTCGGGAAGATTATGTTGGAGGGTCTGCCACAACTTTAGCGCCCTGCACATGTTCGGCTCTCGGCGCGAGTTGAGCGTATGGCCGCCGTCGGCTTTCCGATCGCGAAGCGGCCGCCCCCCGCCGCCACTGCGGGCTTCTTTCGCCAACTCCGGACGCTGATCCTCTGGCGCCCCAATTGACTGGGATCAATGCCGTCGCCGTGGGCGCGTGATAGCTCAATTTGTAACGAGAGGACGTGCGAAAGCGCGGAAATTCCCTCGGGAACACCCGTCGGCACGCACGGGGCAGGCAGTGTTCCGATGCGTCGTAATCTTATGATCGCGACCGCAGCGGCGGTGCAGATCAGCGCGGCGCTCGGCGGCATCCCTCCGTCCTCCTGGGAGCTGCCGCCGCCGATCGGAACCGGCTTCGTCGAAGTTGTCACGATCCCGGTCGACGATCTGCGGGTGGAAGCAATCACGGGCGTTCTGTTCGAGCCGAAGGGGTCGGGACCGTTCCCTGCTGTTGTCTACCTGCCGGGATGCGACGGGCCGAACTCCGTATCTGCCTGGAATTTCCAGAGAGTCTTCGTCGATCGCGATGTCTCCGACGGCGAGGCGGTGCTCATTCTCGACTCGTTTACGGCGCGGGGCATCGATAAGGGGGATTGCGACAAATCGCCCGACATGGTCTTCCTGATGCGGCGCGCCGAGGACGCCTACGGGGCGCAAAAGGTCTTGGCCCGGCGGCCAGAAATCGACGCGAAACGGATTTTCCTGCAGGGTTATGGGGACGGCGCAATCGCTGCGGGGCTGGCTGTCCGTCCGGGGGTCATCCGGAGGCATGAAGGCGGGACGTTCTCCGGCGTCGTCACCTACGAACCGTAGGAGGATCCAAGCCGCCGCTGCCGCCGCCGTTGCAGTCCTCCAGCCCATCGAGGCGGCCAGTCATCGCTCATCGCTCACCGGCAGCGCGGGTTCGAGCCGATCTCGCGAGCGTCGACGACCCGGCCGTTGGCGTTGGCGAGCTGTACGCACTCCCGTGTCACGGGATTGAAGTAGATGCTGAAGATCCCGGCGCCGACCACCGTCGTGCCTACGTTGCGGTATCCGCGCGACGCCATCGCGGCCAGAGCCTGGGCGGGCTCCATGCCCCTGACGTTGGGAATTCCGACAGGTCCGGGGACGCGAGGCGCGACCGGGGGGCCGCCGTAACCGGGTGCGCCAAAGCCGGGCCCGATACCGCCGGGTCCATTGTAGCCGGGTCCGTAGCCGGGTCCATTGTAGCCAGGTCCATTGTCGCCGGGTCCATTGTCGCCGGGTCCGTGGTAGCCGGGACCGCCCGGCCGGGGTTCGCGCCACGGCCGCCGGCCCGCTCCCTCGTCGTCGCCGTCGCGCTCGCGCTCGCGCTCAGCGGCGCGGCATCCCTCGCGGTAGGCGTGGCCGTTCCGTTCCTGGTCGTATCGCCCAGCCAGACAGTCGTAATAGCCGCGATGATATTCGCGCGATTCCGGCGAAGCCGCCGCTGGCGCGGCGAACCCCAGCAAAAGCGCCGCTGCGCCGATCGCCATCCTGTCTTTCATGAGCTGTGCCCCCATGCGTCACGTCGAGCCAACTGGCAAAGGACATGCGGCGCGCCGACAATCAAGCCGGCGTTTTCGGTTCCCTGGGGACAGCGCTGCGCTTCAGCCCTTATTCTGGAAGAACTGGGAGGCGACGTGTTCGCCTGGATCGGCCAACGCCGTCAGGACGCGGACCGTGCAGTGCGTGGGTTCCGCCGGCAATATGCGGCGAAAGGCGGCTCCAAAGGCCGTTCGCCGAGCGCCCGTCAGCGATGCGGGCGCCCCGATCGCAGGGTTGCGTCGGCGTGACCGCGGGCTGATGATGCGTCTACGGTTCCGATCGGGGAGGGCGCGTGGCTGAGGTGTTCGTCAGCTATACGAACGACGACCGCAAATGGGCGGAATGGATCGCCCGGGAGTTGCAGCGTCTCGGCCACAAGCCGCTCGTCCACGACTGGGAGATCGGAGCGGGCGGAAACATCCTGAAGTGGATGGAAGAAAGCCACGACAGGGCCGATCATGTGCTGCTGGTGATCAGCGCGGCCTATCTCACCAAGGACTATTCGAGCTGGGAGCGCCACGCGGCCCAGTGGGCCGCCGCAAGCGGGCGGCCGAACTTCGCCTGGCCTGTGTTCGTCGAGCCTTGCGCCGCGCCCAGCCTGCTCGCGCTTCTCAAGCGTTGCGACCTGTTCGGGCTCGACGAGGCGGACGCCCGGACCCGGCTCGCGGCCTACCTCGCGCAAGCCGGCCAGCCCGCGGGGCCCGCGCTCTTTCCAGGTCGCGCGGGCGGCCCCCTCGACGCGGAGCCGCCAGCCGGGAGAGTCTCGTTTCCTGGGCGGATCTCGAATATCCCGATCCGCGTGCCTCGGCACTTTGTCGGCCGCGACGCCGCGCTCGCGGCGATTGACGCCGCGCTCCGGCCGCGCGACGGGGGGATCGCGGCGCTCCATGGGCTGCGCGGCGTCGGCAAGACCACGCTCGCGGCGGCTTACGCCGAACGTCAGATGGCCGATTATCGAGCGGCTTGGTGGATCAGGGCGCAGACGCCGGAGACCGTGCGCTCCGACCTCGTGTCGCTTGGCGTCCGCCTGGGCTGGGTCGCGGCCGAACAGAAGGACGAACTGGCCCTCGCCGAGGTCTTGCAGCGCCTGCGCAGCGAGGGCGAGGGCGTCTTGCTCGTCTACGACAACGCCATCAGCCCCCAGCTCCTCATGCCCTTTGTGCCGACCGGCGGGGCGTGGCGCGCGCTGATCACGTCCAACGCGCCGGCATGGCGCGGCGTCGCCCAGCCGATCGAGATCCCGGTGTGGGCAAAGACGGTCGGGGGGGACTACCTCGTCGCCCGCACGGGGCGCGAGGGCGAACGGCAGGCGGCCGAGGCGCTGTCGGAGGATCTCGGCGGCCTGACGCTGGCGCACGAGCAGGCCGGCGCCTATTGCGACAGGCTGGGTCTGTCGCTCTCCGAATACCGCAGCCGGTTCGCCGCGACGCCCGCCCGTCTGCTGGACGCGGTCAGGGATGCGCCGCCCGACTATCATGGCGGCCTCACGGTCGCGAAGGCGTTCGGGCTCGCGATCGCCGAGGCCGCCAGACGCCATCCCGCCGCGGAAGCGCTGATCGGATTCGCCGCGACGCTCGCGAGCGAGCCAATTCCGCTCGTCCTGTTCTCCAAGGCGCGCCTCGCGTTCGGCGAGCCGTTCGCGTCTCAAATCGCCGACGACGATCTCGACGAGGCGGTGGCGGCGCTGCGCGATTTTGCCCTGATCGAGCGTGAAGCGATCGCAGACGAACGAAACCCGTTCATCGCGACCGATGTCATTCGCATGCATCGGCTGGTGCAGGCCGTCGCAGCCGCGACCATCCCGGCCCAGGCGAGGAACGCCATGCGCAGCCGGCTGATCGCGGCGATGGTCGAGGTTTTCCCGCCCAACGTCTTCAGCGATCCGCGGGTATGGCCGCTGGCCAGGCGGCTCGACGCGCATGCGTTCGCCCTTGTCGGCGCAGACGGTCCGGCGGGCGACGAAGCGGATGAGAGTGTCGCCACTCTCCTGAACATGCTGGCGTCCTATCGTCAGGGGGCGCTCGCTTCTTATCCCGACGCCCGTCGGATGTTCGAACGCGCGCTCGCGATCCGTGAGAAGGCGCTCGGCGAAACGCATGCCGCGACTGCGGAAAGCCTGAACAATCTTGCGCTCCTGCTGCGCATTCAGGGCGACTTGGAAGGCGCTCTTCCGCTCTGTGCGCGCGCCCTTGCCATCTATGAGATGACCGTCGGACCGGATGACCCGGATACGGCGATGGCCATGGAGACGTTGGCCGCGGTGGAGAAGGAGCGCGGCGACATTTCCGGCTCGCGACGCCTGTATGAGAACGCGCTTGCAATTCGAGAGCGCAAGCTTGCGAGCGATCCGTCAGGGGTCGCGCGATGCCTCAACAATCTCGCTCTCGTGATGCAGCGCCAGAACGACCTGGGAAGCGCGCGGCCGTTGCTCGAGCGCGCCCTTGCCATTCTCGCCGGCGCACTCGGTCCGGATCATCTCTTCACCCATCGCGTGCGAAGAAATCTGGCGGAAGTTCGAATGGCCGAGGGGTTTCCCGCGGACGCGCTGGAACCGGCGAAGACGGCGCTGGCGGCGTACGAGAAGGCGTGCGGCCGGGATCACCCGTCGACGAAGGACTCGGCGCGCACGGTCGCCGCCGCTCTCGAAGCCCTGGGCGACGCTGCGGAAGCCGAGGCGGTGAGGACCGGGTATGGGGTGTCGGCTCCGGGCGGCCCGGCCTGACCTCGAGTTGCGCAATCCTTGGCCGGGGATAGGATAGCTGGCGAACCGCTGCGACGGGCGCCCCATTCCGCCAGCGGTCCCCGAGGGGAGGCGTGTTGTGACGTCGCGCGGAGCCGCCGCCGTTCTTTGCGTTCTGTCGCTCGTCGCGCCGATCGGAGCGCAGGCTTGCCCGAACGGACAATTCGAGGCGTTCCGCAACTGTCTGCCGGATATAGACACCCCTGCAGGCGGCGGGCCGACGGGCGGGGGCTGGACCGGCGGCGGCGGCGGCGGCCTCGCTCCGCCCGCCCCAGGGCCGCCGCTCGGGGCGTACTGCTATACCGAGACGGGACGATTTGGACCGGGGCCTGTGCAGCAACTCGGGGCGCCCTGCGCCGTTCCGAGGTCGAACGGAATGATGATGTACGGCGCCGTGGGTCCTTGAGGCTGCGCAAGCGACGCCGAGATCAGGACTTCGGCGCGCCAGCCAGGCGCCCGCATGACGCGAACAAAATCGGCAATCGCGCCGTCCGGGGGGGGCCCGTTGCGCTGGGCAATCGGAAGGGCTATGGCGCAGACCGCAGTTTGAGGGGGGACGCCGCATGGCATTTACGGGCGCCGATGTTCTGACCGCCATTTATGCCGGCCTTCTCGGTCGAGAACCCGACCCCAGTGGGATGGCGTTTCATCTCAACAGAATGAAGAACGGCGAGCCGCTTGAAGACGTGGTGCGCGCATTCGTCAATTCCACCGAGTTTGTGCAAGGCTTTGCCGCTCGGGCCAACTTGTATCCGTTGGATGGGGCGCCGCCGATGCCGGTCGACCTCGACTGCACGCCCAAGCAGTCGAACCGCGTTTGGGCGAACGTCAGGCGCGAATGGTCGAGGGCGGGGGACGCCGAACCGTATCGTTCCATGCTGTCGGACCCGAAGTGGGCGAGCGCGAATATGACGAGCGAGGAGATCGTCGACGCGTTCTATGAGACCGGCCGCGGGGATATGAACAGGCTGGACAACTGGCTTGCGCGCGCTGGGGCGTCGCTGCCAAGTCCATCGGTTTGCGCCGACTATGGCTGCGGGGTCGGCCGGTCCACGATCTGGCTCGCCCGCCGATACGGGCGGGTCGTCGCGATGGATATCTCCGAGCCGCACCTTGCCCTGGCGCGGGCGAGAGCCGCGAAAGAAGGCCTCACCAACATCGATTTTGTTCACGTCCGCTCGAAGGCGGATCTCGACCCCCTGCGCGACACGGATCTGTTCTATTCGCAGATCGTTCTCCAGAATAATCCACCTCCCGTGATCATGGAGATTCTCAGATTGGCTTTTGCCGGATTGCGGCCCGGCGGACTCGCCTACTTTCAAGTTCCAACCTACATAAGCGGCTATAAATTTGAGCTCGAGACCTATCTGCAGGATCTTCGGGATCACGGCATGGAAATGCATGCGGTCCCGCAAAAGGTCATTTTCGACTTGGCGTTCGAGCGCGGGCTGAAGACTTTGGACGCCCAGTCGGATGGGGCGATCGGCCACTTTGGCGAGTGGATATCGACATGCTTTCTCATGCAAAAGGCCGCGCCGAGGGAAGCGGCCGGCGAGGCGAAAAGGGCGGAACGGGAACGGCGGGCTGCCCCATTGAACCAAGCCTCCCGCAAACCCCCGCGGGAGCGAGCATGACGTTGTCGGAATCGAGGATCGTCTAGCGCTATTCGGCAGGCTCCTGCGCCTTCCAGGGGTCGTCGATGGTGAAGCGCGGCCGCGAACGTCCTGCCAGGCCCGGTAGGAGGGCGCGACCGACGTCGCTACGCTCGTGTGTCAGGCAAGGTGCGAGCTGCAAGAGTCTGAGGACATTGAGTTCGAGATGTTGGCCTGTATGACCGCGACGATCCGTCCGGCTTCGTCTCGGTCTGCCCGCAGGCGGGCCCAGGCGAAGGCCCAGCTCGCTGCGATCCCAGTGAGCGTGAGGATGGCCGACAGCGTCCGCAATTCGGGCTCGACCGGCGCCATCACGTTCAGCGAGCCGTAGGCAAAGTCTTTGCTCATGATCGCCGCGTTGAGGCCTTGGGCGAGGATGAGGGATCCGCTGTACAAGGTCTCGACCTGGATGGGACGCCGCCCGTGATAGGCGAAAGCGTCGAGGCTGTGCGCGCCGCACGAGGCCGTAAGCAGGCCGGAGAGGGAAAGGACCGCCCCGAGGCCTAGGAAATCCGAGGAGGTCATGGGCGGGCCTGCTGCCTCGTGCAACCGGATCGGCGGCCGCGCCATCGCCTGACCGCCAACTCGATGGATCCTTCCGAACGCCAGCAAATGAAGGACGAAGATCGGCGCCAGCAGAATCGGAATGCCCTTGAGCGCGACGCCGAAGCCGAGAGCGACGCCGCTCGCGGCAGGACGTCGCGTGGAGAGCGCATGGATTGCGGCCGCCATCGTCAGCGCCACCATCGGGTCGTAGCGGCGCACCGCGACGACGCCGAGCGCCAGCGTCAGGAGCGTTGCTTCGTCTAGCCCGTCTTCGCGGATTCGACGGTTTTGCGGGTGGTGGCGTCAAGGAAATCAAGATCTTGACCGAAAAGGTCTTCACTACAGGAGGGGTTGGGGCGGGAGCGCGGCGGCGATTTTCGGGGGCGGCTGTGCCGGCGGTTGCAGCTTCAACCGATCGAGGAGGAGGCGCAGATCCGGCTCGGGCTCGGTGAAGCGGGTAAGGACGATCTCGCGGCCGTCGGTGGTGGGCAGATGCGCGTCGATCATCTGCAGGGCGGCGAACTTCGCCAGCGCGCTGCGCGCCGTGAGGCCCGGGGCGAGGCTGTGCAGGCGGCGAGTCAGGGTGATCTGCAGGCAATAGGCGAGGAAGGCGACGAAGATGTGAGCCTCGATGCGCTTTTCGAGCTTATGGAAAACCGGGCGGATCGCGAGGTCGCCCTTCAGGTTCTTGAACGCCTCCTCCACCGCGACGAGCTGAATGTAATACTGCCAGAGTTTGGCGGGATCGTCTCGGTCAGGTTGGTGCGCAACAGATAGCGGCCCTCGCGGCGTCTGATCTTGCGCAGCTTGTCCGATCGAGGGCGACGCCGAGCGCGCCGGTTTCTCGAGCGCGACGTCGAGGAGGCGCCAGGCGGCGGGCGCCTTGGAGCGCGCCGCGCCGAGCTTCATCAGCCTTTCCTTGCGCGAGACGTCCATCGCGGCGAGCTTCGTCAGCCGCGCCCAGAGCCATCTGAGCTGGCGGCGGCGCATCGCGCGCTCCTTGGCGACGCGATCGGCGCTTTGGGCGTAGACGTAGAGTTCGTCGTCCTGCGGCAGGAGCTTGACCTCGACGCCTTCGCGCGCCTGGCGCCACGGCTTGTCGACAAGCTGCTTTTCGAGCCGTGTGCAGGCGTCCCTTCGGCGTTCCGACCAGATACTGCACGGGCGGATCGGCCGCGCGCATCTCGGCGAGAACCTCTTCGGTCGGAACGCCGCGGTCCATCACCCACACGCGCCGCGCCTTGCCGTACTGGCTCTCGATCTTGCCGAGGAAGGACCGCAGCGTCGTGCTGTCGGCGGTGTTGCCGGGCAGGACCTCGTAGGCGAGCGGCAGGCCTTCGGGGGTGACGACGAGGGCGATGACGAATTGCGGGCAGTCGGGCCGCTTGTCGCGGCTGTAGCCGTGGCGGCGTTTGGAGCCCTCCGGCAGGTCGGAGGCGTTGACCTCGAAATAGGTGCTGGTCAGGTCGTAGAGCAGCACGTCGAAGGAGGCGTTGAAGAGATCGCGCCAGCGCTGCGTCAGATGCGTGAACAAAGCCTGTTTGTGCGCGAGCAGCTTGTCGTGGCAGGCGTAGAGCTTGTGCGCCTCGGCGAGGCCGAAGTCGGCGCCCACGAGGTCAGCCATGGCGCTGTCGAGGAACCACTGGCGATGCAGCCGCCATTCGCTGCCGGGTGAAATCAGCCGGTAGGTCGCCAGCACCTGCAGCACCAGATCCCAGCGCGTCCCCTTGCGGCTCGCCGGCAGGCGCTCGGCCCAGAAGCGGTCGAGTTGCAGTTCGTGCCACAGGACGCCCGCGAGCCAGCAGGCGCCCCACTGGCGCGGCCGGCATAGCCGCATCTCGCCGAGCCGCAGACGCACGATCGAGGCGTCGTCGGCAGGCAGGTCGCAACGCTCGTCGGAAAAGAGCGAAAGGGAACGGGCCGCGCCGGCGTCCTCGTCGAACATCTCGATCGCCTCTGCGCCAGGCTTCAGCCTGGGAGGAATTGATCTCCCCGAGGTCGAGCACGTGACGCTGCACCACGCGGCCGCTGTCCAGCCGCCGGTTCTCGACGACGCTCCAGTAGAGATGCGTCTTCCCGTCCTTCCGCCGTTCGGTCTTCCGCAGAAACATGGCGGAACACAGTCTGCCACGGGAGGTCGAGCCGAGGAATCCGGCTCAAGCTGACTTGGTCTTCACTACAGCCGTTTTTGGCGTTGATCACGGAAGCGGCATCAAACAATCCAAATACTTGGATGTCGCCAAACACCGCAAAATCAGGTTATCCACAGGCGAATCCGCGAAGACGGGCTAGAGCGGCATCGCCGGCGCCGGGCCGAAGGCGGTCGGCGGTCCGCATGCAGAACCACACGGCAAGCGTCAGCGCCGCCTCCATTTCCAGGGCGAATAGGCGAACGTAGGTCTCCTCGTCGTCGGTGACGAGCGCCGGCGGCAGTAGGGCGATCATGACGCCGGGCGGGTATTCGACCGCGAAATCGCGCCACGGAACGAGCGGGCGCTGCGGAACGACGGTCCGGCTCCAATCGTGGGCGCTCCCCGATGCCGTGCCGCCAGGAGGTTGTACGAAAAAAGCACGGTAGGGGCGGCCGAGCGTCGCTTCGGCGTAGGCGAAGTAGCGCGCTACGTCTTGACCGCAGCGCAAAGTCGTCAGGAGCCGTTCAATCGGCGTCTGCCGAGCCTGCGCTGTCTCCCAGTCGATCGTTTCCCCGTCTCTCGGCAAGCGCCAGGATTCGAGCGGCATACCGAAGACGTTCATCGCGCCGAAGACGACGACGAGCCAGACGACCCATAGCTGCGCGGGTCGCGGCATCGAAATCAGGCGCATGGCGTCACATTTCGTCCATTGCCTCGCGCCGGGCTGAACTGCTCTATGACGCGGAGCGACCGGACCCTCGGCGCGGGTGCAGTAGGCGCTGTAGACCCGACTCCGGCCGCGTGGACCGCGCTCAGCGAGCGCAGCGACAAATCCGCGCCTCGGCGAGCAGGAATTTGCGGTAGGATGGCCTCCCTACGAGGGGCGTTCGCCGCCCGACATTCTCGACCGCGGCATTACGTCGCGGATCGATGGCGATTTTGTTGAGCGCAGGCAGCTAAAGATGGAGGGCGCGATTGATCATCCGGTCGCTCGACGATGTGACCCGCGACGCCCTCGCCGCCATGGCGCGGACGGACGACCCACGCTTGCGCGAGATCTTCAGCGCGCTCGTCAAGCATCTGCACGCCTTCGTCCGCGAAACTCGGCTGACCGAGGCGGAATTCCGCGCCGCGACGGCGATCGTGAACGAAATCGGCCAGCGGTCGAACGACTCCCACAACGAGGCGGTGCTGATGGCGGGGTCGCTCGGCGTGTCGTCGCTCGTCTGCCTGCTCAACAACGGCGCCGAGGGAAGCGCGGAAACCTCGCAGTCGCTGCTCGGCCCGTTCTGGCGGCTCCATTCGCCGCGCATCGCAAATGGCGGCACGCTGCTTCGCTCTCCGACGCCGGGCGAGCCTTTGTTCGTCAAGGGCCGCGTGGTCGACGCGGCTGGAGCGCCGATCGAGGGCGCGGAGGTCGACATCTGGCACGCTTCGCCGGTCGGCCTCTATGAAAACCAGGATCCGGACCAGGCCGAGATGAACCTGCGCGGCAAGCTTGTGACCGACGCCGACGGCTGCTTCTGGTTCTCGACGGTGAAGATGGTCGGCTATCCGATCCCGACCGACGGCGTCGTCGGACGCCTGCTCGAAGCGCAAAGCCGTCAGCCGAAGCGCCCGGCGCACCTGCATGCGCTGATCGTCAAGCCGGGCTACAAGGTCCTGATCTCGCAGGTCTACGACCCCGACGACCCGAACCTCGAAAACGATCCGCAGTTCGGCGTGACCGAGGCGCTGATCGGCGCCTTCGTACGGCACGACGAGCCCCATCCGACCGACGCTTCGATCCGGGCGCCGTGGCATGCGCTCGAGCACACCTACGTGATGCAAGAGGGTGAGACGGTCTTGCCGCAGCCGCCGATCCGGTGAGGCGCGCCTTGTGGCCGCGCTCCATAGCCCGCCGGGAGACGGGCGTCCTGACGAACCCCCTACGGACGCGCGGCGGCGCGATCGGCGATTGCGCCTGCAGCCTTCATCTCGGCGAGAATCTCGCCGAACTCCCCCGCGTAGGCCTTCGCCAGCGGCGCGGCGTAGCTGTTGCGTTTCGAGGTCCTCAAGCCCAACCTCGCCAGCGTCTCGGCGAGGCCGACCGCACAGGCGACGCCGTCGAGCACCGGGACACCGGCTTTCTGTTCGAGGGCGCGGGCGAGGTCGGTCATGCCGGCGCAGCCGAGCACGATCGCCTCGGCGCCGTCTTCGGCGAGTGCGCGCAGCATCTCGGCCTCGATCGTGCGGCGGGCGGCCGAACCCTCCTCTTCGAGCGCCAGAACCGGCACGTCGGCGGCGCGCACGCGCGCACAGCGCGACGCGAGACCGTATTTGACCAGGTTCTTTTCGATCGGCGCGATCGAGCGGGGCAGGGTGGTCACGACGCTGAATTTATCCGCGATCAGGCTGGCCAGATGGAACGCCGCCTCGCCGATGCCGACGACCGGCGCGGCGGTGGCGCAGCGCGCCGCCTCGAGCCCCGTGTCGTCGAAGCAGGCGACGACGAAGGCGTCGGCCTCGGGCGCGGCGGCGACCTCGGCCAGGAGTTCCGGCACGGCGAAGGCCTCGTCGAAATAGCCCTCGATGCTCGGCGGCCCGAAGGCCGGATTGACTGCGCGGATCGCGACGCCCGGCGAGGCCGCGGCCCTGGCCGCGACGCCGATCTTCGCCGTCATCGAGGCGGTCGTGTTGGGATTGACGACGCAGATCAGCATGGGTTTTCTCTCAGACCTCGCCGCCGAGATAAAGGTGCTGGACCCGCTCGTCCTTGACGAGGTCCGCCGAAGTACCCGCGAGCGCGACCGAGCCGGTCGACAGCGCATAGGCGCGATGCGAGACGCGCAGCGCCATGCGCGAATTCTGCTCGACCAGCAGCACGCTGACCTTCTCGTCCCGGTTGATGGCGACGATCGAGCGGGCGATGTCCTGCACGATCTTGGGGGCGACGCCGAGCGACGGCTCGTCGAGCAACAGGAGCTTGGGCTTGGCCATCAGCGCGCGGCCGATCACCAGCATCTGCTGCTCGCCGCCGCTCATGGTGCCGGCCGCCTGGCGCAACCGGTCCCTCAGGCGCGGGAAGCGGTGCAAGACGTCGTCGAACGAGGCGCGCACGCCGGCCGCGTCCGAGCGCGAGAAGGCGCCCATCAGGAGATTGTCGCGCACGCTCATGTAGGGGAACACCCTTCGCCCCTCCGGGACCATGGCGATTCCGAGCTTGACGATCGCCGACGGGTCGAGCCCGTCGATGCGCTGGCCCTCGAAGCTGATCGATCCCTTGCGGATGCGGCGAAGGCCGGTAATGGCGCGCAGGATCGAAGACTTGCCGGCCCCGTTGGCGCCGATCAGCGCCACCGTCTCGCCGGCGTTGAGCGCGATCGACACGCCCTTCAGCGCATAGACGTGATCGTAGTAGAGTTCGACGGCGTCGAGCGAGAGCATGGCGACCATCGGCTAGAGCCCGATCGTTTCGTCTTCGACGCCGAGATAGGCCTCGATGACCTTGTCGTTGGCGCGAATTTCGGCCGGCGTCCCCTCCGCGATCTTGACGCCGAAATTGATCACGACGATGCGATCGGAAATCTTCATCACCGCCGGCATGTCGTGCTCGACGAGCAGGCAGGTCACGCCGCGGTCGCGCACCGCCCGCACCATGTCGACCGCGCGGTTGGTCTCGTCGACGTTCATGCCGGCGAAGGGTTCGTCGAGCAGCAGGAGCTTGGGATCGGCCGCGAGCCCGATGGCGATTCCGAGCGCGCGCAAATGGCCTTGCGGAAGGTTGCTCGCCAGCTCCCGCTTGACGGCGCCGAGGCCGAGGAAGTCGAGGATCTCGTCGGCCGAGCGGCCGAACGCCTGCTCGTCGCGGCGCGCGACGGTTGTCCCGAGATAGAAGCCGGCGAGGCTCGCCCGCGAACGCAGGTGATGGGCGACGATCACGCTGTCGCGCGCCGTGAGCCCCTTGAAGATCGTTGTCTCCTGGAACGTGCGCACCACGCCCTTACGCGCCACGATATGCGGCGAAAGTCCCGAAATGACCTCGCCGTTGAAACGGACCTCGCCTCTCGTTGGCTTCACGAACGAGGCGATCAGCTTGAAGATCGTCGACTTGCCCGCGCCGTTGGGACCGATAATCGACAGGATCTCTTTCGGCAGGACGTCGAACGAAACCTCATTGACCGCCGTCAGGCCGCCGTAGCGCTTGGTGAGGTCGCGCACCTCCAGGATGGGCGGCGGCGGCGTCATGGCGCTTTCCTCTTCGGCCAGCGCAGGCTCAGAAGCCCGTTCGGCAGGAGGAGCATGAGCAGGATCATCACGCCGGAATAGATCAGGAGCTGGTACTCGCCCGTCTGGAACAGGAGGTCCCAGCCGAAATAGAGAACGAGCGTGCCCAGCATCGGACCGAAAACGAAGCTCAGGCCGCCGAGGAAGCAGTTCAGCATGAAGTTCACGCTGTCGTTGATGGTGAAGCTCGACGGATAGATCGACTGGGCGATGGCGACGAAGATCGCGCCGCCGACACCGCCGAGGAAGGACGAGATCGCATAGGCGAGCACGCGGAGCAGCGGGACGTTGAGGCCCATCGACGAGGCCAGGTCCTCGTTCTGACGCATCGCCGCGAACAGCTGCCCGACTCGCGAATGGACCAGCCGCCAGAGCCCGGCGAAGCAGAGTGTCATCATCGCGACCGAAAGGAAGTAGAAGGCGGCGTTGCGCTCGGCGAAGGAGTTGAAGGCCGGGACGATCGTCAGGCCAAAGAAACGGATCGCGCCCGGGGTCGGGATTTCGGTGATGCCGCGCGCGCCGTTGGTGATCGGCAGCGCGAGGGCGGTGAGGCGCGCCACCTCGGTCAGCACCAGCGTGACCATCGAGAAATAGACGCCGCGCAACCTCAAGATCGGCCAGCCGATCATAACGCTGACGAGGGCGCAGAAGAGCCCGGCGAGCGGCAGGCTGAGCCAGAACGACAGGCCGCTTGTGACCAGGATGGCCGAGACGTAGCCGCCGGCCAGCGCGTAGGCGCCCTGGCCGATGTTGATCCGGCCGATGTAGAACGTCAGCCAAACGCCGCCGGAGGCGATCGCGAGCAGCGCCACGGAACTCAGCGTGTAATAGAGATCGGTGCGATGCGTCTCGTATATGGCGAGCGGAACGGCCACGAACACGATCAGGAGAAAGAGCGCGACGGCGGCGGCGCGCGCGCCGCGCTGCATCCGGGTCATGGTCTCATCCCCATGGCTTGCCCATCAGCCCGTTCGGGCGGACGGCGAGGAACACCATCAGCGCCACGAAGATGACGAGATAGGTGATGTCGCCATAGCTGTGCAGGACTGTGAGGCCGACGGATTCCATCATGCCGAGGATGAAGCCGCCGGCGATCGCGCCGCCGACCACGCCGGCGCCGCCGATCATCACCATCATGAAGGCCTTGATCGAGATCGGGCCGCCGATGCCGGAATTGACGCCGGTGACCGTGACGAGCAGGCCGCCGACGAGGCCCGCGAGCATGGCGCCGAGCGCGAAGCCGATGAGCCCGTAGAAGGCGACCGGCACGCCCATGAGCTGCGCGGCGACGCGGTCCTGCGCCATCGCCCGCATGGCGCGGCCGGGCTTGGTGAACTGCATCATCAGGATGAAGGCGACGATGAACAGGACCGCCAGACCCGCGACCACGATGCGGTCCCAGGGCAGGATCAGGTTGTCCCAGATGAACACGCCGTTGACGATCTTGTGCACGCCGCGCTGCTTCTCGCCGAAGATCAACAGGATCGCGGCGTCGAGGAAATAGGCGACAGCGGCCGCCAGCAACATGGTGCTTTCCTCGCGCTCGCTGCGGCGGATGACGGTGCGGAAGAGGAAGCGTTCGAGCAAAGCGCCGAGAACGGCGAGCGTCAGCGCCGAGGCGAAGAGGGCGACGACGAACGGGAGCTTGAGCTGGCCGTAGACCTCGTAGGTGACGAAGCCGCCGAGCACGTACATCTGCCCGTGAGCGAAGTTGAGAACGTTCATCAGCGCGAAGATCAGCGTCAGGCCGAGCGCGATCACCGCGTACTGCGCGCCGAGGTAGAGTCCGTTGGCGACGACCTGTTCCATGAGAGGCCTGACGGTTTGAGCTTGGCGCTGGCGCACCCTCATCCGGCGCTGCGCGCCACCTTCCCCCTGAGGGGGAAGGGATTTGCGGACAGCGTCGCGGGATCCCCTCTCCCTCGGGGAGAGGGTGGCCGCGCAAGCGGCCGGGTGAGGGCCAGCGCCCTCAGTCCACGTTGGCGACGAACAGGGTCTTGAATTTGCCGTCCTCATACGCGTTGACGACCAGCGGCACGGCGAGCTGGCGCTTCTGGCCGAACGAGGTCGTGCCGACGTAATGCAGGCTCGCCGAGGAATCCTTCAGATAAGGATTCGGGGCGGAGAAGCTGTCGATCGTTTTCTTGAACTCGTCGACGTTGTCGATCGCCTTCGGGTCCGCCTTCAGCGTGTCGATGATGTACTCGAGCGCGTAGACCTTGGTGTTCGACTCGTCGTTGTATTCGCCGAACTTCTTGGTGTAGCGGTCGATGAATTCGTCCATCGCCTTCGACCGGATTTCCGGCGTCGAGGCGCCGCCGACCGAAATGAAGCCGTTGGCGAGGTCGCCCGCGCCTTCCTCGAGCACCTTGGCGTCCTGCGCCGTCTCGGTCGAGATCAATCCCTTGTAGCCAAGCTCGCGGGCCGAGCGGATCAGCAGCGGCGCGTTCGCGGGCGCGACGCCAGACAGCACCAACAGGTCAGGGTGGAGCTTGACGATCGGGGTCAGCACCGGCGTGAAGTCGCGGGTGTCGTTTTCATAGGTGTCCTTGTCGGCCAGCACGTCGAGGCCGAGGGCCTTGGCGGCGGCGACGCCGCTGTCGCGCTGGCTGAGCGGATCGGATTTGTTGGCCGCGACGAACGCGACGGTCTTCACGCCCTTGTTTTCCTTCAGATATTTGTAGATGGCCGGACCCGACTGGTAGCTCGCGACCATGCCGAGCACCGCGTTCGAGGCTGGCTTGGTGTAGAGGCTCTTAGGGAAGGCGTAAGGGAAATAGATGATGCCCGACTTTTCCGCCACCGGGCGCACCGCGGCGGCGCCGTCGTCGACATTCGGCCCGACGACGTAGTGAATGCCCTCCTGAGCCATCTTCTCCATGCCGGCGATGGCGCGCTTCGGATCCTTCTGGTCATCGAAGGTGACGACGTCGATGTCGTAGGTCTTGTCGCCGATCTTGACGCCGCCCTGGCTGTTCCACCAGTCGGCGAGCGTCTGCATCGAGCGGACGTTCGAGGTGCCCCAGGCGGCGGCCGGACCGCTGGTCACGCCGACAAAGCCGATCTTGAGCACGGGGTTGGCTGCGTCCGCAGGCGCCGCGAGGGCGAAGGCGAACATGGACGCGAAGGCGAGGAGGCCAGCGCGCAGGGATGCGGATGGTGACGGCATGGTGGAGTCCTCCGGCGCCGCCGGGCGCATCGCCTGCGAAGTTCAGACGTGGGCTTTCTGGCGGCTAGTCGGCAGGTTGCGGAACTGATACGATCTTGTCAACATTCCGGGGAACGATTGTCGACAATCTGACAAAATATGTGCACGAGGCTATTCAAGCGGCAGATCGTGACGTCGATCGCGGCACGACGCGTCGCCCGTCAGCCGGACACACGGGGTTTTTCAAGAACTCGTGCCGCTCCATATCGTTCAGGGGTAGGGAAGGGGGCCTGGCTCGTCATGGCGCTTATCGAAGATGACCAGCGGGAGCCGCTGTCGGATGGGGCGATCATCGAGCGCATCGTCACGGCAGTTATGCACCAGAGACTTGCGGCGGGTGCAAAGCTTCCGGAGGCGGCGCTATGCGACTCTTTCGAGTGCAGCCGGACCCAGATCCGACGTGTGCTCGTGGTGCTCGCCGAGCGCGGCGTGGTCACGCTGCACCCCAATCGAGGCGCCTTCGTCGCGAGCCCGGGCGTGGAGGAGGCGCGCAACGTCTTCGAAGCGCGCAGGGCGATCGAACGATCGCTGACGTTGTCGGCGGCCGCGCGCATCGACCCCGCCGCTCTCAAGGAACTCAGCGACAACGCGCGCTCCGGCGCCGCCGCCGAGGCCAGGGGCGACCGCGGCGAGTCGATCCGCCTGTCCGGCCTGTTTCACATCCGACTTGCCGAGGCCGCCGGCAATTCGGTGCTGGCGAAGTTCCTCGAGGACCTGGTCGCGCGCAGCTCGCTGATCATCGGCCTCTACGGCTCGCGCGCGGCGAACTCCTGCTCCGAAGCCGAGCACGGGGCGCTGGTCGAGGCGCTCGCCGAGCGCGACGTCCCCGGCGCGGCCGACCTGATGGAGCGGCACCTTGCGCATGTCGAGCATCTGCTCGACTTCCGCGAGGTCGACGAGCCGCCTGTCGACATCCGCAGCGTGTTCGCGAAATAGGGGCGGGCGGCCTCGACATTTTCCCCGCCTCACGCAATCCCGTTCAACGGGACATCGAGCGCGTTGCGATCCGGTCGACGGGCTTCGTTCCGATCAAGTTGTGTCATGACGACGGCGCTCGCTTCAGTTCTCACTCTTTTCGCTCTCGGGCGTCACCAAGGTCAGGCCCGGCAAGGGCGCCGGCGCCTTCCCTGTTTGGGATGAAAATGTTCGCTGTTCGCTCGATCAAATTCCCTGTTCCGTCGATCGGACGTGCCTGTTCCGCAAACGCAACTCCCTGTTCTCTCTTCTTCCCGCGTGAGCCCGCGTGCACGTCGTCGCCGCCCCCGTGGGGACCTGGTTGCGCGCCGGCGCCGGATCGGCGCCAGGAACGCTTGGGCGGCGAAAGACGAGGAGCGAGGGCAAAGAACTCGGCCTGGCAGCGTGCATTTAACCATCAACGCGCTGTCGAGAACAGATCATGTACATCGTCGGGATTTTGGATTAGGCTCAACCTTGAGGGTCGAAAGCCGATCTGCCGCGTTCCTGTCGCATCCCCCGCGCACGTGGAAACGAGCGCCCATGCGCAACTCTTCGAAGGCTGACGGCCTGGCGAGGACAGCGAGGGCGACGGCCTTGCCAAGGCCTTGCGAACGGCCCCTTGCGCCGCTGCAAGTCCTTGAAAAGGCTCAAATCGGCAATGGGTTCCTCTTGCAAAGACTTGGCATGGACTTGCGAAAAGTTGGCATGGGCTTGGCGTCGGCGCCGCGTCCGCTTGGCGCCGGGCCGACGCCCGAGCCCGGGCGCACGGGGAAGGCGGAGGGGTCTTGCGGCGAGGCGGTCTGGCGGTTGCGATCGCCCGCAATACCCGCCGCAAAGCGTTGAAAAGCTTGATTGGGCGCCTGGATTTGGATCGGCGCCGCCGCCGGCGCCGGCGCCTCCCGCGTCACTGTGTCGCCCGGCTTTTTCGCCCCATCGTGGCCGGGCGCCGGGCGCCGCGTCTTGCGCGTGTCGCCGCCGGCTCCTAAAGCCTCGTGACGCGCCGGACCTGCCGGACGCAAGCCCGTTCAGTCGGAGGGACCAGCAATGTCGCACAAGATTCTCGTCGCGCAGGGCGGCGGGCCCACCGCGGTCATCAACCAGTCGCTGGTCGGCGTCGCGCTGGAGGCGCGCCGGTTTTCCAGCATTTCTCACGTCTACGGCGCGCTGCACGGCGTGCGCGGCATCGTCAACGACGACCTCGTCGATCTCGGCCAGGAGACCGTCGCCAATCTCGAGGCGGTCGCCGCGACGCCCGCCGCGGCGCTCGGCTCGACCCGCGACAAGCCGGACCTGAAATATTGCCAGGAGATCTTCAAGGTCCTGCAGGCGCACGAGATCGACACGTTCTTCTACATCGGCGGCAACGATTCCTCCGACACCGTGCGCATCGTCGCCGAGGAGGCGGAGAAGGCCGGCCATGCGCTGCGCGCCATCCATATCCCGAAGACGATCGACAACGATCTCGTCGGCTTCGACCACACGCCGGGCTATCCCGTCGGCGGCGCGCTTCGTCGCGCAGGCCTTCATGGGCGCCAATCTCGACAATCACGGCGCTGACCGGCGTCTATTGCGCGGTGGTCATGGGCCGCCACGCGGGCTTCCTCACCGCGGCCTCGGCGCTGGCGCGCAAGTATCCCGACGACGGCCCGCATCTGATCTACCTGCCGGAGCGCACCTTCGTCGTCGACAAGTTCCTCGCCGACGTGAAGGCGACTTCGAGCAGCACGGCCGCTGCATCATCGCGGCGTCCGAAGGCATCCACGACGAGAAGGGCGAGCCGATCATCGCCAAGCTCGCCGGCAAGGCGGAGAAGGACGCGCACGGCAACGTGCAGCTTTCCGGCACCGGCGCGCTCGCCGATCTCCTGTGCGAGGAGGTCAAGAACAAGCTCGGCATCAAGCGCGTGCGCGGCGACACCTTCGGCTACCTGCAGCGCTCGTTCGTCGGCTGCGTCTGCGACGTCGATCAGCGCGAGGCGCGCGAGGTCGGCGAGAAGGCGGTGCAATACGCCGTCGGGCGGCGCAGACACGGCTCGGTCGCGATCCACCGCGTCGGCGACTACGCGGTCGATTATCCCCTGATCCCGCTCGAGACGGTCGCGGGCAAGACGCGGGTGATGGAGGACCACTTCATCAACGCAGAGGCCAACGACGTGACCCCGGCCTTCCTCGACTACCTGCGGCCGCTGCTCGGCCGCGACATGCCGGAGGTCGCGCGGCTGCGCGCCGCCAAGGTCGCGAAGGCCGGCGTGCTCCAGGGCGACGCGACCTGAGCGTTCTGCAGCCGCGCCTGGCGCGCGCTCGGCGATTCGCCGAGACCCGCGCTGCCGCGCCGTCGGCCTTCGCCGGCGCGAGGCCGAGCCACTTGCAGCGCAAACGGCGCCGTCAGGCCCTGGACGAGCACCGAGAACGCCACCACCGCGAAGGCGACGATCAGGATATCGGCGCGCTGAGGGAGGTCGTGGGGAGGGCGAGCGCCAGCGCCAGCGCCAGCGCGCCGCGCAAGCCCCCCCACCACAAGAGGTGCTGCTCATTGAGCGGGATGGCCCAGCGTGTGGGGGCGAGCGCGAGGCCCACGGGGTAGACGGCAACCGCCCGGCCGGCGAGGGCGAAGACCACGGCGAGGCCGAGGGCGCGCCAGCCTTCGCGCGAAAAGTCGATCGTCGCCATCGCTGATCCAATCAAGAGGAACACCAGAGAATTGGCGAGGAACGCGGCGAACTCCCAGAACTGGAGCACGAACGTTCGCCCGTGGGCGGTCAGCGCCAGGCCGAATCCCGTCTTCGACCCGTCAGCACGCCGAGATTGCCCATGACGATCCCGGCCGTCACGGTCGCAAGAACCCCGGAGGCGCCGATCCGCTCGGCGACCAGGAGCGAACCGAAGGCGGCGACCGCGGTTACGGCCGTTTCGACCAGGTAGTCGTCCGACGTGCCCGCGACCGCCACGGCCGCGAGGCCGCTGACGAGCCCGACCGCGACGCCGCCTCCGGCGATCTTGATCAGCGCCTCGACAACGCCAAGGGGCTGCCCGCGCGTGCCGGAAAGTGGGCGGCCCAGGCGAGGACCAGGGTGAAGAGGACAGCCGCCACGCCGTCGTTGACGAGGCTTTCGGCTTCGATGATGAGCCTCAACCGCCCGGTGACGCCGGTCTCGCGCAAAAGCGCGATCACCGCGATCGGGTCGGTGGCGGCGATCAGCGCCCCGAACGCCAGCGCCGGCTCGACCCGCCAGCCGAGGACATAGATCAGCGCCGCGGCCACGACCGAGGCGCAGAGCAGCACCCCGACCGATGCGAGGCCAAGAACCGGGACGAGGTCGCGCCTGAGATCGAGCCAGCGGATGTTCAGCGCCGCTTCGAACAGCAGCGGCGGCAGGACCACGTCGAAGATGAGGTCGTGTGTCAGCGTGAGGCCGGCGTCGACGCGAAAAAAGGCGAGCGACGCGCCCGCAAGGACGAGGCCGACGGTATAGGGCAACCTCAGCCGCCGCGCGGCGAGCGCGACGAGAATGGCGAGTCCGAGGAGGCCGAGGGCGCGGAATAGCAGGACGTCCATGCGGACAGTGTGTATCCCCGCGGGCCGCCGCGGGAAACCTCGAGCCCGCCGGAGCATTGCGCTGCGTTGCGGCGCGGCTCGTCGCTGCACATCCGGGCTGATCAAAAGGCCGGCGACCTGGGGAGCGCGGCTATGGCGTTAGGGACCGGGTCCGCAGCGACTGCGGGCGCCGAAATTTTCTGAAAAGCGAGCCAAATCGATATTTCCTTGCAAAAAAGAGAAGACTGCGTTAGTTTGGCCGCAATGCCCGATCGGACCCTTGCGATGCCGACTGTCATGGTCCTCGACTTGCCTGGCCACTTCCGCCCGACGAGCAGCTTGGCGTGGCCGACCTGCGAATCGACAACGGCCGGCCTTTGCGCCGCCTTCCGAAGGAAAGGGCCTCCCAAAAATTAAATTGGCCCCGGGTCGCTTGTAACCCATTGAAAATGCTAATTTCTGGCGAGAGAATCCAAGGAATTCCAAACCAATCCAACCGGGCAAAACCCGGGAATCGCGGGGCCCCGATGCAGGCCTGCGGAGACCTGAGGAAATCCAAATTATCTCGCGCCGGAGGTAGCCCACAGGTGGGTCGGGTCGATGACCTGGCCGGCGCGGCCCGTCTCGCGCCGCGTCATAGGGCTTTCGGGCGCCCGACGGGTGCTGGGCCGCCGATGACAGCCCGGAGCAAACCGCGCTAAGGCGCTGCCGCCATCCGCTTGCCGGCCTGAAGAAAGCGTTCCGGGTCAACCGGTTCTCCGTCGATCCTCACCTCATAGTGGAGATGAGGGCCCGTGGCGCGGCCGGTCGAGCCGAGCTTTCCGACGACCGCGCCCGGCTCGACCGCATCGCCTTCGCCGACCTAGAATCTTCGACAGATGAGCGTATCGGCTCGACAAACCGTCGCCGTGGTCGATCTCGACCATCAGGCCATAGCCGGGGATGAGCCCCGTCTGCACGATCCGCCCAGCGCCGGTCGCTCGGATCTCGGCGCCGTAGGGTTGGACGAGATCGACGCCCATATGAAGGGCAGGCCTGCCGATGAAGGGATCGATCCGGTAGCCGAACGGAGAGGCGACGCGCGTCTCGCCCTCGAGCGGTTGGCCGAGCGGCACATAGGCCATCAGCGCCCGGAGCTTTGCGGCGAACGCAACATCGTGGGCGGCTCGGGCGAGGGCGCGATCGAAGCCGGACGCGGCGGGGCTGACGTCGACCGGGACGAACGGGCCGCCGGCATTGGGCGTCTGATGGCGCGCCGCGAGCTTTGCGGCGTCGAGCCCGGCGTCGGCGAGGATCGCCCGATCGCGGTTCGCGCCTTCGGTCGCGATGTGGTCGACGGCGGCCAGCGCCGTCAGCTGGCCGCTCTCGATCCGGTCAAGGGAGCGATCGACGAAGGCGAGGCGGGTGGACGGATCGAGATTGGGGTTCGTCGCCAGGGTCCCGAATGGCGGGGCCGAGGCGGGCTCCCGGCGCCCGAGCGTATTGCCGGGTGGACGGGGCTCAGCGGGCCCGGACGGAGGCGCGGGCGCAGAGGGGGCGTATGCGCGCGCCGCGCCGTCTTCCAGCGCGTCCATCGGGCCCTTCGAGCGGACGATCTTCGGCGCAAGGGTCTCAATGGCCCCGACCGCGTCGGGCGCGGACCGGACGGCCGATCGCTTCGGCGCGCCGCGCGCCGCTTCCTGCGCGAGCGCGCCAACAACGGCGGCTCGCTTTTCCAGGCGGATCTCGCGGTCAATAACGCCCCTCAGGCGCGCTTCAAGCGCGTCAGCGTCCGCGGCCACTCGCGCGTCGGTCTCCTCTGTCCGTGGGCTGGGACCGATCTCGGCGAGAGACGAGACGGCGACGCCCGGGAAACGGTCAACGGACGCAAGTTCAAACACGCCGGCGAGGCCGAAGCCAAGCGAAGCGGGCAGAAGGGCGACAGCCGCCCAGAACGTGACGGGCGTCAGCGTGGCGGTGCGAATGGCGTCGCCGCGCGAAACCGATACGAAGTAATGCGTGGTCGGCAAGCCGAGCCCGCGACCGCCACCCGGCAACGTCATCAATCGGCGCTCCGTCGCCTGAAGCGAAATCAGGCGACCTTGACGCCATAGGCGATCATTAGGGTTAAGATCGCCCAAAGGTACGCGGCGGAGCCGACACGTGCTCCATTCCGGCCGGCTCGAGCCGGCTACAGCGCCTTCACCGCCGCCAACACCGTCTCGGCATGCTTCGGCACCTTGACCTTGCGCCAGATCTTGGCAATTCGGCCGTCCGGGCCGATCAGGAAGGTCGTGCGCTCGACGCCGAAATACTTGCGCCCGTACATGCTCTTTTCCTTCCAGACGCCGTAGGCGTCGATAACCGTGCGACCGGGGTCGGCGCCGAGCGCGACAGCGAGCTTGTGCTTGATTTTGAACTTGTCGTGGCTTTCGGCGCTGTCGGGCGAGACGCCGATGACGGTGGCGCCGGCCGCCTCGAATTCGGGCTTGAGCCCGCTGAACGCGATGGCCTCGGCAGTGCAGCCGGAGGTGTCGTCCTTGGGGTAGAAGTAAAGGACGAGGGGCCTGCCCCGGAAGTCCGCGAGCCGCGCCTCCCCGCCGCCGTCGGTTGGCAGCGTGAAGTCCGGGGCGGGATCGCCCTCTTCGAGTTCTTTTGCCATGTCGCCCTCGATTTGTCTCATTGTCGATTCAATGCCAACGGCGCGTCCGTTGCGCCCATCAGGTTGACCCGCGGGCCGGCGCGTTTCAAGCGTGCGTCGGCGCCTGCCTGGGGACGGCCGATTGGTCGCCGTCGACTCTGGGTCGATAGCTAATGGCCGGCCGCGCCGGCAGGAGAGGTCGTCGTCGTTTGGTGAGTTGGTTCGGGGTCGGAAACCGCGCGCGCGCGAAGGCCGCCATGCAGCGCATGGTAGACGCCACAGAGGGCGCGCGCCTACCCGCCCGCAATCGCGGCGCCGGCCGCGCGCGTCGCGTTCGCCACGTCTGCATCCACGTGGGCGAGGCCATGGGGCTTGTCGCGCTCGCGGCCGTCGCGCTCCTGGCGTTCCGGCTGTCCAGCGGCCCGATCTATCTCGCCTGGCTGCACGACCGGGTCGCCTCGGGTCTGCAGGAACGGCTCGGGGGCGCCTATGCGGTCGAGCTCGGTCCGACCTACGTCATGCACGATTCCTGGGGCGTCGGACTGGGCTTCCGCAACCTGAGGCTTCTGGACCGCGAGGGTCGCGTGATGCTTTCGGCCCCACGCGGCAAGATCGGCCTCGCTCCGTTCTCCGCCTTGATCGGCGACGTCGAGGTGCGCCGGGTCGAACTCGACGAGCTCGGTCTGCGGCTCCGGGTGGCGTCCGACGGATCGCTGTCGATTGCCGCCGCGGGAAGCGATTCGGCCGCCCCGATCGCCTTGCCGAGCAAGGATTTCGGGCCTCGAGAGCCTGAACGTCGCCGCCCTGATCCGGGCCGGCGCGGATGCGATGGCCGGGGCGAGTCACGCGCTGGACCGGCTGACCCTCGCCAACGCGCGCTTCGAGATCGACAACGAACCGCTGGGGCGCTCGGTGGTCTATCGGGACTTCAACCTCGACTTCAATCGCGCCGGTGATGAAGGGCAAGCCCGAATCGCCGCCACCGGGCCGGCAGGCCGGTGGACGATCATGGCGCGCGCCGGGGTCGGCGGCCAGACCACGCTCGCGCTCGAAGCTCGCGACATCAGCCTCGCCGACCTCGAGACCTTCGCCAAAAAGCCGCCGCCTCTGTTCGCGGAAGGACCGATCGCCTTCAGGCTCGACTCGCAGCTCGCGCCGGACGGCGCGATCCAGTCGCTGTCCGGCCGCTTCGCGTTGGGCGCCGGGACGGTTCGGATCAACAATCCGGACGCCCAGCCGTTCCTGATCGACGAGGCGTCCGGCGGCATGGCGTGGGACGACGCGCAAAAGAGGCTGAACCTCGACAGACTGACCGTTCTCGCCGGAGAGACGTCCTTGAGCGCTTCCGGCTGGGTCGCCCCGCCTGCCGACGCGTCCGGGGCCTGGACCACGAGGCTCGAAGCGAAGGACGCGCGCTTCGGGCCGGAGCGGCAGGGCGAAAGTCCGGTCAAGCTGGATTCGATCGTCGCCGAGATGAGATTCCTGCCGCGCGAGGCGCGCTTTTTCATCGACAATCTTTCCGCCAACGGTCCGACGTTCGACGGCATGCTCGCCGCCGAGGTCGATCCGGAAGGTCAGCGCGAATCGCTTAAATTGCGGCTCGAGCTGAGGCCGAGCGTGACGCAGGACGCCGTTCGGCTGTGGCCGCAGTTCATCAATCCGGATGTACGCGACTGGGCCTCGCACAACATGCGCGGCGGCAAGCTCGAGGGCGTGATGGTCGCAAATTGGTCGGCCGACGATCTCGACGCGATGGACCACAAGCGCGCCGTCGCGCCCGACAGCGTGCAGGGGACATTCTCGACCCATGGCGTCGGCGTCGACCTCCTGCCGGGCTTGCCTCCGATGATCTCGTCCTCCGGAACCGGATCCTTCACTGGCCATGTTTTCAGGGTCGCGGCCGACCACGCCATCATGGATTTGTCGCCCACCCGGCGGATCTTCGCCGACAATCTCGTGTTCGAGATCCCCGACACGTCGCCGCGTCCGATCGTCGACGCCCATGCCAAGGCGCACCTGACCGGAACCGCGGACTCGCTCGCGGACCTCCTCAACCGTGAGCCTTTGCGCAAGGAGGCCGGCGTCCAGATTGATCCCGCCACCGTCAAGGGCCAGGCCGAGGGTGAACTCGCTCTCGATCTCAAGCTCGGCAAAACCGCCAAGCCCGAGGACTCCCAGTTCCACGCCTCGGGCTCGTTGTCGAACCTGACACTCGAAAAATTCGTCGGTCCGGAGAAGCTCGAGCAGGGCAGCATGACGTTCGTGGCGGACCGCGACACCCTGGAGATGAACGGGGACGGGGAGATGTTCGGCTCGGCCGCCCATATCGACGCCCTCCGCGCGCCGGGCGAAGACGGCTCGGCTACGCTGACCGCGACACTCGCTGAAGCCACGCGCGTCAAGCGCGGGCTCAATCTTGGCTGGCTGACCGGGCCGCTGCCGATCAAGCTCAAGGCGCCGCTCTCGCGCGCCGACGCCGAGGTCGAGATCGATTTGACGCCGGCGGGCGTCGACAACCCGATCCCCGGCGTCATGAAACCCGCCGGCAAGCCGGGCAAGGCGACCTTTCAAATCAAGCCGTCGCCCGAGGGCGCGTCGGTCAGCAATCTCGCCATCGACTTCGGCACCGTCTCTGTGCGCGGCTCGGCGGAGGTCGCGGGGGACGGGGCGATCCAATCCGCCCGGATCACGCAGGCGCGACTCTCGCCGGGCGACAGCGTCCAGGCCGAGGTGGTCAACACGGCGACCGACGTCAAGGCGACCGTTCACGGATCGACGCTTGACGCGCGGCCTGTGATCAAGGCGGCCACCGAGGAGCGCGCGGCGTCGCGGGCGCCCGGCAAGGACTTCGACCTTGACATGAAGATCGGCTCGGTAAACGGCGCCAACAGGCAGTCGATCAGCGGTCTCGAACTCAACCTGTCGCGGCGGGACGGCGACGACCGGTTGGCTTACCTTAAGGGGCGCCTCGGACAGGGAACCCTGGCGGCGGCCCGCGGCTCCGACGGACTCCTGCGCCTGACGGCGAGCGACGCCGGGGCGCTGGCCAAATTCACTGATCTCTATACGCGCCTGGAGGGGGGTAATCTCGATCTCACCTTGCACACCGGAGGTGAGACAAGCTCTGGCGAAGCGACCGTCATCAATTTCGCCCTGCGCGACGAACCGGCGTTCCGGCAGCTTGTCGCAGCCGCCCCGGCGCCGGCGCCAGGTCGCCCCGTCGACGCGCAACTGGCGCAGTTCGAGAAGGCCAAGATCGCATTCGTCCACTCGCCCGGGGCGCTCGATATCAAGGACGCCGTGATCTACAATCTGAACATGGGCCTAACGACCGAGGGAACCGTGGATTTCGCCCACAACGCGATCGACGTTTCCGGCACGTTCATTCCGGCCTATGTGGTCAATAACCTCCTCGGCAAGATTCCGCTGGTCGGCGTCCTGCTCGGCGGCGGGAAGAACGAGGGTCTGTTCGCCATCTCGTACCGGGCCCAGGGGCCGTTGAGCAACCCGAAGCTGACGGTCAACCCGCTGTCGGCGATCGCCCCGGGCATCCTGCGCAAGATTCTGGGCGCCGTCGACGGCACTGGAAGCAGGGCCGTATCCGGCGAGGCGGCGGCCGTACCGACCTCGCCTTCGGGGCGTTCGCCGATGCGCTGACCGGGCCGGACTGGTTGGCGGACGCCCTATCGGGAGCCATGCCCTGCCGCTTCCTTTACGCGCAGCCGCTCCACCCGTGGAAAAGATCAAAAGGTGTAACGGGCGCCGGCCGTCGGAGCAATGTTGTTGTTATAGTAGTAGGGGACGCCGGGGCCGTGAGGAATGGCGATGGCGAGTCCGCCGGTGACGACGGAATACGCAATGCCGGCATAAACGTCGAATTTTTTAAAGATGTGATAGTCGACGAAGCCCGAAACCTCGTCGAGCGTGCCCGAGCAGGCGCTACGGTACCCAGCGGCGTACGAGCAAGTCGAGGGAACGCGGAAGTTATTCTGTAGCTCATGATAGTAGGAGAGAACGATGTCCGTTTTCTCGTTGAGAGAATACCGTAGTCCTGTCCAGAAAACCTGCACGATCTTGGCAGAGTCGAGGTTGTCATTTTCGACGCCGCTCAATTTGTAACCGCCCTGGGCCGTGGCGCCGACACCCAACGGGTTCGATGGATTATGATACAGGATGTGTTCGTAGCCGCCGTAGAACTTGAATTGTTTCCAGGTATATCTCCCGGCGACCATAATGGCGGTGTTGTCGGTCACGATGCCATATTCGGTGTTGCCCATTCCGATCAGATTGGGGCCGGTGATGGGGAGTGTATTGATGCTGTTGGTGGTCGACTGATAGGGCTGCGTCGGAACTCTCAGGCCCCAACAAAGGGTTGAGGACGCTGATGGCTTGGTTGACGTTCTGGATGACGACGTCACCCGCGAAGTTGTTGTAAACTCCTCCCAAATCCAATCCATAGGCGGTATTGTGCGGGTCTTGCGGCCTACAGCTGAAGGCCGTCCAGTGGACGGAGTCGGAGAAGCAGCCGCCCTCGCCGCTGGCGAATTTGTACATCGCGCCGAGATGGACCGGGCCGTAAGCGATACGATATTTCAGGGAGTAGTCCCAACGGGTGTCCTGGGTGTCGCCGCCTCCCGCCATCAGGCCATTATAGCCAATGAACGAAAAGGAATAGGCGCCGACGGCCGGATCGTAAGCCAGCATTGTATCGGTGCCGAGGGAGCGCTGGCGACCGAAGGTCAGCGTGCCGAAATTCACCGACGATAGTCCACCAAAGAGTTCGTCGTTGAAGATCTGACCTGCACGCGCGCCATCGCCGGCGAAAGAATATTGGCTCCTCGGAAGGCCGTTGTTGATGATGTTGGTGGCTGCGAGGTTGGCGATATCGCCGGTCGGATTGATGCCGGTCGAGGCGTTGAATACAACGGACAAACCGGGCAAAATCGGTTCATTCCCCTTGAGACCCAGACCCGTCTGCGACAGGTTGTTCGGCGCGACGAGGAATTGAGAGTGGTTGCCGTTCCGGTTGACGAGCGATTCGCCTTCATAGTTGTAGCCGTTTACCGGCATGCCATGGCTAACCCAACCCACGCCGACGTCGATAGCGCCGTACAAGGTTATGCCGCGCCAGGTCAGGGGGCAATCGTTGACGACGTAATCCTGCACCGTCGAGCAGGCCGCGACAACGGGTGAACCCGCCGGAACCGGCTGGGCGGATGGAAGATCGGCGGCGCGCGCCGATGCCGTAACCGCAACCATCGCTGTACAAGTCAATAGGAGACACGTCGCCGGATTCATTGGTCAGCCCGCCATGAAATTCTTGGTCGGAAACGCGGCCCGACACGATATATCCCTCTAAGCATAACGAGTGCCGAATTGCTGTAGCATTTTTGCCACATTTGAAAATCGCCTTACCTATTTTCGCCTAGCGGCAATTGTTGATCGTGGCGGGACCCATCCAAGCGCTTCTCTCGTCAGAGCCCGACCTCGCCTACACGGAGTCAGTGGCCGGCTGACAAATCGCGGCGTCCAACCCCGGTATTCCTGTCGAAATGGACGAGGACCGGGCGCCCGAGGATCTATCCGCGTCACCAGACGGCGAGCGGCCGTGATCCGCGCCCCCCTTCGGGTCGGCTCCGGGGGGAGTGTCCCTCACGGGTGTTCGATGCCGACCATCACGTCGGACGCCTTGATCACCGCATGAGCCTTCTGGCCGGTGGCGAGCTTGAGCAGCTCGACGGCTTCGTTGGCGATGGACAGTTCGATCTGCTGCAAATCTCTTGGAACCCGATGTATTCGGTGATAGCGGACGAACGTCGAGGCCAGGAAGCGGGCGACATGAAACTGAAAACACACACCGCGGCAGTGTGGCTCGTGCTCGGGCGGCCTAGCAGTCCCCGTCGAGGCGGCGCAAACCAATGTCGCGGTCGCCGCAAATTTCACTGAGCCGGCGAAAGAGATCGCCGCGCTTTTCAAAGAGAAGACGGGAGACGAGGCGGTGCTGAGCTTCGGCGCGTCGGGCGGCTTCCTTACCCAGATCACCCGCGACGCGCCTTATCAGGTGCTCCTTTCGGCCGACGCAGAGCGGCCCAAGGCCGCGGTCGAGCAAGGCTTCGGTGTGCCGGGAAGCGTCTTCACCTATGCGATCGGCAAGCTTGTGCTCTGGAGCAAGGTCATTGACGTGAGCAGTGGCGAGGCGGCCCTGAAAGCTGGCCAGTTCACAAGACTATCGATCGCGAACCCAGCCTCCGCCCCCTACGGAGCGGCGGCGATCGAGACGATGAAGGCGCTTGGCGTCTATGCCTCGATACAGCCAAGGATCGTCCAGGGCGCCAGCATCGCGCAGGCCTTTCAGTTCGTCGACACGAAGAACGCGGAACTCGGCTTCGTCGCCCTGTCGCAGACCAAGAGCGTAACCGACGGGACGCGCTGGGTGGTGCCGCAGGCGCTCTATTCGCCTATTCGTCAGGACGCGGTGCTCCTGAAGAAGGGCGAGAACGACGAGGCGTCGAAGGCGTTCCTGACGTTTCTGAGAGGACCCGAGGCGCGCGCGATCATCGAAAAATTCGGCTACGCGCTCGACTAGGCGAGCATGGACGCGTTCGCCCACCTCTGGGACCCGGTCAAGCTAACCCTTGAATTGGCGACGATTACGACGCTCGCGCTGCTTGTTGTCGCGACCCCGCTCGCCTGGTGGCTGGCGCGTTCGAAGGCGGCGTGGAAAGAGATCATAGCGGCGGTCGTCTCGCTGCCGATGGTCTTGCCCCCGACGGTCCTCGGCTTCTACCTTCTGGTCGCACTTGGCCCGTCCGGTCCTGGGGGAGTCCTTGCAGGTCTTTGGGGCGCCCGGACGCTCGCCTTCACCTTCTGGGGCCTGGTGATCGGCTCGATTATCGCTGGAATGCCATTTGTCGTGCAGCCGATCCGCAACGCCTTCGCCGCAATCGGCGACCGCCCGATGGAGGTGGCGGCCACGCTGCGAGCTTCGCCCACCGCCGCCTTCTGGACGATCGCGTTGCCGCTTGCGAGCCCCGGCCTGCTCACTGGCGCCGTCATGGGCTTCGCTCACACGGTCGGCGAGTTTGGCGTGGTGCTGATGATCGGCGGGGCTGTTCCGGGCCGCACCAAGGTCATATCGACTGCAATCTTCGATTACGCCGAAACAATGCAGTGGCGCGAGGCCAATATCCTGTCCGGCGGCCTGGTCGTGTTTGCCTTCCTTGTGATCCTGTCGATGATCCTGGTCGAAAAGCGCTTCGCCCGGATCCGTGGATGAGCCAGGGCCCCGGCATGACCGCCGACACGATCCGGGCGGAATTCCGCGGCGCACTCGGCAAGTTCACGCTCGACGCTGGCTTCGCCGCGCCGGCGAAGGGAGTGACCGCGCTTTTCGGCCCGTCGGGCTGCGGCAAGACGACCGTGCTTCGCTGTATCGCGGGGCTCAACCGCCTCGCCGACGGCGTTTGCGAGATCGGCGGCGACGTCTGGCAAAATCGCGACGGAACGTTCCTTCCGACACACAAGCGACCGCTCGGCTACGTTTTCCAGGAAGCGAGCCTGTTTCCGCATCTGTCCGTGCGGAAAAATCTGCTATTCGGCGCGCCCCGCGGCAAAGCGGGCTCGCGGAAGGGAGGCGTCGCTTTCGACGAGGTTACGGAACTCCTCGGCGTGACGCCGTTGCTTGACCGTTCGCCGCGAAATCTTTCGGGCGGCGAGCGCCAGAGGGTGGCGATCGGTCGGGCGCTGCTGTCGCAGCCCAAGCTCCTGCTCATGGACGAGCCGCTGTCCGCGCTCGACCGCGTCACCAAGAGCGAAATTCTTCCCTTTCTGGAACGGCTGCGCGATCGCCTGTCGCTGCCGATCGTCTACATCACGCATGACATCGCCGAGGTCGAGCGGCTCGCCGACCAGGTCGTGCTGATGGAGAAGGGTCGCGTGCTCGCCAGGGGGCCGCTCGCCGACCTGCAGAGCGACCCGTCGCTGCCGCTGGCAACGGCGCGCGACGCCGCCGTCACGCTCGAGGCGACTGTTGAGGCCTATGACGTCGCCTATGGTCTGCTTACGCTGGCCGTTCGCGGCGCCCGCTTCACCGCACCCGCGCTGCGGGCCCCGGCGGGCGAGCATCGGCGCATCCATATTGTTGCAGGCGACGTCAGCCTTGCGAGCGAGCCGCCTGGCCCCAGTTCGATCCTCAATATCCAGCCTGGGCGCGTGGTGGCGGTCAAGCTCGTAGACGTCAATACGATTGTCGCCGTCGTGGCCCTTGGCGCGAACGGCGCCGGCGCACGCCTCCTTTCGCGATTGACGCGCCGATCCTGGGACCAACTCGAGCTCGCCGTGGGGTCTGACGTATACGCTCAGGTCAAGGCCGTCGCGCTGGCGCCGGGACGGCGCGAATTTGATGAGTAGTCGGCGGCCACGAAACCGGATCGCCGGCCGCGGACCGAGATCGAGGCGATTTGGCCGATCGCTCGATTGCAACCCAGCATGGGCGGCGTAAGCTCGGGCGCGAAAGCCGCGACCCGCGGCCCGCTTGGAAAGGGGCGCATGCCCGCACGACGACACGCCCGCTTCGCCGCCGCCCTTCTGGCGCTCGCCTATGCCGCGGACGCGGGCGCGGCGGAGCGGCTCGGCGCCCTGCCGATCGATCCCGCGCAGGTCTCGGTCGCCGGCATTTCGTCCGGCGCCTTCATGGCGAACCAGATCCACATCGCCCATTCCGCCGACGTGATGGGGGCGGCGATGATCGCGGGCGGGCTCTACGGCTGTGCGGTCGAGGACATTTCGTCCGACGGCGTCCTCTCGTTCGCCGCACAGGCGCTCGGGGCCTGCATGAATGTCCCATTCCTGCTCGACGACGCCAAGGCCTATAAGAGGACGGTCGAGAAACTCGCCGCCAAGGGCTGGATCGATCCGCCGTCGAACGTCCACCGCGCAAAGCTCTACCTCTTCACCGGCGCCTCCAATTCCGTCGTCAATTCCGCGACGATCGAGACGGCGGGGTCGCTGTACCTCGCGCTCGGCGTTCCGGCGGCCAACATCGTGTTCGAGAACCATAGCGGCCCAGCCGCCAGCGCCGGCCATTCGTGGGTGACGACCAACTACGGCGGGGCTTGCTCCGCCAACGCCTTCCCCTACATCGACGATTGCGGGTACGACCAGTCCGGCGCCGAGCTGAAGGCGATCTATGGACCCGCCCTCACGCCGCCCGCGGCGACGGCGAGCGGCCGAGTCGTCGCCTTCGACCAGACCGAGTTCGTCGCCGACAAAGCCGCGACAGCGAACGGCCTGTCGAACACGGGGTATCTCTATGTTCCGACCGGCTGCGAGGCCGGCGCAGCCGAACCCTGCCGACTGCAGGTTGCTTTACACGGTTGCTTGCAGTCGGCTGAAACGCTCGGCGACAAGTTCTACACGCGGATCGGCCTCAACGAGTGGGCGGACGCCAACCGGATCGTGATCCTTTATCCGCAGGCGCATGCAACGAACCTGTCGGAAATCCCCCCGAGCCTCTGGCTGACCGGCGCGAGCGCACTCAATCCTGAAGGGTGTTGGAACTGGTGGGGCTACAGCGGCAACTCCCAGTACCTGACGAAAAAAGGAGTTCAGGTCGACGCCATCTGGCGAATGATCCAGCGGCTCGAAGGAAAGTAACGAAGAAAAGTAAACAACGGTGCTTTTCAAGAAAGGTTAATGACGGGTTCAAATTGACTGCACTCGCCGATTTTTATATTTCAATAACCGACACCAATTCAATTCCGGCCCTGGCCGGATAGTCAATTCTGACGGGGTTTGCTCCACCATGAAACGCTTCGCCATTGCCGCGGTTGTCGCGCCGATCCTCCTCGTCGCCGCTTCGGCCCACGCCGGAACGGTTTATTCGGGCCCGACCGGAGCGTTGCCGACCGACACCTCGTTTAACGTTGATTTCCAGTCGCCGGCCGCCAAGCTGACGACCCTGTCCTTCACCGTGGACGGCTATCTCAGCCTCGACGGCGACAACTTCTACCAGGACAATTTCAGCCTGACGCTGAACGGAAACCCGATCTACACGGCGACCTTCAATCTCGGCGGCGGGGCCTCGACCGCGCAGACCGTGGCGATCTCCAATCCTTATCACGCGAGCGCGACCAACCCTACAGCCAACGGGACCGGGACCGGCTGGAACGGCGGCCAGGAGGCCGTCACGTTCGACAATCTCCTCCTTCCACTCCAGTCGGGCCGCAACACGCTTGTCTTCGCCTATGCGAGCCTTCCGGCGCCCAACCATGCCGGCTTCCAGGGCCTTGGAGACGAGGGCTGGGGCATTGAAAAAGTCCAGGTCGGTGCGGTGCCTGAACCCTCGACATGGGCCCTGTTCGGCCTCGGCTTCGCCGGACTCGTGTACGCCGGCGCCGCACGAGGCCGCCGCAATCGCCTGGCGAGCGCGCTCGCCTAACCGTCATTCCGCGTTGCCAGGGGTACGCTGGTCTCCCGGGGGAAGGGAGGGGAGGGCCGCCATTGTGCGGCCCTCCTTCTTTATGGCGGTGTGGGCGGTCGGCTTTCGCCCGTTCGTTGCACGTGTGCCGACATGGTAGACCGCGGCGGTGGAGGTCGTCGTCCGGGAGAAGATCGCGCATTCGCTTGTCGCGTGCTAGTGGATAGAATCTAACACTTGGTGCCCACGTCTGACTGCGGCGATGATTTTGTCGGGATCGGCGGTCCAATGGAAGGGCTTCGATTGGGCGTTGTGATCGTCGAGGAAGCGGTTGATGGCGGCCTGGAGGTCGGCGACGGATCGGAAGACTCCGCGTTTGAGGCGGCGCTTTGTAAGGATGGCGAAGAAGCCTTCGACGGCGTTGAGCCAGGAGGCCGAGGTCGGGGTGAAGTGGAACGTCCAGCGGGGATGGCGCGCCAGCCATCGGCGCACGGCGGCATGCTTGTGGACGGCATAGTTGTCGAGGATGGCGTGGACGGTTTTGCCGGCCGGAACCTCACGCTCGACGGTGTTGAGAAAGCGGATGAACTCCTGATGCCGATGGCGCTGCATATGGCTGCCGATCACAGTTCCGTCGAGCACGTTCATCGCGGCGAACAATGTGGTCGTGCCGTGTCGCTTGTAGTCATGGGTCATGGTTCCAGCGCGGCCCTTTTTCAGCGGCAGGCCGGGCTGCGTTCGGTCGAGGGCTTGGATTTGGCTCTTTTCGTCAACGGAAAGGACGACGGCGTGCGCCGGCGGATCGACGTAGAGCCCGACGATGTCGCGCAGCTTGTCGACGAATTTGGGGTCCTTCGACAGCTTGAACTGACGGACACGATGCGGCTGGAGCCCGTGGGCGCGCCAGATCCGCTGCACCGAGGAGGACGCCGACGGTCGATACAGCGCTTGGTGCCGATGGCCCTCTGGCGCTTCCAAGTCCGCACTCGGGCGGGATCGAGTTTGGCGATGGGGCCGCGTCCCAGCGACGCCTTCGGGCAACGCTCCTGCCAGCTCCAATCCTAAAGCCCCGGGATTTGTCAGATGCGATCCACTAGCCTCGGAGCCAAACAGGGACCGGGGCCACGGCGCTCCGCTGCGGATGGCCCGCGCAGGATTTGGGCGCGCCTCCAAGGATCGGTCGTTGGCATGAGAAGCGAGCCCAGCGCGCATACCGCCGTAGTTGTCAAACTTCTACTGCCACCCCGGCAAAGCCGGGGGGTCTCCCGCTGACGCTGGCGGGCGCACGAGGGCTGCGGGGCCTGGGTCGTAAGTTTTCCCCTTAAGAGTTCTGGTAATTTTGATCTCGCTCAATCGGGGTTGTCCGCCCCTAGTTTAGATTGCGTTCAGTAAGGTGTTGGGGGTCCCGCTGGTGGGTGGCGAACACTCGGAGATGGAGAAGAAGCCATGACGATTGCACGGCGTCCATTTCTCGCTGGCCTTGGGCTGGCTATGACAGCGCCTACGCTAGGGACTATCCCTTCAATGGCAATAGCGTCCGCAGCGGCGAAGGATGCCCCTGCGGAGGCGATGATCCCGATTAAGCTCCTGCCGCCGCAGATCCATGGCGGAAAACCCGTCATGGAGGCGTTGTCGCTACGCTCGAGCAATCGCGATTTTTCTGATGAGGATCTGCCCGACCAGACCTTGTCCAATCTGCTTTGGGCGGCGTTCGGGATCAATCGTCCCGCCAATGGCATGCGCACGGCTCCGTCCGCCGTCGATTGGATGGAGATCGATATATATGCGGTCATGCGGAACGGCGCCTTCGTTTATGACGCAGCGGCCAATAGCCTGAAGCCCGTAGTGAGCGGGGATTTCCGCGCCGACACCGGCACGCAGCCGTTCGTCAAGGATGCGGCGGTCAATTTGGTTTACGTGGCGAACGCAAGTCGAATGACTCGGCCCGACTTCATACCCAAGCCGATCTTGGACGACGCCTTTAGCGTGAAGGATTATCTGAACTGGGCGGATGCGGCTGTCATCGCGGAAAACGTGTACATCTTCGCAGCATCCGAAGGACTAGCGACCGTTGTTCGGACGCTGGTTGACAGGCCTGCTTTGGCCAAGACTCTTAAAGCTCGGTTCGGAGCAAACCATCATCCTAGCGCAAAGCGTAGGGTTGCCGAAGAAGGCGTGAGCGTCGGGTCCTTGTGCATGTGAAGCGGGCGCGCGCTGGAGCCTGCGCAGGACGGACGAGCCGCTCGCCATCGTTGTGACGATGCGCGCCCGCGTCTGACCCTTTGGCGCGGATAACCCTTCCCATGGCGGGGATGCACTCGATGGACATCTCGCGGCAATCCCGAACCTCCAGATCGGAGAGGGATCGCCGTGTTCTTCGCGACAGAGAGATCGCCGCGGACGCGCTCCTAGCGTTTTTCTATGCCGCCCTTTGTTTGTCGCCGCTGGCCCTAGCGGCGCTAGCAGGGGGAACAGGACCCGGATTCTGGTTGAGGCTGTCTTCAGGAGTTGCGCTCGTCGGCTTTGCGATGCTGGCGCTCCAGTTCGTTCTTTCCGGGCGGTTTCGCACCTTAACGGAATCTCTCGGCATCGACCTTTCGATGCGATTCCACCAGGCGATGGGCAGAGTGCTGGTCGCTTTCGTCCTGCTGCACCCTGTCCTTTACATCGCGCCGGCGCTTTGGGCGTCGCATGCGCGGCCTTTGGCCCTGGTTCATTCCCTCGCGTCATCGGCTGGGATCCTAACCGGGTTCATCGCGTGGCTTCTGGTTGCCTTGCTGGCGTCGCTAGCGGTCTGGCGGCGACGCCTGCCCATTCCCTACGAGATTTGGCGTGCCGTTCACGCCGGAGGCGCCGCAGCGGTTCTTGCGCTCGGCCTCCACCATCTGCTTCGCGTAGGCGTCTACAGCGCACATCCCTTGCTGCGCGGCTTCTGGATTGTGCTCGTTGCGCTGGCGTTCTTGTCGGTCGCACATATTTTTGTCGTCATTCCGCTCATGCAATGGCGGTCGGGTTATCGGGTGGCGTCGACTCGCAAAATCGGCGATCGCACTTGGGAGCTGACCCTCGAACCCGAAGCTGGAAAGGCGGTTGACTTTGTTGCAGGCCAGTTCGCTTGGCTCAAGGTTGCTGATACTCCGTTCGGGCTTTCCGAGCATCCCTTTTCGATCTCGTCGGCCCCAGGGCAACGACCGCAGTTGGCGTTTACGATCAGGGAAAGCGGCGACTTCACCGAAAAGATTGGCGAGCTCCGTTCAGGTGCGAGAGCTTATCTTGCCGGTCCTCACGGCAACTTCACCGTTGATCGCGGAAAACCTGGACCCATCACTTTCGTGGCCGGAGGGGTCGGTATAGCTCCGATCATTAGCATGCTCCGGCAATTGGCGGCTGAGCATTATCCTCAACCTGTCTCATTGATCTACGGCAACCGCCTGCAGGAGCAAATCCTCTATAGGGACGAGCTAGACCGCATGAAGGACACTTTGGACCTAACCGTTCATTTTGTCCTTTCGAAACCGCTGCCCTGCTGGCGGGGCGCTGTTGGTGATCTGACCCCGATGGTTCTCAAATCCTGCCTTGAGAACCTCCCGGCAACCGCACACTACTTTGTATGTGGGCCGCCCGCGATGATGGATAGCGTCGGGGAAACATTAAAGAGCTTCGGAGTTCCCCGAGGTCGAATCATCAGTGAGCGCTTTGACCTCGCCGAAGGCAATGGGCTTACGCAGACCCTGCGCGCACGGGCGCTGCATATGAGCCTTGCGGCTGTATTTGCGGGTGCTGCGATCCTCTTCGCGGTGATTGTCAAGGCGCCCATCGGATACGGCAGCGGTCATGGTTTCCTAATCGACAAGCATTTGAAAGCGGGACTGATTTGCGAATCCTGCCACAACGCGGCCTCGTCATCCGCTGCGCCAGATATGGCATTGTGTACCACCTGTCACGGCGACTATTCTCAGATCGCCGCGCAGACCGCCTCCGGCCGGCCCAATCCGCATGCCTCGCATCTTGGCAAGGTTCCCTGCGCATCTTGCCACCGTGTGCACGAGGCTTCGCAGATGTCTTGCAACGAGTGCCATACCTTTAGCAAAAGGCCTCCCTGAGACGTCCTGCCCCGTATCGCGTACGCGCGCTTTCTGGTGTTCGCCGCCGGT